>JBPXJS010000022.1:0-1096 GCA_051715425.1 Bacteroidota bacterium | reverse complement strand
TAAGTAGTATTGACAAATTAGTTTGCATTAAATGGGCTAAAATTAATTTTGAGGTGATTTCCGACATTGGCCAAACATCTATTAACTGCATAGGCTAATGTTTCTTCGTTAAAATAATCAATTGGATTTAGCCATCCGGTTTTTAAATGCCTCCAAAGCGTTTCAGCGATATTGAGGTGAGGTGAATAAGGCGGTAAATAAAGGATATACAATCCCCGATTTTGCCAAAAAGGGACTCGTTCCTGAATAATTTTCGCATGATGAATACGGGCATTGTCTAACACAATATAAGTGGGTTGGTTAATGTCAAAAGAAAGTTTTTCTAATTCCTGCAAGACAAATTGAGCATTGATATTATGTGTAGTTGCCCTAAATTTGAGTTGATTTTCTCGTGTTATCATACCCCACACATTAAGTTTGAATCCCTTTTCTACATTGATAAAGACTTTTTCATCAGGAAATTGCCATCCGTATGGTACATACCCTTCACTGCATACATGAGTTTCATCGGCATAATAAAGAGTTATCAATCCCTGTTCGCTAAGACTTTCCAACTCGGCAAGTACTTCTACTTTGTAGTCATAAAGAACTGCATTAGGCTTACCTTTTACTCGCTTTCTGATACGTTTATATCTACCGCCAATACTTTTAAAAAATTGCGAAAAGCATCATTCCCAACGGGCTTACTGCCTTCAATCCGCTGTGATTCCCATTCCGCTTTAGCCATAGAAATACGTTGTCTATTAGCCTTTACCGCTTCTAAAATGGCGGGTTGGTCTTCTAATTTGTTGATCGAAGGTTTACGACCCCGACCCGGTTTTGTTACTAAACCGTTGATACCCTCAGTTTTATATCGTTCCAGCCAACTATTAACGCTTACATGGCACATACCTACTATTTGGCCAACATCTTTTGATTTGCGACCGTCAGCTTTCAATAAAATGGTATGGCAACGCATTCGAAATGAATGGTTATCACTCGTTTTAAAGCTATTTTCTAACTCTTTGCGTTGATCTTCGCTTAAAAGTGGTCTGTTAACTCGTCCCATAGGGCGAAAATAACAAAATAATGCAAACTAATTTCAATGAACTACTTA
>JBPXJS010000021.1:0-2667 GCA_051715425.1 Bacteroidota bacterium | reverse complement strand
ACTGAGCGGCAGCCTACAACAAAAAGTTTATGCCAGCTGCGGGTGACGTGTAGGTATAAAGTTTTGTTTTCTTAATTTCGTTCACCCACGTGGGACAAAGACGCGCTTCGAAAATCGCAGCCGTCATAAACTCCAACGTTGCCGGCAAGTGCCGGACAGGGTTCCATGAGACAGTAATTTTGACTAAATTGATGATAAAAATTCAGACAATATGAGAAAGACGACAGTAATAGAATCAATAAATAAATTACCAGACGAATTTTCAATTGACGAGATTATTGAAAGACTAATAATCATTGAAAAAATTGAAAAAGGACGTCAAGAGGTGAGGGACGGAAAAGTAAATACAGAGGAACAAGCCAAAGCAAAGTTGAGTAAATGGTTAAATTGATTTGGACTGACCAAGCAATTATTGACCTTGGTGACATTGGCGACTATATCGCGGAGAATTCAGAAAAATACGCTAAGTTGACTGTCAAAAAGCTATTTGAGAGACCTGATATATTAAAGACCTACCCAAAAGCAGGACGAATCGTTCCTGAGAAGAATGAAGAAAACCTAAGAGAACTGATTGAAGGAAATTACAGAATCATTTACGAAATCGTTTCGGCAGACCAAATAAACATTTTGACTGTTTATCATAGTGCGAGAGACTTAAAATTATAGGCACCAGCCGGCAACACTGTGCATAATCAATGGCGGGGTTCAGTGTAATTTTGTAGTTTTAGTTTTCAAACAACGTCCGGTGTCGTGGGACAGTTTCGCGGCAGGTCGGTCTTAGCATTCCGCTATGCTCCATTGCTAAGCCCTCCTAAACCCGCCACTGCTTATGCACTAACGTTGGTAGCAATAGGGCCCGGACAAATTTGTGTTTCAAAAAAACGGACGACAATTTTTAATAAAGATTTCCCACGGGGACAAGTGAACGGCTTCGCAGACAACTTGGACTTGAAAAAATTAAAACGTGGGACAGACTAAAAAATAATACAGCCGACCCTTCGCATTTCTAAAAAGATTGTGCTTCGACTTGCCCCACGCATTTGGCACATGCCATAGCCGCGCAAACCCACCGCGACACCAAAGCTATGGCAAGAGCCAAATCCCATGACGCAACCCAATTTGCACCTTGTCAACTATATTTTAACTACAAATGTAGTATTAATGGCTATTTTAACTACATTTGTATCAATAATACCAGAAACTGTATGACCGAAATTAGTTTGGGTGAATTTGAAGAGGTGGCAATGCTAACTGTTGCCATACTCCATGACAACGCATATACCATTTCCATTATTAACGAAATGGATGAGCGACTCGGCAGAAAGGTCAGTATTGGTGCTATACAAACCGTATTGCGCAGATTGGAAGAAAAAGGAATGTTGAAATCTAAATTTGGCGAAGCTACCAGTGTTCGTGGCGGCAAGCGAAAAAGGTATTTTAAACTTACTTCACTTGGTAGTAGAGTTTTGAGGGAAACAAAGGAACAGCGTATGAGCCTATGGAACGCCATTCCGAAACTGTCTTTCAATTAATTATCATGACTACACACTTCATTCAAATCGTATGAAAGAACTCACTAAACATATTTTTATTGTCGTCCTGATAAGCTGCATTGTTCTGATCGGGATTTTTCTTCCTTACACGCCAGGCGACTACGACCATTTTGCAGTTGGATTGTCCTACCTTCTCCAGTTTTCAGCCTTTACTTCATTATTGCTTGTTCCGGTAGGGCTGATTTGGATCATCATGGACTTTTTTAATAGAAAGAATAATGGTGCAATTAAATACCCCAATTATCTCAGAAAAATTGCCCTCATAATAACAGTGATAATTGTTATGGCTGCTGCACTTGGAGCCTTTGCATCACAGAGCAGGTTTTTGGCAATAACCATTTTAGGGACAGGCTTTTTTATGTTTATATCTCGAAAAAAAATTAACCTGCTGTCCGTTCCCAATAATTTTTTACCTTATTACTTCATCATTATTCCATTAATAGTCGTGTTTATTCGCTTGATATACTTTGAAAAAGTAAAAGACAAGAGTACGGATATTGTCATAAAGCAAAGTGAACTGTTAATCCAAGACATCGAAGCATACAAAAAAATTAACGGTCATTATCCTACCTCTCTTCAATCAACCATTGAAGATTATCATACATCGGTTTCAGGCATCCCACGTTTTCACTATGAACTGAAAGGGGATGCTTACAATATTTATTTTGAGCAGGTTTCAAATATGCTGGGTACAGAAGAGATCGTGATGTATAACAAACTGGGCGAACAGGAAATGACCGTTCACAATCAGGACTTGTTGAGAATACCGTATGACAGCATTCTTCATGGCCACCATAAGGTTGTTGAACTGCCTAATCACAATTGGAAAGTATTTTATTTTGACTAATAGAGATATTCCATGACTCATTCATACTTTCTACAGTAAATAGCTTTTATGAAAAGTGAAAATATATCACCACCCAAATGGATGCTCAGCCTAATGAGGAGTTTTGTTCATCCAGATTATCGTGAGTGTACTAACCCCCTATAAGTTGGACAGAATCGGTTTTTACAATGTGTAGTGGTTGCCGGTTTTCCTGTTCAACTTCCAAGCAAAAGTAGGTGTCTGAATCAGCCGAGTCAAGGCTGGTACAAAGCGAACGATTTATTGTTT
>JBPXJS010000020.1:0-1459 GCA_051715425.1 Bacteroidota bacterium | reverse complement strand
AGCCTTCAGATCGCGCTTTTCTCCCTCGGGAGTGTTATGTTTTTGTCTCATCTTCGTTCCTTTTGGTAGACTACGATGAGCCAAAAACACTACCTTAACAATACCCCTCTATTTGTCCAACTTCCCCTGACGGGGTACAATGCTGACGAAGATGAATAACTAATAATCCAGAGCCACCCTCTTCGGTGGGTGGCTCCCTTTTTTGTAATTTCTGGCCAGAAATTAAGGCCAAAGTTTTCTAACCCCATTAATATTTGACAAATTATGGATAATAATGTATTTTCCTCTGTAATCACAATTTATAGCATTTTTAAGGCGCTAATAGCCATTTGGAGCGAGGGAATAGGCATGACCATAGAATCATCACAAAAAGCTTTGGAAGTTAAACTTCCTGAAGGAACACCAGCTGTTGTAACACAAGGAAATCTATGCGTTGCGTTTTCTGCTACAGGTGCGTCCCTGACCATAAATGGACAAGCCTATGCCGTGAATGAAACGGGTCTTATTCTTCCCACGAATGTGGCGAATGACCAACCAGCGAAAGACCTTGCAGAACGTGTTCTTGAAGTAGGGCTGCGTTTGCGCGATGGCACAGTTGTGCTGTCTGTTGATCTTGATAAAAATCAGGCACTTTTCGTTCCTGCGAAGATATTTGGTGGTAGATCAACATTTGATAATCAGAATGATGTTGTCAAATCCGTCAACCGAGATGCTTTGCACGGTCATAAGGATTGGCGGCGCATTACAGAGGGTGAAGGCAAAACGCTTGCTGATAACTGGGCGAAAGTCACTACACAAGCCCCTGAGTGTTTTTGGCTCGCTTCGTCCGACTACTTCTTCAATGGTGGGCGCGTGCGCTGCGGTGGCATCTCGAACTGGAACAGCTACAGTCGGAACTATTTCTATCCGGTGCCTGTTGTCCGCAGCGGCCCTGCTCAGAACTTAGACATTTAATCATTCAATTATTTTCTGACCGCGCTTCAGTGCGGTCAGCATAAATTTTAGATTCTGCGGTGGCAAAATGAGCTTAAAAGATTATCTCAAAAAAATCCCCTCCCCCCCCCCCCCCGATTTACATTCTGTAAATCGGTAAAAATATTCTGGCATCCAACCCCATATCCACTTTGTAAAGTTATTAGGACTGGTAGTCTCACGTACTCATCTTGCTTGAGGTGTGGATAAGCATCATGGCACAATACCAGCACCTGCCGATTTATAAACAGACTTACGATGTTCTTTTGCGCACCATGATTGCCACAAAAGATTTCCCACGCGAATACAAATATACGCTGGGTCAAAAAATCAAAGATGAGTTAGTTGTTTAGTCCCACGGTGTGCTGGTGTATATTATAACCAATTACCGAAGGAGGAGTTATGGGACAGATATTGCATGGAAGCGCCAAAACAACAGCGGCAGTGCGTCGAGCGATACAACATAGTCAAGAGAGCCTGATGGTTC
>JBPXJS010000019.1:0-4700 GCA_051715425.1 Bacteroidota bacterium | reverse complement strand
GTGTATTTTGAGTTAAGCTTACAGTGCCACCTTCGCAGAATTGACCTGAGGAACTGATTGTAACCTGTAGAGAAGTCACGCGTATTGATTTAGATTTTTCGCAGGAATTAGGTTTAAAAATTATGACTTTATAAAGCCCAGGCGCACTTGTATTTACTGTGATTGATTGAGTTTGAGCAACTAATAGATCGTCTCTATACCATTTATATCGAAGATTAGAGCCGCCATTAGCCGTAAGCGTTACCGTTTGGTTATTACAAATTGCTGTTGATCCAGACGTTGTTATAGCTGCATCGGGAGTTGTACAGATGCCTTCTTCTATTTCAATAACCCAATGGCTACCACTCGAATTAACAGTTTTATCACCACTTATCGGAGAATTTGAGTATCCAGCAAGGACATATCTGTTGGCCCCCACTTCAAAAATCTTGTAAAGCCAATCATCTTCTGAACTTCCATACGTGTTGTCTCCTAAATAATTTCCATGTTCATCTAATTTAATGATCCAATAATCATCTTTTCCTCTTGAATTTTCTGATTTGAACCCGCTTGAGTTTGAATTGGAAGATCCTCCAGCCAGAAAATGGCCATTGCTTAGCCTTATGACACTATTCAAATTTTCGGCTAAGTCACCCCAGTATTGTTTGTCCCAGAGGCTATTTCCGGAAGGATCCATTCTAAGTAGTCTAAAGTTACTGGTATTTCTAAGATAATATGTATTAAGAATTGGATCATAGTACAAAGTTGGAGGATAAATTGTCAAACCAATAATTGCCGTATTGTCAGGAAGAGGTGTAATCGTCTCTATGACATTGTCGTTCACTCCGTCCCTTAGTGATTTGACCCATTGAAGTTGTAGATCAGAGGAGTATTTTTTTAACTCATAAGAATCGCCACTAACTAAATATCCACCATCGCTTAGCTGACATAGTTTTGTAAAGTGACTAGCTGTATAGCTGGGCACGTTAGACACCATTTTTTCCAACAGACCTGATGCTGAGAACTTCCACAGTTCGTTCCCGATACCTGGAACCGAACCTTTACCATCATAATGAAAGTCTACCAAAACTCCTCCATCGCTCGTTGAGATCAAATTCTCAAAGTCATAATAATAGTTATCCGTTTCCGGTTTCTCAAATTTCCAGAGGATGTTTAAATCGGAATCGAACTTAATCACTTTAGCAACAGAAGAATTACTATGATAAAATTTCGAAGTAATGACAAAACCTCCGTCAGTCGTTGAAACGATGAAATTTACTTCAGTGTTGATCATTGATCGGTCCAATCTTTTTTTTGAGGTTTCAACAAATGTGCTATTAGTTTTGAATAGCTCTGTTTCTGCTTCAGTACTAGAGAGGCTTTTAACTCTCACGGCAAGGTATCCATCCGGGGTTTTTAACAAATGCTGCAGGTTGTGAAAATCTGTTGTTGATTTAATAGTATTCTGGCTCAAAACGCTTGTTACTAAGCTTGAGGGTATTGGGCCATCCTCAGCATAAATACTATATTTTTCTTGCCGGGTACAACCGGCTGAAGTAGCAGTGAGTGTATAATTATAGGTTCCTTGTGTGGTAGCCTGAAATACAGGATTAGATATGGATGGGTTGCTTAAGTTTGAAGTTGGGGTCCACGAATATGTTTCATTCACACTGCCGAGTCGTCCTAATTGCAGACTCGTATTTAAATGAGAGTATTTACTAAATGAACGAGCTTGACAATCGTACAATGTAACTGAAACTGATTTTGAGGCACCAATTCCAAATTGGGGGATAACGTTGAGCGTATATGTTTTAGTAATTGGAAAAACAGTGGGTAAATTATTACCAAAAGTGATTACTCCGTCCCGTAAGTTCGGATAACTAAAATCCTGTGTAGGCGTCCAAGAGTAATATAGGGTTCCCACATTGCCATACACCTCAATCTGCGGAATCAATTTATTTTTAGGTAATTCAAATGAATTTTGTGAAAGTGTTATATCACGAATAATCACATAGGGTTGACTGCCAGGTGCAGAATTATAATCGCCATTAAGTGAAGTTATACTTGAACCGGAACCTGCGAGGAGGTTTTTTAATTGATCGTACCCAGTAGTAGGATTTTGCCAAGAAATAGCAAGCCTTCCAAAGTAATCTGGGCCATTCCAGTAAACGTCTGCTCCAGAACAATTTGAGCTCCCGCCATGGAGTTGACCAATTATTCGTTTTGTTTGTCGATCGATTAAGGGAGAACCGGATGATCCCCCGTAAGTAATTCCTTCATCCCAATATAATTTAAATTCATTTTCCGGAAATCCGGAAACCTCTACAAAATTGGTTGAAGAAACATATTGTGTTTTAACAGTTGTTGGAGGCTGTGAATAGGATAAAGCAATTTTTTTCACGTCTCCATTGGGATGATGTATGCATAGGGCTCCAGAACCAGGTATAGCAGTGCTTGCGTCCCAACCAAGATAATTTACGGGATAATAATTTTTTGGATTATTCGGAAGTTCGAGGAGCATATAGTCAGATATATCACCCTTAGATCTCAAATAAACCCCCTGTACGGTGTTGTAATTATTTGGTTCGATTGTGCTGTTTTCACATCCAAGAAACTCATAGTTGAAATAGAAAATCCAATTTGAAAAATATTGATTAGGGTATGTTGTATTTGTATAAATGTGATAGGCTGTGAGGACAAAAGGTTTTTTAGAAACAGAGTTAATCAGGGACCCGCTTGCAAATCCAGTGCTATTGGTACTGGGGTCGTACACAGAAATTCTTGTTACGGCCTTAGCCTCTTCAGAATAAAGAGGTTCGCAATTTACATTGATATGACAAAGACCTGAGGTTCCAAAACCTAATCTATCACTACCACCATTGAACACAGGCTTAAACAAATGAATCAATTTATTGATTATTAGTTCACCATTAAAATCAATTTTATTCGGTTCATAGTACTCTAAAATTAAGGATTCTCCTTTCAATATCTGTATCGCAAACTCATTGTTAGGGTTGTTATTATCGCTTGTATAGGCTCCAAGTTTTATTTTTTTATCCTTGCTATAAAAAAACAAGTGCGCCCCTTCGGGAAGACGAAACTTTTTAAAGTAAAGTTGTAGGCCAAATGCTCCAGAAGAATTTATCTCTAAGAGCCAAAGTCTCCCTCCATTTTCTAGAATGTTTAACTCGCTATCTTTTTTTACATCTATATTAACGTCAATCCCAACGCCATATGGATCAATTCCGGTTTTTAAACTGTCTTTTAATTTAGTAGCTTTTAAAGACTCGATATTATTGTCTATTTTTTTTTCGGGGCTAAAAAGCTTAACCTTAAAAGCACTCCCGTTTTTAGAGCGAAAAGTAGAATTCGGACTCGACTCAAGAGATATTGGATTGCCAGATTTACTAACTTGGCATAATGCTATTGTAGAATTGCCCAAGATTAAGCAAAGGCATAAAAATGAATTGCGTATAAAATGAAGATGTTTCATAAAGTTAACCTTTTAGATACATCTAATTTAAAGAATTATTCTGCAATCCTAAATTGTTGCTAAGACGATTTATTTTCGATTGTTTGAAACTGATTATAACCTAGGGAATAAGGCTCAAAATGTTGTCTATACTTTTTTAAGAAATGGTAAATACTATCGTCAAAAAGGCACATGCACATGCCGTTCGGCATGATAACTTGAACGTACCAGCGGCCCGGACTCCACATATTTAAGTCCACGTTTCAGACCTTCTTCTTTATACATGGCGAAGGTATCAGGATGAATAAACTCAGCCACTTCTAAATGCATTTTGGTGGGCTGTAAATATTGACCAAGTGTTAAGATCATTAAGCCATTTGCAGCCAGATCATCCATGGCTTTAAAAACTTCTTCTTTGGTTTCGCCTACGCCCAGCATAATGCCAGACTTGGTGCGCTTACCGGCTTCGCGAATGCGTTTGATCTGCTCCAAACTACGTTCGTATTTCGCTTGCGGCCTCACCATTCTGTAAAGGCGACCCACCGTTTCCATATTATGCGATACCACTTCCTGTCCACCTTCAATCATGCGATAGAGTGCATCCCAATTTCCCTTTGTATCAGGGATGAGTGTTTCGATAGTTGTTTCAGGGCTAAGGGCTTTGGTTTGCACCACCGTTTGGAACCACACTTCTGCTCCACGGTCTTTTAATTCATCGCGGTTAACTGAAGTAATAACTGCATGCTTCACACCCATCTTTTTAATGGCTTCGGCTACACGCTGGGGTTCTTCAATATCGTATTCGGTTGGCCTGCCGGTAGCCACTGCACAAAACGTGCAGCTGCGGGTGCACACGTTACCCAGAATCATAAAGGTAGCGGTACCGGCTCCCCAGCACTCACCCATGTTAGGGCAGTTACCACTTTCGCAGATGGTGTGCAGTTTGTTTTCATCTACCAGTTTACGCACTTTAGCATACTCCGGCCCTACGGGCAGCTTTACGCGTAGCCAATCGGGCTTTCTTTTTTTTGCTTCGGGCGATATTACGGGTAGTTCAATCATTTAGTAGTGGTGAGTCTTTAGTCCTTAGGCGATAGTCATTAGTTCTTACAAAGTATTTTACTCAGGACTATCGACTCAAGACTAACAACTATTATTTACCAATAAGTTCCTTGTATTGATCTGCGCTCAGCAAACCACTGGTTTCGCCTGCATTGGAAATTTCAACTTTTACCATCCAGCCATCGCC
>JBPXJS010000018.1:0-1933 GCA_051715425.1 Bacteroidota bacterium | reverse complement strand
TGTCAAGCGGAAGAACAGCTCCTCTTGCTTTCAATTTTACTTTATACCAGCCACGGGTAGGGAAGGTGTATTTAAAGTTTAAACTGGTGGTATCAATATAACAACCGTTGGCTCCTGTTGGCGGGCCACATTTGCGTGGTGCACTCCACGCGGTATAAGGACCTGCAGCACTTACAGAACTGTATGCAGTAACATCCCAATAACTTCTTTCCAGGTTATTGCTGGTATTTACAAAGGTATATGGGCTTTTTATCCACGCGGTATCGGTAGTATTGTCGTACACAAAGCTGGCAAGGGCTGGAACTTTAGGACCGGTTGAAAAAGGAACCAGGTCAAAACCGCATGTTATCATATAAGCTCCGCTTCCAGCTGCTGTAGCACTGTTATAAGCCTGAGAATAATTCCTGAATGTGCCTGGGATTGTTGTTTGTGTTTGAATGGACCAGGAAGATCCTCCTGAAGATTGTTGATTGATTTCTATTAAGAGTGGCAATGTTGGGTCATATAAAAAAGGAGTGGTAAGGTTAATAGAGAACCACTGTCCACCAACATAAGTAATTGAATAATTTGTTGCATTTAATACCGTTGTCACATTAGTTTCGTATATGGTAGAAAGCGTTGAGATATTTGGTTGACCCAATTTTACCTCGAAATTGGAGTACAATTGAGTTCCATTAGACGTGGTTACCGGAGCAAAATATATCCTGTTAATAGCCATTCCCGAAGGCACAGTGCCAAATGCATTGTTCGGATACAACTGTTGCCCGCGGCAACCTGTTCCAGTGTAATAAAATGGTATTGTATTTCCACCTCCTGATAAAGGACCTGTGCTGTAAGCAGGTGTCTGACCATATCCGTTGTTTAGAAAAATGAGAAATGAAAGAGCGATAAAGAGTAGTTTTGTTTTCATATATTAGGTTGTTAATATTTAAATATCTTAAAGATTTCTTAACGAAGTTATAAAATATCCTAAATTTTCATAATGTATTTATAATTTTTATAAGTCACCAAACAAAAGAGCCTGTCAGCTTAACTGACAGGCTCTTTTGTGTAATATTTGAAACCTATTTCTTCTTATTTCAAAACAAGTCTAATTGTGGTTTTATCTCCCTGTGCATTCTCAACAGAAACCAGGTAGATCCCTTTCTTCATCTGTGTTAGATCAAGACTTACCTCTTGCTGAGAAAGAATTGTTTCACTAAATACCTCCCTGCCAAGCACATCAGTTATCATTACTTTTGTAAGCTTTCCGGTTTCACAAAGAATATGAACCATGCCCGTTTCGCTTGGGTTAGGATAAATATAAAATCCTTTGGATGCCGCAAGTTCGGAATTACCTGTTGTTACATCTATAACCCTTACCAGGCGCTTTACTTCTTCTGCCTTATTGCCCGATAAATCTGTTACATTATAAGTTACATAATAATAACCCGGAATATGGGCAATTACCTTACTTACATCTGCTGTCAATAATGGCCTTAATTCAGCATCAGTATTATAATTATCTCTTATTACTACCTCAGGGTCAATGTATGGCTGGAACCTTGGGTGAACAAACGGATTAGCTCCTGTTATAATAATTTCCGGAGCTGTTTTGTCAACCACCTTTACCGTTCTGGTTAATACCAGGCAGTTGTTGGCTGCATCGCAGAAAGTGTAGGTAATGGTATAGTTGCCAAGCACACTGGTGTTAAGATTGCTGCTGGTGCTTACCGTTACGTTAGGGTAATAATTATCTGTTACATTATGGCCAGGTTCATTGTATGTACTGAACACTTCTATTTCCATTTCAGTTAATCCTTTCAGTTTACCTTTAGGTGCTTCACGGTCTTTTACCTCTACCACTGCAAGGAATGGATTTGCTATGTTGCCCGATCCGTCTGTAGCGGTATAGAGTAAATTGTAGGTACCCGGTACATTTACATTGATGGTA
>JBPXJS010000017.1:0-2459 GCA_051715425.1 Bacteroidota bacterium | reverse complement strand
TTTGGTGTTAAATTAAAGTTTATGTTTTTAAATGCAGTTCGGTCACGGGGGACAATTTTACAGCAGGTCGGCTTTAACATTCCGCTGCGCTCCATTTTTAAAGCCTCCTATACCCGCAACTGCAAATAGCCAAACGTTGGCAGTAATAGAGCCTAGGACAATTTGACAACTTGAAAAGAGACTTGGTTATGACAATCTTTGTTAAATTCACAAATCAATTCCTAACCCCTTATCAATCATGAAAAAGTTCACAAAAGTAATTGTTGTGTTCCTCATCGTAGGACTCTTTATGACTAGTTGCAAAAAACTTGAGATTAAGGAGGAAGCGTTCAACGAAGCTGACACAGTCAAATTTGACAAAAAAGACAGATACTACGAACCATATGACACTGGGACTAAAGCTCAAGCCTTTGACTTTAAATTACACCTATTCAAAGGAAGCACCTGGCGTATGTGGAGAAAGATTCATAAGGAATGTATGCAGGCACAATGGATACCTAATTCATACTACTTTGGTGTTTCAAATACAATTGGACTAGGTGCTATTATAAACAAAGATGATGGACTGGAACGAAGACTAGAGGATGCCTTAACAACCACCGAGGTTCCCACTGTATTAAACTATGGTAATTGGACGACTTGCAACTATTCCCAAGAGCTAACAATTAATTTAAATACGTTTTTACAGGCTGACTTTGCATTTACAGATAGAACTAGTCCAGACTTAAATACTGAATTGGCCGTTGCAATAGTGAAAGCTTCAAGTACCCAAGTTAAAATAGATAGCTGGAGAGTAAACAACCTAGTTGAGGGACCACTTAAGGACTTGATAAAAGGTTCAAGCGACCCAAAGAAGCAAGCATACTTAAATGACTTGACATCAGATAACAATAGAATTGTCATGAAGGAAATAGAAGTAAAAGGTTTTACCTCCCTCGTTCAACTGTCAACCGACATGTCGGCAAATCTCGAAGCAAAATTGAAACAAGGAGTTATTGCTAAAATCGGAAATTCGGGATTCGAAGCAGAATTCAAGTTTATTAACAGAAGAGAAATTGAGGTAAAATCAGGGGGCAATTTTAGACCATTTGGCGTCAAGATGAAGGGAGAGAAGGTATAACACCTCAAATGGAGTGCTGAGCAAGGCTCTACTACTGCCAACAAAAGGTTTGTGCAATGGCGGGGTTCGGTGTCCTCATTAAGTTCGGGTTTCATTATTTACATTTGTCACGGGGGACAAGGCGCAACTGGTCGGTCTTGGCATTCCGCTTCGCTACATTGCCAAGCCCTCCTAAGCCCGCCACTGCACAAACCCAAACGTTGGCAACAATTGGGTGGCTTCGTGGACAGTGACGGTTAACTTATTCATTGCAGAGACCGATAGAATAAAAATATTGTTAGTGATTATACGTTAGACCACTGACATTAATTTAAATAACAATGAAGAAATTAAGTCTGACAGTTATAATAATAATCTGCTTTTTAAATTCTGCCCCTGGACAAAACAAGACTTATTTTGGACTTGAGTTCTCGGTAGCTAACGACATTTATAAAATTACCGACAATGGTGATTATCTGATTAACGTGCCGCTTGTTAACGCAATAGGAGGTTTCAACTTAAGACAGGAAATAAACAGATACATTTTTGTTGAAACAGGCCTAATATTAAAATATTATTGGCAGGGATTTGGATTCAAAACAATACCTTATTATGGCAGTTCGAGTAGTGACCCTTCATGGATAATTCCGGTACGTTTAGGTTTTAACTTTAATCTTTACAAGGCGAAAATATATTTAGTCCCTGTTTTAGGCTATTCACAAGGTATTAATCCGTCATTTGGTTATGGTTCAGGCAGTGGGAAGCAAACATCAAGTACTACGACTATAACTTACAATTACACGGAAAACCCTGATGTGTCACGCTATTTTCCACTTTTGCAAACGGGTATTGGTTTTGAATTTAAGCTTTTTAAAACACTTCTGTTTTCAATCTCAACAAACTATTATAGTGGATTCAAAAATACAACCCATTTAGATATCAATTATACGGTGAACAATTCAAACCAAACGACAGGGACGGCAATTAGCAAAGGTCAATTTTGGTGTGTGAGTACAGGGTTAAAATATCCCATAAGTAACTTTTGGACAATGAAGAAAGAACACGTTGGACCATGAATTGAAAAATTTTGGAGTTGGCTTCGTTGACAAGCTGACGACTCGTTGACTTCAAAATAATCGACAAATTATACGAGATAACAGCTGACGATTAACGGACGAAACCCAACTGTTGCCAACAGCAGCTATTTGCAATTGCGGGGTTTGGTGTTAAATTAAAGTTTATGTTTTTAAATGCAGTTCGGTCACGGGGGACAATTTTACAGCAGGTCGGCTTTAACATTCCGCTGCGCTCCATTTTTAAAGCCTCCTATACCCGCAACTGCAAATAGCCAAACGTTGGC
>JBPXJS010000016.1:0-3182 GCA_051715425.1 Bacteroidota bacterium | reverse complement strand
CGTCAGATCACTGGGGTATCTTTTCTCTGTCGTCATTTCAAGGTTTCACCCGTTTTAATTAAAAACCTTACTTTATAGGCAAATGATACGATTATTTCTTAAATATATCAATATCTTAATATTGGGATAGGCTCTTAGAGTCACAGGCTAAAAAAGCGGCTTCATGTCCATGAATGTCTGTTGTATCAAATAGAGGAACAGTAGCATCATTGCTATTTACGAGCATGGTGATCTCAGTGCATCCTAAAATAATGCCCTGGGCACGTTGCTCTACTAAGTCGGCCATAATATTTTTATAGAGAGCACGCGAATTTTCTTCGATTTTTCCTTGGCAAAGCTCATTATAGATAATGTTATGAATCACATCGCGCTGTTCATCGTTTGGTGTAATAACTTCAATCTCATGTCTTTCTTTTATACGGTCTCTATAGAACGGTTTTTCCATTGTAAACTTTGTACCAAGCAACCCAACTTTACTTATTGCGGTTTTTTTAATGTATGAAGCTGTTGTATCTGCAATATGTAATAAAGGAATTTTCACGGCTGATTCAATTTGAGGAGCAACTAAATGCATTGTGTTAGTACAAAGAATTAAGAAATCTGAACCAGATAACTCTAATCCTTTTGCTGCACTTGCAAGCTTATTTCCACACTCTTCTCAAGAACCTTGCTGTTGCAAGTTCTCAATTTCTTGAAAATCGAAGCTATGAAGCAATATTTTAGCAGAGTGCAAACCGCCACAGATTTCTCTAACTCTTCTATTAATGATCTGATAATACAGGGCAGTCGATTCCCAGCTCATTCCACCGAGCATTCCTATGGTCTTCATCGGTTTCTTTCTCAAATGTTTATTTTTAACCAATAAACTATAGCATATTTCTTCTTCTTAGAAGGGAGAGATATGCTATGTTTCACATGCAGTATAATTAAATTGTAAAGCAGTTTCGATTTATATTTATATTTCTTATTTATTTAATTCCCCAACATAATATTATGCGGGGGAATGTTTTCCCCCTGATCTCAACCGGAAGCCGTTTTCGACACACCCCCTTCTACGGGGACACCCCGTAACGCCCCGTATCAAGGAGCTTACGCTCCTTTAAGGTCACGCCATCCTTGGCGCAGTCCTTTATCTTTCCGAGACTATAAATAGTCTCGGCCCCCCCACGCTCCACTTATTCCACTTCGTGGAATAAAGCTTCGCTTTTTCATTCCACTCGCTAACCTCGTGGAATGCCCCGCTGACAGGGGAAGGCATAAAAGAATTATGCCCTCCCCTGTCAGCCTCCCCAAGGCACTAATAGCCCCTGAACGGGGCTATGTGCCTTTGTTCGCTGGACGCTCACGGCCTGGACGGCCCTAGGAGCAGGGATGCTGGGGCATCCCGTGCTCCCTTGCGCTCCCTGGACGGGAGCTTCCTCGTCCCTGGACGGGACTCGTGCGCACTCCTCTAGATCGGAGCTGCGCTTTGAACCACGCCCGCTGGGGCGGGGCGGTGGTTCTCCGTTCCTGTCACGCCCTTCGGGCATCCTGGACGGATGTGACAGGAACGGTTGGCTCGTACACCTTCAAGTAGTGTGGCCCTAATATATAAATTAAATATTTGTTTATATTAGTTTTTTAATTGAATAGAGCTAGGCTATGGTTCCACCGGTATAGTGTAGGCTTTGGTGTGGGTTGTCTCTCGTTTAAGGGCTACACTATGGCATCTTGAAAGGTGAAAACCATGCAGATTACCGACCGAGACAACGAAATCCTAAAACACGTCGCACGCTACAAGCTGACTACGCCTGATGCCTTGCGCCGCTTGTTCTTTGCCGACGCGAAGCCAGGTGGGGAGAAGAATGTTCTTAGGCGCTTAGTGGGGGAGTATCTACAAACACAACCACTTTTTGGAAAGCGAGTTTACTATCAGCTTACTTCGCTTGCTGCAAAAACACTGGGCGAGTCTGACGAAAGCGCTACCCCTTTTGGCCCTCAGGCATTAGTTAGGCTTTTCGGAGTCATGGGTTTTTGTTGCCTTGGAAAAACCATAATACAAGTTTTTACGAGAGGAGAATTTATCAAAGCTTTTCCGACTTTCGCTGAATCATTGGATTTGGGGCAAACCCATTTTTACCTTGATTATGATGGAAGAACTACTCGGCTTGGGCAAATCTTAGTTGAGCAGGGAGGAGAATATCAGCGGATAATCAATAAATGTAGGAAAATTGTTGAACGCGGTCGAGAGATTACAGGCTTTCAAGAAATTATAGCTGATGAACTCTTTGTCATTGCTATAATTCTAGCTGAAGACAGTAAACGTGAAATACTCTATACCCAAATACAGAAAAATCCACTCCCAATTTGGTGTCGTGTCGAAGTACTCTCTGAGCTTGGAAAGTTGTTTCCTCACATGGCGTAATCTGTCATGGCCTATGAAAAAATAAAAGCAGGTGAGGTTGGTAGACCACAATCTGATAGAAAATATTCTCCAAGCGCAGCTCCTAAGTGGGATGTTCTTCAGCGCGAGCGCCTAAAAGGCGTAGATTTAGACCTTGATTACCGAGTAAGCCCAGTCCTTCCACGTAAGGATCGCCACTATGTAATACTAATTATTGGCCTGATTGGCTTTCTTAGCCTTTTCCTAACAATCGTAAATAATGTTACAAGTTATTACCTTGTAACACCCTTCATTTTTGCTCTCTTTACTACAATTAGTATCTTGCAAGGTACTCTGAAATTCATTACCCAGCGGGTAAAGTGGATTGCATTAGTTTCTGCCTTAGCTGGCCCTTTTCTCTGGTTAGTTGGAGCTATTCCTAGGTTAGTTCATTATCAGCCGATATTTGGTTATATATTTCTTTTAGTAAGCCTTAGCCTATCTGCTTATCTAGCAGCTAGGATTGGTAATCACTACGCAAAGTGGCTTGCTGCTAGTCCACAGCTACTTGGAAATAGTCGCTATCAAGTTGTTTGGAAGCACGATGGATTTAAGTTGGTTTTCATTTATGGAGTACTGCTTATTGCCTTTTGTCGTGAACCAATCGTAGGCTTTAAGAGCATCCGATTACCCACAATTTTCAACATGCTGTAATATATTGATATTTTGACGAGGTCGTGATGAGTTGGGTAGTCCGGGAACTGGGGATGTGGAATTGGGGGACGCGCGACGGACGCGGCGGCTGATCAAGCTGGTGGAA
>JBPXJS010000015.1:0-12581 GCA_051715425.1 Bacteroidota bacterium | reverse complement strand
TGATACCGCATCGCCTACAGAGAATGCCGCAAAAGATGTTATACCTGAGCGGCTCATGCTATAAGGATTGGATCCCGTGGCAGAACCAAATGATGATGGTGGAACCCAGCCTCCGGCATTGCTAAAGAAAACACCACAATTGCCGCGGGCAAATGAAACAGCCTCCAATGTATCATCCCAGGTTAAATTAACGGTTGCATTAGAACCTCCTGTTGTATTTTCATTAATAACCCAGGTACGGTTTACTACGGTTGATGTTACACCTGGTCCTCCCAATCCATTTTGAAGCACCCCATTAAACACCCTTGCACTGAAAACATCCGAAACAGATCCTGCAGTAAGGGTAATTTGAACAGGTGTATAGCTGGCTCCACCAATCGGGAAATTAACAGGTGTATTGTTATTTGCAACAGCTAATCTAAGCGTTCCTGTTGCTGAAGGAGTGTTGTTTGTAACAACATAGCTTGAAGAACCAGCTCCTGTTATATTGCCATTTACGCTCAGGTTATTACTGCCTATTACTAATTTACCGGAAACGAAAGTTACTCTGTTATTTACTGTTGTATTCTGAGTTAAGGTTACCCCGTTCAAATTATCTATTGACAAAGAATCCAAAGACGAAGGCAATCCATTTCCTGTAATCTGAGCTACAACCCCATTATATATATAAGAAGCTGATGCATGATACGTTCTTGTTCCATTAACCAGTACGTTACCTGTTAAGAATGAAGTAGCACTTATTCCCTGAGCAGAACCAATATATAGTTTTGATCCGCTTTGCGAAGTAAAGTTTCCATTACCTGAAAGATTATTTGTACCAAATCTGATGGTACCTCCCGATTGTAAAGTAACATTACCTAAAGCAACAAGACTTCCGGTAAGGGTTGCATCACCAGTTGAGGTAATGGTTATATTATTATAGGTACCTGAAACATTTTGTGCAGTACTTACAACCAGATCCGAAATCAATGTAAAGTTTGTAGAACTGCTGGTAGAACCGGCACTGGTATAAACCGTAATAACTCCGGTAACAGCAGCAGCAGGCACCGTGGCAGTAATTTGGGAACTGCTGTTTACAGTGAAAACTGCATTAGCTCCTCCTCCAAACTCAACGGAGTCAACACCTGTAAAATTTGTTCCACTTATAACAACAGAAGAACCAACACTACCAGATGATGGATTAAATCCGGTAATGGTTGGTAGTTGTAATACGGTAAAACTACTTCCACTGGTTCCTGTTCCGGATCCGTTTACTACGGTTATTGTTCCAGAAGTAGCCGAGGCTGGAACTGTGGCAGTAATATTAGTTGGACCATTAACAGTATAAGAAGCATCAGTTCCGTTGAACCTGACATTAGTTATAGCATTAAAGTTTGTTCCGTTAATTGTTACCAATGTTCCTGCAGCACCGCTGCCTGGAGTAAATCCGCTGATAGTAGGAACACCAATAACAGTAAAAGTAGAGGCACTGGCTATACTTCCGACTGGATTAATAACCGTAATTACTCCCGAAGTAGCAGTGTTTGGTAGCACAGCAGTAATTGTGGTATTGTTAACCACAACAAATGAACTTGCATTAACACCATTAAACTGCACCTGTGTGGCCCAGGTAAATCCTGTACCGGTAATGGTTACTGTTGTACCAAATGTACCTGATGCCGGAGTAAATGAAGTAAGTGTAGGAGCAGGAATCACCGTAAAGTTAGTTGAGCTAGTTCCTAATCCATATGGGTTGGTTACAGAAACAGTACCTGTTGTTGCTCCCACCGGAACTGTAGTGGTAATAGAAGTATCATTTACAACTGTAAATACAGGTTGTGCTGTTCCATTAAAACTAACAGCAGTGGCTCCTGTGAATAATGCACCTCTTATGGTAACGTTGCCTCCAACCTCACGTGCAGAAGGTGTAAATGCTGAAATGATAGGTGGAGCGGTATTCTCGTTTCCGGAGAAATACAATGAAGTAAATCCGGTAGTTGAGCTAAGAGCTGCTGCACTCAATGTATTATTACTCAGATTAACAGAAGAAACAGGTTGTGCACTCCATGTTGGGTTTGCATTGGTACCAGCACTTTCTTTTGTAATTTTCAGGTTTGAAGCAGAAGTAACTGTACCTAATGTAGCTGCATCATAATTAATGGTAACACCATAATTATACGGGGCAGTTCCACCAGATACATCAACCTTTATATACCTGTTAAAATTATTACCAACGGCAACTGTACCTGCAGGATTAACACCGGTATAGTTGAGCAATGTAGCCGCTGCAGGTGCAGAAGCACCCCACTGAATAGATGCGAGGGTACGGGAACCAAACACATAATTGGTAGTTGTATTTGCCGCTGGAGCTGCAGAAGCTAAAGCAGCAATAGGCGCAACAGAAGGTGCAGCGTTTAATTGTGTGGAACCAATGGTTAAGCCTGTTCCCTGATTAACCGGCCTGGAGTTTCCGTTAAAATCTGTATTCAAATTATTAATGGTAGATCCTGCAATACCTTTACCATAAGCAAACCATACCTCAGCGTTTGATGCATTTAATTGCAGGTTTCCTGTGGCACTGTTTGTAAACAGGTTATTCAGATTAACCTGATCAGCATTACTTGTTCCGGAAGTTGAAGTAGCAAACCAACTAAAATTATCTGAAGTAGAATTGCTCAACCAGTTGGTATAAGACACTGCATTAATCCCCCACTGACCCATTGCAGATGGTGAGGTACTTACAAATAAATTATAGTTACTAGTTGTTCCAAACCAGAAAGTATTGGTAGGTATGTTTGCCTGGTTTGCAATGGCGTAATGGTTTCCCGTTCCTCCTGTGCGATTATTGGCAAAAATATTGTTTCGTAAAATAAGCAAGGTGGCAATTTCAGTTCCGGTATTGTTACCACGCATAAATGAGTAGCTATTTTGGTTTCCTCCACCTGAAGTACCGGTAATAAGAATAGAGTTATTAATCAAATTGGTGGTTGTTGAAGAATTGGAGAACTGCTGCCAGATGCCGGTAAACTGTGAATTGCTGCTGCTACCTGCACCAAGTGTAATCTGGTTATTGGTAATTACAGTGCTTACATTGGTGGTGTTTCCAAGATTAATACCGGTAACTGTAGGAGCCGGGTTTACAGATGAGCTTGTAGACGCATTGGTTAGGTCATATATCCTGTTGCCATTTATTACGGGACTCTGAGCCTGTTGAAGCAAAATACCTGATACATTGGTATTAACCGCTCCGCTATTTAAAGCTCTCAACCCATAAATTGTATTTCCTGATATTACCGGAATCGCGTTGGTGCCCATAACAATATTAATACCCATAACCGCTGTATTGTTACCAGAGGTAATATTTGAGCTGTTTGTACTCAGATTAAAGATGGTATTGTTTGTACATATTGGAACAGAAGTATTGCCATTGCTAAGGGTTATGCCTCTAATGCCCACGGATGTTTGATTTCCGGATGCAAACATATTCGCAATAGTATTATCAGCAATATTGTGACTTGCAATAAGGGTGGCAGATGTGGCTACCAAAATACCAGTTGTTGTACTGGTACCAGCATTGGTTATGCTATTTGCAAGTGTTGTACTGCCCACCATATTATTGCTACAGGCAGAAATAGCTCCATTGCTTACATTAATTCCCACAAATCCGCTGGCTTGCCCTGTAACACCTGTCTGCATTCCGCAAATAGTATTACCTGTTACAATAGCAGAGTTGGTTCCGCTGTATTGAATTCCAATATTTGTTCCGAATGAATTGTATACAATACTATTTGCGTTTGTGGTACTGCCAACCAAATTTCCCTGCGCAGGAGTTCCACCAATAATGGTATTACCGCCTAAAGCTGCAATAGCCGTAATAACGTTTGCAGAAGGAACATTGAAGTTTAAATTTTGAATGGTATTGTTTCTGATTATTACATCAGAACCAATGCCTGTACTTGTTCGTATTCCAAAGAAACTGGTGGAACCAATATGATTCCACGTGCCTGAACAGTTCGGACCAGATCCGCCAATAAAGTTTCCTGTTATCAGATATCCGCTTCCATTTTGGTTTGGAACAAGGTTAATCGATGCAAACTGAGTGGTTGTAACTGAAACTGGCAGGTTATTATAAAAACTGTTATTGGTAAACTGCCATCCATCCCCATTATTAAAATCCAGCACTGTTCCAGAGTTGCCAAAATTATAAATCTCGTTACCTGTAATTACACCATTTGTATTAAAGTAATTTGGCTGGCCATTAGAATAAATGGCAAAAATTGGTACTCCTGAAGGCAGGGTAGCTGCAGCATTGTTTCCAACTATACAGTTACTTATTGTATCGTTTGTGCAAACGGAAGTATTGCCTGCAAGAACAACCATGCTTACAACTCCGGTTGCAGTTCCTGTTGACCCACCTTCCAGCAAACAATTGTTTAACCTGTTCGAACTTGAACCATTCCTCATTTCAACCGCTGCTCCAGCTGTGTTCCTGTTTCTAAAACGTAAAAACTTATTGGTTGAGATACCCCCTGTAGGAATTCCACTTATTTTTACGCGGCTTGCACCATTTAGTATGATCAGAGATCCTGTAACATTTTGATTATTGGCTGGAGTACCCTCTATTGTTCTAACAACGGAGGTTCCCGAAGCAGGCCGTATGGTTAATGTGTAACCTCCGGATCCATCTTCGGCAAATGCATTTAGCATATTTGACCCCGACTCATTATTAATATCAGATGTAATTTCTGCAACAATATTTCCGCCCAGTGTTCTTCCATTAATAAATTCAAAGAAACCACCAGGATTGGTAAGACTGGTATACGTTTGGCCCGCACCAACTGAGTAAACACTGTTTGCAGGTATAATTGGAAGGAACGTATACCTAAGTGGATTTACAGGGTGTGAAACCACAGCAGAAACACTAGTAGCTATGGCAAAAGGTGAATTAGAAATTACATTTCCTGCATTATCCTGCGCAATTACGTAGTACCGCACCGTATCATTAATAGTTAACGGAAGCATTGGGGTATAATCAATCTGGAAAGTTACATCTGCATTAATTGCGGTGCCTGAAACAGAAGAAGCTGAACTACTAAACCAGGTAAGACCATCTTTTGAATAATAAACAGCTGGCCTGTTTGATCCGGAAGTAGGGATACCATTATTGTCTTTAATATTTACACCGCTCAATACCCTGATACCAGTTAGTGTGCCACTATTAAGCAGCGGTGTTAAGGTAATAACAGGAGGAAAAATATCAGGTGCCTGATTAAAGTTACCCGCATGCGCTCCAATATCAGAAGGAGTAAGTCCACTTCTGGTATTACCGTAATAATCGGTTGATACAGCTATTAAAGAAGGGTCACCACTTTTTTCAGCAGGATTATTTCCCTGCAAAGCTAGTGTTGCTGTTAATGCCACTCCTGAAGACAGCACATCAAAATTTGGATCTCCATACCCACTTGCCATATCCATTCCAACAATTGCTTTCCATCCACCTGCCCCGCTAAGAGTATTATAATCCGCGAGGGTAGTGCCTCCTAAAAATCCGTTTGCGCCTGAAGTGGTTGAATGATAAAATAAATTGTAATTACTGTTTATTCTTAAAGAATCGAAAAGTTTAACACACCAGTTTTTGCCTGTTGCAGTGCCAGAGTTTGCGCTATTGTTAACCAATATATTATTTCTTAAATCGGTAAGCTGTCCTACTGTTACCTGCGCTAAAAACTCAATTGCTGCAGTATTTGCAGTGCCAGATCCCGGGTTACCATTTATTAATATGCTGTTATGATAGTATTGACTTTGGGTAACAGCAGTATGAGTAATGCCTTTTAAAATTCTTGGCTCTGTAGGTATATTACCTCCTGCATCAATACCCATTCTGATCATATTGTTTGAATATGTGGTATATCCTGCAAGATTATGTATTCCGGTAAAGGTAGGTGTGCCGGTTGAATTTGATCCAAAACTGTGAATGAAATTTCGAGAAACACTTGATGAATTCCCCACAAAAGCTGTTGACCCTGAATAAAGAATCCCAAGCATATTGCTTGATGAATTTACAGCGTTGTTGTGCATAAAAGAATGAATGGTATTACGCTCAATTACATTGTTTACATTGCCCCCGCTATACAGAATGCCACAAACTCCCGTAGTTGTGCTAGTTCCGGTGCTAATGGTTTGCGTATAAATATTTTTTACGGTATTTCCAGTAATACTTGCTGTTGACGAAGTTTGGCTAATTCCGATAATCTGATTGTTAGCTGGACTTGCCGCAGCATACGCTATACTATCAATCATATTGTTGCTTGTAATCTGCACTCCGGTAGTTCCGCTCGTGCGTGCAATACCAATAATTGGGGTAGTGCTTCCACCTGTGTTGGCTGAAGTAGAAGAAGACCTCATTCCATAAATAGAATTTCCGGAAACGTTTGTTACTCCGGAAGTAACCATAATACCAAACATTTGGTGACCGGCATTACCTGTATTTACCAAGGTTTGTAGGGTATTGTTACTTATTGTTTGTGTAAGGCTGGATGACTGAAGGCATATACCCTGCAGTGCAGCAGCCGTTGTGGTTCCTGTATTGGTTGATCCCGTTAAAACCAATCCGTAGATAAAGTTATTATTAATAACTGTGGTATTACCTGAACCGGAAGCAACATTTATAGCCGTAATTCCTGATGAAGTTCCTGTGCTTGTATTCAGGATATTAATAACAGAATCGTTGGTTATCGTTACATTACCGGCAGCTGATGAATTAATGGCTTGTATTCTGCCATTACCCGCTAAACTGACTGAATTGCTGGTGAGTGAACCAATTCGATTTCCGGTTACTGTGTAGATGGCAGGAGTTCCTGTAACAAAAATACCTGTTAATCCAGTGCTGGTGGCATTTAATGCAATATTATCTATTACATTATTTTGTACAATTGTTCCGGTACTGTACCCTGTGCTTAAAGTCATACCAACGTATGTGCTACTGGAAACAACCGGAGCTCCTCCGGCAAAAGGCGCAGTTCCTCCGATCCAGTTATTGGAAATCAAATTATTGTCAGAAGAACTACCGGGCTGGAAACCAATATTGGTAACAGCAGTTGTTAATGTTGGAATGGCATTATGGTAAAAATGATTTCCGGTTATTTGCCATCCGCCACCTGTTGCCGTATTAGAGATAATAGCATTTCCTGAATAATTATAAAATTGGTTATTTATCAGTTTTATATTGCTGCTGAAAAAAGGTACGGTACCAGTACCAAATAATCCATTCGCAACAAGCGTGGTTGGTAATGTCTGATCCTGCCGAATATGACAATTTTGAATAACAAGATTACTGATATTTCCTGAGGCCGATCCGCCAATGAACACACAACCATTTGTTGTAGATGTGCTGCGGCTTTCAAAAATCACGTTCATCATGGTATCTGATCCACCACCATTAATAAATCCTATGGCAGGTGTACTGGCTCCGGATGATCTGATGATTAAGTTGGTATCAGCCGTTGTTCCTCCCGGAGACCAACCCAGCATATTTACACGGAAAGGTGCATTTAAGCGTATAAGCCCCTGGGTATTGGAAGCTGTGCCAGACAGTATTGCCTGGGTATTATTTTGCGGACGAATAGTGAGGGTATAAGAACCAGCACCCGACTCCACCCAACGGTTTAATGCAACGGTGCCTGGTTCAGTAATATTTCCTGTAATTAAGGCTTCCGTATTTCCCTGAACTACGCTATTATTTAACACTTCGAATAATCCACCAGGTCCGGTTAATGTTGGATACGTTCCACCGGATCCTACCGTAACAACTGCCGGAATCGGATCTGTTATTCTATAGAAGTTTAGTTGTGGAAGTACCGGTAAGGTGGTTAATGCCGAAATAGGACCGGCTGCATACATAGCCCGGCTATTCAGGTTACCCATACTATCAATGGCAGCAATAAAATATGATATGGTATCATTTGTGGTTGGTGCTCCGGTTAAACTGTAGTCAATAATAAAATTCCATTCACCATTTGTATAAGTTCCACTGGATAAAGTACCCATCTGATTAAACCATGCTCCGCTGTTTTTTCTGTAATACACACGTGGGGTATCAGCTTGCTGTCTGATTCCACCTGCATCAAAAATGGTGGCACTTATTGATCTATTAGTAATAAATGGTGTATTGGATAATACAGTGTAATTTATTGATGGTGCAATGATATCTGATGAAAGTGTATTGTTACCAGCTGTTGCACCAATATCAACTGGTGAAGATGTTGATCTTACATTGCCATCTACATCTGAAACAACAAATGAAAGTGTGGAAACATCACCTGATTTTTCTGCCGGGTTAGAAGCAGCAAGTCTTAAATTAACTGTAGCCGCATCACCAGTTGTATTGATAAACTGAGGATTTCCATATCCGCTTGAACCTTCTATAAATAAGCCCGATTTAATATCTGAAAGAAGTGCAAAGTTGGTTGTTCCGCGCTGACCAATAAACTGATTAGTACCTGGAGAATTGAAATAAATATTAAAATCAGAGGTTATGTTGGTACTTGTGGCTGGTAATTTTATTACATAATGATTTAATGTTGATGAGCCGCTGTTGGTTGATGTATTAGTGAAAATATTATTTCTTATGTCTACAAAACCTGGGGTGGTAATAGAATTAATTACTTCTATTGCAGCTGTAAAAAGTGTAGTACTCCCGGTTCCGGCTGAAGGTTGTGCATCAAGCACTACGTTATTATGATAAACCCTTACCTGCGTTGTTCCTGAAGAATTAATAATGATTGGGCGGCAAAGTGTTGGACGGGTGACATAATTACCCGCAGAATCCCTGCCTAAACGTATCATATTGTTTGAAACAAGTGCATTTCCGGTTAATTGAATGGCCTGCATATTATTGTTGTTTACAGCAGATGCACCTACATGGAAACTGTGAATAATATTACCTGATATTGAACTGTTGTTACCTGCAACTGTATTTGACCCGGTACACATGATACCAAGCGTTATTGGATTGCCAGTGGTATTATAAGAACTTAAACTATGTACCAGGTTGTTTTCTATAACCTGATTAATTTGGCTGGTTTGTACATTAATCCCCACAACAGCCCCCCCGGAAGACGTTCCATTACCTCTTATATTGCGAATGGTGTTATTTTTAACCGTGATAGCTGATGAGTTGGTGATAATAATACCATTAACCTGATTTGATGAATTATTGGGGTTTTCAAGATCAAATATGGTATTATTTTGAACCAGTTGTGGAGCTGCGGTTCCTGTGGAAATTGTTAATCCGCAAACTGAAGCACCTGTAGTAACACTGGTATTGGTGCTATTGTTAAACAGGTTGCTGATGGTATTACCAGTAGCGGTATGTCCGGCTCCGTTAAGATAAATGCCATGAATGGACGATAGTGTTGCATTCGGTTTGGTAATATTGGTAACCACATTATTTGTTACCGACTGACCACTAACGGTGAGCGTAGTAGCGATACCAAAAATGGCAGAACTGGTTGTGGTACCTGTAGTACTCGAGTGGCTTCTTAACCCATTTACAATATTGCCTGACAAGGTATTGGTGCCTGCACCGGTAAGAATACCAGCCATCCTGCCGGCACTTCCGCTTTGTAAACAGATTGTATCTGATGGATCGCTCCCTCCTATAATATTGTTTGTAATAGAAATATTTGGACTTGAGGCAGAGTTGAGAATACCACATAACGGAATACCAGTTGTTACTCCAGTGCTGGTGGTTACTGAGCTTAATGCCCGAACTGTATTTGCATTTACAATATAGGTGTTGGAAGACCCACTGGATATCCTTATACCTGTTAATATATTAGCATTTGCTGTCCGTAATGAAATATTCTGCACCGCATTATATGAAATGGTGATATCATTTGTAGAGGTTGAATTAATTCCATTAACTGTACCCGTAGTGGTGAAACTTGTTATATTGTTTGTATCGGTTGCATGCCCTATAACGTTTGCATTGGGAAGTGACCCTCCAACCACTGCAACACCACCAATAATGTTTATTCCATTAAAAGCAGGTGCAGACGTAGTAGTTTGTACCCGAATATTACGAACGATATTACGAATAATCTGTGTACCGGTTCCAGTGCCTGAGCTTACCGATATTCCATTAAATGCACCGCTATGAGTTGTGGCAAATAACCACCTGCTTAAACCGCCTCCGGAAATATTCGGTGCATCACCCCCAATCATATTATCACTAATGATATTATTATTGGATAAGGATGCCGTTCCCGGAATAAAATTAATACAATTCATGGCATTGGTTGAATTGGTAGCAGTTGTGTCGTAGAAGCTATTGTATCTGATATTAAAATTTCCTCCATTCCCATTTCCCGTTGCTGCTACCAAAATACCATTCAATGTAAATCCCTGAAACAGGTTAGAATCAATAGTGATATTGTTATTTTGGGCTGTGATGCTTGATCCTTCAATTGCAATACCCTGAGTATATGGCAGAGCAGTCGATCGGGCAAATAGGTTATTCACTATAGAAATATTGTCATTACCTGTTGGAATTGGCTGATTGGTTCCACCTATATATATACAGGCATTCGAAGAGGATGTTCCGGCAGTTGCTGACCTGAATATAATATTGCGTACAACTGCGTTTATTGCATCATTGCTATACCTGATAACAGAAGTAGCTCCGGTTGATCTGTTTTCAAATGTGATATTTCTGTTTATATCTGCTGCGAATTGCCGTCCATCTATTGTTAAATATTTTGCTCCATCAATAATCATAATGGCAGTATTATTACTATCGGTAATAAGTGGTGTTGTTGTAGCTGATGGCTTAATTGTTAATGTATTGGTTGGAGACATTCCGTTATATTGCCTGAAAGTAATTGGGAAAACCTCTCCGGTGGAAGTGTTATACAGATTATCAATTAACGTTAACGTTACGGCACTGCTCACCCCTGCAACATTAATTGTATTTGCAGCTTCCGTGAGGGTTTGAAAATCCCCTCCATTCCCTACTGTATAGTTTCCGGAAAGCGGACTTCGGAAGAAATACGTAGCTGAAGTATCATTAATTGGAATAGAATCGTTAATACCATTTGGTCCGTATGTCCAGGCCCTGATGCGATAAGTTACATTATTTAAAAAATTTACGGTACCTAAATTTACCTGCGCAATATTTACTCCAGGCCCGCCAACTGTGTCAAGAATCGAATTATAAATTACCGGTGTTTGATTAACCCCGTTAAGTGACCAGTTTAAAGATATAAAATTTACCCTGTTTGATCCAACATTTCCTATTCGCGCCACTACGTTATTCAGACCCTGATTAAACGAGGACGGTGTATCAATGCCTAACATTGACATATCATTCGGTACAGGGGGTGCAATGTCAATACCACAATTAAAAAGATTTGCATCCTGACCATTATAAGCTGTGTTACAACCAGCGGTATTCCATGTTCTTCTAAACCCTGTTCTGGCCACATTGGTTACCTGAAAAGCACCTGTTGGCCGGGCACAGTTCATAATCTCAATTAAAAGGCTTTGAGTTGGGTCATACCTGAATGGAGTTTGCAACGTAAAAACCATCCATCCGGCTGCTGTAGAAGTATTGGTAAAAGAAGGGTTTGTGAAAACGGTAGTAAATGGTCCTGTATGGAAAACTCCGGTTGGTAAAGTAGTTAATCCAGGAATTTGAGCGAACCTGATATCCAAACTAGTCCATGTAGACAAGTTGCTGGCTGTTCCCTGAACATAAAACTTTGTGATATAGCCTGCTGTTGCATTGGTAAACTCTCCAGGAAGTACCAATGATTGCATGGACTTGCCTGCAGCGTTGTTAAAGGGAAACCCGTTGCTGGGATTGTTTACATTACCCGTAAAGAATTGTGGTGCCTGGGCATACAATACCCCGGAAGAAAAAAGTAATAGAAAAAGAAACAGATTAACCCTGTTAAGGATTAAACCAAAATAGTGGTAGATTTTTTTCATGGCTTTATAATTATTGTAATATTTTATTCGCTTATCAAAATCTAAATTCTTTAAAAGAGATGGCTAAAACAATAGGGCATCTAAAGAAACGCTTAACAAAATATTATGAATTAAGTAAGCCCTGAAAATCTGATGCGCAAGTTTTTAAAATTTATTATATAACTATTTGATATATAATTATTTAACAAAAACAACATTAATTAAAATAAAATATTGGCCTCCTTAATCTTTTCCCATTTTAAGAATATTTTCAGCTTTAATTAAGAATTGATAAATCGTTTTAACCGCTAATTTATCTCAAATATGATTTTCGGATATAAACCTCCTAAAACCTAAACATGCTTACAAGAAGTCAATTTGGAAATTGCAGCAACAAAAAACCCGACTCTGATTTTCTCAGAGCCGGGTTTTGTTTTTGGTTTACTTATTTCTCTTAATTACCAGCCTTAACCAGTTTTACTCTTTGAGTGGTTCCGTTTAGGCTCGCGTTCATAAAGTATACACCATCTTTTAAATCCTTAAGGGCTTCTATATTGATACTTTGATTGCCTTTGCTTACCATATATTCAGAGCTGTAAACTTCTCTGCCCTGCATATCACTTATCATCACTTTC
>JBPXJS010000014.1:0-37042 GCA_051715425.1 Bacteroidota bacterium | reverse complement strand
GAGGTGTTTACTGTACCCATTACCACATACCGGCTGCTGATATTGCCTTCCAGGTTATCTGTTGCTGTTACTCCTGGTTCTATATATGTTTTGTTTACCTCCATACGCAATACCGGTAATCCGTTTAAGGTTAATACCGGTTTTACCTGGTCATGTCCCACCTCAATGCCATAATCCTCAAAACATCCGATGGTGGCTGCATTAAACGTTAAGCTGGTGCTGCCATAACTTACACCTATCCGCATGCGGGTATTGCCTATCGGGGCATCATTAGGTATCATAAAGCTGGTGCTGGTTTTTACCTTGTTCTGGCCGGTTTCACTCAGGATGGTTTCTCCTGTTTCATTAAACCTGGCATTGCGGTTAAAGTCTATCCATACCTTGGTGGTCATCGGGTCTACATTGTTTATCCGGTGAATATCCAGGTTATAACTTACCCCTCTGTAAAGGGTACTCTTTTTAATATTGCTCAGGTTTAAATAAATAGGTGTTTGTAAAGCGGTGCTGGTATCTATACCATTTAATACCACCCTGCTTATACCAATATCTGTTCCGGTTGGGATGGCATTGGCTGTATTGGGAGAAGTATATGCCAGTGCTTCCACATAGCTTGTTTTTACCTCATCATCACTGCCTGTTTGGTTGGTAGCTATTAATGTTACCGTATAGCTGGTGGCACTGTTTAAAAACACCACCGGATACTGGCTGGTAGAGTCGGTATTGTTAAGGTATGTTACATTACCCGGAACAAAACGCCATCTCCATTGAATAACACCATTGGTGGTTTTATCTGTAAACCGGAAGGTATCCGTAGTAAATCCTGTGGTGCGGTTTACAGTAAATGCAGCCACCGGTAATTGGGTTACCGGTAAAATAACAATATCTTTAAATGCAGTATCTACTCCTTTACAGTTGGTGGCTTTTAATCCAATCCGTTTTACCATAGGGCCGGGACCTGCATTAATAAATATCCTGCTGGCATGTAATCCGGTGGAGTCAAACTTACCTGCTCCCGACTGATCCAGTCCAAATGCACCATCTCCATCCGTATCCCATGCATAAACTGCATTTACTCCTGTTGTGGTATTCTGGTAATTTACTTTATATCCGGAGTAGATGGTATCAGGGCAAACAAATCCGGCTGTTGGTTTGGTATAACTTGCAGGGGTGCTGTACCAGCGTATGGCAAACCCGGAGTCGTTAGGACCCGGTGTACCTGAGGTTGGGCTTAGGCGCATTTTAAGGAATACTTCACCACCCGGTATGCGTACTGTTTTTAAACTATCGTTAATGGTATTAAAGGTATTGCCACCGTATTTACGGATAATGGTTCCGTTTAATCCACCCACCCGAATATCGAGGGTATCGGTATTGCGGAAACGGTAACGTTCCATTACCAGGTTAATGCTATCGGCACAGGCTGATATGCGAAACCCTGTTGGGCATGATCCCACTGATGAAGGATAATACAAACCTCCTATGGTATACAACATGGCAACTCCCTCGTTTTCTCTTGATACGGAATCGGATCCGTTACACATCTGATAACCGGGTACCACACGCAGGTAATTGCTTTTACATACCGTGGTAATTCCCCTGTCGTTTTCAGCGGTTAAGCACAAATCGTATGTACCCCCATCAAAGGCATTAAACTTGGGGTTTTGATCGGTATTGTTTGGAGAGAAAGAGTTGGAGAACAAGCCGCAGGTAACGCAGGCAGGGTTGGTATACCAGTTCCACTGGTTAGGGCCATAATTGCTGATATCGTATAATCCCACCTGATCAAAAATACCGATGATGCGTTTTTCTGAAAAGAAATCAATCTGAGGTGGTAAGCTTGGCGTATCCGCGTACACTACTTTTTCTATACTGTCTACAGGATCAATACCTCCTCTTGCTTTCAGTTTTACTTTATACCAACCGCGGGTTGGGAAAGTATATTTAAAATTTAAACTGGTGGTATCAATAAAGCAGCCATTGGCTCCTGTTGGCGGACCACATTTGCGTGGAGCACTCCATGCGGTATAAGGACCTGCTGCACTTACAGAACTGTAGGCGGTAACATCCCAATAACTTCTTACCAGATTATTACTGGTATTTACAAAAGTGTGTGGGCTTTGAATCCAAACAGTATCCGTAAGAATATCGTAGTTGTAACTTGCCAAAGCCGGAACAATTGGTCCTCCAGCCGGAAGAGTTGAACTATTAAACAAAGTAAACTGATAAACCTGATTATTTGGAGGGGTACCGGTGGCGGCCGCATCAATATTTAACTGACTTACAGGATTGGCCGTACGATCGTTTAAACTTCTGAAAGATGTGGTATTGTCTACAATGCCGATTCTATTGGTAGGGCCTGAAGGATTTTCAACCCTATAGTGGTATTCAATTACATTATGCGTTTCGTACAATATAACCTGAACAGAGAATAAAGGTGTAGCTGCGCAGCAAGAGCCCCAGTTTAAATACTGAAAAGTAAATACCCTGTATGGTGCATTTCCGGTAACGTTAAAGGAAGCTTCTGCACCGGTAGAAAGTCCATAGGCATCATGATTTAATGCAAACAGTGCCGGAGTAGTGCCATGGGCCGTAAAAGCACAACTTAAACAATTGGTTGGGGCAGTCATGGAAGAGTTACCAAGTGTAATAAACATATTGGATGAGGGCCAAAAGTGTGTATAAACATTCCCTGCGAAAGTGAAATTGAATCCAATCGGATAGCTTTGACTGGCAACTGCATCATCCGCATGAATGGACGACACTACAGTTCCACCGCTGATAGCTATAAAGTTTCTGTTAAATGAGAAAAAATTATACGGGGTTACTCCCTGTGCACTGACCTTAGATGAAGACCAGATTAAAAGAAGTAAAACAAAACATAGCCAGTAGGAAGGTTTTTTAAGTATTGAGTATTTCATAAAGTAATAATTGCTAACAAATTGCTATCAAATCTAAAAAATAATTAGAGAATAACAACTGTCCAGACAACAATTATTTTATGGTTTCATAAACTGCGTCTTGGTAAGCAATGTAGAGTCTGTTAAGGTTTTCAGAAAAGACACCAAATCTGCCTTATCTTCAGAAGTTAAATTCAGGCCTGCAGGGTGTTTAGAAATGAGTTCATCAGCCGGCCATTGCCTGATGGCTCCGGAGTTATAAAACTCAACAACTTCCTCAAGGGTATTAAACCGGCCATCATGCATATAGGGAGCTGTTAAAACCAAATTTCTTAATGATGGGGTGCGGAATTTCCCCACGTCTTCGGTTTTACCGGTAATCCGTTTCAATCCTTCATCTGTGCTTTGGTGACCATTGTGATGAAACTGGAAATCAGAAGAAAACGGGGTAGAAACATTATGACAGTGAAAACAGTCGCCTTTGCCTTCGGTATTAAATACATCATAACCTCTCCATTCCTGCGCAGATAAAAGGGCCTTATTTTTGGTAACCATATACATATCAAACCGGGAACCAAAGGAAATAATGGTGCGTTCAAACTGTGCTATAGCCTGCATCAGCCTTTTAGAGGTAATAGAGTCTGTTCCAAAAGCCTTTTTAAACAAGCCGGGGTAAACCGGGTTTGCCTTAAGTTTATCAATCGCATTGGCTACTGTTTCATTCATTTCTATTGGATTGGTAATAGGCCCCAGCACCTGTGATTCGAGATTGGCAGCCCCTCCATCCCAGAAGAACATATGATTATCCTGTACATAATTTTCCACCCATCCCAGATTGAATATCGGCATGGCATTTCGTGTGCCCAACTCTCCGTTAAGGCCTTCACTAAAACGCTTACCATTATCAGTAAATCCATTATTAATGTTATGGCATGAACCACATGACATGGTATTGTTTTTAGAAAGAATAGGATCATAAAAAAGCTTGCGACCTAATTCTATCCCCTCAACAGATAGTTGATTATCGGCCGGGATTTTCATAGGGGGCCAGCCTGGAGGTAAGGTTAACGTAAATGGTGTTGGCTTAAAAGGCTTGGTGGTATCAACAGGAACAGGAATTTCCTCCGTTACCTCTTTATCCTTATTACAGGCCGTAAAAACAAAACCTGCAATGATAAAAACGATTATAATACCAACGTGTTTTAGCATAACTAATTTAATTTACAGCGGTTAAAGAAACCATATCTTTCATATTCTGCACCAGTTTAGGTAATAAAACAGGTTCAGTTGCAGAGTGAATGTCTTTAGGCTCGTTGCGCATATTAATGGTGTTGGGTCCTTTAAATAATTCTGCCACATCCATTTTATATTGAAGGGTAAAACTATTGCCCTCTTTTGCATAGCCAGTTAAATCGTTTGTAAAGTATGACCCATTTCCATCGCCTCCAATATCATAGGAAATTGCCGTAGCATCCAACCCGATTCTTCCTTTCAACCTGAAGAAAATATAGCCTGTATTCCATGTCCAGAACATTCCGTAAGCAGGATCCAAAGCCCCATCCTGAACTCCGGTGTGATTTCTCAAACTATCCACACCGAGCATAAACGATATTTTATGATAGGTACCGGCAGGAACACCACTCACCGCAATTGTTTTAGTTGCCGCAGTGCTTTCATCAACCAAGTGATAAGTGCCCAGATTTACCTTTTCGCCAGATGCTTTTTCCAGGGTAATATTTGATATATAATAGGACAGTTTGGTAACTTTTAAAGTATCTCCTGATTCTGTTAAAAAACTGTCGGGGGCATAAGCAAGCGTTTTACCGCCAAACATATGTGAAAGTGAAAGGTTAATGGTTCCGGCAGAGGTAAATTTTAATCCTTTATATGTTTCATCATCCTTTCCGTCTCCCTTATCATCACAACTGCTTAATGTGCTAAACCCTATAGCTGCGATTAACACAAAAATCAACCTAAATAGCTTTTTCATTATTTTAAAATTAACACTCAAAGTTACTACATTTGAATATAAATTTTATCTTAAAAACAAACATGGCCAGCTTTGACATCGTAAGTAAAATAGACCTGCAAAAAATTGACAATGCCATCAATATTGCTAAAAAAGAGCTTGTAAACAGGTATGATCTGAAGGATGAAGAATGTGATATTGAACTGGATAAAAAAGGTAAACTGGTTAAATTACAGGCAAAACAGGAAATGGCACTCTCCTCTCTTATTGATATTATTTTGAGCAAAATGACCAAACAACAACTCGATCCAAGGTTGCTGGATTTAAGCTCAAAGCCTCATCCAAGTGGAAAGCATGTGTTTCAGGAGCTTAAAATACGGGAAGGATTGGACAAAGAAACCGCTAAAAAAGTGGTTGGTTTTATTAAAGACACCAAACTGAAAGTGCAGGCAAGTATTATGGACGATCAGGTGAGGGTTACCAGTAAATCAATTGATGAGCTACAGGCCACTATGTCCAAGGTAAGAGGAAACGACTTCGACATTCCGCTGCAGTTTGACAATATGAGAAGCTGATAAGTAAATCTGATTAATCCTGTAGCTTAAGGTATGATTTGCCATAATGAATAACCGCCTGGTATTTCATCAGCAAATCACCCCCCATCACACCATCAATTTCGGGTAGTTTAATGCCTTTGTAAGTTGCATTAACGTGAGCCAGATCAAGAATGGCCACCTCCAGTTGTTTTATTGTTAATTGCCCGATCTGCAGTTTTTTTAGCTTCACTACTTTTGTTTCCATCTCACTCACACCAAGCCCTACAGATTTGCTTTCATGCTGCTTTATTTTTGTCTCCTTCACATATTTCAGCACATGTTTAGCATCAAATACTGTTTTTGATGCCCCGGTATCTACCAGCATTCTGCAAGGTTTATCACCTACTTTTATTTCAACAAAAAGGTGAACATTTTTTGCCTCGATTTCTACAATCTGCAGTCTTATTTTATGTCTCATAAAAAAGAAAGACGTTCAGAACATATTCCTGAACGTCTTTGTTATTGTGGTTAAATGGTGTTGATTTTATAATGCACCGATTTCTTTCAGCACATTGTTCATGCCACGAACGGCATCGGCACTTTTACCAAACAGCTCATTTTCTTCTGCGTTTAGTTTATAATCAACTATTGATTCCCAGCCGTTTTTACCAATAGTAACCGGAACGCCAAGGCAAATATCCTTTTGTCCGTATTCTCCATCAAGGTATACGCAACAAGGCATAATGCGTTTTTGATCGCGTACGATATTTTCTACCAGCAATGCACTGGCTGCACCTGGAGCATACCAGGCTGATGTGCCTAACAGTTTGGTTAATGTGGCACCACCAACCATTGTGGCATCACTTATTTCTTTCAATTTATCAGCATTAAGCGAAGCCGAAACGGGAATTCCATTTAAAGTGGCCAAACGGGTAAGAGGTATCATGGTGGTATCTCCGTGCCCGCCAATTACGGTGGCATGAATATCTGAGGTTGGTTGATTTAATGCCAGACCCAGGTAACCTTTAAAGCGGGCACTATCCAGCAATCCTCCCATACCAATGATTCTGTTTTTAGGAAGGCCTGTTGCCTTAAGTGCCAGGTATGTCATGGTATCCATAGGATTGGAAACAACTACAATAATGGCATTTGGTGAAAACTTCAATACGTTTTCGGCAACGGATTTTACAATATTGGCATTGGTACCGATAAGCTCTTCACGGGTCATTCCGGGTTTACGTGGAATACCTGAAGTGATTACCACCACATCTGAATTTGCTGTTTTGCTGTAATCATTGGTGGTTCCGCTAATGCGGGTTTTCATGCCCAGCAGGGATGTGGTTTGATAGATATCCAGTGCTTTGCCCTCTGCAAATCCTTCTTTTACATCCAGTAACACAACCTCATCTGCCAACTCGCGGTAGGCAATCACATCAGCAGTAGTGGCTCCAACTGCTCCTGCTCCGATAACCGATACTTTTGTCATATATTTTAGAATAAATTTATTGGTGGGCGAAATTAGGAAGTTGCCTGAAAGTAAAAAATGATTTTAAACAATAAAGATATGCAGCAAATGAACTTCCAGGTAAAATCTGCATGATGATGTAAATGCCTGATTCGTAAGCATCGCAATAAATAATGGGCAGGTAATGAGACTAAAAACGAAGAATGGAGGAGCGTATACCGCGTTATGCTATTCTGAATAGTGTAAGAAAAGCCGCTTTTATTCTTCCTTTACGGAAACAGAAACAATTAATCCAGCTTCATTTCCGGTATTTCACCCTCAACCACCAGCCGGCCTTCTGTTTTCTCTTTAATATATTCAACGGTAACCCCCGGGGCTCTTTCCAGAAGCTTAAAACCATCTTCGGTAATATCAAATACACCCAACTCGGTTACTACTTTTTTTACACAACCCAGGCCCGTAATAGGCAGGCTGCATTTTTTCAACAATTTAGATTCTCCGGCTTTATTTACATGCTGCATTGCCACGATGATATTTTTTGCAGAAGCCACCAAATCCATAGCACCTCCCATACCTTTTACCATTTTACCTGGAATTTTCCAGTTGGCAATATCTCCGTTATCAGCTACTTCCATGGCACCAAGCACAGTAAGGTCTACCCGGCCGCTGCGTATCATTCCAAAACTCATGGCACTATCAAAAAACGATGAGCCTTTGGTGGTGGTTACTGTTTGTTTACCGGCATTGATTAAATCCGCATCAACATCTTCAGCATATGGAAAAGGACCAATACCCAGCAATCCGTTTTCCGATTGCAGGATAACCTCAATGCCTTCGGGCACATAATTGGCCACTAACGTTGGTATACCAATACCCAGGTTCACATAATATCCATCTTTAAGTTCTTTGGCTATTCGCCTGGCTATTCCAAATTTATCGAGCATGTTGTTTCTTTTTTATTTGTGCAAAAATAACGTTCAAAAGTATAATGATTCCCGGCAAAAGCAATAGCCATGATACACGGGAATGATAACGATCGGCAATGGTAGAAAAAACGCTTGAGGTAAAGGCGTTGGCCAGAATACATACCACAATAAAAACAGATGGAGCAATTAATCTCTTTTGATTCGACATAAAAAACAATCCAACAATCGTAATGCCCAGGCTTAGCAGGATAAGTATATTTTGAACATGAGATTTTGCCACATAATCAATACCTAAAGATGCTGTATTTTGTTTACTCCCAAGGTAACTGTTCCAGTCGTTTTTAAAATGCCATTTAACCTGATCAGCAGGCGGCATTAATGAATCATAAGGCATAAAATCCACCCCGTAGCGGTTTCTAAGCAACTGGTTCCACGTATCTCTTGCGCTTAATTTCAACAGTTCGGGAAAATAAACACTGTTAAAAACAATATCATTTACCACCTTTTTGCATGGTTCATAACTTTGAGCCCATGAGCCATTTTTCTGCAAAGGGCTACTTGCCGACCATAAGAATATTCCCGCAGATTGCGGCAGAGAATCGCGGTATGGATACAGGAAACATTGTTTTGCATCAGGCGCTTCATTCAGGTATCTCTTTACATGACCGGTTTCAACCAGTTTAGCAGTAAGAAAAACCGATGATGCTTTTGACATGCGGAAGCCATAACCAAACATGGCGTTAATTCCCGGAATAACAACCCACATGACAAGAACAATAGCAGACGAGATAATGGCCTGCCTCCTGATGATGCCATATGAAAACTGCCAGCCATAAAGAAGCAGGCAACAACTTATTAAAGAAAACGTAAGCAGGTTTGACAGGTGCGTACCAATAGCAAAAACCATAACCAGAAGAACCAAAAAGAAAATGGTTTTTTTCATGGGTTTGCAAACCAGCAACACAAAGAGCATTACACAAACCGCACTAAAAATATCCGGTATAAGAAAGGAGGTAAACGCAGGTAAAGCAGAAAAGGCCAAAAGACCAAGGCCGGTGCAAACAAGGGTAATTCTTTTAAACAAGGCATGCTGTGCTAAAAGGAGTATAAACTCGGTAGTGGTAAAAGCAACAAAAAAACTTTGAAACAAAAGAGAAATCCAAAGGCTTGTACCAAACCCCAGGTAGCGTATAAACAGGCCGTAAAATATCGGGCGATCATCAGGCACTACCAGTTCATAACCACTGCGGATATATGTTCCGGTATCGGAGTAAACAAAAGGATAACCATTGTAATATGCGGGGTAAACAAGCAGTAAAGAAAAAGCTGCTATAAAAAACCATTTAAAGGTTTGATCAGACATTATAAGATTCAGGACCGTGGGGTGGTTGTTACCTGCTCAATCCTTTTTTCATAATCTACCCCTTTAAATATGCGATTTACAAAAATGCCCGGAGTATGAATCATATCCGGATCCAGTTCACCTGCGGGAACAAGTTCTTCCACTTCTGCAATGGTAATTTTTCCGGCCATAGCCATAAGTGGATTAAAATTGCGTGATGTAGCCCGGAAAATCAGGTTGCCATGCGTATCGCCTTTCCAGGCTTTTACAATGGCAAAGTCGGATTCAAAAGCATGTTCCAGCAGATACTGTTTGCCATTGAATATTCTTACCTCTTTTCCTTCTGCTACTTCTGTTCCCACCCCGGCCGGGGTAAAAATGGCAGGCATTCCATAACCCGATGCCATACACCTGGTAGCCAGTGTCCCCTGTGGTATGAGCTCAACTTCCAGTTCACCACTGAGCAATTGCCTTTCGAACTCTGCATTTTCGCCTACGTAAGACGATATCATTTTTTTTACCTGACGGGTTTTGAGCATCAGGCCAATCCCAAAATCATCAACACCGGCATTATTGGAAATACAGGTTAAATTTTTGACCCCTTTTTTTACAAGTGCTGCAATACAATTCTCAGGGATTCCGCATAAACCAAAACCACCCAGCATAATCACTGACCCATCTTCAATATCCTTAATTGCCTCTGCGGCATCCTTTACCAGTTTGTTTAACATTTTTTAGTTGTATTGACTGTTTACTTCAATTTATTTAACTGCTATTCCCCAACGGTTGCGCTTAGCCCCTCATCGCACAAAGCCTGACACATGGCAGAAACTTCGCTGTGATCACCGGTTTTAACTGCACATTTTCCTTTATAATGAACAATTAATGCCGATTGCTCTGCCTGTAATGGTTCATGCCTGCAAATTCGAACAAGGCATTCAATCACATGGTCGAAAGTATTCACATCATCATTAAACAATAACAAAGTAGCCGGAGTACCAATATCATCAAGTAATTCGGCAACATCTTCCTGAACCTGTTGTTCTCTGCTCATGTTGAAGTCGGTTTTTTATTCAAACTAAATTTATTTTCACTGCCACTTATCAGCCGTTTAATATTAGACCGGTGCGTATACACCACCAATATGGCAATGGCGATGCAAAAGTACAAAAATGATTTTTGCTCCCAAGCATAAATCCAACCAACAAACAGCGGGCTTAAAATGGCTGAAATCATAGATCCCAGAGAGATAAATTTGGTTGTGGCAACAATGATGACAAAAACAATAAAACAAAGCAATGCCAGCCTGTAATCCATTGCAGTTATTACACCTATCAGGGTGGCTATACCTTTGCCTCCTTTAAATCCTGCAAAAATGGGGTAAACATGGCCGGTAACTGCAAATGCGCCAAAAACCATTTGTTTGTTGAGGTACATGGAGGTAAAAGGCTCCGACTCTTTTAACCAGATAACCAGATTGGCCGCCACAAAACCCTTAAAAAAATCAATTGCCAGTACAGCAAATCCGGCCTTTTTCCCTAATACCCTCAAGGTATTGGTAGCGCCTGCATTTCCGCTTCCGTGCTCGCGAACATCAATGCCAAAAAAAGCTTTGCCTATCCACACTGAACTTGGTATAGAGCCAAGCAAATAAGCGATAAGACATAATATGATTAAGGTAAAACTCATTGTTTATTTTTCATTGCTTTTACAAATTGGTTTCTGGCAGAGATATTTGCCAACCTCAGTTTGTAATTATCTTTAGAAACTTTTTCAATATTATCTTTTACATACTTATTATACAACTGATCCGACCCAATCGTATACATAATACCCTTTTGGTATTTGAAGAAAAACCAGGTTCCCTGAGTAGATTGAAGGTATAAGGTAAAATCATCACCACTCCTTCTTTTTACGATCTCCATCATGCCTCTTATTTTGCGCTCAAATTTATATTTATCAAATGAGTTGATACCTATCTCCCCTACTGAAACAAATGAGCGGGTGGATTGGTTCCACTTCACCTGCATATCGGAAATAAAGATGGTTTTTTCCAAATCGTTTATCAGGCGGATATTGTTATTCTCGTTAATCTCCTCGCGTATACGTTTAATGTTTTTCTCCTCCACCAGTTCCGATAAGGCTTTGGTTAAAAACTCGGGATTAAACTCCGGTTGTGCAGCAGTAAGTGACTGATCTGTTAGTGAATCATACATTAACCTTAATGCGTTTTGAGGGAATGGGAAATTAAGCAGGGTTACCAGTTTCATGTTAAAGCTGGTATCGGACAGTGCATAAACGGCAGTTCCCGCAGCTCCAATTTCAAACTTGGTATCCTTAAATGCCATATCGAACTTACCCTCAAAAGTAACCTGCTCTTTGGCCTCATTAAGCACCACCAAATTACCTTTTGTAGCGTCTTTAAATATTTTATTGTAGGCTCCCATTTTAAACTCGTTTGTTTTCTCATCGTAAAAGAGAGTTCCTTCTATTCGCATCATCTCAAAATCAGAACCATTTCTTTTTCGGGTAAAGAAACATGGGTAAACATGCGTTGAATCGTTGGATACATTTACACCCACCATTAACGCCTGCCTGTTGAGGTTGGTGGTTTGAGCCGCCACATTGATAAATACAGAGTCGGGATTAACCACGGCCGAATTTCTGAACCATTCTGTTTTAGGAATAGGGAGCTTATGCTGAGGCAGGAAAAATCCATCGTACTCCAGGTTTTTAATAATACTCTTCAGATTGGCATTGCCCCTGAATAATATTTTTGGTCCCACATAAAAGTTAATGGAATCAGGAATATTGGTTTTGGCAATGAGGTGATGCTCTTTGCTGATACCTATTTCATGAAGATAGAACAACTGCTTATTCTTTTTCCTATCGATATATTCATAATCTCCTACACCACTTAAAGCAAACCTGCCTGCAATTTTAAGTGTGGCGTTTTCAATACTGTGGTATTTGCTTACACTATCAGCCGTTATTTTTGCCCGGTACAGCAAATCCATATCGGCATCGGCACGTATCACCACTTTCTGGCTATCGACATTAATTTTGGCATCGCCCACACTGATATAAGGAATCTTTTTAGGTCTTAACGTAAAATCCGAAACATCAAGGGTAGTAATTCCTGTTTTAAACAGCAAAGAATCCTGCTCCGGATGCGTTGATACCAGATATGACGTTTCCTCTCCTGCATTCAGGTAACTCCTGAAATCTATTTTCTTATGATCCATATACCAGATAAACTGTGCAAAAGAACCGGCATACTGGTTATATAAAAATCCGGAATTAAGACCAAACACATTAAAATCAAAATTGCCTATTCTGTTTTCCAGATCCACATTACATTTGGCCGCACCAGAACGGAAGGCAAATACAGCAGAATCAGCCAAAGAGCGATATCTGAAATAAGAGGTATCGGCTAAAATATTATCAGGTTGTAGCCAGAAATTATGAGAACCCAGTTGTGCTTTTTCCACGTTGATATCTCCTTTGGCAGCCAAACGTTCAGGTGTAAGCATCAGTGTTCCGTCAAGAGTAGCTCTGTCGGCAGAGAAGCTGATCAGGTCCTGGGTTCTGGTAACATACATAGAATCGTTGTATGGCATCCAGTGTTCGTATACCTGAGTTGCTTTTACGGTTGGATAAATACCCGTACGCTCATTCACAAACGTTTTACAGGTAGCATTCATAGAATCAAGCAACAAAATAAACTGATCGGACACCGAAGTAGACGATAGGTATTTAATATCTCCTTCACCAAATAAGCCCTCATCACTTAAAGAAAGTTTAAGGAACCCACGGCCTTTGCCTCTGTACATGGGATAACCAGCTTCAGGCTTATCCAGCACAAATCCGAGTGATTTATCCGGTTGTAGGGAGAGGAAATATTTCAGCTCGGGCACAATATCTCCGGAAACAAAGGTTCCGCTAAGGGCAAGTGCTTCGAGATTCAGGTCATTTAAACTATCCATGGTAAACGGATCCACATCAAAATAAAACCTGTTCTTATCATATACCCCGTATTGTGTAGTTGGCTTATTGTAAAATACCTTAGAGCCAATATCCGATTTAAACAAAGGATAACCTGCATACTTTTTTCTTCCGCTTTTATTGTTGGGATGGTCAATAGAAAGGGTACCATAAATATTCTCAATAGCACTCTTTATTGGCATATCCATTCCTATGCTTTCATCCTTGTAAAGAAATTTCATGGAATCAACGTTGTTCAAACGAATTTGAAACTTAATATAGTCGAATGAAAATCCGTTACCATAAAAATCTACCTTACCAGACCTCAGTTTACCGGAAAAATCCATATTCCTGTTTTTCTTGAGGGTAATTACCTGGTCTTTTGGAATGATATATACGTTCTGCGAATCGGAAAAATAAAACTTCGGCACCCCCTGAATCTGCAGGTCGTTATTAATTAAACTGATGGTGGCATTGGGAATACGTTTAATGATGGAGAAAAAAGCAATGGCGTCAAAGTCGGTGGTTCCGCTATGTGCATTCACATAGTCTGATAGTTTTTTCTTCACCTTCACATACTTTTTCTGCCTGTCGTACTCCACAAAGCCTTTATCATTCAGGTCAATCATTTGCAGTTCTATATCCTGCGGATTGCTTCTGAAATTGGCTGCATAATCCTCGATATAAAAACCCTTTAACTTAAACTTAATACAATAATTATTTATTCTGGCCAATGGGTTATATGCCAAAATTCCCTGCTGTTTTTCGTAGCGTACATCGCGGAAATAATTCACCGATTCAAACTTTGCCGGTGCATTATCATTAATCATATCAATATCAATTTTCGGATTGGTGAGGTCCCATTTGATCTCATCGCAATAAAACTCCACATTATGGTAAGCATCATAAAACGGAGCCATACTTATTCCCTCTTCACTCCTGTATAAGGAGATATAATTATCGTTAATACGGTAAGTAACTCTTACCTGAGGGTGATAAATGGAATCCTTATCCAGATACAGAATAACTGCAGCCTCATTGGTAACAACTGTATTGTTCTTCACCAGAAAATCATTAGCCAGTAGTTTTAGTGTTGGCTTATCTTTATAGGTAAACAGCAGCTCTGCTTTTAAGGTATCTGTTCCTTTGCCATAAATCCGTTTCCCCTTCATCCCAAAAGATCCGGTAAATTTTCCTTTTCCAAAGCTCAGTTTATTGAAATTTCGTTGATATGAAACAAACTGCGGATAGTTGGATCGGTCTCCTGCCGATTGAGCCATTGGCCTATCCACCAGTTTACCAAGTAATGGTTTATCAAATAATAAAGGGTAATTAAGCAACGCAGAGTCTGACTTAACAAATCCGGTAGCGAAATCAATGGAATAACTTTTTAGCTCTGCAAACATTTTTGAGCTATCAATGGCCACCCTTGTCCAGTCAATTTTACCCCCTCTTCCCTGCCATGTGTTGGTTGCAGGCACATATTTTCCGGAGGTGCGGTATATTTCAAGTGTATCTCCCTGGGTATAACAAAACAGGTCAATATTTTTAAAAACAAAACCAACCTCTCCTTTGGTTTCCATTTCCACATTGGGATCGCTGCTCATCCACTTCATTGCTCCTACAAGGGCCACAATACGTTCTGCAAAAATATTGCGGGAGGTTTGCATAAATTCATGGTATTCATCCGGCTCTCCGGAAGAGAAAGTGGTATAAGCAGCCTTTTGCCACGCATCGAATTTTTTCTGCTGGTTGTTTTCCAGCATTCCGTTAATGGTGCGCATATAATTCTCAAAATCCGGCATAGGGGTATGCTTGTTTATCATCTCATTGCATATCCTTATAATTTGTATTTTCTGAGGGTTGGTAAACCGGCCTGAATTATAATATCCGTTAAACTCTTCCACAGCATCTTTTGCAGAACTGCCTCCCGATTTTTTTATAAAATCCTCCAGGTCATTACTGAACTGAATAAGGTCAGTTGACAATTGTGCATGCAGGTTAAAACCAAACAGCACCGTCAGCATCAGTAATATCAATTTTTTATTCATACCGGAATTAAGAAAAGGCTAAAATACAAAAAGAAAATCAGGCATAACAAACCCGGCTGTTAATAAAAAAAGCGTTAAGTATACACCTAACGCTTTTCAATAAGAATAATGATTGTTATTTCATTGCTTTCACAATATCAACAAAACTTCTGCTTTGCAGGGCAGCACCTCCAATTAACGCACCATCAATATCAGGAGCAGAGAATAATTCGGCCGCATTTTCAGGCTTTACGCTTCCCCCATACTGAATGGTGATGTTGGAAGCGATTTCATTTCCATATTTTTCGCTAATAAGGTTGCGGATAAAAGCATGCACTTCCTGGGCCTGAGCGGTGGATGCTGTTTTACCGGTTCCGATAGCCCATACAGGTTCATATGCAATTACGGTTTGCGCTATTTGAGCCGCAGACAGGTGAAACAACCCTTCAGATATTTGTGATCTCAGCACATCAACGTATTTGTTGGCTTCTCTCTCCTCCAATGTTTCTCCGCAGCAATAAATTGGCAAAAGCTGATTGGCCAATACGGCATCAACTTTTTGTGCAAGCCAGTTGTTGTGTTCATTAAAATATTGCCTGCGTTCGCTGTGTCCGATAATAACATACTTTGCTCCAACGCTTTTCAGCATGGCTGCACTTACTTCTCCGGTATAAGCACCGCTGGCATGGTTGCTGCAGTTTTGCGCACCTGCAGCGATATTTGCATAATCGGTAAGCATGCGGCTCACCGCATTAATATGGGTAAATGGTGGAATAATTACCACTTCTGCACTTCCGTTGTATTCATCTTTTACCATTCCGGTAATTTCGGTAACCAATGCCATTCCTTCTTCGAATGTTTTATTCATTTTCCAGTTACCTGCTATTATTTTTTTTCTCATGATTTTAAATGATTGATAGTGGTTTATGATTGTTGATTTTCCCAGAAGCGGTTTGGGGCTGTTTGTTCGAATATGTTTTTGATAATTGCCTTATCTGTTTCATCAAAAACAATATTTCTTCTGCTGCACATGGCTTCTGCCATTTTATAAAATTTATTTAATTGAAATGTATCAAACCCTTGTGCACCTCCCCAGGCAAAAGATGGTATAAAGTTTCTTGGGAAACCGGCACCAAAAATATTTGCTCCAACTCCTACCACAGTTCCCGTGTTAAACATGGTATTAATGCCACACTTTGCATGATCGGCCATAATTAAGCCACAAAAGGTAAGCCCTGTTTTATCGAATTTTTCCGAACGGTAACTCCATAACTTCACTTCATCATACGTGTTTTTGAGATTAGAACAATTGGTATCAGCCCCCAGGTTGCACCATTCACCAATTACGGCATTTCCAATAAATCCGTCATGGCCTTTATTGGAATAGGAAAAAAATACTGCGTTATTAACCTCTCCTCCAACTTTGCAGTATGGCCCAACAGTGGTGGCACCATATATTTTTGCATCCATTTTAAGCCCCCCATGATCGCAAACCGCAAAAGGGCCTCGTATTTTACACCCCTCCATAATCTCGGCATCTTTACCAATATAAATGGACCCGGTTGAAGCATTCAGAATGGAGAAATCAACCCTGGCTCCTTCTTCAATAAAAATACGTTCCGGATTTACCACCTGGTTACCTGCAGGTATAGGCTGAGATACTCTTCCGGAAGTAAGAAGGGTAAAGTCGGCTTCAAGAGCTTCGGCATTTTTAGAAAAAATATCGTATACAAAATTTATTTTTAATAACCTGGAGGAAATGCTGTTGACGGTTTTTGTGGCTTTTGCCGTACTCTCCTCAAAACCCTGAATATCGTTCTCAGTGATATTTGCAGCCACAAGAACTTCACCTGCATACAGGGCCTCCCCTGGTTTAAGTTGTTTTATTTCATCAACCAATTGATGATCAGGGCACACAGATCCATTGATGAGGATATTCTCTGAGGCGGTAACAAGCGGGAACCTGGGCTGCAGGTATGGCTGGGTAAGATATGATACGCTCGTTTTCAGGTGGTTTTCCCATTTTTCAGCAATGGTAAGGATGCCTATTCTAATGGCTGCCACCGGGCGGGTAAAAGTAAAAGGGAGCAGATCAGTACGACTATTGCCGTCAAACAGAATATAATTCATAGCGCGATATTATAAAAAAAGCCCTCGATTCGGAGGGCTTTTCGCTATAATTTTAATCAAATTACTTTTTCTTGGCGTAACGTCTGTTAAATTTATCGATACGACCTGCAGTATCAATAAGCATATTCTGGCCTGTGAAGAAAGGGTGCGACTTATGCGAAATCTCCAATTTGTATAGAGGATATTCGTTTCCATCTTCCCATTTAACTGTTTCTCTGGTATCTACAGTTGATCTGCACATGAAAGTATAGTCATTAGACATATCTTTAAATACAACTAATCTATAGTTTTTTGGATGTATTTCTGGTTTCATTTCAAAAAAATTTGGGAGGGCAAATATATGATTTTTTGCTTTTACACAAAATAATTCAACCAAAATAAATTGTTTATTCCGGCCGGCCACAAATATTGGGCTTGGCAATTATAAAACCTATTTTTGAATCGAAAATAAAGCAAATATGGCAACCGCACGCACCCAGATTTTAACCCATGAGCAGGTAAAACAGATTGTAAAACGAATGGCATATCAGATATATGAGAATAATTTTGATGAAAAGGAGCTCATACTGGCCGGTATAAGCGGCCGGGGTGAAACCTTAGCTAATATGTTATGCGAGGAGTTAGGGGAAATAAGCCGTTTAAAACTTCACAAAATCACCATTACCATAAACAAAGAGAACCCATCAGAAAGCACTACTTTGCTAAGTTCGGAGATTCTTCTGAAGGACAAAAAGGCCATTATAGTTGATGATGTGTTAAACACCGGACGTACGCTCATTTATGCGCTTTTGCCTTTTTTAAAGGGTAATGCTGCCAAAATACAAACAGCAGTACTGGTAGACCGTAACCATAAGACCTTTCCCGTGAGTGCCGATTTTATCGGTACCTCCCTTTCAACCACCCTTCAGGAACATATTACCGTTGTAATTGAAAAGAAAAAAATAAACGTATTTCTTGATTAAATGCCTCTTGCTGGGGGTTATCGCCAGCTTATCTGTCTTACCTGTTTGATCAGGAAATGCGGATTCCCTTCCTATTTTTGGTTTTTCTGTTTTTAAGTTTGGGGCTAAAAGCCCAGCCAGGTAAAAAATTTATCTCGGCCGGGGTTGGTTATGCTATTCCCACAGGAGATTTTAGGAATAATGCATTTGCTATAGATGGAATAAATCTTCACCTGATAAACTTTGATTACCTTATTTCCCGGCACCTTGGTGTTTGCCTTAGCTGGCACAGCAGCATCAATCCCAATGATAATAAAGCATTGCAACAACGGTTTGCCCCCAATGGGCTATCAGGCATGCCGGATGTAGAGGTTAAATCTGGCAACTGGTACAGCGGGCGTTTCCTTGCGGGGCCCGTATTTATAAAAAGTATGGGCAATATTGATTTTCAGGTGAACCTTACGGGTGGTATTACCTACCTTTTTCCTCCGGAAATACGCGTAAAACTGAATTTACCTAACGTGCCCGACTTAGCCTCTGCCGAAATAACAGCCGAGGAATCCAATGCATTCGCATGGGGTATTGCTTTTCTTGTCAGGTATACTACCCGGAGCAGGTTTTGTTATTACCTCTCTGCAGATTATTCAGGATCTAACCACGAGATAAACTACCTGCTTACCTATTCGGGTTATCAAGAGAAAAGAGGGTTTAATATAGCAGTTGAAAACTTTAGCATGAATGCCGGTTTTGGATACCGGATTAAATAATCCTATTTCTCACGCCACAACTGGTTGAATGATTTATCCGCTACCTTAGGAAACTCCCTTTTTTCGCCCCATAATGTTTTAAAGAAGGATTTGAGCATAAAATTTTTAATGGTGGCGCCCTTATTCATATTCTTGCGGTTAAGCATCATTTTTTTCCAACTGTACCAGATCAATTTCTCAGCACTCTTTGCATAACCCTGCTGCACACTATCTCTTCTGTTGCGCAACAGGTGGTTATGTAAGTCTATTTTCACCGGGCATATCTGGCTGCAATTGCCACATATCGGAGAAGCAAAACTCAGGTGTTTGTATTCATCCATCCCTTTCAGATATGGCTGCGTTACACTGCCTACAGGCCCGCTATTATGAATAGCGTATGTATGACCTCCGATATTGGTAAAAACAGGACATACATTGGCACAAGCCCCGCATTTTATGCAGGATAGGGCCTGCCTTTGATCGGCTTGTGCAAGCAGATTGGTTCTTCCATTATCAACCAGAATAACAATAAACTCGCTGGCTCCGTCCGGATCATCTGTAGTTCGGGGCCCGATTACAGAATTATATGCTGTGAGTCTTTGCCCTGTTCCATAAGTAGCCAAAAGAGGAAAAAAAACATCTATATCATTTAGAGATGGAATAATTTTATCGATTCCGGCCAATACCACGTGCACCTTTGCCATGGCCGTGCTCATTCTGATATTTCCTTCATTCTCTGTAAGTGCAACCAAACCACTATCAGCAATAAGAAAATTTGCACCGGTAATACAAACATCAATATGAAGGTCTTTAAACCTCTTTCTCATATGATCTCTTATTTCAGCAGTGATACTTTCGGCATCGGCATCAAGCGAAGTTCCAATACCCGTGTTGAGCAGGGCTGCTATCTCTTTCTCCGTTTTGTGCATGGCAGGATTAACCATGTGAAAAGGCCGCTCTTTGGCTTCATCTACAATATATTCGCCAATATCGGTCTCTACCACATCAATCCCTTTTGAGCGCAAAAAAGTATTCAGGTCAAGTTCTTCACTTAGCATTGACTTGCCTTTAAATACGAGTTTGGCATCCTGCTTCTTCATAATCTGGCTTAATTCAGCAAGAGCTGCGTCTGCATCATGTGCCCAAAGTACTTTACCACCTTTTCTGATCAGGGTGGCTTCAAAATCAATCAGGTATTTATCCAGATTCTCCGTTACTTTCCATTTTAGGTAAGCGGCCCGATCCTTAGCAAGGTCTTCATTGGTATATTGCTTTCTTGCCAGTAAGAGCGCTTCAGCATAACGTTGCTGATGGGTTTGAACAGCCACCCGTTGTTCCCGGTTTTCGGAAATGTGTTGAATACGCTTATTAAATTCTTCGGCAGGCTGCATGCTTTTCAAATTAAACAAAATAAATCGTTATTCATTCAACAGCAGATTGTCGATAAGTCTTACCTCACCACACCAGCCGGCAAAAAGAGCCACTGCCTTTTGCTCCACAGAAGCAAGCGGTTCAAGTGTTTCTGCATTCACTATATCAATGTATTCAATTTTAAGTGCGTGTGAAAGCCGGATCTCTGCCTCACTTACTAAATCGGGTACCGATAGCCGGTGATAGTTTTCCTTTATCCAAAAAAGCGTTTGCGAAATAACCAGTGCCTGTTCCCGTTGATCTTTATTCAATCTTGTATTGCGGGAACTCATGGCTAAACCACCGGCCTCACGTATGGTAGGACAAAAAATCAGTTCAACGGGTAAGTTTTCCTCGTTCACTAAAGCCTGCACCACCATACATTGCTGGTAATCTTTAAGGCCGAAGTATGCCCTGTTTGGTTTAATAATAGCGAATAAACGCTTCACCACCTCAGCTACTCCATCAAAATGGCCCGGGCGAAAAGCCCCTTCAAAAACAGTGGTTAGCTTACCAAAACTCCGTTCCGGTGCACGTATACCATCCGGATACATTTCTTCAGCATCGGGGTGAAAAAGGATATCGCAGCCTGCCTCTTCCAGCAACATCATATCGTTTGCAAGTGTTTTGGGGTATTTCTCCAGATCCGATGCCTGATTAAACTGGGTTGGATTGATAAAAATGCTGCAAACGCTTATCTCATTTTTCTCAGCTGCACTCTTAATCAATGATATATGTCCATGATGCAGGGCACCCATGGTGGGAACAAATCCAATTGTTTTTCCGTATTGCGGGGGTGAACCTAAATACTGTGTTAACTCCCGGATATTTTTAAATAAGAGCAAATCGAATGACCTTAAATATATAGATTGTTAGTTTTCTGTCAGTTAACCATTGTCATGAAAGAAATCGGGCGAATATTAAGGATTTTTTTAGCATATATCGTAATTTTGCATACTTTTTTTAAGCACAGTCACCATGACAAAAAAACGAGTTTTGTTCATATCTTCGGAAATGACACCTTATCTCCAGGTTAGTACAGTAGGGGAATTAGCCAGAAGACTTCCACAAGCCATTCAGGAAAAAGACAACGAAATCAGGGTATTAATGCCACGTTTCGGTTGTATTAATGAAAGAAGAAACCGCCTTCATGAGGTGGTCAGGCTTTCGGGTATTAACATTACTATTGATGATAATGATAATCCGCTAACCATTAAGGTTGCTTCTTTACCGGAAGCTAAAATGCAGGTGTATTTTCTTGACAACGAAGATTATTTCCACAGAAAGCATGTGTACACAGATGAAAACAATGAGTTTTTTGGGGATAATGATGAAAGAACCATCTTTTTCTGCAAGGGCGCTCTGGAAACTGTAAAAAAACTTGGATGGCAGCCTGATATTATCCATTGTCAGGGTTGGATGACCAGTTTAATTCCACTTTATATTAAAACCATTTACAAAGACGAACCTGTTTTCAAAAATGCAAAAGTGGTATTCTCTGTATTTGAAAACCAGTTTGACAACTCATTCGGTAAAGACTTTGCCCGTAAAGCCAGTTTAAATACCATTGATAACAAACAAATGAGTTCTTTAAGCGAGGCATCATGTTCAGATCTTTACAAATCAGGTATTACACATGCAGATGCCGTAGTTACATGCAGCGCAGATATTGACCCTGAAGTGGCCAGTTTTATGAAAAAACAAAAAGGGAAAATTGTAATTGAGCATAAGAATGAAGAGGGATATGTTGATGCGTATATTAAACTGTATGATAACCTGCTCAGCAACCAGAATTAATTACCTCTCCTATTCTTTACTCTTTTTGCTCGTATCTTCGGTTTTAACCGGATGCCGTAAAAATGAAGATACCGTTGGTGCTGATTTTCTTGGCAAAAGAAACCCTATTGATCTGGCAAGTGATATAGATACCACTTCCATTATTACCTATAATGCCAGGCATGATTCTATAGCAACATTCCGCTCCGGAACCACGCTTACCTATTATATGCTGGGAGAAATGAACGATCCGGAATTAGGGAGTACACGCTCATCCATTATTACCCATTATACCTTACCAGTAAATGGTTTTAAATTCGGGGCCGACTACGATATTGACTCTGTGGTACTGCAGGTGGCACTTATTCCCACCACAACCTACTCTTATGGCAATGATGAATCTATGCAGAAAATAAGCGTATTTGAGCTGGGTGAAGATTTACGTACCGACTCGTTTTATTTCTCAAACAGAAACTATCAGTACAGCGCATCGATGCCATTGGGAAGCTGGCAGGGAACGGCCAAAAGCCTGAAGGACAGCGTGCACCTGCCAACTGTGACCCTCCCCCCACATATCAGAATAAAGCTGAATGCGGCAGAGTTTTTAGTTAAACTTAAAAACGGAGAGGCTTCAGGTGCATTTACCAATAATACCACATTTAAAAACCTGTTTAAAGGGCTGATAATAAAACCAACCAACGCTTCATTAGCGCCTGGTGAAGGTTCATTGATTTATGCGGATATGAAAAACGGATTAACCGCACTGGTTGTTTATTATTCAGTGCCGGGATCGGGAAGCACAAAAGCAGAGTTTACTGTATCTTCTGCCGATGTAAAGATTAATAAGTATGAGCACGATATTAAGCCAGGTGTTGTGCTGCATCCGCTGATGAACGGACAGCATCAGGAAACAACTTATTTGCAACCTGCAGGAGGTATTAAAACACGCATTCTCTTTCCCCATTTGTTTGATTATATAAAAAACAACCAAATTGCCGTTACAGGTGCAGAATTAACCATTTCGCTAAAGCAAGGTACCTACGCTTCTCCCTACACACAACCAAAAGAGTTGCGGCTATTGTCATCCGACTCTTTGGGTCGTAATGATTTTATCATAGACCAAAACCTAGGGGCTGATTATTATGGCGGACAAGAAGAAAATGGTGTTTACCGGTTTAATATTATCAGGCATATACAAAATGTGCTGAATGAATATAAAAATTACAACCGGAACATAAATTATGGCTTAAATTTGATAGTTCCTGCTGATAACCCCATTATGGCAAACAGAGCCATTTTGGATACCCGGTTAGCGGAAAAAAACATTAAACTAAAACTCACTTATACTGTTATTAAATAGGGTGATCATACATTTAAAACATAACCACACAGAATCAGAGTTAAGAGAGCTTCTGAACAAACTTGATTCCCTTCAGACAACCTATAAGGTAATATCTGGTAAGGAGTTAATTGTGTTGCCTAAATTAAACGACACGGCTTTTCTTAAAAACATCAGTTGCATTGATCATATTACAGAAACAGATACGCCATATCAGCTTGCTTCACTTAAGTACAAGAAACAAACGTCTTTTCATGTGAAAGGAATGGAGATAAGTAATTCAGGCTTTAACATGATGGCGGGGCCATGTTCTGTTGAGAATGAACAGCAAATTGATGAAACAGCTGCTTTTTTATCTCATTTGGGAGTAAAATTTATCAGAGGTGGTGCTTATAAACCACGTACATCACCTTATTCTTTCAGAGGACTGGGTATTGAAGGTTTAAAACTGATAAATAACGCGGCAAAAAAATATGATCTAAGGGTGGTTACCGAAATCCTCGATTTATCTTACCTGGATGAAGTAGTGGAACACGCAGACATATTGCAGGTAGGAAGCCGCAATATGCAGAACTTTTCCCTGCTTGATGAATTGGGCAAATTAAACAAACCTGTTTTGCTTAAGCGAGGCATGCATGCCCGGGTTAACGAATGGTTGCTTGCTGCTGAGTATATATTAAGCGGAGGCAACGAAGAAGTTATATTATGTGAAAGAGGTATCCGCAGTTTTGATCCGGCATCCAGAAATGTGATGGATATAGGCGTGATACCCCTGATAAAAGAACTGAGTCATTTACCCATCATTGCCGATCCCAGCCATGGAACAGGTCAGGCCTCAAGGGTTACTTCTATGGCTTTGGCATCCGTTGCGGCAGGTGCTAATGGCTTGCTTATAGAAATACACCCCAATCCAGCTAAAGCGCTTTCAGATGCCCAGCAGGCTCTTTCTTTCCAGGAATTTGAGTACCTGCACAACAGGGTTAATCATTTGCAGCAACACCTGGCCTTATTTGATACCGATCAACAACCAATTTTGAAACTACAATCTTTGTAGTATTTTTGAATACTTATGTGTGGAATAGTAGCTTACCTTGGCCATAGAGAGGCCTTACCAATCATTATAAAAGGCCTTAAAAGGCTGGAATACAGAGGATACGACAGTGCTGGTGTGGCATTGCTTACACCTGAAAACAATCTTCAGATTTTTAAGAAAAGCGGTAAGGTGGCCGATCTTGAAAACAATATTAACGGGGCGGCTAAGTTCGCCTCCACCGGCATGGGACATACCCGCTGGGCTACCCATGGTGCCCCTAATGATGTAAATGCACATCCGCATTTATCACAAAACGGTGAGTTTGCCATTATCCACAATGGAATTATAGAAAACTATGCGTCTCTGAAACAGGCATTGAAAGAAAGAGGCCACGATTTTAAAAGCGAAACAGATACCGAAGTACTGATTCACTTAATTGAAGAGGTATATAAAAACAATAATGTTGGGTTTGAGGAAGCCGTTCGCATGGCGCTAACACAGGTTGTGGGAGCTTACGCCATTGTTATTCTTTCTAAAAAAGACCCTAATTATTTAATAGGTGCACGCAAAGGAAGCCCAATGGTTGTTGGTGTTGGAGAGGGTGAGTATTTTATCGCATCGGATGCTACTCCCATCGTGGAGTATACCAGAAATGTGGTTTACCTGAATGATGGGGAGATTGTGATTGTGGAAGGCAAAAACTTTACGGTTAAAACGATTGACAACACCATTAAAACGCCTTACATACAAGAGCTGGAAATAAACCTTGAAAGTATTGAGAAAGGTGGCTTCGATCATTTTATGATGAAGGAGATTTACGAACAACCACGCTCCATTCTCGACTCTTTCAGAGGAAGAATACATATAAACGAAGGTTTGATAACCATGGCCGGTATTGATAAGTTTGAAGACAAGCTTAAAAATATCAGGCGCATTATTATTGTAGGATGCGGTACTTCATGGCATGCCGGATTGGTTGGAGAATATTTATTTGAAGACTTTGCGCGTATTCCGGTTGAAGTAGAATATGCATCAGAATTCAGGTACAGGAATCCGGTGCTTGATGAGCATGACTTTGTAATTGCCATTTCACAATCAGGAGAAACAGCCGATACCCTGGCAGCCCTTGAGCTTGCCAAACAAAGGGGTGCTACCATTTTTGGTATTTGTAATGTAGTAGGATCATCCATTCCGAGGTTTACAGACGCAGGTGCTTATACACATGCAGGTCCTGAAATTGGCGTTGCCTCTACCAAAGCGTTTACCGCTCAGGTTACCGCCCTTATCCTTATTGCACTGTCCATAGGGCAGAAAAAAGGAACCATTACCACACAACGCCTGCGCGAACTATTGATTGAGTTGGAAACCATACCAGGAAAAGTAGAGGAAACGCTTAAATCCAATGAATACATAAAGGGTATTGCTGAAAAGTTTAAAGACTCCACCAATGCCTTATATCTTGGACGCGGATATGGCTTTCCTATTGCTCTTGAGGGTGCATTAAAACTAAAGGAGATTTCATATATACATGCTGAGGGTTATCCCGCTGCGGAAATGAAACATGGTCCAATTGCCCTGATTGACGAAGAAATGCCTGTAGTGGTGATTGCCACCCAACACAGCAATTACGAAAAAGTAATAAGCAATATACAGGAGGTAAGAGCCCGCAAAGGAAAAGTAATAGCTATTGCCACCAAAGGGGATACGCATATTAAAGAGCATGCCGATTATGTTATTCATATTCCGCAATGTGAGGAGGCCATGTTGCCATTGCTTGCCACTATTCCTCTTCAATTGCTTTCTTACCATATTGCTGTAATGCGCGGTTGCAATGTTGATCAGCCGAGAAATCTGGCCAAATCCGTTACTGTAGAATAACAATCATATAAACCCTATAAAAAGAAATGCGCTGAAGTTTTCAGCGCATTTCTTTTTATTAAAGCAGTTTGTGGTAAGCTTTAAGCCACCTGTCTGGTATCTCATCATTCTGTGCCGCCTGATAATCCTTGTAACTGCAAGGTACCATATGAGAGCCCTTTTGTGAAGAGCGTTCTTTTGGATATGGTACTTCCATCCACCAGCGATCGCTCAGCACATGCTTATAAAATACAATTTCATAATCGTTGTTTTTAAATGCTGTGCGGTAAATCATATAATCATTACTGTCGGCAACCGGATATTCGTATTTCCTGTGGTAATACCCCTCTATAAAATACCAGATCATTTGCGAAACAAGTTTGGCACTTCTTCCATCCTGATCTTTCAATGGATTCATATCATAAATACCAACACTGCTGAGGTCGTTACCCATACCGGCATAACGCATAATCTGGCAAGCTTCCTCGGCAAACAATCCGTTGGGATTTCCCTCTAATGATGCCGGGCAATCAGATGCCCTGATGCTGTTCATGCTGTATACAAACATATCTGCATTACGCAGCAGTGGCTCTGTTTCAGCGGTTTTGTTTTTTACCGAACCCAGGCGGTGGGAATCAAAGTTCATTCGTTCAAATGCATCAAAACTTTCCTGTTCAATAAAATAATTCTGATTACACATATGCACAATATTGAAGAGGTAATTAGGCTGGTGGGCAATAGCCTTATACAGGTAGTTTGATGCAAACGGATCCTGTTCATTCTGCTTCAGGTCAAATTTTGAATCGCATACGGCCATTTGAAGATTGGATCGTTTGCCCTGGTAAGCTGTAAACTGAGCATAAGCGAGATCCTGTGTGCCACCAATAATAATGGGTATTATTTTTTTCTCCAGCAGCAAACCCACGGTAGCATTCAGCGCAAAGAGGGTGTCATTTATACTGTTGCCTCTGCTGATATTGCCAAGATCAACCAGTTTTACATCAAACTTTGGCTTCACCAATTGATAAAAATATTTCCTGACAGCATCCGGTGATAAACCTGCCCCATTGTCCCGGTCATGCATTCTGTCTTCATTAACCCCAATCAGGGCCAGGTGCGCTGTTTCGAGATCAGGCATGCTTTTCACAAACATATCAGCCACATTCACCAGTGTTTTAGGAGAGCTTTCTGTTATGCTGTTAAAAACCGACTCCGGTATCGGGCTTAGAAAATCACTTAATTCCATAGTTTTTTATGATTCAACAACACAAAATAGCTTATTTTAGCCCGGCCTTTAATAAACATATCCACACATTGATAGCAGTTACAGGAGCCACGGGTTTTTTAGGAGCACATGTTGTTTGCCGGCTTGTTCAGAACGGGGCTCATGTGCGTGCACTCAAACGCAAATCATCCTCTACCGAAGAGTTTCATTATATTTTTAATCATTTTTTTGCCGGTGCCAATGAGGCTGAGAAAACTGCGCAGCTCAACCGTATTGAATGGGTTGAGGCAGATATATTAGATACACTATCTTTAACAGAGGCATTTAAAGGAGTAACAACCATATACCATTGTGCTGCCATGGTTTCTTTTCTGCAAAAACACAGGGAAACCATGATGAAGATAAATGTGGAGGGTACTGCCAATGTGGTAAACATGGCTTTGCAATGTGGCGTTGAAACTTTATGCCATGTAAGCTCTATTGCGGCATTAGGAAGAGCCAAAGGTGATTCCAGAATAGATGAAACATCGAAATGGTCAGAATCAAAAGACAACAGCAATTACGCATTAAGCAAATACAAAGCCGAACTTGAGGCCTGGAGGGGTGCAGAAGAAGGTTTGAAAGTTGTTGTTGTAAATCCGGGTGTGATCCTGGGGATTGGTAATTGGCAAAAAGGATCCTGCAGGTTGTTTGATATGGTTTGGAATGGGATGCCTTTTTATACCCTTGGCATTAATGGGTATGTAGATGTAAAAGATGTGGCACGGGCCATGATTGAGCTTGTAAATCAAAATAAATATGGACAGCGTTTTGTATTGGCTCCTCACAATATGATGATGAAAACCTTTTTGGACGAAACAGCTTTATTGATGAACAGGAAAAAACCTTATATTAAAGTTACCCCTTTGCTCGCAAAAATGGCTGCAGGGGCCGATTTTCTTAAATCCTTATTTACAGGTAAAGAGCCTGCCATAACTAAGGAAACAGCCAGAACCTCGCTGAAGCAATATCATTATAGCAGCGATAAAATGATGCGTGAAATTTCTTTCGTTTTTACACCAATGAATCAAACACTTCAATACATTTGCACAACTTTTATTCAAAAACATTCATGAGAAATTTGTTTATCCTTTTCGCAGCCATTGCTTCTCTTTCCACTTTTTCCTGTAAAGAGAATAAAGCACCTGCCACTTCAGCCAGCTCCGATTACCAAAAACTTTTTGACCGCAGTATGGCGATGAAGGATTACCCTACTGCGATTACTGCCATACAGTTAATTCTGTTAAGTGATTCGAACAGCACACTCAGGGATTCGCTTCCAGAACTATATGGTGCGGTAAATAATGTTGCTGCCTGCCTTCAAACTGTTGATGAAACACTCAAGCGTTACCCGAAAGAAGAGAAATTTTTGAACCTTAAACTGTTATGTCTTCAGGAACTCGGACGCATGGATGAACAATTTGCCATGCTCAGAAACCTGTATGAAACCACCAATAAGCCACAGTATATTGCACAGATAGCTTCCATACAGGTGGCAACCGGAAACATTAATGATGCCAGGGAAACAATAGATACCATCCTGGTAAAATATAAGGATAGCAAGGACAGCCTTGATGTGTTTGTTGATGAAACGAATAAACAAAAAGTACCGGTTACTGCTGCGGCATGGAACATGAAAGGATACATTTACATGCAACAAAAGAATATTGAAAAAGCCAAGGAGTGTTATTTTAAGGCAATGGAAATTTATCCTAACTTTATTATGCCACGCAGAAACCTCGAAATGATTTTTGCACGCAAGTACTAATGGAAAAAGTAGATTCTGTTGATGCTTACCTCCTGCAGCTGGAACCATGGATGCAGGAGAAATTTACAGAAGCCCGCCACCTCATTCTTACTTTTCCTGAAATTAAAGAACGTATACGTTATAATGCCCCGTTTTATGATTATAAGGGCATGATGCTTTATATGGGCATTTACAGGAAAAAACGCCTTGTACTTGGGTTTTGCAATGGAAAACTTCTTCCGGATAAGAGTGGTGTTTTAATTGCAGATGCGGGTCAAACACAGATTAAACATTGGGAATTTTTTAAAACAGGAAAAACCAATCTGCCCATGCTTGTTTCATATATTGAAGCAGCCATGCAGGTGCAGGATAAATTACATACATTAAAGTATGGTACAGCAAGTAAAACAAGCCGGAATAAGTGAGGCAGGGATTTTATCCAGCCTCGGGGCCAAAACCTTTTATGATACATTCAGGCCATACAACTCCGAAGAAGATATGCAGTCTTATATTAACAAAGCATATGCTATAGAAACAATTACTGCAAACTTATCTAACCCAAATATTCACTACTTTATTTATGAAGCGGATGGCGTTTCTGCAGGTTATATTAAACTGATTGAGCATGCAACATATCCTGAATTAACCGGCAAAACCATTGAGCTTGAAAAAATATATGTATTGGCATCACACTTTGGTACAGAAGCCGGACACCTTCTGATGCAAACAGCTATACATCATTCGCAGGCCGGTTTGTTCGATACCTTGTTTTTAGGCGTTTGGGAAGAAAATAAACGTGCTGTTCGCTTTTATGAGAAAAACGGTTTTGAAGTTTTTGCTACGAGGGAATTTCAGCTTGGATCAAGGTTATGCCATGATTTTATGATGAAACTGGATTTAAAAAAGGCTATTCAATAATCACCTTTTTTACCACCACATTTTCATCCCCAAACAACTTTACAAAGTATAAACCTTTGGCCTCTGCTGTCAAATCAACTACCAACTGATTTTCAGTTAAGACCTGAATAAGTTTTCCTTCGGTATTAAATATTGCTCCGGAATGAAAGGGTTTGTTTCCGGTAATGGTAAAAATTCCGGTAGAAGGATTGGGGTAAACAGACTTTACTTCTAATAACTTGTCAGCGGGTAAACCGGTGTTTACGCCAACTGCCAAATATCCTGCATCAGGGATTTCATCATACACCTGTGAAGTTGAGCTGATATCAAACCCACCTGTACCGGCAATCAAGTTAAATCGTCCGTCACCATCAAAAACTGATAATTTTAAACCCACCGTAACGGTATTGGCCGAATCCTCGCTAACACGGGCACTGGTTGAAGAAAATGGGGTATTTATCCTGATAAATTGCTCAAAAACACCATTGCGTTCAAGAAAAATTTTATAATCGGGTTTGATGGATGTATTATCACCTAACCAATTACCCCCATCAAGGGCAACACGGTTTGTATCCATTCCAATGATAGCACCAAAATCGCCACTTACCGAAGTATGAAAATAAATCTTAAACCACAGGCTGTCACTATTTTTATCAATGGCATACCATATTGATTTAATATCTTTAGCAAAAGCAGCTTTAGAATCACCCTGAGCATCTGTTCCAAGTGGTTGAAATGTTTGGCTGATGGCTGCAGATATCAGTGTGCAGGTAAAAAGGAGTGTTAAGAGTATATTTTTTTTCATGGCATTAAGTATTTCCATGTCAGACAACCACAATCTTAAAATCGCTGCATCTCTTTATTATTTTATGTACCAGGCAAATTTGCCACACTTATAAAATGCCGTTTCTTTAAGTGTACCAGTAGAATCGTATTTTTTCCAGTTTCCCTCCCACCTGTAAAAAGTGGTATCCTTATCAAAAATGAGTTGAGCATACCCTTCTGCCTGTTTCTCCCCATTAGGATGATAATACACCGTTTTCACCCAGCCTCCCGGAAGGTATTTTTCTTTTAAGTAAATGCTTCCATCCGGCAAATAATACTTAAACATACCAACCTGTCTATGATCCTTATAATGTCCCTTATAAAGCAGGTTTTTCTTTTCGTCATCATAATAAACTTTCCACCTTCCCTGCTTCCTGTCATGCTTATCTTTTTTATTCAGTTTACAGGAACAAAAAAGCACAAGCAGGCATACACAAAATGAAATAATTACATTTTTCACAGCAGTTTGTTTTCCATCATCAGCAAACGTGTTTTTAGAATAGCTGCCACACTGAGGCTATCAGTGATTAAGCCATCAGACACCATTTGGTAGGCGGTGTCAAAAGGCACCTTTTTTACCTGTAATTGCTCCGTTTCCTCTGGTTGAGCTTCTTTAAAAGTTAAATCTCTTGCAACAAACAGGTATGCCATTTCATCAGTGGCTGAATTGCTTAATTGCATCTCCTGGATAAGCTGCCAGCTTCCGGCAACAATTCCGCACTCCTCTAAAAGTTCTCTCTGAGCGGATATCAGTGGTGTTTCTGTTCTGTTACCTCCCCCTTCAGGAATTTCCCAGGTGTAGGTTTCCAATGGGTAACGGTACTGCCCCACCAGCCAGGTATTATTCTCCTGATCAAGTGGCAGGATACCAATGGCCAGTTTTTTAAAATGAACAACAGAGTAAGTTCCCGGATTACCGGCAGGGTTTAATACATCATGATGATTTACCCTGATCCATGGAGATTCGTATACTACCTGATCTTTTAGTTTTTTCCAGGGGTTAACAGATTCTATGGTCATTGTTTAAGGCCGTATTTTTTTATATACTTTTCATAAAGTTCATATTGATGGTTTTTGTTATTTATCTCCTCTCCATCAATAAACATCCATTCTATTTGATTGGTTCGCATATCAAGAATGTCTCCGGAGCTAATAACAACTGTTGCATTTTTACCTGCTTCAAGCGTTCCGATACTGGCTGACATTCCTAACACCTCTGCCGGATATTTTGTAACACACATCAGTGCCTCCTCTTTAGAAAGGCCATACGCAGCAGCTGTTCCGGCATTAAACATGATATTGCGTGCTTCCCAGCTGCCCCCGTGTCCGATAGCCACCCTGATGCCTTTACGAAGCAACAAAGCTGGTGTTTTAAATGGCTGATCAATATCCTCGCTGCTTCGTTGTGGAAGCCTGTGCAATTGATACAGCACAACCGGGATATTATTTTCTTTAATGATATCAGCTACTTTCCATGCATCATTTGCACCAACTAAAACCAGCTTTACCGAGGGATATTTTTTTATAAACTGAATAACCGATAAAATTCCCCTGGCACTGTTTACATGCGCATAAGCATTTTTGCTTCCGTTAAAAAGTCCTTTCATGGCTTCCAATCTCAGGTTTATTTTTTCCGGTTTTGCAAGCGTATAATACCGATAAGCCTCTTCAAACAAGGAGTTCAATTCCTCCATATTCTTTTCCATTCTTTTTCGCTGTGCTTCTCCAAAATCAGCCATCCATCCACCATAGAAATCATGCTCAGGCCAGTTGATATGAATCCCGTCATCGGCCTTTGCCATGGCATCTTCCCAGTTCCAGCCCTCTGTTTTCATTACACTTGAAAGTCCGCTTACCAACCCACCCTGAGGAACAACCTGAGTATAGGTAACGCCATTAAAACGAACCGTGGGAATAATTTTGGAATCGGTATTATAGGCAATCAATGCCCTCGCATTTGGATTAATCTCTCCTGCTTCCTGAAAATCCCGTGTGGCGCGAATAGCGTCAATTTCATTTAATCCCACATAGCTATTCATACAAATGATTCCCGGATAAATATGCCTACCGGCTGCGTTTATTACCCTTGCATTTTTATATTGGGTGGTGAGCTCTTTACCGCACAGAACTACTTTCCCCTCCATTAGAACCAGGTAACCATCCTGAATAACTGTTCCGTTTCCAACGTGTATGGTACCACCCTGAATAATAACCGGGATAGGCTGCGCATATAGCCATTGTTTTAAAAACAACAAACCTGCAACTAATAATAACTTCTTCATGCTGTTCAATAATTAATCTTCGCAATGATAATCCGGATCCTCGGCAGAAACATGCTTCTCGGCCTTTTCGCCCTTAGCTTTTGCCTCTAACAATTTTTTTATAATACGTTGTCGTTCTGCCTGAATTTTTTCTCTTAATAGCTTATCCTGCTCAAGAGAATAATAACATCTTCCATCCACAAACGTATAAACAGGTTTGGCATAAATGCTCAGCGGGTTATTATCCCACAACACCAGATCTGCGTCTTTTCCGGGCTTTACAGAACCCAGCCTGTTTTGGAGGTGAAGCATTTTAGCCGGATTAAGCGTTACCATTTTCCACGCTTCCTCTTCTGAAACACCCCCGTACTTTACTATTTTAGCCGCTTCCTGATTAAGTCTTCTTCCCATTTCAGCATCATCTGAATTAATAGCGGTGTTTACACCCATTTTGGATAGAATAGCGGCATTATAGGGAATTGCATCTATTACCTCATATTTATACGCCCACCAATCGGCAAAGGTGCTTGCATTTACACCATGCTTTTTCATTTTGTCGGCTACTTTATAACCTTCCAGAATATGAGTAAACGTATTTACCTTAAAATTAAATGAATCGGCCAGGTGCATCAGCATATTTATCTCCGACTGAACATAGGAGTGGCAGGTTATAAATCTTTTTCCCGCAAGAATTTCCGCGAGCGCTTCCAGTTCCAGGTCTTTCCTTGATGCAGGATCTGTTTTAACCTGAAGCTGGTATTCCCTTGCTCTCGTAAATCCGTCTCTCATCATTTGCTCCACGCCCATCCGTGTTTGCGGATACCTGAATGTGGAGCGTTCTCCCCAATTGCTCTGCTTCACATTTTCGCCAAGGGCAAATTTTATAAAACCATCTGCGCCCTCAATTTTCATTTTTTCAGGAGCTAATCCCCACCTCAGTTTTATTAAAGCACTTTGCCCTCCAATGGGGTTAGCAGAACCATGCAGCAATTGAGACGAGGTAACACCTCCTGCAAGTTGCCTGTATATATTTATATCTTCACTGTTTACCACATCTCCAATCCGCACTTCACTGGTAATGGCTTGTGTTCCTTCATTTACCCCATTGCTGATGGCGATATGTGAATGTTCATCTATAATTCCGGTGGTAAGGTGTTTTCCTGTTGCATCAATTTCTTTTGCTCCTTCTATTTTTAAGCCCTTTCCAACAGCAACAATTTTACCCGCTTTTATAGCCACATCCGTTTCATTTACTATTCCTTCTGCCTCATTTGTCCAAACGGTTGCATTTCTAAAAATGATGGTTTCCTGCACAGGCTGCTGAGGATTACCGTAATCAGTAAAAGGAAAAACCACCTCTCCAAACACCACCCGCGGAACGCTGTCTTTAGCTTTATCTGACTCTTTATTATCTTCAAACCAGTTGCCATGAAACATATCTGTTTTTCCATCGGCTGATCTTACCGTGGCTGTAAACGATAATATGTTATGAGGGTACACCGCACTATCTGTTTGTGTAATGATGGCTGTTACAGCATACCTTTTTTCTGATTCCTTTTTTTCTTTAAAATTCAATAGCACAAACTCTTCCACTTCTATACCGGATTGCATGGTATCTGTTTCGGTAATGAGCTGGGCCTCTGTTTTGTGATTGCGGTTTACAATACTGATTACCGCATTATTAAATATGTTTCCTTTGAGCCGGTATTTACCCGATAATTTTCTGTTTACCCCTTCCTGTACCTCATTTTTATAACCATTGGTCCATAAGGATTGTATGGTAGCATCCTTATCGAAAATATTACCTGTGCTGATAAAGAAATTTGCCATCATTCCAGGCTTTAGAGACCCAAGTTGCTGTTCGGCTTTTATTAACCGTGCTGGTGTAACCGTTAATGCCTTCAGAATATCCTGTTGGTTTGCTCCATACAAAACCGACTTACGCATATTGGATATAAACTCATCGGCATTGTTACATCCAAAAGAAGTGATACAAAACTCCAGATTTTGTTTGGCAAGCATGGCAATATTTGCCGGAGCCATTTCCCAATGTTTAAGGTCGGCTGTTGAAATTAGATCCGCATCGAATGGATCGCTGATATCATATGGTTTAGGAAATTTAAGAGGAATGATAAGGGGTGATCCTGTAGCTTTAATTTCTTCCACCCGCTGGTATTCGTCACCATTTCCTTTAATAATATACCTGATACCAAATTCGTCTGCTATTTTATCTGCTCTTAACATATTCAGCTTATTATCTGCAGCAAAAATTTGTGGTAAAAGCTGTTGGGTTAAGAATGCTTCTGTTGACAGGTTTTTTTCGGCTTGTTGTGTTTTATACCATTTGGCATCATAATAAGTTTGCCTCAGCAATGCTATAGATCCCATTAAGGATGAAGGATAATCCTGTGTTGATGATCCTTTATTAAAGGATAAAAAAACCGCTGCTTTATCTCTTAGTAGTAATTCGTGATCCTTTAAATTTCCGGTAAGCACCAAAGCAGCTGTGCCTCTGTAAATGCCATCCAGCGAAGAACTAAGCGTAACACCAAACCCTGATGCCCTTAGCTGGGACGCTTTTTTATCATCATAAGAAAAAAAATCACCCGAATGAAATTCGGGTCTTATGGCTTCGTTCCAATGATAGGCCCCATTTTTAGATGATATAAATCCCTGGGCTCTTCCCTGTTTTTTTTCCTGATCGGTTTTGATCCCATAATTGCTGTATAAATCTATAAAGGCCGGATATATCCAGCGTCCGTTCATGTGATGAACTAAGGCGCCTGCCGGTATGGGCAATTGATTTCCGATTTGTTCAATCTTCCCGTTTTTCACAATCATGGTGGCATCCTGCAACACCGTTTGATAGTCTGTAACAATGGTAGCATGTATAAACACATCAAACCGTGGTAATTGATTATGCGGGCCATTTACCGGAAATGTAATTTGTGCAAAAACATGCCGGCAACAGAGAAGAAAAAGGATAACCGGAATTTTTCTTATTGCTTTCATATTGCAGCAAGATATAAAAAATATTATTTCCCTTTTGGTGATTACATAAAAGGAAACAGGGTGACCGGATAAATCCGACCACCCTGTTTGGTTAGTTTACTCTTAAATCTATCTCGATGCCCTGTGCAACTTACCTGAGCAAGGTTACAGATCCGGAGTATTTATATTTTTTGCCGTTGTAGCTTGTTGCATTTACCTGATAGATATATACATCCTGCTGGCAATCCTGTCCTCCATCTTTTCCGTTGTTCATTTTTCCATCCCAGCCCTCATTTGCATCTGTGCTGTAATACACCTGCTGACCCCAACGGTTAAATATAAAGATCTCTATGCTCAGGTGTCCATCAGCAGCTACTTTAAAACGCCTGTTACAATCAGGATCTCCATCACGGCAATTTACATTACTTCCGGGGTAAAATGCATTTGGTATAAATACGGTAATGTCCGGATCAATTCTGATTCTTCTGTAAGTTGAATCGACACAACCATGAACCGTTGTTGCTACCAACCAAACTGTTTGCCTGCCGGTATCTGCTGCATACTCCACATTCATCGGGCTATGTTCGGTTGATGTACGCATCTTGGTACTGTCGTACAAATCCTTACCTAAACGCCATAGATAGGTCATTGAACTGTTATCCTCTACCGAAGATTT
>JBPXJS010000013.1:0-4529 GCA_051715425.1 Bacteroidota bacterium | reverse complement strand
TGTCCAGGTATACGTTGAACCTGGGTTAAGCCCTGGGTCAATTTGCAATAACACGAGGTTGCTGCTTGCACAAACTGTGTAGGTAGCTCCTAATACCTGACCAATACCATCTGAAATCTGGTTGTTGTTGGGTCGGGCTTGATAGTCAAGCGTTAGTGTTGCTTGTGAAAAACATTGAGGTGTGGTCGGGCTGGCGGTGTCAATAATTTTAGCGTGAAGTGTTCTATCTCCATTTATGTTATAGTTCTGTTCAGCACCCGCTGTACCACCTGGAGGAATTAAAATTGTCAATGCAAGGTCCTCATACCATTCAATATTTCTATTAACCATTGAACCACCAGCTATAGCTGTTTCAAAACCTTGCAGGTCAATGCCTGACGCTACCAAAGAGCCTGGAGGTGAGTCCTCACAAATTTGTGCTGTTTGATTAACTCGGGTAGGCAGGGGTCTTACTGTAAAAGTAATCTCACCATTGCTTGTGCAGGTTGTGCTAGTAGTGGTTACGATATTGTAAAATTTCAAACCATTTGTAACGGTCACATTGGTTGGGGCTGGTACGGCAATGGTTCTTCCAGGATTTGAAAACCATTGTATGGTTCGATCTAATGAACCACCTATCCCTGTTATTCCATCGTGATAAGTAGTCAGGTCAACCCCAGTAACAGAGCCAGCACCCAAATCACACAAAACAGGAGCCGGATCAACAGCTGCAGGCAATGGATTTCGGGTGATATCAATAGTAGTTACTATTGGTGCGCAAACATTTAATGCACTCCTAACGGTCCATGTTAATGTCGTAACCGTTGGCAATCCTCCGGTAAGTGGGAGGTTACTAACAGTTGCAGTGGGACTATTTGGGTTAGAAAAATTAACACCAACAGGACCTGTCCATGTACCGGTGCCATTAGTTGGAGTTGTAGCACCCAGTACAAAACTCGAAGTACAAGTTCTGTTATTGGCCGCGTTATTATCGGAATCTGGATTAACATTCGTTGGCAATCTGTCTAATGTTATGGTAATTGTGGCTCCATTAACATTTCCGCAAGGTCCTCCCACTCCATCCGGATCTATTGCAACTAACCTTAATTGTACTGAGCCTGCTGTAAAATCTGCAGCAGATGGAACATAATTATCTATTACTGTTAAATTATTAATAACCGTTCCTGTTGCCGCGCCACTACTTTGCATTGTTCCCGACCCAGTAACCCGCTCCCATCTTCCCCCTGTTGCCGGAGTTGCTCCGCCACCAATCGTGCCGGATAATGGAATTGGAGCTAAAACTGCAGAGTTTACACAAGTTGTAAATCCAACCCCTGAATTTGCTGTAGCCGGTTGATTGAAGGTAATTTGAACATCATCTGTGCGCGGTACGCAAGTACCACTTACCACAGTCATTCTAAACACATAGGTTCCGAAAGCAGTTACCGCAATCCCGGGATTATGAATATTGGTTGGTGTAAATATTGAAGTGCCAGGCCCAGAAATCTGTGACCATGTTATCGATCCGACAACAGGTGGATTGCCATTTAAAAATCCCGTCAAGCCACACAATGTATTATCTAAACCAGCATTTTGTGGGCCAGGGTCAGTTCCAAAATCCACCTGAATGTCATCAAATGAAGCACAAGAACCGTTAGTTACAGTCCAACGGAAAACATAAACACCATTTGTGGGCACTGTTACAGTTGCATTAGGAGTAGCAGCAGATGGATTGAATACAGCAGCTCCTGGTGGTCCACTAAATTTTGTCCAGACGCCAGTGCCGGGCGCAGGATTACTTCCACCAAGGGCATTTGAAGTCAATGGCCCAGCAACAAAACAGAGGTTTTGATCGGCACCAACAGTAGCGGTGACCGGGCTTGCAGAGATGTTTACTGTTGAATTATCAGCGGTAGATGAACAGGTAACACCGCTACCAAAGTCGGCAGTTACCACATAATTAAGGTTGTAAGTACCGGGAGCAGTAGTAGCCTCGATTGTAGGTTGCTGAATATTAGTTGCATCCAAAATCGTAGTACTACCACCCCAGGTATGGGCAGAAATGGATGGCGTAAACCCACCAGCTGCAGGTGGCAATACAGGATTACCGTCTAATTGAACGGCTGTTCCTTCGCAAAGAGCTGCAGGATCAGGGGTGATATTTACTGTTGGCCTGGCTCTCACATTCACTGCTAATGTGCGTGCAGTTCCATCGCATCTTGTTCCGGCTGAAGTTGCCGCAACATATCGCTGGAGCACCGAGATAGTTCCTGCTCCTGTACCAGGTCCGGTTGATACAGTTATGCTTTCAGATCCTTGACCGGAATTTATAGTCCAACCCGCTGGTACCGTCCAGATATATTCCGTTGCCAAGGTGAAGTTACCTGTAATCGCATCGGTAATCGTAACATTTGGCGGAGCACCACCTGGGATTGTATAAACATATGAAGAGGAGGGACAAAGGTTGGGAGGTCCTGAAATTACACCAGGCTGAGACAAGGTTGACCTTCTTGTTAAAGTTACTTCAGTGGGGTCACTAACGCATCCATTGGCTCCGCTTCCCGTTACGAAATAATGAGTTCGGGAACCTGACGGGGCTTGACCTGAACTTGGGGTGAAGTTGGCCGAAGTGGCTTGGATATTTGTATTTGCTATTGCATCCGCACTTGTCAGATACCACCTATAGGTAAGCCCAGCCACTGTAGGACTAACACTTAATTGTCTACTGTCTGGAGAACAAATATCTCTGTTAGGAGCGACAGGCGGAGCAGGCTTTGAGATAATCGAAATCGTATAAATACGAGTTGCCGGGTTAGCATTTGCAAAGAATGGAGCAGGACCCAAAGGTGCAGTTACTGTACCTGGAGGACCGTAAATATTAAAAACATTGTTAGGGGCAACCTGAGAGGGATTAAGTCCGTTGCCATCAAACAAATTTCTATCAAATGGTGCACACGTGTTCCATGTTCGCATCGTGACAACAAAATTCTGACCTGCTACACCACTTACCGAGGGCATTTGAATGTTTTGAGAAATAGAACTGGGTGTAGTTACTGAAGCAGGAATATATTGAACAGGCCCATAAATTGGCAACTGAGCAGCAGTATAGCTCACACCATTGATAATTATAAAATTACCGGCACCTCCACCTGGAGCTGAGACCGTATTGGCGGTACCATAAACGAACTGAACCCAACGAGCCTGATTATTTGGGTTTGGTATTTCTATTGCAGCACCGCCTGGAGTACAGTTGAAGTCGCTGGTATCCAAAAGTCTAACAACACGACCATCACCCTGGCACACATTGGTAATCTCACCGGCAACCTCAACCCCAGTGGGACTAGAGGGGTCCCGATTCATATCTACCTGACCTAAGTTGGTATTGGCTTCGTTATCCCAGACAGTCAATTTTTGAACCTGAACACCTGTGGCCAAACAATTTGTGGCTCCAACACCCCACGTGGTTTGCATTGTATAAGTACACCTCTCATTTACGGTTGTAGATGGCAAACTACCTCCTGCATAGTTGAAAATATGAGTTGGAACAGCTCGCCATGTTTGCCTATCCATATTTACAAGATTGAAAGTATCAACCTGTGTAACCAATGGATTAACGAGGCTTGGCGTAATTACTTCTTGCGTAACACCGTTATCTCCCCAAACAACAATAATTCTCGGAGGTAAATCCGTTCTGTAGTTAATCCCAGTATAAAAAATCTCCCATTGAATTTCGCGGGGAGAGCATACACCAGGGGAAACGGGGATAACATTGTTACCCGGAGTTGGAACTCCAGAGCCTGTTGGCCTTAGACAGTTTGCATTAAATGTATAAACCGGATTAGGGTTAGCTGCATTCCAGGGGCGAAATTCTCTAATTGCGCCAAAACCATCCGTAGCATTTCTTGGTCTCACCTCAACAGAAATATGTTTCCCTTCATCAGCAGCAACCAGAGTATAGGTAACACTATTAGCACCAGCAATTAAAGTCTTATTGGTGCCTAGGTTATCATCATATCTATACCATTGAAAAGTTGTACCAGATTCCGGGTTACTTTCGGGGTCCACATACGTGTAATAAACCCGCAGTACCTGATTTCGCTTCATAGCAGTACTTCCTGCATACGCAGGATTGGGGCCAGGAGTTGAGCCTCCTATGTAAATATTCCTTGCTCGGGGCGGTAATGCAAATGCTTCTATGGTGGAAGCTACTAGTAAAATGAAAACGAGAAATGAACTTAAATGTATTGTTCTATGCTTAATCGTAAAGCTTATGCTCATAGGATCAGGTATTTTTGAATAGGTATTTCCCAATTCTTATATCTCTAACATAAGGTTAAAGTAACCTCAATTAAATTGGGTAACACTTATCCTTCAAACCTACCCATAATTTCGCCAAAAACGAAATAAATTTGATTTTAACGGGTTTGTTAGCGACCAGAATACCCTACCTTTGCGACCAAATTTTTTAAGGGCTTCCGCATCATGTCTTCTGCCAAATACATCTTTGTTACCGGTGGGGTAACTTCTTCATTAGGAAAGGGAATTATCTC
>JBPXJS010000012.1:0-2490 GCA_051715425.1 Bacteroidota bacterium | reverse complement strand
TTGGAAGCTCAAGATTCTTAGAACTGAAGGAAAACGAATTGATAAAATCCTGATGGTTCGCACGGAAGTAGATGAGGATTAAATAGGGTTTGGGAGTAATTTATGGCTTGGGTTTATTAAACCTAAGCTATATAGAATAATTCTCTAATAGAATTATGTTCAACAGGCGGGCTGTAATCTTGTAAATATAGCATTGTTACGTTTTTGTCTAGCCGGTATCACCATTCTCTACGTGGTCGAATGAACGCCACACTATTGCTTTGGATGCCTCGGTTCCCTCAAAATGTGATCCGCAGTTTGATTGCTATTTGTCCAAAATAACGATCTTTTTTCTGCATCATATATACCGGGTTTAACCGAAAGCTTTCGTCCCGGCACGGGACAAAACGTAATCCTACTTTTTCATTGCAAGACTACGAAACTTTCCACTTATTTCCTATGCATAAACAGCCCTCTCTCCGGTCGCATGATTAAAACAAAACAATTCTCCGGTTTGCAACATCTGGTGCATGATGACGGCCAGCTTTCGCGCGACAGCGATTCTTGCCTTTTTCATGCCCGAGCGTTTGGCAATGCGCAGACCCCATGCTTGCAGAGAGGAGGGCTTCTTGACTCTCGTGAGGATAGAATTGGCTGCTTCATAAAGCTGGTGCCGGATGACCCGATCACCACGCTTTGATATTCGCCCGTTATAATCCATTTCACCGGACTGTCTGCGTCTTGGCGTCAAACCGAAGTAAGCCCCGACACTTTTGGAGGCCTTGAACCTGTCAGCATCATAGACAGCCAGAACAAAATTAGCCGCCGTCATTGCGCCGACACCAGGGATACTCATCAGAACACGACAATCCTGTGAAGCATAGGCATGATCTAAAACCAATTCATCCAGGTCGCCTATTTTCTGTTTGATGACACGCAAGAGATCAAGCTGAACTTGGAGAGGGGCTGCTAATGCCGTTCCTTCATCAATGATCTCCTGAACACGATTTTCAAAACTCACGCCTGCAATGCCTTTAATCAATATCCCGAAAGTTTTGAGCATACCGCGTATCTGGTTCACCACATCTGTACGCATGCTTACCAGATTGCTACGTGTCCGAAACAGGGCGCGGGACTCATGGTTCTCGAAACTCTTGATGGTGACTTCTTTATACCAGTTACAGCGCATGATCTGGGCGATGCCCTGAGCGTCATTTTTGTCAGTCTTGTTCATTTGAAGGCGGAGAACGCCATGGGCATGGTAAGCGTCAATACAAATGGCAGGCAAATCCATATCCCGAAGGCCATGCCAGTGCCAGGTTGAAAGATGTCCGCTTTCAAGGCCAATCTTGACAGCATCGGGAGCTTGTTTCTTTACCGTTTCACCAATAGCTTCTGGCGTTGACTCACAACTTCCTTCCCATAGCTTCTTGCCATCGCGATCAACAACGCAGATGTGGGTTACATCCTGAGAAACATCCAGTCCAACATATTGCTCCATTTCTTATCTCCATCTATCATCAACAGGGTTTAAACTGACACCATTCTATCCCGAAAGGGTCAGTAATTGTCATACTACATACCTATTAAGCTAAATGTGATAATATAACTTATGAATAATATGGCAAAAATTTGAGTAGGGGACAAGAAAAAGAAAGCCGCCAAGGTTGCGCATTGTTAAGAGGCGTGGCGGCTGTGTTAGCTGTTATACTTTGGCTGGATTTCGCGTCGAGAAGCTCACAGAGATAATTCTTACGTTTGGCAGTTTAATTTCTCATTTCTGTTATTATTTAGGCAGAGTTGCGTTTTTGTGGCTGCTTACTTCCTCCTTGTGTTTCTTGCAAAGTGAGAGCAAGAAATGCCTCGAAAGCGGCTTCCGCTATCGCATTCAAGTTTGTTTTCCTTTTGGCTGCAGCAAGCGCAAGTCCCCTATGAATCTCAGGTTTCGTTCTAACCTGAAATTGTCCCTTGAATGGTTTTTCAGGCTGACGATTTTCAGATTTACAAAGCTCCAGATAATCATCCACGGCTTCTTTGAACGATGTTTCAAGGCTGTCCACATCTGAACCTTCAAAGGAAACCAGGTCTCTAATGCCGTCCAATTTACCAAAGAAAGTTTTATCTTCAGCACTGTACTCCACAGAGCCAACATACCCTTTGTGTTGCATCATGTTGCTCATATCATTTTCTCCTTTTCTAGAATCTCTAGAATTTGGTCTATTTGGTACATTTTTAGAATATTACCTGGATGAGGCTTATGTAGGCTTATTGTGGGTGCCAATGTATGGGTGAATTTCCGTCTTGAACCACCCGTCTTCCCAGTTTTATTCTCAGTATACCCCATTTCCTTAAGCAGCCTTTCCATTTCTGGCCATGTAAAGTCTGTAGGTCTACTTTTAAGTCTATCCAGTAGCTTATCTTTTTTTGACATTCTATACCTAAATGTAACTGAAAATAGTTACTTTAGCGTTAACCTAACTAAGTTTGCACTCTAAAGCAAGAAAATTCTCT
>JBPXJS010000011.1:0-246525 GCA_051715425.1 Bacteroidota bacterium | reverse complement strand
TTGGTGCTCAGTGCATAGTGCGAGGTTTTGGTTGGGGCGGGTGGATGTAAGTTTGAAGTTTGGAAGTTATTTGCTTATCTGTGGGTATGATTCGGGATTACTTGCGTGATCCCGTTGGGGGGTGGCTTCAGTTATCCCTGTGCTGCTGCGCTGTTGGGATTAGTGCGTGGTGCTTAGTGCTCAGTGCGAGGTTTTGGTTGGGGTGATGGATGTAAGTTCGAAGTTGGGAAGTTATTTGCTTATCTGTGGGTATGATTCGGGATTACTTGCGTGATCCCGTTGGGGGTGGCTTCAGTTATCCCTGTCCAGCTGCGCTGTTGGGATTTTGTATAAAAAAAGACCGCTCAAGCTTGGGCTTGGTGGTCTTTTTTTATACAAAATCCCTGAGTTCTTCCGGACTCAGGGATTAACTGGCGGAGAAGGAGGGATTCGAACCCTCGATACCGATTAAAGTATACACACTTTCCAGGCGTGCCAGTTCAACCACTCCTGCACTTCTCCGTTTGGGGAGGCGAAAATAAGGGAAATTATGGAAATAAGGCATTCTCAAAAATTACTATACCTTTGCTGCGCTTTTTTTATGCAGATAGAAGTATTAAAATCTAAAATCCACAGGGCCAAACTCACACAGACTGAGTTGCATTACGTTGGTAGTATTACCATTGACGAAGCACTGATGGAAGCCGCCAATATCATTGAGAATGAGAAGGTTCAGGTTGTAAATGTAAATAACGGAGAACGCCTTGAGACTTATGTTATTAAGGGAGACCGCCATTCCGGGGTGATATGCCTGAATGGTCCTGCTGCCCGCAAGGGGTTTGTTGGTGATCACCTGATTATCATTTCTTATGCCATCATGCCATTTGAAGATGCCAAAAAACATCAGCCAATTGCGGTGTATCCTGACGCTCAAAACAAACTACAGGCTTGATTAACAAGCTAAAACAAGTTGCCAAATTTTCTTTATTCCTCGGGCTGGGAATTGCCCTTTTGTATATTGCTTTTGTAAACCTTGAACTGGATTACGATAAGGTAATAAACGGGTTTAAAAGTGCCAACTACTTCTGGATTGTTTGCGCTCTTCTGGTATCCATAATAAGCCATTGGTTACGAGGTGTAAGGTGGAATCAGATGTTGGAGCCTTTAGGTACTAAACCTTCTGCGCTTAATGCCTTTAATGCGGTAATGATTGGTTACCTGTTTAATTTTGCCATTCCACGTATGGGTGAGGTAAGCCGGTGCGGGGTGCTTAACCGTACCAATAAAATTCCGGTCACCCAATCGCTTGGAACGGTGGTAGTGGAACGTGTTTTTGATATGATCATTCTGCTTTTGCTTACCATCAGTGTGCTTTTTATAGAATTTGATACCCTGTTTGTTTTTTTTAATGAAACCTTCTTTGTTCCGGTTACACAAAAATTGCAGGGAGCCAACAGCATCCTGCTTATCATCCTGGTATTGGTTGGTGTTTTAGGAATTGTTGGCTTTATAAAGTACAAATCAAAACTGCTTCAGTCGGCCCTTTTAAGTAAGGTAGCGGGCATATTGCAAGGTTTTATTGATGGTTTTAAAAGTGTATTTAAACTAAAACGTCCGGGCCTTTTCTTTTTTTACACGGCAGCCATCTGGATGCTTTATTACCTGAATACGCTTTGTTACCTGATGGCATTTGATGCCACATCAGGTATCGGACTGGCTGCCACATTAAGTATCCTGGTGGTTGGTACGTTTGGTTTTGCTGCACCTGTATCGGGTGGTATAGGAGCATATCATATTTTTGTTGCCAAAGGGTTGGCTTTGTATGGTGTGTCATCAGTGGCAGGCGGTGTATTCGGTTTTGTTTCGCACGGAATGCAGATGATAATGATTCTGATTGTTGGCAGCATTTCTTTAATTTTAACTTTAATTGAAGAACGTAAACGTTTAACCAGTTAATACCATGAAACACCAGCAACTCATTGCTTCAAAGGTTTGCCAAAACAAAACAGCGTTGGAACACAAGCTGAAAGAGTGGCAACAAAGCGGGCAAAAGGTGGTATTTACCAATGGCTGTTTCGACCTGCTGCACAGGGGGCATGTGGATTATCTGGCAAAGGCTGCCGACCTTGGAGATAAACTGATTATTGGCGTGAATACGGATGCCTCGGTAAGTAAATTAAAAGGCACTCAGCGCCCTATTCAGGATGAGCAATCACGGTTGCAGATATTGGCTTCACTGGGATTTGTAGATGCTGTGATATTATTTGAAGAAGATACCCCATACGAATTAATAAAAGTGGTGCAGCCGGATGTGCTGGTAAAAGGAAGTGATTACGAGCCTGAGCAAATTGTAGGGTATGATATTGTTACCAAAAAAGGTGGTACTGTAAAAACCATTGACTTTCTGCCTGGTTATTCCACTTCATTAATTGAAAAAAAAATAAAACAAGGTTAAGGTTAGCGTGTTATTTCATTTAACATGAGCCTTCCTAAACAATCCATTTCCATTTTCTGGTTTCGCAGAGACCTGCGTTTAAACGATAATGCAGGGTTATACCACGCACTTAAATCAGGCTTACCGGTATTGCCTCTTTTTATTTTCGATACCAATATCCTTGATAAACTTGAGAACAGATCAGATGCCAGGGTAACGTTTATATATGATCAGGTATGTGCCTTAAAAAAACAACTTAAGGAATGGGGAAGCGATTTGGTTGTGAAGCAAGGCACACCGCAGCAGGTTTGGAATGAACTGGTAAAAACATATCAGGTAAAGGAAGTGTATACCAATCATGATTATGAACCTTATGCCCGGGAGCGGGATGAAGATATCAAACAGATTCTTTTAAGTAAGCATATCCTGTTTCATACCTATAAAGACCAGTGTATTTTTGAATACCATGAAATTCTGAAAGACGATGGCAAACCCTATACGGTTTTTACTCCGTACTCCAGAAAGTGGAAAGCCAAACTAAATACCTTTTATCTGAAGGCTTATCCGGTTGAGAAATACAACAGCCAATTTTTTAAAACGCAAACCATCACACCTCTTTTAACGCTGGAATCTTTAAATTTTAAGCGCTCCGGGGTTTCTTTTCCTAAAAATGAAACGACTTCCGGAATAATAAAGAACTACCATAAAACAAGAGACTTTCCTGCCTTAAACGGAACATCCCGTTTAGGTATACATTTCAGGTTTGGAACAATAAGCATAAGAGAGAAAGCAAGAAAAGCACTTGCCCTGAATGAAACTTTTCTGAATGAATTAATCTGGAGAGATTTTTACATGATGATTCTTGCTCACTTTCCACATGTTGCCGAAAGGGCCTTCAGGAAAGAATATGATATGATAGAGTGGAGAAATAATGAATCTGAATTTGAAATTTGGTGTGCAGGGAAAACCGGTTATCCCATTGTTGATGCAGGTATGAGGGAGTTAAATACAACCGGGTATATGCACAACAGGGTAAGAATGATAGTTGCCAGTTTTTTAACCAAACACCTGCTGATTGATTGGCGCTGGGGGGAGGCTTATTTCGCTGAAAAATTATTAGACTTTGATCTGAGTGCCAACAACGGTGGTTGGCAGTGGGCTGCAGGATGTGGGACAGATGCGGCTCCATACTTCCGGGTATTTAATCCTACTTTACAAACGGAGAAATTTGATGCAGCACACCAATATATAAAAAAGTGGGTACCCGAATTTGGAACACCAGAATATCCTGTTCCATTGGTAAAACATGAACTTGCACGAATGAGGTGCCTGGAGGTGTACAGAAAAGCACTCAAAAGGAATGAGATGTAAACAAACACTGTGCGTTAAGGAGAGCCGAAACCACCTCTAATCAATACCTTTGTTTCAAATTATCTATTCCCTATGAAGATTAAACTCACTCTGTGTATGTTGGCCGGATTAGCCACCTTAACAGTTTCTGCTCAAAAATACCGCCTTTGGGGTCTATCCGTTCATACAGGCATCCCTTTAACCCAGGGAGATCGTGACCTCGGCCTTCCATCAGGTGCATTTGGGGTTTCCGGTAAATATGTATTTGCAAATAACTTTAGTTTGCGATTAATGCTACTGGGCGGACAAATGAACAATAAGAACCTGGGAGAGACCTTACCTTTTTATCAAAGCACCAATACCTTTGGAGAAGCAACAGCTCAGTTAAACCTGAATATTGTTAATTTCAAAAAAAGAAGTACCGGAAAAAACATTGCACAGCTATACGTAGGTACGGGTATAGGTTATCATATGGGGACCTTAACTTACAAACCGGCCAATTCATCAAAAGCAGATGTAAACACATTGGTTGTTCCTTATGGAATAGGTATGAAAGCTTATATTAACCCTTTAATTGATATTGGCCTTGAACTGAGTCAGCGGCTAACTTTTACCGATGATATTGATGGGTATGCCTCAACCGGAACCAGTAACAGGTCGAACGATTTTTATATGTTACCCCAGGCTTTTATCACCTTTAATCTCGGAGCCGGCAAAAACGACCGAAGCCTGGAGTGGGTTGAACCAACTGAACAATTGTATGAAGAACTGATAAAGGCCAAACAAGAGGCTCAGGATCAGATGAACAATATGAAAAAAGAGAATGCAGAACTTTCGGCCAAGATGAAACAGGAAATGGAACAGCAGATGGCCGAAAACAAACGCAGAGGTGATTCCCTGATTATGGCTGTGAAAGAATCATTTAAAAACGATGGTGACGGAGATGGTGTGAGTGACGTATTTGATAAGGAACCTAATACCCCTGCCGGAGCTTCTGTAGATGGAGCAGGCAGGGCAATGGATACAGACAAAGATGGTACACCTGACCACCAGGACAAATGCCCGACACAGGCAGGACGTGCAAATAATAACGGTTGCCCGGTACAACCAACAAGGGCACAACTAGCGGTAATAAGTGATGGTATTAAAAACCTGCAGTTTGAAACAGGTAAATCAATTATTAAGCCTACTTCTTTTGCAGCTTTGGATAAACTTGCCGAAATGTTGAGTGAGAACACAACGATTAATTTCAGAATTGATGGCCATACAGATAATGTAGGCGACCCAGCTTCCAACCTCACCCTCTCTCAGGAAAGAGCTGATGCTGTAAAATCTTATTTGATCAGCAAAGGAATTGATGCATCCAGAATAATTGCTACCGGATATGGTGATACAAAACCGGTTGTTTCTAACGAAACTGCTGCAGGAAAAGCCAGAAACAGGAGAGTAGATATGACAATAGAATAATAACAGTTTTCTATACATCTAATAAAGCCCCGATAAACGGGGCTTTATTTTTTTATACCGCGACTGATTTCCTTATTTGACAAACTGAGAGAAATCATTGCTAAGCTTCCTTATTCTAAGCAAATTACGCATATTAACGTATTCTTTAGCATAGCATGCAACACTAATTTCGACACAAAATCCAACACCTACAGTTATGAATCACTATCTCTACCAAAAACAAGTTAAAATGTTACTGTTCTCTATGGCGGTAATTATTTTATGTGGCTATCAGCAAGCCCATGCCCAATGTGGCAATGTTTCCTCTTATGTACCGGGAACATCCTCCTATAATATATGCAGCAATAATCAGCTTACCCTTTATGCAAATGGTTTGCCGGTAACACGTTGGGTATACCGTGATAATAATACCGGTAACTGGCTTACCCTAAATGGCAGCGAAATTACAAATCAGTTTATTTCCGTATCAACTCCCACCATCAGAACCTTCAGAGCAGTTGTTTCAACAGCAACCTGCCCAACTGATACGACAGCTGGAGTAAGTGTTAACCTTACCCCTGTATCTTATGGAGTAAACAGCGCCATTAAACTATCGGCAAGTTCTCTAAACCCTTGCCCGGGAACTACCTTAACCATCAGAACCATGAATCAGGGATACCAGATTACAGGATGGTATTACAGAGATAATGGTGGAAACTGGAATCTTTTCAGCTCATCTAGTGAGGCAAATCACTCGATTACAAACAGTACACAAAATCCAATAAACAGACAATACAGGGCACTTGTTAAAAACGACAATTCGTGCCAGCAGGATTCGTCTGATGTGTTGAACGTCATGATTCCTGTTAGTGTAAACGGGATAAATAACAATATCACCCTACTCACCTCCTCTGCTTCTTCTATTTGTGCCGGAACTTCTCTGAACCTGCAGGTAGATGCCCTCAGCAGTAATGTAGGCAACTGGATTTATAAGGACAACAGTTCTTCCACATGGACCAATTTTAACTCCGGTTCTAACAATATTAATGATTTTAATACCAGTGTAGGTATTAATACCACACGTAATTATAAAGTACTTATCCGTAATCAGGCAACATGTGGATTCGATACCTCTTCATCCATCCAGTTTACCATCAATGCTGTAAACAGAAGAAGTGTATCATCACCTGTTCCTCTTTCCAATCAAACTTCGGTATGCGCAGGCAGCAGCACTTCATTTTCTGTTTCAGGTGTATCCGTTGATCGCTGGATTTACCGTGACAGTGCCAACGCAGCATGGATTACCTCCTTCAGCGGAACGAGCGCCAACCTGTCTACCTCTTCTTCTATACAAATACCTTTAACAAGAACAGTAAGGGTAATTATTAATAATATCACCAATGGATGCAGTTATGACACATCGGCTCCTGTAACTGTACTAATTAAACCAAATACAAGAGGCAATACCCTTTCATTTATGCCGGTAACTCCTTCAGCAGAAGTTTGTGCCGGTTATCAGGTACGTGCCTATATGCCCGTAAGTGAAGCATCTAACTGGTTATACAGGGATAATAATACAGGTAACTGGATCAACTCCTTTAATAGCGGACAAAATTATACTGACGCAAATACCAACGTAAGCGTAAACACACAAAGGAGTTACAGGGTGCTTATTAACTCAACCGTTAATTGCAGCATAGATACCACACCTGCAGTTTCTGTGTTACTGCGTGTAGCTCAACCAGGTGGTACTGTAAGTATAACACCAACCATTAATCAGGCAGCATACTGTTCCGGTAATTCCATTTTCGGCTCCGTATCTGTATCTTCATCGCAAACAGCCTCAGGATGGTTATTCCGGGACAACAACACCGGTTCATGGACACTTCTTTCTTCAACCGGTAGTTCATTTAATGATTTTAATACCAATATTTCCGGAAGTGTGATTCGTTCTTACCGTGCACTTATCCGTAATAACGAAACTTTCAGAACAGACACATCACTGGAAGCCAGCACCACCATTAATGCAAGGGTAAATGGCAATTTTCCGCTTACACATACCTTGCTTACTTCTTCCACTGCATGCTCGGGATCAGGTGTTCAGGGTAGTATTATTTTGCCATCCGGTTATACTGTACAAAACTGGCTTTATAAGGATGCCACCTCTACTTTCTGGTCATCATATGGCTCAAGCAGTACCAGTGCCACTGATAATTCCACAACCACAACAGTAAATAAACAAAGGTTATACAGGGTATTACTGTTTAATCAATCTCTTTGCCGGTATGATACAACAAATATTGTAACGGTTAATATTAACGCAAAAACCAATGGAAACAACGGGAGTATATTACCTACAACATCTCAAACTTCTGTTTGCGGTGGTCAGTCTTCCATCTCATTAAGTGTAAACATTCCATCGGGAACCAGCATACAACGCTGGATATTCAGCGATAACAACAGTGCGTGGGCGGCAGTATCAGGCGGCAGTGCCTCTACCTCCTATTTCGAATCGAGTACCAATACAAGGGTATTAATTCCGGTAACCAGAAGATATGCGGTAATACATGACAACCCACTTTCATGCAGTGTTGATACGAGTGCAGCATTTAATGTGAGCCTTTCTCCATATATCAGCGGAGGGACAGCAGCAATTACACCAAGCGCTTCGGTAAGTACCATTTGTTCAGGAAACAGCTTTAGCATGAACTTTAGTTATAGCGGTACTGTTCAGAAATGGATTTACAGAGACAATAACGGAGTATGGACAGATTTTCTAAATTCTTCTTCAAGTTCTTTCCAGTCTATCACTGCACCATATACAGCTGTAACCATCAACAGGTCATACAGAGCCATTCTGTTGCGGCAGGGAAGTTGCGCCACAGATACCACTCAGATCACCACTGTTCAGATCAGACCAAGCAGTAATGGAAACCTGAATACTACTTTACCAATCATCAATACCTCTTCGGTTTGTTCAGGCAATACGGCTTCTTTAAGTGCTCCGGCAGTTGGCAGTTCCAGTGTATTTAAATGGATTTACAGAGATAACGGAACGGGGGTGTGGAATGAGTTTACCGGTTCCACCCAGAGTTCCTTTGTAAGCGATCAGAATACCATTACCGGATCAACGTTTTCACGTGCATACCGCATTATTTATCTGAATACATCTGGTTGCAGCTATGATACCAGTGCTGATGCTTCTATCATGATCAATTCACGTGTTCAGGGTTATGCACCTCAGGTTGGAATTCTTTCCAACAGCACCAATTATTGTTCAGGCAGTACCATCGGAAACAATATCAACGGATCATTGCCTGGCGGAACGAGCGTACAACGTTGGTTATACAGCGATAACAACGGACCATGGCTGGTTATTCCTAATAATACATCAACATCTGTTTCACATACCCTAACCACTGTTTCTGTTTTTACCAACAGGAGTTATAAAGTGGTATTGAATAATACCAATACCTGCAGTTATGATACAACATCGGCAGTTACTGTTACCATCACACCAAACAGCAACGGATACGTAACCAATATAACGCCAACATCAAGCACCACTTCTGTGTGTCAGAATAGTCCAACCCCTTTTATTAGTGCCAGCGTAGTTAGCCCTTATTCCGTTCGCAAATGGATTTACAGCGACAATAATGGAACATGGAATGATTTTCCATTTACCACTACATCATCCAGCTTTAATGATAATTCAGCTAATATCTCCGTAAACACCAACAGAAATTACAGGGTGTTGTTATTTAACTCAAGTACCTGTTCAATAGACTCATCAAATACCGTGAGTGTAGCGTTAAATGCAAGAGGAACAGGAATTGTAAATGCAGGACTTACTTCAAACAGAACTACCTATTGTTATGGGAAACCGGTTACTATCACCACCACCCTGCCATCCGGATACACTGGTGTGGCACGTTGGATATACAGTGATAACGGAGGAAACTGGAACCTGATTAACACTACATCAACCACCTTAACCGATAATAACAGTTATGTAGCTGTTAATACCTCCAGGGTTTACAGAGCGTTGCTTAATAATACAACCATTTGCAGTATTGATACAGGAAACGCCATTACCATTTTTATAAATACTACCGGACCCGGTGTAAATGCCGGTACAACTTTACCCACTGCCTCGCCAAACAGCATATGTGCAGGTTCCTCAACCAATCTGAATGTAACTCCCCCAAGTGGTAACAGTGTTTACAGATGGATTTTTAGTGATAACGGTTCAGCCGGACCATGGTTTGACATGAACAACTCTTACAATACAACATCCATCTCCCATCAGAATACTTATGTGACTTCAACAACCAACCGTTTGTACAAGGCTGTAATTACAGATACTACAGGTTGTGATTTTGACAGTACCCTTTCTGTTGCAGTAAATATAAATCCTATTGGTATTGGCTATGATACAGCCACTGTTATTACAGGACCCGATACCGTATGTACAGGTGCAGCTATTTCTTTAAGCATACCAACCGGTACCTATAATGTAACCAAATGGCAATACAGGGATAACAGCGGGGTATGGAAAGACATCACCTCTACATCTCGTTTTCTTACCGATAATAATACATCCGTTGTTGCGGGAACCATCAGAACCTATCGTGTGGTTTTATTTAATACAGCAAAATGTTCCAACGACACTACTAGCAAACTGAAGAATGTGGTTTTAAAATCCAAAACATATGGTACAGGTACCACCCAATCAAGTGTTTCAGTTGATACGGTTTGCTCTGGAACAAGTGTTAACCTCACCGTATCCGGAACTGTTGAAGGCTGGCTATATAAAGACGGAGCTAACGGAACATGGACCATGATTCCTTCAAGTGCAACTACCTTCTATTCTCACGTGGCCACTGTAGCCTCACCGGTATGGAGGTATTACAGGGCACTGCTTCTTACCAATTCATGTCAGGGTGATACAGCAAGAGCCGACAGTGTATTTATTAAATTTATCACCAACGGAAATTCTTCGGTAACACCAACGGCACCAGCATCTGTTTGTGCCGGTACTTCATTTAACGTAAGTGTATCGGTACCTTCAGGAGGAAGTGTATTCCAATGGTTATACAGAACCAACGGTGGTATATGGCAGGTATACAGCAATACGGTGAGCACATCCATAACAGACTATAATACCAATGTGAGCACTCCAACATTACGTGAATTCCGTATTATTATTTTCCGCAACTGCAGCTATGATACCACTAATGCGGTTTCTATAGCCATCAATCCTTTTGCTTATGGAAACGATAATACCAAAACACCAACCGTGTCATCAGCCAATATTTGTACTGGATCACCTGTATCCAATTTATCACTTAGTGGAGTAACCATAACAAGTTGGATATACCGTAATAATACAGGACCATGGCAGGTATTGATTAATGGAAACAACAATAACCTTACTGATTACAATACATTTGTTGGAACCAGCACTTCCAGAACATACCGGGCTATTTTTGTAAACACTACCAACTGCCGCTACGATACAAGTGCAGGCGTAACGGTAACCATTAATCCGGTAACACTTGGCAATAGCAACAGGGTACCTGTATTAAACCCGTCATCGGTTTGTACCGGTACTTCGTTTACACATAATATGACTGTAGCAGGAGATACAACAGTGATTCGCTGGTTCTACAATATTAACGGAGGCCAATGGATTGATAAAGGAACTATTTCTCAAACACAGAACAGTACCCTTACCGAAACCAATACTTATTTCAGCACCACTACCACACTTGGTTACCGTGCATTGGTATATAAAACAAGCACCTGTAATATCGATACCACACAGGCAGCGTTTGCCACTGTAAATCCAAGAACATATGGTAATGACAATGCCATCACACCTACAGCTCCATCAACAGTTTGCTCCGGATCATCTTATACCATAAGTGTGACACCGGGTAGCGGAAATACCCTACAGGGATGGTTATACCGCGACAACAATTCCGGAAGCTGGTTGCCAATATATACTTCATCAACCAGCATCAGCCAGTCGTTGAATGTAGTAACTCCGCTTACGAGAACATACCGTGCACAAATTATTAAAGGTACAAATTGCAGTATTGACACCACGGCACCTGTGTCTGTAACCACTAATCCGTTTACTTATGGAAATGATCAGGCTATTGTACCAAACGTAAATAATACCAATATGTGTTCAGGTGGTGTATTATCCATTAGTGTAACTCCGGGGTCAAACAACTCGGTGGTAAACTGGATGAAACGCGATAATTATACAGGCAGCTGGAACCTGATGAATTTAACAACCAGTAATATTTCCGATCTGAGCACCTTTGTAAATTCGCCTGTGAACAGAACTTACAGAGCACTTATCAGAAAAGGAACAACCTGTAATATTGACTCATCTAATCAGGACACCTCTTTAATAAGTCCGAGATTGTATGGAACAGACAATACCATTATCCCTACCACTTCCAGCAATAATGTTTGTACAGGAACTCCGGTAACAATCAATATTACCCCTGGCTCTGGAAATACCATTCAAAAATGGATGGTAAGCAATAATGGTGGTGCATACAGCGACCTGTCATTTAGCACATCCACATCAGTTACCGATTACAATACCAATATTGCATCAACCGTAATCAGAAAATACCGTGCTATTATCACCAAAGCCAATTCTTGTACAAATGATAGCAGCGGAGAGCTAACCGTAACTATTTCTCCAAGGGTTTACAGCAATGATAATTCACTTGTACCAACCACCAATAATGCCATTATTTGTGCCGGTGGAAGTGCCGTAATTAATTTAAGTGTTGGCTCCAACACGATAGAATACTGGATATACAGAGAGAATAATGGTGCCTGGCAGCTATTTACCTCAAGCGGTTTAACAACCATTGTTGACAATAACTCTAATGTTGTAACCAGTACCACCAGAAATTACAGGGCACTGGTACGTAAGAGCAACGGATGTTCTATTGATACCTCTGCTATGGTTACCATCACATATAACCCGAATGGAAAAGGAAATCAAAACTCGGTTATCCCTCAGGCTTCCAAATCAAGCATCTGTGTTGGAAACAGTGTAACACTTAATGTAAGCGGGTTTACCGGATCATCAATAACAAGCTGGTTGTACAGAGACAATGCTTCCTCTTCATGGATTGTTGCAGGCCAACCTTCTACTTCCTTCACAGATTTTAATACCAACCTGAGCAGCAGTGTAACCAGAACATACAGAGCAATAATTAACAACAGCAACAACTGCAGTTATGATACCAGTGCTTCTGTGGTGGTAAGTATTAATACCATTGTAAATGGCAATGCTCCGGTTTCAGCAACAGCCACTGCAAGTAATGTTTGTTCAGGCACACCGGTTAATGTGAACATAAATCCAGGTGCAACCTATACCGTTCAGGGCTGGCTCATTCGCATCAACGGGGGTTCATGGAGCGTATATAGCAACACGACTTCAAGCAGTATCACCGATTTTGGAACCACTGTTACCTCGGCCTCCACAAGGGAGTATCGTGCCCTATTAAAATCAGTTTCTTCATGCGGGCTCGATACATCAGGTGTAGCTTCAGTAAATATCAACCCTGTAGGATCTGGTAATGCCAACACCATCATACCTACCACAACAACACCTGTGCTTTGTTCAAACTCTACCGCACAGGTATCAGTAAGTGGTCAGGTGAACAACGTGGTAAACTGGCTTTACAGAGACAGCACAATAAACGCATGGACAACTGTTTCAAACAACAGCACTACCCTGTTCCATTCCAGCACCTTTGTAAGTTATCCAAGAATAAGGGCTTACCGTGCTATTACCTTCAACAGCAGCAATTGTTCCAATGACACTACCGCAGAAGTACTGATAGAAATCAGGCCTAATCTGTCAGGCAATACCATCACTATCACACCAACCACATTAACTCCTGTATTGTGCAGCGGCAATCCATTATCTGCCAATGTAACCGGATTTATAAACGGAGGTTTAGTAAAAGGTTGGCTCTACAGTGATAATGGAGGCAACTGGAATGTAATTAGCAGCACTGCAAGTGAGAATTTGGCTCATACCAACACCACGGTGAGTTTATTTACCACACGTTTATATCGTGCATTGGTACTCACCGGATGTAATACGGATACCACTGCAGCATTAACTGTAACCATTGATATAGCTCCGGTTAAACCAACAATAAGCAATCCTTCCGGAACCGATTCTTTAATCTGTTCAGAAACCGCAACCGGTTATGTATGGAGGAAAGATGGTGTGGTAATAAGTGGAGCTACAGCTAAAGTATACGTGGCCACGGAGAGTGGAAATTACCAGGTGGAAATAGCCAATGCATCGAACTGCAAAACACTTTCAGATCAGTTTACCTTTAACAAAGTTGGTTTAAGTGAAGCTCAGCTCCAGGCAGCTCTGCATCTGTATCCCAACCCAACTGCTGATGGCAATGTGACTATCGAAATGCGCAATACCAATATCAGAAAAGTAAAAGTGATTGTGATAGACATGTTGGGCAAAAACATATTGCAAACAGAGAAAGAACTTCAAAACGGAGAACTACAGTTTAATATCCGGGAGGCTACCTCAGGTATTTATTTAGTGACCATTCAGGCAGAGGGTGCCACCATTACCAAAAGATTATTGTATACCAAACAATAATAGCCAGCTATGAAAAAAACGAAGGCCCGCTGTAATGGCGGGCCTTTTTGTTTTTATATAAGATCTGATCAGATAAATACTTTACCATTCACAATTACCTGATCAATATAATCAGAACCGAAGTTGTAAGGTAAAAAAGCAAGAGATGAAACAGGTTTTGTGATCAACACATTTGCCACCTTTCCCGTTGCAACACTTCCATGTGTATTGCTTAATTCCAAAGCAGCAGCTCCATTAATGGTGGCTGCATTATAAGCCTCTTCAGGTGTTAATTTCATTTGTGTGCATGCCAGTGAAACAACAAAACCCATACGTCCATTAGGAGAGCTGCCCGGGTTATAATCGCTGGCCAGGCAGAAAGGCAAACCAGCATCAATCATTTTTCTTCCGGGGGCATAAGGAATACCAAGAAAAAAGGAACAGTTGGGCAAACCCACCGGCATGGTATTGCTGGTTCCTAGAGCTTCTATTTCTTCATCACCGGTAAACTCGAGGTGATCCACACTTAATGCCTGATGTTTAACCGCTACCTGCACTCCACCGGTATATCCCAACTCGTTGCCATGTATTTTTGCCTTCAGTCCGAATGTGGCAGCCGCTGTAAGAATTTCATCTGTTTCCTCCACCGTAAAAAAACCCTGATCACAAAAAACATCGCAATAATCGGCCAACTTTTCCTGAGCAACCTGAGGTAACATTTGATGTATAATTAAATCCATGTATCCCCTTCGGTTTTGTTTGAACTCAGCGGGAATAGCATGAGCACCAAGAAACGTTGATTTGATGGTAATGGGAGAAACTTCTTTTAAACGTTTGATTACCCGCAACATTTTTATTTCGTCTGCAACGGTTAATCCATAACCGCTTTTTATTTCAATTGCTCCGGTGCCACTTCTGATAACTTCCTGTAAACGCAACCAGGCTGATTCGAAAAGTTCATCCTCACTCATAACCTGTAGTTTTCGGGCAGAGTTTAAAATACCCCCACCGGCTGCAGCTATTTCCTCATAAGACTTTCCCTTAATGCGCATGACAAACTCCTCTTCTCTTGTTTTCGCAAAAACAATATGTGTGTGCGAATCAACAAATGAGGGTAAAACCAACTTACCCGTTGCATCAATTGTTTGGATTTTTTGTGCGCCCTCAGGAAATAACTTTTGCAGGCTGCCGTCTGACATCGATCCATAACTATGAATGATTCCATTCTCCAGATACAACCAGGCATCACTGATGTACTCAAAATGGCTCATTTCTTTTCCTGCCTTCCGTTTCATATCAGGTGGAGTTATTCCATAAAGTGCTTTGATATTGGTAATCAGTAATCCATTCATAAAATTGCAACACGTTAATAGGTGCAAGTTATTTTAAAAAAGGAAAAATGAAAATTATACCCGTTGCATTAGCAGATGTGATTGTTAAGCTAAACTACATCTTCTAAAATTCAAAAGGGCTGCATCCTAATAGAAACAGCCCTTTTGATGACAAAACAGGTGGTATTAATTTTTGATCACCTTTACCGTTTTCACTTCATTACCTGAAATAATCCTTACGAAATAAATACCCGTATTTTCTCCGGATAAGTCAATTGTTATTTCACGGTTCAGGGATTCAGCTGTTTTAACCAACTTACCGTTAATATCCCTTACCTCAATTGCCACAGAAGAGTTAACCTCGGAAATAACACTCACATTAAATAAGGCATCAAATGGATTAGGGTAAACGTTAACCGTTGTTGATGCAGCTACACTTTTCTCTATCATCACCACATGAGAATAGGTAATATCACCGTTCAGGTCAACCTGTTTCAGGCGATAATACAGTTTCGAAACATGGTATTTGGTAAAAGGCCTGCTGTCAGTATATTGATAATCATTAACCCCTTGCTGATTTCTGGCATTAACAAAGGTAACAGGAACAAACGATTGCCCATCTGCCGAAACCTGTAGTTCAAAACCGCTATTGTTATATTCATTGGTGGTTCTCCAGGTCAACTCGGCATTGGCGTTATTATATTTTCCATTAAAGCCAATTAATGTTACCGGAAGAGGAGCCCCTGGTAACTCATCGGCACCCAGATACGGCAGAAAGTGTCTGTTTTCTCCATCAATATCTGTCATAAAACCAGCAACCGGAAAAGTAATAAGGAAGGTATCATTTACTGATGTTCCTGTAAGGTGAAGATCAGTAGGAGAAACAAACTGAACATTTCTGTTTACTGAATTCTGATCACGTCCGGATGCAGTGCTCCAATCCTGAAGAGAAGCATAAAAGGTAGTTCCTATTGAAGCAGTCCTCATCTGGCTGTTCGTTCCGTCTATTGAAAGGTTATTTTTATTCATACCACCATTGCCCCAGTTAAAAGTGGATGGGATATTTGCTGCTCCGTGAAGCAATGTACCTGTGTTTGACGTAACATCAACCCTGATGATATTGTTTCTGATAAATGGATGTTCAACCGTTGTGCTGCTGATACGTAATCCATAAGCACTTACTGTTGCCGTTGTAGAACCAAAAGGATCCAAATCACCGCTTAAGCTTATGGTATTATGAATAATTGAATCTGAATTTCCTGCTGCCATTCCTATACCCACAGCCTGATTAGTTGACGTTCCGTTGGAGCGGATTTGTGCAATAAAATTATTACTTACGATATTGCCTGTTGAATCTCCAGCTTTTGTTCCTGCAATAATGATACCCACCGCGGAATTCGTCTTTTCATCTACAATATTATAAATACGGTTATTTGTTATTCTGCTTCCGTAAACCGCGGATGAAGTTGGTGTCCATAGTGCATCGGTTGCCAAGGCAATACCGGCCTTATCACTTCCTGCTGCAACATCACTGATAAGTGTACCAATATTCCTGATCTCATTTCCGGCAATAACTGAATAGATGCTATTATGCATAACAATACCGGCTCTTCCAATCTGATCACTTCCAAAAGCATTTGGACCGATAATATTATTGCGTATCACATTCCGTTCATTTGGATTTGTAGCACTTTGTCCACTGATAAAAATACCATAGCGGGTTCTAATGATAAAATTGTTCTCGATAGTATTTGAGTCATTATCAACCCCCAAAGATGTTGTGCTTACAGTGGCTCCGTTAATCAATATACCAAAAGTAATTAAGGTTGCAGCTGACTGATCAACTCCAGCCGAGAGGTTTGTATTTTTTATGGTATTATGTGAGGAACCTGTAGTTCCTGAAATCCAAACAACAGCCGTATTAGTGGTATTAGCTGTATTGGTTAAACTCAGGTTACGCGAGTTGGTACCGTTATTCGATCCATCAATGGTTACATAGCTTGTATTTGTTAATTTGATAATTGCAGAACCACTTCCTGTAACTGTTGCATCAATGCCAGTTGCCGGTTTCATGGTAATGGTATTTAAAGCACTCACTCCGTTAATATCCGTAAAATCAATTGGAAATACCTCACCACTTCCATAAGAAGGGTTGGTAAGCGATAATGTTACAGCACCGTTTACTCCCCTTAATCTTAAATTATTTGCTGCTTCAGTAATCGTAGAAAAATTACCCGCAGAGCCCACCGTATACGTTCCTGACATTGGTGCTCCAACGATGATATAATATTCAGGTGATGAAGGAAACGTTGTAATGGTGTTTACTGATGTTGCACTAAATCCTGATGAAGGCAATGCTGAAACATTCCCTGCAATATCCTGAGCAGTTACAAAATATTGAATGGTATCTCCCACTGCTACATTTCCTCCATTCAGAATACTGTAATCTATTACAAAACCAAATGGCGTTGATTGATTGCCGGCTACCGCATACTTCCATCCATTATCAGCAGAAGTATTACCATTATATGTATTGTTGTCCGACTTTTTCTTGTAGTAGCATCTTGGGGCATAGGTAATACTATCAACACCAGAGGATAAATCTGAAATTGCTGCAAAACCATTTAATATTCTGCTACCTGTTGATGTAGTAGCCAAAGGCAATGCGGTGTATGAAATAACAGGGGCTGTAAAGTCTGCAGGTGCACCATCAAACTCGTATGCACCAATATCAGGAGCGGTGTTTCCTCCATATGATGTAGGAACTGTTTTAGGTCTTGGGTCACCGTTAAAATCAGATACCACCGATGTTAATGCACCTCCGGATTCTATCTGACTTGGAGTGGAAGAAGAAACCACCATCAGATTGCTATCATTGGCGAATCGTGAATTTACAGATACCGATAACAGATCTCGTCCTGTTAGCACCCTGAAAGCCGGAAGTGTATTCACTTCGGATCCGGCATACCCGATACGACCAAAGGTTGCGGCACCTGTAGTATCATAATTATTATTATTTATATCGCTATACCATACTCCTGACACACTATAAACGGCATACGACTTACTTCCCGACAATCCCTGGTATTTGTTTGCAAATATATTATTCAACACCACGAGGCTATCGCAACTTGCACTGGTAACCATAAAGGCTGCCGACAAGGTGCCAGCGGTACCTACTGTTGCTGATGCTCCATATAAATTTACGCTATTATGTATAATACGGTGACTTGTTCCACCTGAAATTCTTATACCAAACGGGTTATATTCTGTTGAAGAGGTAGAGTAATTATAACGCGTAATTTTTGAAATAATATTATTATTAACTTCAATATTGGAGGCCGAATTAGTACCTGACAAATTAATGCCGTATGCGCCTGCCAAAGTTGAGTATGTGCTGGTGATTCCATGAATCCGGTTTTTAGATATTCTGGTTCCTGCTGTATAATCACCGGTTTGAATACCATAAACTGTTGATGAAGCTGATCGTGTTATATTTCTGATATCATTACTACTGATAACAGCACTAACATGCGAAACACGAATACCGCCTAATGAAATTTCCTCACCGGCTACTGAAGAACCAATCATATTGTTATCAATGAGAACATGTTGATGGGTTCCCGCAGCTGTTGAGGCAAAGATATTAATGCCAATAGAAGCCTTCTTTATCCGGTTATTGATAAGTGTTAAAGAATCATTATTGTCTCCCTGAGCCTGTATGGCACTTACCCCTGTTGCCGCAATATTGTTCATTTCCAGATTTACATTACGAACGGTTACATTGTTACAACCCTGACCAGTGCCTGATGAAGCAATCAATATTCCGGCCTTGGTTGTAGCTGTGGTACTCAGGTTGATAATAGTTAATTCATTTGTTGATGCCACACCAATTCTTCCATCTATCATTACACGATCAGTACCGGCAAGCACAAGAACACCGCTATTGTTTGCATCTGCAGAAATAGTAGCCGTTACCGAAGGTTTGATGGTTAATGTATAGTTGCCTGTTCCATATTCAGTTATCTGAGGAAAAACTACTGCTGCAGGTTCGGTTATATTGGAACCAACACTTAACTCCACATTGGCATCCATACCACGTAAGCGCAGGTTATTTGCCGCCACTGTGAGTGTAGGAAATACACCTGCTGTTCCCACGGTGTACGAACCGTGCATAGGTTGATCTATAATAATATAAGATGCAGGAGAAGTTGGCGCTGTATTGATGGTACCAACACTTGTTGCCGAGAATCCTGCTATTGGAAAAGAACCTGTGTTGGCATTTGAAGAATTATCCTGAGCCGCAATAAAATAGTTAATCGTATCACCTATAGCAACGGGTCCAGTTAGCAAGGAATAATTGATTTCAAATGAGAACGGAGATGTGGTATTGGTAGCTTCTGCCCATTTCCAGCCATTGGTTGCAGAATTGTTCGCTCCAAAAACATTGTCATCATTCTTCTTTTTATAGTAGATCCTTGGAGCCGTTCCGGATGTTGTATTTATACCTCTTCCATCTGTAATAGTTGCAAAGCCTGTTAAAACCCGGTTTAATACAGAAGTGGTATTGCCTAATAACCCAGAAGAAATGGAAGGCGCTGTAAAATCTACTCCTGTTTCATAAGCCCCGATGGATGGAGAAGAAACATGACGTGTAATATTGGTAATGTCGGTATTTACCGATGATATAGCAACTCCTGAATTCATTGCCGGAGAAGAAAGATCTATACGCAGATCAGCTTCTGAAACCAACAATGGATTTATGTTTAATGATGCGCCATCTGTACCGCTGGCAGATTGCCATGCCGAAAGTGAATTGTATTCTGTTCCGCCATCCAAATCTCCTGCTACAAACAACTTCGCATTGGCACCAGTAGTGTAAAAAATATTCTTATCAGAAATTACACCGGTAAAGTTGGAATAATTAAACCCAAGTGCATATGAATAATTTGCACCTGATGTGGTAGAGGTATTAACCAAAATATTGTTACGAATATCAACAGGATGTGATTTTCCTCCGATAGCAAGCGCATAACTTGGACTTGAACGTGTACCTGAACCACTCATGGAAATAGTGTTATGGTATATCCTTACGGCACCGGTATCTCCTACCACCATAATACCTGCCACGATATCAGTTCCGGTGGCGTTACCCCTTACTCCGGAAATCACGTTATTATCAATCATGTTTACACCGGCTGATGCAGGACTCACATAAATACCCGCTGATGAAAAGGCACCTGTTGACACCACACTATCAATTTTGTTTTTACTGATTCTGACATTACTTACTTCATTTCCGGTAGTAGTGGTACTTCCAAACGATAAATTATTTCCAAGAATAATTCCTGCCACATCAGTTGATCTGCTCATACCCGAGATATGATTACCAATAATTTGCAAACTATCTTCAAAAGAAGCGAGTATCCCTGCAATCATAATATTAGCCGGTGCAGGTGAGTTGATGGTATTGTTATTAAACCTATTGTTTCGGTTTTTATTGGCTGCAGATAATCCGGAAGAATAAATACCATACTGGGCAAACCTGAAATCGCAATTTTCGATGGTATTGTTATCCAGGTCAGTTCCACGGCTTGACACGCTTATAGTAGGAGAACCCAGGCCAATACCACATAAGGTTGTGGCGTTGGTATTTCCGTATACGTTTACATTTTTAACAGTGTTAAACGCAGCGCCTCTTGATGCACCGTTACGTATCCAAATTACTGAAGATGTTGTTGAAGTACTTACATTTTTTATGGTCATATCTCTGGAAGTAGTGCCGTTTGCTGATCCGTCAATTGTAACGTAATCAATTCCATCCAGGATAAAAGCTGCATCCGCTTTTGCCACAATTGACACCGTATTATTTAATGCCGGCTTCATTGTAATTGTTGCGTTACTTCCTGCTCCGTTAATATCTTTAATCACAATTGGAAAAGTTTCAGAAAGTGTATCATACTGGGAAGAAATGAACTCCAACGTGGTATGACCCGAAATACCAACTGTGCGAAGAAAATTAATTGCCTGTGTGATGGTGGTATAAGTTCCGCCAGATCCCACGGTAAAGTTTCCACTCACAGGTGCACTGATAATGATATATTCCAAAGGAGCCGATGGAGCACTGGTTATTGTTCCAACCGAGGTTCCTGTAAAGCCTGTTGCAGGGATTGAAGCCACATTTACCAAAGGTGATTTATCCTGGGCTACCACAAAATATTGTATCGTATCCCAAACACTTACACCACCTCCGGTTACCAGATTATAATCTATATTAAAGCTAAACGGACTTGTTGTGTTTAAACTTTCTGTGTATTTCCATCCATTATTTGAAGATGTATTTCCGTTAAATGCGTTGGCATCACTTTTCTTTTTAAAATAAATTCTTGGTTTAAACCCAGTGAGTGTATCAATACCACTTGGGTCAGTTATGGAAGCATACGAGTTTAGGGTTCTGTTTGAAAGAGATGAAGTGTTAGAAATACCACCAGCACTAATTAACGGAGGTGCAGCATCCTGTGGGGTAAAACTACCCTCATCTGCGCCAATATCAGGTGTTCCGGCATTCCGCGTGTCGTTATCAAAATCAGTTCCTATCCATGATATTGCTACGCCCTTTGATTCAACCTGAGTAGGTTGAGTGGTATTAATATGGAGATTATATGGAGGAGTAGAAATACTTAAGAATGGGGGCAATTCATATAAAGAAGCCTGATCACGTGTGGCCATTCTTGTTTTATAAGCAGACAGGGAAGAATCTGCATTGGTACCGTCATAGTATATACATTTACGACCAGTTAAATTTCCGGCATAAAAAATATTTCCGTTTGATGAATCAGAGTAATTTGTTGAAACAGCTGCCGACCTTCTGTATGCAACAGCAAAACCTGTTCCGGTGGGTGTAGTATTGTTAGAAAAAATATTATTGCGGAAAATAACAGTTGGGGTTGCTGAAGAAACTGATACAGCACTTGATCCGAAATTATTTACTGAACTGGTGCCCCAAACAGCAATGGTATTGTGATTAATATTGTGAGTGGTTCCGGCTGAAACAGTTAAACCAATAACGGCATTTGGTGCAGAAGAAACAGGCGCAGCAAGGTCATAGATGTAATTGTTGTATACCATACTTGAAGGTGAACCAATCTGCATTCCTGTAACAACAGCTGAACCTCCCATTGATACCAATCCGTAAATTTCATTAGAAGAAACAACCAGGGGAGAACCATAAGTTCCATAAAATCCGATAACGGTACTGTTACCTTTTAAATCATAAATCTGGTTGCGGGAAACAGTTTTTAAGCCGCTCGCTGTAGTAAGGTAGATTCCGTATGTAGCACCTGTACCATTATTAATAATATGATAAATATGATTACCAGTGTATGTTTCCGTTACCGGACTAACGGCATTATAGTAAGCATAAATAGAGCCGGTACCTGTAAGTATACTGTCATTAGCAATAATATTATCCGTCACACTCAAAGTGGCTGTTGAAGCTCTTATTAAATAACAGGCTCCTGAAGATCCTGATTTTGTATTTCCGGTTATTTCGTTTCGGTAAATATGAACCGGATTTGTTCCGTTGGATGTCTGATTATATATCATATATGTAATACCGGAACTTGAAAAAACTAACCGATTGTTGTATATCTTATTCCCAAAAATATTAATTAAGGCTGCTGAACTTGAGTTGTTAATAGCATAAAAATCTCCTGAACTGGCCGTATTCCAAACACAATTAAACACCTGATTACTGTCGATACTTACGGTATTGCCAGCCGCTGTGTTGCCTATTCCATTATTGATACCATATACGTTGGAAGTGGTTGCAGAAGAAAATAAAGTGATATTGTTTTTGCGAATAGTGATATTGGAACTTATTCCGGTCTGTGCGTAAATACCGTTTAGCTCTGCAGTTGTTCCATTGCCACCGGAAATACCATTATCCCTGATAATCATATCCTGTTGATTGGTTACATATATTCCTCTTGCAACTGTTGCCGAACCTCCAAAATCAGAAATGGCATTTCCTGTTATTACATTATTTATATCATACGCAGATTGAGCAACCGCCCCTGTTACAGAAATCCCATTATAAACATTACTGATTGTGTTGTTTTCCAAACGCAAATTGGAATTGGTGCCGGAGAATGCGGAAAGAATTAATGCAGTTGTAGAGGTTAGTGTATGATTACCAGAGTATATCCCCACGCTATATGTATTTGCTTTATTAAGTGTAATGTTGCAACCATTAATATTTACAAACTGGGATCCTTCTGTGCCTGATTGTTTTAACACAGCTATACCCCACTCCATCCGGGTTTGGATAGTTGTATTTGCAACGCTCTCTGCAAAATCCAACCCGCTGATGGTAACATAATCTGTTCCGGCAATAAAAATAAAAGCATCTGATGTATCAACACCTGCTCCGGCTGTAAATAAAGGATTTGCTCCCGTTCCATTTTTTCTAATAATCAACGGATTGGCCGAAGAAGTGGTAGTGGTTACAATCGCCTTGTTTGTCATTACCTCCGTATGACCCGCAGCTACCTCTACAATTAAGCCCCCGGCTCCAACCCCAAGTGTATTAATGGAGTCTATGGCCTGAGCCAGTGTGAGATAGTCGGGAGAGCCCCCCCCAACTGTTTTCGTTCCTGTTAATTGTGCATTCGACTGGAATACCGACAATAACATCCCTAAGGTGAGTAAACTCACCAAAAAACTTGATCTGTTTAATAACATTTTGCCTTTGAAATTTAGTACAACCGAAGAGACAACCGAAGAGGCCAAAACCCCTATCCGATTGCATCCTGCAGGTTACCAATTGATTCTTAGACATCTGAATGAGTTGCATAACCAATGAATTAAAAAAAACTTAAAATAAGTGATGGATATACAGGAAGCAGGTACTGAAATAGTTGGAATAAACTTTTTAGGAAATTGAAATTGAAATTTTCCTTGCGGGATATTCTTTATGATGGTTCTTTTTATGTAAAAACAATTTTATATTGCTTTAAATTCCATTGCTATGAAACAATATTTACTAACATTTATTTTTGCAGGCATTTTGGCGATCAGTTTTCGCTCGGAAGCTCAAACCATTGTTAACAGTGATATAACAGCCGATACCACCTGGACTTTAGCCAATAGTCCTTATATTGTAACTGATACAATCACCTTACTGTCTGGCATTAAGCTTACCATTCAGCCGGGAGTAACAGTTAAATTTGATAACAATACCTATCTTGAAATTAAAGGGGGCATTCTTCATGCGATCGGAACAAGTGCAGACAGCATCTTTTTTACCTCCAATGCCGGTTCTCCTTCACCGGGTATTTGGCAGGGAATCAGATATACAACTACTTCAAACGGACAGTGTATAGTTAAATACTGCCATTTCAGTTATGCCAATTGCGCTGTTAGTTATAACAGGTCAAACACTACCATTTTTGAATTTGCAAATTCCACCTTTTCCAAAAACAAAATCTGTCTGGGACACCCAAATATTTCTTTTACCCTATATGCAAAGGTGGACAGTTGTTTGTTTATTGAAAACACAACAGGAATTGCCCGTGCAGATAACATTTTAGTAAACAACAGCCTGTTTATAAAAAACAATGAGGCTCTTACACTGAATGCCTTTATTACCACTGTGCTTAACTCTCAGTTTTGTGAAAACAATATAGCTATAAACAGCGGAGCAAGGGATGACGTAATTCGTAATTGCAAATTTTACAAAAATGATTCAGCCTTAGTGGGAGGGTTTAGTAAACTCATCGGATGTGAATTTGCTTATAATGAATATGGGGTTGAATGTAATATGAGTTCAGTACCATCAACAGACTCGATGACCAACAATGCAATACACCATAATAAAATCGGGGTTGTTGCTACTAAAACGGTTGGGGTTATTACAAATAACAAAATTTGTGCGAATGTATTTTTCAATATGATCAATTTGGCAAATGTTACCGGTACCATGAAAAACAATTGCTGGTGTAGCACTGATACCCTGATAATCGCTTCTAAAATATTCGACAAAGCAGATAGCAGCGTACTTGGAGCTGTTGATTTTTCACTATATCAGAATTGTGATACCACATCTTTACCAAACACATCATTTTGTGGTTCTGTTCCTTCAATTCCAACAGGAAGCCTATCTCCTTTCAGCAAAAACCTTTATTCAGTAAAAATCTACCCGAATCCTTTTAACCAATCTGCCCATTTAGAATTTCCGTATGAAACAGGAAACAGTTACTCTCTTCTTGTTTATAATATCTACGGACAGGTAGTTTATTCAAATGATCAGATAACAGGCGGTAACTTCATCCTTGAAAGAAAAAATATACCAAACGGGGTTTATGTATATCAACTATCTCTGGCTGGTAAAATAATTGGTCAGGGTAAAATAATTGCCGAATAAGTCCCTGAAAAAACAGGTTTACGCAAATAATAATAAGGTTTAGTCAGATTCGTATTTTCCCGAATCATTGCCGACATTTGCCTTATGCCTTATGATTTTTTAAAAGAGATGCCCGACATTCTTCGTCAACCGATTAAGCAGGGCAAAGATGTTTGGATTGCAGATACCGCACGCGTATTTGGCAAAGTAACCCTTGGTGATGAGTGTTCTGTATGGTTTAGTGCCGTGATGCGGGGAGATGCCGATACCATTACTTTGGGCAACCGCAGCAATGTGCAGGAATGTGCTGTGGTACATGTGGATCCCGGATTTCCCGTTATCATAGGTGATGATTGTATTATTGGGCACGGGGCTATTGTACATGGGGCCACCTTAGGAAACAATGTGCTGGTAGGTATGCACGCCACTATACTCAACGGAGCTAAAATCGGGAATTATTGCATTATTGGAGCCAATGCTTTGGTTACAGAAGGTATGGTGGTGCCTGATTATTCTATCGTAATGGGATCGCCTGCACAGGTAAAGAAACAACTTACGGAAGAACATATTGAAAAAGTAAAGCGCAATGCCCGCGCCTATGTTGATTTAAGTAAGGAATACCTGAAACATTGGAAATAAAGTTTACTGTTTACTTGACGGTCTCATAAATTTTATTCAACCTTTGCAGCGCAAAATTAATTGCGCTTTTATGAAAGCTGATTACCACAGCATGCAGGCTCCCCATCTTATTATTATTGGCGGAGGCTTTGCCGGGTTGGAGTTAATTAAACAACTCAACAACAAACCCATCAGGATTACCGTTTTTGATAAAAACAACTACTTCAACTTTCAACCGCTCATGTATCAGGTGGCCTCGGGAGGTTTAGGACCTGATGCCATTGCGTACCCCTTGCGAAAAATCATCAGCAGGATGCCGAATATTGCGTTCAGAATGGCAGAGGTAACCCGCATTCATTGCGATATCAACGAAATTGAAACCAGTATTGGCAGATTTGGTTATGATTACCTTTGTATTGCAACAGGAGCACAGACAAACTTTTTTGGCAATGCCGATCTGGAAAAGCACGCTATGCAGCTCAAGTCCATCCCTGATGCATTGGACCTGAGAAGCAATATCCTTCAGGAATTTGAAAAAGCACTGAGCACCGGAGAAACAGACCGTTTTTTAAATTTTGTGGTAGTTGGAGCAGGACCTACCGGGGTAGAAACGGCAGGTGCACTTGCCGAAATAAAAAAGCATGTATTGCCGGCAGATTACAAAGAACTGGATGCATCAAAAATGAATGTACATCTGATTGAAGCCGCACCGAGGGTATTGGCAGCAATGAGTGAAGTGTCATCAGAAAAAGCATTACAGTTTTTAACTAATATAGGTGTACATGTTCAGGTAAATACCTCTGTTAAAAATTATGATGCCGAAACAGGTGCCTTGAGTTTGAGCAACGGACAAATATTAAAAACAGATACCGTGATCTGGAGTGCCGGAGTAAAAGGAAAGAGTATACCTGGAATTCCGGAGGAAGTTATTACAAAAGGGAACCGTTATAAAACGGATGCATACAACAGGTTAGAAGGATTGAACAATGTATTTGCCATTGGCGATATTGCGCTAATGACCACTGATACTGCATTCCCCAATGGGCATCCGATGGTGGCTACTGTAGCCCAGCAACAAGGTAAATTACTGGGTAAAAACCTGCTGAAACTCCTTTCCGGAAAACCATTAAAGCCCTACACGTATCTTAATCTTGGAAGCATGGCCACTATTGGACGGCACAAAGCGGTTTTTGAAATTTTTGGAGTTAAGATGCAAGGTTATATAGCATGGTTGGGTTGGATGTTTTTACACCTGATGCTGCTTGTTGGTTACCGTAACCGGTTAATTGTATTTATAAACTGGATGTGGAATTATGTGAGCTACCAACGTGCCATCAGAATCATAACAAGACCGTTTATCCATCGTAAATAAAGTAAAAACGAACAGGAGAGCTAATTTGCAACCCTCCTGTTCGCCTGATTTAAATAGCAATCTGAAACTGCAACACCACCATTCCTCTTCTTGAACTTTCTTTTAAATCAACATTGCTAAATACTGGACGGTTCTGATAATTTAAACTAATTTTAGAACGATGTCCGTCTATTAACCAATTAAAACCTGCATCCCACATGATCATGTTTTGATGCAGCCTGATATAATTTGCCAAAGTAAAATCAGCATATGGTTGAAACCTCCAGTTGTTTTTACCTGAAACCTTTTTAGGCAATAAATAACCTGCCTGTAAAAAAATGGTATTACCGCTACCATACATTGGAAAGGCACTTCCTCCACCATTTAATGTAGTGCCGGAAGAACCTGTTGCCGGATTCATTGCACCATTATTTCTGATATACTCTTTACCATAATCCGTGTAAGAATATGCTCCGTAAAATGTGAGTGCTGCCTGAGAAGAACCAAGCGGATGATCATAAAAGACATCGGCTCCATAACAAATCAAATCCTGATAAACGGTGTCCTTACTCACCACATCTTTATGGTGCCACATTGCTTTGGGCTGATACTGAAACCCCGCACCAATATTTAATACCTTTTTCTTACCCAGGTATGTTCCGGTCATATAAGGTGTTAGATTACTTTCTTCTTCCAAAAACTGATACATCACATAACCGCTTGATTGCAGTTTAGGTTGCGCGTATGAAAAATCAGAATGGGTATTGATGGCTTTTACCGTTGATGTGGTGGCATCAATCAATAGTGGATCTGAAAAAACAAACCTGTAATCCAGTTTACCAATTTTACCTTTTGCATATATACTCAGCTTACGTAAAAACTGATCATTCACATCATTGGTTGATTGCTGGTAAAGCGGTGCATCATAGGCAAGAATACTGGCAACAGCAGGAGAAGAATACCTGGCAAAACCTGTCCATGCAGTTAATCCGGCACCGACCTGAAGTGCTCTTGGTGTAAGAGCAAACTCGGCAACAACATCATGAAAAAATATACCAGGTTTTCTGGCTGAGTTATATCCATAGTTGTTTATACCGAATTGTGTGTATAAAAATACCTTATCACTTACCTTTCCAAATAGTTGCGAACGTACCCTTCTTAAACCAATATCGAAATCATTAGATACAGCCAACCCATTTACCATGGTTCCCGGATTGTGCTCATTGTACCTGATCCATACCTGAGAAGTAAACGTTGCTTTTAAATAGTGTGATCCGTCTTCATTCAGGTTCATTTTTAATTCTTTATCGGGGGTTTGTGTTTTTGCCACAAGAGTGACAGAAAGCAACCCCCACAATATATATACTCTCATAAATAATGTATTAAGAACAAAATGGATTCATTCTGTCCATTACTAAAATAATAAATCAAACATATTAATTATACACCAGTTTTCGTGTAGAATGTGGGTGATCTGATAATGGTTTGTGTTGATGTAATCCCACGATATAAAATTTTCCTCCCTGCGATTCATACCTTTCTGCCATCTCATGCAAATGTTCCATTACTGTATGATCCACCAGCTTTACATTGGTAAAATCCATCGTGATATTCTTGCCAGGTGGCAACCGCTCTATCTGTTTCTTTAGCCCTATATAATTGCTGAATATGGCAGAATGTTCTACATCAATCTGGTAATCATCTCCATTCTGGTTAATGGTAAGAAACGGCTTAAACAAACTTTTCAGTGGCACACCATTAGCCATGTGAATGATTAATTTTACCACAATTCCTGCAAAAATACCAACCAGAAGATCGGTAGCAAGGGTGATAATAATGGTAGAAATAAAAATGAGGAGTTGTTCCTTACCTATCTTATAGGTCTTCATAAATTCTTTAGGTGATGCAAGCCGGTAACCGGTAACCATAAGCATTGCAGCCAGGGCCGAGAGGGGAATCTGGTGGATCATACCGGAAAGAAAAAGGATAAATACAAGCAAAAATATCCCATGAAAAAAGTTGGCCCAGGGTGTTTTTGCACCATTATTTACATTGGCCGAACTTCTTACCACCTCTGCAATAATTGGTAATCCACCTATCAAGGATGACAGGATATTCCCACTTCCTTTAGCAAAAAGTTCCCGGTTAAAATTTGATACCCTTTTATATGGATCCAGCTTGTCTATGGCAGCCACCGTAAGCAGAGACTCAAGACTGGCCACCAGGGCATAAGTAATTACCATTTGCAAACCAAAACCGGTAAATAAGTAATCAAACCTGGGCAATATAATTCCATCCATTACATGAGCCGGTAGTGTAACAAGAAATTTAGGTCCTAATGTATATTCATGTCCGTTTAAGAACAAATATTTGTGCTCATGCTCCAGATCAAAATAATGACCAAGGGGAATGGCAATAAGCACAACAAGCAACGGGGCCGGAATCATTTTTATGTACTTGCTTTTAAACATTGGTAATCCAATTAAAATCACCAGACTTATTAAACCTATCAAAGCAACCTCCGGATTCATGTTCATCAGGCTGCCAGGTATGGCCATGATAATTTCGAGCATTTCTTTTCCCTCCGGTTTTACACCAACTGCAGTATGAAACTGTTTGGCAAAAATCATAATACCAATAGCAGCAAGCATACCGTGAACAACTGATGAAGGAAAGAAGTTGCTTAACACACCGGCTTTTACCAATCCAAAGATGAACTGCAGCACACCGCATCCCACACCAACAGCAAGGGTGCACTGGTAGGCAAACATTTCCACCTGCTCGGGCGACAAACCCGCAGGAGCCATTTTCCTGAATCCATCAATACTCATCAGAACAATAACAGCAAGCCCGGCCGCAGGGCCATTAATGGTAATATAAGAACCACTGGTAAGCGATAGAATTAATCCGCCAATAATTCCGGCAATGATACCCGACATGGGTGGTACACCCGAAGCCATGGCAATACCAAGGCAAAGCGGAAGAGCAATAAGTGAAATAATAAATCCGGATAATAAGTCCGGTTTCCAGTTTTGTTTAAGTCCCGCTAATCCATTAGCAGGAATATTATTTTTATGATTCATAAATGCGTTTAATTAAATTAAGATGAGCGGAAAGGAGACAATGAAGGTTGCCCGATATACGGACCCAGAAATATTCTGGAATAAATCCTTATCAAAGTAATCCCATCCACAATAAGACTTACTGAAACAATACTTGCCAATACCAATTGATGCTGATGAATATGACTAAAAATCAAATCCTCTCCAATAAATGTTGGCGTAATAGGAAATCCTGACAGGCCAAGGCAGGCCAAAAGAAATATAAAAGACGTTTTTTTATAAACCGCACTGTACCCATAGAACTGATTAAGACCGAAATATTTTTCCCTCCTTTTTACATACTGAAGGCATATATATCCGATTATTCCGGTTACCATTACCCCACTCAGATATAGAACCGAATGCTGGCTATCGAATCGTTCATTATAGGAAACAGCGAGCACAATAAAGCAGTGATTTAAAATAATGAGTAGAAACGCCATTCGTGCTCTTTTGCGCTCCACAAACGACCTTAGCACCAGAATAAGTCCCATTACAGCCAATGTTACCGACATATAATTTTTGAGAAAAAATGGAATATACTCCTGGTGATAGAGGGTAAACACACCAGCTATAAGCACCACACTGTATATTAAAACAGCCTGCTTTATTTTAAAGTAACTTACCCTTCTTCCTGTTTCTTTAAGAAGTCCCCACACATACCTGTACATAAACCAATCGAGGTTAAACTCTTTTAAACTCAGCAGGTAAAATGTATAATTCAGCTTTTTGCGCCACGTGCTTAATACCACATGTTCCCTTGGTATAAAATGAAAAAACTGCTCCTTAATCAGGTAACTTACCAGGGAAGGAGATACCAGCAACTGATAGGTACGTAAAAAAGCATTTCCGGCAAAATGAAACAGGGCCAACAGCTCAAAACCGGCAGCAACTTCTATAAATATTAATCCGATTTGTGCTGCAGAAGCGTATGCAATCTGACTTTTAACCGATGATTGCACGTGGGCAATGAACGTGGAGACTATTGCCGTTGCCAAACCTACCAGTGCAATTACAATCCTTACAGAATACTGATGCTCCCAAAATGGAAAACTTCGCAACAGAAGAAACACACCAATATGTACAGATAATGAACCGTAAAAAATAGCACTTGACGGAGTTGGACCTTCCATTGCACGTGGCAGCCAGGAAGTAAATGGTAGTTGTGCAGACTTGGCACATGCAGCAATTAAAATACTTAATGAAATAAACACACCAATCATGCTGTGGTTTTGCAAATGCTCGTGTACCAGCTGATCATTATTGAGTTTAATAAAGGTGATATTTTCATGCCACAGGTGATGACTCATCCACATGGCAAGCAAGATTCCTACATCGCCAATCCTGTAAATACTAAAAACCTTAATACCATTTTTTAAAGGCAAATACCTGTTGCGGTAAAAGGCAATCAACAGGAATGATGATATACCCAAAATCTCCCAGCCAAGAAACAGCGTTTCAAAATTGCCGGAAAGAACAGTGATGGCATATCCGGTAAAAAAGAAAAGAATGGTATTAAAGAAACGTTTGTAACCTGGCTCCCTGTGCATATAGTAGCGGCTATAAATGGTTACCATGAGGGTAAGCAATGTGCCAACAAAAAGATAAACCAGGCTTATTTTATCGAGGTAAAAGGCTATGACAAACTCATAATTGGATGATTGGTATAAAACAAGTTCACTAATATGAAGTGGTGGATGTCCGTGGCTTAACCAAAAAGCAGAAAACGAAAGAAGCAGCAAAAAGGTAATACCGATAGTACCAAACGCAGTATAGGAAATGGCCGACTCCTTTTTATCCGGAACAAACAGGCTTAATATAAAACCGGTTAGCGGAATAAAAATAAAGAAATGAATGATGTTTTCCATTTTATAACTGACTGATAAGGTGAACAGGTATATTTTCTGAAGAAGACACGATGAGTTCCATTAAATGATCAACTTCAGGTACATTATTTATTTCCGGATGATACTTGCTGAAACTCCCGTTTTCAAAGCGGTACATCTCTCTGTTTTCTGGCTTTATGGCCACCAAAAGAATCCACTCATTAATAAACCACTCGTATGTTTCAGGAGATTGTTTAAGCACCTGTAAAACCACATCCGGGTGGTGTTCCACTATAATAAGTAACCTCACCGGATCGTGAACCTCTATCATTTGAGATGGTAAGCCCGGTCTCAGATCACCGTCAATTCCGTTGGCAACGCCTATCAACCCCATTACATTATGTGGCAGTTTGGTTCCTGCCCCTAGCTTCTGATTATCTACTCTGGAAAAAAAATACTCCAGGTTGATACCCCCACAAACCGGTGCAGCAGCTTTAAGAATACCCAATAAATATTTGCCTTCGGGATCAGTTCGATAATCATATGAATTCATAAATGCACGCCTGTCAAGAAACAGGTGTTTGGTGAGTGCCCGCCTTCCAATTATACAAAGGGCATTGGTAGCATGATTTAGTTCCGGCCGTGGTTCAAAAAGCGATACGGAACGCGTTTTTATTTCGGCATGAATAACAGTCGCACTTTTCCCGGTATCAACAACCTCGAACCTTCTGGAGCGCTCTCTTGCATTTTCATCCAGCGCTTTTTCAAACACTTCTTTATTCCTTTTGTGGAGCTCCTGCTGTATGGGGTTTAATGTTTCCTCATCGTAAAATACCATCTCATCTCTTGTGGTATCATGCAAACCGGCAACAAATCGGGTATGCTCCGGAATATCAATTCCCCTTTCTTTCAAGAGCAACCTCACCGTTGCATGATTGGCCATATAACAGGCAACCCGTGCATTAACGGATCCCGGTCTTCCGGAACATGCTCCACAATCGTAGGCTGCATAATGAGGATTATTTACACTGCTGGAACCATGTCCGATAATGTAAACCAGATCTGCAAAGTGATCGATCAATCCAATGCTTCTTAACAAGCCCTCTGCCCTGTTTACCATTTCTTCTATGGTAAATCCAACCTGCAGATGCTGCTCTCTGTGTGAAAGATCATGGTTCTCTACGGTGAGCCTCGAAAACTGATCCATATGACGCAATGAGGTTGCCGTTGCAGGACTCATGGATGGTTTAAATATGCTAAAAAAAAGGCGAAAGGCTGACCAAAATCCAAGGGTTTGAGAAATGAACCACCCACTTAACAGAGAGTGAGAGTGTTTGGTAAGATGTACATCCTTTTGATGCTTTTTTGTACTTCCGGTTTCCTTTATCAGGTATGCCGGACTAACAGGAGCCGGACATAATTTAGCGATAAACTTACCATGCTCCGGTTTATAATAAAACTCCACTCCAAAAAAACCGGGAGTACCAAATGTTTCACAACGTGGCTCCATTAATTCAATATGCCTGCGTATGGAACACCCGCGGTCATCAATACAAAACATGGCCTGAAAAACGGGTGTTTTATTTACGGGGTGATCAGCCATTGGATATGCCATTGCGGCAAGTACCTCATTGTAATAACCCCACTCATAAGCTTCCTGCCATAAATTTTGCCATTCATTTTCTTCTGAAGGTGTTACGGGATCGAAGAGCTGATCGGTGATACCCGTTGATGCAACCCGCAGTGGAAGCCAATCCGTTCCCAATGCGTAATCGAGGGCATCAATTTCCATCAGCAGTTCAAGAACAATCAGATCGTGAAGGGTAATATGCCTCGGATCAAGTAATGTTGAGGGGTTATCCTCAATTGCAGAAACAATACCCGACCAACCCTGATGAGCCCACGACTGGTCGAACAGGTAACGTTCATACAAAGTGATATCACCTACCACTATGTCGAGCAACTTGTCGATTTTACAGTGTGTATGTAATAGCAATTCCTTAGCGCGTTTAGTTTTAAAAATACTGCTGTAACTATTTTTCTCCAGTTCGCGCACGGAAGACAGAAAACCTTTGTGTTCAACAGGAAAAGCCCACATGGCTACACCCTGATCCAGATAGCTGCAAAGTAGCCGAAACAATAAGGGATGAACCAGGTTATCGAGGTCAACCTTAAACCTTGATTTCCATAAGTTTCTTAAAACACCAATGCGAGGTCGTATAGGCATCTGAGGTTTCTCATGGAGCAATCGATGTATCCAAATATCCCCGGCCTCCTTACCCTTTCGGTTGTTTATCACTCTTTTTAATGCTTCCGGCTTTATCTTATTCTGATGATAAAGTTCGCGGTACTCATCAAGTGAAAGAAGGGTTTTGTAACCAAATATGGCAGAAGCAGAAGCCAACGCATCTCCAAATTTTTTATCCTGGAATGCATGAAGGGTATTGTGGTGAATAAAATCTTTTAATGGTGCCTGAGCGGGCAGATAATGTTTTAATCTATGCAGTACATCATGTTCTGCAAAATTATTTTTTGTCATTTGAAACGACTGTTAAAATGATTGAAACTAAAAGAGAGAGGCTTTGCTCAACAACGGCATATGCATGAGTTGAACAGGAGCAAAAAATGCACCTGGCGGCAAAACGTTAAATAATAAAATGCTAAATAGTTAGCTTACCTTCTCTTAAATACCGTGGACAATGGGTATTTGTTATTGATTGGATATCCTGAAAAAGATCTGATGAGTTTGTATAAAAACAAAGTGGTTGTGATTGTAAAAAGGTGAAAACCGGTAAGAGGATTTTTCCCTCTGTTTCTGAGCTCTCCTCCTCAAAAAAAGACTCAATGGCATATATCAACCTGATATTTTTTTCAGGGTTGTTCTTTTTTACCAGCACGTAATTATCGCAGCTTTCATTCTTATATCTGGTGTTTTGAACAGATAAAAAACCAATCTGCAGGGCAAGTAAAAAAAGTATCGCCTTAATTATTCTCACGGTACAAATGTAAAAAAATATGCTATTCAATTACTGCATGACGAAATTATTACATCATTCTCCCCTTTTGAAAAAAATTTCGCGAGGAGGCATATTCCCTTATCTTCGCGCCTCATTTTTTATCCGTGCAAACATTTTTCCATACCTACAACCCCTATTTCAGGAAGATCCTGACACTTAGTTACCCTATCATTATCGGACAGGTAGGTATTGTGCTAATGGGAGTTGCCGATATTGTGATGATAGGAAAAATAGATGCCACCAATCTGGCAGCTGCTGGTTTGGCTAATTCTGTTTATTTTCTTATTACCATACTGGGTATAGGTACCCTTACTGCCGTATCGCCACTGGTGGCAAAAGCAAAAGGTGCCGGCCAAACCAATAATACCGCCCTGCTTTTCAGACAGGGTTTGTGGGCTTCGCTTGCCTTAAGCATATTTATTGGCATCTGCCTCTTTGTGCTAACCATTAACCTTGATTGGTTTGGCCAGGAACAGGAAGTAACAGCTCTAACCAGGTCGTACCTGCATATCCTTAATGCCGGAACAGTATTTATGCTGCTCTTTATGGCGGCCAAACAATTTAGTGACGGACTCTCCATCACCACGCCATCAGCAGTTATTACCATACTGGGGTTGCTGTTTAATATATTCTGGAACTGGGTACTTATTTATGGTAAGCTCGGGTTCCCGCAATTGGGTTTGGAGGGAGCAGGTTATGCAACTTCCTTCTCCCGGTTGTTTATGGCTCTGGCTATGGTTATTTTCATCCTGCGCCACAAGGTATACAAAGCCTGGCTGCATGTGAGCGATAAACTTTCAGGGCCGGTACTGTTTAAACAAATATTTTCTGTTGGCTTACCATCTGGTATGCAATATTTTTTTGAAGTGGGTGCCTTTGCAGGTGCTGCCATTATGATAGGTTGGTTTGGAAAAGAACAACTGGCTGCACATCAGATTGCCATTAATATTGCATCGGTTACTTATATGATTGCTACCGGAATTTCAGCAGGTGGATCTATTGCTGTGGGTGATGCCTGGGGTAGAAAAAACAAACCCGATCTGATTAAAGCAGGACGGGCATCCATTATCATGGGATTTGGCTTTATGGGATTAATGGCTGTTCTTTTTGCTGTGGCAAGTAAACAAATTGTTTCCTTTTATATTGCTGATGATATAGTTGGTCCGATGGCTGTGAACCTGCTTCTTATTGCTGCTTTATTTCAGCTTAGCGATGGTGTACAATGTGTAAGTTTGGGAGTTTTAAGAGGTATTGCCGATACAAAAATGCCAACCGTGGTTACCATCATTGCTTACTGGGTAATTGGCATCCCCTCTGGCTGGATAATGGCTAAATGGTTTGGTATGGGGCTTTACGGAATCTGGTTTGGACTTAGCCTTGGACTCACCTTTTCTGCCATATTCCTGAGTCTTCGTTTTTTAAAAGAATCACGCGAATTTGATTTTGTAAAAGAGGAACAAAAATTGTCGGAAACAGCCACACACCTGATTTGAAAACAATAGTAAAAGTACATATTGCCTTATTTATTGTATCGCTGATTTATGCGGCAACATTTACCATTGCCAAAGAAATTATGCCGGCTTATGTTAAACCCTCGGCTTTTATCCTCATGCGCGTTTCAGTGGCCGCGTTTTGTATTTTTATCTTTCACTCCTTTACCGTAAAAGAAAAAATAAGCGACTGGGCTGATATTAAAAAGCTCTTTATCAGTGCCATGTTTGGTGTTGCATTTAATATGCTTTTATTTTTTAAAGGTCTTGCCATTACCACACCTATAAATGGAGCTGTACTCATGATGAATACACCCATTTTTGTGGTGGTATTTGCAGCCATTTTGTTAAAGGAAAAACTGAGCCTCAGAAAAATTGCAGGGATATTAATTGCTGCCTTTGGGGCCATGATGCTGATGGGCGGAAGCCGGTTTAATTTTACCAGCGAAACTGTTTTGGGCGATCTGCTTGTTTCCCTGAATGCCATTATTTATGCCTTTTATCTGGTATATGCCAAATCGTTGATGAAAAAATACCACCCGCTTACCGTTACCCTGTGGTCATTTTTCTTTGGTTTGTTTTTGGTAATGCCATTTGGTGTGCCTGATTTTATTGATATTGAATGGGCCTCTTTTACCCCTAAAGTGTGGTGGTGCATTGCCTTTGTAACCCTTGGCTCCACTTTTATGACTTATGTATTAAACGCCTACGCCTTGCGTCATGCATCCTCATCGCTTGTTGGCTCTTATATATACCTTCAACCTGTTTTGGCAGTAGTTATTGCCCTGTTTTCCGGTAAAGACAGCCTTACCATATATAAAGTAGCTGATATCCTGATTATTTTTGCCGGAGTACTGCTGGTTAACACTTCCCGTCAGAAAGATGCGTAATTCACCTTCTTTCTCTTACATTTGCCCAAAGTTTATAACCTATGCTAAGATCAATGACCGGTTACGGTCAGGCTGAAATTGAAACAGAACGTTTTAATATCAAGGCCGAATTTAAGTCTCTGAATAATAAGTTTCTTGAACTGAACCTGCGCCTGCCCAAAGTATGGCAAAGTAAGGATACAGAGGTTCGCAGAGAACTGAACCGCCTTATAGAAAGAGGAAGTTGCCAGGTAAATATCAATGTACAGTTTAAACGTGCAGAAGATAAAGTGATGCCGGTAAACAAAGATGTAGCTGCTTTTTACCTGAAAGAACTTACTGAAGTTTGCACGCAGGCCGGAATTAACTCTCAGATGCTGGGCTCCACTATTCTAAGCATGCCCAACCTTTTTCAACCTGTGGAGGATGAAAATAATGAAGAGGATATAAAACTCTTGATGGAGGTGATAAACAATGCCTTTATCGATTTTGAAAAATTCCGGATAAAAGAGGGAGAAATGCTTGCGGAAGAATTGGTTAGAATGACCAATACCATTGTACATCTGGTTAAAGAGGTAGAAGAAATAGAACCTGAGCGTACCAAAACCATCAGAGATCGCATTGAGGGTGAATTAAACCAATTAAAAGAAGACAATCTTGATAAAAACAGGTTTGAACAGGAGTTGATTTATTATATAGAAAAACTGGATATCAGCGAAGAAAAAGCGAGGCTTATCCAACATTGTAACTACTTTCTCGAAACAATGAAAATTAAATCGGCCGGAAAAAAATTAGGCTTTATTGCACAGGAAATGGGACGTGAAATTAATACCCTGGGTGCTAAAGCCAATCATTTTAAAATACAGCAGCGGGTGGTGGAAATGAAAGATGAGCTGGAGAAAATAAAAGAACAAATAAATAATATCGTTTAACACTGGGTAAAAATATACGTAACAGATACGCCATTTAGCGATGAATAAAGCGATTATATTTTGTGCACCCTCGGGCTCCGGTAAAACAACTATTGTAAAACACCTGCTTTCTATTGATGAACGCCTTGCGTTTTCGGTTAGTGCATGCACACGGAAACAAAGAGCCAATGAGGTAAACGGACGCGATTATTACTTTCTCACTCACGATGATTTTAAGCAGAAAATTGCCAATGGAGAATTTCTGGAATATGAAGAAGTGTATGGAGGCAACTTTTACGGAACATTAAAATCTGAAGTAGAACGGATATGGGCTCAGCAACGTGCTGTGGTATTTGATGTGGATGTAGAAGGCGGACTTAATATTAAAAACTATTTTGGAGATGATGCGCTGGCCGTTTTTGTGAAGCCACCGGATGTTGCCACACTGGAAAAAAGATTAAGGGAAAGATCAACAGAAACAGAAGAGACATTGCGTATGCGCGTAAGTAAGGCTATGCATGAACTGGATTATGAATCAAAGTTTGAAACAGTGCTGGTAAATAATCACCTGGAATTAGCCCTTGCCCAGGCAGAAAACCTGGTTAATACTTTTTTAAAACCATGAAGATAGGATTGTTCTTCGGATCTTTTAATCCTGTGCACACAGGACATTTGCTGATTGCCAATTATTTTATTGAGTTTGCCGGCCTGGATAAAATCTGGTTTATTATTTCGCCACAAAACCCGTTTAAAACAAACGACCAGTTGCTGAATGAGAATACCCGTTTGCAGTTAATGAAACTGGCCATCAATAACGATCCTCATTTTGTGGCAAGCGATTTTGAGTTTAATCTTCCCCGCCCCTCATACACGGTTAATACACTGGAAAGATTAAGGCAGGATTTCCCTTATGATACATTTGTGCCTGTTATTGGTGGCGATAACCTGCAATCTTTTCATCTTTGGAAAGATTACCAGCAAATCCTTCAATTTCATGAGGTATATGTTTACCGAAGAGCAGGTTTTCATGAGAACCCGATATTGGCAAACCATCCTAAAATAAAAATATTTGAAGTGCCTTTGCTTAATATATCTTCTACCTATATCAGGGAAATGATTCAGGCTGATAAATCAATTAAATACCTCGTTCCGCAAGCGGTTGAAGAGTATATTTCACTTAATCAACTATACCGCTAAAAAAGGTCTTAGAGGTCGTCTGCACTTAAGGTATCGTTCATTATTTTAGCTGCCTTTTCAGATAACAATACCTTATCTTTTGGAAGCTGCATATAATAAGGTTTTTGATCTTTATTCACCAGATTACTTTTTCTCAGCCATGGGTTTAGCAGTTTAAGCTGTTTGTAATTGCAGTTAAACTCCTGTGCAAATGCAGGGAGATCTGCAACCGGCTTTGTTACCTTAATGGTTACTGTTGGCACATTGGTATATAAATGGTTTTGAACAAGCCTAAAACCGTATTTCTCCTTGTGTTCCAAAATTTCCTTTATGGCCATAATACGTAAAACGTACCTCGCTGTTTCTGTATTCAGATAAAGGTCGTAATAATTATTAACCCCTTGCTGGGTCATTTGCCTTCTCAATCCTTCTATCCCCATATTGTATGAAGCAGCAACCAAAGCCCAGCTTCCAAACTCCCTGTATGCCAAAAGAAAATACCGGCATGCCGCTTCTGTAGATTTTTCAAGATGATAACGCTCATCTACTTCTTCATTAACCTCCAAACCAAAAACCTTTCCGGTTTTATCCAAAAACTGCCACCAGCTGGCTGCCCCTGCGGGTGAAACCACATTAAACTGCAAACCACTTTCTGCAAGTGCAATGTATTTAAAATCTTCGGGTACTCCATTTTGCCTGAGAATGCGCTCAATCAATGGAAAATATTTCTCCGCCCGTTTAATCATCAGCAATGTTTGCGATTGCCAGTACACATTTGTGAGCAACTCCTTATCATACCTTTCTTTTACATCAGCATCTGCTAAAGGCACCTTCTCGCCCGCAAAAGTGAGGTGATCAGGAATACTTAAACTGTAAATTTTGTAGTATGTCTCAAACTCCTGCTGCTGCTTGTCATCCTCCGTAAAGGTAGCACGAATAAATATTCCTGCCGCAAATGCAACAAGTACCAAAACAAATACAAATCGTAACTTAATAAAAAACATAGCAGCAAAGGTACGTTATTTTCTCTCCGCCTCGGCTTTTAAGGCCGGATACAAAGCGCACTTTCATTTTTTTTCTTATTTTAGCATCCTAAACCCTGCAATAATGAAAATACTAAAGACAATCGGCATAGGATTACTGGGCGTAATCGTATTGCTTGTTATTATCTCCTTTTTCCTTCCCCGAAAGGTTCATGTGGAGCGTTCCATTGAAATAAACGGAAATCCACAATCGGCTTTTGTATTAGTTAATAACCTTAAAAACTGGGAACAATGGTCGCCATGGCATAAGCTTGATCCGAACACCAAATGGACATTCAGCGAAACAGCAGAAGGAACAGGTGCATGGTATAACTGGACCAGCGAGAATAAAAATGTAGGCAATGGCAAACTCACCATTCTGGAAAGCAAGGAAAACGAACATATCAAAACGCAACTGGATTTTGAAGGTATGTCGCCCGCTTTTGCCGATTATATTTTTACACCAACTGATAATGGATACAAACTCACCTGGACCATGGACTCCGATATGGGTATGAATCCGATAGGCAAATTTTTTGGATTAATGATGGATGCCATGATAGGACCTGATTATGAAAAAGGGTTGAAATCTTTAAAAGAACTGGCCGAAGCTGGTCCGCAAAAAGAAACAATTGGCGGATTTGATTTTGAAGAGCGTGAAATGCCTGCCATGATGGTTGCCGGTATTGCAGAAACAGTAAAGATGAGCGATTTCAGTTCTGCAAAATTTGCAGGATGGTTTGGATCTATTGGAAAAACGTTGGAAACCTCAAAAATTAAACCCGTAGGCCCTCCGATGACCATCTACTACAGATATGATAAAGAATCAACAGATATGGAAGCCGCTATGCCTGTAGAAAGCAAAGGCAAAGATGTTGGAACAGTAAAGTTTCATGATATTGCTGCTACCAAGGCTTTGGTGGTAAAATACATGGGCGACTACTCTAAAACAGAAGCTGTTTACAATGCAGCATTTGAGTATATGGGTAAAAAAGGCATGAAAGAAAATGGTGCACCAATGGAAATTTATATTACAGATCCGATGAATGAAAAGGATACCGCTAAATGGTTAACCGAAATTGTATTTCCTATTAAATAACCTATCCCCCTCCCACAAAAAAACGCGGTCAGCTAAACCGCGTTTTTTTTATGTCTGTTCCGGTGTTGGTATCCGTTGAATTTATGTACCTTGCACTTAAACACAGAAAAGCCATGAATAACAGCGAACCTGATGATGATATACTCGGGAAAACATACGACCAGGTAACTGAGTACGTGGATCTTCGTTTACAGTTGCTTAAGCTGGAAGCGGCAGAGCATACCGCCAAAGTATCATCGTTTCTTATTTCCACCCTGATACTGCTGATAAGCGGATTTTTTTGCATCCTCTTTTTAAGTATTGTAGCCGGATTCTATTTCAGCGAGCTTTGGGGCAATACCTTTTATGGATTTGGCGTAATTGGAGCCGTTTATCTTGTTATCTTCATCATCCTGCTATTGGCAAGAAAATCCCTGATTAAAAAACCTGTTTCCAATATCATTATTCAATTATTCTTCAGCCAGCATGAAACCAATCAAAGTAACTGACCTGGAAACCCTGCAACTGGAGAAGGAACGTATCCAACTCCTGCTTGAGGTAAAAGAGGCCGAACTAAAAACTTCCGGTCAATACATCAGGAACAATACACGCAAAATTTTATGGACTTACCTGAACCCGTTTAAAGGGAATACCCTGCTTGAAACAGCGGGTGAGGTAATTACCCCTTTGCTCAAAGTTCAAAGTGGTTTGTCATTTAAAGAAATGGCTGTTAAGTTGATCCGAGACCTGCTGCTAACCTATGGAGCTGACGCAGCCGGACGATTTCTTAAAAAGAAAAGGAAGAAGAAAAAGAGCAAAGACGAAGAACCACCGGAAGCCGGTAATTAATCTTTTTCCAACACGCGGTAATCCGGATTACTCATATTAAAGTAACCATACCCGCCCTTTATATTGGTTGGCAGGTTCACCACTTCACCTTTCAACTGGTTCATTAGCGTGCCAGCCCTCTTTCTGGCAGCAAGAAAATCATAATACCCTTTGGTAATATTGCTTAACGATACCACCACCGAGTCTGCGTTCTCCGGTTTCACTTTTTTCTCTGAACTGTATATTCCGCTTATCATATCACTTTCGCTCACCAGATCAAAGTCTAAAGGTTGCTCCAGCATACGTTTTGCTATATAGTCAATATCGGCACGCTCATCAGCCGGAATGGTATCACGCTGGCTATCCTTGGTATAATAACTTACCACGTACCAGTTTTGCTCACCTGGTAAATCAGAAAATGTGTACCTGAGCAGATAAGTGTTTTCGGCTGGCTGAAAATTGAAATGGCACTCACTAAACTTTGCTTTAGGCAGGCGTTGCGTTTGGGCTGTTACCATCAGTTCTCCTGCATAATTTTTCACTTCAATATCAAATGTAGAATAATCTGTGCCTGGCAACTGCTCCAACACATACACTCCGCTTGAGATGCTTGTCATTAATATCCGCTCATTTTCGTTCACCAGCCATACCACTGCATCCTGAACCAGCAACTCCTGAGGAAATTGAAGTCCTCCGGATTTAACGCCAATATCTTTTTTCTCTAATGCACCAAACGATTTGGTAAGCACAACGGCAAACATTTCGGTAGGAACTGATTCCGTTGCAGGAATAATCTGAGATGATAATGCAATCTTCTGAGGTGGCTGAGGAATATCAATATCCAATGGATCCGGAGTACAGGACCCAAGTAAAATGGATGACAACAAAAATAAAATAAAGGTATGTTTCATTGCTTAAAATTTAAAGTTCCAGGCTACGGAAGGGATAAAGCCAAACATGCCCAATTGTTTGTATGTTAAACGGCCGTTGTTTTCTTCAATTCTTATTCTGTATGGCTGCGTGCGGTTATAAACATTGTAAGCGCCAATATGCCATTCGCTTTCAAACCTTTTTCCTGGTTTTGATTTGATCACCACATTAATATCCAACCGGTGCGAAGCTGACAGTTGCACCGCATTCCTGTCGCTATAAACCGGAAGCACTTCTATATCCATATAGTTTCCTTTTGGCATCAGGTACTGACTTACCACAGGAGTAAAACGCGAACCGGTTGCAAACACCCATGTTGCAGAAAACATGATTCTCCTGGTATATTCATAATTGGTTACAATGGACAGGTCATGCCTTCTGTCGTACCTCGCATAAAATTCCCTACCCTGGTTTAGTTCGTCAAACTGACGTTTCGACCATGACAGCGTGTAGCCTATCCAACCGTTAAAGCGTCCGCTTTCTTTTCTTAGCAATAACTCCACTCCATAAGAGCGGCCCTTGCCCTGAATCATATCTTCTTCAATATTGTTATTCAACATTACCACCGTACCTTCTTTGTACTCCACCAGGTTATTCATCCACTTATGATAAACCTCGGCAGCAAAGGCAAGTTTATGCTGAGGAAAATCAATATTCCATGTAGCAGAAATCTGATCAGACGATTGTGGTTTGATGTTATCTGATACAGGATACCATAAATCTGTTGGCATGGCAGAACTTCCTGAAACCAGGTGCATGTACTGATTCATATTGGAATAGGAAACCTTAACCGACTGCTCTGAAGTAAGCTTATACGATAACAGGAATCTCGGTTCCGGATTGATATATACCTTGCTGTTGGTTTTAGCGCCAGACAACCTTAAGCCGGCATTCACACCCCAACGTTCGGTGAGTTGAATATCGCTCAGGTAAAATAGGGCTGCCTCATTGGTATAAATGCTTAAGCCATCTCCCGACTTAATGAGCTCATTAAAATTACCCCTGACTTTGGAAATATTCGGGCGAAAAAAATGATTGGTGTATTCCCCGCCAAACTTAATATGGTGTTTGTTGCTTTTAAAATATTCAAAGCTGTTTTTAATTGTCCAGTCTTCAATTTTTGATTGGATATCCAGTGTACTTTTGGCAACTGTACCACTTATTCCATAACTAAATCTGCTATGAATAAGTGATGTATTGGAAAACAATTTATTATTGGCATATACGTGATTCCACCTCAATGTTCCTACACGATTTCCCAACTCCGACCCAAAATCAATCCGGTAATTTTCATCTTTTTTAGATGAATCAGTTGGGTTTTGAAGGTGCAGCAAATCATCACCCAGATAGGTACTCAGATAAAGCCGGTCACGCTCACCCAGCTTCAAATTAATCTTTGCATTTACATCATAAAAATAGTACGGCAGCTCTTTGCCTATAAGCTTATACGTATAATTAAGATATGTTCTTCTCACAGAAAACATAAAGCCCATTTTATCTTTTATAAGCGGTCCATCAGCGGTAACCCGGGCCGATAATATTCCAATACCACCTTCTGCTGTTACTTTTTTATTATTCCCCTCTTTCATACGGATGTCGAGCACAGAAGATAACCTGCCCCCGTAATTGGCAGGGAAACCACCTTTAATCATGGTTGCATCTTTAATGGCATCTGAATTAAATACAGAGAAAAATCCCAACAGGTGCGATGCGTTGTATAACGGAGCCTCATCCAGAATAATCAGGTTCTGATCAGTGGAACCACCTCTAACAAGCATACCTGTGTTTCCTTCATTGGGTTGTTTCACACCGGGCATCAACTGCATTATTTTTATAATGTCTTTTTCCCCGCCAAGTGTTGGTACGTTTTTAACATCCTTTGGCTGAAGTTTTAATATGCCCGACTCATTCCTGTGTATTTTATTTTCCGAAGCTTTTATCACTACTTCGTTTAATGCCTTCTTTTGCTCCTGCAACTTTATGTTTAACTCCAGTGGTACCTTTGCCTGAACATTTTCTATTTTAGGTTCATAACCCATGTACTGAAAAGTTAAATCACAGGGAGCGGGTAACTGAATGGAATAGAATCCATATGCATTGGTGACGGTTCCTTTTGATACTGCTTTACAGTATACACTCACACCTGTCAAAGCCTCACCTGTAGCTCCATCAGTTACAAATCCACTAATGGTAATAACCTGTGCCTGTATTCCGGGGGCAACAAAACCCATCACCAATAAATAAATGTACTTTTTCATCTTATTACCGGGAGATTTATTTGCATGCCAAATCAACGGGTGAAGTACTATCAGAATAGATACCTGTTACCGAACCGGTCATATCCATAATGATAATTTTATTTGTACGTTTTCTTAAAAACACAGGATTCTTTGGTGCTGTATGTAAGGCAGCCAATTTCCTGATTGATCTGGTGGGTGGTTCCGGTTTTGCATTGGTATAAAACGATCCGGTAAAAAGTAGAGTAAGAAAAATAAGTGATCTCATGCAGGCTAAGTATTTGTTTTGTAACAACTAAATGACAGATGAGATGAAGACCTCCCCTACCCCTTAAAATAAAAAAGCCGGACACCTTATTAGGTATCCGGATTGTACTTAAACTACTAACTGATTATTTAGCCAGAGCAGCCTCAGTTAATGCTTTTGTTTGTGTTTGCGTTTTGTGAGTTGCATAAGCGGCTAAAAGCAATAACAACATCAGCGCACGAATTTTTATTGATCTCATAAGGCTGGTATTTAATTTTTTACAAACCGTGATTTATACTGATTAGATGCTTCATCAGTTGCTATGATAAAATAAGTACCCTGAGCTAATCCGGAAACATCAATTTGATTTTCATTTAAAGCAATTTTCGTTTTCACACCCAACATATCGATTGCTTCTGCCAATACCAGTTTGGTGTTTTTATCTGCAATCAAACCCATTTTTTCATTGGCCGGATTTGGGTAAACACCTATGGTTGCAGGTGTTTTATGAGAATCACTTAATCCGGTTGTTTGATCATACTCCACAAACAAATCATCTATAATAAGGTATGTGTTGGATGCCACCTGGGCAGCGGTAGGTATAATCATGATCTTGGCACTGTCCGGCATTGGCACACCACCAATAAACATGATATCCTGCTCTATTTTGGTGTAATCTGTAAAAGTTTGGTTTTTTCTGATATAGGCACTTCCTAGCATTTGGCCTTGCCTGAAGAAGAACATCACAATAGTAAGCGAATCCTGCCCGTCTGGTTGATACTTAATATACGCACCAAATTTTTTTGGCTTACCCTCCAGTTTAAATTTTTCTCCTGATTTATTAAGTCCTTCAAAACCACTTCCTGAAATAGCTACTGAAACCTGCTCTCCATCCGGATTTAAGGATGCTTTGAGTTTCATCGCATAATTACCCGTTCTTGCATCTGTGGTATAAGTTACCGGCTGCTCCAGGTCTTCAGATAACATGTACTCATTGGTAGTTTGCCAGCCAAGAGGCTCATGCAAATGTTTACCATCAATCACACTCAGGGTATCCCACTCTTCAAATCCGGGATTATAAATCTGAGCCGTTGCCTGCACCGACATGAATGCCAAAACCGATAATACTATTTTTGAGAAATGCTTCATGGTCTTTATTTACCATGAAAGACCAGTTAAAAACAGAATACCCCTATTTAGTTGCTAAATTATTGGATAAAAACCTTTTGAATACTTTCTCCTTGACCTTTTATCCTTAGATAATATAAGCCACGGGGTAAATAACCCAGGTGAATAAAATCAGCCGATTCTGAGCGTGCAACAAGCTTTCCAGCCATATCGTATACTTCTGCTGATACTTTAATATCAAAGTACAAAATTCCATTAGTTACCGGATTTGGATATCCTTTTATTCTGGGGGTTACCTGTTTTGAGGTAATACCGGTATTGTCTGTTAAACTATTGATTTTGGTGGTAAACATTCCCGCACCATAAGTAGCCACAGCCAATAACCCATCTGTGGTGCGGTGCTGCATCATCATAATGATATTGTTTCCTATTCTGTCGGGCGATTGTTTTTCCCAAACTGTTTGCATCCCGTTTAAAGTAGTGGTAGCATATAAACCGGTACTTGTTCCCAGGTAATAAATCAACGAGTCGCCAACGGGCACAGGGGTAAACCACCTGCATGAAGGACCATTACCGGTACCACTGGCATTTTCCTCCAGGTTACCCGAAACCGGAACCCAGGTTTGTCCGCTGTTTTCTGTATAAAAAACACTTAATACCCCGTAATTGGTAAATACCACGTATAGTTTTGAAGAATCTGTTGGGTGTTGTGCTATGCAGTTAATATATGCCGCAGGAAATCCTGCTCCCTTTATATCTTCAGGTACCGATTGGTTATCCGAAGCATTTCTTAACCTGAACAGTTTGCCCCCCAAGGTACCATAATAAAGTACATCTGTTTGAATGGAAGAACTCAGCACAGCCGTAATTTCATCTGTTCCGCTCAGTTTGGTATTGGTCAGTTCGTTCCAGTTTACCAGGCTGGTGGTGGTATCAAACTCATTTTTTAATGGTTTCACCGTTACATCATCATTTCTCCACATCACACTGCCTGCGGGAAGAAATAATTTTTTCCAGTTATGTGCATCCGGTGTAAACGGATTGATAAACTGGTAAACACTTTTAGAAACACCTGTTGGGTTGAGCCGTGCAAACTGTACCGGATTATTATTGGCATCAAGTTTTATTCTGGAAATACGCCCCTGCTGAATAGACATATAATATTCACTTCCATCAGGCGATATATAACACCAGGCGCCATCGTAACTTAAGGGAAGTGTCCATGGTGCCAGGTTATTATCCGTTGAGGTAATCAGGGTGCCATTATCCTGCAACCCTCCCAGCAATACCTGATCTGTAGTTTGTTTATTAATGGCAACAGTATAAAACTGAGTGGTTACATAACCCCGGTTCAGAGACTCCCAACTCACGAAATCTGACATGCTGTTTTGTGTGCGGGAAATACCTCCGTCATGAACAGAAATCATTTTTTGAGGGTTGGATGGATAAAATAAAACCCCGTGTTGATCTGGATGGTGGTTGTTGTAAATTTTAAAATCAGGGATCGCTGTTCCTTCAGCATATCCTCCAATCCATGTGGTTTTTGTTCCGGTGGCAAACGCATCTCTTGAACGGTAGAGATTGGTTCCACCAAGAAATACGGTATTTGCATCATCCGGCTTTACTTTAATATCGAGGCAATAACCACTTTGAGAAACAAAATCACCAAAGTGACCTCCGATATCCGGCAGGTTGGCGCTTCTGTCTTCCCACACACCACCCGCTCCTGATCCGTTTCCGCTGACATAGGTATATTTCCAAAAACTGTTTCTTTCTTCCGTACCTTCAAAATTTAATGACACTTTTCCGGTAGTAGGCGTATGCGCAGCAAAGTATATGGTGTTTTGGTCAGAAGGTGCAATACCCATCACCAGCCTGCCACAATCTGTAGGGTAAAATGTTGGGGTAATATTGGTCCAGGTATTCCCGTTATCAGCCGACCGCCAGATTCCCTGTTGTGTGCTTCCGAAAGATAACGCTGCATAAACAATACCGGTATTTGTTATAGCCACATCGGTAAAATAACTCGACCCTGTGATACCTCCACCTCTTTTTTTCTGCCAGTTTTTTCCGCCATCCACACTTCTGTAAATACCGTTAAAGGTGGCCACAAACAGATTGGCCGCGCTATCAACTGTTTTATTAATTACCATATTAAATATGGCCGACCAGTCAGAGGTAATGCCACCTGGTGTTGTGGTAAATGTGGTGTGTTTTGACCACGTTTTACCCGCATCCGATGATTTATAAATACCATTACCAGAATAAAATGCACCCGGCAATGTTCCCCCGTAAAGCTCTCCTGTTCCGGCATACCACTCATCTTCGTGTCCGGTGCGCGGATCCTGCACCAAACAGGTAATATTCGGATTTTCATTATTGATATTGGTAGGATACCAGCTTTGCCCGCCATCATGCGAAAACCAAATTCCTCCGGAGGCAGCACCTGCCAGAATAATTTGCTCATTTCTTCTGTCGAAAGCAATGGCACGCGTGCGGCCACCAATATTATGAGGGCCACGCTGAACCCAGAAACCATAAGACTTTCCAAACTGGCTGGCTCCCGGCAACCGGTTCACAAATGCCAACTCTTTGGTATGTATTTGCTCCGGTATTTTTCCTGTGTTCGGGTCTGCCAGCGTGGTATAAAACCACCTCAATCTTTCTTTGCTTTGTTCTTCCATAGCCCCTTCCTTGTGCTTAAATACAGGCAGGGTTGGGTATTGATTAAACAGGTAGATTCCACCGAACAAAAAACAAAGTGCTAAGCTGATATAGGTAAAAGTAGATTTCATGTACAGGCCTTTAAAAAACTAAGATAAGGCATTCTGCTGAATAATGTAAAACCTCCAACCAAACACTCGTTAGTTAAGTAATTGAAAATCTTGTTGGTATTTGTCAAACCCATTTATTAATTTAGTTATTCTATTAATTGAAACGCTATGAAAACAATGGACGACTATCTGAAAAAAGCCAGAACCATGTTGGAGGATCAATTTGGCCATCATGATATTGAACAACACCTGCTGAGTGAGGGGGCAGATGAATCTACCATACAGGTGGTGATGCAGGAAGTAAAACGGTTAAGAGGCAACAAACGTGTAAACCGTGGCCTTTCATTAATTACCGTTGGCGTATTGTTTTTAGGTGCAGGTTGTTTGTGTACCTTATGTTTTAGCAATGAGAATTTTAATTACCATATTTCGCTCTATGGATTTACCACATTGGGAATATTGTTGGTGTTTGCCGGAATGATTGATATTTTTGGGTAATGGATACCTGGAAAGAAGAAAATAACAAACTACAAAAAACCTTTGTATTTAACACCTTTACAGATGCGCTTGCATGGATGGTAAAAGCCGCATTTATTATTGAAAAAATGAACCACCACCCGGAGTGGAGCAATGTGTATAATAAGGTGCACGTTTCTTTATGCACACACGATGCAGGCAATACCATTACCGATAAAGACAGAAAACTCGCGGAAGCATTAGACAGACTCTATTAATGCCATTAAAGCCACGCCTGTCAAGCCAAAGGCATGAAATTCGCACGAATGATTTTTTGAGATGACTTGCGTTGGATTGCCACACTTGTCAAGCCGAAGGCATGAGATTGCACAGATTAACTTAATTGAGAAGACTTCCGTGAATTTTCACGAAATTCTTTCATGTGATTTTTTTCGGAATCAGATAAACAAAAAGAGGCTGTCTCAAAAGTCAAATTGAAGGGCTTTAGAATTGAATAAAAGATTTTTTCTCAGATACCCCTCCAAATAAAAAAGAGGCTGTTTCACCTTTTGAGACAGCCTCTTTTTGGGTGGCAGTCCCGCAAACTGCGAGAACAACCTTCTTTTGTCGGGGTGGCAGTCCCGCAGCATGCGGGATACGACCTCCACATCCCTTTATTTAATTCCTTTGTCATTGAGATACCTTTTTATACCGCGACCTTTTATCGTTTTCTCAAGTAACCTCGCCTCATGTTCTGTTGCAACTTCAAAGCAATGCACCAATACCCAGGGAATGCCCCGCGATGTAAACGTACTTATTCCGGCATTGTGCTGAACCAAACGGTGATTGATATCTACCGTAAATCCAACATAATATTTATCCAGTTTTGAGCTATATAAGATATATACCTGATACATCATAAAAAAAGCCTGACTCTTAAGTCAGGCTTTTTTAGGTGTCAGTCCCGCAAACTGCGAGAACAACCTTCTTTTGTCGGGGTGGCAGGATTCGAACCTACGACCTCCACATCCCAAATGTGGCGCGATACCAGGCTACGCTACACCCCGTAATATACGTTTTGCGTATATCCCTGAAAATTACGCGGAGAGAGAGGGATTCGAACCCTCGATACACCTAAACAGCGTATGTCGGTTTAGCAAACCGGTGGTTTCAGCCACTCACCCATCTCTCCTTTGTTTTTTTGAAGGGACTGCAAAGCTATGTGTTTACCTGAAAAACGCAAGAAAATTAAATGTCTTTTTTACTTTTTTATACAAGTGCTTAAAAGCTAGTTTAAATTGTGCAAAACATATACGTTTGAAAACATGAATTTTACGTTCTGATTAGAAACCAACGCTAAAATTACTGAATCTTATAAGAAATTAGCAACGTAATCTATTTAAACGTTAAACTATGGCCAAAGAAAAACCAACCCACTATAAATTCAGGGACCTGAAAGTTTTCGGTTCCACTGAATGGCTGGCCAATAATGAAAAGAAATACCGGCTGGTGTACGATGAAGCCGAATGTACCTTTATATATTGTGAGCTTTCCTTCTTCAACAAACTGTTTGATGAAGAAGACTGGGACGTGCGTATAAACCTCAAATGTGTAAACAATATTGATGGCAGCGAAATTTGTAACCTGGTGGCCGACCGGTCTATCCGCAAAGACGAGAATATTGTTTATGTGCGTGAAGGGTGGGGAGTAAAAACCCCCGGAGCATACTGGAAACCTGGCAACTACCGCTGGGAGGCCTGGATTGACAATGTTTTTGTGGCAGAAAAAGTATTTTATATTGAAGAGCAGGGAGTAGTTACGGATACCAGCAACCCTTATTTTACGCTGCAATCGGTACGTTTGTATGAGGGCCCCGACTCTAATGTGCCACGTAAGGATCGTAAATACCTTGTTTCTTTTGAGGGCCGGGAAACCCGTTATGTATGGGTAGAAGTAAACGCAGAAAACCTGCTGAAGAATAAGGAAAGCTGGGCCTGTGAAATGTTTTTTAATTTCCGCACACATAGCGGGCAGTTAAAGGGCTCCATTGATAAAATATTTTTTGTAAACGGCACAGATACCAGCTTTGAATGCAGTATTGGATGGGGAGCTGACCAGAAAGGAACCTGGGGGAACGATATTTACTCTGTGGATGCGGTATTTATGGATCAGATTATTGCATCTATTCCTTTTGAAGTGGGAGAAGCCTTTGTTGATGAAAAAGAAACATCAAGACCTGTGCAGCCTAAAGCAAAAGCTAAACCTGTTGAAAAAACAAAACCTGCTGATGATGCTACCGTAGCTGGTGTATTAAAGGAACTGGATGATTTAATTGGCCTCGATTCCATCAAGAAAAAAGTAAAGGAGTATACCACTTACCTTAATTTTATTAAGCTGCGCAAAGAAAAAGGGTTTGAGGATACAGATAAAATTAACCTGCATGCCGTTTTTACAGGCAATCCCGGAACAGGTAAAACCACCGTTGCCAAAATGCTGGGTAAAATTTATCATGAACTGGGTTTATTAAGCAAAGGACATGTGATTGAAGCCGACCGTTCAGATCTGGTGGCAGAATATATCGGGCAAACGGCTCCAAAAACCAAAGAGGCGATAAAAAAAGCCAAGGGCGGAATTCTTTTTATTGATGAGGCTTATGCACTGGCCCGTAAAAATGACGACTCTAAAGATTTCGGAAAAGAAGCAATAGAAATTCTGCTAAAGGAAATGAGTGACGGTGAAGGTGATTTGGCTATTATTGTTGCCGGTTATCCGGAAGAGATGAACAGTTTTCTGGAGTCAAATCCGGGTTTAAAATCACGTTTTAGCATGCATTATGAGTTTCCGGATTATACCCCTCAGGAACTGATGCAGATTGCCGATTATACCGCAGCCAAAAGAGCCATATCTTTCAGTGCAGATGCAAGAGATACCCTTTATAAAAAGCTGGTTGATTCATACAGGGAACGCGATAAAACCTTTGGTAACGCGCGTTATGTAAACTCCCTTATTGACGAAAGTAAAATGAATATGGGGCTGCGCATTATGCAGGGTGGCAATCCGGGAGATCTTTCCAAGGAGCAACTATCAACCATCAGTTCTGAAGATATTCTGAAAATTTTTGGAGCAAAAAGCAGAAATATTGCAGATATTCCTGTAGATGAAGAGTTGCTGCGGTCTTCACTCAACGCACTTCATGGAATGATCGGGCTTGGCAATATCAAAAACGAAATTGATGAACTGGTGAAGCTGGTACGTTTTTATAAAGAAATTGGAAAAGATATCAGGCAAACATTCTCCCTGCATTCTGTATTTATTGGCAATCCCGGAACAGGAAAAACAACAGTTGCGCGTTTGCTGGCTCAGGTATACAAAGCATTGGGCATACTTGAGCGGGGCAACCTGGTGGAATGTGACAGACAGGCTTTGGTGGGCGGATATGTTGGCCAGACAGCCCTTAAAACCACTGAAATATTAAACAAAGCCATGGGTGGCGTTTTATTTATTGACGAAGCCTATGCCCTTTCTGAAGGTGGAGAAAATGATTACGGGAAAGAAGCTATTGAAACCATCCTCAAAAGAATGGAAGACAGCCGTGGTGAATTTGTGGTGATTGTTGCGGGCTATACGGATAATATGCGCAGGTTCCTCGAGTCAAATCCCGGATTACACTCACGTTTCGACCGCGAATTTCTTTTTCAGGATTATTCTTCAGAGCAGTTGTTTGATATTTCTATCAGAATGCTGGAAAACAACAGTATTAAAGCGGAGGAAAAAGCATCTAAACACTTGCGGGAGTACATGGAGTTTTTACATAAAACCAGAAACCGTTTTTTTGGAAACGCCAGAAATGTGCGTAAGGTAATTGAAGAGGCTATCAAAAATCAACACCTGCGTTTGGCCAAACTTGATCCATCTGAACGCAATACCGATATGATTCATGAATTAAAGTTCGAAGACGTGGAAGAGTTTAAGATAGATTTCAGCGCTGCTCAAAGCGAGTCGAGAACAATCGGATTCAAGCAAAACAATACCTGATATGTTTACATACAGGAAGTTTGTAAACCTGCTCATTTTTATTGTCTCTATTCTTATAGTAAACCTGCTTACCGATAAAATTACCAACTGGTTGCTCAGGTATAAATACACCATGCATCCGGCAAAAGCCACGCTTCTGGGAATGGTAATTATGGTATTTGTTTTATATCCGGCATATAACTGGCTCGATGATTTTAGTGAGAAAGTAACCAAACGTTATTTTAATGCAGGAAAAAATGCAGCAGGAAAAATTACAGGTACCCTCCTTGCTTTTGTGATTCTGATTTTCGTATTGTTTTTGTTTTATCTCGACCTTTGGTATAACAAGAGCCTGATTGAAGTGGTATTTTAAACCAGCAACTCTTTTACCTGATGAATAAACTCCTGCTTAAAAATGGGTTTTTTCATAAAATCATTAAACCCCAGCTCCCGGTAGTAATCAAGATCGGCCATGATCATATGAGCTGTGATGCCCACCACCGGTTTTTTTTCCATACCTGGTTTATTTCTTACATATTTTAACAGTTTCATTCCATCACTGTTATTAATTTCCATCCCCAGGTTCATATCGGTAATTACCATATCGTAATCATGCTCCGAAAGTTTTTCAATTCCCTGCTCCAGGTCATCTGCAAAATCAACATCACAGATACCCCTCAGGTAAATAGATATCAGCTTACGGCCAACCGCATCATCCTCTACAAGCAATATCTTTTTAGGAATATCCATATACTCAAATCAACTAATAATTATTGTTACCACCAAACAGTTTTAAGATATGTAAACTCTTTAATTCCCTGCTCCCCCAGTTCTCTTCCAAAACCTGATTTCTTAACGCCTCCAAAGGGAAAACGAGTATCCGAACGCACCAGGTTATTGATAAAAACCTGACCCGATTCTATCTGAGCAGCTATATTTTTAGCCTTTTCTATACCCGAACTCCATACCGATCCCCCTAAACCAAATGAGGTAGCATTGGCAAGTGTGATCATCTCTTCTTCATTTTTACATATATAAAAACTGATAACCGGCCCAAATAACTCCTCCGTAAATGCACTCATTTCCGGTGTAACTCCACCTAAAATAGTTGGGGGGAAAAAGTATCCTTTATCAGGCACGGCATCTTGTTGCCACATGATTGCTGCACCATGTTCCAATGCGTTATTTACCTGATTGGAGAGTTTTTCTTTCAGGTCTTTTCTGGCCAACGGACCAATATGGGTATCTGGATGAAGCGGATTACCCAACTTTAAGCCGGCAACAGCATGAGTTAATTTCTGAGCAAAGGTGTTTGCAATCTCCTGGTGAACAATAAAGCGTTTGGCACTGATACAACTTTGTCCGTTGTTTTGAAACCTGGAAGTAATAGCCACCTTCACTGCTGCGTCCAAATCTGCATCTGCTAATACCAGAAACGGATCACTGCCGCCAAGTTCCAATACCGCTTTTTTAATAAACTTTGCCGCCTGGGAAGCCACGGCAGAACCTGCTTTTTCGCTACCAGTAAGGGTGCAGGCTTTTACCCGGTCGTCTGCAATAAGTGTTGCAACCTGCTTATCATCTGCAAAAATGCCTTGAATAACACCATCGGGAAAACCGGCTTCAGCAAATAGCTTTAATAACAATAACGCACACTGAGGCACATTGGGGGCTGGTTTTACAAGCATGGTATTGCCGGCCATAAGCACGGGTACTGCACTGCGGATGATCTGCCAGTAAGGAAAATTCCAGGGAAAAACACCCATAATCACTCCCAATGGTTCGTGCCTTTGTTCCACTGAGCGTCCGTCATCCAGGCGGGTGAGCAGAGGTTCAAGAATGCGGCCTGCTTCTGATGCATAATAATCACAAGCTGTTAAACATTTAAGTACTTCGTGTTTTGCTTCATGGAGGGGTTTTCCCATTTCCATACTGGCCATTTCAGCAAGTGAATCCGCATGTGAACTGATTAATCCTGCAAGGCGTTTCATTAAATCTCCTCTGGTTGAAAATGTCAGGTTTTTCCAGACAGGAAATTGCTTGTGCGCAAGGCTTAGCTTGTTAAAAAGGGCTTCTGAGCTGTCTGTTTCAAATGAAGCAAAAACCTCTTCTGTATATGGATTAACGGATTGGTATGGTATCATGATTTTTGACAAAAAAAGCCGGCTGAACCGGCTTATCGTTCTTTTTATAATAACGTTTACACCAGTGATTTGATTGTACGCTCAATAATATCACAGGCCTCATGCATCTGATCTGCAGTGATAACAAGTGGAGGCGCAAAACGGATAATATCACCATGTGTTTGTTTTGCCAGCAGCCCTTGTTCCTTCAATGCCAAACAAACATCATAAGCTGTCTTGCCATCTCCAAAAGGTTTGATAACAATAGCATTTAATAAGCCCTTGCCACGCACCTCTGTAATTAGTGGAGAGTTTATGGCATTCATTCTGCTTCTGAAAATTTTGCCCATAGCCTCCGCATTTTCAGCCAGGTTTTCATCCTTTAATACAGCCAAAGCTTCCATAGCCACAGCGCATGCCAACGGATTTCCTCCGTAAGTTGAGCCATGTTCTCCGGGTTTTATGGTTAACATTACTTCATTATCAGCCAAAACTGCCGATACAGGCAATATACCCCCCGAAAGGGCTTTTCCCAGAATAAGCAAATCGGGCCTTACCGACTCATGATCGCAGGCCAGCATTTTTCCGGTACGGCATAAACCTGTTTGTACCTCATCTGCTATCATCAGCACATTATACTGATCACAAAGTGCCCTCACCCCTTTGAGATAACCCTCATCAGGAATAACCACACCGGCTTCACCCTGCACGGGCTCAAACATAAATGCAGCTATATTTCTATTGGCCTTAAACAATGTTTCTATAGCCTCCAGAGAATTATAAGGAACCAGTTTAAACCCTGGCATAAATGGCCCAAAACCTTTGAAACTACTGGGATCTGTTGATGATGAAATAGCTGCCATCGTACGCCCCCAGAAATTACCCTCCACAAATACCACTTCGGCCTCGTTTTCCGGAATTCCTTTTACCATGTAACCCCAGCGCCTTGCCAGTTTTATTGCGGTTTCCCCTCCTTCAACCCCCGTATTCATGGGCAACACCTTATCATAGCCAAAATAACTGGTGATGTAATGTTCGTACTCGCCCAGCAGGTTGTTGTGAAAAGCACGGCTGGTTAAGGTAAGTTTTTGAGCCTGGCGGGTAAGGGCGCTCACAATACGTGGGTGGCAGTGCCCCTGGTTTACCGCGCTGTATGCCGATAAAAAGTCAACGTATTGTTTTCCCTCCACATCCCACATGTATATGCCTTCTGCCCTATCGAGCACCACCGGAAGCGGATGATAATTATGAGCTCCAAACTGGTCTTCAAGGTCGATAAAGTATTGTGTTTTTGATAGTGGCATAGTGGTATTCATACCAGCAAAAATAAACGAATGGAGGCATATTAAAAACCAGGGCTCCAAATGTTGCTTTGGCTCCCCTTTTTAAGGCATTTAACTATATTTTATGCATTAATCCTACCCCTTCTCACCCATTTATTCGGGCTTTAACACTGAGGGCAAGCAACTTAAACCTTCATTATTCGCTTTTTTTGGTTGTTATTACTTTAAGCATAATTGACAAATACATGAGTATTTTAAGATTAATTTGTGGAAAGCAAAAAGTTTAGAAAACCACCAATAACCAACCAAAGAAAGAAAACCCCCAATTCCCCTGGGGGGAGAATGTATCAGGTTACAGTTTAACATAAAAATAAATCCCGTGAAACCAACTTATAAAACATTAGGAGAAAAACTAAAACATGCGCGCGAAATAGCCAATTTTAGTCAGCAAACTGCAGTGATAGCGCTCGATGTAAGCCAGCCCACTTTAAGCAAATGGGAGGCCGATATAGCTGTTCCCAACTTATCCAATCTTCAAAACCTGTGCAAGACTTATAAAACAAACCTGAACTCCGTATTGAGGGGAACTGTTTATGAAGACATGATTGACCCCAACGATCGCGGAGTTTATCATATAGACTCTGAGCTATTTTTTAAGTTATTAAACGATTTTGAGAAAAAACATACCAAATCCATGGAGGTAACCAGGGAGCAAAACAAACATATTCTTGATCTGATAGATAAGCTGATTGCCATTATCAGCAAGGATCATAAGTAAGCATTCATGTATATGTAATAAATTAAGGGATTACGTTTGATGATTACAAAAAAGGGAACCATATACAGGTTCCCTTTTCTTTTGCCAATTCCTTGTATATTATCTTTTATTAATAAGCTTAAACAATTCATCCAGCTTAGGCGACAATACAATTTCCGTTCTGCGGTTTTTGGCGCGTCCTTCAGCTGTTTCATTACTTGCTTTAGGCACAAACTCTCCTTTTCCGGCAGCAGTTAATCGTTTTGCATTTACATGGTATTCCTGTTCCAGAATCCTCACAATATTGGTGGCCCTGTGCACACTCAGATCCCAGTTATCTTCGTACCTGGCTGTTTTAATGGGAACATTATCCGTATGCCCTTCAATCTCCACATCAATTTCTCCGTTTTTATTAAGCACCTCTGATAGTTTTTTCAAAGCCTGTTTTCCTTTGTCTTCCACATCCGCACTTCCTGATTTAAACAATAGTTTATCGCTTAAGGAAACATATACTTTTCCGTTTTTCATTTCAACAGAAATTTCATCTGAATTAAAGCCCAAAAGCGCTTTTTTCACCAGATCATTTATAGCATTGGTAATGGAATCTTTGGCACGCAGGGTTGCTTCGAGTTCTGCCAGCCTTCTTTCCCTTTCTTCCAGCAACTTGCTTTGTTTATCGAGTTCTTCTGATTTTGCCGTTAATTCTTCCGATTTTATTTTCAGTGCATTGTTCAACCGTTCTGCCTCGGTGAGGCTCTTTTTCATTAACTCATTATAGCGTGCATTCAGCTCGGCATACTGGCCTTTTAATGCATTATTTTTTTCCGTGCATTCGTTAAACTTCGATGTTAAGGCCCTGAAGAGGGAATCGAGATACCTGTAATTGCGGCCTCTTTCAGCTGTATCTTTATTAAAAGCAATTACCAGATCGTTGAGAGAGTCGCGCTGATGGATGGATCTTTTCAGCCTTTTTGATAAAAAGAAATTGTATGATTTCTCTGAAAAACTTTTCGGTTCATCATAAGGCGATTTCGGATCCAACTGCGCAAAGGCATTGGCACTTGCCATTAAAACCACCAATATGGCATAAATATATCTTCTCATAACACGACTTGTTTAGCTGACAAATTTCAGCAACTGCCTCATGTTGTAAAAGGTTTACTTATTAAGAATGAAATCAGATTGTACAACTTTTAGAACAGCCGGATTATTGGCCTGCCGATGGTTTATCAACTGCAATTACAACAGGCACTTTAGCCCTGTTGAGCACATCAATCACATAAACCATACTTTCTACTGAAATGCTTTTATCCATGCGCAATACAATAGAAGGATTTTGGAGTGTGGATGCTTTGGAAAGAATAGATGTTTCCAGTTGTCCCAGTGTTACTTCACCCTTATCAATATAATATTTCAGGTCGGCCGAAACAGAAACATTGATTACCTGATTAGGTATTGATTTACCAGTTTGTGCTTTAGGCAATAGCAGCTTAATGGCATTTGGGCTTGCCAGCGTAGAGATAATCAGAAAGAACAGCATGAGAAAAAACAGGATATCCGATAAGGCTCCTGCCTGAACTTCTGCATGAACATATTTCTTTTTTCTGAAATTCATTTTACAACCGGTTTATATAGAATATCCATAAACTCAATAGCGGTTACTTCCATTTTATTTACCACCCGTTCAATTCTTGTGTTGAGGTAAGTATAAAAAATGTATGCCACCACACCAACAATAAGTCCGGCAGCAGAAGTAATCATCTTTACATAAATACCGCTTGAAATAACACCGATACTGATATTATCAGCAAGAGAAATATCGTAGAAAGCACGTATCATTCCGATAACGGTACCCAAGAAGCCAAACATTGGAGCCAGCGCGGCAATAGCAGCCAGCAGGTTCACATTTTTTTCCATTTTATAAACCTCTACCCTTGCCGTATTTTCTATAGCGCTTTCTATATCTCGTATTGGAGAACCAAGGCGGGATAAGCCTTTATGAACGATGGTGGCAAAAGGAGAACCAATGCGCTCGCAATAGGTAAGTGCCCCTTTAATGTCTTCTTTATGCAACAAATCTTTCACATTGTTTACCAGGTTGGCATCTATTTTACTGGCCTTGCTGATAAACAAGCTCCTTTCAATCATGAGAAAAACGGAGATTAACGACAAAAGCAGAATAGGCACCATAATAAGGCCCCCCTTTAAAATTAATCCTAATACCGAAAGTCCTTCCTGATCTGATGGTACAACCTGCACGGTTGCCTGTAATAGCATATTGGTCATAGATACTTGATTATAAGTATTTCAAGATTAGAGCAGATACAGAACGAATTTTTAAATAGTTCTGCACACCTGTGGAAACAACAAAGGCTGCCCTGAGAGCAGCCTTTGTTGAATATATTGCCTGTAATTACTTACTCTTTGTTCTTTTTATCAAAGTCAATTACAATTGGAGTTGCAATTGCTATTGATGAGTATGTACCAAATACTATACCTACCAACAGGGCAAAGGTAAATCCTTTAATTACCTCACCACCGAAAAGGAACAATACCAACGTAACCATAAATACGGTTAATGAGGTAATAATTGTTCTGTTCAGGGTATTATTCAAGGCGTTATTGATAACCATTTTCTTGTTGTTTTCATGGTGGTGTGTTCCTAGGAACTCACGGATACGGTCGAACACAACCACGGTATCATTAATGGAGAAACCAATAATGGTAAGCACCGCAGCAATAAAGTTCTGATCTACTTCCATAGCAAATGGTAAAATACCATCCAGTAAAGAGTAGAAACTCATCATCATCAACACGTCATGCGCCAGGGCAATAATTGCACCTAAAGCATACTGCCATTTGCGGAAACGGATAAGGATGTACAATCCGATACCCAGAAGGGCTATAATACCCGCCCAAACTGAAGCCACTTTAATATCGTTTGCAATGGTAGGACCCACTTTTGCAGAGCTCAGGATTTGGGCATTACCCATTCCGGCTAAACCTTCCTTTAGTTTGGTTTCCACCATATCACTTGCACCTTCTGATGTTTCATTAATCATGTAGGTGGTAGTAACTTTGAATTTATTACCTGATCCAAAAGTTTTCACTTCTGGTGCAGTGCCAAATGTTGGTGTAAGTTTTTCGCGGATTCCATCACTTGTCTGATCGCCATCAAACTGCACCACATAGGTCCAACCACCTTTAAAATCTACACCAAGGCTAAATCCTTTGGTAAACATAGAGATTAAGCCTATTACAATAATGGTAGAAGAGAAGAGGTAGAATATTTTTCTTTTACCTACCCAATCGTAGCTGATATTCTGGAAAGCTTTTTCAGAGAATGAACGGGCATATTTTACAATTTGTCCTTTTTCAATTCTCCACTCTGTCATTACCCTTGAAAGCAATACCGCAGTAAACATGGAAGAAAGAATACCAATAATAAGGGTAATGGCAAATCCTTGTACCGGACCAGTTCCAAATGCATAAAGTACGAAACCGGCTAACAACGTAGTTAAGTTGGCATCTATAATGGAAGAGTTGGCATGGGCGTATCCGTCTGAAACTGCATTTTTAATGCTTCTTGCATTTTGCAGTTCATCTTTTATACGCTCATTAATCAGTACGTTGGCATCTACCGCCATACCAATGGTAAGCACAATACCTGCAATACCAGGTAAGGTAAGTGCCGCACCCAGAGAGGCCAATACACCAATGATAAAGAATACGTTTATTACCACTGCTATATCAGCGATGTATCCGGAGTTGTTGTAATAAACAACCATGAATATAAGAATAACGATGGTAGCAATAATCATGGATAACAAACCCTGATTAATGGCTTCCTGACCCAATGTGGGACCAACCACAGCTTCTTCTACAATACGTGTAGGAGCAGGCAGTTTTCCCGATTTTAAGATATTGGCCAAATCGGATGCTTCTTCATTGGTAAAGCTTCCGGTAATGGAAGAGCGTCCGTTAGGAATTTCATTTTGAACAGTTGGTGAAGAATACACTACATCATCCAACACAATAGAAACACTTTTTCCGATATTCTGGCGGGTAAGGTTTTTCCATACATGTGCACCTTCTGCATTCATATTCATGGCCACTTCGATTTCTCCTGTTTGAGAAATATCTCCGCGGGCATCTGTAATTTTATCTCCTTCAAGAGCTGGCTTACCATCTTTAGAAGCCTTAATGGCGTGAAGAATTACGGCTTCGTTGTTGTTACCAAAACCTTTATAAGCCCAGAAGAACTTAATGGTTGATGGCAATGCCGCTTTAATTTCCGGACGGTTAAGAATGGCGTTTACTTTACCTGTATCTTTTACCATGGCAATACCGCAGGCAGAACCTTTGGCTACAAGCATATTGTTCTCATCGGCATAAGGGCGCAGGTAAGCAAACAGTGGATTCTCTGCTGAGAATTCTTCAAATGTTTTTTCTTTTGCGGCTGCTGTATCTTTTTTGGTAGAGTCGGGTTTTGCAGTTGAGGAAGAAGCTAAACCGGCAAGCGCACTTTCGGTTGTATCTGCAGCAGCGGTATCAGCCGACATTGGAGATGTTCCTTCTGCCTTTTGCAATTTAGACATGGTGAGATTGGCTGTTTCCAGGTATTTGTATGCCTCTGCATTATCAAATGTTTCCCAGAACTCGAGCTTGGCTGTTCCCTGCAGGAGTTTACGTACACGGGTAGGATTATCTACACCCGGTAACTCCACCAGAATACGTCCGCTGCCTTCCAGTTTCTGAATATTTGGTTGTGTTACACCAAACTTATCAATACGGGCACGTAAGATCTGAAATGAACGATCGATTGCCTGATTGGCTTCCTGACGCAGGTAGGAAAGTACCTCTTCGTTGGTAGAGCTTACTTTAATTCTGTCTTTATTGGTTTGATTGGCAAAAATAGCTGCCAGTCGGCCTTCAGGAGCGGTTTCTTTATACGACTCACCAAACAGGGTTACAAAATCGGCCTGGCTGCTTTTCATTTTTTCATTGGCCTGCTCAATGGCTTTATTAAAAGCCGGATCAGGGTTGTTGTTTGCCAATGCGCGTACCATATCTCCGAGAGATACTTCCAGGGTTACGTTCATACCACCTTGCAAATCCAGACCCAGGTTTAATTCCCGTTCTTTACATTGCAGATAAGTATACTCGGCAAAACCCAGGTTATAAACCGGCTCGCGGGCAATAGAGTCAAGATATGCTCTTTCTTTTGCGGAATCTCCACCGGCAAACTCTTTTGCCTCTTTTTCAATTCGATAAGTTACCCAGGTAAACGAAAGCTGAAACACCGATACAACGGCTAATGCAATCGCGAATAACTTTACTGCTCCTTTACTTTTCATTTGCTATTTCTAATTATTAACTATATGCTGTTTAAATATTTCTATTTCAAAATTTACAAAGCGGGCAAATATAAGGGATGAGGTAAGATTTTGCAATGCCAAGTAATTATTAGCCTCGGCACTGATAATGAGTTTATTATGATTTAAACACCCGAATGAAGCCTGAATTTGAAATAATCTTCAATCACTTTCAGGCTATTATTAAAGTGCTCATTATTATTAATAATCAGGTCGGCCTTCTCCCGGTATGGCAATAAAAACTGCCTGTATGCGGGCATTACGTGGTTTTCCCACTGGTATAAAACAAAATCTGCCGGTATATTCCTTTCCAGCGTATCCCTGCTGATTCTGCGGTTCAGTTTAATATCATCCTGGGCATCAATAAATATTTTCAGGTCGAACTGGTTAAAAATATCTTCCCTGTAAAAAATAAAAAGCCCTTCGATAATAATAATGGGTGCAGGATAAAACTCCAGCCACATGCCTTGCTGCTCCTCATGTTGAAACCGGTATTCCCTTCTTTTTACCACCTCACCTTTGGAAAGCCGGGTAATATCTTCCTGAAAAGCATCAAGGTCAATACATTCAGGTAAATCGTAGTTAATATGTCCGTTTTCGTCCCGAACATGGTTATCTGCGGTTTTATAATAATTATCCTGTGAGAGAATACATACCTCATCCTGAGAAAATAAAGCACCCAGATCCCTTAAAAATCTTGTCTTTCCCGAGGCACTCCCTCCTGTAATTCCAACTATATAAGGCTTCTTTTGCATCGTACCGGTTATTCAATCCGATGTGCAATTAGCGCATTTCTGTCCATAATTTCAAACGTAATAAAAAGCTGCTTACCGACAGGTTCAGGCGATTTACCGAAACTTTTGACATCCAAGAAACTTTTGATGCAAAAATAGTTTCCAAATAGAAAATAGTTTCTACCTTTGTCGCCTCAAAATCAGAAATGATGGAAAAAGAACAGGAAATTAAAACAAAAATACTGCTGGAAGCCAAGATGCTCTTTATGCGTTACGGTTTCAAGAGTATCACCATGGACGATATTTCCAGAGAGCTGGGCATTTCCAAAAAAACACTCTACCAGCATTTTCAGGATAAAAACGACCTGGTGGATCAGTGCGTTGATCAGCAGATTAACGACATGAACTGCAACTGTGATGAGATGATGGAGAAAAGTGATGATGCCATAAGTGCCATGCTTGCCATTACAGATTTTGTGGGAAATACCATACGTAACCTGAACCCAAGTGCCATGTACGATTTAAAAAAGTATTTTAAATCCAACTGGGATAAACTGGAAGCCAACCGCAGGCAGTTTATTTTTAATTCCATACAAGGAAATATAGAAGCAGGTAAAAAGAAAGGATTGTACCGCAAGGAAATTGATACCGATATGACTTCGCGCCTGTATGTGTATCTGGTAGGTTTTATTACCGACCCGGAAAGTTACGACAGGGCTGATATGGATTTTAAAACCCTGCACCTGGAGATGATTAAATACCACCTCCGCTCGGTATGTACACCAAAAGGATTAGAACTGCTTGAAGAAAAATTAAAACACAGAAAATAAAAAACCACGTATATGAAAAGATTGATCATTTTTATTCTAGTAACAAGCTGTATTTATTCAATACAAGCTCAACAAGCCACATCAGAACCCAAAAAATTCTCGCTTAAGGAAGCGGTAGCTTTTGCGAGACAGAACAATACCGATATAAAAAATGGAAAGTTGGATATAGTGTCTGCTCAAAAACAGGTAAATGAAGTTCTTGCAAACGGACTTCCTCAGGTAAATGCAAGTGGTTCTTTCAATAACAATTTACAGATACCTACACAAGTATTACCCAATTTTTTAAAACCTTCTCTGGTAGCAGCCAATCCAGCTTCTGCAGCCAGTATTCCCGACATTATTGAAGCTCAATTTGGACAGAAATTTTCGGCAAGTGGAAGTATCACCGCATCCCAACTTTTGTTTGATGGTGGTTTTTTGATGGGTGTAAAAGCCTCCCGGGAATTCGTGAATCTTTCACGCCTGAACACACAACGCACCGAGATTGAAACTGAGGTAAGCGTAAGTAAAGCATATTACCTGGCATTACTTTCCAAAACCAATGTTCAACTAATGGAAAGCAACATCACTACGCTCACTAAAAGCAAAACAGATGTTGAACAACTTTATAAAAACGGTTTTGTTGAAAAAACAGAACTCGACAGGTTAACACTTCAATTATCAAATCTTCAATTGCAAAGAGATAAAATAATTGACCTGGAAAAAATCATTGAAATGCTTCTTAAGCTTCAAATGGGCATGAACGTAAATGAGCCAATTGTTTTAACAGACAACCTTGATGAACTTTACAAATCTGCTTCTTCAACACCTTTACCTGATACAAAAACTGCCTACTCAAACAGGATTGAGTACCAAATGCTCGAGCAACAATACAAACTTCACAACCTCAACAAAAAAAGATATCAGTTTGGATATGCACCCTCATTTGCAGGTTTTATTTCTCATCAGCAAAATTCATTCGGACAATCTTTTGGCGAACTAGGTAAAACCTGGTATCCAGGAACAGTTTGGGGATTAAATCTAAGTATTCCTGTGTTTGATGGTCTACGCAAATCATCGCAAATACAGCAGGTTAAAATTAATCTGAAAAAAACAGAAAACACCATGCAATTAATGGAGAACCTCATTGATCAGGAAGTTTTAGAATCAAAACTCACTTTGGAAAGAGCGGCACAGCAACTGAGTATTCAGGAAAAAAATATGCAACTGGCACAGGAAATTTACAACCGTACCAAAATAAAGTTTGACAATGGCGTTGGCTCAAGTTTGGAACTAACTGTATCTCAAAATGACCTGGACAATGCCCGCACCAATTATTTAGCCACCATGTATGATTATTTTCTGGCTCAACTAAAACTAAAACAGGCAACAGGTAATATTAAATAAACTAAACAACTATGGAAATTACAAACAAAACATATATGAAAACACTTATTCATTTAATGATCGGATTAGCCATCTTAACCGCAATCACTTCATGCGGTGGCGATAAAGGTATCGAAGCTAAAAAAGCCGAACTGGAACAACTAAAAGCAAAACAGGCAGAAATTGCCGAACAGATTAAAACCCTGGAAGTGGAAATTGCCTCTTCGGGCGACACAACCTCCGCGGAAGATGCCAAAGCAAAATATATTGCAGTAACACCTGTAAGCGCAGAAACTTTTGAACACAGCATTGATGTGCAGGGACGTGTAGAGGGTGATGAGAATGTAACCATTACCGCTAAAATGGGTGGCAGCATCAGCAGAATAAATGTAAAAGCTGGCGACATCGTAAGAGAAGGTCAAATTCTGGCAGAGGTTGAACATGAAATGACCGATGCGCAAATTGCTGATCTGAAAACCAACCTGAAACTGGCAACAGAAGTTTACAACAAACAAAAAAATCTGTGGGAACAAAAAGTTGGAACTGAAATCCAGTTTTTACAAGCCAAAACCAATAAAGAATCATTGGAGCAAAAACTAAATCAACTGGTGGAGAATGAAAAAATGTATAAAATTATTTCTCCTATCAACGGAACAGTAGATGAGGTAAACATTAAACCCGGACAGGTAGTTGGCCCTGGAATGCCTTGTGCCCGCGTGGTTAATTTTGGTCAGCTCAAAGTAAAAGCCGATGTGTCGGAATCATACTCCAGCAATATCAAAACAGGTGACGAAACATTGCTTGTATTCCCTGATATCAACAAATCAGTTAAATCATCGGTGAGCTATACTGCCAAAGTAATTAATCCGATGACACGCACATTTGCTGTGGAAATAGACCTTCCTTCAGAAAATGTATACCGCCCCAATATGGTGGTGCAGGTTCGGGTAATTGATTACAAAAAACCAAACAGCATTGTGGTACCAATTAATACCGTGCAAAAAATTGATGGTAAAGATGTGGTATTTGTTGCGGTTGAAAAAGGCAAAGGTAAAGTGGCTCAAAAACGTGAAGTTGCTGTAGGTGCCATGTACAACGGGAAAGCAGAAATCATAAGCGGACTTACTTCGGGAGAACAATTGATTACAACAGGGTTTCAGGACCTTACCGAAAACCAGGCTGTAAGATTCTAAGATGTGCTTTTTTACTAAACGATTTTAAACAAAGAAAGATATGCAAGACCTGGAAAAAGAATTTAAACCATCAAGCTGGTCAATTGATAATAAAACGAGTGTTTATATACTCACCATTATCATTACCCTGGCCGGCCTGTTCTCCTATATAGCTTTGCCTAAAGAGCAATTCCCGGAAGTAAAATTTCCGAGTATTTTAATTACCAGTGTATACCCTGGTACTTCTCCAAAAGATATGGAGCAACTGGTAACCAAACCACTTGAGAAGCAATTAAAAACCATTACCGGTGTTAAAAAGATCAAGAGTAATTCCGTTCAGGATTTTACCCTGATTAACGTAGAGTTTAATACGGATCAGAATGTGGACCTTGCCCTTCAACGCGTAAAAGATGCGGTGGATAAAGCAAAAAACGATCTTCCCAATAACCTGCCCGATGATCCGGGTGTAACTGATATTGACGTTTCTCAAATGCCAATTATGAACGTGCACATTTCCGGTGACCTGCCCTTGGATAAAATGAAAAAATATGCCGAAGACCTGAAAGATGAAGTGGAAGGTTTGAAGGAAATTACCCGTGCCGATATGGTGGGTGCACTGGAACGCGAAATTCAGGTGAACGTGGATATCTATAAAGCGGAAGTAGCTAATATTACATTTCAGGATATTATTGGTGCCATTTCGAGTGAAAATGTAACCATCTCTGGCGGACTTGTAAATATGGATGGACTAAAACGCTCCATTAATGTGATAGGTCAGTACAAAGACGCTAAAAAAATTGGCGATATCGTGATCCGCGGTTCTACAGGTGCCACTGTATACTTAAAAGATATTGCTGATATTGTTGACGGGTATGAAGAAAAAGAAAGTTATGCCCGCCTCGATCATAAAAATGTAATTACCCTGAATGTAATTAAACGCAGTGGTGAAAACCTGCTGGATGCTTCAGATAAAATCCGTGAAATCTCTGAACGTTATGAAAAAGAAGTTTTTCCTCCCGGATTAAAAGTAACGGTTACAGGAGATCAATCTGAAAAAACGCGTGTAACCCTGCACGACCTGATCAATACCATTATTATTGGTTTTGTACTGGTAACACTTATCCTGATGTTTTTTATGGGAACAACCAACGCCATTTTTGTGGCTATGTCGGTTCCATTATCCTGTGCTGTAGCCTTCCTTGTATTTCCGGTTATTGGTTTTAAATTAAACTTTATCGTATTATTCTCTTTCCTGCTGGCACTGGGTATTGTAGTTGATGATGCCATTGTGGTAATTGAAAATACACACCGGATTTTCGGGAATGGAAAAATGCCAATTAAGAAGGCGGCAAAACTGGCAGCGGGAGAAGTATTTCTTCCGGTACTTTCAGGAACACTCACCACCCTTGCTCCTTTTATTCCTTTAGCATTCTGGCAAGGTGTAATTGGTAAGTTTATGTTTTTTCTTCCGGTAACTTTAATTGTAACCTTGCTGGCCTCTCTTGTGGTGGCTTATATTATCAACCCGGTGTTTGCTGTTGATTTTATGAAAACCCATGAAGAAGAAGAACGCCAAAGAAAAAATACAAAAAAATTCAGGTTCACCGCCATCATTTTTGGAGTGATTACCCTATTATCTTACCTGAGTGGAAACTTTGGCCTTGGCAATTTTGCCATTACTTTATTTGGATTGTATGCATTAAACAGGTTTGTATTATACAAATGGATTCAAACGTTTCAGAATAAAACATGGCCAAAGGTTCAGGATAAATATAAATCCATTATTGAATGGTCGCTGCACAAACGCAGGCCGGTATGGCTTATTTTAGGAACCGTTGGGTTATTTATATTTACCATTTTCTTTACAGCCGTAAGGGCCCCTAAAGTGGTATTCTTCCCTCAGGCCGATCCAAACTTTGTGTTTACCTATATCACTTTACCTATAGGAACAGATCAGGCTTATACAGACTCTATCACAAAAATTGTAGAAGACCGTGTATATAAAGTGGTGGGTGAACGTAACCCGATAGTGGAATCCATTATCTCCAACGTTGCCGTGGGTGCGGGTGATCCTTCTCAGTTTGAAAATAATTTTAATACAAATCCGCATTTAGGTAAAGTTACTGTTGCTTTTGTAGAATTTGCCAAGAGGAATGGAGAATCAACCGCTAAATACCTGGATCTTATCCGTGAATCGGTAAAGGGAGTTCCCGGTGCTGAAATTACAGTAGAACAGGAACAAGGCGGACCTCCTACCGGTAAACCAATTGCTATTGAAATACGTGGTGATGATATTGATGAACTTACCAGCACAGCAGGTAATCTGAAAAGGTACCTCGACTCGCTGCAAATTCCCGGAGTAGAAGAGTTAAAATCCGATGTGCAATCAAACAAACCTGAAGTGTTGGTGGTGGTTGACAGAGAACGTGCAAACAGGGAAGGAATTTCTACTGCTCAGGTTGGTCAGGCATTACGCGGAGCAGTGTTTGGTGTTGAAGCATCCAAATTTAAAGATGCCAATGATGATTATCCTATTCAAATCCGTTATAAAGAACATCAGCGTAATAATATTGATGCGCTAATGAACTTAAAAATCACTTTCCGTGATATGAATATGGGTGGACAAATCAGGCAAATACCTCTTTCTTCAGTAGCGTCTATTCAATACGGCAATACATTTGGCGGTATTAAAAGGCTTGACGAAAAACCAATTATTACTTTAGCATCCAATGTTTTATCCGGATACAATGCCAATGAGATTGTAGGTAAAATTGATAAGCTCGTAAAACGTTATCCCCTCCCTGTTGGTGTAAGCACTAAAATGGGTGGAGAACAGGAAGAACAGGCAGAAACAGGATCTTTCCTGGGTAAAGCATTATTGGTTTCACTCGGACTTATTTTCCTTATTCTGGTAACTCAATTCAACTCTGTATCAAAGCCTATCATTATTTTAAGTGAAATTTTATTATCACTCATAGGGGTATTGTTAGGCTTCTCCATCTTTAAAATGGAAATATCAATCATTATGACCGGAGTTGGTATTGTGGCATTGGCCGGTATCGTAGTTCGTAATGGTATATTACTGGTAGAGTTCACTGAAATTTTGATGAAACAGGGAATGCCTTTAAGAGAGGCTATTGTGGAAGCCGGACGTACACGTATGACACCGGTATTGCTTACAGCAACAGCAACTATTTTAGGCCTTGTGCCACTGGCTGTTGGACTGAACATCGATTTTGTGAAATTATTTGCCGAAGGTAATCCGCATATTTTCTTTGGTGGTGATAGTGTTGCCTTCTGGGGACCATTATCCTGGACCATGATATTCGGATTGGGATTTGCAACGTTCTTAACTTTAATACTGGTGCCTGTTATGTTATACCTTACTGAGAAATTAAAATCGAAACTGGGTATAAAAACTTCTCACTGATTTACAGATTGAAATAAACAACTTAAGATTACTTAAAAACTTTAAGCAACTATTAAGTCAAAAATTGAATCATTTAATAGTGAGTTAACAGAAAACACAATACATTTGCAGTGTTATTCGTTTGATCAACTGAATTAAGATATTGCATCAATGAGTAGAGGTGCAATTGTTTCATAGGCTAGGTGACCCCCCCGGGAGCGGGGGGGTTCATTTTTTAGTCGGGTAACCAACATTTATTACCTTTTTTGAAACCTCAATTCTTAAAAAAAAATAAAAAATGAACTCCATGCAACGGGATTGACTCAAATCTTGTCAATGTAGTATCAAAACAATCGCATAAAGATTTTGCGCCTTTTGAGTAGGGGTGCAATGTTTCATAGGGTAGCAAAACCCCCGGGAGCGGGGGTTTTGTATTTTTATACGTTTTATAACGTATTGCCTCTTTTTCCAGGCAGGATTAACTTCGAAAACTTTAAATTAATCCTTGTATGAAAAAAACACTACTCTCTCTTTGCCTTACCACTTTCGCTTTTGGCGCTTTTGCCCAAACAAAATTTATTCGTGTTGAAACAGCCGTTGGAGGTACCTTAATGGATTTTACCCTCTATAAAAAACAGGCCGACAGTACTTTTCAATCTGTAGAAACGGGAACTGTAAACACGGGCACCTATTTATTCGACAGCCTTTCTTCCGGTATTTACCGTGTTCATGTTGATCCACGCTATAATAAATACCTGCCTACCTGGCATCCACGCAAAGAATTATGGGAGAATGCAGCCGATATAAACCTGAACAATACTGATTCATTTCTTTCCAACGAAGGCCTGCTGCCAAATCCAGCAGCTATGGGCCCCTGTTCCATTTCGGGCACTTTAACCGAAGGTTTATTAAAAGGCGAGGGCGATCCGTTAAAAAATGTTAGGGTATTGTTATATAACAATTCCGTGCTGATTAAAATGCTCAATACCAATGATTCGGGTAAATTTAATGCTACATCCCTGCCTGTGGGCACTTACCAGATTCGTACAGATATCGTGAATACAGTAGATCCGGCACCACGTTCGGTTACTGTTGACAGCACCAATACCAGTGCTTCTGTAGCCATTACGGTAAGCCAAAGCGGATCGGTAAATACAGGTATCAAACACCAGCTATCAACCCCTTTTGTTGTTTATCCGAACCCGGCTGATGATATGCTTTACATTGAGCTGGAAGGAAAATTTACAGCCACACTTGCTGATATTACTGGCAAAAACGTAGCCACCATACAGGGTTTTAACAAAACCGGTATAGATATTTCTCACCTGAATAAAGGAATGTATGTGCTGATGATCAGTGAGGGAGATAAAAACCAGGCACGGAAAATAATGATCCGATAACGCAGGTATATTTTATTCTAAAAGCACGGAAATTATTCTCCGTGCTTTTTTTATTATTGCTGCATGGCTTTTACCATCTACCACCACCCTACCTGCAGCAAAAGCAAAGCTGCTCTGGATAGCCTGATTTCTTCGGGTGAAGAAATTCATATAATAGATTACCTGAATACAAAGCCTGATGCAGCAGAGTTGCTTGCCCTCTTAAAAAAACTTAACAAGAGGCCGGAAGAACTATTGCGCAAAAAAGAACCGGTTTTTCAGGCCCTGTATGAAGGCAAAAACTTAACCGACCGGCAAATAATTGAGGCCATGATAACGTACCCCGAATTAATTGAACGCCCGATTGTTATTAAAGGCGATAAGGCCTGGATAACCCGAGATGCCGAAACCATCCATGAAATTCTTCAGTTAACCTGAAATTTAACCTTTTATGTAAGTGTAGGGTGGATTAAGTAATCAATATTCTTACATTTGATATTTACAGATAACTATTTTATGACTATTAAAAAATCATTCCTTAGCGTATTGTTAACGCTGACATTTGTTTACTCTTTTGCGCAAAAAACCGCTCCGCCAAACTGGTTTAACCTGGATGCAAAAGACAACGGAGTTCCCGGTGTAAGTACCGAAAAAGCATACAACGAGCTGCTAAAAGGCAAAACGTCTAAAACAGTTGTTGTTGCGGTAATAGACGGTGGAACCGAAGTAAACCATGAAGACCTGAAAACGGTGATCTGGGTAAACCCTAAAGAAGTGGCAGGAAACGGAATTGATGATGATAAAAACGGCTATGTGGATGATATCAATGGCTGGAGTTTTATTGGAGGCAAAGACACCAACGTGGTAGAAGATTCTTATGAACTGACCAGGGTTTATGCATCGTTTAAAACCAAGTACGAAAATGCAAACCCGGCTGCATTAAACGCTGAGGAAAAAAAGGAGTACGAAATGTTTAATGAGGCCAAAAAACTATTTGAGGAAAAATATAACGAAAGCAAAAAAATGTTTGATATTTATAATACGTTTTCTCAAACCATTAACCGCGTTATTAAACAATTTGGTACAGAAACACCCACACCGGAACAGGTTAAATCAATGATTCCAACCACATCTGTGGAAGCAATTGCCCTTAAAACCATTGAAGGACTTTCAAAAAAGAAGGTTCCGCTTTCAACAGTTGCAGATCAGTTGCAGGGAGCTGTTGATCATTATGGCAAAGGATTAAAATACGGTTACAATACTTCATTTGATCCACGTGTACTGGTTGGAGATAATTATACCAATGTGGACGAAAGGTATTATGGCAGCAACTATGTGAGCGGACCAAAAGGCGAGCATGGAACACATGTTGCCGGAATTATTGGCGCGGTAAGAAATAACAATACAGGGATGAATGGTGTTGCCGATAATGTTCGCATTATGGTATTGCGTGTGGTACCTGATGGTGATGAGCGTGATAAAGACGTAGCCAATGCCATCCGCTATGCAGCAGATAACGGGGCTTCTGTAATTAATATGAGTTTCGGAAAATCATTCTCTCCATACAAAAAGGCGGTTGATGAGGCTATTAAATACGCAGAAAGCAAAGACGTTTTAATGATTCATGCAGCAGGAAATGACAGCAAAAATTCTGATACAACCAATAATTTCCCAAGAGATGTGTATGAAACAGGTGCCGAATCTAAAACATGGATTGAGGTTGGAGCCTCTTCATGGAAAACCGGTAAACATATTACTGCTACCTTCTCTAACTATGGTAAAACAAATGTGGATGTATTTGCACCCGGTGTAGATATTTACTCCTGTATTCCTGTATCATCGTATGCAAGTTATGATGGTACCAGTATGGCTTCTCCGGTAACTGCCGGTGTTGCTGCATTGATAAGGTCTTATTATCCGCAATTTACTGCAGCACAGGTAAAGGATATTATCCTTACTTCGGCTATTCCGGTAAAGAAAAAAGTAATTATTCCGGGAGAGAAAAAGAAGAAAATAAAAATGACTGAACTATGCCGCACAGGCGCTATTGTAAATGCTTACACGGCCATTAAACTGGCAGAAGAGAGAAGTACAAAAAAATAATCAGAGGTAAAAACCTCACATAAAAAAAGAGGCTGCTTTTAAGGCAGCCTCTTTTTTGTTTATAACACCTTGTACTTATTTTCTTTTAATCACTTTTTCTGCGGCTGTTACAATATTGGCCGCTTCCAGTCCGTATTTTTTCATCAGGTCATCCGGTGTTCCGCTTTCACCAAAACTATCATTTACAGCTACCATTTCCAGAGGTACAGGCAGGTTCCTTGAAAGCAGTTGAGCAATGCTATCACCGAGTCCGCCATTCATCTGGTGCTCCTCGGCCGTTACCACACAACGTGTTTTACGTACCGATTCCAGCACCGCTGCTGCATCAAGAGGTTTAATGGTATGTATATTAATAATCTCTGCATTGATTCCTTTTTCTGCAAGCATATGGCCGGCCTCAATGGCTTTCCATACCAAGTGCCCGGTAGCAAAAATACTTACATCGGTTCCTTCGTTTAACATCAGTGCTTTGCCAATTTGAAACACCTGATCTTCCTGTGTAAAATTAGGAACAGCAGGGCGGCCAAAACGCAGGTAAACAGGGCCGTTATAATCTGCAATAGCTATAGTTGCGGCCTTGGTTTGGTTATAATCGCATGGATTAATCACCGTCATACCAGGCAACATTTTCATCAGGCCTATATCTTCCAATATCTGGTGTGTGGCTCCGTCTTCACCCAGGGTTAAACCTGCATGCGATGCACAAATTTTTACATTTTTTCCGGAGTATGCCACTGACTGACGGATCTGATCATACACGCGGCCTGTGCTGAAGTTGGCAAACGTACCCGTGAATGGTATTTTACCTCCAATGGTTAAACCTGCTGCCAGTCCTATCATATTGGCTTCTGCTATACCCACCTGAATAAAACGTTCAGGAAAATCTTTCTGAAATGCATCCATCTTAAGTGATCCCGTGAGATCGGCACATAAGGCAACAACGTTTTCATTGCGTTTTCCCAGTTCATGTAAACCTGCTCCAAAACCGGATCTGGTGTCTTTTGTATTTTGTATATCAAATTTTTTCATGGAGATAAAATTAATTCAAATTAAAGTTGGTGGTTGCGCCAGATTTTATTTCAAACTCCCGTTCAAATGTTTGTCCTGAACGATATGAATTTTTTGCGCGATAAATGATTTTATACTTACCCGGTTGCATCAGGATATTTTGCATCCTTACCTCGGTTGGTATCTTATATATCCAAACCAGCTCATTGCGGTTCATCTGGTATATATCTGCATAATAGTTTTGTGTAACGGCCATCACCGTTAATCTTCCGGGTTGCGGAATCTCAATGGCGGTGGTATAACTTTGTTTAATCTCCACCCCTTTCTGATGTATGCGTGGAAGGGAAAGAATTTCTATATCGTATTTACCTACCAAATATTTTTCTGTGGTATTGGCATCCTGCACGTGTAATGTTTTTCCATCATTTTGTTTGCGTACAATAAAATGCAAGCGATCGTAATTGGTAAGTCCCTGGGTTTTGAGAACTAATGAACCCTGCGGAGCATCAACACCAATGGTGGTATGTTTGCCGGGTGTAATTTCAATATTTGTTTTTTCTACCGGAGGAATGGTGTGCACCACCATGCGGTATTTATAAATCGGATCAAGCAACAACGTATCAGGCACACCTTTTTCGTTAATGGTATGCACAAAATTATAGATCATTTGCCCTGAGTGCATATCGTAAAATGTCATATCCACGTTCGATTCTGTAGGCTTGCTATATACATCAAGCAAATTAACCTGTGCAGTGGTATTGTTTATGGCCTGACTGATTACCACGTTCAATACCAGATCAAAATCCGCTTCTGTGGCCGCATTGTAATACCTGCCCACACACTCAAACGCTTTACGAAAATCTTCTGTTCCACCTAAACCAATAATAAATGGCCTCAGTATAACACCGCTGCTTTGCAATGCTTCGGATACCGCACAAGGATCGCCCTGGCACTCTTCTATACCATCGGTAATTAACACCACCACATTGCGCACGCCCGGTTCTTTTGGAAAATCGCCTGCGGCCTGCTGCATGGAGTATGCAATCAAGGTGGTTCCTTTAGGACTTATTGATGCTACTTTTTTCTTAATCTCATCGTGGTTCTTTGGCTTAAACGGCACCTCAAGCCTGGTATCCTTACAATCTCTTTTTGCCGGAGGGCTGGTATGGCCGTACACCCTTAGCGCCACCTCTACCCCTTTGGCTTTTTCAAGGCTGTCCATCAGTTTGGTTAAAATCCTTCTGGCCACACTTATCCGGTTATCATTTTCCATTACCGCATACATGCTGCCTGAAGCATCAAACAAAAAAAGGATTCTTGTTTTTACTTTTTCCTGTTGGGCAAACAAGGTGGTTTTACCCGCAACAAGGAATAAGAAACAAAAAATAAAGAAAGCGCGATATGTGGTGCGAAATACCAAATTAATAATCTCCAAGTGTTTGAGGCAACTGAGCAAGGGCCTTTTCCAATTCAGCATCATTAGGAGCAACCCCATGCCATTTATGCGATCCCATCATAAAATCAACCGGATATCCCATTTCCGTTTTCATAATAATGAAAACAGGTTTGCCTTTTCCGGCCAGTGTTTTTGCTTTGGCCATGGTATCCAGTATATCCTGCATATCATGCCCGTTCATTTTTAATATTTCCCAGCCAAATGCCCTAACCTTCGCCTCAATATCATCTCCGCCTATTCCGGCCACCTCTCTGGTAGAACCATCAATCTGCTGCCCGTTGCTATCTATGGTAACGATAAGGTTATCTACTTTATGATGCGAAGCAAACATCAGCGCCTCCCAGCATTGTCCTTCCTGTATCTCCCCATCACCCATCAATGCATAAACCATCTTGCTGTCTTTATTCATCTTTTTGGCCAAAGCCGCACCTACAGCAACCGATAATCCCTGCCCAAGCGATCCGGTGGCAATACGGATACCTGGCAAATGCTCATGCGTGGCCGGGTGCCCCTGCAGGCGGGAGTTTAGCCTGCGGAATGTTTTTAACTCTTCTACCGGAAAATACCCTGCACGGGCAAGGGTGCTGTAATAAACCGGTGAAATATGTCCGTTTGAAAGGAAAAATAAATCCTCTCCTTTGGCATCCATATGAAACGCGGGATTGTGATCCATTACCTCAAAAAAGAGGGCGGCAAAAAAATCAGCACAACCCAGGGAACCTCCCGGATGGCCTGACTTGCAGCCGTGTACCATGCGTAAAATGTCTCTGCGGATTTGTGAAGAAAGCTGATTTAATTTATTGATATCAGGCATGTTGGAATAAAATTATTGTAGTAGAATGATGGTCAAAAGTAAAAAATGAGCCAAATTTTTAAGACTTTTGTTTCCCACAATTTTAGGATAAGTACCTAACCATGCATAAACTCATTGAAATAAGCCTGCTGCCAGAGCAGTGCGCCACTGCCGAACTGGTAAAGTTTTACACAGAACGCCAACTGGGCCAGGGCAAACTTTCCGGTGTACAGATTCTGCGCAAATCCCTTGATGCCAGACGAAAACCCATCCGATATAACCTGCAACTGGAAATTTATATGGATGAAACTCCTGCTGAAAACAGTTTTGACTTTGATTTCAAAGATGTGCATCAGGCTCCGCATGCTATAGTGGTGGGTGCGGGTCCGGCCGGTTTATTTGCCGCACTTAAACTCATTGAAAAAGGAATTAAACCCGTGATTATTGAGCGGGGAAAAGATGTAAAAGAACGCAGGCGCGATCTGGCTCTTATTACCAGACACAATACCGTAAATCCGGAGTCGAACTATTGTTTTGGTGAAGGTGGTGCCGGCACATACAGCGATGGTAAATTATATACCCGCTCCACCAAAAGAGGAGATGTGGGACGTATATTAAAACTGCTGGTAAAACATGGGGCCCAGGATCAAATTCTTTACGAGGCTCATCCGCATATTGGTACCAATAAGTTACCGGGCATTATCACCAATATCAGACAAACCATTATTGATTGCGGTGGTGAGGTTCATTTTAATACAAAACTTACCGATATCATTATTGAAAACGGGGAGGTAAAAGGTGTAAAAGTAACTACAGGAAACACATTGAGTCCTGCTGAAAACACCATCAACACTTCGGCCCTTATACTTGCCACCGGACACTCTGCCCGCGATATATTTGAACTCCTGCACCGCAAAGGCATTTTAATTGAAGCCAAACCATTTGCCCTTGGTGTGCGCATTGAACATCCACAGGAACTGATCGATTCCATTCAATACAAATGCGATAGCAGAGGGGAGTTTTTACCTCCTGCTTCCTACTCGGTGGTTAATCAATCATTGGGCAGAGGAGTATTTTCTTTTTGTATGTGCCCGGGTGGAATTATTGCACCTGCAGCTACAGCACCGGGAGAAATTGTGGTAAACGGCTGGAGTCCCAGCAAAAGAAACAATGCCTTTGCAAACTCCGGACTGGTGGTTTCCATTGAGCTTGCCGACTTTAAACCTTACGAAAAATATGGTGCACTGGCCGGCATGTTTTTTCAGGCGCAGGTAGAGCAAACGGCTTTTCAAAAAACAAACTCACTCAAAGCTCCTGCACAGCGGGTACTCGATTTTGTAAATAAAAAAGAATCGGCCATGTTGCCCGATTGCTCTTATATTCCGGGTATTCAAAGCCACGATTTGTATGAAGTGCTGCCTCCGTTTGTAAGCAACTCCCTGAGAGATGCACTTACCGTATTTGGCAAAAAATTGCAAGGTTATGTAAGCAATGATGCCGTAATGGTGGCAACAGAATCGCGTACCTCCTCCCCTGTGAGAATACCGCGTGATAAAGAAACCCTTCAACATACACAGATCAAAGGACTGTACCCATGTGGGGAAGGCGCTGGTTATGCGGGAGGTATTATCAGTGCTGCTATTGACGGGGAGCGCTGCGCAGAAAAAATCAGCCTTTCTCAGCACCAATGGTCTAAATAATTAAGTTCATATTAAACCCCTACTTTTGTTTATATGCGTATTATCATATTACTCCTTTTATCAGCCATCTCCCATACCTGTATTGGTGGAACCATTACCATCGGTTCAGGCAGTATATCTTCGTTTGGCAACTGCTATCCTTTTCATAGCTCTACGGCACAACGTTATACTGTTTCTGCCACAGCACTTACAGCCAACCTGTTGATTACCGCACCAAACGGATTTGAAGTTTCTCTTGAATACAAACAACGTTATTCTTCATCTGTTACCCTTGTTCCTGTTTCCGGTAATATTACCACCACCACGGTTTATATCCGTTTCAGTCCATCGGCCACCGGCAGCTTTAGCAGCAATGTGGTAAACAGCAGCACAGGATCAACTTCACAAAACATAGCCGTAAGCGGCACGGGAATAAACTGGGCCATTCCCACCTCCCCATCTAATTATTATAACACGGCAACAGGAACAGGCGCAAGTTTAAAAACAGCCTTGTACAATAAAATTACCGGACATTCAGCACAGGGTTATACGCCCGGTGTATGGAATGCATTTGCCACCACCGATATTCAACCAAACGGAAAAGTATGGGATATCTATTCCACCCGTTTTGAAACAGCATCGCCTTACGAGTTTACCTTGGTTACCGATCAGGACAATGGTTCCGGTGGCTCTTCCGAAGGCCAGAAATACAACCGCGAACATTCTTTTCCTCAAAGCTGGTTCGGATCCAGCTCACCTATGGTTTCCGATATGCACCATGTTTTTGCTACAGATAAATATGTAAATGGCCAGAGAGGGGATTTACCGTATGGCACTGTTTCCACTCCCAACTGGACTTCTTCCATTGGTGGCAAACGCGGACCTAATACCAGCGGATCATATACAGGAACCGTATTTGAACCGGTTGATGAATATAAAGGCGATGTGGCAAGGGCACAGTTATATATGGCTACCCGATACGATAATGTAATTGCTTCCTGGCAACCCAATGCCACTGCTGATAATGTACTTGATGGCACCACCTTTCCGGCTTACGATGCATGGTTTTTAAACCTGCTTATCACCTGGCATAATCTTGATCCGGTAAGCGATAAAGAGATTAAACGAAACAATGCCATTTATGCTTTGCAAAACAACAGAAACCCTTTTATTGACAGCCCTCAGTTTGTTAAAAAAATATGGGGAGGAGCAATTCCTGCCGAACCAACTGTAAGCGCCATTTCATTAAGCTTTAGCAATAAAACCAATACCTCTATGCAAATCAACTGGGCAAGTGGCAATGGTTCCAACAGATTGGTGGTAATGAGGGCATCCACTACCACCGCAGTTCCTCCTGCCGACAGTACACGTTATATTGCCAATACCGTTTTTGGCAGCGGCTCTCAAACAGGAGCAGGAAATTACGTGATCTACAATGGTTCCGGAAGCACGGTAACTGTTACCGGACTTACCATGGGTGTAAATTATACCATCACTGTTTATGAATACAACGGATGGTACTCTACCTCCAATTATCAAACCACCGGAGCCTTAAGCAGCAACTCTTCTACCCTGCCTGTGGAGTGGATGGGGTTTACGGCCACCAAAGAATTGGATAAGCAGATCACCTTACAATGGCAAACTGCAAGCGAATTAAACAACCACCATTTTGATATTGAACGCAGCGTAAACCAACTGAACTTTGAAAAAGTTGGTGAAGTAGCCGGTGCAGGAAACAGCAATACCCCTAAGCAGTATGTGTTTTCGGATGATACATTAAAAAACAATCCCAACCTTTCAGGCACTTTATATTACCGCATTAAACAGTTGGATGTTGACGGGGCTTTTAGTTTCAGCGATACAGAAACCATTAGCACCAATACCGGCATTGGACATTTGCCTGAAGACATTTTTCAGCTTTCCCCAAATCCGTTTAGCAATAACCTGCGTATATCTTTCAGCACACAAACCCAACCGCTGGAGATTACCCTTTATGATATGAGCGGAAAAGTGTTGCTAAAACAATACGAATATGAAACAACTAAAAACGAAATTATTATTACTGGCCTTGGGCATCTGCACCCTGGCTTATACTGGCTGCAAATCAAATCAGCCAGCGGAAACAGCAAAAACACCAAACTCATTAAAAACTGATACCATGGCTGAATTTGAAATAGTAAAAAGCGAAGACGACTGGAAAAAACAACTCACACCAGAACAATATGCCGTATTACGCGAGAAAGGAACAGAACGTCCCTTTACCGGTAAGTTTGAAGACCACTGGGAACCGGGTGTTTATACCTGTGCAGGCTGTGGTAATGAGTTGTTTCAATCGGCCACCAAGTTTGATGCAGGATGTGGATGGCCCAGTTTTTATGAAGCCCTGGATAAAACCAAAATCACCGAAAAAATGGACAACAGCCACGGCATGACCCGCATAGAAATTACATGCACCAAATGCGGAGGCCACCTCGGACACGTATTCAACGATGGCCCACAAGATAAAACCGGACTCCGCTACTGCGTAAACTCCCTCTCCCTCGACTTCAAAAAGAAAGACTCCACTACTGTTAAATGAGTGCTTAGTGCGTGGTGCACAGTGCTTAGGTAATACCCACTAATAAGCCACGCCTGTCAAGCCGCAGGCATGAAATGAACACGAATTTATTTATTGAGAAGACTTGCGAGAAAAACTAATCATTAACCATTGTCCAATGACCAATGCCCATTGACAAATGACCAAATCAAGCCACACGCGTCAAGCCGAAGGCATGAGATTCCACAGATGATTTTTTGAGAAGACTTGCGCGGGTTAGCCACAGATTTATTTTAAAATGATTCCAGCAATAGCAAAGCAGGCATTGACTAATGACTCCCGCAATAGCGAGACAGGCAATGACCAATGACCAAACCAAGCCGCGCCTGTCAAGCCGAAGGCATGAAATTTCCACAAATTGTATTCACGAATTTTGTTTAAGATATTAACGCCTGCAATGGACAAGCGAGCCTTGACTCTTGCGTTGCGGAACAGGCAATGACTCTCGCAGAGACGCATAAGACGCAAAGGTTGAGGCGCAGGTAGAATGAAGTAGAACTATGAAAATAAACTTCCAAACCAATAAAATTCCGGGAAGCGCAATATCCTAACTTAACATTTAAAATTTAACATTCAAAATTCAGCATTCAACATTCCATTCCCACCGTGCACCAAGCACTGAGCACTAAAAACCAGTTATGGGGTGGTAATAAATTATACCATTTAAGAATGTCTATTCATCGTTTGCTCCCATTTTGCCCTGCTTTCTAATAAAATCAATGCTTACAGCCATCAAACGCTTGTTAGGCTCTGTAAAAAAAAAGAATGTTTTCCCTATGAAAAAAGAGTGTTTTCACTCTTGATTTTGATGGGAGGGTTGGGGAGGTTTGTATTGTGTTTGCAAACAGGTATGAATTGTCAGAAACGGTTATAAAGGTTTGTTCAATTTATGAAGAGAAATAAATATTAAAAAGTACAATAGGTAACTTAGTGAATATGTAAAGATACAAAATTATGTGTTGCTTATATTTATGAGTTGGCTGTAATGCTATGGTGACGGTGCAAAATAAAATCAATATTGCTAAAAATAACGTATGACGACAACACAACATTTGACAGAAACAGAACTTAGAGATAGACTAATTGAGCAACTTAAAGACGTTGTAAAATTTCCGTATCAAATTGGCACGGAGGTTCCGGTTCCCTACAAACACATCTATATCCCGACAGACAATAACACAAAACTTGAATTATGGTGTTTCAAACAAGATATTACTATTTATAAAGTTCTATTTGACAAAACAGTAAAGCAAAAAGACAGCCGAATTTCTAAAGAAGAACACACAATTATTGATGTAATACTCGAAAAAGATAGTGGACAAAATTCACACCATGTTGGACTTCCATTTGTAATACTTGAAGTTAAAAAAGGACAGCCTAACACACATGAAATTCTGACCTATTCTCAAAAAGCAGAAATGATAAAAACCATTTTTCCATATTGTCAATTCCTCTTTTTAATACAAGGTCCAATTTCAGCGAGGACATATAGACACGGAATAAATTTTGATGAAATAATATCACTTAATAATGTGAATGACATTGAAGAAATAAAAGAACTAAAAAGAATCCTAAAAAAGCATTTGGAAACATCCATATCAAAATTAAGCAAGTTGACAGGAACTAATCACAAACGAAAAATAAGATAAAATGATTTCACAACAAGAAAGACAAGAAGTTGAAACTACTGTTAAAGAGTTAATTTAGGACAGCATTTCATCAAAACTTAACGACACAGATATTAAGGAAAGAGGTGTTGCAAAGTTTGAGGCTATTGATAGTTTTCTTAGCGACATTATGGCTTTGGGTTACAACAACAATTCTAAAGAGCTTGCCACAGACGACATTTGGGAACTTCAATCTCAAATGCCTTGGACTAATACTAACAGAGATGCCATCTTAAAGCGAGTTAGTGTTTCAGCAGAAAAGTTCCAAACAGAAGTTGACAGTTTTATAGTAATGGTAAAAAGAATATCGGCTGGCGACAAAAAGCAAACCATTATTGACAAAGTAAAGGTTACTCTTGCTAAAAACTAAACTTAGTCGACAATGAGAAGAAGCACTACAGCTAAAAGCACCTACAAGAAATTCACGGGTCAGTGGTTAAATGAAGTATTGTACTTCGTAACAAGCTTGGTGCTGGTAGACAGTTTTGTGCTCCGGAATCACCAACTTCTTGTAGTTGCAAACCGTTAGCTGCTATGCTATCAAACCTCATAAAAACTATTTAAACAAATAATAAAATGGCGAAGAAAAAAAATGTTACACTCTCAATGGAAGCTACAAGAGACTTTACATTGACACTTGAACCAGTTACTGGTAGTCTGACTATGTTTTATGCATTTGTAAATGGAGTTAAGGTAATTCAATCAGACGGAACAAAGAAAAGAACTTGGACAGGAAAAATTCCTGATGCACAAGTTCGCTTAAAAATTAGGGTCGTTGGAATTGACAACGCTTCTTTCAAATTTGGTATTGACTTGCCAGGAACGGCAGACGACCAAAGTTTAACTTTAAAACTACAAGGAGGATATTATGAAACTGAAATTAGTTTATAGCATTTTAATGCTTCTGCCAACAATTGGATTTGCTCAAGACACAAAATTCAAAATACTTCCATTCATTAATGGAACAACTTCAATAAAAGATGGACAAATTGAAGCTGGACCCGAACTCAACTGGGAAAAGGTTGAGAAAGGAAATACATTTATTTTAAGACCAACAGTAAGGATGCCATTGACATCAAAGTCCGACAATGTTTTACAATTAGATAGGTTTTCATCTACTTGGCGGGGCATACTTGCTATTCAATACACCAAAGACAATACTGCTGAGACTGGTGGAATTGCAAGACATTCCATAGGAGCACAATTTGAATATGGCTCAAGTGAGTTTAAATATTATCCCTCAGGTTCAAAAACAAACGAACTTAAAAATACTGAGAGTTCATACGCATTCGAATTAAAATATATTGGTTTCTTCACAAAAGGTGCGAATGAGGCTAAACAATTTTCTCCTCAATTTAGACTAAGGTATTCATACGATTGGAAAGCGGCAAATGAGGTTGGAGTTGTGAACCCTCCAAATAGTAACGGAGTGGTTACTACTATCAACATGACAATAGATGCACCAAGTGTCAAACCAACATTCTCACCTGCTTTCTCATTACAAATCTATTCAGGAAAAGGTAGTTTTAGTTATTCACCAACAGTATATTATGACTTCACTGGCAAAAAAGGCACTAACAATCCGTTTGACAATTTGAATAGATTACGACTTGAAAGCTGGGTGTTTTTTTATCCACTAGTCAAAGACAATCCCAATGGAAAGATTGGAGTTACCCCTTTTATGAGCATTAGAACCGCAGGCACAGATGACTTTAATAAAGTGGAATACGGTGGAACGATAACAGTAAAGTTTAGTACCACATTCCTCCAATTCTTTTAACGTGACAGAAGCACAAGCAGCTAACACGGGTTAGGCAAAAAAGCGGGCTCAGTACTTAAATGAAGCTTTGTGCTTAGTATCAAGTCTATTACTGGCAGACAGTTTTTGTCTCCGAAATTGCCAACTTATTAAACCCCAGAAACGTTGAGCTCTGACAACTAATACCGGCATATAAACAGATCTTTTATGCTCCCTGATCCCTTAAAAGCACCACCATATTTTCCTCTAATTTTCACCTTAACAAACCCATTCTCCCCTTTCACAAACTAAAACCGGGGTTTCAGAAAAAAAATTGGCCATTTACCACCATTTTGCCCTATTTGCTAATAAATACATGGCTTACAGCCGCCAAACGCCCGTTAGGCACTCCAAAAAAGAGAATGTTTTCCCTATGAAAAAAGAGTGTTTTCACTCTTGATTTTGATGGGAGGGTTGGGGAGGTTTGTGGAGGTAACTGGATCCTGATGTAAATCTATGCAGGCGGATAAAGGAAAGGTGTATATGTGGAGAATATATAACTAGTTTTTAGCAACTTAAAGACAAAAACACTATGCTATACAAATTATCACTTGAAAACAACAATACCCCTAACGGGCTGGAGCCACTGCCGTTTTACGACTTTTCCCAGTTAAGCAAAATCGAAAAGGATCTAGAAAATCTACTTGCTAATAATTTATTGAATAAACTTTTCGAAGACAACGCATTAATGCCAATCCACCAAGAAAGAAGTTTTCAAGGCGAAGCGGACATCTATGCAGTTACAGAAAAGGGAGACCTTGTAATTTTTGAATTAAAGCGTGGTGTAGTTGGTGACGATGCTATGGTTCAAATTTTACGTTATACACAAACCGCTGGGCAATGGGGTTATGACAAATTAAATTACTATTTCAAAAAACAAAATCCTGAAAAGGAGCTTTTGGATGCTCACAAAGAGGACTTCCAACTTGACAGGGCATTAACTCCAGCAGAGTTTAACAGAAACCAACATCTTTATGTTGTTGGAAGTGCCGCTAACGAGACGTTAGCAAAATCTTTGACATATTGGAAAACTAAAGGACTTTCAGTTGAGTTCATTCCTTATAGGATTTATAGTCTTGGTAATGAATTATACTTTGAATTCTTCGCGAAACCTCACGATACACACATTAATCCAAACCAACAAAAAGGCGTAATCCTAGATACAAATAGAACTTACAACGAAGACTGTGTATGGGATATGCTTAATAAAAAAAGAGCTTCAGCCTATGGAGGACAAGCATACTTTGCTTACTATTTAAAAAAGGGGGACATTGTTTTCCTTTCTCATAAACATCATGGAATTATCGCTGCAGGTGAAGTGCTCACTAATACTAAAGAAGAATACAATGAGGACTTAGACGATGACGAAGGTTTTGTTAGTGTTAAATGGCTTACAAAACCCCCAAGCAAAGAAAATGGAATTACAAACTATCTGCCATTCTACAAAGTGACAGAATTATTGGAGCACGGATTCTTTTGGGCAAGAACCTTAAAGACACCTTATCTATCTAAAATGGAAAGTAAACTATTGGTGGACGAGTTAAAAAAAATAACTGGCTGACAAATGACTGAGCAATGTAAACCATCTTAAGGAAGTAATTCGCTACAGCTGGGTCAGCGCCTTTCAGGCAAACCATTATAAACAAAACTTCAGTGTTGAAAGACCTCAAGCTATAATGAAAGCATTGACTGCTGTGCTTACATCATACAACAAGCTCAAATAAACAATTTTAAAATGGACAATATGACCGAACAACAAAAAGGGGCTAAAGATTATTTAAACTTAACCTTAGTGCAGACTCAGACTGCCGTTACTAAACTATTTGATACAGTTGATAACATAGATCGTAAACTTTATGGCAAACGTATAAAATTTTCTATTTGGGGTAGCGTATGGGTTTTAATAATTGCACCGCTTCTTGACGAGCTACTCGGTGTTGACTCTGATCGACTGACCTACTATTCAACATTAATCTTTCTCCTTTTCACCTTAGTAATTGTTCTTGCTTTTATAGGTTCATGGCGTGACGACAAAGGCAACTGGACTTGGGAAAGAGCAAAATCTAGATTATTAACTTACTACGAAATAATGAAAGATGAAATTGAAGTAACCAAGAAAAACGGACAAAATGAGAACATCTACAAAATTGGACGAGTTTTATTTGTTGGTGGTATCAGTTGGAAAGCGTTTCAAAATTTATCTGTTTTTGTTCGCAAGCCGATTGAAAATTTGTTCAACATACGACTTTCATCTTTCCGTGAGTTCGAAAGATTTACAAACCACTACTACTGGGTTGCTATTCTGTTTGGTGTAGCAATCTTATTTTATCTCTACAAAAGAGATCAACAGATATTTATACGAATCAAATCAGAACTGCGACAACTTTTTGATTATAAAAATAAAGCGGATTCAAAATACACTAACCAAGCTGCAACTATCCAAACTCAAGTGGAAAGTGAATTAGTCATTAATGCAAAACAAGAGGAACAAGTAAGTGCTGTTATTGCAAAAAGCAATTCAAACCTCTTTAATGACTTTGTGATTGCTTTACAAAATTGGCATCCCAAAGGAGCATACTACGAGTACGAGTATCAAGACAGGTTATACCGCCATTTGAAAAAGCATTTGCCAGGTGCATCAATTGAATTAGAGTACCCTATTGCTGATAAGGCAGGCAGAGGACGAGCAGATATTGTAGTGAATGACACCATTTTGATAGAGATGAAAAGAGATTCAAGTGCGGGAGCAATTCAACGAGCAAAAGGACAGGTTTCACAGTACTCTGAGATATGGCAAGGAAAAGGTCCCGTTATTCTTTTGTTGTGTAACTACAATTATGAACATGCACGTACAGTATTTACTCAAACAATGAACGATTTGGCAAAACTCCAGCGAACAACATTAACTATTGTAGCAACACAAAATTAACGAAATGAGTAAAATAATAATCGCAAACATTACTTGGAATCCATTTGGTTGGAGAAACAACAGCTATATAAATCCTAAAGCAGGGCATAAATACGCTCAAGACAATGTTGGTGGTGAATCATTAAATTTCAACTTCAACAAAAAAGCAGTTGACACCGAAAAGTTTATAAACGGTTTCGTTAAATGGAAAAATGCTCCAGTGAAATTCGAAAAGGGCGGACTCATAATATTTTACACAAGGAACACTGACGAAAACAAAGGACAAATTGTTGGAGTATATGGCAAAGCGGAAACGTTTAATGAAGCAAGAAAACTTCCGACTGCATTTCAAAAGAATGCTTATTGGGCAAACATCAAGGCCGAAAGGGATTTTTCAATTTTATTTCCTTTACCACTTGACGCGAACAATTACAAAGACAATTCAAGTGAAAGAATGGTTGGGCAAATTGGTTTCACCTATAAAGATGATAAATTCGCTGAACATATACTTTTTGACGAATTAACTGAATTATCGAAAGTTGGAACAAACGAAATAGATTTTAAGAAACTTTTATCTATTTATGAATACTATACAGGTAAAAAGTTTCAATTGACCTTTGTTTCAAATGACGAAAAGGAACAAATCGAACTTGAAATATACTTCAAAAAGAATAAATCAAAGGCAGACATTCTAAAAGACCTAAAGAATCTAAAGGACAACGACCCTGAAGAAATTATTGTCAATCACAAAAGATATAAACGCGACAACAAAACAATAACACAAATAAAAATTCTCCGGGACTTTAAATGCCAAATTTGTTCTACTACAATAATGAAAAAAAACGGAAGCAAGTATATTGAAGCTGCACACATAAAAGCCAAATACTTAAAAGGACGAGAAACACCTGAGAACATAATTTTACTTTGTCCAAATCATCATAAAGAGTTTGACTTTGGACATCTTGAAATTATACTTCACAACAAAATACAAATTGACTTTTTACTAAACGGGAAACGGCACAAAATAAACCTAACAGTGTAAATTACAACTCAAAATCTTATAGACAGAAGAAATAGCCAGTGCAGTGTTTAAATGAGCATTTTACTTCGTATCAAGTATGGCGTTCCGAAATCACCACCTCATTAAAATAAAAGTTGCATAGTAGCAGACTGCAAAACTCAACAGGAAACATAACGAAACATCTCAGAATATGACTGCAATTTTAATTATAGTAATAATCATTTTAGCTATTCTTTGGCTTACAAACCGCAAGAAACTACAAACTATTATTAACGACTTGACAAACAGTTTGGCTTTTAATGAAAAGGAAAGAAAAAATTTATCCGACCAACTTACAGACCTAAAACAAAATAGTATTGTTCTAATTGGGCAAGTTTCAGACCTTGAACAAAAAAATGCAGCATTAAATAAATATCAAGGTATTGTTGACACAGAACTGAAAGCAAAGGAAATTCTTTCAGATGCAGAAAAAAATGCAAACTCAATTATTGATAACGCTAAACAACAACTCGACACTGCAACTTCAGAAGCCAATGAACTAAAATTGCAAGCACAGAAAGAACTTGACCAAGCTTCTATTTCAGCAAATACAATTAAGACACAAGCAAATATTGATGCAACTGCATTTAAACAAAATGCAGTTGCACAATTAGACAATGCTACGAAAGAAGCTAAACTAATTATTGAACGAGCAGACAAGAAAGCACAAGAAATTGCAGGTGATGCATACAAAGCAATGCAAAATGCAACTGAACTAGAAAAAACTGCAAAGGCAATGAAGAATATTATTGAGGGTTATGGCGACAGATACTTAATCCCAACTTACAGTCTACTTGACGATTTAGCAGAAGAATTTAGACATACGGAAGCAGGAGAAAAATTAAAATTTTCAAGAGAAAAAACTCGTTTAATGATTAAAAACGGGACATCTGCCAAATGTGATTATGTAGAAGCAAATCGAAAAGAAACTGCAATCAATTTTATCCTTGACGCATTTAATGGTAAAGTTGACTCCATACTTTCAAAAGTAAAAAAAGACAATTACGGAACATTAGAACAAAAAATTAAAGATGCTTACCAAGTTGTAAACAATAATGGTAAAGCGTTTCGTAATGCAATCATAACACAAGAATATTTAAACGCAAGAATAGACGAATTGAAATGGGCTGTTATTGCCCAAGAATTAAAATGGGAAGAACAAGAAGAACAAAGAAGAATAAAAGAACAAATCAGAGAAGAAGAAAAAGCCCGAAGAGATTTTGAAAGAGCAATAAAAGAAGCTCAAAAAGAAGAAGAAACTTTAAAGAAACTGATTGAAAAAGTTCAAAAAGAAGTAGCACAAGCAAGCGAAGACCAAAAATCTAAATACGAAGAAAAATTAAGAGAACTTGAAGGAAAATTAAAAATTGCGGAAGACAAAAATCAACGAGCAATATCAATGGCACAACAGACAAAATCTGGAAACGTTTATATTATTTCTAACATTGGTTCTTTCGGGGAAAACGTTTATAAAATCGGAATGACAAGACGACTTGAACCTCTTGACAGAGTGAAAGAATTAGGAGATGCGAGCGTTCCATTTGAGTTTGATGTCCATTCAATGATATTTAGCGACAATGCTCCAGGACTTGAAAGAGAATTACACAAGAAATTCCTGCGACTACAAATGAATAAAGTAAACCCGCGAAAAGAATTTTTCAAAGTAACACTTGCAGACATTAAAGCGGAAGTAGAGAGTATGAACATTAACGCAAAGTGGACAATGGTGGCAGAGGCACGACATTACAGAGAAAGTTTAGCTATTGAACAAGCTATCTCAAACGACAAGCAAAAACAACTTGAATGGGAACAACATCAACTGCAAATTGACCCAGTAACAATAGAAACAGATGAAGAAATTGACGCATAAAATGACACGAGATAGAACCACAGCAGCTAACTGAACTTACAAGAAATTGGCGGTTCAGTGATTAAATGAACATTTGTGCTTCGTATAAAGTACAGTGCTTGTAAGTTTCTCTCATTGCAACTATCCAAATAGTTTAAAGTCGTACCTAAAGACATATCATCCGCGTAAGCTTTGACCTCAAATACCGACATATAAACAGATCATTTTATGCTCCCAAATCTCCTTAAAAGCACCACCAAATTTTCTTCCAATTTTCACCTTAGCAAACCCTTTCTCCCCTTTCACAAACTAAAACAGGGGTTTCGGAAAAAAAATTGGCCATTTGCCTCCATTTTGCCCTATTTGCTAATAAATACAATACTTACAGCCGCCAAACACCCGTTAGGCACTTCCAAAAAAAAGAATGTTTTCCCTATGAAAAAAGAGTGTTTTCACTCTTGATTTTGATGGGAAGGTTGGGGAGGTTTGTGGTAGGTAGATAATTGAGGAGGCAATAACTTTTTATCCATAATAATTAAAAACTTATAATCTCATTTGAAATGAAGGCAAATTCTTCAAGCTGCAAACAAAAACTAATTAAACAAACAATATCATGAGCAAAAAAGCACCATCTCCAAACCCGAATTTTCCAAGCAAAAATCCAGGACAACCCTCGGGGCCAGGTAGAGGAAACAATCCACCAAAGACAACTCCTACTAAGCCAATAGTTCCTTCACCATCACCTAAAAAGAAATAAGCTAAATATGAAAGCGATTAACGTGAGGCCACAGAAGTGGCTCCAAAATGAAAACTACCCCATACGAATACTGTATGATGATGGAGAATATTCTTTCATTTGGGGACAATTTGAAAGTGCAGGAGCTTTAGGTGCACGTTGGAATGGAGAGGATGGTATTGGTTATCCGAGTCTGGGTGGAAATCCAACATGGTACGTAGAGCCTGATTTTATTGCAATCAGTATCCTACAGCGATTGCAGATAATGGCAATAGATAACAATGACAGACAATATATGGACAACATTAACTTCGCTATTCGAGAGTTAACAGACAAAATGCGAATAACATAAATATAATTCCTATACCATACCACGAAAATAGAGTATTTCGCTCTTTTGATTTTGATGAGGAGGTTAGGGAAGGTCGTGGAGGTGTACACGTGTTCAAATGGGTATAAACGGGTATAAATGTTTATACACGTTTGTGAAGGAAAATAAATATTAAAAAAGCGCAATAGATAACTTACTGAATTTGTGCGAATACTAAATTGTGCATTGCGTATATTTATGAGTTATAAGCCATTTTAAAGAGACACCGTAACTAATGACAAATACATATCAAATATTAATCAACTGGGACAAAGGACAGGCATTTGCGGAAAGAATGGCTGCTAAAGTAATTGGAATTGAAGGTTACCAAGAAATTGACCCTCAAAGTCCTGTGGGTGGACCTGATGGAACAAAAGATATTATCTGTTATAAAGAAGGAGAAAAATTTGTTGTTGGCTGTTATTTCCCAAATGGACAAAAGGAGTTTAAAGACATTCAAGAAAAATTTGAAAGAGACATTTTGGGCGTGACTAAAAATAATGCTCAAGGTTTCGTTTTTGTTACAAATCAAAAAATTACGCCCGGTGAAAGAATCACTCTTTGTCAAAATAGAACATTCAAAACAGTAATCCTACACGGAGAAAGTGTTTGTGGTATTCTTGACAGCCCCAAAGGCTATGGTGTAAGACTAGAATATTTAGGTATTGAACTAAATAAAGCAGAACAAATATCTTTTTTAAGTTCTCATCTCGACTTAAAGCAAAACTTCGATGAAATTAAAAATGCACTTGCAGAATTAAACAAGGTAACAAATAAGCTCGCAGGACAAATTTATTCGCGTGACTTTGGTTATTCTAAATTATCCTCGTTACCTATTGCGGGTGTGAAATTTTCATCTAGACTATCAATTGAAGACCTCCTTGTTCTTCACAAGACAATTTTAATGGAAACCCAAGGGCAAGAATATCATAGTCTCTTAGGCTTTAGAAAATTAGATGTTTGGATTGGTAGTCCTGGTCAAGAAAAGGAAAGTGCAGACTTTGTTCCAGTATCACCAGCAGACGTTCCTTCTTTAACTTTTGAATTATTAGAATGGTGGAGAAATGAATTTATGAAGGTAGCTTATGGTTCGGATGACAATAAAATAACTGCAATTGCAACATTTCACGAGAAGTTTTTAACAATACATCCATTCTTAGACGGCAACGGAAGAATAGCAAGAGTTTTAGCTTCAATTCAATTTAAAGACTTGCTTGACAAAGACGTTACATTTGAAAAAATTGAACGAATAGAATACTACAAAGCATTACAAACTGCACGACAAGGAAATGGAAAAAGCCTTAATGACATTTTCACAGCACTTATCAGGGAATAAAAAATCTACAAAAATCAGAAGAATATGAGCAACAAATTACCAAGACATATTATTACGATGATGGCGTCACACGACCACAGACTTCATCACTACCTATGGCATCAAGTAAGAAATAGCTGGTGGCTATATTCCGACAGTGAAAGAAATCAAATTAGACAGCTAGGTTGGGAGCCGCCAAGACCTGCTTATGTAAGAAACTCAAATCCGAGACAACTAGATGTATCTAACAACTCGGGGGAAGATTTTTTATATATGCACAGAGTTATGATTGCAAGTGTTAATCAAAGACTTCGAGAAATTGGAGATGCAACCTATCCAAAAGTTGAAGGATGGAAATCAATTCCTACTCCTAATGATAGTGAATATCCTGTTCCTCCAACTTGGGAAACAGGTGACCAAGGTTTAAATGATTATTTGAGAAATGTAAAATCAGATGACTTTTATAATCAAAGGATTAAACCGTTAGAAACTCAATTTACCGACAAAGGCTATTTGAAGACGGTGTCATTAGGCGAATTGGGTGCTAGACTAGAATTTACAATTCACAACTGGTTGCATATGAGATTTTGTTCACAGATAGACGAAATCAGACCTGACCCAGACGAATTTTCAACAAACATTGACCCTAAATGGGACGACCCAAATTATGACTGGCTTGGTGACACATATTCAAGCCATGTTCATCCGACTTTTTGGAAATTACACGGATGGGTAGACGACAGAATTGAAGATTGGAAAGTAGCAAATAATGTTGTTGGTGAAATTCAATGGATTGGAAAATGGCTTGGAGATATGCCAGGACATCCAGCACCACATTCGTTGCATTCAATTCTGTCGGTTGACGCAGAAAAAGAAATGACTCTTGGACAACATGACCACGACCATGACCATCATGTTAGAATGATGAAAGTTCTTAAAATCATAAACAAATCTGGCATTTGCTCTCATTTTTATGACAATTTCGACCCACAATTCAACAAATAAAAACGGCTTATAACAGCACCTACCCAAAAGTGGCGGTTCAGTGGTTAAATGAAGCTTTGTGCATCTATCAAAGCTTGTGCTTGGTTGACAGTGAAGTGCTTCGAAATCGCCACCTTCGGGTAGCTGCAAAACGTTAGGTTGTGAAAAAACTAGAATTCCATGCTGATATATTCGGATACCCATCTGAAGATTTTTCGAATATTCGATTCTAAAGGGTTAGTTTTTTAGTATTTTCACAGTCTGACGTTGGCGGCAAGGCTACTACGACACAGCACAATAAGGAAAACGGACAAAAAATTAGTAACAATTAAAAAATAGAAAAATGATTTTTAAAGCACAATCGCAATTTACACAATCGCTTCTCTCATTACCTGAGTCAGGAATGGGTTACCAAATTATTGACGCTAAAAGACAAGGACGTTATACAACTGACAGGTTCATTGTTTACAACAGCGAACTAATTGTTGACTATGACAGCAATTTTGCCTCATACAAAAAACAAATTGTTAATGAGAGCTACACAAGAATGTTCAGCCAATCAGATTTCATTACTTTGGAAAGCCCAACTTTAGTAAGACGTTCTGCATTAAGCAATGTGCGAATGTTGTCGGAAAGTAATATGAACACCAAGGGGAGACACTCTGGCGGTACTGGTGCTGTTGACAATGCTCCAATCTATGCAAACGGGACAGACCTTTTTGTTCGGCTTTCAGCGTATGCTGACGATAAAAGAATTGACTTCGTGAAAATGAGATTGAAAGATGGAACTTATACTACCACCGAAGCAGACTATCTCGCTTGTAAAAGATACAACGATGACCCTATTGACAGATATGCATTGCCAAACGATGAGACGATTAAGTGGGCATTTTTTGTAAAACCAAAATCTTACGACAAATACAAATCTGGGATTGTTCAACCAGCCAACAATCATAACGGTGGTGGCATTGAAGCACTTTTTGACAACGGAACTTCAGATGGAACTTACATTGAACGAAAACCATATTAGTATGACTGAAAAAGTTGAATTACCAACAAACTTAATTGACAAACTTGCTGATTTACCTGAACAAGGTATGGGTTACCAAGTAGTAAATGTTACCCTTAAAAATGGACAAGTTTTAACGGACAGACGAGTTGTTAATTCAACATATCTTATTCTTTTAGACAACGAACACTTAACGACAGCAGATATTGAAAATGTTGAGCTGCATAAAAAGTGAAATGCTCGAACAGAGTGGGATAGGGTAAGTTACAGTATTGTCTTGTTTAACTCAATCTGAGATTACAGGAAACTTAATCCTGCCTTCACTTGCATTTTTGGGGTTTTATTGCAACATTTACAAACAAGGTTGTGGATAGTTTATTTCACCGTCTGACGTTAGTTGCAATTTTAATGACACCTTCAAATATGGAATTCAAACAGTTTGACACAAATTTCGATAGATTCAAATATATAATTGAAGACACTGGATTAAGGCTTATTAAGAAAAGAATAGCTTCAAGCTCTGATACTTTTGTTGATTTTGAAGACATAGGTTCAAAAATTATTATTGAAAAATCACGAAAGCTACTCTGGTTAGTTATATCCCTTTTATTTCTAATCATTGCTATTTCAGTTTTTTTTAAAAGACTTGATGGTGGACACGTGGGAAATGGCGCTGAAATATTTCACTTAACAACAAGTGTATTTTTTTTAATTGTATATCTGATAACAAAGAAAAACACTATTCATCTTACACAATCAGATAATACAAATGCAATAGAATTTATCGGGACGAAGCGATACAAACAAAGTGTTGATGAATTTATAAAAGAATTGTTACAAAGACGCGATAAATATCTAGTTGGCAAATACTCCACCCTTAATGAATACTTGCCCTACGACCAACTGTATAATAATTTGGTCTGGCTTTACAACCTTAAACTCTTGACAAAGGAGCAATTAAATTTAAAAATAAATGAACTGGATAAAATCGAATTTAAGACTTTCAACGTAAAAAATAATGGCTTGACAAAAATAATTGGTTTCAAAAACCAAAATAATGTTGACGAATATAATGATGACGATAATGGCGAATAACAAAACTGCAACAAATAAGGTTCAAACGAAGTTTTACTTCGATTTGAGCTATGTTTGATGCCCGCCCAGCAACATGCAGGGAAGTTTCGGCTGCTTTTTTAGGTGAAAGACTTTTCCAGTTATTTCTTATGGTTTTCAATCTAAGGTGATGCTTTTTTATCTTGCATTTGTGACGTTTTATTCCAACATTTACATACAGGGCTGTGGATAGCTTATTTCACAACTTGTCCCGCATGATTGCGGGAGTCTGCCGTTGTACACCATTTAAAAAAGAACTCAGCGTACTAATAAGAAAAATATTTGATTGATGAATACAAAGCGACAATATCCAATATTTAAAAAATCGATAGCTGGTATAATTACAATCTTGATTTTAGGTTCCATTATTATGATTCGTGGGACAAAAGATAAAACTGAATTTAACCAGTTGACAGGTAGGATAGTCTTTCTCGATAAGACTTTCGAAGAATTGCCATTACGACATATTGGTAAATTTAGATATTTATTAATTGATAATTACTCCAAGGTTTTTACAATATTTGTTGGAAAGGATTTTGGTGATTTTAAACCACATTTAGAAAAAATAGATGATTTGAAAGTTGGAGATGAGATTGTTGTGTATTTTGATGAAGATCCAAAAGAGACAGATAATAGATTGAATAGACTGATCCAATTCATTGATAAAGATGGGAAACCCTATTTTATGCGCGGTTGTAAAGATAAAAATGGTGGATACTTTTTTATTGGCCTAGGCATTTTACTTGGTGGATTGATTATTTATTTAAAGAAAGTAGGAAAAATAGTATAAAATAAATGGTGTACAACATGCAATATAGCCCAAAAGGGCTTTAGTGGTATGCGAAGCTCATCAGCCGCATCAATTTCGTTGTAAGTTGATAGGGACGTTCTCCGCAATCCCTTTCAGGCCATATTGCCACCGTTATGCCCAATTTTAAGACGACCAACAACAATGACAGAAAGACCTAACATACTTGTAGTTTGTGGACGAAATAAAAAGCGTAGCAGGACAGCGGAACACATTTTTAAAAATGACAATCGTTTCAATATTCGTTCAGCTGGACTTAGCCCAAAAAGTGATAGGAAAATATCAGAGAATGATTTGAATTGGGCTGACTTGGTTTTTGTAATGGAACCGGGACAACGAGCAAAAATTTGGGGGCTTTACAAACATTTGGAGTTGCCAATAATTGAAATTCTAAATATTGCGGACGACTATGAATTTATGAATGAAGAACTAGTTGAAATGCTAACGGACAAAATAAATGATACTTTGAAAATCAGTTATCAAATTTGACTTTAATGAAGAAGCAAAGAGGACTAAAACGATATTATAAAAATCTTGCGACTGAAAACGACCTTGACAAAGCAACTTGGCTTGCCCCAGTTGTCGCGGACGTAGTCATCCCCCGTTGGAAGGTAAGGGTGAAATTCCCCGGCCTGACCCGATTGGTTGCAATTTTTTGGGCGTCCTGCAAACACTGAACGGACTGCATAAAACAGACAGACATTGAAATTAATTTTAGCAAGCATATTGACACTGACAACAACATACCTGTTCGGACAAATGAGCAATACCATTTTCAGTTTCAGTGGTGACGAGTTTCAGGGTTGGACTTATCAGGACTTTATCAAAAACAATGTGAAGAAAATTGAGGCATACTCCTATCAAATAAAAAAGAACGGCAAAGTTTCAAAAGATAGTTTACTTCTTTACAGACAGGTGTTTGATAAAGATAGTAGCAAAGTTTCAGGCAAGAAATACAATAGAGTTTTTCAATCACATGGACCTTCATATTTGACCTGGTATTCCTTTCAAACTTACTATGACAAAAACGGAAGGGTTGTTATTGACATTGACAGCCCATTAGGCATAGAGAAAAGAAAAGAATATGGTTCACTTCGATACAACATTTATCAGAACATTACAACATACAAATATGACAGCTTAGGAAACCAAACTTATGATTGCTTTCAATATTTTGATGACTACATATCAATTTCAAAATACACAAAGGACACTTTCCATTTTCGTTCAGTAAAAGCTGAGATTTACGAAACCTATTACAATGAGAAAGGACAGAAGATTAGTCGCTACTTCACAAGAGACAGCACGAGGTATTTACCAACCAGCAGTTACAAACCCGACACAGGTTCAGTTAAGTGTATCTATTGTGACCCAAGATATTTAAACGATGATTACACTTATTACGAAAACGGGAAAGTGAGAACATGGATTTGGTATACAAAAGAAGGCAAAGTTCATTCCAAAAAATATTATTACTACGACAACATCGGAAATTTAATTAAGCAAGTTGATTCAACTGGTTGGTATTTCACGACCATTCTTCCTTACTGGGAATCTACAACAATATTTGAATATTCTGATTCGGGAAAAGTCGTAACAAATATATATAATACCGAAGCAAGATTTGGAAGCAGCACAAATAAAATCGTTACAAAGTTTAATAGCAAAAACCAAATCACAAGTGAATGCTCCATAAGGAATTCATCAGAAACATGCACCAACTACTTTTATACTTACGAAAAAGAGAAATTGACTTCTGAAATTTCAGTTGACAATAAGAACAACAAATCAGAAACTTATTTCCGTTACAATTTAAAGGGACTACTGTATGAGAGCAAAGTAATTTACAACAACAAAATTACCCAACTAACTAGATACTACTATTAATAAGCATCTCTTCAAAATTGAACCGAGACAGCTTCGTGGTGAAAGCAAAACTGCCGCCAACACATAAGGTTTAAACGAATCCTGCTTAAGCAGCGGGATGCATATCTGGTTATATTTCGGGGTGTTTCGGTTGCTTTTTGGGTGAAAGACTTTTCCAGTTATCCCTTATGGGTTTTCAATTTCAGGTGCGTCCTTTTCTGCATCGGTTTAAGGGTTTGATTTTGGTTATCCCTCTTTGTTTCCCAAACCCATTTCCTTAATTTTACCTTTCTATTAATATCAACCATTAGCATAACATGCCAAACATGAACAAACTATTCCTTATTGCTCTACTGTTTATATTTAGTTTCCATGTTTATGCCCAAACAACTACTTATTATAAGGACCAATACCTGAGAAAAGAAACAACTGCAGAAAAAGCCAGTTATTCCCTTACCACCACCAAGCTGCTTGATGGAAGAACCCTTAATGAAATTCGGGATATTAAAAAAGATATCACGATTAGATGTGAGGATAATTATGGTGAACCTTTCGGCATCTGGTACATTGAAACAAACTTTGGGCTGGAAAAACTGAACTTTGATTTTGAGTTGAACTATAAGGACACCGCTTGTAATGCTAACCGATTTAATGCAGGATATGTGAATACATTTGAAGATAATGATTCTTTAGGATATACAGCACCCGTTTTGGCAGGTGGTGAAAAAAAATTTAGCGAATATTTGTCCGGAAAATTAAATTATCCGGTTTATGCCAGAGAAAATGGTATTGAGGGGCGAGTTATCTTATCATGTACCTTAAGTGTTAATGGAACCATGGAAAAAATAGCCATTATAAAAGGAGATCATGTTTCCCTGAATAAAGAAGCAGCAAGGGTCCTTAGAAAAATGAAGTTTTCAAGTCCGCCTAAGCTCAATGGAATACCCCAAAGTTTCTGCCTTATAGTACCTATTGTTTTTAGGTTTCAGTAAGAATTAACTCATCAGAACTTATAGGTGTTAAAAAAACTGATTAGCGAAATAACGTTTATGTATGATTTGATCAAATTGAAGAGTTTACCTACCAAATCTCAGATATATTATGTGATTGCAAGAGCGCACACTGTATTGATTTTATCTTTGGTTCTATTTCTCCTTCCAAAGCAATTAAAGAGCCAACACGCCATCATAGAAACAGACAAAACCAATCCTATTTTCAACTGCCGGTATGAAATTTATACGTTGGTTATTGACCGGAATAATAAAAACATGAAGCCTCCGCATTCAGTTATTATAGACACTTTTAATATATGCCGCATTCGAAAACAAGGCATAAAAGAACTATTCATATACCACTCGAAAATGGCTAACGACTCATTTTTATGGCGCGAAATCTATTATAGTCCGGACGGATTTATTAAAAAAATAAACCCGGAGATCGGTTGGTTTTCATATGCCGCAATAAACCCTGATACAATTTTTTTAGATTGCAGCAAACAACCTGATATCGCAAAAAAAACAACTTCCCATGAACCTAAGAAAACGATTAAAACACGCTACTCACAAGAGCAATATATCTTTGATAGTTTGGGTTATCTTGTGAAACATACTAAAACAGAAAGGGGAATAATAAATCGCTGGATAACAAGAACAGTTGGCAGTATACCTGTTAAGTGGGTTACAACGTATCATTATAGCAGAGATTACAAATCAGTTACTGTAAACCGGTATGCATTTAGGAATAAAAATAACAATCATTACATACATGCTGAACGTATCTTTTGCGAATTTGATCATTTTGGTAATATCCTATCAGAAAAGCATTTTCTCATCAACACTTCCGGTGAACCTGTTTTTGAACAAGCTTTTAGTTATGACTACAAGTATTTTAAAAAGTAAGCATATTTGAATAAAAAAACACCAATTTCAACATAACATCCTTCCCCCAATGAACCTTGTAACCCTCGAAACCAACAGACTCTTTCTCACAGGACTTTCGCCTGCTGATATCAATACCATTTTTACCACCCTCCCCAAAGAAGAAATTAAAAAAGTATTGGGTCACCGCTCCGAAGAAGAATACCGCAACGAAGAATACAAACACCTGAACGGATATGCTGCCTATAACCGCAGCTTTTTATTATTTCTGCTCACAGATAAAGAATCCGGCCGCATTATTGGTCGCTGCGGCCTGCACAACTGGAACAAAGACCACCACCGCGCAGAAATAGGCTATATCATGCACGAAGATTCCTATAAAAGAAAAGGATTAATGTCCGAAGCCGTTAAAGCCATCATCGCTTACGGTTTCAACGAATTAAAACTGCACAGAATAGAAGCCATCACCGCAACTGATAATATCGCATCCATCAGCATCCTGCAAAACAACCACTTTACCAAAGAAGGCATACTAAGACAACACGTTTATACTGCTGGCAATTATGAAGATTCGATTCTTTTTTCGTTACTGGAAAATGAAATGGGATGAAAATGTTGAATGCTGAATGTTGAGTTTTGAATGTTAAATTTTAAGTGTTAAGTTAGGATATTGCGCTTCCCGGAATCTTATTGGTTTGGAAGTTCGAAGTTTTTGAAATGTTGAATGTTGAATGCTGAATTTTAAATGTTAAATTTTAAGTGTTAAGTTGGGATGATGCGCTTCCCGGAATCTTATTGGTTTGGAAGTTCGAAGATTTTGAAATGTTGAATGCTGAATGCGGATCTTTTAGTTTTAAATGTTGAATTTTAAATGTTAAGTTGGGGTGTTGCGCTTCCCGGAATCTTATTGGTTTGGAAGTTCGAAGTTTTTGAAATGTTGAATGCTGAATGTTGAATGCTGAATTTTAAATGTTAAATTTTAAGTGTTAAGTTGGGATGATGCGCTTCCCGGAATCTTATTGGTTTGGGAGTTCGAAGATTTCGAAATTTTGAATGTTAAATTTTAAATGTTGAGTTGGGAAGTTGCGCATAGCGGAAAATCTGGTTTACAACCGATATTTCTTTGCGTTCCTTGCGAAACCGTTGCGCCCTTTGCGTTAAGTTAAGAAGTTCGAAGTTGGGTAGTTCGAAGTTAGGAAGTTTTATTTTTCTGTTTGCCGGGTTTGGCTAAGGGGTCTGTGCAAATCTGTGAAATCTGTGAGCAAAACGACTCAGGGCTTTCTAATTAAGAAAACATCATATTATTTAAGATATTCGAAGTTCAATAGTTCGAAGTTATTGAAATGTTGAATGCTGAGTTTTAAATGTTAAATTTTAAATGTTAAGTTAGGATATTGCGTTTCCCGGAGTTTTATTGGTTTGGAAGTTCGAAGTTGAGGAAATGTTGAATGAGAGTGTTGTCATCCCTGTACGGCAATTCGAGAGTCAAGGCTCGCTTGTCCATTGCGGGCGTTAATATCTTAAATAAAATTCGTGAATACAATTTGTGGAAATTTCATGCCTGCGGCTTGACAGGCGCGGCTTGGTTTGGTCAATGGACATTAGACATTGGTTATAGACCCGCCATAGTGGGAGCAAAAGTCTTAAAATAAAATTCGTGGAAATTTCATGCCTGCAGCTTGACAGGCGCAGCTACTACTCTCAGAAGTCTTCTCAAAAGTATATCTGTGAAATCTCATGCCTGCGGCTTGACGCGTGTGGCAATACGCGGAAGTCTTCTCAATAAATAAATTCGTGGTCATTCGTGGCTAACCCGCAAGTCTTCTCAACATCTGCACATCTGCACATTCTCTTTGTTTTTACCTTGCTTTGTTTTAGGTTTGAGCGGCATGAAAGAAAACCGTAACCTGTTGTTTGCCGTTTTAGGCGTATTTTTTCTCGATTCTTCCCTGCATGTGATGCAGTGGATGGAAATAACCACTTTTCCTTCTGTGTTGCTGCACCTGGTTCGCTGGGCATTTATCATCTTAATGGGTGTTTATACCTGGAGGTTAAAATCGCTTACGGCTTCTATTTTATTGTGCATGTTTTTGGGTATTGAGGTGGCTGAGTGGTTTCCGGCTGCGGCCAAAGAGTTAAAAGTTTTCAGTGATATTTTTCTGCGCCTGATTAAAACCATTATTGCTCCCCTGCTCTTCTCTACTTTGGTGGTGGGCATTGCGGGTCATTCCGATTTAAAACAGGTAGGGCGTATGGGTTTAAAATCCATTATTTATTTTGAGCTGGTAACCACTGTAGCTCTGGTTATAGGATTGGTGGCCATTAACTTATCGCAGGCGGGTGTGGGTGCTGAGTTTCAGGCCGGGCAGGCGCAGGTAGAGAAGGCCGCACAGTTGCTGGAGCAAAAACATACACATAACGTGATACTTGATATTTTTCCGGAAAATATTGCCAAATCAGTGGCCGATAATCAGATTCTGCAGATTGTGGTGTTTAGTATTTTATTTGGCATAGGGCTGGCTCAGGTAAAGGGCGAAAGAAAGGATAAAATGGTGGATGCTATTGAAGGGCTGGCTCAGGTGATGTTTAAATTTACCAACCTGGTGATGTATATGGCACCGCTTGCTGTGGGGGGAGCCATTGGTTATGCCATTGCCACCATGGGTTACGGGGTATTGCAAAACCTGCTTAAGCTTGTTGTTACTTTATACGCTGCCTTGTTTGCTTTTATATTGCTGGTATTGGTTCCTATAGGTTTGCTGGTAAAGCTACCGTTCCGAACATTTATACAACATATCTCAGAACCTTTATCTATAGCATTTGCTACGGCAAGTTCAGAAGCGGCCTTGCCCAAAGCCATGGAGAACCTGGAAAAAATGGGTATCCCACGTAAGGTGGTTTCTTTTGTATTGCCAACAGGATATAGTTTTAACCTGGATGGCACTACGCTTTACCTTTCGCTGGCATCGGTGTTTGTGGCGCAGGTATGCGGGGTAGATTTAAGTTTGGGTGAGCAGATTCAGATGTGTTTAATCCTGATGCTTACTTCAAAAGGGGTAGCCGGAGTGCGGGGTGCCTCGTTTTTAATTCTGGTAGGTACTGTTGCTTCGTTGGGTTTGGATCCGCAAAAGGCATTTGCTATACTGGCTATTGATGCCATTATGGATATGGGTCGTACCTCGGTGAACCTGATTGGTAATTGCCTGGCCACCTACGTGATAGCCAAGTGGGAAAAGGAGATATAGACCTGCCCTTTAAGAGAAAATTAATTTAATAATTCCCTTAAAATAATCAGGAATACACAAAGCTGTAGTTCCTGTATTACCTTTGTTTGTTCAACGTGATCTCAGCTTATGATCCAAACAGGTACATATCACACACTTAAGGTAAAAGAAATAACAGAAAGCGCCATTATGCTTGATGCTGGTGGTGACGGGGTATGGCTGCCACGCAAAGAAGCACCTGCCAATATATTGAGAGGGTCTGATCTCCTTGTTTTTCTTTATCACGATAATAATGAACAGGTAGTAGCCACCACTAAAAAAGCCAAAGGTTGTGTGGGTGAGTTAACCACCTTAAAAGTAATAGATATTACACCACACGGGGTATTTCTGGATTGGGGTATTGCCAAAGATCTGTTTATGCCCCGCTCGCTTCATTTTCCCGACCCTGAAGTGGGAGATACCTGTTTTGTAAAAATCATTCACGATCCGGTAACCGGGCGCGAGCTGGCTAAAGAGAAGCTGGATGATGAGTTAAATAATGAAGAGCTTACGGTAAAAGAAATGGAACTGGTAAAGCTCATCATATACCGCAATACAGATTTGGGTTATCAGGTGGTGGTAAATGGCAAACACCTGGGGTTGATTCACCACAATGAAATTTTTAGAGAATATTTCCCCGGAGATGAGCTTACCGGTTTTGTAAAAAAAATAAAAGAAGACCACAAGCTGGATATTATGCCCGGAAAACCCGGACATGTAAAAGCAGCTGATGAAACGGATAAAATCATCCTGATGCTGAAGGAGCACAAAGGTTTTCTTCCCTATCATGATAAAACACCGGCAGATGAAATTTACAAGGCATTTGGCATCAGCAAAAAAACCTTTAAAATGAGTATTGGTAATTTGTACAGGCAAAAAAAGATAAGCATTACGCCTGAAGGAATTAAGCTAAACTGATGCAACAACAGCCCGATCCGGAAATACTAAAAGCCACGGTAAACACCAAAATGCCCTTTGGCAAATACAAAGGTACCCTTATATGCGATCTTCCAGTTTCATACCTCGAATGGTTTAAACGAAAAGGATTCCCCAGCGGGAAACTGGGTATGATGGTGGAAACGGTTTATGATATTAAAATAAACGGATTAGACGAGATCCTTGGAAAAATAAAACTGATTTATCACTAACAACCTGTTTCGCTCAGGCGAGGTTTCTTTTATCAAACATCCTTTTAACTGTTGATGCCAAAAGCATAATTAATACGGCACCAAGAAAAGCAAGTCCCATATCTTTTTGTGCATCCCATACATCACCCTGAGAACCGAGGTAAGCATGCCCCTGAGCAGGGAAGAAAATATCGGCCACCCCCCACTCTATTAATTCATACATGCCGCTAAAAGAGAGGGTAATTTCGCAGGGAAGCACCCAACATACCCAAACAGGCCATTGAAACCAGTTCTTAAAATAATCGCGCATGGGATAGGCGAGCATAAAGCCAAAACTAAAATGAACAATCCGGTCGTATTGGTTGCGCTCCAGGTGCAGGGCATCTTTAAGCCAGTAGCCAAAAGGGTTTTCGGCATAAGTATACTCGGCACCATAAATATGCAGCAGGATATACACAAAAATAAAGGAATAACTCAGGTCGCTGAATTTAAACTTGCGATAAGTAGTGGTAATACCAACCAGAAATAAAATGGTAAGGGCATTTTCTGTCCACCAGTTAGCCATATCGGTGGTATTGATATAAGTAACAACCCAGCAGATGGCAAAAACAACGAGGTAAATTTTAAGCAACAGGTTCTCTTTAAAAGACCTGCGCACAAGCGAGGAGGCAGTAGTAAAATTCATTTTACTATAATCGATGATTATTGCCTAAAAAACAAATGCACTTTTCCCTTTGCCCTTAGATACACAATGCATGACTCGTTTAGCAAACGGATATCGTCTATATCCACAGCCGTTACATCGCCCTGCAGATAAATATCTTTTGCCGGTTGGGTATTGATGGCTTTACCCGCCAGCTCGCGCAACTGGCTTAGCTGATTGCCCAAAGGCAGCACTAATTTTTGTTCCAGGTTTTGTTTAAACTCTTTTCCCTGTAATAACCACGAAGCTGTTTTAAGCAAAATATCCCTGGTGGCCACGCTGTATTCCAAATGCTGAAACCGCAGGGTTTTGGTAGAAGCATCGTATTTGGGTTCGCAGGTTAAAATGAGTTTGCCTTTTAGTTTTTTCTTCATCACACCCGTTTCAGATAACCCATGAAAATCAACTGCTACACCCAACTTGCCCTTATCAGGAAAAACGAGTACCTGCTCAATAAATATCTGGTGTTTGTTGTTTTCAAAAGTATAAAGCTTATTGGCCAGCTGGGCGTTTAAGTTTTGGGTAAGCTGTTTGTATAATAACCTTACCGGCATAATAATATTGAACCCGTTATTGATTCCCTGGGTTCTTTGCAAATCAGGCAGCATTTTTTTACTTACATATGGAATACCCTCGCTTGTTCTTATTTCTCCTGAAAGTAAAAAGTTGAAACCAAACTTCGCATGGTCAGGAGCAAACGTTATATCCGACATGGTGATCATATCCGGTTGCACAATGAGCCATGCCTTATAAGCCGTATCAAGAGAAAGCGGATTTTGCAAAGCCATCCATTGTTTATTCACCAGCGTTCTCAGGTCAACCCATTTGGGTAATCCTTCATCAATCAGTTTAGATACTTTTTTCTCCTGCGCACGTATTACCGGTGTAAGCAGGTTGTTTAAATCAATAACAAAACCAGGCATATTAATAGCGGGTAATAAGCGGGTATCAATACTGGTTTGTGTATTTCCGGTAAGTTGCCATTTGTTGTTTACCGAAAGCTGAGACTGAATGATGGTAAACACATCGAGGTCTTTTTCAATTTGCTCTTCCAGGTTGATGCCCAGTATTTTTTTTCTGAAACGGTATTTTATCCAGAGGTGAAGGGGCGCCTGTAACCTCAGCCTGTTGCCTTGCCCGTCAACCCGAATGGTATCTTTTCTGGTAATACGAATCATTAAATCATCGGTATTGTTATTCTCGTAACTCAGGTCTTCGTATAATACGGGCGACAACTGGTAGTGGATGGTTCTTTCCAGTGTTTTATAATCCAGTTGAACAGGCACGGCAATAATGGAAACAGGTTTTACATAAGCAGAATCGTCAGATACGGGTGTATACGCAGGATTAACCTTGGTGGTGCGGCAGGCAGTAAACGCTATTACAATAAACAGAAAATATAAAACCGGTTTGAAAAAATTCATGCTTCAAAGAAATGAAATAATATGGGTGAACCACAAACAAACCGGTATTATTGTTATCCAACCGCTGTGTTGGTTTCCCGTTTTAATTCCCGTTTCACAAAAACAATAAACCAAAGAGCAAAAAGGGTAAGAGGTATCATAAAAAAAGGCCAGTCGAAGGACTGAGGCACATACACTCCCGAAATATCCGACCCGTTTTTTTGCTCAAGCAAATGAAACTGATCTTTAACAAAGGTGTAGATGTATAATAAGCTTACGAGAATCAAGAGCAACCAATCTGTATGTTTCAGTTTAACCGGACATTTTTGTTGAGTGAGAATAAATACCGCCAGCAATATCATGGTAGCAGATATAATGCATGGGGCCAATACCGGGCCAAGCCAGGGTAAGGGAATAAGAAACAGGATATCCCATTCAAAAAAAGTGAGTGGCCAATTGAGCAGCAGTTTAAGAAATACATAATAAAAAATATCCCATACGGCAAAACTCAGCAGAAAAAAAGCAAACCGTTGTATAAATGTTTTACCGCAGAAAAAACCAATATACAGAAGCATAACGATGGTAGCCGCTTCACGCAGCAATTCGGTAATCACAATATCGGTTGACATCTGTTTGAGAGGGAAAGAAAAACCCTCCGGATAATATATTTTACGCAGGTAAACCACCACTGCTGTTTCCAGAAACCCCATAGCGATGCTGAAAACAACAACATGTAATATATTCAGGTAAATACCCCTTTCAGTTAACTTCATGGTGTTGTTGCTGATGAATCAGTAATTCTAGTTTTTTAATTTGTTTGTGTACATAATACAAAGGCAAAATACCGAACACCCCAAAAGAACAATCAATGAGTTGCCAGTAAAAAGGGATTTGCCTGATGGGTCCGCAGATGAATGCGAGCGGAATAATAAGCACACAACTGATCATCCCAAATTCTATAACCCAGATATTTTTAACAGGATCTTTGTAAGGCCCGTAAAAAGCAATGGCAATAACGATATGAGCAAAAGCCAGCCAGTCTGTGCCATAAGCCAGAAACGGATATTGTGTATCTACCAACAATAAAACTTCATAAACATGCTTAATAAATATGGCTATTGATTCAGGTAACCAGGAGGTGTATTGCACCAGCACTTTTAGTTCTGCAGTTAGCGGAAAAGCTGTTATACCACTTAATACCAGACCTACAATAAAAAACAAAATCCATAGCCTGATTTTTTTAATATATACTTCTTGTGCTGCTTTCATGATTGTTTAATTAAAGAGTAAAAATATAGAGAAGGGCAGGGAATTCAATAATCACCCTGCCCTTTGTTTTTTATTCGGGTTGATGTGATTGTCCGTACCAGTTTATTTTCCTTGATACATACATTAAAACAGAAATAATGAGGAACAAACCAATACTACCCAGCAGCAAGGCATAATCCTGTTGTTGGGTAATCACAAATATGTATGCATAAAATAAGGTAAGTAAAAATGCGAGCAGGCCTGCAACTTTTATTTTCCTGAAAAAGGTAAGAGAATATAAACTGATTAATACCACCACGGCCACAGCGGAAATAAGATAAGCCAGGTTAAATCCGATATGTTCGGAGAAAGAAAGGAGCAGCGTATAGTAGATAATTAATGCAGCACCAATGAGGGTATATTGGAAAGGATGGATGCGTATTTTTACAATAATTTCCATTAATAAAAGAGATACAAAAGTGAGTACGATAATGAGTATGCCATACTTTGATGTGCGGATACTTTTTTGGTATTGATCAACCGGCATCAGGAGGTTTACCCCAAATGCCGTACCCTCCACTCCTGAAACCTGATCAGCCCATTGCTGCGGGAAAGGGCGGTTAAAACTGAGTATTTTCCATGTAGAAGAAAAAAGATCTGCATCTACGTTTCTTGTTTCGGGAAGATAAAAACCATCAAAACTTGGATTACCCCAGGTACCTTTTAAGCTCACCTTTGTGGTTTTCCCCAAGGGATAAAAATACAAATGGCTGCTACCTTTTAACGACAGGGAGGTTGAGAATGGAACCATACTATCTTCCGGATTAATTTTTATCTTAACTGCAATATTTTTGTTGAACAGCCCTTCATTGCCTTCTTTGTTTACAGGTTCTGCATGATAAACCTGGTTGTTCCATTTTATCTGAGGGTTCTCTCCTATTCCCCTTAAATCACTTAATCCGTTAATCAGATAAGCCTCACTCCATAACATATCCTGATTTTTTAAACCAAGGGCTTCTATATTGGGTTTCTCAAAGTACCCATCCATCATGATAGAAGAATGGTATACCACTACATCAAAAATTCCCCGGTGCAGGTTCTGTGGATTTAGTTCTCCTTTTATATTTAGCTCATGCGGCAAAAAGTAAGCTTCCGATATGGTGGTATCAATGCGCTCCACAATCCTTTTATCAGCGGTAGTGATTTGCCTTACCACTTTTTTCTTATAAGGTATTACCAACACCGGACCTGTTAAGTTCTGTGTGCCCGACCATTTTTGCGAAACCTCATTGATAGCTTCTGAAGCACGCCACTCCCTTTCATCTAAAATGGAGTTTACCCATGTTTTAGGAATAAGTAAAATAAGAACGAGTATCCCGATGGATACTACTTTGACCATAACCGACTCCCGGAGCCAGTTATTCATGCGGTCGAGCAGAGATGTATTTGAATTATTCATATTTAAAAAGTACTTTGCATTTCAAAGTGATTAGACAAAAAAATTATGGTCTCTTTATTTTTATTAATTTTTCTAATGTATCAAGGTGCTTTATAAAAGCCTGCCTGCCAGATTTGGTGGCCAGGTATTTTGTATTGGGTTTGCGTCCGTTATAACCCTTCACTACATTAATATATCCTTCTTTCTCCAATGCTTTGAGGTGCGATGCCAGGTTTCCGTCTGTTACCTGCAGCAATTCCTTTAAGGTATTAAATTCATAATACTCATTCACAACAAGCACCGACATAATTTGCAGCCTTATTTTATTTTCAAATGCCTTATCAAAATTTGCGAACTCGTCTTTCACTTGTCGTATTTGTTATGCATCATAAGGCCGTAAACAATATGTAATATACCAAAACCGGTTGCCCAGAATATAAGACCATAACCAGGGAAAAAAGCACACAATAAACCTAAAGCTATTTCACACAAACCAAGGTAACGGATATCGCTGAGTGTATAACTGCTGGCATTTAGTAAAGCAATTCCATAAAACAACAAACACGATGGCGCTACTATTCCAAGGTAGCCTCTGAAAATAAGTATCAAAATAAAAATTCCTCCGGCAAACAGCGGTATAAATGCATTGATAAAAAAACGCCTGGCATTATTGTCCCAATAGTGTTGGCCTGATTTTTTTGCTTTCCGGATGGTAAAGAATAAACCAGTTGAGATAGAAAAAAATAAAACCAAAACTGCGGTGAGCAACAGATAAAATAAAGCGAGCCGCTCATTTACATAATAAAACCTGTACCCGAAAGGTGAATTGGGATAATAAATAAGCATGTACCCTACTACCGAACCAATAAGGGCATAAACCCCTGCCAACACACCTGATATACCGCTAAGCGATATAAACCTGGTAGAGCGCTCCATGATATGACGGATGGATGCCAGGTCGTTTTCGAAGTTTGATTCTTTGTTCATTTTAAAAGTACTTTGCGATACAAAGTTAAAATCATAATTTACTTTTCCAACAAAAATATTTCAAATAAAGGAAAGCAGCCCGAAAGCTGCTTTCCTTTATCTGATTATAAATGTGAATTATTTTGCAACACCGGCACGAATAATATTTAAAGCACCACCGGCTTTAAACCATTCTATTTGCTGAGCATTGTAAGTATGGTTTACATTGATTTGATCTTTACTTCCGTCCTTATGGGTGAATACCAGGGTAAGGGGTTGATCAGGGGCAAAAGATGTTAAACCGATAATATCAATGGTATCATCTTCCTGAATTTTATTGTAATCTTCTTTATTGGCAAATGTTAATGCCAGCATACCTTGCTTTTTCAGGTTGGTTTCATGAATACGTGCAAATGATTTTACCAGCACCGCACGCACACCTAAATGACGTGGCTCCATGGCAGCGTGCTCACGTGAAGAACCTTCGCCATAATTTTCGTCACCCACCACCAGAGAACCCAATCCCTGAGCTTTGTATGCACGTTGCACGGCAGGTACTTCGGCAAACTCTCCGGTTAACTGATTTTTAACCGAGTTGATTTTTTCGTTAAAGAAATTGGTAGCACCTGTGAGCATATTATTGGAAATATTATCGAGGTGACCACGGTACATTAACCATTTACCCGCAGGTGAAATATGATCTGTTGTACATTTTCCCTTGGCTTTAATTAAGAGTTTTAAACCAGATAAATCTGTTCCCTCCCAGGCCTTAAACGGATCGAGCAATTGCAGTCGGCTTGATGTTTCGCTTACTGCAACCGTTACTTTAGAACCATCTTCAGCAGGAGCCTGATAACCCGGATCAGCCACATCAAATCCTTTGGTAGGCAACTCATCACCTGTTGGCGGATCAAGTTTTACCATTTCGCCTTTTTCATTCAGCAGCGAATCGGTAAGAGGATTAAAAGTAAGATCTCCTGCAATGGCCAATGCTGTTGTTAATTCAGGAGAAGCAACAAAGGCATAGGTATTTGGATTTCCATCCTGACGTGCCTGAAAGTTTCTGTTAAACGAATGCACGATGGTGTTTTTTTCTTTTTTATCAGCACCAACCCTGCTCCACATACCAATACATGGTCCGCATGCATTGGCAAATACCTTGGCACCAATCTGATCGAATGTGCTGATAAATCCATCACGCTCGATGGTATATCGCACCTGCTCAGATCCCGGTGTAATGGTAAACTCTGCTTTTGTTTTCAGATGTTTGGCAGCCACCTGACGTGCAAGAGAAGCCGCACGCGAAATATCTTCGTAGGAAGAGTTGGTACATGAACCAATTAAACCCACTTCTACTTTGGTTGGCCATCCGTTGGCTGCAGCAGCTTCTTTCATTTTGCTTACAGGCGTAGCCAGATCCGGAGAGAATGGTCCGTTAATATGCGGCTCCAGTTCATTCAGGTTTATTTCAATTATCTGATCAAAATACAATTCAGGGTTGGCATATACTTCTGCATCTGCAGTTAAATGGTGCTTAATGCCATTGGCCAGATCAGCCACTGCGCTGCGGCCGGTAGCTCTCAGGTAGCGCTCCATGCTTTCATCATATCCGAAAGTAGAAGTGGTTGCTCCGATTTCGGCACCCATATTACAAATGGTTCCTTTTCCGGTACAACTCATGCTGGTAGCACCTTCACCAAAATATTCAACAATGGCACCGGTTCCGCCTTTTACGGTAAGAATACCTGCTACTTTCAGAATCACATCTTTTGCAGAGGTCCAGCCATTTAATTTACCGGTTAGTTTTATCCCTATCAGTTTAGGGAATTTAAGCTCCCATGGTAAACCTGCCATTACATCGCAGGCATCAGCTCCACCAACACCAATGGCCACCATTCCCAATCCACCTGCATTTACGGTGTGGGAGTCGGTTCCAATCATCATTCCGCCCGGGAAAGCATAATTCTCCAGCACTACCTGGTGAATAATACCTGCACCTGGCTTCCAGAAACCAATTCCATATTTATTGGATACAGAAGCAAGGAAATCATACACTTCCTGGCTTTCTTTATTGGCAATGGCCAAATCCGCTTTGGCTTCATCTTTTGCCATAATAAGGTGATCGCAATGCACGGTTGAAGGAACAGCAACCTGTGGGCGGCCGGCCTGCATAAATTGTAACAAGGCCATTTGTGCAGTTGCATCCTGCATAGCCACACGGTCGGGACCAAAATCCACATAATCAGCTCCGCGGGTAAAAGCCCGGGTTGCATTCCCCTGTGTGAGGTGGCTGTATAAAATTTTTTCTGTGAGGGTGAGTGGTTTGTTTACCACTTTGCGGGCAGCCGTTATACGCTCATCCATACGGGCATACAAGGCTTTAATCATGTCTAAATCAAATACCATATTCAGTTAACAAATTAATTTTCAGAACAGTTTGCATAAAGCGGGCGCAATTTAGCAAATCATACGGTAAAACTGATGAAATCAACCGTTTAATTCTTTCCTGTTTTGAATATTTATAAAGCTTCTTATCTTAGTTTTCACTAAACCCCACCATAATATGGAAAACACAGAACAACAGGCCGCACCTAATTCCCTTAAATTCAACGGAAACGGAGCAGAACTTTTAGGCATCATGTTATTAAACTGGCTCCTTACCTCTATCACCTTTGGAATTTATTATCCATGGGCCAGGGTAAACAGGCTCAAGTATTTTTGGGAAAACACCCAGCTAAACGACAGTCCCTTTGTTTTTCATGGAACGGGCAAGGAACTCTTTAAGGGCTTTATAAAAGTGCTGATATTTTTTGTGCTGTTTTATGCCGGTATGTTGTATACTCAGTTTACCCATAACCTTACCTTGTATGCTATCATTTTTGGTGTGTTTTTCCTTTGCCTGCTGTTTATTATTCCCTTGGCTATCCATGGTGCACTGCGCTACAGGCTTTCACGTACTTCTTGGAGGGGAATACATATGGGATACCGGGGCGACAGGGGGCAACTGATTACGGATTTTATTATGGGGTATATCCTCGTGATTATCACCTTTGGAATCTACAACTCCTGGTTTATTAATAAACTTCGCACCTATATTATAGGAAATATGCGTTTTGGCAACCTTAAATTCGGATACGATGGAGAAGGTTTCGACCTTTTTCTTCTTAACCTGAAAGGCATGGTATTAAGTTTTATTACCTTAGGTATTTACTGGTTCTGGTACCAAAAAGAATGGATGAATTATTATGTTGATCATGCTTATATTACTCAGGAAGATAAACAATACAGGCTTCAGGGAAAATTTAAGGGGCTTGACTTTCTGGTGCTGGTACTTACCAATTTATTGCTTGTTATTTTTACCCTCGGATTGGCCACACCGTGGGTAATTGTAAGAACAACCAATTTTATGATTAACCATATTCAGATTCCTGCCGAAGTTGATTTTAATACCATAGCGCAAACCGAAGACGAATACAAAGACGCAGCAGGCGATGATATGATTGACTTTTTAGATTTAGGTATTGTATAATGGAGCGTTCGTACAAAGCAAGATTTTATAACGGTAAATCATCGCAACCTTTTACGGTGGATGTAAGCATCACGGATCACTCTATGCTGATTGTTTACACCGATGAACAAGGTGTGGCAACACAGGAACACTGGAAAAAAGAACATATCCGCGAAACGGAGTTTAACTCATCCATTATTACCCTTCAGTATGGTGATACTTTCCCCTACCAGCAACTGGAAATTACGGATCCGGATTTTCATCATGAGTATGCCGGCCGCAGGGGTGCTTCTTTTTTTAAAAGGATAAGAAGCCGCCACGGATTGCTGGTACTTATTGCCGGGTTGATTAGTATTATAGGAGGTTTGTGGCTGGCTTATATTTACCTTACACCGGTTGCGGTGGAGTATGCAGCCAAACATGTGCCTAAGGATTACGAAATAAAAATGGGAAAGGAACTCTACAAAAGTGTGCTGGAGGGAGAAAAGATTGATAGCGGGGCAACCGTAACCATTAACCATTTTTTTAGTCAGTTGCAGGTAGAGGGCGATTACCCTGTAGAGATTACGGTAGTAAAAAGCGACATACCCAACGCATTTGCCCTTCCGGGGGGAGGTATTGTTGTTTATACCAAAATACTGGAGGGTATGGAAAGTCCGGAACAACTTGCGGCATTGCTTGCGCATGAATACTCCCATGTGCAGTTAAAACATGCCACCAGAAATATTTTCAGAAGCCTGGCCGGTTACCTTTTTCTTTCTGTGGTAATGGGCGATTTTAGCGGAGCCACTTCTGTGATTCTTGAAAAGGCAGAAGACCTGCGCGGACTTAGCTATACCCGTAGCCTGGAGGATGAGGCGGATGATAACGGACTTGCCATTCTTAAACAAAACAAGATAGATGCCGGTGGAATGAAAATGTTGTTTAAGCAATTAAAAAAGGAAAGCAATATAGAAATGATGGAGATGCTCTCCACACATCCGGATTTGGATAACAGGATAACCAATGTGGAGGATTTTATAAAGCAACACCCTTATACCGCGGCACCAAAAGATTCTCTGGATATTTATTTCAATCAGCTTACAGAAGATGGAAACTGGTGAGGAACTGGTAAAATCCGGAGCCATGATGATTGCCAAACATTTTGGGGATGACATCTTTGAAGAAAAGACCACCCTGGATGATTTGAAAAAGACCCTTTCTGAAAAAATTGTTTACTTAATGTTAAACGAGATGGAAAAACTGCTTTCCATCTTATACCGCATTGATATCAATGAAAAAAAAGTGAAGGCTGTATTTGCCGGAAACAACCCCTCAGAAATTGCGCCTGCCCTTGCCACACTGATTATTGAGAGAGAAATAGAAAAGGCCAGATCGCGCCTGGAACATAAAAACACCACAAAATGACTTATATCATGCACGGATTTTTACCTTTATTTATACATTCGCACCGATTCTAATTTATCGTATGGCAATATTCTTATTTTTAATCGGTCACTGGTATCTGTCCTTATTCGGACAAACCTTTTACCTGCACAGGTATGCAGCACATAAAATGTTTACCCTCACTCCTTTCTGGGAAAAATTCTGGTATATCTATGCCTGGGTTACACAGGGTTCTTCTTACCTGAATGCAAGGGCCTATGCCATTTTGCATCGCATGCACCATGCTTATAGTGACACGGAAAAAGATCCGCATACACCCCACTTTTTCAAAGAAGTATTTAGTATGATGTGGCATACCCGCAAAGTTTACAATGGTGTTTTACACGGAACTGCAGAAGTGGAGCCCCGCTTTCTTAAAGGTTATCCGGTTTACCCTGGTGTAGATAAAATTGCCGACAGTTGGTTCTCCCGCTTGTTTTTTGCAGGCTTGTATATTTGGTTTTATGTGGTGTTTGCAGAATACTGGTGGATGTTCCTCTTTTTACCTATCCATTTTCTGATGGGACCTGTTCAGGGTGCGGTGGTAAACTGGGCCGGACACAAATACGGATACCGTAATTTTGATGAAAAAGACCATTCAAAAAACACCCTCATTATCGATTTTCTGATGTTGGGCGAATTGTTCCAGAACAACCACCACCATGCAGGTGCAAGAGCAAATTTTGCAGCCAAATGGTGGGAGATTGATCCGGTATATCCAATTATGAAAGTGATGCACTGGGTAGGCATGATCAAGCTTATTCCAATCAAATCCACCGGCAGATAATTATTCTTTTCAGCACCCGGCTGCTGATTTTCCCTCTTTATGTTTGAAGCTTCAAAGGTTTTTGTATAAGCTGCCATGTATGGCATGAACTCAAAAAAAAACACCCCCACCTGAACAGGAAGGAGTGTTTTACAAGTGAGTTAGCTTAATAACTGCTTATTGATTTAATGTGTAAGTCACGCTGATTTTGGTATTCAGCAATTTACTGATGGGGCAATTTTTTTCCGCATCGGCAACCAATTCAGCAAACTGTTCCGGTGATATGGCGCTAACCGTGGCCTTTAGTACCAGTTCTGATTGCGTAATGTTTCCATTATCCAGATTTATGGCGCAGGTGGTTTCAAGAGAAGTTGGCACATAACCGGCCGCACTTAAGTTAAAACTCAGTTTCATGGTAAAACATCCCGCATGGGCAGCTGCTACCAGCTCCTCGGGATTTGTACCAATACCATCGGCAAACCGGGTATTAAAGGAATATTGATTTTGGTTTAGTACCCCGCTTTGGGTAGAAAGGTGGCCGGTTCCTTCTTTGCCGGTTCCCTGCCAAAAGGCTGTTGCAGATCTTTTCATTTGTTTAGTTGTTTATTTGTTAAGTGGTTTTAAATCATAAATACTTCTTATCACAGAAAATTCCTTTTCCATATCCAATTTTAAATCAATCAGATTTCCATCCCGCACATTAAAAACCCAACCGTGAATCATGGGAAATCCGGTTTGGTACCACGCCCGTTGAACATGATCTATTTTAATAATGTTTAAGCACTGCTCCAGTACGTTTAGTTCTACCAGTCTGTCAAATCTTTTCTGGTCATCGGTTATCGCATCCAGCTCTTCTCTGTGAAAACGATATACATCGCGCAAGGTTTGAAGCCAACTGTTTAGCTGCCCCATATCACTTGGATTTAATGCGGCTTTTACACCGCCACACTCATAATGCCCGCAAACAATGATATGTTTTACCTTCAGGTGTTCTACAGCGTATTGCACCACCGCATTCAGGTTATTATCGGTACTCACCACCTGATTGGCAATATTGCGGTGTATAAATACTTCCCCGGGCTCCACACCCATCAGGTCTTCTGCTGTTACACGGCTATCGGAACATCCGATATACAGGTAATCCGGATGTTGCCCTCTTGACAATTTTTCAAAATAATGCGGGTCGAGAGATAATTTCTCGGTTACCCATTTTTTATTGTTTTCAAATATTTTTTCAAACATGATTCGGTTAAATTAGGATATTATTCTCAGGTTTTATCGGATCAGGTATATCAGTATTATTAAACATTTCACGCAGGTCTATTTCTATAGAGCGGCTAATGGCTGTAATAGGAACATCATTGGCACTTCCCTCAAACGGACTTTCAGTAGATTCACCGATTTTTTCCATGGTAGTGAATACCCACGCTGATAACACGCTAAATGGTATAGAAAGCCAAACCAAATGCCCGCCCAGTTTTTCAAACTCCTGCAACATTCCTAATGGAATAAGAACAACAAACAGTTTAATAAAATACAGATTCAATGTAGCGTATTGCCGTGGATAAGGAAAGTTTTTAATCCGCTCACACGCCCCTTGCTGATTATAAAACTCAACAAGCACTTTTTGCAATTCCATATGCCTGAAATCTTCAATTAAACCCTGCTCTGATAATTTCCTTAGGGCTTCTGATTGTTTGCTGATAATTTGTGCGGCCTTGTTTGATCGGGTGAGCAACTCTTTTACCTCTGAAGCCGGAAGATATTTCTCCAGTTCATGCTCCAGTTTGTGCTTATGCTCATGCACGGAAAACCACCTGTCCTGATACTCCTGATTGTGCTTTTTATAGATTGCTTCCCACACCCTCGCTTCGCGTAACTGAAACCGCAATGCTGCCAGCCATGCAAAATGCCGGCTGATAAATTCCATTTTTAACTTTTGCATCTCTTCATCATCCAGATGCACAGTTGCGTGTTTGTTGGTTACATAATCTTTTATCATAATCCCCCAGCTGCGGCTTGCATTTACAATGGCGCCCCAGGCCTTGCGGGCTTCCCACATCCTGTCGTACGAGGCATTGTTTTTAAAACCCACCACAAAAGCCACCGCAGTGCCCAACAGGGCTATTGGCAACCATGGTAAAGCCAGCCAGTGCCAGCCCAGATATACATAACAAAACGTTGGAACAGTAGAAATAAACAGTAAGCTGTAAATATCTCTGCGTGTCCAGAATATGACTTCTTTAAACGTAAAATTTTTTCCTGCGTGCATATATAAATTTAATATAAACTTTACCTATAAATCCAAATTCCCTTCACCGCCCAAACCACTCTTGTATTACACCTTCTTTTTTATTCCAACTTCAGCAACTCTCCGCTTAATCTCAACAATTCCGTTTCATTTAACTTGGCTTCATTCATTGCATTGCTTAAGCGAATTTTGCTATCAAGCAGGTTTTGTTGCGCCATTCTTAATTCAATGGAAGTAATTACACCTGCCTGGTATTGCTCCAATGTTATTTCCGCATTCTGCTGCGCAATTTTTACATTTTCCTGCTCAATGGTTAATAACTGGCTGCTAAGCATAAACGTATTATAAGCCTGCCTGATAGCTGCATCAATTCTGGCCATGGAGTCTTTATATACCAAACTCACTGATTGCAGACCTAACCTGGCATTTTGTATTTTTCTGCTTACATCAAACCCATTAAATAAATTAATACTTAATCCGGCTCCATAATGATATCCGGTATTGCTGGCAGATTGCAGAAAACCCGCCTCAGATTCCTGACGGCCATAATTGTACCCTGTTTTTAACTGAATCACCGGATACCTGTCGGCTTTTGCTTCGTTAAGAAACAAACGGCCTGCATACTCATTTCTCCGCGCAATCTGCAAGGTCGTGTTTTGGTTTCCGGTTTTACTCAATAATTCTTCCAGCTTATATTCTTTGTTGATGATTAAACTATCTTCTACCTCAAAATCAATATCTGCATTACGGCCCAACAATTGATTCAATGTGATTTTTGAATTGCGCAACACATTTTGCTGCCTCATTAATGCAGAGCGGTCGGCATTTAAATCCACCTGTGCTTTTAACACCTCCGTTTTGGGCGAGCGTCCTGCTTTAAATTTATCTTCGGCCAATTGCAAGCGCAGGGTTGAAATCTGAACCAATTCTTCATTTGATTTTACCTGTTGGCGTGCAGAAGCCGCATCGGCATAGGCTTTAATAACCCTGCTAAAAACCTGTTCAATTTGTTGTTTCATCCGCAGCTCCCCAATCTCCTGCAGTTCCTTCAGTTTATTTCTGGTGGCAAACATTTTAAATCCGTTAAAAATGGTCCAGCCTAATTCTACTCCTGCATTTAACTGGTTGCTCTTTGCCCCGTCACGTTTATTTTCTGTACCATTTAAAAATTTCTGCTCTGTATTCTGTACCTGGTTATCCTGGTTAATGGTTCCGGTTACCACAGGCAACATACCCGCTGCTCCGGGGCTGTTGTTTGCTTTACTTATTTCCGCTTCGTTTTTGGCAATTTGAATAGCGTAGTTATTGGCGAGGGTAATCTTTAATGCATCATTTAAAGTAAGTATTGTTTGAGCTCCAACTGAATAACCAATCAGTAATAAAAAGAGCAATAGTTTATTTCCTGTTCTCATTCTGCATCTCCTTCCTTGTTTTGGTGTTTTACATTTCCTGAGAGGTAGCTGTATACAGCAGGAATAACATACAGGGTGAGAAACCCGGAGAACAACAACCCACCAATAATAACTATACCCATTGATACACGACTTTTGGCTCCGGCACCCAATGCAAGGGCAATAGGCAATGCTCCCAAGATGGTAGCAATACTGGTCATCATAATGGGCCTCAGGCGCGATACGGCTGCCTCTTTTACGGCCTGCAGTTTATTTAATCCCTGCTCTTTTTTCTGGTTGGCAAACTCCACTATGAGGATTCCGTTTTTGGTTACCAACCCCAACAACACAATAATTCCTATCTGACTGAAAATATTGAGTGTTTGATTAAAATACCAGAGTGAAATAAGCGCTCCGCCCAATGCCATAGGAACGGTAAGCATAATGATTGCAGGGTCGATAAAACTTTCGAATTGTGCAGCCAACACCAAATATACCAGCACCAGCGCCAGTAAAAAAGCAAACGTGGTATTGGAAGAACTTTCTGCAAAATCGCGGGAAGGACCTCCAAGATCAGTGGTGAAACTTTCATCCAGTACTTTCTTTCTAATTTCTCCCATTACCTTAATTCCGTCACCAATGGTTTTGCCCGGTGCGAGTCCGGCAGAAACGGTGGCTGCTTTATACCTGTTGTAATGGTACAACTGAGGAGGACTGCTTCTTTCTGTAACCTCTATCACATTATCCAACTGCACCAGCTCTCCTTTATCATTTCTTACATACATGGAAGTAAGGTCAAGTGTTTCGTCCCGGTTAGCCCTATCCATCTGCCCTATTACCTGATATTGTTTTCCTTTATTGGTAAAATAACCATAACGCACACCACCATAAGCAAACTGCAATGTTTGGGCAATATTCTGCACACTTACGCCCAGGTTTTTTGCTTTTTCTCTGTTGATAGTTACCACCAGTTCAGGTCGGTTAAACTTCAGGTTTACATCCACTCCCTGAAACGTTGGATTTTTCGAAACCTCTTCTAAAAATTTTGGAAGATTTGCCTGTAGTTTTTCGAAATCCTGATTTTGCAAAATATATTGTACCGGAAGACCAGCCCTTGGACCACCGCTGCCTGATATGGTTTGATCCTGAATAACAAAAGAGCGTGCTTCCGTAAATCCGCTTACGTGTTTTTGCAATAACATGGCAATTTGTTGCTGGGAGCGTTTTCTGTTTTCCGGATCGGTTAAAATAATTCGTGCAAAACCTGTATTTACCGCCCCGCTGCCAATAAACCCGGGAGCAGTAACCAGCAGATACCGCCTGCACTCCGGAATTGAATCACCAATAAGGGTGCCCAGACTGTTCATATAGTTATCCATATACTCGTAGGATGTTCCCTCTGGTGCGGTTGCGCTGATACGCATAATACTCCTGTCGTCCATTGGCGATAGTTCCGATGGAATGGTTGTTCCTATTAAAAAGATAATACCAAATGAAACAACGAGGATAAGAACAGCCAGCCACCTTTTTTTCATAAAAGTTTCAAGCGAATTGCGGTATGCCTGGTTTAACGCCTCAAAGTAAGGTTCTGTTAAATTATAAAACCGCGTATGTTTATTTGTTTTACGCTGCAGTTTCACATTAAGCATTGGGGTTAGCGTAAGAGAAACAAATGCAGATATAATGACTGCGCCTGCCACCACCACACCAAACTCGCGGAATAAACGTCCTACAAATCCCTCCAGAAAAATAATGGGCAGAAATACCACGGCAAGGGTAAGTGAAGTAGAAACAACGGCAAAGAAAATTTCGTTCGATCCTTTGATTGCTGCTTCACGCGGGGAAAGTCCTTCTTCTATTTTTTTGAAAATATTTTCGGTTACCACAATGCCATCATCAACCACCAGACCTGTTGCCAATACGATAGCCAGTAAGGTGAGGATATTGATAGAGAAACCAAACAGGTACATGATAAAAAATGCACCAATAAGAGAAACCGGAATATCAATTAAAGGGCGGAACGCAATAAGCCAGTCGCGGAAAAACAGGAAAATAATCAGTACAACAAGAATAAAAGCGATCAGTAACGTTTCACCAACTTCGGTTATGGATGTTTTAATAAACTTTGTATTGTCCAAAGCGATATCTAAAATAAAATCTTTGGGTACATCTTTTTTAATCTGCTCATAACGCTTGTAAAACTCATCAGCAATTTCCACATAATTGGCTCCCGGCTGAGGCACCAGTCCAAGCCCAATCATTGGAATACCGTTAGACTTGAGCATGGTTTCTTCATTCTCGGCTCCAAGCATGGCATTGCCAACATCCCTGAGCCTGATGGTGCGTGTTCCATCATTGCGCAGGATAATATTGTTGAATTCTTCAGGGGTGGTAAACCGGCCTACTGTTTTTACAGACAACTCAGTGGTATTGCCCTCTATTTTCCCTCCGGGCAGTTCCACATTCTCCCTGTCGAGGGCTGCTTTAATATCCAGAGGGGTAAGCTTAAATGAAGCCAGTTTAGCAGGGTCGAGCCACAGGCGCATGGCATATCTTTTTTGTCCCCAGATTTGTATGGTGCTTACACCGGGTATGGTCTGTAATCTTTCAAGCAATACATTTTCTGCATAATCATTTACTTCCAGTTGCGATTTGGTATCACTTTGCACGGTCATGGAAACAATGGCATCCGAGTTGGCATCAGCCTTGCTCACAACCGGAGGCGCATCAATATCCTGAGGCAATTGCCTTACAGCCTGAGATACTTTATCCCTTACATCGTTTGCCGCAGCCTCGAGGTTTTCGCTCAGGTTAAATTCTACGGTAATTACGCTTACACCCAAATTGCTGGCTGACGAAATAGAACGGATACCCGCAATTCCGTTAATGGCTTTTTCCAGTGGTTCAGTTATCTGCGATTCAATAATATCCGGATTGGCTCCGGTATAACTTGTTCTTACCGTAATTACCGGAGGATCTATGGAAGGATACTCGCGTATACCCAGAAATTTAAACGATATAGCCCCAAACAGCACAATAATGATGGACATTACCGTGGCCAATACAGGGCGATTTATACTGATTGAACTTAAACTCATATTTGTATTGGAGTAAGTGGTGTAAGGTACAGGTGAAGCCGCATGAAGCAGGCAGCACACAACCTGAAAACCCGTTTATAATTTATCTGAAGCTGATATTTCTGTTTATTGTTCATTGGTTGTTTTCTGTTTCATTATTGATCCTGAATACCCGCATACAGATTTTGTATGGAGGTTATTCACTACCTGCCTACCTTTACTTTTGTTCCTTGTTTCAGGTACATAATTCCGGTAACCGCAATGGAATCGCCTTCATTTAAGCCTTCGGTAATCTCTATTTCACTTTCTGTTCTTACACCTGCCTTTACAAGTTGTTCAACAACAGAATCTCCTCTTACCAGAAAAACTTTTTGTCCTTTTAATACAGGTACAATGGCCTGGGTTGGAACTGAGAGGGAGCCGGTTACAGCGGGCAACACTATTTGTACCCTGGCAAAAGATCCGGGTAAAAGTTTTCTATTGGCATTATCGCATACAGCACGCATCAGCACATTGCGCGTTTCCGGATCTATCTTAGGTTCTATGGCATATATTTCTGCGGTATAGGTATGGTTCTGCCCCTCTACGCCAAAGGAAATATGATCGCCTTTGGCCAAACGTCCGGCATATTTTTCCGGCACAGCAAACTCCACTTTTACTTTATTTATTTGTTGCAGAGAAGCAATACGCGACACACCGGAAACAAAACTACCCTCGCTTACGTAACGCAATCCTATTAAACCATCAAACGGGGCATACATTTCTGTTTTACGGATATTTTCCTGAATGAGTTCCGCATCAGCTCCTGCTGCACTCAGTTCCGTTGCCGACAAATCATACTGCTCCTGACTGATGGCTCCTTTGGTAAGCAATTGTTTGTTGCGTTTCTCTACTTCCTCCTTCAGCTTTTTATTGCTTATTGCTTTTTTAAGTTGAGCCTGCAAATCGGAGTCGTTTATTTTTAACAGCAGCATTCCCTTTTTTACTTCGCTTCCTTCATCAAAATAAATTTTCACAATCCTGCCCTGGGTTTCACTTTTAAGCTCCACTTCTTCGCCAGCTAAAACACTTCCGCTTACTTCCAGTTTTTTTCCGGCTTGTTTTTTTCCAGCCACAAAAACAGTAACCTTTACCGGCATATTTTTTTTGCCTCCCTGTGCGGGTGCATTTTTTTCATCGGCTGCCGGAAATATTTTGGGCCAGGCCAGCAAACCAATGATAATAGTTACAACAAGAATGGTAATGATATTTCTCCTTTTCATTTTTTCACTCCTTTCCTGTTATTTTTTACCTGCACCTCCTCAACCGGTAAGGATACCAGATTGGTCATTATTTTATTTGTCATTTGTATGAACTGCATTTTTTCTTCTTTAGTAAACCCCCTGAACGCTGTTTTGTTTACTTCCTCAAACACCTGATTAATTACCGGAATAATTTTGTGGGCACGGGGGGTAGCCACAATAATATGTTCGCGCCTGTCTTCTTCATTCACTTCCCGTTTTACCAGCCCTTTTTCCGACAGATAATCAATAACCCGCACCACCGTTGCCTTATCTATATCCATACAATTGGCAAGGCATTGCTGGGTAATGTATTGATGGGAGCCAATAACAGACAATACATAAAAATATCGTTCCAGATCAAATCCTTCAAATTGATGTGATGCAGCTCCGTAATACTTTTTGGCCAGCATATTAAACCTGAACGCAAGCGGTGTATCCGATTGCTCCAGGGGATTAATGGTATTTTTCTTTTTGGGTTCCATGGAGAGGGGCAAATATAGTTGAATTGACAAATAGTTGACACCATCAACTATTTAAAGGTTATTTTAAGAATTTGTTAGTTTTGAAAGATGCCAATAAACAAACAAGAGGTGGTGAGCATTTGCCGGGAAAAATTACTGGAACGGATTCACACTGCTGAAGATGCCATGAAACGTGCCCAGGAGGCTGCAAACGGGGAGGAAAAAAGCAGTGCCGGAGATAAGTATGAAACTTCAAGGGCAATGGGCCAGCTTGACAGAGATATGAATGCCCGGCAATTAGCTGAAGCAAAAAAGGAACTGGAAATTTTACAGAAATTTGATCTGTTGATGAACCACACAGCAGCTTCACCCGGATCATTAATTATAACTGCCGAAGCAAATTATTTTATCGGAGCAGGTTTAGGTGTGTTAAAAGGAAGTGATTTTACTTTTATAGCCGTATCGCCACAGGCACCTATCAGCAAATTATTTGCAGGAAAAAAGGAAAAGGAAATGGTATTATTTAATGGCAAACAAATAACCATTAAAAAAATACAATAACGGATAATACCCGTTTTTACGCCCGGATAACGCCAGGTTTAAATTCCCGGGTAATAGGTGCATGGTTTGCCGCTTCAATTCCCATACTGATCCATTTTCTTGTTTCTGTCGGATCAATAATGGCATCAACCCACAGGCGAGCCGCTGCATAATATGGTGATGTTTGTTTGGTATACCTGTCTGTTATTGTTTTTAGCAACTCTGCTTCTTTCTCAGGGGTAATGGTTTCTCCTTTGGCTTTCAATGAAGCTTCTTCAATCTGCAGCAATACCTTGGCTGCCTGTGCGCCACCCATTACCGCAATATTGGCATTAGGCCACGCTGCAATCAGACGCGGATCGTATGCTTTGCCACACATGGCATAATTACCGGCACCGTAACTGTTTCCGGTAATAATGGTAAACTTAGGTACCACAGAATTGGCCTGGGCATTTACCAGTTTGGCTCCATCCTTTATAATTCCACCATGTTCGCTGCGGCTTCCCACCATAAAACCGGTTACATCCTGCAAAAACACAAGAGGAATTTTTTTCTGGTTGCAGTTCATAATAAAATGAGCCGCTTTATCGGCACTGTCGCTATATATTACGCCACCAATCTGCATTTCCACCGGATTATCGGCTGCATTTTGTTTTGGTTTTTTTGCCTTTACCACCTGCCTGTTGTTAGCCACAATACCTACTGCCCATCCATCCACCCGGGCGTATCCGCAGGTAATGGTTTTACCATACAACTCTTTGTACGGATCAAAAGAGCCGGCATCAACCAAACGCTCAATAATTTCCATCACATCAAAAGGTTTGGTAAAATTGGCCACGGCCTCATACACATTATCCATTGATTTTGCAGGCTCAACAGATGCAACGCGGTTAAACCCTGCTTTATCAAACTCTCCAATTTTATCCATAATCCGCCTGATCCGGTCGAGGCAGGCGGCATCATTTTCAAATTTATAATCAGTAACACCACTTATTTCGCAATGGGTAGAGGCACCGCCCAGGGTTTCATTATCTACATCTTCACCAATTGCGGCCTTTACCAGATAACTGCCTGCAAGAAATATGGAGCCGGTTTTATCTACAATCATGGCCTCGTCACTCATGATGGGCAGGTATGCTCCACCGGCCACACAACTGCCCATTACTGCAGCAATTTGGGTAATGCCCATACTGCTCATCACGGCATTGTTGCGAAATATGCGTCCAAAATGTTCTTTATCCGGAAATATCTCATCCTGCATGGGCAGGTATACTCCCGCACTATCAACCAGATAAATAATGGGCAATTTATTTTCAATGGAAATTTCCTGAGCCCGCAGGTTTTTTTTGCCTGTAATGGGGAACCATGCACCTGCTTTTACCGTGGCATCATTAGCTACAACAATACATTGCCTGCCACTTACATACCCAATCATAACAACTACACCTCCTCCCGGACAACCGCCATGCTCGGCATACATCTCATAACCTGCCAGGGCTCCAACTTCAACCCTTGGCGAATCTTTATCAAGCAAATATTCCACACGCTCGCGGGCCAGCATTTTTCCTTTTTCTTTTTGTTTGGCAGCCGCTTTTTTACCTCCCCCTTCATAAATTTTTGTAAGCCTGTTATTCAGTTCCGTTACTAACTCTTGCATGTATTTGTTGCTTAATGGTGATTGATTGGAAAAGCTGTAATTACTGTATACCAATAATTAAAGTTCCGCAAAACTATCAAATGAGAATCATTTTCAAAGCTGTGTTTGCGAGTTATCAATAAAATCTTACTTTTGCCCCGGCAAGTTGCACTAGCAGCTCCCTTTAATCCCCCAGGACAGGAATGTAGCAAGGGCGTAAGGTTGAGCGCTGAGATGTGGCTTGCCTTTTTTGTTTCTCTTTTATCCTTTCATACCAAAGAAACACACGATTATCCCCTATTTTTTACCGAAACTTTTAATTTCCAATGCGCCAATGCATTTTTGCATGCTCCGATGCAGAAGTTACTTTTATTTATTGCCGCACTGTTGTTGTTTGCCAACCCGCTTACAGCACAGGTATTAGATAAGCCGGTAAATTTTACCTGCCATAAGATTCCACTCTCCTCAGCGTTGGATTCTCTTGCTGCACAACTGCATGTTTCCTTTTATTACAGCTCGGACCAAATAAAATCAGGTAAAAAGGTAAGTGTCAAAGCAGTGAATACTCCTTTGCGGGATGTTTTGGCTGAGCTTATTCCCGATAAAAGAGCGGAGTTTGAAGAAACCAATGGTCGTATTTCCATTACCCTCAACCTGCTAAAAAAGTTTACCGTATCGGGCACCATTTCAGATGCAGCCAACGGGGAAGTGCTTCCGGGAGCTTTCATTCAATTGAGCAATAAAAAAATATTTACCCAATCTAACGCTTACGGGTTTTACTCGCTTACCTTACCATCTGATACATATACTGTTTATGTAACATACATGGGCTACAAACCCGTTATACAAAACATTTTGCTTATAAATCCGGTTCAGGTAAATATTAAAATGGAACAGGAAATACTTGATGAGGTTGAAATAGTGGGTAAGGAAGATAAGTTTAACCGGTCCATGCACCATATTGAAGTTAATCTGGCTGGTGTTGACCATATGCCTGCTATATTGAATGAAAAGGATGCGGTGCGATATACCATGCTTATGCCAGGTGTACAGAAAGGAAGTGAGGGAAATGGATATCTTTATGTGAGAGGTGGCGGAGCAGAACAAAACCTCATTATACTTGATGATGCGGTAATTTATAACGCCAATCACCTGCTGGGTTTAAATACCATTTTTTCGGGAAGTGAATTAAAGAGAGCAGAACTAACCAAGGGGGCATTTTCCCCGCGTTTTTCCGGACGGCTGTCATCTGTGCTGGACCTAAGGCTTAAAGACGGGAACTTAAAACAATTCAGCGGTGAACTTTCATCCGGTTTTATCTCATCAAAAATCATGGTGGAAGGCCCTTTAATCAAAGACCGATCCTCTTTTCTTGTATCATACCGTCAGGGTTATCTGGGCGCTGCTTCAAGGCTTGTTGCCGATGCTTCTCAGGATCCACTGTATTACAATAATTATGATTTTCATGCCAAGGTATCTTCCTACGTGGGGAAACGCGACCGGCTGATGATAAGCGCCTATGCCGGGAAAGATGTGGTAGGAGATGAGAAGCAAAAAAATCAGAATGTTTCCAATGACCTTATCCGGTGGGGAAATAATATGCTATCACTAAAATGGAACCACGCTTACAACAATAAACTATTCTCCAACTTTACTGCTGTTTATAGCAAGTATAATGCAGTTTTTGAAATGGGCGACCAGTCATCCTTTTCCAGATTAAATTCCGGTATTGAAGATTACGGGTTAAAGATAGATTTTGATTATATCCCTCATGTGAGTCATTATGTGAAAACCGGAGCCTCTTTTACCTCCCATTATTTCTCCCCTTCCATTGTGCTGGAAACATTTAACCCTGGTAACATAAGCACCAATAAAGTGGGTTATGAAAAAACCGCTTACGAAGGAGGTGCATATATAGAAGATATCTGGAAGGTAACTTCCAAAACAACCATTTCTATGGGACTAAGAGCCTCCACTTTTAAATTGAAGAGCACCTCCTACCTAAGACTTGAACCACGTATTAATTATCAGTTTGAAATACGCCAGGGATTATTTGCAAACGCTTCTTACTCTTTGATGAATCAATACCTGCACATGGTTTCATCAGCAGGATTAGGTATACAATATGATGTTTGGCTCCCATCAAGCCAGGATCTAAAACCCCTCCGCTCAAACCTCATCACACTTGGACTCACAAAAAACAATTTATTAAACGGTAAGTTGCTCATTGCAGTAGAGGGTTATTACAAACGAATTGAAAATCAGGTGTTATATAAAGACGGGAGTAATTTTTTATCACTCGTGCCATTTAACCCGAGGCAATACTTACTGGAGTGGGAGGATGTACTTACTCAAGGTAAATGCCTGTCATACGGGCTGGAAGGTCTTATAAAGAAAGAAGGGAAAAAATGGAGTGGTTGGATTTCGTATACCCTTTCCAAGACGGATATGGAATTTGCAGAGATAAATAAAGGGAAAAGTTTTCCTGCATTTTACGACCGCAGACATGATCTGGGAATAGTTGTGGAATGGAAACCCAGCCGCAGATGGACACTTAGTTCAACATGGGTTTATGGCTCAGGTTATGCCATTACCATGCCTTCCTCACAGTATTTTGTGGCACGCCATACGCCCGGCAGGCCAATACCTCAAATGGGGTTCTCCGATGCCGGAACGGGTGTTTTTGACCTCTTTCCCTCGTACAATTATGATTCAAAAAACGGATACCGGATGATTGATTATCATAAGCTTGATATCGCCATACAATATCATTTTACCATGGGTAAACGTATAAAGGGTGATGTATTACTAAGCGTTTATAACGTGTATAACCGCAGCAATGCATTTCAGTACAGTATCAATTCGGATGATATTGGTAACCGTGCACTTTATATGTCGAGCCTTTTTCCTGTAATACCCTCATTAAGTTTAAATCTCAAATTCTGATGCGAAACATATACTCAGTGATATTAAGCCTTGTTATGTTGCTTAGCTCCTGCGAAAAGCAACAGGTTATTGATAAAAATCCGGGAAATAACCCGAAAGTTTTTTTAAGCGGTTTTGTGGGTTCGGGTGATAGTTCTCATTATTTTCTTGTTGGCAAATCAATGCCTGTTTTTGGCTCATCTGATATGGAGTCAGATACCATTACCGATGCTACTGTAACACTTGATGACGGAAAACAGCAATTGGTGTTTTTTTACGATGCTGTTTCGGGCACCTATACCAGCGGCACTACTTCTGCTTTTAAAATCTTACAGGGTGTGCCTTTGCGTGTTTCCCTATCCTGGCAGGGACAACTACTTTCAGCCCTCTCTGTTCCTCCTGTAGCCTCTCCTTATCAAATGCAAATTACCTACGACTCTTTATTTGCAGAAGGGGTTGTTGAATTTCGCATCAAATTGGTGGTTAAAAATACGGGTGGCCGCTCTATTTTCCTTAGGGCAGGCGGGCTGGCTGAAGATGAGAGCCTGAACAGCCAGGCCCTGTTTACAAAATCAGGTACCGAAATTGTGGCAGTTGAACCTGGTAACACAGCCATATTTGAGTTGTTTACCAATGCCAACTACTTTCCCAATCCAGACCAAACACTTAAAGCACTTGTTTATTTGCTGCAGTGCAGTCCTGAATACTACCAATATTACGAAAGTTTAAGGCGAAGATCTATTTTTAGTCCGGGTGGTGATGCCAATATTGTATATTCGAATATTACGAACGGCCTGGGGATATTTGCCACTTATACCGAGCTTGAAAAACAAACGATTGTATTGAGATAAAACAATAGGGGTATATCGGCAAAAACTTGTCTATACCAGTAATAACCTACATACTCATGAACAAAGAAAGAATTAACCAGCTCATAGCCAGCGAACTTTCCGGTGAATTAAAACCGGAAGAGCTGAATGAATTACGCGAGTGGCAACAAATGGATAAAGCAAATGCCCAACTATACAGCGATTCTGTAAAAATTTGGGAAAAAGTAGAACGTACCGAAGTGGAGCCGGATATTGAACTGGCATGGAAAAAATTATCAGGCCACCTGATGCAGGAACAACCTGTAAAACTTAGTATTAGCCGCAACAACAAACAAGTATTCCTGAGAATAGCTGCCGCTGTTATTCTGGTAGCCTTTGCCGGATTTTTAGCCATGCGCTTTCTTCATACAGGTATGATGGAAGTAAAAACGGCAGCAGGTGAGCAAAAACACCTTGTTTTACCAGATGGCAGTGAAATATGGCTGAACGAGAACACCACTTTAAGCTACCCGGAAAAGTTTGCCGACAATGGCCGTAAGGTAAAATTAAGTGGTGAAGCATTTTTTGATATTCAGCGTGATGAGCAAAAGCCATTTTCCATTGAATCAGATCATGCTGTTACAACCGTATTGGGAACATCATTCTCTGTAAAAGATAATGGGTTATCAGGGGAAGCACAGTTAATTGTTAAAACAGGTAAGGTATCTTTCAAATCAAAATCGTCTGGCAAAGAACTGATAGTTAAAGCAGGAGAATCTGCACACCTGGAACAAAGCGGCAATATGGCTTATGATGAGGTTTACCAGATAAACGGATTGGCCTGGAGAGACAAAAAGCTGGTATTTAACGACCTTACCATCCGCGAAATAATGCCCGTATTTGAGAAGTATTTTGGTGTAGCGTTGCAAATAGAAGATACCCAGTTATTAAACTGCCACTTTACTGGCGAATTTGAAAACCCAAAACCAGAGGAAGTACTTAATATATTATGCCGTACCCTTCAGGTGGAGTGGAACAAATCTTCAGATAAAACCATTACCATTAAAGGAAAGGGGTGCCTTCAATGAGCACCACCACGGCACTGATTTCGGATGAGCAACTTTTTACCCGGTTAAATCAACATGATGTAACCGGGCTTGAAGTTTTATTTAAGCGTTATTACAAACCCCTGTGGCGTTTTGCCAAAGATATGCTTGGCGACAGTGATCAGGCGGAGGATGCTGTGCAGGAGGTGTTTGGTAAAATCTGGGAAAAAAGGGGCAGCATTTATATTTCAAGTACAGTAAAAGGTTACCTGTATACTGCAGTAAGAAATAATTGCCTGAACCTGATTAAAACAAATGCGCGTAAGAATTTTCTTGAAGAAGGAATGGAAGACGACAGCCGTTTTTCTGTAGAGGATGTGCAGGCAAAACTGGCAGCTAAAACCATGCAGCAAAAGATAAGCGCAGCTCTTGAAATGCTCCCGCCCAAATGTGGTATTATTTTTAAAATGAGCCGCTTTGAAGATAAAAGTTATAAGGAAATTGCAGAGGACCTTGGACTATCGGTAAAAACGGTAGAGAACCAAATGGGTAAAGCTTTGCAATTAATGAGGTCATATCTTCAACCCTATATGAAAGAATTGTATGCTTTGCTGATATGGTCATCGGGTTTAATAAGCCATATCATTTAACTTAAAACAAAAAAGCCTTCCAACATAAATTGGAAGGCTTTTTTATTATTGATAAAGTGCTGATTACTGTGCAACGATAGGCACTAATGAACCAGTTAAAATATTTGTTCTGTTTTGAGATACAAATACAACAACTTCACAATCTTCGATTTTAACTAACCCACCACCTTCAGTAGCGGTTCCGTTATAATCTGCAGGTACAGTGTAAGTATAAGTTTTAGATACTTTGCTACCTGTTTTTGTTTCAGTTGTTACAGGCTCACCCCACTGACCTGTCAATAAATGACGCAGTACGTGGTTTTGCTCATAAAGATCACCTGAGGTAGGGTCGCCTGATTGCTTAGACATTAATTTGTTTTGAAGGAAAGCAACATTGATATTGTTTTGAACTGTTTGATCAGCGGTGTAATAAAGATCAACCTTAACAGTTAACTCTCTTGTTGCAGAATTAAATGTAGCTTTTGAACCAATATTTACCGGAGAAGACATACTCATTACTTTAGCACCTGCTGTTGCCCATGAACCTCTGCTCATAGCTGTTCCACCTGTTTTTTGAGGAGTAACACCCAGATCAGAGCACAACATACGGTTGATGGTTCCTGCAGGATATCCTGAAACTGAAGCCTGATCATCAATTGCCTCACCGAAAGAAGTAGTAAAGTTAGCCCACCCTGTAGAAGGAGAAGCATAAGGACCTGCATGCACGGCAAGAATAATAAATTTACCTGGATTAGCATCTGCAGCAGCTTTAGCTTTCACGTGTCCGTCAGGGCAATATCCGCAACGTACTCCGGTGAAGTCTTCCAATACCGCATTTCTGTTTGAAGGGGTAGTAGAAGCTAAAAATTCAGTGGTTGGTTGTTTGTTGTCATCTCCACCACCATCATCTTCATCTTTCTTGCATCCGAAGAAAGTGATAGACATAGCCACCAATGCAGCGGCTGTAATTTTAAGGATTGATTTTTTCATATTAACTCTAGGTTTTGATTTATTTGTATAATCAAATCTAAAAAGTTTACCCGGAAAAACAAACTTAAAAAATATGAATTTGTCAGATTTTAAAACCTCAATGCCACCCCGGTCATAAAATGGCGCTGCTCTAAGTATCGGGCAGGGTTTGCCGGTGGCGGTCCCTGAACCCCTAAACGGGGATCATTATAACGCGGATCCACCCAGGTATCTGGAACGTTTTGTCCTGATTCATAGGCCTTTCCGGTTACCGGATTTACAATGGAGGCATTCTTATTATCAAAAATATTGGTTATCTGCACATTCCACGACAGGTGAAGGCGACCAAAGTTCCACCATTTGGTATAGGTAAAATCACACCAGAACCAATATTCCCCTATATTATTCCACCTGGCATTGGGGTCTGTGTTTACCACATAAATAGGTCTTCCGGTATTGGGGTCATTGCGGTCAAATTTATATGGTGTATATCTTACTCCTGATCGGGTTACTGTTTCAAAATAAAAACTCATTTTGTTCAGCCAGGTTTTACCAAAAAGCCCCTCTTTACGGTCGATTTTAAATACATGGTTTGTTTTGAAATCAACAGGTACATCCCATGGCAGGTAATACTCTCTGGTATCCTCTACAGATCCGTTGGCCAGCAAGTCCTTAATTTTTTCGTTGGCACTTGCACTTTGGCCGGTGGTAACCATATAAGTAAAGGAAGCCTGACCTGTATACCAATTTCCAATACGTTTAATATACCCTAACTCAATCCCTCTGGAGCGGGCATAATCACTGTTAATCCTCATGGTTCTTGCCACTTCTCTGCCGGTAACGTCTCTGATTAAAACAGATGTGGTGGTAATAAAATCATACTTATCTTTCCAGAATGCTGTAATAGTAAATGCATCATTACTTGTAATCTGTGTTTTTAATCCTATTTCGTAGCTAATATCCACCTCCGGGTTCAGATCCGGATTACCAACATTGGCAATGGTGGATCTATCCTGGTAAAGCGGATTGAGGCCGGGATAGATAAAAGATGGGTGAGGCAAAATGGTATTGTGGGTGTAGTTAAAAAACAATACCTGGTTTTCTTTTATTGGAAAAGAAGCCGAGATTTTAGGTAAAAACCTGAATTTATACCTTAACCCTCCTATTTCCACGCTGTTCTCTTTATAGCTTTCCCTGATTTCATCCCTTATCGGAGCTTGTGTATTATTTACGGCATCATCTACAAATTTACCGGGAGCCCAATATTCCATCCTTCCGCCAACACTTGCAATTAAGCCTTTGTATTTAATCTGATCGGTAATCCAAAAACCCCCGCGCTGTGGTTTTACCTTCCAGATATCGCTTTGCTGACCCAGGCGAAAAGTTTGGGATTTGGTGCCATCAGCCAATGGTATTGGAGCTCCAATCCATGGGCGCACAATATCTATCCACTGCATTTCCTGCATCTTTAATTCCATACCAAAATTTAATTTGTTCATGGAGTTTTTAGAAAACAAGTTGCCCTGCGCTTTCAGGGTATACTCTTCAAAATAATGATCGTGCCAGAGGGTAGCAATACCTCCGTTATTAAAAAAACCTGAAGGATTATTTACATACGCCACACTATCGCCTGCATTAAAATAGGTGGTAGGAAACAAGGTCATACTGGCCGGATCAAAAACGGCATCCACATCACCCGGTCTCCAGGGTCTTCCGTTGGCATCGGCACGCAGGCGCACGTAAAAACGCGAACCAGTAACTGTGTACGAAAGCCGTTTATTAACCGATTGTTTCCAATCCACAGAAGTCATGTAGGCATCATGCGTAAATGTATTGGCATTATCCATCTGCTTGCTAAAGAGGTATTGAAAACCTGGCTGGTAAGGCACATCATTACCAAAAATACGCAGCATATTTACGTCCTGATTCACAGTAATGGAACGCAGTTGTGTAAGCGTAATCATTTTGCCCCCTTTAAAACTATAATTCATTTTAAGAAAAGCACTCCAGCGGTTATCCTGATATGGTGCCCAGGTTTTTCCATTGTTTCCGTCATACAATGACGATTGAACCTGGTTGGCCGGATTTTTATAAAACTCATCCGTAAATGCAGCCCTTAAAGCGATAGAAAATTTCAAGCGGTTTTCCAGCTTCTTTTTAAACAAAGGACCATTCAGGTTTAACTCCCCCACCTGGCTATTCCAGCAACTGCGCCACGACTCATTAAAGCCAAAGTTATCGCGTTTATAGCTGGCATTTACCTCCAGCCTGTCGCCACCTGTTCTTGTTTTGGTATTAATTACACCGGCTGTTGCATCACCCACATCTGCACCAATACCTCCGGTTGTAATTTCAATATCACCTATGGCATTCGATCCAATATCTAACCCAAAACCGGTACCGGATAATGGGTCGGTTACTTTTACCCCATCAATTAATACACCTGTTTCGTAAGTGCGCCCCCCACGTATACTTACACCAGCCGGACTCTGAATAATTCCGGGCTGCGTATTAATAATTTTTTGTAGTTGTCGTGCAGGAGCCATTTCAATATTTTCCTGAGAAATGGTATTGGTACTCTGAGCCTTTTCGATATCGATAAGTGGCTTTTTACCAATAATCACCACTTCCTGGTCAATTGTATACGAACTGGGCATCAACTCTATCTGCAGCTCCCTGTTGTCACCCGCTTTTACTTTTATTCCTGTAAGTAATAGTTTGGAATAACCAATATAGGAAATCTCTACCGTGTATTCGCCTGGTTTTACATTCTTAATAATAAACTTTCCGTTTATATCTGTTACGGCACCCAAAGAGGTTCCCTTGAGAGTAACATTTACTCCTATTAATTCAGAATTGTCCTTCTTATCTTTTATAGTGCCACTAATGGTTGCGGTTTGTGCTGCTGCCATGCCAACGCTGCCAAGGCCAAGCAGCATTATAAATAGTATCCTGATGGTATTAACCTGCATGCTGTTAGAATCAGGTGGCAAATTAAAGGAAATAATGAAAGTATAAAATTAAGTTATAGTGAATAATGCTGGATGTTTAATTTTGAATATTAGGTGTTGAATGTTGAGTTTTAAAGTGTTCAGGTGTTGATGTGCTGATGTATTAAGGTGTTATGGTCTTGAGGTCAATATTTTTTATCCTAACCGGGCACCGGGCACTGAGCACCAAGCACTAATGACTATTGACCAATGTCTAATGACTCCCGCCTTGCGGGACAGGCATTGACCAATATGTCGTAATTGGCAGATAATGAAGTATCCTTCAGGGGGCGGTTCATATTCTCAAATCAATTTATACCTTTGTGCCACTTTAAAATTTTCAATATATAATTATGGCATTAGAGATAAAGGTACCAACCGTAGGCGAATCCATTAGTGAAGTAACCATTGCAAGGTGGAATAAAAAAACGGGCGATTATGTGGAAATGGATGAACTGCTTTGTGAACTGGAGAGTGATAAAGCCACGTTTGAACTGAATGCGGAAGCGGCCGGTGTGCTTACCACTAAAGGAAACGAGGGAGACACGATTAAGGTGGGTGATATAATTGCCACAATTGATACTTCAGCCGCTAAACCAGCCGGAACCCCTGCGGCCAAAAAGGAGGAACCAAAAAAAGAAGCCCCAAAAGCTGAAGCTCCTAAAACCGATACCAAAGAAAATTATGCAACGGGAACCCCAAGTCCGGCTGCGGCTAAAATACTGGCAGAAAAAGGCATAGACCCCAAAGATGTAAAGGGCAGCGGCATAAGCGGCCGTATTACCAAAGCCGATGCCATGGCGGCTGAACTGAAAGTAACCCGTAACGAAACCAAAACAAGAAATGAACGCTCTGAAAAAATGAGTTCGCTTCGAAAAACGGTTTCTAAACGTTTGGTGGCGGTAAAAAACGAAACAGCCATGCTTACCACGTTTAATGAGCTTGACATGAAGCCCATTATGGACCTGCGCAGCCAATATAAAAACCAGTTTAAGGAAACACATGGTGTTAACCTGGGCTTTATGAGCTTTTTTACCAAGGCTGTTTGTGTTGCACTAAAACAATTCCCGGCAGTTAATGCCTATATAAACGGAGAGGAAATTATATACCACGATTATTGTGATATTTCCATAGCTGTAAGTGCACCTAAAGGATTAGTGGTACCGGTAATCCGTAATGCCGAGAGCATGACTCTTGCTGATATAGAGAAAGAGGTGTTAACCCTGGCCACCAAAGCACGCGAAAACAAACTAAGCATAGAAGAAATGACCGGTGGAACATTTACTATTACCAATGGTGGGGTATTTGGCAGCATGATGAGTACACCTATTATTAATGCCCCACAATCTGCCATTCTGGGTATGCATAATATTGTAGAAAGGCCGGTGGTAAAAGATGGGCAAATCGTTATCCGCCCAATGATGTACCTGGCACTAAGCTACGACCACCGCATTATTGACGGCAGAGAATCTGTGGGCTTTTTGGTTAAGGTAAAACAATGCCTGGAAAACCCAACCTTGCTGCTAACAGAGGGTAGTGAACCTAATAAGTTGTTGCTGGGTTTATAGTTTTTCCGGAGTAATTTTTTAATGGGATTCGTATTGGACATAATCCCTTTATGCAATCTTCAACTTCTGCACCGTTATATCATCGTTTTTAGTGTCAAGCACTTTAATAATATACAATCCGGGTTTAAATAGTTGTTGTAACTGGTAATGGTATTCCTTTTCTGTGTTATGCAACAATCATCCCCTACGCAGAAACATATTTATCACCTATTATCTTTTTCCCTACTTTAGCAGCGTTATTTTTCAGTATGGCCAATCCCCATGTATTAATTATTGATGACGAAGAAAAACTTCGTACCCTTATGGCCCGGATTATCGGTCTGGAAGGGTTTACGGTTTCGGAAGCTGCAAGTGGTAAGGCCGGCTTAAAAAAGTTGGAACAAATTCATGCAGAGATTGTGCTGTGTGATGTGAAACTTCCTGACGGGAACGGAATAGAACTGGTTAAGGAAATAAAAAACCGGTATCCACAAATAGAGATCATTATGCTTACGGCCTATGGCAATATTGAAGATGGTGTACAGGCTATTAAAAATGGTGCATTTGATTATATCACCAAAGGCGATGATAACAATAAAATCATCCCGTTGCTTTGCAGGGCAAAAGATAAAATTTCCCTTTCAGGCAGAATACAATTATTGGAAAAACAGGTAGGAGAAAAATTCTCTTTTGATAATATTACCGGCAAATCAAAGGCCTTTCAGCAGGCAATTGATCTGGCAAAAAAAGTTGCCGTTCCGGATATCAGTGTATTGCTCTCCGGTGAAACAGGCACAGGCAAAGAAGTATTTGCACAGGCAATCCATATGGCAAGTTCAAGAAACAACAAACCATATGTAGCCGTTAACTGTGCAGCATTCAACAAGGAACTGCTCGAAAGCGAACTCTTCGGGCATAAGGCAGGATCTTTTACCGGGGCAATAAAGGATAAGAAGGGCTTATTTGAAGTAGCCAATACCGGAACCATTTTTCTTGACGAGATTGGTGAAATGCCCTTTGAGCTGCAGGCTAAACTACTGAGGGTGCTGGAGGCTGGTGAGTTTATGAGGGTTGGTGAGTCTAAAACCACCTATGTAAATGTAAGAATCATTTCAGCCACCAACCGCGACCTGCAACAGGAAATTGATGCCGGCCATTTCAGACAGGACCTGTTTTACCGGTTATCTGCTTTCCATATCAGGCTGCCATCCTTAAAGGAACGCAGCAGTGATATTGAGTTGCTGGCCAGGACTTTTCTTGAAAAATACATGGTGAAAATAAATAAACCAAAACTCACTATGACGCCTGAATTTATATCCGCCCTTAAACAGTATCAGTGGCCGGGTAATGTACGTGAGCTTAAGAATGTAATTGAACGTTGTGTTATTCTTACCGATGGAAAGGAACTTTGTATTGACTCCCTTCCATTTGAACTACAGGCTGCTACCATATCAGCCCATGAAAATCAACTCTCCGCTTTTTCGCTGGCCGGTATGGAAAAACTTCATATACAGAAAGTGCTCAACCATACCAACCATAATAAAACAGAAACCGCCCGGCTTCTTGGTATTGGACTTACCACACTTTACCGGAAAATTGAAGAATACGGGCTTTAAACTTTCTTTACCACCCCAAATCGACATACCAACCCTACCAAAATGGTAAGGTATCAGGGAACAAATAAACCCTTCATTTTTTTAATAATCACATAATCAACACCTGACAAACACGCATCAGGCAGGGTACATGTTTTGGACAAATAAAGCCAAAACAATCTCTTCCATGAAAACAGAACAATCAAAAAACCTGTACAAACTGATGCACCGTTTTGCTGATATAACCAAAACATTCATCCTTCAGGGAAATATTAAAAGAGCAGAAAAATGCTTACGTATTGCCAATACCTTATTTACCTCAGGCAATTTTATTATTAAAAATGCGGTAGCCAACGTTTACATCTATTCGCTTTCTCAGGTTTTCGATTCCAGAACGGAACTGTCAAACAAGGCAATGGAAATTCTCCCGTTTTCTCTAAGAAAAGAATACGAGGAGCAGGTAAATAGTTTAGGTGTTTAATCAATTGTTTTATGATTACCCTCATCCTTCTTCTCATAGCCGGAATATGTTTCCTGCTGCTTTTTAAATCGGTTGACCTTTTTGAAAACATTTAAACATGATCGTATTATTTATCATAGCAATTGCCGTTTTCGCATACATGGTTTATGTACTGCTTAAACCTGAAAAATTTTAATTCATATGAATACTGAAATTACTGGTGTTGTTTTTACCTACCTCCTCACGGTTGTACTGGCCATTCCTTTAGGGAAATATATAGCCGCTTTGTTCAGCGGAGAAAAAACCTGGTCAGATATAATGCTTCCTGTTGAGCGGCTCATCTATAAAATATGTGGAATTGATGCTGCTGCTGAAATGAACTGGAAACAACATGTAAAAGCCTTACTTACCATCAATTTAATCTGGTTTCTTATCTCCTTTATCATATTAATGATACAGGACAAACTACCTCTTAATCCGGATCACAATCCGGCCATGTCGGCCGATCTTGCTTTTAATACAGCCATATCCTTTTTGGTAAACTGCAACCTGCAACATTATTCAGGTGAAACCGGTTTAACATATTTCTCCCAGTTATTTGTGATTACCTTTTTGCAATTTGTTTCTGCAGCAACGGGTATTGCGGCTATGGTTGTTGTGCTTAAAGCCATGAAGCAAAAACAAGGTGACCTTTTGGGAAACTTCTGGGAAATTTTTGTAAAAACATGCACACGGATCCTGCTGCCTTTAAGCATTGTTATTGCAACTATCCTGGTATTTAACGGCACGCCATCAAGCTTTGATGGGAAAGATACCCTGACAACCCTTGAAGGAGATATGGTGCAGGTATCACGCGGGCCGGCTGCAGGAATGATTGCTATTAAACACCTCGGAACAAACGGAGGAGGCTGGTTCGGAGCCAACTCAGCTCATCCGCTGGAAAACCCTAATTACCTAACCAATATAACCGAAATGGTGGTGCAGGTGCTTATTCCGATTGCGCTCATTTTTGCTTTAGGATTTTACCTCAAAAGAAAAAAACTTTCGTATGTCATTTTTGGAGTAATGACCCTCGGGTTCCTCCTGTTTCTGATACCCACTATGCAGGCTGAAATAAGCGGGAATCCTGCATTACAACAAATGGGTATTTCTACCGATTTAGGAAATATGGAAGGTAAAGAAATCCGCTTTGGATCCTCCGCATCTGCATACTGGAGCACCGTTACCACCATCATTTCAACGGGGTCAGTAAATGCCATGCATGATAGTTTTATGCCAGTATCAAATCTGATGCAGCTTTTGGCCATGATGACAAATGCCTTTTATGGCGGTTGTGGTGTCGGGTTTCTCAACTACTATATCTTTATCATTATTGCCGTTTTTATATCGGGCCTGATGGTTGGACGCACACCTGAGTTTTTAGGAAAAAAAATTGAAGCCCGTGAGATGAAAATTGCATCTATTATAGCACTCCTTCATCCTTTACTCATTTTATCCGGAACTGCCTTTGCAAGTTATATGCTGGTAAACCATCCTGATATAAACTGGTTGGTTAAGCCCTCAAACTGGTTAAACAATCCAGGGTATCATGGCTTCTCTGAAATATTATATGAATACACTTCTTCAGCGGCCAATAATGGTTCGGGAATGGAAGGACTCGGAGATAACAATATGTTCTGGAATATCAGTACAGGAATTGTTCTGTTGCTAAGCCGGTTTCTGCCAATAATAGGTCCCGTTGCAATTGCCGGTATTCTGGCAAATAAAAAATTTATCCCTGAATCATCGGGTACCCTGCCAACAGATACAGGCACATTTGGACTCGTCACTTTTGTTGTGATCATGATTATAGCAGCCCTGGCTTTTTTTCCAGCACTGGTTTTAGGCCCTATTGCCGAATACTTCTCATTATATTAAATGTACTTTTATGAGCCGCAAAAAGAATATCCAATTATTTGAAACTGCTCTTGTTTCCGAGGCTATAAAGCAGTCTTTTATTAAACTGCATCCCCGGTACATGGTAAAAAATCCCATTATGTTTACTGTAGAGATTTGTACTGCCATCATGTTTTTTGTGAGTGGCTGGATCCTATGGACCGGAGATACTTCACAAGGTGGTTTGGGCTATAATGTAGCCATACTTATTATCCTTATTTTTACTATTCTGTTTGCCAATTTTGCTGAAGCAATAGCAGAAGCGAGAGGGAAAGCACAAGCTGAATCTTTGCGTAAAACAAGGCAGGATACACCAGCAAAAAAAATATTTCCGCTTGGTGATTTATATGTAAATGAAGTACATATTGTCTCTTCATCTGAATTACAAAAAGGCGATGAGTTTTTGTGCGAGGCAGGAGATATTATACCTGCAGATGGTGAAATAACAGAGGGTCTTGCCAGTATTGATGAGTCGGCAATTACCGGTGAGTCTGCTCCTGTAATACGCGAAGCGGGAGGAGATAAAAGTTCGGTAACAGGCGGCACCAAGGTATTATCTGATAAAATAAAGGTAAGGGTTACAACAGAACCTGGTGAAAGTTTTCTGGATAAAATGATTGCGTTGGTGGAAGGCGCATCAAGGCAAAAAACACCAAATGAAATTGCATTAACCATTTTGCTGGCGGCCTTCACACTTGTATTTATTATCGTGTGTATTACTCTTAAACCATTTGCAGATTATGCCAACACCCCTGTTACAATTGCTGCCTTTATTTCCTTATTCGTATGTCTTATTCCCACCACCATCGGGGGGTTATTATCTGCCATAGGAATTGCAGGAATGGATAGGGCATTGCGCGCCAATGTAATTACCAAATCGGGCAAAGCGGTAGAAACAGCAGGCGATATTGATGTGCTTTTATTAGACAAAACAGGCACTATCACTATTGGCAACAGGAAGGCTACACATTTTTATCCGTTAAGAGGAATTGATCAATATCACTTTATCAAATGTGTGGTGCTAAGTTCTATGTCGGATGATACACCGGAGGGCAAATCCATTATAGAACTTGCTGGAATTGATCCTGCAGGTTATGCCATTGAAAATCCCCGTTTCATAAAGTTTACTGCAGAAACAAGAAGCTCAGGTATAGATTTTTTAAACACAAGGATTCGCAAAGGAGCCTATGATTCTATTAAAAAACTTTGCCAGAAGGCCGGAAACGGAATGCCTGTTGAAATATCAGAATATGTACAGGCAATATCCGGAAAAGGAGGCACCCCGCTGGTTGTTGCCGAAAATGAAAATGCCATTGGTGTAATAGAGTTGCAGGACATTATAAAACATGGTATTCATGAAAGGTTTGGCAGATTGCGCAAAATGGGATTGAAAACGGTAATGGTAACAGGAGACAACCCGCTTACTGCAAAATTTATTGCTGAAGCAGCAGGGGTGGATGATTTTATCGCTGAAGCCAAACCTGAAGACAAAATGCTTTACATAAAAAAAGAGCAGGCTGAAGGAAAACTTGTGGCCATGATGGGTGATGGTACAAACGATGCACCCGCTCTGGCACAGGCAGATGTAGGTGTGGCCATGAACAGTGGAACACAGGCGGCAAAAGAGGCCGGTAACATGGTGGATTTGGATAATGATCCTACAAAACTGATAGAAGTAGTTGAGATTGGGAAACAACTACTTATTACCAGGGGAACCCTAACCACCTTTTCCATAGCCAATGATGTGGCTAAATATTTTGCTATTGTCCCGGCCCTTTTCATCGCCTCCATACCTGCATTGCAAGGCATCAACATCATGAAACTCGGAAGCCCTGAATCCGCTATTCTTTCTGCTGTAATTTTTAACGCCATCATTATTCCACTGCTTATTCCACTTGCACTAAAGGGCGTGGAATACAAACCAATTGAAGCTAGCGCATTGCTGCGCAGAAATCTTTTCGTTTATGGACTCGGTGGAATTATTGTGCCATTTATAGGAATTAAAATAATCGATCTATGTATTAACCTCTTTATCTGAAAAACATGAAAACCAATATACTGATATCATTAAAACTCACGCTCATACTTATGGTTATTCTTGCAGGAATATTTCCCCTTCTGGTGATGGGAATAGGTAAGCTGGCTAAAGGAGAAGGAAAGGGTGTTACTATAAAACAAAACGGCATTACCATTGGTTACGAAAATATTGGTCAGGCATTCTCTTCCGATCAGTATTTCTGGGGTCGCCCTTCGGCAGTTAATTATCATGCTGCGGGTTCGGGAGGCTCAAATAAAGGTCCGTCAAATCCCGATTACCTGAGTTTGGTTCAGGGCCGGATAGATTCTTTTCTTGTTCATCATCCCGGAACACTTAAAAACCATATTCCTGTTGACCTGATTACTGCTTCAGGCAGCGGTCTTGACCCACATATCTCTCAAGAGGCAGCAACCATTCAGGTTACACGTATTGCCAAAGTAAGAAACCTCGAAGAAAAACAAGTTTATACCCTTGTTGAACAACACACCGAAAAACCTCTTTTGGGTTTATTCGGACCAAAAAAAATAAATGTATTGAAATTAAATATAGCACTCGATGAATTAAGTGCGTCTAAAACAAAAAACAACCAAACATCCGAAATCAATCAATATTAATATATGAAAAAAACAATTTACACTTGCTTTCTGGCCGGATTTTCTTTTCTGGCCAATGCACAGCAAACAGGAGAACCTTTTGAAGGAATTGATCAAACCTGGCAAAACGGAGGCGACAGGAGAGACTCTTCTGTTTTTAAGAACATGAAATATTTCACGCCAAGTATCCTGATGGATATTAATTACAATTACTCCTTTAATGATCCGGTAGATAATACCGTAGTAGGTTCAACAGCTCTTGCCCGTCATAATGAATTACAACTGCAGGCATTACATTTTGGAGGGGATTTTAATTACCTCAATGCGAGAGCAAGAATCATGACACAATTTGGAATGCGTTCTATTGTAGTTCCCCGGAATGATTACAGCCCCTATCGCGGACAGTATCAATTGGCGGATGTTTACCGTTACCTGAGTGAATCATACGCAGGGTATCATTTCAATAAATGGCATGGCATCAATGTAGATGCTGGATTGTTTATGTCGTATATTGGGTTGAACTCCTACTACCAACCAGAAAACTGGGAGTATCAGGCTTCCTTTACCTCAGACAATACCCCATGGTTTTTTTCGGGTGTAAGGATACAGATTCATCCATCAAAAAACTGGAAAATAGAGCCATGGATTATTAACGGGTGGCAATCATACGGTAAGTTTAACAAGATGCCAGGCTTAGGTGGTAATATTACCTATATGTCATCCAACAGCAACCTGAAAGTACTAACCAATGATTATTATGGTACTGATGCGGCAGGTATAAAAGACCGGATTCGTTTTCACTCAGATAACAGTGTATTATACCGCTATCTGAACAAACCCGATAACAGAGGTATTAGCAGAATGGCTTTTTCTTTAACAGGTGATATAGGTTTTGAAAAAGGCGGAGGAGTGAACGGTTTTGACGATAGTGACCCAGCTAAACCGGCCCAATATTTTGTGAGTGGAATGTTATACAACCGCATCTGGTTTGCACAAAATAAATTTGCCTGGACTTTGGGCGGAGGCTGGATGAAAAATCCCGGACGCTACCTCGTACTTTATCCCACAGGGCAGGCAAGCCCGCTTCCCAATGCCAATAATCCTACACAAACGGAAGGTACCTTTCCCTTCAGCGCCAACCCGGGCGATCAGTTTGAAGGCTGGGACTGGTCAACCAATTTCGATTTTATGCCCAATCAAAGTATTACATTCAGAATTGAATATGTAAACAGAAATTCCAGCACACCTTACTTTGCCGGATCAGGAGGAGTAACCTCTGCCACCGGACTGGCAACTACAGCTGTTGACCCCAACGGATCATGGAGACCACACCTGGTTAAATCGGAAGATAAAATTATTATGGCCATCTTATTCAGGTTATAAGAAATAAAACTTTGAAGAAACAACCCTTTAAGCGAAATACCTTATCGGGTTGTTTTATAACACCCATGTATGTTCTAAAAACAACAACCCTATTTATGATTGCTGCCATTTGCGAAATTTCAGGTGGTTTTTTTTATTGCCCTTTCCTTAACATGGGCCTGTAAAATGGATCATTTTATTCCTGATATATTTGATATCATAGGCACATTGGTTGCTCTTACAGGAATGTGCATTATTTTTTGCTCTCAGAACTACTTAGTTTTTACTAAATTCAAACATGAATAAACAGGAAAAACCATCAAAGGCAACACAGGAACAATGGCGCCATGATCCATCCAACTGGAAAATGGGTGTTTTTTACTTCAATAAATCCGACAAACGAATATTTCCACCAAAAAGATATAAGCAACTAGGCTGGACAGTTAATTTTGCGAACCCTGCATCATATCTCTCCTTCATTGCTTTGGTATGTTTATGCATAATGGTTTTGAACTATAGAAAATAATGATGTTGAACCTATAACCTGTAATGGCTGAGGAAAACAAAGAAAATAATGTTCAGCACTTCCTTGATCTGATTAAAAAATCGAAGCGCGGAAAGTTTAAAATATATATTGGCATGAGTGCCGGTGTAGGTAAAACATACCGTATGCTTACTGAGGCCCGCTCGCTCTTAAAAAATGGTATTGATGTAAAGATTGGTTTTATAGAAACCCATGGCAGAAAAGAAACTCATGAGCTGATTGATGGTTTGCCTGTAATACCCCTGAGGAGCATTTTTTACAAGGGGCGGGAACTTAAAGAGATGGATTTGCAGGCCATCATTAACCTCAGACCCGAAGTGGTAATTGTAGACGAACTTGCACATTCCAATATAGAGGGCAGTAAAAACGAAAAACGCTGGCAGGATGTAATGGATATACTTGATGCCGGCATAAATGTAATCAGTGCGGTAAATATTCAGCATATAGAGAGCCTTAATGAAGAAATAAAAAGCATTACGGGAATTGAGGTAAAAGAACGGGTACCAGATAAGGTTCTTGTAATAGCTGATGAGGTGGTGAATATTGACCTCACTTCAGATGAATTAATTCAGCGACTCAAAGAAGGCAAGATATATACACCCGATAAAATCAATACCGCCCTAAGTAATTTTTTTAAAGCAGAACATATCCTGCAGTTAAGGGAACTGGCACTAAAAGAAGTGGCTTCTCAGGTAGAGAGAAAAGTAGAGGCTGAGATACCGAAAAATGCGGCCATGCGGCATGAGCGTTTTCTTGCTTGTATAAGCAGCAATGAAAAAACAGCCAAAACGGTTATTCGCAAAACAGCCCGTCTTGCCAACTATTACAACTGCAAATGGATGGTGCTGTACGTGCAAACTCCGGAAGAAAATGCAGAACGAATTGCGCTGGATAAACAAAGACATCTTATAAACAATTTTAAACTGGCTACAGAGTTAGGTGCCGAAATAATGAAGATGGAAAGTAAACATATTGCTAAAGCTATTGTTGATGTAGTGGAACAAAAAAATATCACCACCGTGTGTATTGGAAAACCGCATCTCAATCTTCTTCGTATTATTGTTGCCAATAACGTTTTCAGGGAGTTGTTAAAAAAACTATCTTCCTTTGATGTAGATTTAATTATTCTTTCTTAATGATCCATTTATGTTAACAGCTATACCCCGTTTCGCATGAAAATAAAAACACGGCTCATTCTGGGTTTAGGATTTCTGTTTGCCAATATTGTATTGCTTGGCGTGCTTGGCACCAAACAGATTAATGCACTTTCCGGTGATACCAAAAATATATTGGTTGCCAACTATAATACCCTTGATTATACAAGGCAAATGATGATGGCCCTGGACGGAATAAGATCAGACAGCGTGTCTCTCAATACCTTTCTGGTAAACCTCACCAGGCAGCAAAATAATATCACCGAAAAGGGTGAAAAAGAAGCAACAGAACGTTTAACCAATCATTTCCAGAAACTACTGGCTGAAGATGATGAGACCAGGTTGCAAAAAGAAATAAGAAAGGATCTATATGATATTATGCTGCTGAATATGCAGGCCATTGAGAGAAAAAGCAAAGTAGCAGAAGAAACCGCTGACCGGTCAACCAAATGGATTGCCATAACAGGTACATTATCTTTTATTCTTTCCCTGATACTGCTGATGAATTTGCCAGACAGCATTGCAAACCCGATAAAAGAATTAACAAACAGTATTAAACAGATTGCAGCCAAACAATATAAAGAACGCGTACATTTTAGCAGCACAAGCGAGTTTGGCGATTTGGCGGCTGCATTTAATACCATGGCAGCCAAGCTTGAAGAATATGATAACAGCAACCTTGCCCGGCTTCTTATTGAGAAAAAACGCATTGAAACATTGATCAGCAAACTGCATCATCCGGTAATAGGGCTTGACGATAAAAAAAACATTGTTTTTGCAAATACAGAAGCATTAACCATCCTTGGATTAAAAACGGAAAATGCCATTGGTAAATCTGCTCAGGAAATTTCCATTACAAATGACCTCATGCGGTCGCTTCTGCAAAATATGTCAACTGAACAAACCGGCTCTCAGCGTCCTTTAAAAATATTTGCAAATAATAAGGAGAGCTACTTTGAAAAAGATATCATTCCCATATCCATAATACCAACAGGGGAAAAGCAAAGCCGCGATATCGGACATGTGATTATCCTTCAAAACATTACCCCTTTTAAAGAACTGGATTCAGCCAAAACAAATTTTATTGCCACCATTTCTCATGAACTCAAAACACCCATATCGTCTATTAAAATGAGTCTCCAGCTCCTGGAAGATGAAAGGGTGGGGAAGGCAAACGAGGAACAAAAAAAACTCATCACCAGTATTAAAGAAGACAGCGATCGCTTATTAAAAATTACAGGAGAATTGTTAAATCTTTCACAGGTTGAAACAGGCAATATTCAACTTTCTATCCAGCAAAGTGATCCTAAGCAGATTCTTCATTACGCCATAGAGGCGGTAAAACTGCAAGCTGAGCACAAACATGTACATCTTGATATTCATACAGAAGAACCCTTGCCATTTGTTAAAGCCGATTCCGAAAAAACGGCATGGGTACTGATTAATCTGCTTACCAATGCTATCCGGTATTCACCGGAAAACAATGACATAAGGATAGAACTACGAAGGGAACATAACGATTTATTGTTTTCCGTAAAAGACTACGGAAAAGGTATTGACAGCAAATATGCCGACAAAATATTCAACCGCTATTTTCAGGTTCCCGGCAGCAGCAAATCAGGCACAGGGCTTGGGCTGGCAATAAGCAAAGAGTTTATAGAGGCACAGGAAGGTGAAATTGGTTTAGAAACCAATATTGGTGAAGGCAGTCGTTTTTACTTTAAACTGAAAATTGCCTGAGTAATTAATATTGCTTCTTCAGGTAACCAATAAGAACTTATCTATTTAAATTTTCAATTGGGATTTTTTCCATTCAGGCAAAATCAATATTGGATTTCGCGAAATGCCAAATACATACGCGCCAATATCCCGCTGCTCTTTGGTTGGCATTAACAGCCATTAACAAACTATTTAGCCTCCAAAACAGGAACTAAAAGTAGAGAGGTACCTGCTCCCCCATAAATTAAGCAATATTTAGGGTAATCAACCAATTTTATAGCTATTTCATCGTTATATTCGTACACACACAGCTATGAAAACGATCAACTTCGCCATTATCGAAGATGCGAATCTATGGCGGTATATTGTTGCTTATGAATTAAACAAGTACCCTCACTTCAGGATTGTGCTAACTTGTGAGTGGGGTTTGACTTTTTTTGAAGAATACAAAAACCATCAGATTGATTACCTGTTGCTGGATATAAATCTTCCTGGCGATTCCGGTATTATGATTGCACAAAGGCTACGGAACGAATGCCCCTGGTTACCCATTATCGTTTTTACCTCTTCCAGCAGTGCCAGTGATATCTCCTTTTTTAATTCGATAGGAGTGAAAGGATATATCCATAAATCCAACTTTTTTAACCTGGGAAGTATTTTAAAAACCATCACGGGTATTGAGAAAAAAAAGTTCAGCCATGAGCCTTTAACCTCCTCTGAAATAGGGCTGTTAAACCTGGTATGCCGTAAGCTAACCAATTCGGAAATTGCTGTGGTATTGAGCAAATCAGAAAAAACAGTAGAAAAAAACCTCAAAAAGCTTTGCCTTAAACTGGCCATTGATAACAACAAACTTTCCTTGTTTGAATTTGCCATCAGGCATGGGTACTGGAATATCAATATCACTGAAATTGTAGAAAACCAGGAAATCGTACCCGGGGAGCCGGAATCAGAACCTGTACTTTAACTTCTTCTTCTTTATACTGCCTGTCTTAATGCTAAATCCTTGTTAGTGAAGGGCATGATAATCCTGCTGTTTCATTCAATATTTCTTGTTAAACTTGCGCATAGATTGAGCCATTATGCACGTTGAACATACCTTAGCATTTGCACAGCAATTAGATAAACAGGATCCGCTTGCTGCCTTTAGAAACGAGTATCATTTATTGCAAAAAAACGGAAAGCCTGTGGTTTACCTCTGCGGTAATTCTCTCGGACTGCAACCCAAAGCGGCAAAGGCCGCCATTGATCAGGAATTAAAAGATTGGGCAGAACTGGGAGTAGAAGGACATTTTGATGGAAAAAACCCGTGGATGTATTACCACCATTTTCTTACCGAAAAAGCGGCAAAAGTAGTTGGGGCATTACCCAAAGAGGTAGTTGTAATGAATAACCTTACAGCCAACCTGCATCTAATGATGGTAAGTTTTTACCGACCCACCAAAACAAGGTACAAAATCATGATGGAGGTTTCGGCATTTCCAAGCGATCAGTATGCTATGGAAACCCAGGCCCGGTTTCACGGGTTAGATCCGGATGATGCCATTATTGAACTGAAACCAAGAGACGGTGAATACACCTTGCGTACTGAGGATATTATTGCCAAAATTAACGAACACCAAAACGACCTCGCTATTGTGATGATAGGCGGGGTAAACTATTATACCGGTCAGGCGTTTGATATGGCTGCTATTACCAGGGCAGCACATGCAGTTGGAGCTGTGGCAGGTTTTGATCTGGCACATGCGGCCGGTAACCTGCATTTAAAACTGCATGAGTGGGACGTGGATTTTGCCGTATGGTGTACTTATAAATATTTAAACTCCGGACCAGGAGGCACCAGCGGGGTATTTGTAAATGAGCGCCACGGATCCAACCCCGGCCTTATCCGTTTTGCCGGATGGTGGGGGCATGATGAGGCAACACGCTTTCAAATGAAGAAAGGATTTAAACCCATGGAAGGGGCAGCCGGTTGGCAACTCAGCAATGCCCAGATTTTTCCAATGGCTATACACAAAGCTTCACTTGAATTATTTGATAAAGCCGGAATAGAAAACCTTCGTAAAAAAAGTGAACAACTCACCGCCTATCTGGAATCTGTATTGAAACAATTTGAGCAATACCTTACAGTTATCACACCTGCAAATCCTGCTGAAAGAGGTTGCCAGTTATCCATTATTGTTAAAGAAAACGGCAAACAATTGTTCGATTTTCTTGTTGAGAACAATATCATGCCCGATTGGCGGGAGCCGGATGTGATCAGGATGAGTCCGGTGCCTATGTATAACTCATTTGAAGATATATACAGGATAGGTGAAGCCCTTCACATGTATTTTAACAGATAAAAAACTGACTTTACTCATTTAATAATCGGGAGTTTTTTAAATAATTTGAACCATTGATCAATTACACATGGCAGAGAAAATAAATATTATCGGAGGCGGATTATCAGGCAGCTTACTTGCTATATACCTGGCTAAGCGGGGTTTTGAAATTAACCTTTTTGAACGTAGACCAGATATGCGTAAAAACCGGATTTCGGCCGGCAAATCCATTAACCTGGCTTTATCGGTAAGGGGTTTAAGGGCACTGGAAAAAGTGGGACTCGATAAGGATATCATGAGTGATGCCATACCCATGTACGGACGCATGATTCACAATATTGCCGGAGAGCTTGCTTTTCAACCCTATGGAAAAGAGGGGCAGGCCATCAATTCCGTTTCACGCGGGCGCTTAAATATCCGTTTATTGGAATTGGCCGATGAGTTCAGCAATATTCACCTTCACTTTAATACCAAATGTGTTGATATTGATATTGAAAACGGGATATCTAAGTTTGAAATGGAAGATGGCACATTTAAGGTATTCCACTCCGACCGCATTATTGGTACCGATGGTGCCTTTGCCGCCACCCGCGCCAGAATGCAAACAACCGACAGGTTTAATTATTCGCAAACTTATTTGCATGTAGGTTATAAAGAACTTGCCATCCCTGCAGGAGAAGCCGGTAAGTTTATGATGAAAAAGAATGACCTGCATATTTGGCCCCGTGGTGCATTTATGATGATTGCCCTTCCAAATCCGGCAGGCGATTTTACCTGTACCCTGTTTATGCCATTTGAAGGCGAAGTAAGTTTTGAAAAAATAAAAACAGAAGAAGATGTAGTTACCTTCTTTAATCAATATTTCCCCGATGCGGTTCCTTTAATGCCAACTTTGGTTGAAGATTATTTTACCAATCCCACTTCATCTTTGGTTACGGTAAAATGTTACCCATGGGTAAGGGGAGGTAAAATGGCGATGGCTGGCGATGCTGCGCATGCAGTGGTTCCTTTTTTTGGCCAGGGCATGAACTGCTCCTTCGAAGATGTAATTGTACTGGATGAGTGCATAGAGAAACACTATCCCAACTGGGAAAAAGCTTTTGCCGAATATCAGGTATTACGCAAACCAAATGCCGATGCTATTGCCGATCTGGCCGTTCAAAACTACTCGGAAATGGCTGATAAGGTTGGCGACAAACATTTTCTTCATAAAAAATTTATTGAACACGAACTCTCCGAACTGTATCCCGATAAATTTAAATCGCAATACGAACTGGTCACCTTTAGCACCTCACCTTACGCCTATGCCCTGGAGCAGGGAAAGAAAAACGATGTGTTGCTTGAAAAAATAATTGCCGATGGTGGAGAAGAAAAACTCAGGGACGCTGCTTATATGGAGAAAATCTGGCACCTGATTGCGTGATAAACCCATCACAAAACCATTAATTTTTCCAGTATAGTGGAAAAATTAGTACAAAAATTTCCACTATACTGGAAATTTTTGTACTTTTGACCTATGAATTCCATCAGCCGTTTGGCAGAAGTTAACCTTATACAATGGCTTAATAAACACAAAGCATTGGTTATTACCGGAGCCAGACAGGTGGGTAAAACCACTATGCTCTCCTCGCTGTTTTCCGATCAATCAACTGTATTATGGCTTAATGCGGATGAGGCGGCAGTAAGGGAGCGTTTGGAGAAACAGGATCTCCCTTCTCTTAAGCAAGTAGTAGGTAATTATAAAACAGTGGTAATTGATGAAGTGCAGCGAATAAAAAACCCAGGGCTGCTGCTTAAACTTCTTGTTGATCATTTCAAAGACGTGCAGTTTATAGCAACAGGATCATCAGCTCTTGATATTTCCGAAAAAATTTTCGAACCCTTAACAGGCAGGCATCTGCTCTTTCACTTATATCCATTTTCGTTGTCAGAACTATACGATGGCAAATCACCCTTTGAAATAGAACAACAACTTCCCTTTCACCTCGTTTACGGAAACTATCCGGATATATGCAATAACCGGCATGATGCCCAAACCCTTTTAAAAAATCTGGCTAACCAATATTTATATAAAGATGTGTTGGCATGGAAAGATTTACGTAAACCGGAATTACTAGACAAACTACTGAAATTACTGGCCTTTCAAACAGGGAATGAAGTTTCGATACACGAGTTATCAAACTCTCTTGGGGTAAAATCAGAAACGGTAGAAAGTTATATCGGTCTGCTGGAAAAATCGTTTGTGGTGTTTCGCTTAAATGCGTTCAGTACAAATGCACGCAAGGAAGTAACCAAAATGAGTAAGATTTATTTTTGGGACAATGGGATCCGCAATGCGGTGATAGGGAATTACAACGACCTCTCTATGCGGGATGACGTTGGAAAACTTTGGGAAAACCTGATGATAAGTGAACGAATGAAACTTCATCTCACATTACATACACCCGTAAAAAGTTATTTCTGGCGCAGCTACAATCAGAGTGAAGTAGATTATGTGGAAACCAAAGATGGAGGGATAACTGCGTTCGAGATGAAGTGGGGAACAAAAGGAAATAAGAAAATTTCCAAAGCATTCATAAATCTATACCCGGAGGCAGGCTCAGAAATAATTACCCCTTCTCACTTCACAAAATTCTGCGGAATAGATTCTTAACCCTTAACTTGCTACTAAACTTACCAGTATGAAAAACATCCTCTTTCTTATTCTTGTGCTGCTTAGCATCCCTTCTTTTGCCCAAAAGAAACATCCAAAACACCACAAACAACAGTTGCCCGATAAACAACAAATTATACGCCTGCTGATGAACCAGAAAAGTGCATGGAATGAGGGCAACCTTGATCAATACATGATGGGCTACTGGAAAAATGACTCGCTGTCATTTATTGGCAAAAAAGGAATTACCAAAGGCTGGCAGGCCACACTTGATACCTATAAAAAGTCGTACCCGGATAAAGCAGCCATGGGTCAGCTTCAGTTTGATATTTTGAAAGTGGAACTGCTCTCCCCTACTTCTGCGTATGTTGTTGGCAAATGGGATTTAACCCGCAAAGAAAAAGGAAACCTGAGTGGCTATTTTAGCTTATTGCTTAAAAAACTCGATAACAAATGGGTAATCGTAAGTGACCACAGCAGCTAATTTACTATTCAGGCTGCTTTTGCCAGTTTGCTGTGAAACCTTCCGTAGGTAAGATAAATAACCAAACCTATGGATAACCAGATAATAAATGCAGCCCAGTTGGTAAAATTAAGCTGAGCCATCAGATAAAAATTGGTTATCATACCTAAAACAGGAATAGCTGAATAACGCTTTAAAAAAGTAAAGGTACTGAGCACAACAAATAATATCCAGAATAACACTATAGCCCAGTTTTCACGTTTATCTATGTGTTGAAACACTTCCTGATCATCAAACACAATAAACAGAAAAAGGGAAACAAGGCATAAGATGGGAACCAACAAACGACCATTAAAATAAGGCACCCTGAAACCCACATGGTATTCATTTTTATGACTCTCCATCCTGATTACTCCGGCATTTACCACCACAAAAGCAAACAAGGTTCCTATGCTCGACAGATCCGTTACTTCTTTAAGGTTTAGAAACAAGGCAGGTATGGCTACAAACAGGCCGGTAACAATAGTTGAAAAAGCAGGTGTTCTAAATTTTTTATGAATGGTACTGAAACGTTTTGGTAACAACCCGTCCCGACTCATGCTCATCCAGATTCTGGGTTGCCCGTTTTGAAAAACGAGCAGTACACTGGCCATAGCAATTACCGCGCTCACGGCAACAATACCCTGCATCCACCTCAGGTTAATCAGTTCAAAAGCATGAGCAAGCGGATCACCAACAGCCAGTTCTTTATAGCTTACCAAACCTGTTAGTGTTAATGCAATGAGAATATATAATACCGTACAAATAGTTAATGAAGCGATCATGGCTTTAGGCAAATCCCGTTTTGGATCTTTACACTCTTCTGCTGTTGTGGCAAGGGCATCAAATCCGATATAGGCAAAAAATACGGATGCCACACCTTTTAATACTCCGGCCATTCCGTTTGGTGCAAAGGGACTCCAGTTACCAGGCTGCACATAAAAAGCCCCCACAATAATTACCAGAACAATAACAGATAGTTTAAGTGCAACAAAATAGTTTCCCACGGTTTTTGTTTCGTGCACACCGCGATAAATCAATGCTGTGATGGCAAACACAATGGCCAAAGCGGGCAGGTCGCAGATCAGTTTCATTCCCAATATTTCAGGAGCCTGTTGCCAGGCCAGCATCTGATCCTGCATAAACTGTGGCAACAACGTTCCGGGTGCTTTTGCTAATTCCGCCATACCCTCTGCAAAACCATTTTTTGCGCTTAGATAATCCATGGTGAGAAATTCCGGTATATGCATTCCTACTCCATCCATTAACCCGGTAAAATAATCACTCCAGGAAATGGCTACTACTATATTTCCAATAGCATATTCTACAATTAATGCCCACCCGATAATCCAGGCAACCACCTCACCAAAGGCAGCATAAGCATAGGTATAGGCACTGCCTGAAATAGGAATACTTGAGGCAAATTCTGCATAACTCATGGCAGAAAAAGAACAGGCAATAGCTATAAATATAAATAATAAAATAACTGCCGGACCACCTGAAGCACTGGCATTGCCAATGGTACTAAAAATACCCGCACCAATTATAGCAGCTATACCCAGCGAGGTAATATCCCTCAATGAAAGCGTTTTTTTAAGTTGATGTTCCTGCTGTTGCAGTTCTTCGGCTTCGGCCGCAATTTGTTTAACCGATTTTCTTCTGAACAAAGATGAATTACTCACTATGGTTTATTGCTTAAAACAGCAATATAGAGGAATAGCATAAAAATCAGTTACCCGTCTCTACTTTTTTATTGCTGCATTTACAACTGCCTTGTTCGCAGGTATGGCCTTTTGCGCTTTTATACATGCTTTTCAGAATATACAAAACCGCTCCGGTAATAAGTAGGATAACTATAATAAGCTGCGCATTAACCATATTGCTTATACGTGTTTATTTAAGTTACATGGCAACCGCAACATTCAATTTTCTCGGGGTATGTTTTGCAGCCGCTTCTGCAATGGCTTTTATATGATCCGGAGTTGTTCCGCAACAACCGCCAAGTATATTTACCAATCCTTCTTTGCAAAATTCCTCTACCTGTTTGGCCATGGCTGCCGGGCTTTCATCGTATTGCCCCATTTCGTTTGGTAAACCTGCGTTGGGATAGGCACTTATATAAAATGGTGCTTTATTTGATAATACCTGGAGGTAAGGACGCAAAGCGCTTGCACCAAGGGCACAATTTAAACCTATACTTAATAAAGGCACATGCTGCACCGAAATCAGAAACGCTTCTGTTGTTTGTCCGGATAAAGTTCTTCCTGACGCATCCGTTATCGTACCGGAAATCATTACCGGGTATGTTTTACCGGTTTCTTCGAAATATTCCTGAGCAGCATACAAAGCCGCCTTCGCATTCAGGGTATCTGTAATGGTTTCAATAAGCAACAAATCCACCCCTCCTTCTATCAATGCTTTTACCTGAAGTTTAAATGCTTTGGCCAATTCATCAAAAGATACTGCGCGGTAACCCGGGTTGTTTACATCGGGCGACATAGAGGCCAATTTTGTAGTAGGTCCCATGGCTCCGGCAACAAAACGAGGTTTTGCCGGATTACGTTTGGTAAATTCATCGGCTACCTCACGGGCCAGTTTTGCCGACTGATAATTGATTTCCCACACCCAATCTTCTCCCAGACGATAATCAGCCTGGGCAACTGTTGTTCCGCTAAAGGTATTGGTTTCAATAATATCAGCTCCGGCTTCAAGGTATTGGGCGTGTATGGCTTTAATAATATCAGGCCGGGTAACGGATAATAAATCATTATTCCCTTTAAGAGAATGGGGGTGATTTTTTAATGCCTCGTTTCTGAAATCCTGCTCTTCCGGTTTATAACGTTGGATCATGGTACCCATGGCACCGTCCAAAATCAAAATTCTTTTGTCTAAATGTTCCTTAATGCTCATTTTTTGAAAAATTGAAGTTCAAAGTTACCATTTTTTTTATGGGGTAGTTTTAGCAGGCTAAATTTAAAATCCTTCAAATACTTTTTTACTGATTACCTGAAAGTTACGTCACATTTATTTCTCATTCTGGTTTAATTATTTCGTACCACAATACAGCTGTTTATTTCATTATTATTCCGTTTATTTTGTTTTTATGCTTTTTTGTTCTATATCTTTGTACTGCACTATTTCCTATGTTTATGAAGTCTTTACTTGTATCACTATGCTTGATTGTTTTTGCTTGTGTGGGCTCTGCACAGGTAACAACTACTTTCAGCGGGACGGGCAACTGGACTGATGCCGGACGATGGAATAATGGCATTCCGGGTGTTTCTGATTCTGTACTGATAGCCAATGGGGCAAACTGCACCATTAATACAGCAGCAAACTGCCGGGCTCTAACTATTCTAAACGGCAGCACCAATACCACTGTAACTATAAGTGGAAGCAATTCGCTAAATATTACCCGGTCGCTCAATTTTTTAAATCCCGGACGGAGTGGAATTACCAAAAGGTTGAACGTAAATGCCGGAACACTTACTGCGGGTTCCATGGTAATGGCTAATAATACATCCAACAGCAGAACCATTTTATCCATTACAACCGGAAGTGCTGATATTAATGGGTTAACGGACTTTAATGGCAGCAGTTCTGCAGAAAACCGCATTGAAATTACCTCATCAGGAAGGATATATTATGGAGGTACCGTAGAAATAACAACCTATACAGCCAGTTACAGCAACTCAAGCACCGTTATATTTGATGCTCCGGGCACACAAACCATTCCGGCAGCCACTTATCATCACCTCACTATACCGGTTACAGCAACTAAAACCGCGAGTGGAACCTTAAATATAAATGGCATTCTGAATAATTCAGGTACATTAAATATGGGTACTTACCTGCTTTCTGGTACACTCAGCAATGCAGGAACCGGAACAATAAGAACCCAAAACAGCAGCACATCACCTATTCCTTCAGGAGTTACCTGGATCAATACGGTAATCTTTGATCGCACGAATACGCAAAGCATTCAACCAGGCACGTACAGCAACCTTTCTGTAATTAACTCAGGCACCAAAACTGCAAGGGGAAATATAACCGTAACCGGCCTGCTCACCTATTCAACAACCTTTAATATGTCGGCCTACAAGCTTGACGGGGTTTTTACCACTGCCGGTACCGGTACGTTACAAACCACCAATAACTCCACAAGTCCTTTACCTTCAGGTGTCACCTGGGTGGGAACAGTGAGTTACACCAATTCAACCACCAATCAAACCATAGTGAGCGGTAGTTATATGAACCTCATTGCGTCAAGTGCCACAGCCGGTACACGCACCTTACAAAATACCGACACCATTTATATTCGCGGGAACTTTACAAGAGGTTCCATCGCCCCGTTTGCCACCGCAGGAAGTGTAGTAAAATTTAATGGAACAGTTACCCAGAATATCACCATGTCATCCGGATCTCCTGCCACTTTTAATGATTTGGTAGTAGCCACCAAAGACACTTTAAAAAACAATAACAGAGAAGTAATTATATTAAATAATCTGGTTATTAATGCAGGCAGTATATATAATTTAAGAAACAGCACCCTCAATGTAACAGGAACTACGCTGGTGAATGGTACCTTGTATGACGATCTGGTGGCAGGCACTATCATATTAGGCAAACTCACCGTTAACGGTACTTATAAAATAAGCAGCAATAATCCCGTAACCATCCGAAACGGAATTAGCAATCAGGGCATATTTACCCCGGGAACAGGTGCTTATACTTTCTCCACCAACCATCAGGAGATTGTATCAAATACCCCGATCACTTTTGGTGGTAATATGGTTATTTCCGGAGCCATAAACCTCACCAACAAAACTTCCATTCAGATCACAGGTAACCTTACAGCCAACAATGCCAACGGCACCTTTATCAATGATTCATACAGCACTTTAAAAGTGAACGGAAGTTTATTATCTGCTATGGGTGTGTTAACCGCTTCTGCACCCGGCAATACGGTTGAATATAATAATGCAGGCTCTCAAACAGCTAAAAATATCCGATTCTATCACCTCATAAAAAGCGGGGCAGGAAATTTAACAGTGAATGGTTCTGTGCGTATAGATAAAAACTTTACACTGAATGCCGGTCGCCTCACGCTAACAGGAGCTGCAGCTGCAATTACCGGAACAGACAGCGGGCTATTTACCGTTGGATCTGGTGTAACGGTGGTAATAGGAAATAACGGAGAAAATAATCCCATTCAATTTCCTGCGGGCTTCACGGATAATCATATTCAGCTGCATGCCACATCAACCCTTATTTACGGTGCCGGCCATGTTTCGCAAACAATCAGGAATGGCATACCTTATGGAAATTTAACTGTTAATACCGGCTTATCACCAAGAACAATAACCATTAACGATCTTAAATTTGTTGTACAGGGAAATTTTATCCTGAATAATAATATTGATACCGGAATTATTTCCATTCATCTGAACTGTGATACAGTAGATATCAATGGCAGCATATCCGGAACGGGAAATTTACTTTTTAATCATTCAAAAATATTTTTGGCAGGCAGCAACACCTTAAGCGGTGAACTAACTACCATAACATCGGATATTGCGTTGGATGGTTCTGCCGCGCAGGTGATAAGAGGCGATACCTTTACCAGCATGCATGTGAATAATGCGGCCGGTATTACATTGAGCAGTGAAACATACATACTCGATGAACTGGAAATACAAACCGGTGGTGTAGTTAGTAACGGATTTTTAACCCTTGTTTCAGATTCTATAGGTACAGCGCGTATAGCTGAAATGCCCTCGGGTACTTATATATCAGGTGCCGTAACTGTTGAACGTTTTATTCAGGGCGGAGAGAATCTTCGCAAGTGGCGGTTTCTGGCCGCACCCGTTTCAGGAGTGAGTATAGAAGCCAGCTGGCAGGATAGTATACATATTACCGGACAGGGATCAGGTGGAAGCCCCTGCCCTTCTTTTAACAAACACAGCAACGGATTTGACGCCACAGATTTTAACAGTCCATCGCTTCAGATGTACAGCGAAACTAATGGACGTTGGGAAACACCATCAGGCACATCAAATACTTTACTCGAACCAGGCAAAGGATATAATGTATTGGTAAGAGGAAAAAGGAGCGATGGTTGCGACCTGCTCACTCTTTTACTAAACAATACAAGCAGTGTTACCATCAGGGCAAAAGGTACACTTCATACCGGACAACTCACTGTTCCGCTCACCCGTACCAACTCAAAAGGAAAAGGGTTTAACCTCGTGGGTAATCCCTACGCATCGGATATTGACTGGAATCATCCTGATTGGGTGGCAGCGCGTGGCAGCAATATTTCACCGGGAACTTATGTATACAACCCCAAATCAGCTTCATACTCCAACTGGCATCCGGTAGGTGGATCTGTTAATGGCGGTTCTCCTGTGATAGAATCTGGTCAGGGATTTTTTGCTTTGGCCAACGGCAATACCAACCTGGTTTTTGAAGAAAAATACAAATTAAGGGATGATAGCCATAAAGGTTTTTTTGGCAAATCCGGTGTGAGCAATAATAATAATGTAAAGATCACACTTGCAGATACAGGCAGGCTTGATGAAACAGTTGTATACCTGCATCAGCAAGCCACCAAAGGATTTAATATCCTGTTTGATATGACCAAAGCCGGCTATGGCAATCAAACCATTGCATCTTTTGTTCCGGGCGATACCACCAGGTATGTTTTTAACGGAATAGGTATTCCCTCAACAACAGATACCGTTGCTCTTTGTATGAGACTTCCGGCAACAAACAAATCCTTTTCCTTAAACTTTGCCAACGGAAACTGGAGCAGTGGAACTACCGCAACGCTTGTAGACAAATACCTGAATACAACCACAGATATTACCAATGGATACCAATACCCTTTTAATACCACCACTGCAAACCCGCTTTCCTACGGTGAGTTCAGGTTTTATATGGTGATTTCACCCGGTGGTGGTTCTTTACCTGTAACCCTGGTACAATTTGCGGGTTACCAAAAGCAAAATGAGGTTTATCTGCACTGGCAAACATCATCTGAGGTAAATACCTCTCACTTTATTGTAGAAAAAAGCAATGATGGAAAACACTTTGAAGAAATGGAAACCATTAAAGCAGCCGGCAACTCCTCTTCCCTTTTAGAATACAAAAGTACCGGTATTCATATCCGCCATGGAAAAAACTATTTTCGTTTGCGTATAGCAGATAAAAACGGTTCGTATGAATATTCTGAGGTTCTTGTTTTCGAAAAAGAAGAAGATAAGACAAACGGTATTGTGCTTTATCCAAATCCAAGTAATGCAGAGGTTGTTTTAACCAATCCGGATAAATTGATGCTTCAGATTCGAATTACCGACCTCACCGGAAAAGAAATAAAGCATATATCGTGCAGTGATGAAGAAATAAATTTAGCTTCGGCTTTTGCCACCAAACAGGTAGGAATATATACAGTACATATCAGTACAGACGGGGGAAAGAGCATTATTCACAAGCTGATCAGGTATGAGTAATTAAGTAGTAGTTTTTTCATATACGGCTGAGGGTTAGGCATTATTTTGTCTGACCCTCGCTGTTTTTCCAAACATTGCACCTATCTTTGCCGCTCATTTTAATAAACAACGTACATTGACAACATTTAACGACCTGGGCTTGGACGCGTCCGTCTTAAGCGCCATCTCGGAACTGGGATTTGAAACTCCCACGCCTATTCAGGAGAAGTCCATTCCTGTTTTTTTAGAAACTGAAAGAGACATTTTAGGATTAGCACAAACCGGTACCGGAAAAACAGCAGCATTTGGTTTACCCATTTTGCAGCTCACAGATTTTAGTGCAAAAAGCACACAAACCCTTATTATTTGCCCAACCCGCGAGTTGTGCATGCAGATTTCACGCGACCTGAGCAGTTACAGCACACATATGAAAAATGTGCGTGTGGTTGCCGTTTATGGTGGAGCCAGCATTTTTGGCCAGATGGATGAACTGCGCAAGGGAGCACATATTGTGGTAGCCACCCCTGGCCGCCTGATGGATTTAATGGAGCGTAAAGCTGTAAACATTAAAAATATTAAGTATGTGGTGCTTGATGAAGCAGATGAAATGCTGAACATGGGTTTCAGGGATGATATTGAAAACATCCTGTCTGTAACACCCGACAGCAAACGCGTATGCCTTTTCAGTGCTACCATGCCAAAAGAGATCAGGCAAATTGCCGACCGCTACATGAAAGATCCTGTAGAGGTATCTGTTGGTAAAGCCAACTCATCAAACGTAAATATTGCACATGAGTACGCAGTAGTTCACGCAAAGGATAAATATGCTGCCATGAAACGTATTCTTGATTACACCAGTGATCACTTCTATGGCATTATCTTTTGTACAACCAAACATGAGACTCAGGATATAAGCGATAAGCTGATACGTGATGGCTACAATGCAGATTGCCTGCATGGTGATTTAAGCCAGTCGCAACGCGAAAAGGTAATGAACCGTTTCCGCCATCATGCCATTAAAATATTATTGGCAACAGACGTGGCTGCACGCGGTATTGATGTAAGCGGATTAACCCACGTTATCCATTTCCATTTGCCTGATGATATTGAAAATTACACACACCGCAGCGGACGTACAGCCCGCGCAGGAAAAACAGGTACCTCACTTACCTTATTAAATGTAAGAGAATTTTACCGCCTGCGTGAAATTGAAAAATTAGCCAATATCAAATTTAAGCGCGTACTCGTTCCATCAGCAATGGAGGTTCGTGATAAAAAACTACTAGCTTTTATTGATACCATTAACTCTACAGAAATTGAAGAAACATTTTTTGATGATGTGGTAGAGAAACACCTGAAGCCATTATTGCTGCTGGATAAGGAAGAAGTATTGAAAAAAATGCTTTCCCTTGAGTTAAGAAGATTTAGTGCGGATTATATGAATGCACCTGATCTGAATGTTCAGGACAGGGATTCGAGCCGTGCCGAAGGAGATGCCAAAGGCCGCGGAGCAAGATTGTTTGTGAGCATTGGTTCTAAAGATGGTTTAAATACCGGATCACTGAAAGACCTGGTATTGGAACTTACCGGTATTACCGGCAAACAATTGTTGCGCATTGATGTAAAAGGAGTATACTCTTTTATTAATGTTGACCCGGAAGTAGTAGATCAGGTAACCAAAGGTTTGCATGGAAGCAATTATCACGGAAGAAATGTGCGTGTTGAAGTTTCCGGTGAACAGCAGGATAAAAGTTACTCTAAAGGTCGTGGTGGTGATGAAGGCGGATACGGTGGAGGTGGAAGAAGACGCTCCGGTGGTGGAGGATATGGTGGCGGTGGAGGAAGACGTGAAGGTGGTGGAGGCCGCTCATACGGTGGAGACAGAGGTGGATCAGGAAACCGTTCTTATGGTGGAGGAGGAAGAAGAGAAGGTGGAAGTGGCGACCGTGGAGGTTTCTCCAGAAGAAAAGGATAATTATATCAACTTTATACAACAAAAAACCCCGGCATGCCGGGGTTTTTTATTTCACAATACTTTTTATCAATTACTTGATTTTGCCTTGTAAACCGGCACCAGCTTTAAATTTAACAACTTTTTTAGCAGGGATGTTAATCACTTTTCCTGTTTGTGGGTTACGTCCTTTACGTGCAGCACGTTTAGTTACTGAGAAAGTACCGAATCCAACAAGGATAAGTTTGTCGCCTTTTTTCAATGCGCCTTGTGTTGCAGCCATAAATGAATCTAATGCAGCAGCAGCTTGTACTTTAGTGAGTTTGGCATCTCCGGCCATTTTGTCGATTAAATCTGACTTGTTCATAATAATTAAGGTTTGATTTTACGGTAACAAACATAGGAAAGGAAATGAAGAAATCAAGTGATATCAGTGGGTTCAGGTACTTTTTTGAAAAATAGATTTTCACAGGTTTTCAACATTAACAGGGGTTTGCCCCAGTTTGTATATAAAAATGTTGTTTAAACAATGGCCTCAACTGCTTGTCTGGCAAGGGAAATAAGGTTTTTTACGGGTAAGTCGGCAATGATGTGTGCCTGGGTATAAAACGGCTCGCGGGCGGCCATTAAAACCGACAAAAAACCGGGCAATTCATCCGGTTTTAGTCCTGCAAGCAAGGGTCTTTTGGACATTCCGGGCAGTAAACGCTGGGCCAGCAGGGTAATATTTCCCCTTAAATAGATGGTTTTTCCATGCTTATTCATCCAGTTCAGGTTATCAAAATAACAAGGGGTGCCTCCTCCGGTTGCTATTACCGTATCATTTAATAAAACCGTTTCCTTTAATATATCTGCCTCCAGTGTTCTGAAATAATGTTCTCCCCTGAAATTAAATATTTCAGCCAGGGGCAATCCTTCTCTCTTTTCTATTAATTCATCCAAATCAATGAAATCATATCCCAGCTTTTTGGCCAGTTTTTTTCCAAGGGTACTTTTACCTGCACCCATCATGCCGGTGAGGTAGATGTTCACGAATGAAACAAATTAGTTTTGCCGTCTTTATCAGAAGTTTCCTCCTGTGCAAACTGGAGCTTGAGTTTTAAAAAAATATTTTCCCGGTTTACCTCAAGAAAAGTTGATTCGAGATAAGAAATGTATTCGGGTGAAATATCAATATTGCCCTTTTTTTTCACTTTGTTAGTACCTTTTTTTAATCCATTAAATACCTCGGTCACTTCAAATCGTTCAAACTCTTCTTTTGTAAGTTTAAGTGCATTTACTATTCGTTCTTCCATCAATTGTGTTAGTTGAGCACTTCCATTTTCAATACGTTGCAATGTTTTTAAAGAAACCGGAATAGCATCCGCTAACTCTTGCTGCGTAAGGCTTCTAAGCTTTCTTAACATAACCAGTTTTTCAGAGTAGTTCATAGGCTTGCCGCTTTTTAGGTCAAAATAGTCCTTTTAAAGACAAGTCGAAGATAAAAAATTCGTGTTACAAAATTCGATGGTATGAAATATTTAAAACTACTTCTTGGTTTGGTTATAGTAACCATTACCTATTTAAATGCAAACGCTCAGGGATGGGTAATTGAAACAAGCAAGGCTTCGCTTCCAATGGAGATCAAACATCACCATTCTTCCCTGTTTATGATTGACACCACAGGCCGGGTTTGGATCACTTCTGCTTCATCGGGTAGTTCTCAGGATTTTAAATTATCGGTGAACGGTAAAATAAGAGCCCGTGAAATTTATGTGAATAATGAAGCATGGGCTGATTATGTATTTGAAGATGACTATGTGCTGCTCTCCTTTACCGAACTTGAAAATTACATATACGCCAACAAACATCTTCCTGGTGTACCCAATGCGGCTTATATAAAAGAAAACGGGCTTTCCGTTGGCGAAACGCAACAACTGATGATGGAAAAGATAGAAGAGCTTACGTTATACATCATCAGACTTCATAAAGAAATAGAGGCATTAAAAACATCCAAAAAATAATCCGATGAAAGTAATCAGCTTGGGTTTTGTTTTGTGTATTAGCCTAGCACTGCCCTTCGGTGTCAAATCACAGGGATTGCCCGACATGAATGATGAACTGCACCAATTGTTCTCCGGATTAAACAAACCTGGCAATAAAATATCATGTCAATCAAACTTCCTATGGGATATGGCTACCGAAATATCAAGTGATTATAACGGCACCATAGGTATAAAAGACCCCGGAGTATCGTTCGACTGGTTCACACAACACCAGGAGTTTTATTTCAGATCCTACACAAAAGGTTTACTTCCTCTTACCCGGCAGGTAAAAACTGAAGCTGAAGACCTTTATAACAGCTCCAGAAAAATTGCCATCGGAATAATGGATTTTAGTTATTACGAATTTACAGATGATGCATTTGATGTTCAGGGACAATATTTCGACTGGGACGATAACTCCATTTGGGATGTTTCAGGAAGAAGCAAAGAGCCGTATAAAGAATTAACTCCGGGCGAATACAATCTTACTTTTTTTAAGTGCGCACCTTTAAGGGATTATTACCACTACAGAAAAATTATTTTTACGTTTAGTCCAAGATTTTCGTTCTATGATCAACAATATAGTTGCTTCTATAAACAAATTCCGGTAAATGAATTTCAGGTAAATTTCGGAAGCGGATGGCAAACCATTAATACATCCAATCTTACCGATACTGAAATTGAATACCCTAAAAAAGGCCGGTATGAGATTAAATTCAGAATATTTGAAGACGGGAACGTTCTGCGTGAGTGTAGTTCCTTTATTGAAATAACAACTGATGATCTTGAACCCAAACAACCCAGCTCTTCAATGGATTTCTCAGGAATGAATATTGCCATTTACAATGAGTGTGATGAGCATCTGCAATATAAACCCCTGATATATGTGAGTGGAATTGACCTGACGGAAATGAAAAACGAATTGGAACTATATGACGAGTTCTTTGAAAAGGGTAATCTGGCAGAACTGATTAATTACGGATACCGCATTTATGTGGTTGACTGGAAAAACAGCCGGATTAGTTTGGCTGATAATGCCAACAATTTAAAGAACCTGATTACCAAAATAAATAACGATATGAAAGCTCAGGGCAATCCGAATCAGATTGTCATATTAGGATCCAGTATAGGCGGGATAATCAGCAGGTATGCCCTTACTTCAATGGAAACACCGGCCGGAGCATCACACAACTGCCGCTTATTGGTTACATTGGATTCTCCTCATCAGGGAGCAAATGTGTCTATAGGAATACAGAACCTTGTTAATACACTGGTAAACCTGATACCACCACCCTTGCGCTTAACCACCTTTCTGCTAGACGAATTAACTCACAGTGGTTTAATTGTAACCGAACTTTTAGATCAAACAGGAGTTAAACAAATGCTGGTTTATCATATTTCACAGAAAACGATTTTAGGGGAATATCCTATTACCCCGGAAAGGCAGCAATTCCTCAATGAACTGTATTTGCTGAATCCTGCAACAAATGGATATCCTACCCAATGCCGTGTGGTATTGATCAGTAATGGTATGCTTGATGGAACACCGCAGGATAGGTTTGGTGGAGGGCCAACAAAACCGGGAGATTTGTTATTTGGAGTAGGATCAACCATTAAAGTAAAAATATTTAAGAAAATATATTTACCCATCTGGGATTGGAGCGTTGATATCCGATCAACACCAGATGGTTTTGGGCAAACTAACCATTTGCCTTCTGCATTTAAATCCTTAAAAATAATAGGTTGTTTTCGATCCATTATGGTGGCCCTTTGGCATCCCTCCACATTTTTGAGTGCGGTGCGTGGTTGCATTCATTCCCTTGTTTATCTGGGAGACGACTATGCATTAAATACAAAACCTATTGATGATATTTCTGGTGGAGATGTCTCTTTTGTACGTTCAGGTTCTTTATTTCCGAGTATATCAATTGGTCCTTTAAGTGCGTTTACAGGCATTGTTGCAGAAAACCAATCTCCAAGCTTTGTAAGAACATCAAGTGCCCTTGATTATGGGGGACCGAAAAACGGCAATATGATTGAACATATCAATTTTACACAAATGCCGGTTAGCCAAATAGTAAACTCAACAGGTGCACATGTTTTTATAGGCAGCCCGGGCAACTGGACACATAACCAATGGGGAGCCAAACCAGATCAACCCTATCTCGCAAACCTATTCATTAAACCTAAAGAAATAGCTCCTGATCATATGAAACTGGATAACTATAATTTATCCAGAAGAGCGTATTTTGAATCAAGGTTTATTATTGAGGCGGGCTCATGGTTGTATGATCAAGGAACAACACATGAATACACTTACCCCTCTAGTTTAAGTCTGGACTATAATAAGCCTTTAAGCAAAGAGAACGGGTTTTCTATAAATCAAATTGATCTTGATATTTCCATGCCACCTGAGTGGAGTTATGTAACCTTTAGATCAGGCAAAGAGATTATTCTAAAACCAGGATTCTCCTCCACCTATAATTCCCGGTTCCATGCGGTTATTTCAGCTATTCCTTTTTGTCATTACGATTCTGAAGAAAATATCAGGGGTAATATTAAACAAATGGATGAAATTTTCACTCATAGCATAAAAAGTTCCAATTCAACACAGGATACATTCATAAATGATAACAATATATCTGAAAAAGTATTCCTATTTCCAAATCCTGCGCAAACCAATCTAACTGTGAGGATTCATGCCAATAAACCAGAAAAGCCAATTGTACAAGTTTTCTCCTTACATGGAAAAGATATCATTTTATCAGATACCGGTTATAATATGAATGAAAACGTTATATCTTTAACGTATGATATTTCTAAGTTAAAGTCTGGGATATACATCTTTAAGATACATACATCCACCCAGAACTATATAAGACGGATTATCATCTCTAATTAAACACGTATGAATAGGTTAGCACTTTATGCCTGCATATTAATATTATACTCTACCCTAAGTAATTGTAAAAGCGATTGTGAGGGATCATATACCATAGAAGGCATTATTTGGAATGGCACTAAAAACACTCCGAGATCAGGGATCACTATTGAAGCGGTTGCAGGCAAAAACAATAGTTTGTTCTCCACGGGTTCAAATGTGAAAGACTTAGGGAAAAACCGAACCGATAATAATGGGTACTTTAAAATCACCTACGACTGCAATGACGAGATGACCAGTGCATCCATCCACAGTCCCAATTTATCGCCAAATACCATAGCAGGTCTGCCAATCAATCAGAATATAAACCGAACCTTCAACATACCCGACTCTACGACAATTCTCATAACTATGACAGGTAACCCTTTAAATGAAAGCGATACTGTCTATTTATGCGCACCAACAGCTTCATTATATTATGATGATTATACCTATCGTAATCCCTTTTTTACCTTTACAAAAGCTCAAATGGATATAAATAACACGAAACTTGTACGAATTCCTTACTTCAGTGGTAATGAGTCAACATACTTTGTCATTGCGAAAGGCTATCAAAATCTTTTGGCTAAATTTACTAAACATGAAACCATTCCGGTGACCCTCTCCAAGCTCGAACCCGAGGTTAATTCCTATACCATAAGTTATTGAAATTCTCCCATAATATGGATTTAGGTATCATGAGAAAAGCTTTGATACAATTTATCATCTCTGGATTTATATTGGTTTTTGGAACATTTTTCTTTGTAATACTCATAATTCTACTAAACATAACATTCGGTTTTTTTATATTCCTTTACATTTTAGCTCTTGCCTATTTTCTTTTTAGACTAATTTATCTAAGCATTATTTTTAAGAAAAATCACAGAATAAACCAATGGATTAAATATTCTAAATCTGATTGGGGAGTGGCATTATTCTATAAGATGTATGCAAGTTAAGGCTTGCATACATCTTATAGAATAATAATAACTTATAACCTTTATTGGATAACCAACTTTACAATATCTGTGTGGGATCCGGACTTAATACTCAAAAGATAAACGCCTTTAGAATACCCAGTCAAATCCAGTTTATAATTTTCTGCATTAATATTGCCAGACATAATACTGCATCCGGTTATGCTCCTCACCTCAAATACGGAGCGATTACCATTGGAAATAGTAAAGATACCAGACTGAGATGGGTTAGGGAAAACACCGCTATTATTAGACTTAACACTATTTAAACCCGTAGGAATACTCTTTCTGAGGATATAAGCTTGATCAAGTGTAAGTGGCTTGCTAAAAATTCTAATTTCGTCAACATGACCATCATAAAGATTGTTTGGTGTACCCGGACTATTTTGATTGTGACCGCTGGCAACAGTTATTTCCTGATTGGTATTGGCTGTTTTTGTTCCCAAGGTGCCATTGCTTCTTGAGCTGGTCCCGGCTACTCCGTCAACATAAAGTTTTATCCTATCAGAAGGAGTTGATTGATAACCATCAAATACAAGTGCAAACTGGAACCACTGACTTGTCCCAACTACTGCACTTTTCAGTTCAATATAATCTGAACAGTTACCTGTTGAGCAAATAACTCCTTTTATCCGACCATCATTATCATGATTAATAAACCATTGGTATGAGGTTCCATTACCTCCGGGAACTTTTCCTATAATTACATTTCCACCCTGAAAGGGAGCCCAGGAATTACTTTTTGCCCAGCCGGTAACTGTAAATTGTGCCGTGTCAGATGAAGGGGAAAATATGCTATCAAGAATATCTCCACACCTTAAGTATTGACTTGATCCTGGGTCAAATTCATAAGCCCACAGAGAATCTCCTAACCGGTCTGTATCATGAATTGGACTATTTTGTGGTGTGCAGTGGTAACCTCCAATTCCACTATAATTGTTAGCATCCATATCAAAAGGGTAATATACAACAAGATCAAAATCAGCAAGTGTTTTTACTTCATCATGTGTTAGCACCCTGTCATAAATTCTAATATCATCTATTGTTCCATCATAAAGATTATTCGGACTTGCAGGATTTCCCTGATCATGTCCTCCACCAATGGTTATTTCCTGATTGGTATTAACTGTTTTATTCCCCAGAGGATTGATCCCGGTTCTGCTAACTGAACCAGCAACAGCATCAATATAGAGTTGCACTTTATCATTATCATTTGCCTGGGACCCATCAAAAATAAGTGCGAAATGAAACCAGACACCAGTGCTGACTGTACCACTCTCCCTTTCAACAAATTCTGCTGAACTTCCATCCGTACATACAACTCCTTTTATTTTTCCATCGTCATCATGGTTGATAAGCCATTGATAAGTTGAACCTAATCCCCCTGGCGACTTCCCTACAATAATATTACCCCCTTGAACCGATGCCCATGAATCACTTTTTGCCCATCCTGTAATGGTAAATTGAGCAGCCGAACTTGGTGGTGAAAATAAATTATCAAGGATATCACCGCATCTTATATATTCACTTGATCCAGGATCAAAGGCATAAGCATGCGTTGTTCCTCCATATTTATCTGAAGCTACAGACGGTGTGTTTTGAAGTGTTCCATGGTTACCATTACCACTATAATCATTAGCATTGCCGTTAAGCGGATAATAAGCTTGTAACCCATTAATGATTTGTGCTTGAGAAACACCCAGATTAAAAATAAAATAAAAAGCGAGGATTGAAAATGAATGTTTGAAATTTTTCATAGTGTTTAGATTGATGGTGTAATTGTTAATAATATCGACCAAACAAAATTCATAAACACAGCAACATATTTGTTATGCAAAAAACTAATATATTATGCAAATATTTATGTTGTTATGCGATAATTACTATTTAAATTAGCTGTAATGATAATAAACCACAACCATGAGCAACTTAAGTAATAAAATAAAACACCTTAGACTCATAGAAAATATTTCACAGGAAGGGTTTGCTCAAATTATAGATATCAACCAGAGTACATATTCAAGAATTGAAAATTCTAATACAGATCCCAAACTTAGTTACATTGAAAAGATTGCAGCCTACTATCATATAAGTGTTTCAGAACTCTTTGAGAAAGATGTAATATCCATACTGGAGTTGAAAAAGGAAAGGGCAAAAACCAGAAACAGCGTAATTTAATTGCACTCCTTTATACAACTACCGCAATGATGATGTATCATTATCTTTGTTTAATAATAACAAGTAGTTTTTATCCCTTGCAAATGCCCCTCTTTTTTATTTGAATGAGTACTATCAGTACCTGTTACTAATATTTCATTGCTAAATTTCACAAACTCCTCCTCACGAATAATTTATTCCAAAAATATTCGGGTGATTATGAAACTGTTTTGTGGTATTTTAAAAAGTGTTGTACAGCATTATCTTGCTTTATTTACCTTCGGGATACAACCACCAACCCCCTATGAAAACCATGAAATCCGCACTTTTTATGCTGATGGCATTTGCGCTATGCCTGCCATCTTTTGCCCAATCCAAATTTGAAAAACCTTACCGCCATGCCATTAAACAATCCATGTATCCGGAAACAGATGCAAGGGATACCAACCTGATTGCCATTACCCGCGATAACAAAAACCTGACCTGGAAAACCATTAACGGTGAAGATTATGTGCTAGTGGTTACCTGGAAAAAATCCAATTTCTATGGCGACTCCGGATTATATAATACACAAGGCTGGCAAATTTGGGTTACTACCGCTCCCGAATTAAAAGAGCGGATTAAAAAAGAGAAACCAAAAAATGTGGATTTGCGTCTGAAGCAATTATTAGGCTTACCTCCCAATGCAACTTATAATTATTTTATAGAATTTTGGGTAAAACCGGCTGATCTTTTCCGCCCCTGCCCTGATAAAGAAATAAACGACAAAAGCTGTAATATTTGTTTTAGCGCGCAAGACTCTCTTGATACCGCCTATATTAAATGGGTAAACGATACACGTATTTCCCGCTATTATGCCTGTGGCCTGTTTAGCCAATACCCATGGACCCAACTGGGATACACCTACGACTGGAACCCTGCCAATAAATCTCACCGTGGCCTCTGCGAGTTTGTGATTGATGTAAACAAAAACATATATATCAATAGGGCATACACTACTGAAGAGTATTTAAAATAACGTGTATTAATAAATAAAGTTTAGTAACGAAAACAGGGCGTTTTAGGTCTTATTTCATATACTTCTTCACCGTTTCAAACGAAGGGAAATTATACGCACTCCATTTTTTTACAACGGTATTGCCCTTTAGCAATAACAACCCCGGATTGGAACGCACCATGGATTTAAGTGGTGTAGCATCCATCAGGTAATAGGTAAAGGCAAGCTGGTGCTCATGGCGGTAAACTTCCACCTCTTCGGGTGCTGTGGCACTTAATGCCCAAAATTTATAACCTGCACCTTGATAGGCATTAGCGAGTTCGGCTATTTTAGGTTCTATTCCTGCACGCGATTCTGTTATACTTTTTTGAACCAGTACCAGCTTATAATTTTCCTTATCTGCCAGCAATGAGTCTGTATAATCCATACCTGCATCGTTGTACAATTTAAAATCGTGTATGGCAGGTTTAAATCCTTCTTTAATCAGTTTGTCTTTTCTGTCGATAAACTTGTAGGTATCCAAATCAGTTGGAAGGTTATTGGCCGTAAACTCGTGTTGTTGTCCGCCTTTTTCATAAATAAAAATCATCTCATACTCATCACGTGGGGCCCCATCCGGAATTTCCCTGAGTTTGGCAATATCGTTCCCGATTTTGTAAGGAAGAAAATCAACCTTAGGTAAAAACATATACGTGTAAATGGTGAAAAAGGTAGTAACCACCAGCGAAACAAAAATGGCAATACCGTTGATGCTTTTATTAAACAGTGGTTTGATATGCTGATGACCGATAAATATGATTGCAATAAATACCAGCAGCACCAGGTCTTTCATAAACGACTGCACAGGTTTGAGTTTAATGGCATCGCCAAAACAACCACAATCGGTAACTTTATTGGTAATGGCAGAATAACCCGTAAGCAGGGTAAAGAAAATAATCATAAGCAATAAAAGCCAGGCGTTGATCCGTGCATATGAACCAAGGAGCAATACCACACCCACCACTATCTCGAAAATGCAAATGAACATAGCCATGGGAACGGCATAATGCGCAAAAAACGGCATATGGAAAACTTCAAAATACTCTTCCAGTTTATAGGAGAAACCAATGGTATCATTGGCTTTAATAAAACCGGAGATAATAAAAAGTACACCCACCAATACCCTGCTTATTTGAACCAGTATTTTCATATTCTTATTTTTTATAGTTGCCAACCAAACGTTAACCTGTTCTTAAATATTTCTTTAAAACCTGCTATGCTCCATTCCCTGCCAAATGTATGAGGGCAAATACGGAATAGTTCATCATATCTCTGATATTGGCATCAATACCTTCCGACATAATGGTTTGTCCCTGCGCTTCTTCAATTTGTCTGATTCTTAGCAAACGCATCAATATCATATCCGTAAACGTGCTTACCCTCATATCCCTCCACGCTTCTCCATAATCGTGGTTTTTTTGTTCCATCAGGGTTTTGGTTTCCAGCACCTGCTTATCATATAGTTTTTCCAGTAAGGGTATATCCAGGCTTAACTCTCCGGAATCTTTTAACTCCAGTTGAATAAGGGCAATGATACAGTAATTCACGATGCCCATAAATTCGGCTTCTTCACCCTCATTTACTTTTTTGGTACCTTTCTCTTCAATGGTTCGGATGCGTTGTGCTTTAATAAAAATCTGATCCATAATAGAAGATACCCTCATCACCCTCCAGGAGGTTCCGTAATCTTTGCTCTTATGCAGGAAAATTTTTCTGCATAACTCAATGGCCTTATCGTATTGTGTAGATGTTTTCGTACTCAAAATAGTTTTATTTAGATACCCCCTTGTTCCGCTCACCCTGTTTAATAAACCTGATGTTCACTCCATTCATAAAAAAATTAAATGTACCCATTGAAATTCGTGATGAATGGTTTTACTTCGGAGAACAGAAGCGTCACAAAAATAATGGAGCCGCTCAAAATGCAAGCACTTTCCCCAAAAATAACCATAAACGTAAAAGGCAAACTCCTGTTGCTTGATAAACCGGTGGTAATGGGTATTATCAATACCACACCCGATTCCTTTTACCGGCAAAGCAGGCAGGCAGATGAAGAAGCAGCCCTGAAACAGGCCTCTCAAATGCTGGCTGATGGGGCAACCATGATAGATGTGGGTGGTTACTCCAGCAGGCCCGGTGCAACAGAGGTGAGCCAGGAAGAAGAACTTAACCGGGTAATTCCTGTAGTTGAGGCACTTAACAAAAACATTCCCGGTATTATTATTTCCATCGACACATTTCGGGCTCGGGTGGCAGAGGCAGCAGTGCTGGCAGGTGCCGCCATGGTAAACGATATTTCTGCCGGTGAGGACGATCCGGATATGCTTACCACTGTGGCCAGGTTGCAGGTTCCATACATCCTGATACATAAACAGGGAAATCCGCAAACCATGCAGCAAAACCCTCAATACCGCCATATTGTAACCGAAGTAATTGATTACCTGAAGCAACGCGTAGAGGCTTGCAACAAAGCAGGTATCAAAGACCTGATTATTGATCCGGGCTTTGGGTTTGGTAAAAACCTGGAACATAATTATACCTTGTTTAAAGCCTTATCCGACTTTCAGCTGTTTGGGCTGCCGGTTTTGGTTGGAATTTCGCGTAAAAGCATGATACAGAAGCTCCTAAAAGTGGATACAGCACACGCGCTGAATGGCAGTACCGTATTGCATACCCTTGCTTTAACCAAAGGAGCCACTATATTGCGGGTTCATGATGTAAAAGAAGCGGTTGAATGCATTAATATAGTAAACGCTGTAAATGGAACTATTTAAATTTTACGATTTTAAGTTCACCCTTATTAATATTATCGATATCCTTCTGGTTGCCGGTATTATCCATCAACTGTATCGTTTGCTTAAAGGCAGTCTGGCTTTTAATATGCTTATAGGGCTGGTTACCATTTACCTTTTTTGGGTAATTGTTCGCCTGTTCGAAATGCCCCTGCTGGAAACCATTCTCGGGGAATTTACAAAGGTGGGGTTTATAGCCATTCTCATTGTTTTTCAGCAGGAAATAAGAAAATTTTTGCTGCTTATAGGTAAAGGCACTTTTGGGAGTGAGAATAAATCCATATTCCGGTTTTTACCCTGGAACTGGAAAATAGAAAAAGGCTTTCATACCAATTTTGATGATATTGTAGATGCCTGCGAAACCCTTGCCCAAAGCAATGCCGGTGCCCTTATTGTATTCCCCAAAACCTCAGAAATGAAATTTATTGGAGCCAGCGGAGAATGGATTGATGCCAATATAAGTAAACGGCTGCTGATGAGTATTTTTAACAAAACCAGCCCCCTGCACGATGGAGCCACCATTATTGCCAACAGCAAAATTAAGGCTGTAAATGCGGTTCTTCCCCTGAGTGATAATCCTGAAATTCAGAACAAATACGGCTTACGCCACCTTTCAGCTATTGGTATTACCGAGCAAACCGATGCCATTGCCCTGGTGGTATCAGAAGAAAAAGGCACCATGGCCATTGCCAAAGGAGGCAAAATGTATGAAGGAATGAGCCGGCAGGAAATAGTTGAGTTTTTAAACCGCGAATTCGCCAGTGAAATGGTGAGGGTTGATAAATAATTTATTAGCCTCACCGGCCTGTTTTCCAGTTCTTTCACCAATCAAAATTATAGCCTTAAAACTACATGGTTTTCCTTACCTTCGCACCCGTTACGGCAAAATATTCATGAGTTCAGATAAGTATATGAAACGCGGTGTATCTTCTAAAAAAGAAGATGTGCATGCCGCCATCAAAAAAGTAGATAAAGGATTGTTTCCTCAGGCCTTCTGTAAAATTGTGCCTGATTACCTTGGCGGTGATGAGAACTTTTGCAATATCATGCATGCAGACGGGGCTGGCACCAAATCATCCCTTGCATACCTTTACTGGAAAGAAACCGGTGACTTAAGTGTTTGGAAAAATATTGCTCAGGATGCCATTGTAATGAACCTTAATGATTTGTTGTGTGTGGGCGCTTACCAGCATATCACCCTCTCTTCCACCATTGGCAGAAATAAAAACCTGATACCGGGAGAAATTATTGCAGCTATTATTGAGGGCACTGAGGAGTTTATCGATATGTTGGGCTCACACGGCATTCATATTCACTCAACTGGAGGAGAAACTGCCGATGTGGGCGATCTGGTGAGAACCATTATTGTTGACTCCACCGTTACCGCCCGCCTTCCCAAAAATAAAATTATAGATAACAGCCGCATTAAAGCCGGAGATGTAATTGTGGGATTTGCCTCCTTTGGTAAAACATCATACGAAACCTCCTACAATGCAGGTATGGGCAGCAACGGACTTACCCTGGCCAGGCACGATACACTTTCTTCTTACTATAAACAGTTTGCCGAATCATTTGATCCGCTGGTGCCTGATGAACTGGTATATACAGGCAACCTTAAACTGAACGATCAGCTACCCGGACATCTGCTTGATGTGGGGAAAATGATACTCTCTCCTACCCGCACCTTCTCTCCGGTTATCGGGGAAATACTCGAAAATCATTTCCATGAGATTAACGGAATGGTGCATAATACAGGAGGAGGCCAAACCAAAATTTTGCATTTTGTAAATAACCTGCGCGTGGTAAAAAACAATTTGTTTCCTACACCACCGTTGTTTCAAATGATACAACAACAATCGGAAACATCGTGGGAAGAAATGTATAAGGTGTTTAATATGGGTAACCTGCTGGAGTTTTATACCAATGAAAAAACGGCTGAACAACTCATCAACATTGCTTCTACCTTCCAGATAGATGCGAGAATAATTGGTCATGTGGAAGAGGCTGCGCAAAATGAAGTATGCATTACCACACCTTTTGATTCATTTAACTATCAATAACCAAATAAAGAGGAATCTTGAAAATATTAGTTACAGGTGGAACGGGATTTATTGGCTCACATACAGTGGTTGAGTTGCAGCAGGCCGGTTATGAGGTAGTGATTATTGATAACCTCGAAAACTCAAAGCTTTTTGTTATTGATCATATAGAACAGATAACTGGTATCCGCCCCCATTTTGAGCAGGTGGATATCAGAGATGCCATGGCTCTGGAATCTGTATTTAAAACATATACCGATATAGCTGCGGTTATTCACTTTGCAGCATACAAGGCGGTTGGAGAATCAGTGGCACAACCTCTCAAATATTATCAAAACAATATCGGAGGCACTGCCAACCTGTTGGGTATCATGCAAAAACACCATATCAACCAACTGGTATTTTCTTCATCATGCACGGTTTATGGTGATGTGGCCAGCCCTCCGGTGGACGAAAACACTCCTACCGTTAAAGCCAACTCTCCGTACGGCAATACCAAAAAAATCTGCGAAGAAATGCTTACGGATCATTGCCATGCATCAGACCTTCATACTGTTTCTTTGCGCTACTTTAATCCGGTAGGCGCACATGATTCGGCACTGATTGGTGAGTTGCCTGTTGGTGTTCCCAATAACCTGGTGCCATTTATCACACAAACCGCTATTGGCAAAAGAGCTCAATTAACGGTATTCGGTGATGATTATCCTACACCTGACGGAACATGTATCAGAGATTTTATCCATGTGGTAGATTTGGCAAAAGCACATGTGGCAGCTCTTAAGTATTTATCATCAGGAAAAGGCAAAAACCGCTATCATGTGTTTAATATAGGAACAGGCAGGGGCAATTCGGTATTGGAAGTGATTCATGCTTTTGAAAAGGTTAGTGGCAAACACCTGCGCTACGAAATTGGCTCCCGCAGGGCAGGCGATGTGGTGCAGATTTATGCACAATGCGATAAATCCCTTTCAGAACTGGGTTGGAAAGCCGAACGTGACCTGGAAAACTGTATGCAAACAGCCTGGAACTGGGAATTAAAATTAAACGAACTAAAATTGCAGTAAACAGAAAGATGTTGCTGTTATAATATGAATAAGAAATATGGCTACTAAGAAAAAAATATTGATTACCGGAGGAGCAGGTTTTATTGGCTCCCATGTGGTGCGCCTGTTTGTAAATAAATACCCGGAGTACGAAATTTTTAACCTGGATAAACTTACCTATGCAGGCAACCTCCGCAATATTACGGATATTGAAAAAGCCCCAAACTACCATTTTATTAAGGCTGATATCGTAAACGCAGAAGAGATTAATTCCCTTTTTGAAAAAGACTGTTTTGATGCGGTTATACACCTTGCCGCAGAGAGCCATGTAGACAGAAGTATTACCAACCCCATGGAGTTTGTTATGACCAACGTGGTGGGAACGGTAAACCTGCTGAATGCTTTTAAAAATAGCTGGAAAGGAAATTACGAAGGCAAACTGTTTTACCATGTAAGTACAGATGAGGTTTACGGAAGCCTGCATGATGGTGGATTTTTCCTTGAAACCACACCATACGATCCGCAATCTCCATACTCTGCTTCTAAAGCAAGTTCTGATCATTTTGTGCGTGCTTATCACAATACCTACAAAATTCCCGTGGTATTAAGCAACTGCTCCAACAATTATGGCCCCAACCAGTTTCCTGAAAAATTGATTCCGCTTTTTATTAATAATATCCGCAACAACAAACCACTGCCTGTTTACGGTAAAGGAGAAAATGTGCGCGACTGGTTGTATGTGGTTGATCATGCACGTGCCATTGATGATGTGTTCCATAAAGGCAAAACCGGAGAAACCTATAATATTGGCGGTTTTAATGAGTGGACCAATATTGACCTGATTAAGGTGGTTTGTAAAACAATGGATAAAAAACTTGGACGGGCAACAGGTGAATCTGAAAAGTTGATTACCTATGTAACAGACCGTGCAGGACATGATTTGAGGTATGCCATTGATGCAAACAAAATAATGAAAGATCTTGGATGGCAACCCAGCCTTCAGTTTGAAGAGGGAATTGAAAAAACAATTGACTGGTATATGGCCAATCAGCAATGGATGGATGATGTAACCAGCGGAGATTACCAAAAATATTACGAAGGCATGTACGCCACCCGATAAGAAGGAAAATATGAAAGGAATTATTTTAGCCGGAGGAAGCGGCACCCGTTTACACCCACTTACCCTTGCCGTAAGCAAGCAATTAATGCCTGTGTACGATAAGCCAATGATTTATTACCCGCTAAGCACATTGATGCTTGCCGGGATAAACGAAATTCTGATTATTTCCACGCCTCATGATTTGCCCGGATTTAAAAAATTGTTGGGCGATGGATCTCAGGTGGGATGCAAGTTTGAGTATGCCGAGCAACCAAGTCCTGATGGTTTGGCGCAGGCATTTATTATTGGCGAAAAATTTATCGGAAAAGATAAAGTTGCACTTATTTTAGGTGATAATATTTTCTTCAGTTCAGGCCTTAGCAAATTGCTTAAAGAAAACAATGATCCGGATGGCGGAGTGGTATTTGCCTATCATGTAAGCGACCCTGAACGATATGGTGTAGTGGAATTCGACTCCAATATGAATGCCATAAGCATAGAAGAAAAACCACAACATCCTAAATCCAACTATGCCGTACCGGGATTATACTTTTATGATAACTCCGTGGTTGAGGTGGCCAAAAACATCAAACCATCTCCGCGCGGGGAGCTCGAAATTACTGATGTGAACAGGGTTTATCTGGAGAAAAACAAACTAAAGGTTGGGGTATTGCAGCGCGGTACCGCCTGGCTTGATACCGGCACTTTTGCTTCACTTATGCAGGCAGGCCAGTTTGTGCAGGTAATAGAGGAAAGACAGGGATTAAAAATAGGATGCATAGAAGAAATCGCTTATAAAAATGGCTGGATCAGTAAAGAAAAACTGAAGGAAGAAGCGACCAAACTCCTGAAAAGCGGGTATGGTCAATATTTATTAAATCTCATTAAATAATTGTATCAAATGGGCAATCCTCAACACGAAGCATTAAAAAAATTCAGCTATCAGATACAGTATGCCATTAGCAACTATAAACCACATGGTTTACATAGTTCAGCATTCAGAAATCTTTTGATTGGTGGTCTGGGTGGATCAGGTATTGGTGGACGTATTGCTAAATCCATTTTTGCCGATTCGTTTCCGCTGCCGGTGGAATGTGTGGCAGATTACAGCCTGCCGGGTTATGTGAATGAAAACACGCTTGTTATTCTGGCGTCTTACTCAGGTAATACAGAAGAAACTTTACAAATGTATGAAGAGGTAAAAAAGAGGGGATGCAAGTTGCTGATTTTAACTTCTGGTGGAACACTTGGAAAACTGGCGGCAGAAAATAATATTCATACCTACCATATCGAGCCCGGGTTTCAACCTCGCATGGCACTTGGTTTTTCTCTTACCTACCTCATTCAGATTTTTGCTGAATTAGCGGGTAAAGATGTTAAACCTGAACTGGAAGAGCTGGTAAATTTGTTTGCCGACACTTCTATGTTTGAAGAAGAAGCCGCCCAGATTTTTGAATCTGTAAAACCAAAACTAAAAAACAAACTGGTTGCCCTAACCGATGGACCATTTGAACCTGTAGGGATCAGGTTTGCACAACAAATACAGGAAAATGCCAAGCATGAGTGCTTTAATCATGTATTACCTGAGATGAATCACAATGTGATTGAAAGTTACTATGGACAGTTGGAAACCATATTCCTGTTTATTCACGCCCAGCAAAACAACCGGGTGGCATCCAGATTTGAGTTTTTAAACAACCTTCTTGAGGTAGAGTACAATAAAATAGTAAATGTTATCTCTGACGAATTTAGTATTAAAACTGTTTATGAAACCATTCATATGCTCGACTGGTTGTCCTTATACATTGCAGATCACAGGAGAGTCGACTCTCTGAATGTACCAAATATTGCTTCTTTAAAGGAGTTCTTAGAACACGCAGAATAATGGGAATATTTGGCAGCTTATTTTCTTCCAAACCGCAACGCGCAGATGCCGGTTTCGTAAATCCGGTAAAAACCGAATTGCATTCTCATTTGATTCCGGGTATTGACGATGGGGTGCGTACCATTGATGAGAGCCTTGTTATTTTAAGAGAAATGGCTAAAATGGGGTATAAAAAAGTAATTACCACCCCGCATATCATGGGTGATTTTTACCGCAATGGCCCTGAAAACATACTCCCCCTGCTTGAAGACCTAAGGACGGCTATTAAAAAAGAAGGGCTGGGAATTGAGCTTCACGCTGCCGCAGAATATATGGTAGACGATACCCTTGAACAAAAGATTAAAGAAAACAATATCCTCTCATTTGGCCAAAAACACGTTCTCATTGAACTGCCTTTTACGGAACAACCAGCCAACTTTAAACAGGTACTGTTCGATTTGCAGGTAAACGGATATAAGCCGGTACTTGCCCATCCGGAGCGTTACGGGTTTATGGCAAACAATAAGGATAAATACGAAGAGTTGTTTGAATCTGGTATCCTCTTTCAGATAAATCTGTTTTCATTGGTAGGCTATTACTCCAAAGACGTTCAGAAAACAGCTGAGTGGCTTATTGATAAAAAAATGGTAAATATGGTTGGATCAGACACACATGGCACGCGTCATTTGGATGTATTTCACTCAGCCATCAACAGTTTTAACTACCAAAGAGCCTGCTCACTGAACCTGTTGAATAATAAGCTCTGATATTATTTAAGATTTTAATCTATACGGGGCGTTTGTTAACCGATTGGTTATTGCGGTTTACCTTTTTTAACACTCCTTCTTTGATGTTCACTCAAACACTATTGCATATTTGTTGTTATTAAACCAAAGCTCCTACCGCATCGTTAAATTACTTCTATGAAAAAAACGTTTCTCTTTATACTTTTTATTTTAGGCTGCATACCCGTTTTGTTTGCGCAACAAAAATATAATGTTAACGGATACCTTAAAGACGGGAAAACAGGAGAAGAACTGATTGGAGCTACCGTGATAGTGAAGGATAAAAATATAGGGGTGGTAAGCAATGAGTATGGCTATTATTCCATATCACTTCCAGGTGGAACATATACCATATTATGTCAATATATAGGTTATCAAACCATCACCAAAGAGATTACGCTAACGGCAAACCTCAAACTTAATTTTGAGTTATTACCAGCCACAAAAGAGTTAAACGAAGTAAATATTACGGCCGAACGGAAAGATGAAAATATAACACGCAATGAGATGTCGGTGATTAAACTTGATATGAAAACCATCAGCAAGATACCAGCATTATTGGGTGAGGTTGATTTAGTAAGAAGTATTCAACTATTACCTGGTGTAAGTACTGTTGGTGAAGGAGCTTCTGGTTTTAATGTGCGTGGTGGCAGTATTGATCAGAATATGATTCTGCTTGATGAGGCTCCGGTTTATAACTCATCACATTTGTTTGGTTTTTTCTCCGTTTTTAATCCGGATGCGGTAAAAGATGTGAAACTGTATAAGGGTGGAATTAATGCAAAATATGGAGGGCGTCTCTCTTCTATTTTAGATGTGCGTTTAAAAGAAGGCAACAAAAAAGAGTTTGCCGCCCAGGGTGGAATTGGTTTAATTTTCTCCCGCCTTACCCTGGAGGGTCCCATTTATAAAGATAAAGGCTCTTTTATTATTGCAGGACGCAGAAGTTACGGAGATGTACTTGCTGCTCCTTTTCTGGCAGGTGATCCGGACTTTAAAGGGCTGCAATTGTATTTTTATGACCTTACCCTTAAAGCAAACTACAGCATAGGCGAAAAAGACAAGGTATTTCTTTCCGGCTATCTTGGAAGAGATGTTTTTGGTATTGCCCAATTCGGATTTAATTGGGGTAATTCTACACTAACAGCCAGATGGAATCACCTCTTTAGTAATAAACTTTTTAGTAATACCACTGCCTTTTACAGCAATTACGATTACGGAATTGGTGCCAGTGTAATCGGAGCCAGAGATGGATTTAACTGGACATCACGAATTATTAACTATAGTGTGAAACAGGATTTTACCTGGTATATGAACAATAAAAACATGTTTAATATTGGTGGTCAAAGTATCTATTATCAATTTGAACCTGGAACAGCCAGTTTTAAAAGCGAAGGAGTGGAACAAAAAATTACCCTTCCAAACAAATATGCCCTGGAGAATGCCTTGTATATTTCAAATGAACAAACCATTAACTCACGCTGGTCTGTTACTTACGGATTGCGTTTTTCCAACTTTCATTATTTAGGAAAAGGGATTAAACAAAACTATGCCGATAGTTTTACCTTGTTTGGAAAATACCTGAACAGTACCGATTCTTTCGACCGGTTTGAAAGCATACAATCATATAATAACCTGGAGCCACGTGCATCCGTAAAATATGAAATAAATGCCAGCAGCAGTATAAAGGCAAGTTATATGCGCACCACGCAATACGTTCACCTCATTTCCAATACGGCTGCATCCATTCCGCTGGATGTTTGGACCACCAGCACAAATAATATAAAACCACAATTATCTGATCAGGTTGCTTTGGGGTACTTTAAAAATTTTGGTGCCAACAGTGATTATGAAACATCGGTAGAAGCCTATTATAAAACCATGCAAAACCAGATTGATTATATTGATGGAGCTGACCTTTTATTAAATCCTTACCTTGAAGGGCAACTGCTAAGTGGCAAAGGCCGTGCTTTTGGACTTGAATTTTATGTAAAGAAAAACACAGGTAAACTGAATGGTTTTATTAGTTATACCATTGCCAGAACAGAACGTCAGGTGGAGGAAATAAATGACGGTAACTGGTACCCCACCCGCTTTGATAAACTACATAACCTGAATCTGATTGTGAGTTATGATTTGAATAAACGCTGGACCATTAACAGCACAACCGTATACAGCAGCGGGTCGCCTGTGAACCTGCCAAGCAATAAATTTATTTATGAAGGATTTGGTGTACCACATAATCCCAATGCGCCACGCAACAATATCCGCATACCCGACTTTTTCCGCATAGATCTTACTGCAAGTGTAAAAAGTAAGGAGCGTAAAAAACCTGAAGTAATGCCAAAGTCCTTTTTCAAAAGAATAAAACATACCTACGAATGGGAAATTATTTTTGGTGTGTACAATGTACTGGGCCGGAAAAATGCATTTGCTGTATATCCGCGTGTTGCTGAGAATTCTACCCGGGTTACCGAGATGGTTCAGTTCTCTCTTTTTGCTGTTCCTATTCCTGCATTTACCTATAACTTTAAATTTTAACCATAGAGCATGAAAACGATAAAAGTTAAAATTAATTTATTGCTTGCTTTGACCCTTGTTGTTTTTGCGGGCTGTGTTGAACCTGTAGATATTGATGGCGATGAAGGAGAAAGCCAATACGTGGTGGAAGGCATGATTGTGTACGATCCGGAAGATCCTTTAAAACTGATTAAGGATACCATTAAAATTAGCCGTTCTGTTCCATACCTGTTTAACGGGGAGCCGGAAAAAGTGGGAAATGCCGAAGTAGCCATCATTGATACCACCAATGGCAGCCTGGTAATTGATTTGTGCACCAATCTTGGAAATGGAAATTATGTAACAACTACCACTGTTCCTAAACCAAACGGAACTTATATTTTGCTGATTAAACTTCCTGAGGGCGATACCTTGATATCCCAATCTAAAATTAACAGACCCGTAATTTTTGATAAAGATAGTTTCTATACCACGATACTAACTGAGCGCAGCAATGGTCCGGGTGGACCCATACCGGAAGGCTGGGGATATGTTGAAATGAAGCCGATAGATCCGGCCGGATTGGGAGACAGTTACCGCATGAAATTTTATGTAAAAAGAAATCCGGTAAATGAAAACCCATATTACAGGGAATCTCCTAATACAGGCTGGTTATATTATGATCAGATCCGCAATTTTCAGGTGGTAAGTGAATCAACCGGAGGCGAAAACTCTCCTAATGCCCAGATTGATATTGAGTCGGCATTTAACTTTCCGCTGAGGCGCTCCATTAATATAGTGGAAGAAGAACTGGCTAAAAGGCCTGCTTACTATCCCGGAGATTCTATTAAAGTAGAAGTATACAGTATTACCAGGGAACAACTTTATTTTTATGTGAGGTTAAAAAAGGAACTTACCAATGGCACCGGTGGTGGATTTGCCGGCTTATTTGCAGAGCCGGTTTCCAATGTTCCATCTAATATTTTTCCTTTAAACCCTAAGTCAAAAGTAAGGGCACTGGGCTGGTTTGGTGCTGCACATAAAATTACAAGAAGAACCAAAATGATCGATTTTAATTACAACTGGAATTAACGATCAAGCCACTTTTTAAAATCTGCAGATTTCTCTCTGCTTACTGTAACTTCTTCTGTTACCGCTGGATTTATTTCCACTTTCAATTTACCATTGAAGTAGCTGTTTACGCTTTGGATGCAGGAATAGGAAAGGATAAACTGACGACTTGCATGATAGAACAATTTCGGATCCAGCAAGGCATTTAACTGATCCAGCGATTCGTCCATAATATATTTCTGATTACCCTTGGTAACCAGGTAAACTGATTTATCGGCAGCAAAAAAATAAGCTATAGATTCTACCGGCTGAGATATCCATTTAACACCTACCTTTAACAAAAACCTTGATTTATAGGTTGTGGGATGAGGCTGTTGTAACTGCATCAGCAGATGACTCAAATCAGGAATAGTCCCCTTTTCCTTTCTAAGCCTCTTAAACTTTTCAATTGCCTGTTTTAACAACTCCGTATCAACCGGCTTTAGCAGGTAGTCTATGCTGTTCACCTTAAAAGCCTGTAATGCAAACTCATCATAAGCCGTGGTAAAGATTACAGGGCAGTTTACTGTTACCTGTTTAAAAATATCGAAACTACGTCCATCGGCAAGTTCAATATCCATTAAGGCAAGATCAATATCCGCATGATTGGAAAATATCTCTACCGCTGATTCAATACTATCTGCTGTAGCAATAATATGGGCTTCCGGTTCAACAGCAGTCACCAGCTTTTTCAAGCGGTTAAGGGCAGGTACTTCATCTTCAACAATTACAATTTTCATGTTCTATAACAGCGGTAATTTTACCACAAATTCATTTGTTTCCTCTTCTATTTCCACCGGTTGTTTACTTAAAAAACTATAACGGTGCACAATATTATTTAATCCTATGCCATTGCTTTCCACATGGGTTTTGCGTTGCAGGTTATTTCTAACTTCTACCTTATCTCCCGCAGCTTTAATCACAATATGTAGCGGATTTTTAGAAGAAATGATATTATGCTTAATGGCATTCTCCAATAACATTTGCAAAGCCAGCGTAGCTATTTCCTTTTTCCCTGATATCTCGTCTGTTTGAATAGTTACGTTCAGGTTCTCTCCAAATCTTATTTTATTGAGATAAACATAGGCCTCAATAAACTGCAATTCCTCTTCCAGACTTACCTTTTCCTTATCCTTTTGGCTAAGCACATACCGATAAACACTGGAAAGTTTTTGAACAAAATTGGTGGCCATGTTTGGGTTTTCTTCAATTAAACTGGTAAGGGTGTTTAATGAATTAAAAAGAAAATGTGGGTTAATCTGATTTTTTAAGGTTTCAAACTCCGCTGAAATGCTGTCTCGCTTCAATTCCTCCTTTTCCAAAAGGGTTCTTTTCCAGAATCTGAAAAATGCGGTTGCAACAAAAACACTGTTTATAAACATGGTAATTACTACACTCGTTACCAGATAGGTAATATTCTCTTTGGAAGTGAGGTCGCATGGATGACCATTGATGATAGGGAAAAGGTATATATTATACAGGTAATGAATCAGGGTAGGCCACAAAACAGCAATAATGGAATTGGAAATGAGTTTTAACCTCAGGTTGTTGTCCCATGAAAGCAGGCGGTCTTCCAGATTAATAATGGCTATATTACCGTTCCAGATAATAGAAATATAGATCATATCTGAAATGATATTTCTGATAATCTCACCGCTGCTTTGGGCATGTTTCCCTATTACCCCGAAAAATACAGAGAGTAGAAAAATAATACCATGCCTGATGAGCAGGTCTCTTCTGTCAAAAAAATCAGGTCCGGTTTTGTTTGTATATGCCATGAATGTATATCCCTAATTACCAAGGTAACTAAAATCCCATCATTATTCAGTGGGTTCTTAAAATCAAAAGGTATACCTGAATGTTGGTACCGGGAAAAAGCCTTGCTGGTATTCAGTAGAAATGCTGTTTGTTCTTTTATTATAGCCTTGCGAAAAGATATTTTTGTTATTACTTACGTTCTGAAAGTCAACGGCAAATTCCATAGAGCTGCGTTTAAAATCCATGCGGTAACCCACTTTTACGTCAGCCCTGAAATATTCTGTTTGTTGCACACTAAATGCTTTGCTCTTATCATACACAGCCTCTCCTTTTTGTTGTGAGGCAGCCAGATCAACAGGGGTAAAATATCTTCCGCCAATGGTGGTAAACTTAAGATTGGCATAAATAACGGTACCCTTTTTACCCACTTTAAATTCTTTACCGGCCAATGCGTTTGCTGCATACCTGGAATTAAATGCCGTGTTTCTTTCAATTCCGTCACTGCCTTTGTATTTGCTATCAAACAATGAGCCTGTAATCAGAAAATAAAATCCTTTGTTAAAGTATCTTTCCAGTGTAAGCTCTACCCCATAATTTGTTCCTGTACCTTTATTCTCCAGATAAGCATCATCATTCGGGTCAAATGAAGCCCCCACATTCATCATAGAAAAGGAAGATGGGTACGTATTCACCGGAACCTGATCTACCACCTGGTAATAGGTTTCGAGTTTAAACTTCATGCTTGTTCCCAATAATCTTTCATAACCCAATACAAAATGATTTGACCTCATAAAATCCAGTTTTTTATTAGGTTCATCGCCATTCATATCCTTTACAAACAAATTATAAATGGGCAATGTTTGATGATGCAAACCATAACCGGCATTGATACTCGACTTATCATCAATAGCAAAACGGAGTCCGAAGCGTGGTTCGGCAACAGCCTGTTTATTGATATTAAAATACTGTCCGTGTAAACCAACAGTAGCTGATAAGCGGGCATTAAACCGGTGTTTAAATTGCACATAAGCCTGTGTAAGGTTAACTGAACCATTTTGTTTAACCCTGACAGAATCGGTGATACCTAGGTTATAGTAGTCGGTATTGCTATAATCAAAAAAAGTAATGTCGTTACTAACTCCTGCATTCAAAGAATTTTTTGCATTAAACTTATGGGTAAGATTAAAAACCACGGAGTACTTCTTATCAATAAACTCCCCTTTCGACCTGATATATGTTGTTTCTGAAGGCAGACTAATGCTATCAGCTTTATAATAATCATTGGAGTAACTGCCGGCAAGGGTAAGTTTTGCCCATGTTTTTGAGGTAAGGTTTTTTTCGTAAGCAGCACCGGTAATCAATTTACCATAACGAGGGTATTGGTTGCTGTTTATATCGCCATAAAAATCAACACCGCTGGTATCAACATCTTTGGCCAATAAATCAATGGCGCTGATACCACCCATACCAAATACCGTGATCTTTCCTTTATTCTTTAATGGGAAGGCCATTTTAAAATTCATATCCTGATATAAAGGCACTGCGGCACCTGTTCCCACATCTACACCAAAGGCTTTCATCACACCAAGGGTAGAGTACCTGTAATTAAAGATAAAAGAGGCTTTAGATTTTTTACTAAACGGGCCTTCAGCACCCAATTCGAAACCATTAAATCCTATCTGAGCCACATACTCTCTTTTCTCATTATTTCCTTCACGCATCACCAGATCAAAAACACCACCATTGGCATTGCCATACTGAGCGGGGAAAGCGCTGGTAAAAAAATCTGATTTACCAATATTGTTGGCATTGAGCATGCTTACCGGACCACCGGTATTAAAATTGCTTCCAAAGTGATTGGGATTAAAAATGTTAACTCCCTCGAGTTGCCATAACATGGCATTAGGAGAATTTCCGCGCACCACAATATCATTCCGGCTATCGTTTCCGGCAACAACACCAGCAAAATTAGCTGCCATACGACTCGGGTCGCCAAGAGCACCTGCATACTTTTTGGTATCATCCGGATTAAACGATCTGGAGCTCACTGTGGCCATTTCATTATTGGTAACTGTTACATCCTTTTTTCTGTCGTATGTAATTGTTACCTCATTCATTTTAGTAACCGCCTCTGTCATGGTAAGGGTAAGAACCACTTCTTTACCGGCTGTAACAATAATATCAGGAACCGTTAACGCTTCGTATCCGATATAAGTAGCCTTTAGTGTTTTGCGGCCAAGTGGCACCTGATCTATTTTAAAGTTACCGTCAATATCTGTTGTTCCGCCACCAACTAAACCACCGTTTAAAATTACAACTGTTGCCCCGATTAATGGTTGCCTGCTTTCCTGATCAATAATGCGCCCTCTGATGGTTTGGGTGCTCTGCTGTGCATCTGCTTCTATAAACAGGGCGCTAATAAATAATAGGGTAAAAATTCCTCTCATAATGGTGCCAAACAGGTTAAATATGGCAGCAAATGTAAGGTTTGGTAGCAGTCTGGTCAATTTCATATCAGTATAGGTTTGTGATGCAAATGTGTACCTAAGGATGATATGAAAACAGCGGGTGCCGATAAAATGGAATTCCGGAACGATGAAACGTATAAACAGCCGGACGAAAAGACAGGGAAATATTGTACCGGACTACCCGATCAGAAATAAATCCGGTAGAGGGGTATCGGGAAAATTCCAATCTGGTAAAGGTTTTCTACCTTACCGGAACGCGGATTAAATTGTTTAGTGAGCACATTTTGGGTATTAAACATATTCTGCAGGTCTAATGCAAACTCCTGGGTTACCCGTTTGCCATTTATCTTAAACCCGATTTTAAGGTCTGTTCTGAAAAAATCCTTCAGACGAAGCTCAAAAGCTTTATCCTCATCATAAACAGCCTCTCCCTTTTTTGCAGATTCCTGCTCCAGAATAGGTACATATCTTCTGGATCCGGCATAGGTAACTTTAATGCTTATACTCAATATCCTGTTTTTACGCAATGCAAACTCTTTTCCTCCCAGCATATTAAAAATATAGTTCCCGTCAAAAGCTGTGCTTCTCCATTTTTGATCACTTGCCTTGTACTCCGACTTATAGAGTGAGGTAGTGATCAGGTAATAATAACCCTTACTGAAAAATCTTTCCAGGGTAAGTTCAACCCCGTAATTTCTTCCCACACCATTATTTACCAAACTATCTACATGTGGGGTAATGTAATCGGAACCAGTATTAATTGACGAAAAATAATTGGGTGACTGGGTTACAGGCAGGTTAAATAAATACTGATAATATGTTTCCACCTTTAAACGGATATCTTCACCAAACATCTTTTCATAACCCAATACAAAATGATGGCTTTTATTCATTCCAAGATTTCGATTGGTGTATATATAACTTCGGTTAAGGGTATCAATTAATGTTTTCTCATTATAAGTGATGAGAGACTGCACCTGACTGTGCAAACCATAACCCACACTCAATGATTGTCTGCGTGTAAACGCCCATCTCATGCTGGCCCGGGGTTCAAGAGAAGCTGTGTTGTTAAAGAAAAAATAATTGTAATGCAATCCGGTGTTTAATACCAGGTCATTTGTAATTCTGTAGTTCCAGTTTAAATAGGTTTGTGCCTGGTAGGCTTTTTCCGAGAAATCAAACTGAGATTGGTACCCGTTTAATTCGGTTACCCAAACACTGTCATTGCTATAGGCAAACAACCGGTTACCAATAAAACCATAACGGAACGAATGGCGGGCATTCCATTTTTTATTAATAAAACTATGCACTGCGGCCTTACCATATTTTGAATCCGAATTATATAAATAAAATGCCTGATTATTATTGCTGATGGTATCAACCTGAGCGCGATAATCGGCACCTGTGGCATACAGGGTGGTTTTGATATAAGCTGTTTTACCAAGCATAATTGAATGGGTGATACCAGCAGTACCCGTTTTACTTGAGTAATACTGATTTCTGGGATCAGCCAGTTTTTTACGTTCTGCTTCGTCTTTTTCAGTATCAAGAATTTCGGTAGAACTCATACCACCGAGTCCCCAGATACTGAATGATCCGAGTTTTGTTTTTGGCAAATTAATTTTATATGTAATATCCTGATAATAGGGAATACCCACATCATTACTTCCGAACTTTAAGCCAAGTGCTCCAAAAAAAGCAAAGGTGGAATAACGGTAGGCAATCAGGTATGAAGCCCCGTTCTTTTTTATAGGTCCTTCGGCCAGCAATTCAATCCCATTAAACCCAACCTGACCAATAAACTCCTGTTTTTCGTTATTGCCATTGCGCATTTTAAGGTCAAATACCCCAGCCATGGCATTGCCGTACTCTGCAGGAAATGCCCCGGTAAGAAAATCGGAATTACTCAGTGTATTGTTGTTTAATATGCTAATACCTCCCGCATTGGAACCCTGTGAAGAAAAATGATTTGGGTTAAAAATATCAGCCCCCTCTATTCTCCATAATAAACCGGAAGTGGTATTTCCTCTTACGATAATATCATTTCGCTGATCATTTCCTCCTCCGGCAACACCCGCAAAATTAGCCGCCATGCGGGAAGGATCTGCCAATGCTCCGGCATAGCGGTTTGCCTGATCAATGGTGAACACCCTTCCACTGATGAGCACCAGATCATTATTTGGAGCAGCCTTATTGGCCTTCGCTTTAATCACCACATCTTCCATCTTTGTAACCTTCTCGAGTAATTCAATATGAAGAACTACTTCTTTAGCCGAGTTAACGATGATATCGCTTAAAACAGCATCATCATATCCGATATAACTTATTCTAATGGTTTTACGTCCAAGTGTTACATTGCCAATTCTGAATTTTCCATCAATATCGGTAACAGTTCCAATTACATCCGGGCCTCCAATAACCTGAACCGTGGCACCAATTAATGGTTCTCGGGATTCTTTGTCAACCACCGTTCCCCTGATAACCTGTATAAGATCCTGAGAAAAAGAAACGGCCGGAACCAATAATGTAAAAATAACAAGGAGAGCTGATACCCTGATAAAAGGCTGGTGGTAAAAATTAGTGTGTTTCATAAGCATAGAGTAGCCGCTGCAGTTGCTGTTGTGGCAGCGTGCAAAAATTTAAGCGGTGCAAAGGTCTTTTCTTTGGAAACTAATCGGGCAGATGATGTACTCAAAGCACAAAAACAAATGATGAAAGCATCATTTAGATTAGTTTACGGCTACTACTCTGGTTATTTGAGGTATGGCATTTTTAAGTCCGTTTTCAATTCCTGCTTTCATGGTCATATGACTCATTTCGCATGATGAACAATTGCCTACAAGCCTAAGCCTTACCTCCATTTCAGGAGTTATTTCTACCAGTTCCACATCTCCTCCATCGGCCTGTAAAAACGGACGCATAGAGTTAAGGGCTATTTCTATTTTGGCTTTAATCTCGTTATTCATTTGTTCAACAAAGTTATTCTTTTCAGCTATTTGCCAAAGCTGCTTTTTGTGCATTAAGGATGGCAATTTGCTGAGCCACACGTTCTGCAATATCCATAAAATAGACCCGTGCCGGACTATCTTTGTCCATTGCGGCTGGTATACCGGTATCTCCACCTTCGCGGATACCCATGAACAAAGGCACTTCACCTAAAAATTTCACATTTAGCTCTTCCGCCATTTTTTTTCCTCCGCCATTCCCAAAAATATAATATTTATTATCAGGGAGTTCCTGAGGGGTAAACCACGACATATTTTCCACCACTCCTAAAACCGGAATTTTTGTAGGCATCATATTAAACATGGTAGCCGCTTTAAAAGCATCGGCAAGCGCTACAGCCTGAGGTGTGGTAACCATTACAACACCGGTAAGAGGTACTATTTGTATCATGGTGAGGTGAATATCTCCCGTGCCCGGAGGAAGATCCAGTACCAGGTAATCCAACTCTCCCCAATCCGTATCATTAATAAACTGTCGCAATGCCGATGATACCATAGGTCCACGCCATACAACGGCCTGCTCGGGCTTTATTAAAAACCCTATCGACAGCAGTTTTATGCCATACTTTTCAACCGGCACCATCAGCTCACGCCCGTCAACATTACGCATTAAAGGCTGACTGTTTAATTCCCCAAACATCATGGGCACAGACGGGCCGTGAATATCGGCATCAAGCAGGCCCACTTTGGCTCCCCGCTGGGCCAGTGCCATAGCCAGGTTGGTTGATACGGTTGATTTGCCCACTCCTCCTTTTCCTGAAGCCACGGCTATAATATTTTTAACACCAGGCAAGGTCAGTTTATCAAGGCGGTGGGTGGTTACATTGGCTGTCATTTCCACCTTCACTTCAAGGGTTGGATCAACAAGTGCATGAATGGCATTGATACAGTCCTGTTCTATTTTTTCTTTTAGCGGACATGCAGGTGTGGTAAGCATAATGGTAAGTTCAACCTGCTTACCATTTATTTTAATATTTCTTACCATGTTTAATGAAACCAGGTCTTTTTTCAGATCCGGTTCAATTACAGTGGAAAGTGCCTTTAATAAAATTTCTTCTGTTAGTTCCATTATTTCTTATAACAAACAGGGCGCAATTTAGGTTTAAATCTGCTGATTACACAGAAATATCCGTATCGCTCAGCACCCATAAAAAAAGCGCGGAAACCCTTGAGTAACCCCGCTTTTAATAGCAAATATGAAACTAATTATTTATTGGCAACAATTCTTACTTTGATATTAAAATCATTGTCGATTGCTTTATCTCCGATATCGGCAAAGAAGGTTTTTGAACCATAACGGATATCATATTTAGAGCGGTCGATATTAAAATCGGCATTGGCAATTACCTGCCCTTTATTAATAACCACCATGGCTTCAAAAGTTACCTCATTGGTAATGCCTTTGATGGTTAAATCAGCCACAACCGTGTAGTTATTTGTTCCGGGTTTTGCACCTTTTATGGGCGTAACAGATTTAATTTTAAGTACAGCAGTATTAAATTTTGCAGTAGAAAAGAAGTCGTCAGATTTCAAGTGACCAACCAGTTTATCATGCCATTCGCCTTGCAAATCGGTTGCATCTATGGTAGTCATGTCTACATTAACGGTACCACTGTTTAAGGTTGATCCCGCTGCAAAAATTTCGCCACCAGAAATTTTAACGATGCCAAAATGTTCACCGGTTACTTTTTTTGCGTGCCATTTTAAGGTGCTTTTTTCGCTGTCAACTTTATAAGTATCGGCTGCTGTTGGTTTTCCTTTTGGGGGAGTAGCCATTGCAAGCAATCCCAGGCCTGCAAAGGCAATAGTTAAGATGTGTTTTTTCATGTTAAGTTGTTTAGGTTCTTAGTTTATCCAGTAATTGATTCAGTTCTTTTGCCTCTTTTGTATTTAATGTTCCCGTGAGCGTTTTAATATCATCCCTGCTTTCATCAATCTCTTCCAGCAGTTTTAGCCCTTGTTTGGTAATAATTACATCGGCCTGCCTGCGATCCAAAGGGCACTCGTTTCTTTCCACATACCCTTTTTGTTTCAGTTTTTCTATTAAGCGGGAAGCATTTGATTCCTTATCTAACATACGTTCCTGAATTAAAGAAACTGTTGCTGATTTTGGATGTTGTCCGCGCAATATCCTGAGCACGTTGTATTGCTGAGGGGAAATATCAAACCCTTTAAAAAAACGTTGTTGATGCACCTGCAGCCAGCCACTGGTATACAAGAGATTGATGATTACCTTCTCGTATTCCGACTTAAACTTGCTCTGTTGTATGGCCTGCTCTAATTGCATGAACATTCATTAATTGTGATGCAAATATATGTATATACATTTATTGTACAAACATTTTAATCAAAATTTTTTCTTAAAACTGTTTTTAGCATCTTTACGTAAGTGATTATATGAGCAAATCAAACTCCTATCATTTCATTTCAAACTGGCAGATAGAAGCCGATGCCGCCCTGGTATGCGATATTCTGGAAGATGCCGAAGCCCTTAAGGTATGGTGGCCAAGCGTTTATCTTGATGTAAAAGTAATAGAGCCCGGAAACAACAAAGGAATTGGGAAAGTGGTATCACTATATACCAAAGGTTGGTTGCCTTATACCCTGGAGTGGAAATTCAGGGTAACAGCATCTGATGCACCCCGGGGATATACCATTGAAGCATTTGGAGATTTTGAAGGAAAGGGCATCTGGACATTTACGCAACAAGGTAAGTTCACGGATATAGTGTACGACTGGCAAATAAATGCGGAAAAGGGATTACTCAAACACCTTTCTTTTTTAATGAAACCACTGTTTGCATGGAATCATCAGTGGGCAATGAAAAAAGGGGAAGAAAGCCTGAAACTTGAAATTTTAAGAAGACTTGGGAAACCTGCCAAACGTCCCCCAGGACCAACTTTCCCTCATCAGTTAACCAATAACCGGATTTTATAATCTAATCAAATACCGCCCTACCCCGCAAATTTTCCCCTTCACTTTATTACTTTTTCCCCACCAATATATACAACTACCGCTTTTGCTTTTCTGATCTTTAAAAGGTCATCAGAAAAAAGATCTTCATTAAGCACCACAATATCTGCCACCTTGCCTGCTTCCAACGAACCTTTGGTGGTTTCTTCAAATGATCCTTTTGCTGCCCATATGGTCATTCCTCTCAATGCCTCTTCTCGTGTTAACCCGTGTTCAGCCTGAAAGCCCTGAGGAGGAAATCCGCTTGAATCTTTGCGTGCAACAGCGGCATAAAATGTGAAGAAAGGACTAACATACTCCACCGGAAAATCGGTTCCCAAAGGCAACCATCCATTTTGCCTGAGTAACAATTTTAAAGCATAGGATCCTTTTAACCTCTCCTCACCCAAACGTTCCGAAGCCCAATACATATCGCTTGTGGCATGCGTAGGTTGAACGGATGGGATAATTCCATAAGACCCGAATAAATTAAAATCCTTCTGATGAATGATTTGGGCATGTTCAATTCTCCATCGCCTGCCATTGTTTTTGCCAAGATACTTTGCATAAAGCCCCATCACATAATGGTTAGCTGAATCACCTATACAATGTGTATTTAACTGAAAAGGGGAATTTGCCATTTGCGATACATAAGCTTCCATTTTTTCCGGTGAGGTAATAAGCATTCCAAAATGGTTGTGTTTATCTGAATAAGGTTGAAGCAAACACGCACCCCTCGAACCTAAGGCACCATCCGCATACATCTTAAATGACGACACATTGAGCCTTTCCGTAATATATGGCTTGCGTGAAAACCAATAGGCAATGTTCCGATCTGAAATACTAATCATGGCATTTATCCTTATCTTAAGGGTGCCTGCTTTGTGCAAGGAATCAATTACCTCAATCACTTCTGTTTCCAAACCTGGATCTGTTATGCTTGTTAACCCAAACACCAGACACTCCTGCTGAGCCAATAACAATGAGTTGGCAATTGCCTTTCTATCTGGTTTTGGAAATTGATCCTGAACAGCATCAACAGCATTATCGACCAATAACCCTGTTAATTTTTTATGTTGAACAATAACCTGCCCTCCCGGTATGGTTGAAGATAAATTTAATCCGGCCAGTTTTAGTGCGGCATCATTGGCAATGGCAGCGTGGCCATCAACTCTTTTTAACAAAACTGGTATAGCAGGAAACAACCGGTTTAGTTCATCATTTAAGGGAAACTCTTTTATTTCCCAGTCGTTCTGATCCCATCCGCGACCTGTCAGATAGGCCGGATGATTGGCTTTAACAAAAACCTCACAACGCTCCAGTACCTCTTTCCAGCTTTTGGTTCCTGTGAGGTCAACCGTTTGTTTATACATACCCAGGCCATAAAAATGAGCGTGGGCATCATTTAATCCGGGATATACAAATTTTCCGGTATAATCTTCGGTTTGCCTTCCCTCATATTTCTGAAGCAAATCTGCTTCGCCTGTGGCAATTATTTTTCCTTTATCAATTACCACCACTGATGCTTTACTCATGGCAGAGTCCATGGTATAAACAGTGGCATTTTTTATCACCAGATCAACCTGCTGCTTTTGCCCGCAACCGGCAAGAATAAGCAACGATGCAAGGTACAGATAAGGTAGTTTAAAAATCTTCATATACATTTGTTTAAACCTTTTACAAATATTTGTATCAAAACTATTCCTTGAAACTTTTACTTTCAACAATACTCATTTGTTTTGGTATTCTGAGCACCAGCGCACAGGACACCACCATTTATTACACAAAAAAAGGCAAACCCTATACACGGGCAGAATATATAGAAGATATGACTTCGTATATCCATATTGCTCCCTTTATTTACAGCTCCCGTAACCATTTTGAAATACAGGATCAGCGTATTCTCACATTTGAGCCCAATGAGAGTGCCAATATAGGAATAAGGGTAATGCACAAATGGCTTGGTCTGGCTTTTTCATACGGTCCCAAAAACCTGCAGGCCGACAAAAAAGGCTCTACAGACTATGTTAATTTTCAGCTTAACTCTTATGGAAAAAAATTCGGATTCGATATTTATTACACAGATTATTCCGGCTATTACCTGGAGAACTACAGAAAATTCCCCAAGCTCGATTCCATCTTTGGAGATGTTTTCCCTCAACGACCCGATATAAGTACCTTGAGTTTAGGTGGTAATTTTCACTACATTTTTAACAACAAAAAATTCTCCTACCGCTCCAGTTTTATCCAAAATGAAATCCAGAAAAAAAGTGCCGGCTCTTTTTTACTTACCGGTTCATTTTCTTACTTCAATATCCGGGGTGATTCAACCATTATTCATCCCGCCATCAGGCAATATTATGAATCGAGATCGCAATTTAAAGATGGTGATTTTTACAGCCTGAGTGTACTTCCCGGATATGCGCATACCCTTGTGGCGTGGCATCGGTTTTATTTAACATTTTCTATTTCAGCCGGTGTTACAGCACAGTATCAGTCATATAATACTGCCGGAAGGGAGAATATCGAGAAGCTCGTATTTCTGCCGAGGGCAATGTCGAGATTGGGTTTTGGATACAATGGTAAACGGTTTTACAGTGGTTTAACTTCTATGGTTGAAAGCTATAACCTCCCGCTTGGACAACGAACCAAACTTACTTATTTTATTGGAAGTGCTTCATTGTTTATGGGCGTGAGGCTTGGAGTTCCCAAATCGCTGAAGAAAATTTCGGATAAAATGGATAATATCAGCCCTACCACCCTGTTTCAAAAAAATAATTAATGGGGTCTTTTGTGTTTCCAGCGCCTGTGACTCCACAGCCATATTTCAGGCTGACGGTTGATTTCCGCTTCCAGTAACCGGCAATGTTTTTCCGTAATTTCACCAGGTTTTGTAACAGCTGGCTGATCGGTAATTAATTCGAAATGGACTTCATAATAACCTCTTTTTTTTCTTCTCACACTGGCAAATATTACCGGGTAGTTTAGTTTTCCGGCAATCAACTCTGTACCCAAAAGAACAGGTGTATCCTGATGGAGAAAGTTGGTCCAATAAGCTTCTTTGGGATTTGAAGGTGTCTGATCTGCAATAAAAGCGGTTGCAGTAAGTTCATGTCGCAGGGTTATCATCTGTTTGATGGAATGATGCATATTAATTAATCCGATACCAAATTTTGTTCTGATTACAGATGTTAGCCAGTTAAAAAAAGGACTTTTCACCGGATGGTACAAGGCATATGCACCATGTTTAGCAAGCTGGCTGAATACATGACCACCCCACTCCCAGTTGCCGTAATGGCCCATTACCATCATGATACTTCTTTTTTGCAGGTAATAATGTTCACTCATTTCCAGTGCCCCCTGAGCATAAGTGCATCGCTTCATTAACTCCCTCTTTGATAAGGTGAGGGTTTTAAAAGTTTCTATGAAAAGGTCTATCATAAACTGATAATACGCTTTTGCAATACCTGCTATTTCCTCATCTGTTTTTTGAGGAAAAGAATTGCGCAGGTTCTGATAAACTACTTTTTTCCTATAGCCAATCACATAATACATGATCAGATAAAGAAAGTCGGAAAGGAGGTATAATATTGGAAACGGGAGCAACATTAAAAAATAAATGGGTGCAGCAAGCACAACATAATACCATTTACCTTTTGCTTTCTCAGCCATATTTACCTGTTTATAAATTTGGGGTGAATCAGGTTTTCAATATTGAATATCTCGTCCCATTTTTCCTGTGAAAGTAATTTCTTTTCCAACACGGCAATATCATGCACAGACTTACCGGTTTCCAGGGCCTCTTTAGCTATTGCAGAACATTGTTCGTAACCAAGTATTGGATTGAGAGCGGTAACAATGCCAATGCTATTCATTACCATATTGCGGCATACTTCTTCATTTGCCGTAATACCCAATATACATTTATCTACCAGGCTATGTATGGCATTGGCCATATAAGTAAATGACGTGAAAAGGCTAAAGGCAATAACAGGTTCCATTACATTGAGTTGCAACTGTCCGGCCTCTGCCGCCATGGTAATGGTTACATCAGCACCAACCACGTAGTATGCTGTTTGATTAACCACCTCGGGCATTACCGGATTAACTTTTCCGGGCATAATAGACGAACCCGGCTGCAGTTTAGGAAGGTTTATTTCATTAAAACCTGCACGCGGACCGGATGATAATAGCCTGAGATCATTACAAATTTTGGATATTTTGATGGCACTGCGTTTTAGTGTGCCCGAGATTTGAACATAAGCACCGGTGTCGGATGTAGCCTCAATAAGGTCTTCTGCCAATACAACAGGTAAACCGGATAATTCAGCGAGGTATTTCACACATAATTCGGGATAACCCTCGGGGGCATTTATTCTGGTTCCTATAGCTGTTGCCCCCATATTTACTTCCGTAATAAGTTGTTGCACCTCCCTTATCCTTGCTATATCTTCCCTGATGGTAGTGCTGAACCCTTTAAACTCATCGCCCAGTGTCATAGGCACAGCGTCCTGCAATTGGGTGCGACCCATTTTTAATACCGCACAAAACTCTTCGCCTTTTTTTGCAAAAGCTTTTTGCAGGGAATCCAATGCGTTGAGGTACTGATCCATTTTATGGTAAAGGGCAATGCGAAATGCCGTTGGATAAGCATCATTGGTTGACTGCGAACAATTGACGTGGTTATTGGGATGCAAATGATCATAATCTCCCTTGGCATACCCCATAAATTCCAACCCGATATTCGCTATTACTTCATTGGCGTTCATATTACAGGAAGTTCCCGCACCACCCTGAATCATATCGCTTACAAACTGATCACCGTATTCTCCGGCAATAAGTTTATCGCAGGCATAAGAAATAGCTTCTGCAATTTTCGCATCAAGCACACCGCAATCTCTGTTTGCCAGTGCGGCTGCCTTTTTTACATAACCGAATGCTTTGAGCAGTAACGGCTCTCTTGAAATAGGAAGTCCCGTAATATCAAAGTTTTCCAATGCACGAAGTGTTTGCACCCCGTAATACTTATCATTATCTATTTCTTTTTCGCCAAGAAAATCATGTTCTGTTCGTTTATCTGCCATTGGTAATAGTTTGGCGGTAAATATAGCATTTAAGGCAGGGAAATGAAAAATTACCTGTTGCTGCCGGTAAGGTTAAACAAAACACCATAAGCCATATAAGTGCCTGATTTTATACCCCTTAAGAATTATTCTATAAATGCCCTACATTTGTGCACATAAACTAGTTTGTTAATGGATTCCAATACACTGATTATTATTCTTATCAGCATACTTATCTCCGCCTTTTTCTCGGGTATTGAAATTGCTTTTATTACCGCCAATAAATTGCTGATAGAGTTGAAGAATAAACAAGGCAGTTTTTCTGCCAAAATACTATCACCTTTTGTAAGTAACCCATCGCGGTTTATCAGTACCACCCTTGTAGGAAATAACCTGGGGCTGGTGCTTTATGGTATTTATATGGGTGCTTTGCTCGATCCGTTTCTGAGAAGTGTATTACCCGGAATTGCGGAGAAAAAATTTGTGATACTGGCTATTTCCACCATTATCTCCACCTTTATTGTGCTTATTACTGCAGAGTTTATTCCTAAGGCGTTGTTCCGGATTAACCCTGATATTATCCTGAGGGTATTGGCAGTTCCATTTCTTTTTGCCTATTACCTGTTTTGGCCGTTGGTGCATTTTATTACCTGGCTGGCTAAGTTTATTCTAAACAACCTGTTTAAACTTAACTTTACAGAGAACACACCCGTTTTCAGCAAAGTGGATCTCGACCAATATATTTCTGACAGCCGCGAAGACCTGGAAGATGATGCGGATGTGGATACTGAAATATTTAAAAATGCACTTGACTTTGCCAATGTGAGGGTAAGGGATTGTATGACACCAAGAACAGAATTGGTGAGCATTGGCATCGGGGCATCGGTGGAAGAGTTGTATAAAAAATTTGTTTCTTCAGGCCTGTCAAAAATCCTGGTTCACAACAACAATGTAGATCATATTATAGGATATGTGCATCAAAAAGATGTGTTTAAAACCCCATTAACCATACGCTCCATTTTGATTCCCATTGAAATTGCAACCGAAACAATGGCAGCCAACGAATTGCTGAATATTTTTACCAGATCGCATAAAAGCATTGCCCTTGTTGTAGATGAATTAGGAGTTACAGCAGGCATTGTAACCATTGAAGATATTATGGAAGAAATTTTTGGTGAGATTGAAGACGAGCATGACGTGGACCAGCTTACCGAAAAACAATTGGGCGACAAAGAGTTTCTATTTAATGCAAGGCTTGAAATTGATTACCTGAATGACAAGTATGAACTGAATATTCCTGAAGGGGATTATCAGACACTTGGAGGGTATATCCTTTCCAGGCACGAAGACCTGCCGCGCAGGGGAGAAATTATTACCATTGATAATTTTCAGTTTACCATCATTTCAACAGATAAAACCAAGTTGAATGAAGTAAGGTTGGTTAAAGCATAAAAGCTTTTACTTTAACTGCTGATACTCAAATCTTGGTGCGCCTTTGCGGCCCTGATCATCGTAAAAATCGAGGAAACGTAATTTATAAATTTTGCCGCTGCCTTTTTCTCTGATAATGTAATTTACATACGTACGGGTTCTGTATCTTACCCCATTGGGTGTAAAATCAGGGAACTTCCAGTCAAAGCCAATAATATCACGCTTATCAGCATAGTGAAGTCCCATTACATCTTCCCGTTTTATCTGGTAAAAACTCATGGTGCTATCTACCGCAACATCCACCATATGCCTGTTGAGATGAATACCACATACCTGATATAAGAGAGGTGGATTATATTCATAATAGATCCAACGGTATCTTAAAAAGGTAAAATGCCAGGTATGTTTTGCCGGTTCGAAGTCAACAAATTCACCCCCACCCGAGAATGAGAAATAAACCAACGTTTTCACCGGATTTTTGATTACTGAAACCTCTTTTAACTCTACCCCATTCATATCAGATACAGAAACCAGGTACTTTTGAGGGGTAACCTGTTTAATTCTAAACTGATAAAAATTCTCCGGTTTATCTTTCCCTAATCCACGATCAATGACATATACACTGTCGTAACTTTTTCCGGAACTCCAGTTACACCACCTTCCCAACACCAATGAATCTGGTTTTCCGGAAGACTCATCCCATCTCCACTTGAGATCAGCCGTTTTTATTCCGCTTCTGAATTGATTTGAACCTGTATTGGCAACCAATACATTTTTCCCTCCGTTAATATATATGCTGAAACCAGATGGAGTGGCATCAAAACTTAAGTCCCATAAATTATTATCAACCACAGCGGTTTGGCCATTATCAATATTAAAAAATATCTGGTTGCCATATTCCTCTCCCATGTTCACAGAAGTCATTTGAACCGAAGAATCGCGCGGGGGTAATGTTACCGGGGTTTCCTCCTTCTCACATGATGAAAACAAAATGGCTAAAAGGCTTAATATGGTATAGAGGTATTTCATTTTTTTAGTTTCGATTCAAAGGTATATTGAATGGAACAAAATATGGTTCGTCCCATGGCAACCGGAGTGGCATCCTGATTATTGCTATGCACACCTGCTGTCATATTTGCATTTACGTTTATTACGTTCAATAAGTTTTTAACTCCTGCATTTATATTCAGGTGATCTTTAAAAAAGTTTTTACCTACAGTGGCATCGAATAACCCAAAACCATCAATAAATCCGGTTTTAATGGTTCCATCACTTAAATTATACTGATAGGATTGAATGCGGCTATTGTACTTATAGAACAAGGCGATATTGGTTTTTATTTTCTTCCATAAATACCTCACATTTACCCGGTACTCATGACTTAAAAAGTACTTGTTGGTTTCTGATTGGCTGATAAACGAATTATTAATACCGGTAAAAGCATAAGACGTGCTAATGGCATAATTCGGGGCTTTATATTCAGCACCTACATTGGTTCCGGCATTTTTAAAGTTACTTACAGAAATATATTTTGCATCAACAGAATTGTTTCCAACCAAAGCCAGATCAATCTTGTCAAATATTTCGTTGTAAAAAAAAGCAAGATCGGTTTTAAAAATGCGATCAACCCTTTTTATCTCATAAGACGTGCTTAACTGATAGTTGTTTTGTGTTTCTGCTTTCAGTTCAGGATTTCCCATAATATTATGGGAGGGATCTGTAAAACTCAGATATAGTTCTTTAAGTGTAGGCGATCGGAATCCACGGCCGTATGATGCGCGAACACTTATTTTTTCGTTCACATCCCACTTTATATTTACAGATGGTATGAGCGGTGCATTGTACTTGCTGTTATGCATAATGCGCAACCCGGGGCGAATAAGCACATGTTTGATATATTTTAACTCTGCACTGCCAAATACATTCATATCATAAACGGATTGTTTCCCTCCATCTATTCTGCTTCCGGTATAGCGGTCGTAATTTACTTCGTATCCAAGCTGATAGTTAAATTTCGATTTGTCTTTATTGCGTGAGAATGTTCCCCGGCTCATCCAGTTATCAAAATAACCTGTATCCTGAAATTGAGGTGAAGGAATCATGGCTTCTGAAAGTGATACCAGATCTTTTCTTACCGTATTGATCATTCTCCTGTAATAGTTATATGAACCAATGACGTGAAGCTGATGATTTGAAAACAATTTATGATCGTAAAACACGGTGTTGCTAATCCTGCGTGTGTAGTAATACTGATCAATGCCGTATGCGCTGTATGGAGTAATGGTGCCTGAATCCCGGTTGGTTACTTTCTCATCAAAAAAAGATGAAATGTTTCGAACGGTAGCCTTCTTAAATTTTTTACTCACACTTATATCGCCAAAGTACTGGGTTCTGGGTTTCCACAATTTTACCCTTGACTGCTCTCCGGTTGAATACCCCTCGAAAAAATTGCGGGCCATGTTCAATTCAATACGCCATTCTTTTCCAAGATGCGCCCCATAATTAATACCCGCATTGTATTGCCCTATGGTTTCATAATAGGTTTTAACACCGGCATGCTGGCTGGCTTTATGATTTTGTTTGGTAATCAGGTTTATTACTCCGCCCAATGCATCGGTGCCAAAATTAACACTCATAGGGCCTTCCACAATTTCAATACGTTCAATATTATTCAGGTTGAGTTGATTCAGGTCAATAAAATTGCCTTCCCTTCCTATTACCGGAACCCCATCAATCATAATTTTTATATTCTGCCCGCCTATTCCCTGTATGCTCAAACCACTGCCCAATGCCGGATCATTATTCACCCTGATGTTTAATTCATTTGCCAGCAGGTCTTTCAGGTTATTGGCTCCCTGCATTTGTATTCTCTTCTGGTCAATAACCTTTACCTTATAAACCGATTTGGTAAGGCTGTTCTCTCCATATTGACCTGTTATAATTACCTCTTCGGTAGCCTGTGTTTTGATGGAGTCCTTTGTTTGTGCTAAGGCATGAGTAAAAACAACAAACACCATGATGAATATGGTGATTGTTGTTTTTATAAAATATGAAAACGGAATACGCAAGGATATTACTCAATAATAAACCTGCCTGAGATTTGCCCCTCAGAGGTGATGATTTGATAAAAGTACACTCCTTTATTTATTCCTGTAAGATTTAACCTGCTTTCAAACCCTCCGGAAAATTTACTCATTGGAAGGGAAAGTATGGTGCGTCCGGTCATATCAATTATGGAAACGGTAGCATTGGAAGAATTTATTTTAGTATGGGCAACAATATTCAGGTAATCTTTTGCAGGATTTGGATAAAGCTGTACATCTGCCATCATTCCTTTTACGTGACTTACTGCAGTAACATCAACAGAAGATTTATTAAAAACAATATTGTTTGGATTGGCTGCAAACTTATCAAAGAGCATTTTATAAATGATGTTTCCTTTCTTAACAAAAAAAGTAAGCGAATCAGCAATAGGCCAGGTAGGTGGCGGAGGTCCCATTGGGGAAATTTTCCAATCCCAGCCTATGGTATTGATTACAGGAGAATAAGCGCTAACCATTGATCTGTTGGAGCTGTCTCTGTGCACACCACTAACTCTGGCTGTTGTTACATTTAGTGGGTTTGTTAATACGCCCGATACAGCATAAAAAGTATCAACACCAAACAAGCTCACTTTGGCCACATATCTGGTAAAAAGCAAATCCCATCCGCTGCGCACAGGCTCACGATCGGCAAATGTTTTTGAAACCAGGTTATAATATGCAAAAAACTTATTGGCATAAGTAGCCTTATTAAAACTCACCGCAGTACTATCTGACCCATCAAGATTGGCAAAAGTAAAATTCCAGGTAGTATCTAAGGTTAGCTGAGTAATCATTAGTTTTTTGTAGGTAAATGAACTGCCATTCGCAATCCTTACAAGGAAAATCGCTTTGCCATCCACATGGTGAGAGGTCATGTTATAATCCCCCCAGCCAAAATCAAACCCATTGGTTCGTCCCTGATTAAGAGCGCCAACATCCCAGGAAGAATCACTGTCCTTTCCAGCAGGCCATAAACGCCAGTTGGTGGTGTCGAAATTTGTCCAGTTGCCAAGGGATTGTGATGATTTGTAAACCGTTACACCTCTTGCTTCATTAATTCTTACTGTTGCGGCCAGAAGCACATTGTTTGGCGGTTGCACATTACGCACAGAAAAAGCCAGGTGCCAGTTGGTATTTCTAACTGTATCTTTTGCTCCGGTTGACATATTGTAATATACATCAAGCGGGTAAGACGGAGAGCCCGCCCCCATTGACACAGAATCCTGTACCTGAGCTGAAAGAAGAGTAGTGGTAAATGCGGCTGCGATAAGAAGTAATACTTTTTTCATTTGTTATTAATTGGTTTATAATGGATTAACAATTTGCATATACCTATAACGATCATGCAAAACGTGGCACAAAGTAATGGTGTGTTTATTGGTTCATCACGCCTCAAACCCTCATTTTACCTTATTTTGACACAACACGTGATTTGTTAAAAATCAAGGTGATTTTCGTCATATTTTGCAGCTTAATTTACAAAACATATATTCGGAAGCTGAACACTGTATGAAATACCCGGATTCTTTTGCCATAAGCAACCATAAAATGCCTTTGCGTTTTATGATTATTTTATGAACCAGAAGAGAGGTCTGATCGTTTCTACAAACCTAAAAACACAAATATGAATCCACTTTTTCAGAAGAAATGGTTCCCCCATTTAGCTGCACTCATTATCGCTATTTTTACTGTTGTATTGTACTTTAATCCGATGCTTTCGGGTAAAGCATTAAAGCAGCATGACGTTAAGCAATGGCAGGCATCTTTTCATGAAATTGACCAATTTCAAAAAACCAGTGGAGAACGTACTTTTTGGACAAACGCCATATTTAGTGGTATGCCAACATATCTGATTGGTCCTTCCTATAAAAACAACTTTACAACAACGGTTAGTCACTATATAAGTGTAGTGCTACCTAACCCCTTAGATACCATGTTGCTGATGTTTGTTTGCTTCTATATTATGCTCTTGTCATTTGGTGTTTCCGCCTGGCTGGCAATCGCAGGCAGTATGGCTTTCATGTTCTCTTCCTTTAACCTGATCAATATAGATGCAGGCCACGTGGGTAAAGGCAACGCCATTGCATATATGCCCCTGGTAATTGCGGGTATTAACTATACCTTTCGAACAAACAAACTTATCGGTGCCTTAATTACGGGGATTGCCCTTTCGCTGCAACTTACAGCCGGCCACGTTCAGATTTCTTATTACCTGATGTTGTTAATACTGGTATGGATGATTGCGGAAGCTATTACAGCAATAAAAGAGAAAAAACTAACTCACCTGATTATATGTGGCATTTACTTAGGTGTGGCAGCAGCTATTGGTGCAGCCACAAATGCCAATAACCTGTTGCCTACCGAAGAATATGGTAAATATAGCATAAGAGGGCAATCTGAGCTAACCAAAAGTGCTGCGGGCGAAACCGGGGGAGAAACTGCGGAAGCACCTGCTTCAACTGGACTTGACAAAGATTATGCCTTGCAGTGGAGCAATGGGGTTGCAGAACCATTTACCCTGCTTATTCCAAATTTCTATGGTGGTTCGAGCAGCGGAGAATTAAGTACGAGTTCCCAAACCTATAAAACGTTAAAAGATAATGGTATACCAAATGCCAAACAGGTTATTCAGGGATTGCCTATTTACTGGGGAGATCAGCCGTTTACGGCCGGACCCATTTATTATGGAGCCATTGTATGCTTCCTTTTTATTCTGGGTTTATTTGTAATTAAAGGAAGAGAAAAATGGTGGATTCTTGGCATTTCCGTCCTAGCCATTTTGCTTTCTATGGGCCGAAATTTTATGCCTCTAACCGATTTATTCTTCTATAACTTTCCGTTGTACAACAAATTCCGCTCTGTAACCTTTATTCTGTGTATTACCCAGGTTACTTTCCCTTTGCTTGCTCTGCTGGCATTACGTGATTTAATATCGGGTAAAATGAAGCCGGCCGACTTTAAAAAGCCATTGCTTTATAGTTTTTATATAACAGGAGGTTTATGCCTCATTTTTGCCTTGGTACCTGGTATGTTTTTTAGCTACTCATCGCCAATGGATGAAAGATTACCTGAGTGGCTGAGAGGTTCACTTATTTCTGACAGGGAAAACCTGCTAAAGATGGATGCTTTGCGCTCACTTGTGTTTATAGCTGCGTCTTTTGGACTCATATGGTTTTTTGTTGCAGGTAAAATAAAACAACATATTTTTCTTACCTCACTCACCTTATTAATTGTAATTGACCTGTGGGGGGTTGACAAACGTTATTTAAACGACTCCGACTTTGAAACCAAAAAGAAAAACCCCGATGCCGCATTTCCAAAAACACAGGCTGATGAGCTTATTCTTCAGGACAAGGATATTCACTATCGGGTTTACAATACAACACAAAGGCTTGATCAGGATGCCATCACATCCTACTGGCATAAATCCATCGGAGGATACCATGGTGCCAAAATGCGCAGATACCAGGAACTGGTGGATTATCACCTCTCCAAGGGCAATCCCGAGGTTTATAATATGCTTAATGTAAAATACTTTATAGTTGGCGACAGCAGCAACAATATGTACCCTCAGCTAAATCCTGATGCCAACGGCAATGCCTGGTTTGTAAACAATATGATCACAGTGGCGGATGCAAATGCCGAAATAGACTCCATGAGCCGTTTTAACTCTAAAACAACTGCTATTATTGATAAGCGGTTTGCAGATCAGATTAAGGATCTTAAGCCGACTGCTGACTCTACTGCATCCATCAGATTAATTTCTTATGCGCCAAACAAACTGGTATATGAGGCAAATACCACATCCGATAACCTGGCCGTTTTTTCAGAGATCTATTACGATAAAGGTTGGAATGCAACAATAGATGGCAAAACGGCTGAATACCTTCGCTGTAATTATGTGTTGCGTGGCATGAAAATACCATCAGGTAAACACCAGATAGAATTTAAATTTGAACCTGAAGTGGTTTCAAAAGGTGAGGGTATCTCCTTGATAGCATCATTCCTTTTATATGGCGGAATCGTAATTGCAGGTGGATTTGAATTTATGCGCAGGAAAAAGAATGCTGAACCAACAGCATAAAAACCAACCATGCTGGCCGGAATATTTTTGCTTGCTTATGCCATTATTGCAACCTGGATAGCCGGTACCTTATTTCTTCTTCTTATTGAGAAAATAACCAGAGAAAAAATTACTACCCATCCGGTGATAAAAATAATTGCGGGACTTTGCTGGACCGCAGTTGTATTGCAATTATTTCACCTTTTTGGACACATAGGAATATGGGCACATCTCTATTTCTGGTTACTTCAGGCGTTTATATTTCTTCCTTTCAGAAAAGAGTGCATTGACTCCTTTCCTAAGATAGAATGGCCGGAAACATCATCCGGGAAATGGCTTCTTCTTTCAGGAATAGCTGCTGCACTGATTAATATTGTTGGCCGGGCCGGTACTGGTGATATTGGAGATTACCACCTTCAGGCCATCAGATGGATAGAGGAATATGCTACTGTGCCTGGTGTAGGTAACGTGCGCAGACAACTGGGAAACAACTCCAACTGGTTTTTGCTGCATGCCTTTACCGGTATGCACTTTCTGGGCTTAAGATCTGTGTATACACTAAATGCATTGCTACTGGTTCTTGCTGTTTTTTATTTCCTCCCAAACAAAACAGACAAGTACCCGATGCTTAAATTTATCATTCTGTTATATGTGTGTGCCATGAGTTTCCGAAAATACACCGGAGCTGTAACCAATGATTATGTGATTACCATGTTCAGTGTCATCTTGTTTTCAGAGTGGGTTCAAAATCACCAAAAAACCAAAGGATTCCTCTTTCTTTTTTCCTTCGTCCTGATGGTTATGGTTACCTTTAAACTATCTGCCATTGCGTTATTCTTACCGGTAGGCTGGATCGTTTTATTTTACAAACCGGGTAAACGCGTTTTTCTCTTTCTCGTGCTTGCTGCAGCGTTTATTCTTATTCCCTGGGCATATACCACTTATTTACAATCAGGTTATCTGGTTTACCCGCTTAAATTAACCGCCTTTACCCATCCCGACTGGCAGATGCCCTCTTCACTACTTGATTTTGAGATTCAAATAAATCTTGCCAATGAGCGCGCCCCGGGAATGCCCGCAGCTGATGTGCTCTCGATGCCTTTTTCCAGGTGGTTTCCAATATGGTTAAGATCTATTGATGCGTTCAGTTTGCTGTTACTTTCAGGATTTATTTTTTCTCTACTTGTTTGGATCATCAGCCTGTTTAGAAATAGAAACCATGTGAAAAATTTCTTATCAGAAAGCGGGACATTGGCACTTCTGCTTACCTGCATAGCCGGAATGGTTATCTGGTTTACTCAGGCACCCGCTATCCGTTTTGTTTTCGGTTATTTGGTTTTTTTTATTGCCATTACTGCTGCATTTCTGTTAAATCCATCAATATCGAACAAGTACCTGAATAGGAACTCCACGCTGATACTTTGCATATTGTTAATACTTGGCACAGGTATCCCATTCATTAAAAACCACCTGCTTCCAAAAAATGCATTCGCGGTATGGGTTGTTCCGGAACCGTATACCCTTGCTGAATTTAAAAAAGTGCCCCTTATTAACGGTTATGTATTTATTCCGGATCCCGACAAACAATGCTGGGATGCCCCTTTGCCATGCAGCGGTTTGTTAAATCCCGGACTGGAATGGAGGGGTGAAAGGATGTCGGACGGGTTTCATATTAAAAACGAATAATTCTTTAGTATCATTGCAGACAAAGAGGTCTCGGTGAACCCCAATGTTTAACGGAGCCTGAATAAGAATCCGACAAACGATTAAACAACATGATTAAACTGATTAAACATATTCTATACCGGATTTTAGGTCAGCGTGCTTACCTGAAGGCTATGCATGCAGGATTTTTCTTTTTATACGATCTTGGTGTATTAAAAAACAATCCGGTGTTTAAATACCACTACTTTGTTAGACACCTGATACATGAAGGAGATATTGTGGTTGATATCGGAGCCAATCTTGGTTACTTTACCAAAATATTCTCCCGATCTGCAGGCGCTGCCGGAAAGGTGATTGCTATTGAACCGATTCATAATTTTTTTGCCACCCTGAAATGGGGATTAAGAAAACAACGTAATTGTGAACTGAATAACTACGCATTAGGACTTGAGCGAAAAAAAATTGAAATGGTTTTACCTAAAACCAAAGGACAATTTCGTACCGGATTACCACATATTGCAAGTGACAAGGCAAACCCGGAAGAGAACTATATTTTTGAAGTGGAAATGGTAAAAGGCAGTGACCTGCTAAAAGATATTCCAAAAATAAATTATATTAAGTGTGATATTGAAGGCTATGAAGCTGTAGTATTTCCCGAGTTGAAGGATATCCTCTTCAAACACAAACCCATGGTACAAATTGAAATCTGGGGATCGCAGAACACAACCGTTTTTGACTTGCTTACCGATATGGGATATTCCTGCTACGGCTTATACAGAAACAAACTCATAAAAGATTTTAAAGACGAGGTAGAGCAAGGTGACTACCTGTTTATTCATGGCAGTAAAGAAGCATCTGTTATTAACTCTTTAAAAAAGCAAAACCTGGCTTAATGCTGAGTATGAATAATAATAAAAGCTTGTTGCTAATCAATAACCCGAAGAATCATTTAGACATGTTTTCAGTAATGAAGTAGGTATATGATGCTGGAAAAAATTTCAGAATACATTTATCAGTTTTTTTACTACTGTGTTTTTCTGCTCCTCAGTATGTATATCAGTATATGTTTTACTTCATATGCATATCTGGCAACAGGAATAGGCATTCAGTCTCATACGCTTCCTGTTTCGTTTATATGCTGGATTATTTTTGTTGTTTTAAGCTCAAAACATGTTACCCTGATTAACCGACCGGTTCAACTGATATGCATGGCCGTTTCTGTGGGATGGTTTATATGGAGCAATGAATATGTAAGCTGGATGTATGATACCAGTTTTGACGGCCAGTGGTATCATTTTGATGCTGTATACAACCTGGTAAAGGGCTGGAATCCTTTTTATCATTACCTGCTTCCTGAACAAACAAGCAGAAGTGAACTTTATCTTAATCATTTTCCAAAAATAAGCTGGATTAGTGCTGCATCTGTTTATGCTTTTACAGGAAAGATGGAAACCATTAAAGTTTTTAGTTACTACTTTTTACCTGTACTGGTATTTTTGCCCGCATATGCCATTAAGAGCATATTTAAACTACCATTTTGGGTTAGTTTACCATTCGGTTTTATCATCGCCTTTAATCCGATAGTGATGCTTTCCCTTTACTCATCCATGAATGATGGTGTTATTTATGCCCTCTTTATTTCATCCGTGGCATTTGCCCTGCTCTATTTGAGGGAGAAGCAACCATTTCAGCTTTGGTTTGCCGTCATACTATTTAGCATACTGGCCAATTATAAGTATACAACTACCATTTATGCCTGTTTATTGGTAAGTGTTTTTTACCTGTGGCAATTATTTGGGCACAAAAAAACGATAGCACAACTCCTCCCTTCCTCTTTGGTGTTTATTATACTTACATTTTTCTTTTGGGGCTATCCATCTTTCATCACCAACATTATTCATCAGGGAAATCCGGTATACCCCATGATGGAAAAATCGCAATTAGCCGGCTTTTTTGTAAAGGAGAAAATATACCCTGCCGATTTTCTTGATATGAATGTAGCTGAACGTTTATGGGCATCAATCATTTCTTTACCCTCCTGGAGGAACAATCCATTATCATCAGAGCCTCGCACCTTATTTAAAGTACCGGCTTACCTGGAAGGATATTATGCCGGCACATCAGATCTGGCAGCTATGGGACCCTTCTTTGCGGAGTCTGTTTTGTTTTGTTTATTTTGTTTAGTGGCCTCCCTCTTTTTTATTCCTCGCAGCAGGCTCCTTAAACTTCTTGCATTCGCTATTACCATTCTGGCGACTGTTATTATTAATCCGCAATGCTGGATATTGCGGTATGTGCCTCAGCTTTGGCTTGTTCCTGTTGCTTGTTTGCTTGTTTGCGCTACAGTAACATATTTGAGGCCAGTGGTAATGTTAGGGTTATTGTTTTTGTTTTTTAACACATATATCGCAACGGATATTTATGTAACTGGAGCCGTTCATAAGAACCGTGATATTAAAAAGGAGATGCTGCTTGTTAAGGAAGCAGGACACAAGGTAAGTGTTTACCCGGGATGGGTTATTTCATTTAAGCAACGCATGATTGAATTTGGTCTTGACACCAATACCCTTACTTATACTTACATACCCGATAGCACAACGCTTCCATTTACCACCACCCTGAGTGCCACTTACACGTTATTGGGAAATAAAAAATAATCCTATTTTTACACCCGCTTAAAATGCATCAATAAATTATGGCTGAAAAAATATTAATCATTGGCGCAAACGGCCAGATCGGAACGGAACTTAGCACTGCACTTCGTGGTATCTATGGTCATGATCAGGTGATTTCTTCTGATATCAAAGCAAAAGATAACGAAGAGGGGCCGTTTGAGGTGCTTGATGTGATGGATAAAGATGCCATGTATGCCATTATTAAGAAACATGGCATCACACAGGTGTATTTGTTAGCGGCTTTACTTTCAGCTACAGCAGAGAAAAATCCCAAGTTTGCATGGAACCTCAATATGGAAGGTTTGTTTCATGCACTTGATGCGGCAAAAGAAGGGCATATTAAAAAACTTTACTGGCCAAGTTCTATTGCAGTATTTGGCCCCACCACACCAAGGGATAATACTCCTCAGTATACGGTGATGGAACCAAACACCATTTACGGCATAAGTAAACAGGCGGGAGAGCGTTTTTGTGAATATTACCACCAAAAATATGGCGTAGATGTGCGTAGCATCCGCTATCCGGGATTAATTGGATATAAATCAGCACCAGGTGGAGGAACCACAGATTATGCGGTTCATATTTACCACGAAGCGTTGAAGAATAAAACTTACGAATGTTTTCTGAATGCCGGGACCAGTTTGCCCATGATGTATATGCCGGATGCATTACGCGCAACCATTGAACTGATGGAAGCACCGGCTGAAAAGGTAAAAATCAGAAGCAGTTATAATGTTTCGGGTGTAAGTTTTGATCCGGAGGAAATTGCAGCCTCTATCAGGGCCTTTATACCTGAATTTACCATCAGTTATAAACCAGATTTCAGGCAAGCCATTGCAGATAGCTGGCCAAAAAGTATTGATGATGCCGAAGCAAGAGCGCATTGGGGATGGAAACCTGAATATGACCTACACGCTATGACAAAGGATATGTTGGAAAATTTGGGGAAGGAAAACGCATCAAGATAAGAATAAATAACCTAAAAGTTAATTCCCCAGTTATATCCGATTATTACATTTAGCGGAGCCAGAGGATCAGCAAAACCGAATTCATACCCGTCTTTATTGACAAAGGAAGAAAGACGATTACCTATTGGTGTATTAAAAAGAACACCTAAGTAAAGATCTCCGTTATACTGTATGCCGAATTTGAAACCATACCGTAATACCGAATAACTATTGTCCATACCAGAATAATTGATACTTGTAGATGATGATCCGGGTGTTATTTCGTAATCACTAAGGCTTTGAGTTACTTTATTAATGCCAAGCATGGTGCCGAAATATGTCCCTTCGGGTTCTTCCTCAAACTCATTAAAGAAGTACTTGCTCTCGTATAAAATTTTATACTTTGCATGCTCCTGATACTGACCTATTGCAGACACCTGAATCCCGGTTGCCTTGCTTTTTACTTTAATATTATCAAAATAGAGTCTCTCATCATCAAAAGACAAATAGAGAAAGTATGAAAGACTGAGCGTTATTCTTGATCCAAAACTACGCTCATAACCAACACAGAAAGCATAACGGTTTAAGGATCTGTCATTATTAAAGGATTCTGAGTTAAAGCCTCCAAGTATATTATCGTATTCAATACCAATTATCTTTATTCTGTTACGTTGAGCAGAGGTTACTATTGAGTAACCCAATAAAACAATAAGTAAGATGTATCTGGTAATTTGCCCCATAGTTACTGTTTAATTGTAATATTCAATACTTCATAAATAGTATTAGATGGTATGCAAAAACCTATTCCTTCTGTACCCACCCCAATAAGTTTTCGGGAAACCACCCCAATAACCTCACCCAACTCATTAATGAGCGGACCACCACTATTGCCATGATTAACACTCACATCTGTTTGAATAAAAACCCGGTCGTCAAATTTCCTCCTGCCGCTTATAATTCCTTTGGTAACTGACTGCCCCAGTGAAATATCTTCCGGAGTTCCAATAGCAAAAACATCCTCCCCTACAGAAAGAGAATCAGAGTCCCCTATTGGCAAAGGAACAAAACCTTTCCCATTCACTTTAATCAGTGCAAGATCATAACCTTCATTTACCCTGATTACCTCTCCACTTAGCGTTACTGATTTTCCTAATCTTACATTAACGTTCTTCTGTTTTTTTACCACATGATAGTTTGTAACAATATACCCGTCTTCGGAAATAAAGAATCCACTTCCATGAGATCCTTTTTCTGACTCTATAGTAATTACTCCATCCATCAGATGTTTAATTAGGTCTTTTTGCTTTGTAAACCTTGGCGGATATATTTTATCAATGGTAATTACCGAACTAAACTCACTCATGTTTACATTCTTCTTCAGCTCCACCACTTCCTTAAACAAATTTTCGTTATTGGATATGCGGTTTATGGATATTACCAGTGCTTCCGTAATTGCCCACTTATTATCTGTTTTGTCTGATACAACATACACAGAATCTTCGACCTCTTTTAAAACAAAATCACCTGAGTTGGCGGAAAACTTCCATTTTATATTTACCCTGCAATACCTCTTCCCTTTTTTATAGTTAATATCGAGTTGGAGATCAGTAATTTCTGGTTGCAAAAATATACTCCCGGGCTTTATCATCTGCTCATCATCAGAGCCATTATAATTATTGCACTCTAATGTCCGAAATGGTGATTGTATTAATTCATTACAGATACTCTTCTTATAAAGGTAAGTACTGAAAAACGACTTTTTAAAGTATAGGTCGGTTTTTTTATCTTCTTTGCCTATCACTGTTCCATCTGTTATTTTCCAGGTTACATCCTGAACAATAGTATGAACATACTCTGCTTTAGGATCGAACTTCTTCTTTAGGGCAAAGTCTATTTTATTTTTCTGAATTTTATAGATTGCGTTGGTAGAAACATCTACCAGATAAGGTACGCCTAAAAAAAGAACATCAAGAAAAACAAACCCTGCCATCTCTTTTCTGTTAATTTTTTGCGTGGCAGGCTCATACCCTTCCTTTTCCACAATAATCACTTCGTTCTCTTTAATTGCTCCATCAACACGAAGCGGAGCACTTCCAAGAAGTTTGTGTTTACCATTGAATACCTCTGCGTCTGGCACATTTACAGTTATCTCTACATCAGTTGATGCAACAGGATTGATTTTCCGATAAACCAGCGCACAACTGCTAATCAGGATGGCACAAACACAAAGAATAAGGATTGAAAACCGTTTCATTCCGACTAGGATAATACTTACTTAGTTAATCTAAAAAATCCAAACTTATAGTCTGATTTGAATTCTGCGTAAACCAATATTTTATCCGGATTAAATGCCTCATGCAGTTTTGGCTTTAAAATACACTTGGCTTCATTTTTACTTTTAAAGAATGCCTCTTGTGTTAAATTTCCTTCCTTATCAAGCACAGCCATAGTGACCATGGCATTTTTAGGCTTGTTCATTATGTACTTTCCCTTCTTATCCGGTTTGGTTTTTGCTGAAGTATTTTTGGGATTGTCATTATACCAGAAATAGAGTTTATCATTATAATAAGTAGAAATAAATGATGCATAAGGCCCGCCATCATTTATTGAATACTGATACTTCGGAACCACACTTGCCATGCGGATTGTTCCATCCTGATTCAGGTCAATTACCACAATATTGCGGTAATTGTAATAGTAGGTAGTCCTTGTGGTACTCACACCATTTGCTGAAGTGGTGGTGTAGGTAACAACCTCTACAAAATATTCTTCAGCAACCAAAATAATACCGCCATCTGACTTTATGATAATTTGTTTCAAATCGTATGAAGAACTCAGGTTCTTTTGTTTTTTGGCCTTTTTTTCTGATAGCAGGTTGGCATAAGCTTTTGTTATAAACTCCTTATCAAAAGCTGCTGCATTTTCATGTTCTACTTTAAATGTTTTTTTATCTATTCGCATAAAGATACTGCCTGCAATACCTGCATATTCTTTATTAGCAAAAAAACCGGTTACCAGAATTTTTCCTTTTGCATTATCAATGGTGAAAGTAACATCTGTAACAAAACGGGCACCTCCTAATTTAAGCGGAATTTCGTCCAGCTTATCTTTCTTATAATCAAAAGTTATCACTTTAAAGTCATAAACCTTTTTATCCTTTGCAAATAGACCGCTTACTTTAATGGTATTTTCAATTTTCTCGAGCGCATAAACATAGCCCTCATTATCGAGTGTATAGCTAAAAATACTTACGTCCTTATCTTTATATGGTAATTCTACAGGCTTCTCCCACAAAAGTTTAAGAGAATTATCAAATACCTTATAGTTAAATTTCTCGTTCTTGTTTTTTTCGTATGGTTCCTGGCGATAAACCAATATTTTGGTGCCATTATCTGAAATCAGGGTAGAAAATTCACCTGAATTTCTGCGTTTTTTGGATGATATCTCATCCATTTCTTCTGCATTTGAGGTTGATTTTCCATTTTCATCATAGGTCTGGCCATAGAAAATATTCTTGTCTGCTTTTGAATCATAGTATGACATAAAAACAATGAAGCCTCCCTTTATTGGCAATACATTTTCAAGAGCACATTCCTTTTTTTGGTTATTCTCTACAAGAAATTCTGTCGTCCATTCAACCGCATTATCAGCATTTACCCTCTCAAAATAATACTTAGAACTGGAGAAAAAACCACCAGACTTAATTCGGACCAGGTTAAATCCCTTATCATCATTATTAATAATTTTATAAATATAAGAGCCTTTAATTTCCTTTTGAAGTGGCCCCCATTCTACATTTACCTCCTGTGCCAGCAGAGGTTTAGCAAACAAGCCCATACAAAGGAGTAGCGTTAATTTTAAGTAGTTTTTCATAGGTTAAGTTTTTTCAAGAATATCTAATATTTGGAGAATACAAAAACAATTGCATGCATTAATAAAATTTTAACAATGATTCCTGTCATAAGCTATTTTACAAATGTGTAAGAAAAAAAACACCCGACATGTTTGGATTTACAAATCGGGTGTTTTCTTATATTCTCTTGATTAATCTTTTACTTCAATATCTCCCTCGAAATAACAATGCGTTGCACCTCTGAAGTGCCCTCGTATATCTGGGTAATTTTGGCATCGCGCATCAGTCTCTCCACATGGTATTCTTTTACATAACCATATCCGCCATGCACCTGTACTGCCTCAGTAGTAACCCACATGGCCGTTTCTGATGCAAATACTTTTGCCATAGAACTTGCCAGTCCGTAATCTTTTCCATCATCCTTTAGCTTAGCTGCTTTCAGGCATAATAATCTTGCAGCTTCAATTTGTGTAGCCATATCGGCAAGTTTAAACTGTATGGCCTGGTGATGCATAATTTCTTTACCAAAAGCTTTGCGTTCTTTTGAATACTTCAATGCCAGTTCGTATGCGCCACTTGCTATACCCAACGCCTGAGAAGCAATACCAATGCGCCCACCTGTTAGCACCTTCATGGCAAACTTAAATCCAAATCCGTCTTCACCGATGCGGTTTGCTTTTGGCACCTTTACATCGGTAAACATGATAGAATGGGTGTCGCTACCCCTGATGCCCATTTTATCTTCCTTTTTACCTACAACAACCCCATCCCATCCCTTTTCTACAATAAATGCATTAATTCCTTTATGTCCTTTATCTGGATAAGTTTGTGCAATCACCAGGTAATAGGTAGCTGAATTGCCATTGGTAATCCAGTTTTTGGTACCGTTCAGTAAATAATAATCACCTTTATCTTCTGCTGTGGTGCGCTGTGATGTAGCGTCACTGCCGGCTTCAGGCTCGGAAAGAAGGAAAGCCCCGTGAACCTGACCACTGGCCATTGGAACAAGGTATTTTTGTTTCTGCTCCTCTGAACCATAGCTTTCAAGACCCCAACAAACAAGCGAGTTGTTTACAGACACCACAACCGAAGCAGAAGCATCAATTTTTGACAATTCTTCCATGGCCAATACATAAGAAACGGTATCCATGCCTGAACCACCGTATTCCGGACTTACCATCATGCCCATGAATCCCAGTTCGCCAAGCTTTTTTACCTGCTCGTAAGGGAATTCCTGTTTGTCGTCTCTTTCAATTACACCCGGCAACAATTCGGTTTGTGCAAAATCTCTCGCAGCCTGCTGAACGGCTAATTGCTCTTCTGTCAATTCAAAATTCATAGGAGTATATTTTTACTTGAGGCGAAAATAACCTTATCCGAACGTAATTACCAAAGCAAAAATCAGTTTTTGAGCAATATCATTCCGGAAGTAAAACAAGGCCTAAACTTCTTATATCCAGCCCTTTTTCTTAAACCAAATCCAAATGGTAATGGTAATAGCCAACATAAATGCCAAAACAACAGGGTAGCCAAGGGGCTGCTTAAGTTCCGGCATGTACTCGAAATTCATTCCATATACCCCGACAACAAAAGTAAGGGGAAGGAAAAATGCGGTGAATACCGTGAGTGTGCGCATCACCTCATTGGTGCGTTGGGAGGAGAGTGAAATATAGATATGAAGCAGGGAGTTAATACTATCGTAAACCTCCTCAATCACCGTATCCAATTTAATATAATAATCCCTCAAATCCTGATGGGCCGGAATGCGCTTATTATTGGTACCCAGTTTTTCTACAATCTCTTTGCTCAAATTGGAAATACGCCTGATCACAAAGGTTTTCCTTTTAATAAAATAGAGGTTTTTAAGCAAGTCAGGAATTCTCTTTTTAAGGAATACCCTGCTCTCATAAAAATCAATTTCGGTATCCAGCTTTTGCAATGGCTCTTCATAGGTTTGCATACAGGCCTTTACCAGTTTGCATAGAACTAAATAAGAATCAGCGTGCTCTTTATACCTTGTGATTACATCTGTTAGCGCACTAAAAACTTTACGATGAATAGTAATGATGAAATTTTTTCCATAAAAAATGGCCAGTTTCCTGCTTACCAACCTGATGGTGTCTGCATTTTTAGGACATTCTACATCATAATAGCGGCAAATAAGAAACTGCACTTCATCAATTATTTCATATTTGGGAAGATGCTCAGGTTGCATACAATCCTGTATGGCTGCCGGATGTAAGTTGTATTTTAAAGCAAGTTCATTCAACTCCTCTGCGGTAGGATCAACAATATCTATCCACTCATATGAACCCGTATTACCTATCCGAATCTGTTGCTGCATCATTCGAATGTAAAAAACCTTTTTATCATAATACAGAACTTTTTTTCATGATGTATTGTTTCAGATATGGTTTAGTATTTATTGCCGCAGGTTTAGGCTGCAATAAAAAACCCCGGCCTTCATCAGACCGGGGTTTGCTTTTATCAAAATCATGATTAAGCCATAGAAGCATTCTTAGCGCGTTTTCTGTCGTTTTCGTTAAGCAATACCTTTCTCAGGCGAAGCGATTTTGGTGTAATTTCAACATACTCATCTTCCTGTATATACTCCATACATTCCTCCAGAGAGAAATTAACCTTAGGTGTAATTTTTACGTTGTCATCACTACCCGCAGCACGGAAATTGGTAAGCTGCTTGGCACGGATAATATTTAAAACCATATCATCAGGGCGGATATTCTCACCTATTACCTGACCCTCATAAACCTCATCACCTGGTTCTACAAAGTATCTGCCTCTATCCTGCAGTTTATCTATCGCATATGCCGTAGCTGTTCCTTTTTCACCACTGATAAGCACTCCTGCAAGTCTCGAAGGTATCTGACCTTTCCAGGGCTCATATCCTTTAAGCCTGTGCGCCATAATAGCTTCACCTGCTGTAGCTGTAAGAATGTTGTTTCTTAATCCGATGATACCTCTTGAAGGGATACTGAATTCCAGGTGCTGCAAATCTCCTTTGGGCTCCATTACCAGCATTTCTCCTTTTCTCTGGCTTACCAGTTCTATCACTTTACCTGCCGATTCTTCCGGAGTATCAACAGTTAAAATTTCCACAGGTTCGCATTTAACACCATCAATTTCCTTGATGATTACCCTTGGCTGTCCAACCTGTAATTCATAACCTTCACGTCTCATTGTTTCTATCAGAATGGACAGATGCAGGATACCTCTTCCAAAAACAAGTATTGAATCCGGAGACTCTGTGTTTTCCAGTTTTAGGGCCAGGTTTTTCTCTGTTTCTTTTTCCAATCTTTCGCGCAAATGGCGGCTGGTTACAAACTTTCCTTCTTTACCAAAGAATGGGGAGTTATTGATGGTAAACAACATGCTCATGGTTGGCTCATCAATAGAAATGGGTTTAAGTCCTTCCGGATTTTCAAAATCAGCAATGGTATCGCCTATTTCAAATCCCTCTATCCCAAATACGGCACATATATCACCGGCTTTTACCTCCTCCACCTTCATTCTGCCAAGCCCTTCAAAAGTGTATAATTCCTTTATGCGGCTTTTTTGAATAGAACCATCTCTTTTTACCAGAGAAACAGGTTGATTAACCTTTAAATTTCCTCTAAGCAAACGACCAACGGCAATACGGCCGGTGAAAGATGAGTAATCAAGGGAAGTGATTTGCATCTGGGTATTACCCACCTCTACATGGGGCGGGGGAATCTGCTCTATAATATCATCCAGAAGCATGGTAAAATCGGTTGTTGGGTTTTTCCAGTCGCGACCCATCCAGCCCATTTTAGAACTTCCGTAAATGGTATGAAAATTTAATTGTTCTTCTGTTGCATCCAGGTTAAAGAAAAGATCAAAAACGGCATCGTGCACCTCATCCGGGCGGCAATTCGGCTTATCAACCTTATTGATTACCACAATTGGCTTTTTACCCAGAGCCAGCGCTTTATGCAGCACAAATCTGGTTTGTGGCATAGGTCCTTCAAAGGCATCTACAAGAAGAAGCACCCCATCGGCCATATTCAATACCCTTTCCACCTCACCACCAAAATCCGCGTGGCCCGGTGTATCTATAATATTGATTTTAAAGTCTTTATACCTAACGGAAACGTTTTTAGCCAGGATGGTAATCCCGCGTTCGCGTTCCAGGTCATTATTATCTAAAATGAGCTCCCCTGTTTCCTGATTCTCGCGAAACAGCTTGGTTTGATGGAGAATTTTGTCAACCAATGTGGTTTTACCATGGTCAACGTGAGCGATGATGGCGATATTTCTAATGTTTTGTTGCATGTGCACCTAAAAAAATGAGGCGCAAATGTAGGCAAATGTTTTATTATTACCGGATTAAGTTTGTATTAATGTGCTGCCTGGTTATCAGCACCCAGTTGAACACCCTGTTTTGCCAGTATGGATTTTGCTTTAATCCCGTAATACGCGAGGTATATAAAGCATAAAACGGCTACCCAATACGAGGCATGGATGCCCACTTCAGGCATATCAGCCAGTTTTCCCTGAAGAGGGGGAATAATTGCACCACCCAAAATCATCATAATTAAAAAAGACGAACCTTGAGAGGTGTATTTTCCCAAACCTGCAATGGCAATACTAAAAATGCAGGGCCAAAGCACAGAACAAGCCAAACCACCACTTATAAATGCATAAACGGACAATTGTCCGGTGGTGAACAGACCAATGAGCATACCTGCCACACCTAATAAGGAGTATGCTGTTAGTGCCTTAAACTGATCATCGCCCCAAAGGATATTAATTACCACCATTAGCAGAATGGCAAAGCTATATACATACAGGCTACTCACATCTTTACCCGTTAATGCATTAGCCCCGAGCACAACGGCAAAGGCTACAAATGGTATAATTATTTTAGCCAGCGTCTTTTTTATACCTGAAAACCCAAAAACAGCAATACTGCCTGTCCAGCGACCTATCATTAAACTACCCCAATACAAAGAAATAAATGGTGCAATCATTGACTCGGTATATCCACCAAACTCAGGTTTTGCAAGTAAAGCACCCATATTGCTCTGAATGCCTACCTCCACCCCTACATATACAAAAATGGCAATCATACCTAAAACCAGCTGGGGGTATTTTAAGGCTCCTGCACCTTTCTCCATTTTGGCATCGTTGGTTAAAGAAGGCAATGAGGAAAGGCCAAAAAAAGTGGCCATGGCAACAAACAAAACAGCAACCCCTAAATACAGGTTATTTATGGAGCTTATGGAAACTGCTGCAGATGCCGCTGTAACCGATCCAAACAAGACATAGCTTACTGCAACAGGACCAATAGTGGTGCCAAGAGAATTAATGCCTCCGGCAAGGTTAAGTCTGTGTGCACCTGTTTGTGGCGATCCCAGGGCTATAACAAATGGCTGCGCACAGGTTTGTTGTAATGAGAAACCAAGTGCTATTACAAAGTATGAAAACAAAATGAGCCCGTATGAACCGGCATTTACCGAGGGGATAATTGCCAAGGCCCCTATTGCTGAAATCAACAACCCATAAACGATACCCTTCTTTAACCCTATTTTATTCAGCCAATCGTTTCCTGAAATTTTGGAATACAAAAACAATACAAGAGAGCCAATAAAGTAACCACCATAAAAGGTCATATCAATAAGTTGTGATTGAAACTGATTTAAGGCAAAATGAGATTTACAGAAAGGGATAAAAATTCCATTTGAAGAAGCAATAAACCCCCAAAAGAAAAAAACAATAATGATGCTGGATAGCTGAGATCTTTTGTTTTCCATAAAATTACTTTATTCCAAAAATGGGGAATATTGAAGTACCGGGAAACCCGCTATTCTCCACAGCAGGCAAATGCTGACCTAATTACCACTCATTTTTCCGTTTATCCTTATTTGGTGCCTTAAAAGGAAAAGATTCTTCGTTTCTCCTTTGACTTCAATACATTCGAGTGACGTACACCTTTTCACAAGATCAACTTAATGCCACTTATATGAAAGTTTTTACCGGAATAATTTTGTTAGGGTTTGGTTTGTTTCAACACCATAGTTGTAGTTTGGCAAGCAAAAAAACGGGAATTATTTTGCCAGTCAGGAAAAGCACAGATACCGTTATAGCACTTGGGGGGCCGGTAAGAAAACTTGTTTTTAATCCGGAGATTAAACCATCTTAAATAAGGGAAGTTGAAATGAACAAAACGAAACTATATTGGTATTGTCAGCTTGGCGGGTGGTTATTATTTAATATTATTGAGATTATCAGTTATGGTAATATCATCGGGTATAACCAAAATCTTTATATCAATGGAGCGGTAAATCTTGTTTTGGGTGTTACCATTACCCATCTGTATCGTTTATTTCTGCTTAGAACCCATTGGCTGGGATTGCCCCTCTATAAACTTATTCCAAGGGCTGTTTCATCGATAGTCATTATGTCTCTGTTGTTATCGGCAATAAATATTGCGCTCGACAGGCTTTTGTTGCCCGTGTTCAGACAAATTCCTATTTCACTTGAATTTGTGATTCCATACTTTTTCAATTTCGGAAAATATGTGTTGTTGTGGGCCTTAATTTATCATTTGTTTCAATACTGGGAGCGGTCATTAAAAGCGGAACGGGATAAGTATCAGCTGGAAGCCATAGTTAAAGAAAACCAATACAATAACCTAAAAACACAGCTTAATCCTCATTTCCTGTTTAACTCACTTAACAGTATCCGTACCCTGGTGGATGTGAATCCTGACACCGCAAAAACAGCCATTACCCAACTGTCCGGATTGCTGAGAAGTTCCCTTCATATGGGAAAACAAAAAACAGTTTTATTATCAGAGGAATTACAAACGGTAAGAGATTATATCTCCATTGAAACCATTCGTTTTGACGACCGTTTAACATTTACCCTCCAGGCTGATGCAGGATCATTAAACTGTCTTGTTCCGCCAATGATGCTTCAAACCCTTGTGGAGAATGCCGTTAAACATGGCATCTCAGCATCCAAAACGGGAGGTATTATAGAACTTACTACCAAACGCATAGGAAATCACCTACATATTGTAATAAAAAACACCGGGCATTATGCCCCTAAAACCGATAATAATGGTGTAGGATTAGCCAATACCATTGAGCGGCTGAACATTTTATATGACGATAAGGCAAGTTTTGCCATAGCAAATGGAGAAAATCATTTAGTAATTACAGAAATAATATTACCTGCATGAGCATAAAAACAATTATTGTTGATGACGAGCGTCTGGCAAGAGAAGGTTTAAAAAACCTCTTAAAAGAATATTCAGAGATTGAAATAATAGGAGAAGCCGGAAATGTAGATGAGGCGCTTGATCTTATTGATAAACTCAGGCCGCAACTGATGTTTCTTGACATAGAAATGCCTGAAAAAAGCGGATTTGATTTATTGGAAGAACTCATAGATACCCCGTGTGTGGTATTTACCACTGCCTATAATGAATTTGCGATTAAGGCTTTTGAGGTAAACGCCCTGGATTATTTGTTAAAACCAATACAACCTGCAAGGCTGAGGGAAGCACTCACACGTGTAAAAAAAGAAATCTCCGAGATCGATCAGGATAAGGAAAAAAACCGCCTGGATGAAAAAGACCAGGTTTTTATAAGAGATGGCGACAGGTGTTGGTTTGTAAAGCTGGAAGATATCAGGCTTATTGAATCGGCCGGGAATTATGCCAAAATATTTTTTGATAAATTTCATCCCCTTATCCATAAAACATTAAATGCGCTGGATGAAAGATTAAGTACTTCCATGTTTTTTCGTGCCAACCGGCAGCAAATTATCAACCTCAGGTATATTGATAAGATTGAGCCCTTTTTTAACTCCGGATTTCTAATTTATATGAAAGATGGAACCAAGGTGGAAGTATCGAGAAGGCAGGCTGTAAAATTTAAAGAGATGATGAGTTTGTAAGTTATTTTCTCAGGCGATATAGTTGGTCATTTTTTCTATCAGTTCATCCGGTTTAAATGGTTTCATTACATAATCATTCATACCGGCCTGCAGAATTTCCTTTCTTACATCATCTTCTGCGGTTGCAGTAATAGCAATAATTGGTAACGACTGGTATTTCGGCTGCATGCGTATTTTCCGTGTTGCCTCCATTCCATCCATCAACGGCATATGAATATCCATTAATACCAAATCAAAAGAATGTTCATTAAGCTTTTGTAAAACCTCAAGCCCGTTAACAGCAGTTTCCATATTCACACCCCACTTTAACATAAATTGCTTCATCACATAAACGTTCATCGGATTATCTTCCGCCACAAGCACATTTACACCCTTTAGTTTTTCCATTAGCGGTTTTGTATTATTCGATTCCTTCTTCTCATTTAAGCCCGACTCATAAAATTCTATACTAAAATAGAACACTGATCCCGATCCGGTTTTACTGTTCAATTGCAAATCAGAACCCAGTAACTGCAAAATTTTGCGACTTATAGAAAGCCCCAGTCCGGATCCTCCGTACCTTCTTGTGGTTGCCGTATCGGCTTGTGTAAAACTATCAAAAATTTCTTCCTGCTTGTGCAGCGGAATACCTATTCCTGTATCTGCCACTTCAAATAAAATATGGCTTTTTTGCTCCGTTCTTTGCTGCAGTCGGCAATTAATATGAATACCTCCATGGTGGGTAAATTTAACCGCATTGCTCACCAAATTAGTAAGTACCTGATTTAACCGTACCGGGTCTCCCATCAGCTTTGCCGGTATTCTGGAGTCAAAATCAACCTTAAGCGTTAGCGATTTTTCCTGGGCTCCGCGTTCAAACATTTCTTTCAGGTCAAATATAATTCGTCTGAGGTCAAAGGAAATATTCTCCAGCTCAACCTTACCTGCCTCCAGTTTATTTAAATCAAGTACATCATTTACCAGACTTAACAAATGCTCTGATGATTTTTTGAGCATCATTGCCCTTTCGTTATTCTTATCTTCCTTATCATCGGCCATTACATTTACAATACCAATAATGGCATTCAGAGGGGTTCTTATTTCATGGCTCATCATAGAAAGAAACTGCGATTTGGCCTTGGTAGCTTCTTCAGCAATTTGCCGTGCTTTTTCCAACTCCTTGTTTTTATTGGTTAACAGCTCATTCTGTTTGGTTATACGATTTGACTGATCCGTTAACCTTCTGTTGAATCTCCTTACCGATACCAGGGAAAAAAACAGGATAAATGTGGTAACCAGAAACAAAAAACCCGAAATGAGATAAACCTTATTTAACTGTGTTTCCTTTTTTACTATTTGATGCTGAATACCCAACTCCTTATTTACTTTCTCCAAATCATATTGAGCCAGCATTTTAGAAAGTTCTATGTCCGTTTCTGACTTTTTTACACTATCTCTTACCTCAATAAACCGTTTGTAATATGCCAAAGCATTTTTATGATCGTTCTTGGTTTTGTAGTAGGTATAATGGGATTCATAACAATCCTGCAACCTGTTTCTATAGTTATACCTTATAGAAATATCGAGCGCTTTTGCGAGGTACTTTTCTGCTAAAACATAATTCTTCTTTGCAGTATACGCTTTTGCCAGATTATTAAAGCATGAAACGAGACCAACATAATGTTGTGATTCTGTTTTGTATTTTTCGGATTTGTGAAAATTTACTATAGCCTCATCAATGCGCCCCATTGCAAGGTAAACCTCACCAATATTATTGTATGAACCGGCTATGTTTTTTTTGTTACTCTGGCCTAAATCGTACTGAAGTATGTACTGATAATTGGCAAGAGCCTGCTCATACTGGTGTTGCTCCAGCATAGATATGGTGATATTATTTATGGCATTTATTTCCCCGTCCTTGTAGCCCGTTTTCCGGCATATTTCCAAAGATTTAGTGAAATATTCCTCAGCCTTTTTGTATTGCTTCTGAAACAGAAATACAATTCCTATATTGGTTAATTCATTGGCTACGCCTTTTGATTCTCCCAGTTGCTCGAATAATCTTAAGGCCTTGAAGTAGTTTTGAACAGAGAGCTGGTAGCTTCCCAGGTATTCAAGGGCAATTCCTGTTTCGTTATAGCTTTTTGCCATAAGCAGGTTGTTGTCAGTTTGAGCCAATAGCAGCCTGGCCATCTCCTGATAATAGATAACAGAATCAAAAACCTGCTGCTCGGCTGCAACAAGCCCCATCTGAAACATTGCCCTTCCCTTTAACTTATCATTACCTGATAACTTTGCAATTTCCAGGGCTTCTTCTGCATATTTCCGGGAAAGCGAAATATCGGTAAAAATTTCTGCTGTTGACAGGGCTATATAAACCTCAACCCGCTGATAAGGGTCATTTGTTCCGGAAAGAGCAGCTTTAAGGCTGTCTGATACACCAGCACTTATATTGCCACTTAACAAAAGTGATATCAATAATGAAACAACCCCCTTTTTCATCTCTTGCAAATAAATAAAAAAGCCCCTCATTTCGAGGGGCTTTCCAGTTTTAATTTGTTTTATCAGGCTAAAATAACAACCTTATCTTTCAGAACCTCCACCACACCTCCGCTTATCTCAAATAACTCCTGACCGGCTTTGGAATTTACTTTTACCTTGCCTTTATCAAGACTGGATACAATGGCAGCATGCCCCTTCAAAATCTGAAACTGACCTTTGCTTCCAGGTACCGTTACGCTATCCACTTCTCCTGAAAATAAGGTTTTATCGGGTGTTAAAATCTCTAATTGCATAATGCGTGATTAATACTTATTACTTAGATTCAGCCAACATCTTTTCACCTTTGGCAATGGCCTGTTCTATTGTTCCTACCAGGTTAAAGGATGCCTCAGGAAGGTAGTCTAACTGTCCATCCATAATCATATTAAATCCTTTAATGGTGTCTTCAATACTTACCAGTTCTCCTTTTAATCCGGTGAACTGTTCAGCCACGTGGAATGGTTGTGAAAGGAAACGTTGTACACGTCTTGCACGGCTAACCACCAGTTTATCATCTTCACTTAACTCATCCATACCAAGAATGGCAATGATATCCTGCAATTCTTTATACCGCTGAAGAATACCTTTAACTCTTTGTGTACAGTTATAGTGCGCCTCACCAACAATTGCCGGAGTAAGAATACGTGAAGTAGAATCAAGAGGGTCTACCGCTGGGTAAATACCTAATTCAGCAATTTTACGGCTTAATACTGTTGTGGCATCTAAGTGGGCAAAAGTTGTAGCAGGAGCCGGATCTGTTAAATCGTCAGCAGGCACATATACCGCCTGTACAGAGGTAATTGAACCACGTTTTGTAGAAGTAATACGCTCCTGCATGGCACCCATTTCTGTTGCAAGGGTTGGCTGATAACCTACTGCTGAAGGCATACGTCCAAGAAGGGCTGATACCTCAGAACCTGCCTGTGTAAAACGGAAGATATTATCAACGAAGAACAGGATATCGCGTCCACCTGACTTTTCATCCCCATCACGGAAATATTCAGCCACAGTTAAACCAGAGAGGGCAACACGTGCACGTGCTCCGGGAGGCTCATTCATCTGGCCGAAAACCAGGGTTGCCTGAGATTTTTCCAGTTCAGTATAATCAACTTTAGAAAGATCCCATCCACCTTCTTCCATATTGTGTTGGAATTCTTTACCATACTTTATTACTCCAGACTCAATCATCTCACGTAAAAGGTCATTTCCTTCGCGTGTACGCTCACCAACACCAGCAAATACGGACATACCTTCGTATGCCTTTGCAATATTATTGATAAGCTCCATGATCAATACTGTTTTTCCTACACCGGCACCACCAAATAAACCAATTTTACCACCTTTTGCGTATGGTTCAATCAGGTCAATAACCTTAATACCAGTATATAATGGTTCAGTTTGGGTTGAAAGGTCTTCAAATCTCGGAGCCTCACGATGAATAGAGCGGCCATTTTTAATTTCCACCTTTTTCATTCCATCGATAGCCTCACCTACCACATTGAACAGACGGCCGCGAATTTCTTCACCAACCGGCATGGCAATTGGTTGTTCTGTTGGTTTTACTTCCATTCCACGTACCAAACCATCTGTTGCTTCCATGGCAATGGTACGGATAATATTTTCGCCCAGATGTTGCTGGCACTCAAGAATTACTCTTGTACCGTCAGCTTTATCTATGTAAAGGGCATCCAGAATTTTAGGCAATTTTTCGCTGTTATCGGGAAAACGAACGTCAACAACGGGGCCAATTACCTGAGCTACAACTCCTGATTTAGACATAATTACGTGATTATTTGCTTTAAAAAGTGGTGCAAAATTAATTTTTCCACCCTAAATTCAAACCATTTATTGAATCTTATTTTTGAGGAATGAAAAAACTGCCTGTTGATTTTTACCTAAGACCTGATGTTGTGGAGGTTGCAAAAGAGCTGCTTGGAAAAATGTTGGTAACAAATTTAGGCGGGTACCTTACCTCCGTGATGATAACCGAAACAGAAGCATATGAGGGTATAACGGATAAAGCAAGCCATGCTTTTGGCAGCCGTTTTACGGAACGTACTAAAACAATGTACGAATCAGGCGGTATTTCATACGTATACCTGTGTTATGGCATACATTCCCTTTTCAATATTGTAACCAATAAAAAAGGAACCCCGCATGCAGTGCTTATCAGAGCCGGTCAACCGGTTGATGGGGTGTCGTTTATGCTGAATCGAAGACAAAAGACCAAAACAGACAATACGCTTTGTTGCGGACCCGGAACTTTATCAAAATCATTAGGAATTGATACTTCAGCAAATGGACTAAAACTGAATGGCCAACAAATATGGCTTTCAGAACTTGAAACTGTAGCAGAGGGTGATATTATTTCCTCGGCCAGGGTTGGGGTAGATTATGCAGGAGAAGATGCCTTACTTCCCTACCGCTTTAGAATAAAAGGTAATTCCTGGTGTGGTAAGTAAGTTATTCCTGCACAAAAAGTGCCTTTAGTTCCGTTGCTTCATCCGGTTTCATTTTTCCGGCCAGAACCAGCCTCAGCTGCCGCCTGCGTAATGCTCCCTCAAATCTCTTTATTTCATCTTCTGTTTCAGGCTCTATCATAGGAACTTTTAACGGAGATCCATTCCTGTCCAGTGCCACGAAGGTATAATAGGCCTCATTGCTTTTAAATTTCTCTCCTGATGGTATGTTTTCTGCCTGAACCAGTATATGCACCTCCATGGAGGTATTAAAGGCTCTGCTAACCTTAGCCTCCAGGGTAACCACATCTCCCAGTTTTATGCACTTACCGAAGCTTACATTGTCTACCGAAGCGGTTACAACCGTTTTTCCCGAGTGTTTTTGAGCAGAAATGGCTGCAACAATATCCATCCAGTGCAACAATCGTCCCCCCATTAAATTGTTAAGGGTATTGGTATCATTGGGCAATACCAGTTCATTCATGATGGTATGGGAGGCCGAAGGTTTTTTGGTGGAAGTCATAATAACTGCTATTAGAGATGCGAAGGTATACCAAGGGTTCGTATAAAAAAAAATGCCTCCCTTTTCAGGGAGGCATTTTATCAATGAGGTGAACTATTTATTGCTGTCTGATAAGCTGTTTTGTGATAATTACATCATCAATTCTTATTTGAATCATGTATGCACCAGCCTGGGCGTTGAAGCCTAAATCGCTCAGAGAAACAGATTGTTTACCCTGTGCTAATGAACCTCTGTCAGATTGAGCAACTGTGCGTCCAATCATATCAAATACCCTGATACTTACCTCTGATTGTTTAATCAGGTTAAAATCAATTGTTGCATCAGTTGTAAATGGATTTGGATAAACATTCAGGCCATACTTGGCAATATTGGCATCGTTGGTTCCAAGATTAAGAATGGTAACAGATACGGTTGAGTCTGTACCGGTACAACCATTAGAATCGGTAACGGTAACCTTCACTTTAAATGTTCCTGTTGAAACATAGGTGTTAGAAGCCGAATCAACAAAGGTGTTAGCTGTTGCGCCATCACCGAAGTTCCATGTATACTTAACCATGCCTGATGGATTTGCCCTAAACACCACTTTCATGATATTGTTGTTTACAGACTGGATGGTATTGCTCACCACCGGAGGAGTTTTAATGTTTACATTAAGTATTGCCACATCTTTACATCCTCCTGCAGTTACAGTTAATTCAACCGGTTTATTTCCGGCACTGGTATAAGTATGGCTTGGAGCGGTAGCGGTTGAGTTGTTTCCATCTCCAAATGTCCATGCATAAGTTAAAGTAGATCCTGAAGGTCCGAATGAACCGTTCTCAAACGCCACTGCTGTGCCTACACAACCTTTATTTGTTCCACCAGCTGCTGTAAATCCGGCAACCGGTTTTTCATTAATGGTTATTGATTGAGTAACGGAATCTTTACATCCATTGGTTGATTCTGTAGCCAACAACTTAACACTAAATGTACCAAGTGCTCCATAAACCTTTGCAGGTACTGCTAATGTTGAGCTGGTGTTATCTCCAAGGTTCCAGTTGTAAGTTACATTGCCTAAACCACCACTGAATGTAGTGGTATTAACAAACTTAATACTATCAGTTTGACAGGCATTGGTAAAGGTATAACCAGCCTGAGGTTTTGGGTTTACAGTAACAGGTTGACTTGTAGAATCAACGCAACCAAAATTAGAGGTTACTTTCAATCTGACAACATAAGATCCGCTAACCGGGTAAGTGTATCCTGGGTTATCTGATAATCCTGTTGTACCATTTCCAAAATTCCAGTCACTTCCAAAAGTATTTCCTGGTTTGGTTGAAGGAACTGTAGAGTTATTGGTTACAGGTAATACCAAACCGTTACAATGATTGCTTGTGGTAAATGACGCAACAGGTCTTGGGAATACATAAACGGTGCGCGAGAACACATTAGTACAACCCACATTGTTTGTTGTTGTTAACCTTACATTGTAAGTAGTATCAACTGTTGCAAAAAATGCTTTTGGATTTGGATCGTTTGAATTGCCGATTACCACATTTCCAAGAGAATAAGCCCATGCGTATGACAGGCCTGTTCCGGTAGAAGTATTGGTAAAAGAAACAGAATCATTTGAACATACCAAACCATTGGTGAAAGAAGAAACTGGAACCGGTAATACGGTAATCGTTTTCTGGTAACTTCTGGTAATATTTGCATTATTTGAAGTCTCCAGTTTTACAACATATTGTCCGGGTGTACTCCAAGTTTTGGTTGGTTCTGATAAAACAGATCCGGTGGCATCACCAAAAGTCCATGAATAAGTTAGAGGCAAGGTTGCTGTTGTTCCTGAAGAGCCATTTGTAAATGATAATGGAGATCCGGCACACACTGAGTCTCTTCCATTACTGAAGAATACAGTTGGAGCCGAGGTTATCTTGATATAGCGGGTTACCAACGAATCACAATTGGTAGGCATTCTTCTGTAGTTTACTTCTAGTATAAAGGTACTGTCACCATCAATAGCGCCAGGACGCACAGTGTATTTACCAGCTCCAGAGGTAGAAGGTGCGGTATAACTTGAGTTGCTTATTGCCGTTCCATTTGCCGTTTTTACCTGATTACTTGTTACTGTCCAACTGGTGCCATAAGAAGCGTAAGATAATCCAGATGGTGCTACAAGGTCGTACTCAAGTGTATCTCCTACTATAGCTCCATCAGGGTCTATAGATGTTCCGTTGTTGTAAGCTCCGGTAAACTTGGTGCCTTTGGCAGCAAAAGGACCGTTGAAGAAGCGGCTGGTATAAACTTTAGCTGTATCGGAAAGTAGTGATGTACACTCTATACCCTGACCAACAGTAAGTAAATTCCTGTACTGTATATTTAGGTAAATGGAGTCAAAATTTGGATTTGGAGCCGTAATGTTTAAAGCACTACCGGTACCTGTTACCACACTGCTCAAAGGTAATCCTGTAAATGTATTAACTATGCTATATGAATACTGTGAGCTTGAAGTAGCGAGTGTTAAACTTAATGGATTTGCTGAGCAGATATTTGAAATCAATGGTGTTACTGCAGTGGTTTGAATATCGTCAAATATGATCACACTATCCAAAACTATATTATTGCCATTTCCACCGGCAATGGCCTCAATACCTATGCGGTAAATACCACCAACAAAGTTAACCAAACAAACATCCACCTGACGGTAACCAGGGAAAGCGAAAGAATTATTTGCCCTTGCTACGGTTACCAAAGGAGAAGTCCATCCAAAACCACCATTTAATTTTACATTAATTCTATCCTGAATGGCTGGCAAATCTGAATTTTGCGAAACCCAGAAACGTAAGGTAGGTACTTTTACATTTATTAAGTCAATACATGGAGAAACCAGCATAGAGGTTGTTCCATTTAACATGGTGCTTGAAGGGAAAACAGCAGCTCTTGTTCCGGTTTGAGGAGCAAGATTTGGATTTGTTGCAGATCCTCCCAACTGGCCAATTACCCAGTTTCCTGTACCCGATACTTGTTCAACAGACCATCCACCAGACCCCATATCAAATCCGTTTGCTACTGGGAATGTATTGAAAATGGTAGATATAGTATTGTATCCTGTTGCAGGGTAATTTCCAACAAACTGCTGAGTTGAGTTATCTCTAACTACTACTCTGTAACTGATTGTTGAATTGTTAGCCTGAGAAGGAATAGAATATGTTCTGTTCTCTCCGTTAACTGATGACACAAGAACAAACTGCTCTGGTCCACCGTTAACGGTATAATAAAGTGTATCGGAAGTTAATGTGCGCTCTATCACTTTAATTACCACATCATAAGGGCCAGATGTACATAATCCCAGTGGAGGAGTAGCGTTAATAAGCATTGGTGCTACACTATCCACATAATTACCCAAATACTCATGGGCTCCAATGCTTGGTGTAAATAAGTCGCGGATTGTTCCAAGTATATCTGTACCAACCCCATTAACAGGAGCTCCACCAGCCCAAACAAGAGAAAGCGTTGAGTTAGGAATAAACAAATTGGTATCGCTGGTGAATGGTGTGATGAAGTTAATTGAATGTAAATCCTGACCGGTTTGTGCACGGTGATTTGCAATAGTTAACATTCCTGATGTAGTATGGTTAACACCTGCATTGGTAGCTGAAATCATGTTTGAAGCAACTCCAGGGGCATTTACATAATAGCTGTTATAGTCTGTAGCACTAAATATATTAAAGTTGGTTGGTGCACCCATAAGCACAGCGTAGGCATACCCAACTCCTGAAGCTCTGCCTAATCTGTTCTGAAGAATATTGCTTCTGAGGTTAATTCCTCCGCGAACGTTTGTGTTAAACATGATACATGATGATACTGCATTTGCCTGATTCATCGTATTGGCAATACCTAAATTGATAGAGTTAAAATCAATATTTACTCCCAGATCAGCATATGTTGTTCCTACATCTACAAAAATACCATAAGGGTTTAAAGCAGATGCAGACGGGGATTGTGCTGTTCCAGGTGCGGCAATTCTTGAAATCATGTTGTTTGCCACATTAATATTACGTCTTGACTGATTAGCCACAGCCAAAGAGCCAAGATTCATGTATATTCCATATGCACCGCCACTTGCTCCCGCATTGCTGATATTGCTGATGGTGTTTCTGGTTATTGAAATGGCAGAATCTAACGACAGGGTTGTTGAAGAAACAGGCGACAATTCGATACCTCTGTTATTTGTAAAGGAGGCTATGTTATTCTTTATGGTATTGTTATCCAAGGTAGTTTGTGCCTGGGCGCTAAGGAAAATACCGGCAGCATCATTTACGCCACCAAAATAATTGGTATTGTTTGGCCCAGCAGGGGCAAAATCACCGCCAATCTGGTTCTTCACTATCATATTATTTTTGTCCTGAGCACCTCCGAGTGCTGCATTTCCTCTCAGGTAGATGCCATATCTTACAGCACCAATAAAATTGTTCTCAAAAGTATTGTTATTGTTACCTCCAACAGTTGAATTGGTTGGAGTAGTAGCTCCACCCATATAAATACCGGCAAAGGTATTTATGGCTGTTGTTGTTGAATTACCAACGATATTACAATTCTTGATGGTTAGGTAAGTATTGGCAACCGATGTAGATACAAAATCTATCACTTTTAATGTGGTATTGGTAGCCACGGCAGGAAGTAAAATTGTAAGGTTTCTGCTGCTGGAACCATTATTAGAACCATCAACGGTAAAGTATGAAGCTCCATTAAATCTGATAACGCTTCCATCCTGTGTGTAGGCACCATTTGCTCCACCTGTTGTTCTGATGGTATCGTTTCTGCCGGCATCAGGTTTTAAGGTTATTGGCCTGTTCGCGTTGGCTTTTGGATATGCAAGTAATGATGTAATTAAGGTATCTCCTTCACCGGCATAACCACCGGCAATAACTAAGCTAATTGGGCTAACAGGTCCGGTATTGTTATCAACCCCGTTTGCATTTAAATATTGGAATGCTCTGTTTACCGTAGAGAATGAATAAGGAGGTGTACCACCTAAACGAGGTGGGTTTTGAGTTCCGTTAATTAAATATGTTTGGTTTCCTGTAAGTGGCTGGAAAACCTGGTTAAACTCAACTGCACCAATACATGTTAATGTTACACCACGGCTGGTTCCATAAATATCGCCCTGAACACCAGCAACCGGAGTTACTACATTGTATAAAGGAGCTGACAACATCGGATCCAGATCCGGAAGGGTATCTGAGGTAAAACCAACTGTTGCCGAAACAGAATTTTGATCCTGCAAAGTAAGTAACTTCCAGTTGGCTAATCCTGCATACAGGTTACCAGCAGCATTGGCTCCACCTACATAGTTAACTGAAGCAGGTGCTGAAACAATATAATTATTAGAGTTGATTAAACCATTTGGTGTGGCAAAAGGATGATTAGCAACAGGTGCAGATACAAATACAGCAAAAACATTACCTGTTCCACTTGCACGACCAAGGCGGTTACTGATATTGTTGTTCAACATCTTAACACCGCCACGTATGTTGGCACCAATGAAAACCCCATATGAGCTGTTTGTTCCGGTAAGGGTTGCACCATTGAGGTTGATGGTGTTGTGATAAATTTCAAGCCCGTAGTTATTAACAATTCCTGTCGCATCCACAAAAATACCTGTGGGATTCGATGTATTAGGTGCAGCTCCAATTCCTGTTCCCCTGATACCTGAGATTGAATTGTTTATCACCCTGATCATCCTTGAGGTATCATTTGCGAGATTTATTCTGATACCTACGCAATACTGACCACCTGTAATTAAATTATAAATAAAATTTTTGCTTACAGTTATGTTTGAGTCACGACCGTTTGCTTCTGATGCGTTGTCCAGATCAATTCCCCTGAAACCATTAGAGGTGGTTGATGTCGGGAATACGTTGCGAATAATATTGCTATCCACCAACGAATTTGCTATCCCTTTTAAATAGATACCAGCCTGATCAGCAAGTCCTCCGATAAATGTAGTGCGATCTGCACCTGCTGGAGGAACCACACCACCAATAACGTTACCAATTACATTCGCATTTCTGCTTTGTAATCCGGCACCATTCAGGTTTCGCAGATAAATACCTGTTCTTACAGCCTGAACGTAGTTATTTTGAATCCTGATATTGTTATTGTTACCTGATAAGGCACTTGCAAAAGCTCCTGAAGGAGGGGTGTGATGGCCCAAATAAATACCGGCAGCTGTTAAAACAGATGTGGTGGTTGAGTTACCCAAAATAATACAGTTACGAACTGTTACATCAGAAGATGAACTGTTTTCTGAAGGAGAGATAACAACGGCCTTTACAGTAGTATTAACCACCGCAGAAGGTACTAGAAGGGTTAAACTTCTGGCATTTCCAGATGCGGCACCATTAATTTCAAAATATTGCGTGCCAATCATTCTGAAGATGGCGGTATGATTTGAAACATTGGCTGTGTTAGGCATCATGATGGTATCGGCATATCCATTTGCTATGGTAAGACTTACCATTCTGTTTGCAGCGGCACCCGGGAAATCAATGATATGAGGAATAAATCCTTCCGCATTTTTGTTATAGCCCGGAGAAAGTACCAGCCTGATGGCTCCTGACCCTGCAACACCGAAAGAGTTAAGATAATTAACGGCATCAGAAACCGTTGCAAAAGAGCCAGAACCTGTTGTTCCCAAAGGCCAGTTGTTTGTACCATTGATGGCATATGAACCACCTCCGTTTAATGGATAATTTGCCAAGCTCATGTTTGCAGTAAACTGATAAGCTCCAATGGAGTTGCTTGCGCCACCCGGACGTGTGTTACCGTTTATGTCAGCAGTTACCGGAGTTGATGATGATCCGGCTGCTCCTAACCTTGATCCGGTACCATTTGCAACAGCACAAGTAGAGTCATCGTTTCCGATAAATGATGGGATATCTGTTAAGCTGTTGGCATCTCCGCCTGTAAAAGCTCTCCATTGCGCAATCGAAACCCTTGGCCTTGTTTGGCTATAACCAACAAATGCATTTCCTCCTCTGCTGGAAGTGATGTAATAATTATTATTGTTTATTAGGGCAAACGGATTGGCCGAAGCTGCCAAAACAACTACTCCATAGTTGGTTGAATTATTGCTGTTGGCTGCGGTAATCGTTTTTCCCATCCTGTTGGCAAAAATGTTATTCACCATAGTGATACCGCCTGTTACAGTTGTGCTTAAAAATACACAGGCTGAAGTTCCAATAGCATTTAACGTATCTCCATAAAGGTGCACACTGTTATAATAAAGCTGAATACCGGCATTAGCAGAATTGTCCTCTATAGAAACACCAATGGTATAATTTGGGTTAGCAGGGGTTGTTCCACCTTGTGTACTCTGCAATTTAGCAATGGTATTGTTACTAATAATGATGTTGTAAGGATTGGCGTGGGCAATTGTATTTGAATAACGGATTCCATAAACCGGGTTGTTTACCGCGTTGCTAAACAAGTTGTAAATTTTATTTGCATTTACGGTAATATTCGAGTCTATAGATAAGGTGCCACCATCAGTTGAAAAGGCAATACCCCTAAACCCACCTGCTGAAGCTATATTGTTTCTTATTGTATTACCATTAACGGTAGCATTGGCCTGTGCACTTAAAAGAATACCACAATTTCCTAAGGCATTGGTTCCTCCAATGTATGTGGTTGGAGAACCTCCGCCAATATTAATTGTGCCGCCAATGATATTGTTACTTACATTAAGGCCAAGGTCGTGGTTATTGGCTGTTGTGCCGATTCCTCTGATATATACACCTGCCTGTACCGCCTCAATCATGTTGTTTATTACTGAAATGTTCTGACTTCTTCTTAAGGAATTGCTGGGTGTTGAAGCACTTCCTCCGAGATATACACCTGCAAAAGTGTTAACCGCTGCAGTTGTACTATTACCTCTCAAAATACAGTTTTTTACCGAAATGCTGTTACAGCCATTGTTGGTAAAGGGAATCATATCAATAACCTTACTGGTGGCCTGAGTAGACGAAGCACTTAAAACAAAAGAAAGGTTGCGCTGTCCGGAAGTCGACTCCCCGTCAATTGTAAAATATTGAACTCCGTTAAACCTGAATAATCCTGCATTTGCAGCAATTGCTACTGAAGTTGTAATGGTAAAACTTTGGCCAAGGGCTGGTCTCAAAACAACCGGGCGACTTAACGCCATAGATGGATAACCGCCTGTTGAGGCATTTCCTACTGAAATAGCAGTCGCTTCTGTTCCTGTATAGGCTCCTGTTAATAAAATAGAAACAGTTCCTGTTGTATTTACATCCGTTCCGTTTACGGTAAGTGCATTCAAAATACCTGTAGATGCAGTATATGCACCACTGGCATATGCCCCCATTAAATTAACAAAGGTGTCTTTAGGGGCTGTATTATCCGTTCCAATACCATCAACCCAATAAGTTCGGCCACCTTCAAAAGGTGCCTGAGCATTAACATTTCCGGAAAAAAGTCCCAGTCCTAGAACCAAGGCACATGCTCTTGCAATGGCTTTCATTTGAGTAGTAAAATTAGCTTTCATATAGAGAATTTGTAATAGTTTTATGTGTTGTGAGTGAAATCAAAGTTTTATTTTTTTTCTTAAAAAACAAATTTGTAAAGCTTAAAATTTATATAAATGGGTTCTTTTTACCCCCATGAGTTTTTTTACCATCAGTTTATCAGGCCTTTTTGAGCTTAACCATTGAAAACCTTTTAATCTCAGCTCCTCTGGTTTTAGCTCATCTACGGGATAAAATGTAGCATCTGCCTCGGTAATAAAGTTGCTTCTCACAATTTTATTTTTATTGAAAAAAAATTCCATTTCGCTGCAATTTATAACGTTTACACCCAATGTGGCCGAATCTTCATTAGGATAATAGATGCTTTGTCCGTTTCCAAACACTTTTACCAATTGAATTTTGTTCTGTTCAAACTTTCCCTTCATGTTCTTTCCTTTCACCTGGTTAAAATGTTTATCCGCTACCCTCGAAATCATAAAAGCATTGTTGTTCAGGTAGAATGAATCAAGTTTCTGGCTGCGGATGAACATCACTATGGTATCAGCGGTAATCTGATTATTTCCCGACCACAATACCGGTTTATGGTACAACGTGATAACAGAATCTGAACTGTTATATACCATTGAATCACAAACAGATTGCATATCCTCCTTATAAACCTTCGCCTTATAATAAGCTTTCAAAAGTTGGGGTTGCGTTTCTGTTTTTTGAAATATAAACAAAGTATCAGCCATAAGATTCATCGTATCGCCCTTTTCTATTTGCCTTGCCAATGCCTTATTGGTTACAAAACTTTTCCTGGTATCACCATAAAATTCCGCATAATTGCCGTATACTATCATATTGTTCGCAGTATCCACCATTTCAATATTACGGTATGCTTTACCTCTTTTTGTCTTCCTGTCATAATACAAGGTATCGGCATAAATGATATTGTCAGTACTAAAGAGTGCCGCATTGCTGCTAAAAAAGGCAATTTCCCTTTTTGTATCATACCATCCAGACTCACAATAAAGCCGGTCGGTTTTACCGGTAATTGTTGTTGGGCCGTAAAAGTATGCCGTTTTAGTAGGTGTATTATACCTCAAGGTATCACTGTTTATTAAATAGTCAGGGTGTGTAAGCACAACATCTCTCTTGAAATAAAAGTCTTTTGTACGGGTAAAGTAAGAACCCCTTGCACTTGTTAAAATACTTTCGGAACTTATTATTTTACCATAATTGATATAATCAGCTCTACCAAGATTCATGTCATAGTCAATATCTGTAGTAGTCAGGGTAAAACTCTTCTCCTCCATTCGTGCATTTTTTTTCAATTTGGCTTTCCGCAGGTTACCGTCATATTCCAACTCATCTCCGTAAAGAAAAACGCTGTCGTTATGATTAATGACCACATTGCCGTATGCCTCCAGATAGTTGGTCTCATCAAACTTATAAGCACTGTCGCAACTTAAAATCGTAGATTCCTGTTTTAACTTCACATTACCAATGAGTTTGGTTACTTTGATTCCATTTCGCTGACTAAACTGAAATGAATTCGCGCTGATGATCTCTAAACGGCTGCCCTGCGCTGCCACTGAATGAAATATTAAAACACTTAAAAAAGAAAATAGTAAGTTGCGCATGAATGTGCCAAAGCTATAATAATTCTCAATAAAATCAGCATGTGATGAACCCGGAAAATGCGGTTAAAATATTTTTCAATAAAACCTTTGCGCAGAAGCCGGATAAAGTGCTTCTGGCTCTTAGCGGAGGTGTCGATTCGATGGTTCTGGCACATATATTACTTAAACTTAAGATTCCCTTTGCTGCAGCACATTGCAATTACCAACTAAGAGGAAAGGAAAGCAATATGGATGAGCAAATGCTTACCTCCTTTTGCCAGAAAAACAAGATCCTGCTTCACTCCAAAAAATTTAACACCCTTGCTTATTGCAAACAAAATAAAGTGGGTATACAGGAAGGTGCAAGAAATCTGCGATATGATTATTTTAAAGACCTATGTACTCGTTACAAATATAATTTCATATGCACTGCACACCAGAAAAATGACTTTGCAGAAACATATCTCTTTAACCTTTTCAGGGGTGCCGGAATAAAGGGATTAAGAGGCATCCTGCCCAAGCGTGATAACCTGATACGGCCCATGCTTGACGCAGAAAAAAAGGAGATATACACCTATGCGCAGAAGCACCAGGTACCATACCGAGAAGATCAGAGCAATTATAAAAATGATTATTCACGTAACTACATTCGAAATGAGATAATACCTGAATTGCTCCTGCTGCAACCAAATTTTATTGGCGATATATACCAGTCGGGACAAGACATGCAGATGCTGCAGCAATACAAGATGGATCAGTTGGCCTCGTTTGAGCAACAATTTATTGCCCGGGAAGAAAATGATATCCTAATTAATATAACTGAGTGGTTGAGAAGACCGGGGGGAGTGAATTTTTTTAAGATTTATTTACTTGAATTAGGATTTAATAAGGATGCGATTAACAATATCCTTCATGCCAAAAGCGGTAGTAAGTTTTTTTCAACTGAGTATCTTTTGCAGCTATATAAAAGCAAGGGGATTGTAACCCGGAGAGAGCAATTACCTGAAATACATGAGCAACTTATCGATAAAAACACGGCTTCTGTTGTTATTGGAACTAAGGAGTACCGCATAAAGCGTATGCCGCCCGTGATAACTGCTTTTACACCCGGCAGATTATACTTTGATGCTGACCTGCTCACGTACCCGCTTCTCTTGAGAAAATGGAAACCTGGAGACAAATTTATTCCGTTCGGTATGACCGGATTTAAAAAAGTGAGTGACTTATTAACAGATTTAAAAATACCATTACATATAAAAAACAACACTTGTGTGCTTGTTTCAGGGGATAAGATAGCCGCTGTAATTCCATACCGAACAGACAACAGGTTTCTCCTGACTCATCATACACGTAGTGTTCTGTGTATTTACCCTAAATAGAAAGAGCCGGAAATTCCGGCTCTTTTCTTATGCAACGTATCAAGGGGTATTTATTATTCTTTAATGAGCTTTTCCTGCATTATTTCTCCTTCGCTGGTGAGAATGCGTAGCATATAAATTCCTTTTGCAGCGTGTATTAAATCAAGTTTCATTTCATTACCATCTGCATTATTCTTAGATATCACTTTACCTGTTATATCTACCACTTCAACTTGTTTAATCATTTTGTTGCCTCTAAGTCTAATATTAAATATGCCAGATGATGGATTAGGATAAACTGATACAACCTTTTCTGATGATTCATTTATGCCTGTGGTTACATCAACCACTTCTACCAAACGTTCTTCTTCATAAGCTTTGTTGCCAGATAAATCGGTTACATTGTATTTAACCAGATAATAACCGGGTACATGTGTAATTACTTTACTTACATCAACTTTTAGTAACGG
>JBPXJS010000010.1:0-1227 GCA_051715425.1 Bacteroidota bacterium | reverse complement strand
CCGCGCAAAGCACTTTTATTCTCCGCAATAATGCCGGGTGCCGGCCAGCTTTACAATAAAAAGTATTGGAAGATGCCGTTGGTATATGGCGGATTTACCGTTACCACCGTAGTGGTGGTTTTTTGGGATGGCCAGCATCGCAAATACCGCAATGAATTGTTTGGAGTTTTAAATGATGGTGGAACAGGACTTAGCCCGAGTGGCCTCAACTCCACTCAACTTCGCAGGGCAATTGATATCAGCCGAAGGCAGCGCGATTTTTTTATTCTGCTTTCCGGGGTATGGTATATTTTGCAAATGGTAGATGCACATGTGGATGCGCATCTCAAGGAGTTTCAACTAAATCCAAAGCTACAGGTAAAGTGGGAACCGCTTCTTGAAAATAACATACTGTTGGGAAGACAAGCCGGGTTTAGTTTAACATTCAGATTTTAAAGTTGATGAAGATTTTATTAATCGGGTATGGTAAAATGGGTAAAACCATTGAAGGCATTGCCCTTAATCGCGGAAACGAAATTGCTGGCCGTATTGATGTAACAGATAACCTGCAGGATTTTAACGGAACGGTTGATGTAGCCATCGAGTTTACACAACCCGAAGCGGCCGTAAAAAATTTAAAAACCTGTTTCGATAAAGGCATTCCGGTGGTGTGCGGCACTACAGGTTGGGGCGATCATCAGGCCGAAGTAGAAGCCTATTGCAAAAGCAAAGGTGGCACGTTGCTGTATTCTTCTAACTTTAGTTTGGGTGTAAACATTTTTTTTAAACTGAATGAATACCTGGCCCGCATCATGCAGCATTATCCGCAGTATGAAGTGAGTATTGACGAAACGCATCACACCCAAAAGAAAGATGCCCCCAGCGGCACTGCCATTAGTCTGGCAAAGGGTGTGCTCAAAAACATCACCCGTAAAACCGAATGGAAGTTAAACAAGGCCGATAACCCGGAACAACTTGCCATACATTCGTTTCGGGTTGATCCGGCCCCGGGCACACATGTAGTAAAATATCAATCGGCCATAGACGATATTGAAATTACCCATACTGCGCATTCCCGCGAAGGTTTTGCCCTTGGTGCTGTGGTAGTAGCTGAGTGGCTTGCCGACAAAAAAGGAATTTTTACCATGGATGATTTTCTGAAGTTATAGCCCACACCAAAAAAATGGTTTTATTTGCCACGTTTTAATTTTATTGGATCGTTATGAATTGGAAGTTTTGGACTAAAAA
>JBPXJS010000009.1:0-345846 GCA_051715425.1 Bacteroidota bacterium | reverse complement strand
ACAACCGGCCACTTTTTTGCATCACCGAATCGGGTGCAAAAAAACGGTAACGCGTTTGGGCCTGTGTTGTTTGGTTCATAGCTGTTATCATCATCAGGAATGATGTCAATACTGAACATTTCAGAAATGACGTTTTCAAGGCCACTAATATATTACGAAATTTTTGACATAAATGGTAGGGAAAACCCGCCTTTTGCATATTATTTATTAAACGGTGGTTTCTAATCGTGGAAATCAGGGAGTTATTTTTTTAAATGCCTTTATGGTTCGTTTAGCCCGATTTTGACTATTGTATAAACAACAAAGCCAAACCCAAAGTCAGCATTGCGTTTTAACAATGTTTAACAAAAAAAGCCGGCAATGCAACAACTTCATCAATACTTAATAAAACCTTAATTTTTGAAAACGAAAGCTAAAGGTGGGGTTCTCTGGAGAAAATATAATTGTATTTTTTTTTACCTGATTTACGACACCTCAAGGCAAACGCGAAGACGTAAAATCGCTGCGTTTTTTAAGTACGTTTCTGAACACGTAATCCTGCACATATACCACATCCTTTTCGTCATTTAAAAAGGCCAGGTATTTATCAATATCAAATTCAGGTCTTTCTCCTTCTTCATTTATCTGCACCGCGCTTCGTCTGGTAATTCCCTTGCGGTGAATTTCGAGTCTTGTTATACTTCCATCTTTTTGCTTCAACTCCATCACACAAAACACTGGCGATTTTTTAATGGAGTCGTTTTGGATGGGTTTCATATCCTCTACATATCCCTCAAAATATAAGCTGGCAAATGATCCGAGATAGTATTTTAAAAAAGCGGGATCTGCCTCTATCTTTTCTCCGCTGGTGTTTTTTAATACGGGTGTTGCACCCGTATTGTCAACAACAAAAGACTGTTCTGTTTCCTGCGGATACCCTACACTGATTAAATCAATCTGATCTGCCGGTGTTACAAAAATGGCTTTGGTTTTCCAGCGTATGGCCTCTGTATTAAAACGTGGGGAGAGGTAACCCACAAAACCCGGAATATGTGTAACAAACGGGGTTGACGATCCTTCCACCATCATAAATGTTCCTGTATTGTCGGGGGTTTGCGAACCAACATACACTGCTTTAATTAACTCATCATTTTGATAAAACTCTGCTTTAATGGCGTTGCTGGCCATCATAGCAACCACCGTATTAAATTCTGATTCGGCAAGCGGGTTTCTTACCTTTACCTGTGCCATGGTCGACTTTAATAAATTTACTTTACTGATATCTGCTTTGTATTTGTTATTTACTATCCACTGTCCACGCTCATTAAGCTGTAGCAATACCTGATTGCCTTTTTTATCAGCCAAAAAAACTTTGGTAATGGAGGCGGTATCTTTTATAGAAAAATCCTTTAGTTCTCCCTTTAGTGTATTCCAGGGTTTATTAATTACGAAATAGTAAACCGGTACAGCAATAAGCAGTACAATCAGGAGTATTTTTATATTTCTGTTCATGATATGATATTAAATAGTAGTCAGCAAAACCATTGCAGAAGTGCTGCGTATTGTTATTTTTTTGTATACCTGCGTTTTCTGATCCAACGGTTTACACCGCCAAAAAGCAATACCACCAATAGCGGAAGCAACAGGTTTACTGATTGCCACATGGCTTTTTCCTTTTTTACTTTGGCTTTGTTTAACAGGCGCAGGGTTATTTCCTTTCCGCGCACTTCTATAATACCGGAATCGTCACACAGGTAATCCATACAATTTAAAACAAAACGTTTATTGCCAAACTGCTGGTTGGTATAACGGTTATACCCCAAAGGAAATATTTCACCTGTTGACTTTTTTCTCTGGTTACGGATCACGTCACCATCAGCCACCACAATCATTTTATTGTTTTCCACCCTTTCCTTATAAGGCAATTCCGATGAGTTGGCTGCACCCATGCGGTATTGAAAAACAGAGGTAAATTCACCCTCGAGCAATACAGCCATAGGCAGGCTGCCTTTCTGAAACATCTCCGGTTCAGGACGCACACGTGCCATATTTAAATCAACACGCACAGGTGCATTTACCGCACGCGAGTATGGTGACGACTGAAGCAAAACCGTTTTCTTAATTTTTTTTGCTGAGGTGGTATCAATAGACGATGCAAACTGAAACCAAACCGGATCCATATTTTTTACAATAGGGTGATTAACCACGGGTGCCGCAGCCGGATAAAACAACCATGGTAATAATTTTTGCTGAGGCATGCCATTGCGCATACCGGCCAGTATAGGTATGGCCTCACACTGGATATCCTGAACCAGGTTATGATTAACCCGAATACCATACCTGAACAACATATCATCAAGGTTAAGGCTATAGCTGCTGCTCATAAACATGGGTTCTTTTTGCAGGCTATCCATATCGGCCACCTGCGTATCTATAAACCACAATACCTTGCCCCCTTGCATAATATACTGATCGATTTTAAACTTATCGAACTCAGAGAATGCCTGTGTAGGTTTTGCAATAATAATGGCAGCATAATTATTTAATTCCTGAGGCGGAACCATCGTTAGCGGAATTCGTTTCACTGTATAATATTGCTCCAGTTCTGCTTTGGCCTCTGCCACATCCCATTTATCCAGTTCACCGTGGTCTTCCAGAATGGCTATTTGTTTGGCATTTTTTTCTGTTGCCTTACGCAGGGCATTGGCTATTTCGTATTCCAGCAATTCAATAGAACTGTTTATTACATCTTCGGGGTTGGCACCAAATTGTCCTTTGAGAATATTTACGGCAATTTCTTTTCCCTTGTAATAAAATATAGCTCCCGGAACAATTATTTTTTGTGATAACTCATCGTCTTTTTTTATCTGTACGCTGGTTGGTTGCAATCCTTTGTCACCAAGCTCCTGCACAATATCTCCTGCCTTCTTTGCATCTGCTTCTTCAAACGGATCAATAAATTCATACTGTATTTTTCCTCCGGAATATGCGCGAAACTCATCCAGCATTTCACGCGTTGATTTGCTCAACCGTTTAAATCCCGCAGGAAATTCTCCTTCCAGATAACATTTCACATACATCACATCATCCACCTTTGCGGCAAGTGCAATACTTGCCGGTGAGAGTGAATAACGTTTTTCTTTGGTTAAATCTATGCGGTAAAACCATGACGACAAAATAAGATTGAGCACCACCAGCACCACCAGTACCAACACCAGTTCAACCAGTGCCTGTGTTTTATAACTTTTTCTCTTTTGTTTGATTTGTTTAGTCATTTGCTGTAAAAATAATTACCATTTTCTGGCACCGAATGCTGTTTTGGTTGCCCAGATAAAAGCAATAATGATGGTGAGAAAATATACCACATCACGCGAGTCAATTACACCCCGGCTGATAGACTGATAGTGTGCGCTGATACCAAGTGATGCAATGACACTATCAAACGAACCCAGCAGTTTAAAATCGGCAAACATATCAAAGAGAGAATAAAAGCCGTAGCACAAAAACATGGATACGATAAAAGATACAATCTGGTTATCTGTAATAGATGACGAAAAGATACCGATAGCTACAAAACAACTGGCCAGAAAAAACAAACCCAGATAAGAACCCCAGGTGGCTCCCATATCAATATTCCCTTTGGTGGCACCAAGCTGGTATACGGTATAAAAATAGATGAGCGTGGGTAAAAGAGAAAACAGTACCAATACCACCCCGGCAATATATTTACCCAGAATAATCTGCATATCGCTAAGCGGTTTGGTGGTTAGTATCTCAATAGTTCCGGCTTTTTTCTCTTCACTGAAAGAGCGCATGGTAATGGCTGATATCAAAAAAATAAATAACCATGGTGCCATACTGAATAAGGTATCCATATTGGAATAGCCCATATCAAATACATTATAATCCGGCAATACCCACATAAATAATCCGGTGGCAACCAAAAATACAATCATCACCACATATGCAATGAGTGAACTTAAAAAGGTGCGTATTTCTTTTTTGAGTATAATAAACATAGTACTACTTACGTGTCAGTTTTTGAAACACTTTTTCCAGGGATTCTCCTTCGGCAGACATCGATAATAAAATCCATCCTTTGGCAGAAGCCTCAACGGATATTTTTTCCCTGATATCACCCTCACATCTCAATATATAACGTTTGCCGCTTTGTTTGATTTCCTTCACCCCGGGAATAGATTGCAGTAGCCCCTGTGGTATCTCATGTTTAAACTCTACAGTAATGGTGGTATCACCACTCAGGGTTTGTTTAAGTTTACCAATCACATCATCGGCCACAATTTTTCCTTTATTAATAATCACTACACGGTTGCACATACTTTCTACTTCCTGCATAATATGTGTGGAGAGTATTACTGTTTTATCTTTCCCTATCTCCTTTATTAAAGCCCTGATTTCTACTACCTGGTTTGGATCCAATCCTGTAGTGGGTTCATCAAGAATCAACACTTCGGGGTTGTGTACCATGGCCTGAGCAAGCCCCACGCGTTGCCTGAATCCTTTGGATAACTGACCAATTTTTTTATTCCGTTCCGGTGTTAAACCAACCCGCTCTATCATTTCTTCCACCCTTTTGTTTGCATCCTTTCCCAATCCCTGCACCTCTGCCGAAAACAAAAGAAACTCTTTGATAAACATGTCGGTATACAATGGATTTAATTCCGGCAAATACCCTATATGCCTGCGCACCTCAATGGATTGTTCTGCCACATCAAATCCACAAACACTTGCTTTACCTGAAGTTTGCGGGATATAACCGGTAAGGATTTTCATGGTGGTTGATTTACCCGCACCATTCGGCCCGAGAAATCCAAGAATCTCGCCTGGTTTTACCTCAAAGGATATCTGATCGAGGGCTTTTTGTTCCCCGTATAGTTTTGATAACTGCTCTACCTTAATGGACATACTGCTGCTTAGTCAGCAAAAGTATAAAAAAGGTTGATATTGCTTCTGATATGTGATAATTAGCTGAAAACAAAAAGTCCTGATTCACACGTATGTAAATCAGGACCTCATATCCGTAAAGGCCTTTTATTGAATAAGTATCCTGCTGATGGTTACTCCTTCTTTGCTCTCTATCTTCATAAAATATAATCCGTTACTTAAACGGGTTTCTCCAAATCGGAAGTTTGCCTGGCCGTTTTCGGTTATTAACTGTTCTTTTACCAGAACCCTGCCACCAATATCCATAAGCGATACAGACAACTCTTCTGCTGAACCTCCTTTGGATACTATCTGAACAAAGTCGTGTGCCGGATTTGGATAAATACTAAATTGTTTTGAACCTGATTTGTTTAAACCTGTGCTTATTGAATCAAGTACGGTAAAAGCATTATTAATAGAAAGGATTCCATCATATACAGAGTTTACCACAAGATCATAAACTCCTGGTGTGGCATTGGCACCAATCTGCAGCGTGGCAGTTAATGCGCCATCTGAAACCGTGCTTGCCTGTGTAACGGTGATGTCGGCCGTTGGGGAACCTGAACTGAAAAAAGAAATGGTATTTGACCCCTGCATAAAGGAGGTATTTATCCCGGTAATGGTTACATTCAGGGTTACACCTTGTTTCCCCTGATTTGGGCTTATAGAAGCCAGAGAAACATTACTGATCACTGTGAAAGCACCATCTTTGGTAACAAATCCGTTTTGGCTATTATCTACCATCAGGTCATATAAACCAGGATCTGCATTTGTTGGAATAGAGATATTGGCAACAATGGTATTGGCTGATTGTGCCGTTACGTTATTTACTGTAAGCTGTGTGGTTGATGAACCCTGGCTGAAGAGGTAAACCGTATTGGAACCCTGATCAAAATTGCAATTGGTACCGGTGATCGTTACATTTAATGTTTGCCCTCTGTTTCCGCTTGAAGGGGATACAGTGTTGATGATTCCGCCCGAACTTCCTACCACCGTAAATACGCTGTCAAGAAAAAGGTACCCATCGGCTGTGGTATTTACCACAAATCCATAATCACTGCCGGAAAGTGCTCCTGATGCCACACTAATATTAGCGGTTAAGGTAGTAGCGCTGTTTACAGTAACGCTGTTTACCGTAATATCCGTTGTTTGAGAGGCCCCTTTGAAGAAGGAAACCAGGGTTGATCCCTGAGCAAACGTAGTGCTGGATCCAGTAATACTTACATCAAGGGTTTGTCCTGCATTGGCTGTTGCAGGATAAATACCGGTAATGGAAGCCGGATTTGCTATTATATTAAAAGCATTACTCAGCAATAGCGTGCCGTCAGTAGGGTTGCTTACCACCAGATCATGCATTCCGGGAGTGGTAAGCGGGCTAACCAGCACCACTACAGCAAGAACATTGGCTGATATGGGTTGGGTGGTAACAATATAAGCCGCTTCATTCAGCGCCCCGTCAACAATCATTACTGTATTAGAGCCCTGATTAAAATGGGTTCCTAAACCGGTAATACTGATGTTTACCACCTTGCCTTGTGTAAGGGTGGTTGGTGTTGCTGATACAAGTGATTGTGCCGTTGCTGTTCCGGCAATTACAAATAGCGCCAGGATGAGTTGGATTGATTTTTTTATCATGTTATTCGTTTATTCTTTGATGGATAAGTGTTACGAAGCTAACCTCTTTTGCTGAGCTTTCCTTATACAAATTTTTGATAACTTCCTCATTAGACCAATAATACCTCATTTTAGCTGCTTTGTTTTTATCTTTTTCCCATTTGCTCCGTAACTCCAGGTAAGATTGCACAATAGCCACCATAAAGGTTTGAAACTGGGTATTGTTTTCATCCCATTTAAACTTCGTGATGGTATAAAATGCCTCCACATAACGACCGGCATTGTATAAGGCTCCGCTTTTATTTACTATTCCATCAGGTGATGCCGGTGAAATACGAAGCAACTCATCATACAATTCAATGGCCCGTGCATGGTTACCCTCTTTCTCAAAACAGGCTGCATAATTATTTAATACATGAACCTGATAGGGATTGATCTGATAAGCCTGTTCAAAATGTATCTTGGCACCTTTTAAGTCATTTAACGCAAATTTTGCCACACCAATATACCAATTCACAGGAATGGAAAAATTATCCATATTGTACCAGGGGTTGATGGCCTTTTTTCCTTCGCTGATCATTTGTTGCCAGTTGCCCTTGCCGTGAGCAAGAATCAGTTTTCTGGAATGTGCCTCTCCTGAAATACGGTAGGAAGTAATATACAGTGCAAGAAGGGAAAACCCTGTTAATACCGTAGCTGTAAGCCGGGAAGATACCGGCAACTTTAGCCCGCCAAATAAACCCCTGTTGGTAAAAAACTGGTTTGCCGATACAAATGCCGCCAGCATGACAAAAAGCAATTGGTGTTCACTTCGCTCCAGCGGAAAATCGAAAGCTGCATTAAACACATATATAAGGAGTGCAAAAAAAACAGAAAGCCAAAACCATTTTTCTTTGCCTGTGCTTTTCGCAAAACCAATAACCACCGTAAAAAGCAACCCGATAAAAAATAAGAGATAAAACAAAAAGCCCAATAATCCGGTCTCGGCAAACACCCATAAAAAATCGTTGTGCGGACGTTGAAAGGTAGTATACCCATCGGATATCAGGTAATTGGTTGACAAGAACTGCTGCAGCCCGTAATGAGGAAAATAAATCTGCCAGTTGCCCGCACCTACACCTGCAAAAGGGTGGTCTTTAATCATGCGCCATGTATTATCCCATAAAAGCAATCGCTCCTTAAATGTAGTGGTATTTAAAAGGAGTGAAAAGATTTCGTATTTACTCAATATCATTAACAATAAAGTTCCACCTATGCCTCCCACCAGTAAAAAGAACACGAACACCTTTTTATATTTAGCTGTTGCGGTAAGAACAAATAAAATCCCGGTTATAACAGCGGCTATGGCAATACCAAACAATACCGCTTTGGTTTGAATAAACAATACCAGAAAAAGCCAGCCCGTCATCGCAATTCCTGATAACCACTTCCAGCGCACCCCATCAAAAAGGAGCATATGTATTAAAAAAGGCAGGCAACAAATCTGTGCTGATGAGAAAAGATTTTTGTGCGCAAATGGCGTTTTTATCTGATACAAATTTTCTCCCTCTGATATCCCTCCAATTTTTCCCCATATTTCATAAGCGGTAAGCATATCGGCCAGCAAACAAAAGCCCAGCAAGTATCTGGCCAACACGGTAAGACTCATCCTTTCATTAACAAACAAGTGATAAAACAATAGCAAAGCACAAAATACACTCAGGAACCTGGAAGTTGAGTAGGCATATTCGGCCATATTCAAAGCCTGAAAACCGGATATTATAAATAGGATACCTGCTCCAGCAAAAGCCAGCAATGGGAAGTTGAATGTGAACTTTTGCTGAGGCCTGAAAAAAAGCCCTATCGCTAAAACCAATACAATTAATTGCAAAACCAGCGCCCTTGGCAACAATGCCGGATCGAGCACCTGATGAGAACTGATAAGCGGAATAAGCAGGATAAACACTCCGGCCAAATGGCTCCACAAATTGGATGGTTTGTGTGTTTGCTGATTCATTACCCTAAAACTGTAACTACAAATATGCATTTAATACCATGGTAATTTCAAATTAGTCCAATGGACAATAGAAATTACAAAATGGCAATGCCGATATAACAGTAAAAGGGTCCATTGAAACAAAATATAGACTGGACTATATAAATTCTTTAATCGGCATAAATCATTCAACCTAAGGCATTCCTGTAACCCATCCGGCAATCTTCACCCGATCAGTTTGTAAACAGATCTCCGGCAGGGCTCCTATCTCCCTATTTACAGGCCTTTCCACCTGTTAAATGTGTCAAAAGGTTGCATGCCGTGCATCCGACAAAAACCACATTTTTTCCACAAAGTGGGGGAAAGTGGAGAAAAGTGGTTTTTTATTTTTAGTTTAGCGCTCGATTCGGAAGAAAAAAATGGCGCAACTCCACGGAGAATATGAATGTAAGCTTGATGCGAAGGGTCGGTTAATTATACCGGCAACGCTCAAAAAGCAGCTACCCAAAGCCGCCAAAAACTGCTTTTTTATAAATCGTGGGTTTGAAAAATGTTGCGTGCTTTATCCATCCAATGAATGGACCCAGATTGCGGCCGAAATCAATAAATTAAGCGATTACATTAAAAAGGAGCGCGAGTTTAAACGCTACTTTTTGCGTGGAGCCAGCCAACTGGATATGGATACCGCCTCACGCGTGCTCATTCCCAAACCCTTACAGGAGTATGCAGGTTTGGGCACTGAAGTGGTTTTGCTTGCCTACGGGAATAAAATTGAACTGTGGAGCAAGGCCAATTATGATAAGATGCTCAGCGAGGAACCGGCCGACTTTTCAGCACTTGCCGAAGAGGTAATGAGCAAAAAGGAAAGGAGGAATGATGAGTGAGTATCACGTTCCGGTAATGCTCAATGAATGTTTGCAAGGCCTCCATATTAACCCTGACGGAATTTATGTCGATGTAACCTTTGGTGGTGGCGGACATTCAGGTGCTATTTTATCCCGCTTAAGCAACAAGGGTAAACTGGTGGCATTTGATCAGGATGAAGACGCCAAAAAAAATATTCCTGAAGATAAAAGGCTGGTATTTATAGACCAGAATTTTGAGTTTATTAAAAACCACCTGCACTATCAAAACCTGTTACCGATAGATGGCCTTTTGGCAGATCTTGGTGTATCATCACACCAGTTTGATACCGATGAACGCGGATTCTCTTATCGTTTCGAAGAAGCTGATCTGGATATGCGCATGAGCAAAGACAACCACCTGAGTGCTGCCTATATCCTGAATAACTATACAGAAGAGCAACTGGCTGATATCTTTTATTTATATGGAGAGCTCACCAACTCACGCAAAATTGCCCGCGAAATTTGTGAGATACGAACCGGTAAACCTTTTCAAACAGTTAATGATTTAAAACAGGCACTCCAATCTTTTGCACCCAAATTTAAAGACTATAAATTTTGGGCACAGGTGTTTCAGGCACTGCGCATTGAGGTAAACCAGGAAATTGAAGTGCTGAAAAAACTGCTGGAGCAATCAAAAGACATTATAAAAAGTAAAGGCCGGCTGGTGATTATGAGCTACCACTCTCTGGAAGACCGGCTGGTAAAAAACTTTATCAATACCGGAAATTTTGAAGGCGAAACTGAAAAAGACTTTTACGGCAATATCATCAGGCCATTTAATCCGGTTAGCAAAAAAGCAATCATAGCCGCAGAAGACGAACTGGAGCAGAATAGCCGATCAAGAAGTGCCAAATTAAGAATAGCAGAGAGGGTTTAATCATAATAAAAACAGCAGTTGGCCAATAAAATCATCATAGAGAAAGAAAAAACGGAAGAGCCCGAGGTTGAAGAAAAACCAAAGGAAAAATCAAAGCTCACCTCTGCCATGCAAAAGGTGGCCGACTTTGATTTTAATATTTCCAACGAATGGTTATTAAAGCAGATTCCGTTTGGATTGTTTGTGGTGGGATTGCTGCTATTGCATATATGGAATGGACATAATACAGAAAGAGTAATCAGAAAAACAGATAAACTAAATAAAGAAATAAAGGAACTAAGATCAGAGTACATCAGCATCCTGAGCGAACTGATGAGCGAAAGTAAACAATCAACTGTTGCTCAGAAACTGGATACACTGGGTATAAAAGAACTTACTACTCCCCCGTTAAAAATTACATCAGGTGGCAACTAATATCAGAAAAGTCATATTAATACGCACTTACACGGCATTTGCATTTACTGCCTTGTTTGCTGTTGCTATTGTGGCCTATCTGGTAAAAATTCAATATGTAGAAAAAACACATTGGCTAAACCTTGCCGAAAATCTGAGCACCAGCATCCAAACCGTGGAGCCTTCCAGGGGAAATATTTTTGCCTGTGACGGAAGTTTACTCGCCACTTCTTTGCCCATTTATGATTTGCGACTGGATGGTAAAGCACCGGCTTTTCAGGATGATGAAATTTTTGAGAACAATATAGATTCTCTTGCATTGATGCTTTCGCAGGAGTTTGGCGACAGAGGTAAGGCTGAATATAAGCGCATTTTAACAGGAGTAAAACGCAGGGGCGACCGCTACTATTTATTAAAAAGAAAAGTGAGCTACCTCGAAATGAAACATGTGAAAAATTTTCCCATTTTCAGAATAGGTAAATATAAAGGTGGCTTAACCATTGAAGAAAGAAACCGCAGGGAAAAACCATTTGACTACCTGGCAGAAAGAACCATTGGTTATAGTGTAAAAGGAATACCTCCGGTGGGTATTGAAGGTGCGTTTGATAAAGACCTTTCCGGAAAACCCGGTAAACGGGTGATGCAACGGATTGCAGGTGGTACCTGGATTCCTGTGAACGATGAAGAACAGCAAATTGAGGCACGCAACGGACTTGATGTGCTTACTACTATTGATGTGAACCTGCAGGATGTGGCCGAGCAGGCTTTGATGAATACACTTGTAAAAAATGATGCAGAATGGGGAACGGCCATTTTAATGGAAGTAACCACAGGAGAAATTAAGGCCATTGCCAACCTCACAAGAGTTGCTGAGGGGCAGTATACAGAAAAATATAATTATGCTGTAGGCGAAAGCCTCGAGCCGGGATCTACTTTTAAAGTAACGTCTATGCTGGCTTTGCTTGATGACGGCAAAGCTAAAATGACGGATATGTACGATACCGAAGGTGGTAAAAAAAGATATTTTGCCAATGCCGTAATGTATGATGCCGAAGAAGGCGGACATGGCCTGGTAAATTTTCAGCAGGCATTCGAAATTTCTTCCAATGTAGCTATATCAAAAGCTGTTTATGCCGCTTATAAATCCAATCCTGAACAATTTTACAATCACCTTAAACGGCTTAAACTAACTGATCCTATTGGGCTTCAACTAAACGGAGAAGGAAAACCACGCATAAAACACCCGAAGGATAAAGACTGGTATGGAACAACTTTGCCTTGGTCGTCCATTGGGTATGAAATAAAAGTTACACCACTGCAGATTGTTACACTTTACAATGCGCTTGCCAATAATGGCAAAATGGTTAAACCTATTTTTGTTAAACAGATTTTAAAAACCGGTAAGCCGGTAAAGGAATTTAAAACAACAGTAATGGTAGATCAGGTTTGTAAACCTTCTACGCTAAAAAATCTGCATACCATGATGAGGGGTGTAGTGGATCACGGAACTGCCACCAATCTTAAAAATCCGAATTACACCGTTGCCGGAAAAACGGGTACTGCACTGGTTGCAGATGGCCGCCTGGGTTATGCCAAACAAATTTACCGTTCCTCATTTGTTGGCTTTTTTCCAGCTGATAACCCTAAATATACCTGCATGGTAATGGTGAATGCCCCATCAAAAGGTATTTATTATGGCTCACTGGTAGCAGGGCCTGTATTTAAAGAGCTGGCCGATAAGGTATATGCAACAAGCACCAACCTGCATACCGAGTTACGTTATGCCGTTACCAATGATAAACCGGTATTGCCACCCGCCAAATCCGGACATGCTGCAGATCTGAAAACCATCCTGAACAAACTGAGTATCTCATCGCAAATGCAATCAGATTCAGAAGAGGAAAGCGGAAGCGAGTGGGCCAGTGCCGAAATCTCAACCACCTATATTAAACTTCAACCGAGGCAGGTAAACAAACAAACGGTTCCTGATGTAAAAGGAATGGGATTAAAAGACGCTTTATATATGTTGGAAAATGCCGGAGTGAAGGTTGAAACAGAGGGGTACGGGCGGGTGAAACAGCAATCTGTAAATCCTGGCCAACCGTTATTGAAAGGCATGATTATTCATTTGAAATTAGGGTAAAATTGAAAACAGTAGAACAACTCATATCATCAGTAACTGCCGAGATTACCGGAAATAAAAATACGGAAATATCTCACCTTACCTACGACTCTCGTTTGGTAAAAGAGGGATCTGTATTTTTTGCTGTTAAGGGTACTACTAATGATGGTCACTCCTTTATTCCCGATGTAATTTCAAAAGAAGTATCTGCCATTGTATGTCAAACCCTGCCTTCGGAAATTAATCCTGATGTATGTTATATCAAAGTGGCGGATACGAGCGAAGCCATGGGATTAATGGCAGCATCTTTTTATGATCATCCTTCAAAAAAACTTCAGTTGGTGGCTGTTACCGGAACAAATGGAAAGACAACAGTAGCCACTTTATTGTTCAGGTTATTCAGGTCTTTTGGTCATCATGTAGGTTTACTATCCACCGTGCAAAACCAGATTAACGAAGAAATAATTCCTGCCACACATACCACTCCTGATTCAATTAAAATAAACGAACTGTTGCAGCATATGGTTAACCGTGGCTGTGAGTATTGTTTTATGGAAGCAAGCTCACATGCAATAGATCAGAACCGGATAAAAGGGCTGCATTTTGCAGGCACCATATTTAATAACATTACGCACGATCACCTGGATTATCATAAAACGTTTGACAATTATATAAAGGCCAAGAAAAAATTATTTGATGATGTGAATGCAGATGCTTTTGCACTTACAAATAAAGATGACCGCAATGGTATGGTAATGCTGCAAAATACCAAAGCAACCAGGTATACCTATTCATTAAACAGCATGGCAGATTTTAAAGCCAAAATTATGGAAAGCGATTTCACCGGTATGCTGCTGAATATTGACGGAGAAGAAGCATGGTTCAGGCTGGTTGGCAATTTTAATGCTTACAATTTACTGGCGGTGTATGGTACCGCCTTCTTACTGGGAAAAGACAAAAAAGAGATTATTACCAAACTCAGCAGTATTGAAGCCGTAAAAGGCCGGTTTGATTACGTACGCTCAGACACCGGTATATTTGGCATTGTAGATTATGCCCACACACCCGATGCGCTAAAAAATGTACTGCTTACTATAAATGAAATACGTACCCTGAACGAGCAATTGATTACTGTAGTAGGGTGCGGTGGCAACCGGGATGCAGCTAAACGACCTGTAATGGCTGATATAGCCACAGAGCTAAGTACTAAGGTGATTCTTACTTCAGATAATCCGCGCAACGAAGATCCGGAAACCATTTTGGATGAAATGCAAAAAGGAGTGAAAGCCCTACACTTTAAAAAAACACTGAGAATAACAGACCGGAAGGAAGCAATTAAAACAGCCGTAAGCTTGGCAAACAAAGGAGACATTATTCTGGTTGCCGGAAAAGGGCACGAAAACTATCAGGAAATTAAAGGAGTAAAGCACCACTTTGATGATAAGGAAACGCTTGCGGAGTTGTTTAAAATAATGCAGGTATAAGAATGTGAAGATATAACAATGTGAAAATGTGATAATGAATAAAGAGAAACCAGAAAGGCTATAATGAGAATGAACCGGATAGAAAAAATGAATGACAACTTAATACTCAAACTCTGTTTTGAGTTTGCAATTAAGGTGTCCAGACATACAGAGGTACTGGAATCGGAAAAGCGATTTAATATGGCTAATCAACTATTTAAATCAGGTACTTCGATTGGCGCCAACGCATATGAAGCTCAAAGTGCTGAAAGCAAAAATGACTTTATTCATAAGATGAAAATTGCAGATAAGGAAGCTAATGAAACATGGTATTGGCTTATGCTTTGTAACAACATGGAAAGTTATCCGAAATGCGAGGATTTGTTAACTGACAATGAAGCTATTCTAAATGTTCTTGGTAAAATTATTAGTTCATCAAAATCATAACAGTAAATGAATTTTCATATCTGCACATCTTCACATTTGCACATATAATAAGAATTAAAATATGTTATACTACTTATTTAACTACTTAGATAAACAGTTCGATTTCCCGGGAGCGGGTGCCTTTCAGTATATATCCACGCGTGCTGCGCTGGCTATTATTTTATCGCTTACCATTTCCATGGTATTTGGTAAAAGGCTTATTGAGATGTTGCGCAGAATGCAGGTTGCAGAAACAGTACGCAATCTTGGGCTTGAAGGAGAAAAACAAAAACAGGGAACCCCAACCATGGGTGGTTTGATCATTCTTGGAGCCATGTTACTCCCGACCCTTCTTTTTGCAAGGCTCGAAAACGTATATATCATTCTTATCCTGTTATCAACAGTTTGGCTTGGATTGGTTGGATTTCTGGATGATTATATCAAAGTGTTTAAGAAAAACAAAGAAGGATTGGCTGGTCGTTTTAAAGTGCTGGGACAAGTTGGTTTGGGTGTAATTGTTGCTACCACGCTTTATTATAACCAGAATGTAAAAACACGTGAGTTTTACAAGCCCGATCAGGTAAGTAACGAATTTATTCAGCAGAATAATTTACAAACCACAGTTATTGATAATCAGATACTGCTTGCAAAAGATGTTCATTCCACCACTACCACTGTTCCCTTTATTAAAAAAACCCAGTTTGATTATGCCGACTTGCTGAGATTTTTAGGTGACAGCTATAAAGACTACAACTACTGGATTTATTTGATTGTTGTTATATTCATTATTACTGCTGTATCCAATGGTGCAAATATTACTGATGGAATTGACGGACTTGCTGCGGGTACATCAGCCATTATTGGTGTAACACTCGGAGTGTTTGCTTATGTATCGGGAAATATTTTGTTCTCCAAATACCTTGGCATCATGTATATCCCTCACCTGGGTGAGCTGGTAATTTTTGCCGGAGCCTTCGTAGGGGCCTGTGTTGGATTCCTCTGGTATAATGCTTACCCGGCACAGGTGTTTATGGGTGATACTGGAAGTCTGGCACTTGGTGGAATCATCGCATCGTTTTCCCTGATGGTGCGTAAGGAACTGCTTATCCCAATTTTATGTGGCATCTTTTTGATAGAGAATTTATCGGTGATCCTTCAGGTATACTATTTCAAATACCAGAAACGCAAACATGGCATCGAATACGCACGTGAACACCGGCTGTTCAAAATGTCACCCCTGCACCATCATTATCAGAAAAGTGGTTACCATGAATCCAAAATTGTAACCCGCTTCTGGATTATAGGCATTATGCTGGCCATTGTAACCATTCTAACATTAAAAATGAGGTAAACCGTTGAGCAAAAGAATAGTCATATTAGGAAGCGGAGAGAGCGGAACCGGTGCTGCATTATTGGCGGCAAGGAAGGGGTATGACGTGTTTGTAAGTGATATGGGTTTGATACCCGAAAACTTTAAAGACGAACTGGTTAAAAATAATATTCCGTTTGAAGAGGGTAAACACTCACCTGAGCTTATTCTTAATGCCAATGAAATAATCAAAAGTCCTGGCATACCACATAAGGCACCGATGGTAAAACAGGTGATTGAAAAAGGCATTCCGGTTATTTCAGAAATAGAATTTGCAGGCCGGTTTTCAAAAGCTAAAAAAATATGCATTACCGGTACCAACGGAAAAACCACCACCACCTCTATTGTATATCATTTGCTAAAAACGGCAGGTATGGATGTTGCGGTTGGCGGAAATATCGGTACCAGCTATGCACGCCTGCTACTTGAAAAAGACTACGCGTATGTGGTGCTTGAATTGAGCAGTTTTCAGTTGGATGATATGTATGCTTTCCATGCAGATATAGCGGTGCTTACCAATATCACTCCGGATCATCTTGACAGGTACGATTATAAAATTGAAAACTATATCCAATCCAAGTTCCGTATTACACAAAATCAATCATCCGATGATGTATTTATTTATTGTGCGGATGATGAACTTACCATCAATAATCTCCAACAGATAAAAGGAAATGCCACCTGTATTCCTTTTGCCTGGGCTAAGGAACAACAACCCGGGGCTTATGTAAAAGAAGGGCAAATCATTTCCACCATTCCAGAGCAAATTAATAATCCATTTACTATGTATATCAACGAACTGTCACTTAAAGGCCGCCACAACGGCTACAACTCAATGGCCGCGGCAATTATCGGTCAGGTGCTCAACATCCGCAAGGAAACCATCCGCGAAAGCCTGATGAGTTTTCAAAATGTAGAACACCGGCTGGAACCCGTTCTCACCATTGGCGGGGTAGAATTTATCAACGACTCAAAAGCCACCAACGTAAATTCTGCCTGGTATGCACTGGAAAGTATGGAGAAACCAACCATATGGATTGCAGGTGGTGTTGACAAAGGAAATGATTATACCCTCCTGAAAGAACTGGTGAAAGAAAAAGTGCGCATTATCGTTTGCCTTGGTATTGATAACAGAAAGATACATGAAGCTTTCGCTCAGGAGGTAGACATGATTGTGAATACCACTTCAATGACCGAGGCTGTTCACGTATCTCAGCAACTGGCAAAAAACGGAGAAGCCATTTTACTTTCTCCTGCTTGTGCATCATTTGATTTATTTAAGAACTACGAAGACAGGGGACGTCAATTTAAAAAAGCCGTTAAAGACCTGTAAAAAATGAGCACCTGGGAACGGATAAGGCCGAGAGGAGATATGTTTATGTGGGGAGTAATTTTTATACTCTCCATCTGGGGATTGCTTGCCATTTACAGTTCTACCGGAGCGCTGGCTTACAAAAAAAACGGGGGCAATGTGGAGATCTACCTTTTGCAACAGGCTGCACTTCTTGGAGCCGGATTTTTTGTGATGTTTTTTATTCACTCCATTCATTATAAATATTTCATCGGCCTCTCCAAGTTGTTGTTATGGATTACCTATCCCCTGCTCATCTATACCCTCATTTTCGGTATTGAAATTAATGGCGCCAAGCGTTGGGTAAACCTCTTTGGCATCACCATACAATCCTCTGATATTGCCAAGCTGGCCATTATTATGTTTGTAACAAGGGAACTCTCCCGAAAGCAGGATACCATTGATGATTTTAAAAAAACCTTCCTTCCGGTTTTAGGTCATATTACTGCCATCTGTTTACTTATTGCTCCCGAAAATCTTTCTACAGCTCTGGTTCTTTTCTCTACCTGCTTCCTTATTCTTTTTATTGGCAGGGTTAAAATTAAACATCTGGCATTGATTACAGGTATTGTGATGCTGGCAGGCGGTTTGTTTTTTGCCACCTTATTTTTGATGCCCGAAGGAGCCTTAAAAGGTACAGGTCGATTGCTTACCTGGAAACACCGGATTGAATCTTTCGGTAAGCCTGTTGACGATCCGGATAAAAGTTACCAGAATGACCACGCGAAAATTGCAATTGCCAGCGGAGGTATGTTTGGCAAATTTCCTGGAAACAGCACGGAAAGAAATTTTTTACCCGAGGCGTATTCCGATTTTATATACGCCATTATTGCTGAAGAATATGGGCTGATTGGTGCTGTACTGATGCTGATGCTTTACCTGTTTTTTCTTTATCGCACCATGAGAATTGTATTAAAAAGCCCAAAAGCTTTTGGTGCATTAATAGCTATCGGGCTAAGTTTTTCGCTGGTATTGCAGGCGTTAATTAATATGGCAGTAGCGGTAAATATTTTTCCGGTAACGGGTTTAACCCTTCCATTGGTGAGCAAAGGAGGAACATCTATTTTACTTACGAGTGTGGCCTTTGGAGTAATTATGAGTGTAAGCAGGTACGTGGAAGAAGATGAGCCATACAGTGAAACCGAACAACAGGAAAACAATCTGAAAACAAATAGTATACAAGGTAATAATACGGTTGAAGCAAATGCATAAGAAACTGAAGGTAATTATAAGCGGAGGCGGCACCGGTGGTCATATTTATCCTGCCGTGGCTGTTGCACAGGCTTTGCAAAAAAAGGTTCCCGATGTAGATATCCTTTTTGTAGGTGCCAGCGACAGAATGGAAATGGAAAAAGTACCAAAGGCCGGTTACAAAATTGTTGGACTTTGGATCAGTGGTCTGCAAAGAAGCTTGTCGTTAAAAAACATCCTTTTCCCTTTTAAGGTAATACACAGTGTTTGGAAATCACTGCGTTTACTAAAAACCTTTAAAGCTGATGCTGCCATTGGTTTTGGAGGATATGCAAGTGGTGCCATGTTGTATGCGGCTACCATGAAAAAAATTCCTTCTGTTATACATGAGCAAAACTCGTATGCCGGTATTACCAATAAGATTTTAAAAAACAGGGTAGATACCATTTGTGTGGCTTACGATAAAATGGAACGGTTTTTCCCTGAAAGAAAGATCGTAAAAACCGGCAACCCCATCAGGCAGGACCTGGTTCATGTGGAGCAATTCAGAGAGCAAGCCCTTAAACATTTTGAATTAAATCCTGCCAAAAAAACGTTGTTAATAATAGGGGGCAGCTTGGGAGCCCGCACCATAAATGAAAGTATAAAAGAAGGACTGAGCAAATTACAGGAGGCCGGCTTTCAGATAATCTGGCAAACAGGCAAGGCTTACTACCAAAAGGCAAAAGACCTGCATAACCAGGAGGTAAAAGTATTTGAATTTATTTATGAAATGAATCTGGCCTATGCAGCGGCCGATGTGGTGATATCGAGAGCCGGTGCATTGAGTATTGCGGAACTGGCGCATGTAAAAAAACCGGTCATACTGGTACCATCACCAAATGTGGCAGAAGATCACCAAACCAAAAATGCCATGGCCCTTGTGGAAAGACAGGCCGCTATTCTGGTAAAAGATGTGGATGCCCGCACCATGCTGATAAATGAAGCCATCAGTTTAGCAGGGAACGAAATGAAACAGGTACAGTTGAAAAACAATATCGCCACTTTCGCTATGCCAAGTGCGGCTGAGCGTATTGTTGACGAATTGCTGAAAGTAATTGAATCTAAAAGAGGATAAGCAATGAACCTGAAACATATCAAACAGGCATATTTTTTAGGGATAGGAGGAATTGGTATGAGTGCTATTGCCAGATACTTTAATACTGCGGGTATAAAAGTAATGGGGTATGACAAAACCGAAACACCTTTAACACAGGAATTGGTTTCCGAAGGCATTGCCGTGCATTATCATGACCTTGGCAGCAGACTATCGGAAACACATTTGCAAAAGGAAAACTGTCTGGTAGTGCTTACTCCGGCTGTACCAGCAGATCATCAGGAATGGAAATGGTTGCGTGATGAAGGATATACCATTATGAAACGTTCTCAGGTTTTGGGTATCATCACAGATGCGTATAAAACCATTGGTGTGGCCGGTACACATGGTAAAACGACCACTTCTACCCTCATTGCTCATATACTTAAACAAAGCAAAACAGATTGTGCAGCATTTTTGGGAGGCATTTCTTCCAACTACCACTCCAATCTGCTGCTTCATAAAACACTTAAAACGGAAACGGAAAAAGAACTAATGGTGGTTGAAGCAGATGAATTTGACCGCTCTTTCCTTACCCTGCATCCGGCAATAGGCATTATTACTTCAACCGATGCCGATCACCTCGATATTTATGGTGAACACGATGCTCTAAAGAAATCGTTTTCGGATTATGCCTCACAGGTTAGGGAATCCCTGATTATTAAAAAAGAACTGGAGCTTTGCGATGAACTAAAAAAACATGCAACAACAAAAAAAGTGCTTTCATACAGCATAGAACAAGCTGCCGATTTTTATGCTGATCATATCCGCATTGAAGGCGACAGGTATTATTTTAATTTGCATACACCTGATTTACACATCAACGATCTGCACCTTGGTATACCAGGAAAACACAATGTAGAAAACGCGGTAGCGGCATCTGCTGCTGCTCTTATAGCAGGTGTAACGGCCGCTGAGCTCAGGTCATCACTTGCCTCCTTTAACGGGGTAAAAAGGCGCTTTGAGTATATCGTAAAGCAGCCTCACCGGATTTATATTGATGATTATGCCCACCACCCTGAAGAACTCAGAGCCATTATCAGTTCGGTAAAACAAATGTATGCAGGCAAAAAATTAACTGTTGTATTTCAACCACATTTATATAGCCGCACACGTGATTTTGTTGATGGTTTTGCAGAGAGTTTATCGCTGGCTGATGATGTATTGTTGCTTGATATTTATCCTGCAAGGGAACTTCCCATTCCTGGCATCACCTCGGAAATTATTCTAAAAAAAATAACCTCTCCAGAAAAATTATTGTGCAGCAAACACGAGGTAACAGCGTTGATAGAGAAGAAAAAGCCTGAGGTATTGTTAACACTTGGGGCAGGGGATATTGATCAACTTGTTGGGCCATTGCAGGCACTCATAAATAACTTAAACCCGGATAACCGTGAAATTTGATAAGGAAAAAATTTTGAGGCGGTTAAAAAAGGCAGCCATCATTACCTTATGGGTGGTGCTGGCCGGTGGCGTGGTATTTAGCCTTTCATTTGTAAACCGGGAAAAGGATGAATTAACCTGCTCAAAAATTATAGTGAATATTGAGCCAGAAAATGAGCTGCAGTTTGTTGACCGTGAAATGGTACTAAAAACCATCAGGCCTGACGGGGATGAAAACCGCATTCTTGGAAAAAAAATCACAGCCCTTCACTTACCCTCTCTGGAAACGCGTCTGGAAGCAAATAAGCTCATCCGTGATGCAGAAGTGTTCACAGATATGAACGGTATTGTACATATCAACATTCACCAGAGAGAACCGGTTTTGCGTGTTTTTAACACTTCCGGAGAGAGTTATTATATTGACCGGAATGGGGCTAAAATGCCTGTTTCTGCTACATTTACGGCACGTGTGCCTGTTGCCACCGGCAATATATTTGAGGTTTATAAAGGCACAGATTCTATCAACACTTTTGTATTAAACGAGTTGTATAAGATAGCAACATATGTTGATAAAGATGCCTTCTGGAAAGCGCAGATCGAACAGATATTTGTTACAGCTGAAAGTGAACTGGTAATTATTCCGAAGATAGGTGATCATACCATCAACTTTGGAACAACAGAGCAGATGGAGGATAAGTTCAGCAGGCTTTTATTGTTCTACAGGGAGGCATTGAGCAGGGTGGGTTGGGACAAATACACAGCAATAGATTTAAGGTTTAAAAACCAGGTAGTTTGTAAGAAAAAACAACAAAAGTGATATGGAGCATATCAAAAAAGTAATTGTAGGATTAGACATTGGTACCACCAAGGTGTGCGCCATAGTTGGTGCAACAAATGAGCATGGCAAGGTAGAAATTCTTGGTATGGGCAAGGCCGATTCATTGGGTGTAATCCGTGGAGAGGTAAGAAATATTGACAAAACCGTTAAGGCCATACGCGAGGCTGTTGAAAAAGCCAAACAATCAATGGCCAACGGAAAAATTCGTATTGAAATAAACTCCGTACATGTAGGGATTGCAGGTCAGCATATCAAAAGTTTGCAGCACCGCAACTCCATCAGCCGCACCAATACGGAGGATGAGATAACCAAAGAAGACGTAGAAAAACTGATACGTGATACCTTTAACCTGGCCCTGCCTCCGGGAGATAAAATTATACACGTATTGCCACAGGAGTACCAGGTAGATGAGTTTACTGATGTAACAGATCCGGTTGGTATAGCAGGTGTGCGTTTATCCGGCAACTTTCACATGATTACGGGTAATGTGGATGCGATTAAAAACATTTACAAAAGTGTGAACCGTTCAGGTTTGGAAGTGGCAGATCTGATACTGGAACCCCTCTCCTCTGCTGAAGCGGTATTAACAACTGAAGAAATGGAAGCCGGTGTTTGTTTGGTGGATATTGGTGGCGGAACAACGGATGTGGCTATTTTCAAAAACGGAATCATACGGCATACGGCAGTTATTCCTTTTGGAGGAAATATCATTACAGAAGATATAGTGGAAGGTTGCCAGGTATTGCGCAACCAGGCCGAGTTGCTTAAACTAAAATTCGGTTCGGCACTTGCTGAAGAGAATAAAGAAAATGAAATCGTTTGCATCCCCGGATTCCACGGACGCCCTCCTAAAGAAGTTTCTATAAAAAACCTCGCTATGGTGATACAGGCTCGCGTGGAAGAAATTTTTGAATCTGTATTGTACGAAATAAAGAGCTCAGGACTGGAAAGAAAACTCAATGCAGGTATCGTTATTACAGGCGGGGGATCACAACTGAAACACCTGGATAAGCTGGTGGAATTTGTAACCGGAATAGACTCCAGAATAGGTTACCCGAATGAGCATATTGCCAAATCGATTGTAGAAGAAATTAAAAGTCCGATGTACGCCACAGGAGTTGGTTTGGTGCTGAAAGGATTGAATACAGCGGATGAGGTGGAAATTACACATGAAGAAGACAAAGGAGGAGAACCTAAACAGCACGAACATCAGGGAAGCGGATTTCTTTCCAAATGGCTGGAAAAGGGTAAAGCCTGGTTGAATGATGATGATATGAAGGATTTTTAATCTATTCATAAAACAGCATGGAGATGCTTTAATAAACTTTAATTATTGAACGTATGAACTCATTAAGATTTGATTTACCCAAGGACAAGTCGAGCATTATTAAAGTGCTTGGCATTGGCGGTGGTGGCGGAAATGCCATTAACCACATGTTTGCCCAAGGCATTAAGGGGGTAGACTTTGTTATATGCAATACCGATTTGCAGGCACTGGAAAATAGTCCGATACCTAATAAAATTCAATTAGGATCAGGCCTTACTGCAGGACTTGGAGCCGGGGCAAATCCTGAAGTTGGAAAAAAGGCTGCCATGGAGGCCATTGAAGATGTAATAGAGTTATTGGGTGTAAACACAAAAATGATATTTATTACAGCCGGTATGGGTGGCGGAACGGGAACCGGAGCAGCACCTATTATTGCAAAAGCTGCACGGGAGCTCGATATTCTTACTGTAGGTATTGTTACCACACCATTTGCTTTTGAAGGCCGCAAGCGCAGGGGTTTTGCTGACGAGGGAATTGAGAATCTGAAAAAAAGTGTTGACTGCTTACTTGTTATCAACAATGATAAGATTAAAGAAATGTATGGTAATCTTCCATTGAGGGAAGCATTTAGCCATGCCAATAATATTCTTACCACAGCGGCAAAAGGAATAGCAGAAATCATCACCTTCCCGGGTTATATTAATGTTGATTTTGAGGATGTAAAAACTGTGATGAGAAGCAGTGGTGTTGCCCTCATGGGATCAGCTGCTGTTGAAGGTGAAAACAGGGCACTTGAAGCTGTGAAAGCAGCACTTGCTTCCCCTCTTCTGAATGACAATCAAATTATCGGTGCAAAAAATATCCTGCTTAATATTACTTCCGGAACAGAAGAAGTATTGATGGATGAAATTGATATCATATCGAGCTATATTCAAAATGAAGCAGGTTTAACTGCAGATATTATTTTAGGAACTTCATTTGATGAAACATTAGGCTCGAAACTATCTGTTACTTTAATTGCAACTGGTTTTGAAACAAGGCAAAATAAAATCATTACCAATATAGCCGAGCAGCCGGTTGCAGCAGTTCCAAGCACCAAGCATGTGCTTTATGAACCACCTAAAAAAGAGGAGATGCAAGTTTCCAATATTCTCTTTTTTGGTGAGGACAAAAAAACCGAGGAAAAAACCATTACCCCTGAACCGGAAAATGTTTTTATAACTGATCAGGAAAAACCCAGGGAAGAAAAAGAAGAGGAAATAAAGTTCGAGCTTAAGATAGAGGAGGAAGAAGAAACTTTCCCGGAAGATATTGCTGCCGAAACTTTTATTGAAATGGAAGCAGCACCTGAAACCATTGAACCGGAAGCTCCCTCAGAAATAAACACCGTTTCATTTATTAACATGACTGAGGAAGAGGTGAATGACATTTTTGAACCTGCAGCTATTTTGCCACAACCAGAGCAGGAGCCCGATTTTAGTTTCTTAACTGAATCTGTTATTTCCGGTCAGGAAGAAAACACAGAAGAACAGGAAGCGAAAATTGAAAAACAGATTCAGCGAATCAAGGAATTGAAAAATTTAAATGTAACCTTAAACTCGCCAGGAGGTATAAGAGATCTGGAAAAGGAACCTGCTTACAAACGCAAAAACAAAAAACTGAATGAGGTTCCGCACTCGTCTGAAAGTCAGATCTCGCGATTGACCTTATTTGAAGATAATAACAAGTCGGGTATCAGAACAAACAATTCCTTCCTGCATGATAATGTAGATTAATAATTATTAGTCGTTCAAAATCAAGGGATTGCATTTCTTATGCAATCCCTTTTTTGTTATTACACCATTGAAAACCAATACTTTTGCGTTAACTGGATAGATACATCCAAAAGTGAAATTCGCAAAAACATACAGCAAAGAAGTGTTTTGCCTTGAAGGCGACTGGAGCAAAGACCTGAAACAACAAACTTCGGTGCAGGCTGTATTGTTATTTTTAAAACAAAACAGACAGATAGAATATATTCACAGACACTGCGGTACAAAGGAAAATCTAAAATACTACCTGAATCAATGGAGGCTTAAGCGCTACAAGGATTACTCTATATTATACATTGCCTTTCATGGCAAGCCAAATCAAATATTGGTAGGAAAAGAAATTGTAACACTTGATGAGCTGGCAGAAATGCTGGGCCCGAATTGCCACAATAAAATTATTCATTTTGGAACCTGCCATACTTTAAATACAGACCTCCGGTTAATCAAACGTTTTCTTCGTAAAACAAACGCTTTGTGCGTATGTGGCTTTGGAAAAGAAATCAAGTTTGTGGAAGGGTGTGTATTTGATATTTTGCTCATTGATCTCCTCCAGGAGTTCCGCAATATTACCAGTGTGATGGCCTATATTGAGGAGTATTATAACTCCCTCGCCAAAAAGCTACAATTTAAGTTGGTACACCTGTAGTTTCAAAAAACAATTCATATCATTTTTTATTCCATTTAAATAATCATACAGCTTCTCGTACTGTATTTTGCACATATGTGGAAAATTTTTATCCACTGATAACCAATCACTTAAAACAAACATGATATTGGACATAACAGCCGTTTATTTTATTTTACTATATCTTCGTACCACTAATAAGCAATTCGTAAGGTATGAAGAATATAATTACAACCCTTTTGATGATAACTGTGGTCAGTTTGATTCAACTCAGGTCTTCGGCCCAACCAAACCCGGTTACAAATTACGGATTTGAAGTAAGCTCAAGCCCATCCGGCTGGACAACAACAACACATCCCGGAACCAGCAACGTAACTAACAATCCGGTTAGAACAGGCAGCAGAGCCTATTCAAACGCTACCAACACAAGGACAACCTCCTATTATGTGGAGAATGCAGCAAATGTTACCGTTCCAAATAATATGTACCTGATTTTGATAGGCTACTACCGCGTTAGCGGAAGCAGTTCCTCCTCCAGGGTGCAACTTGGAGTAACAGGAAATATGGGATCTGCAGTAACTCCCTCATCTGCAAATACCACATATCAGATTACGAGGGCAATTCAGAACACCTCTGGCAGTGCTCAAACCTATACCCCGCGGTTAAACATGTATCTCAGTTCGGGTTCAACAAGCAGAACTTTTTATTGGGATGATATTGTGGCCTATGTTAGTTCAACAAATACCGTAGACCTTACCAAGCCGGATGCTCCTGGTGGGGCAAGCGTTAACTACACTTCAACTTCGGCAACCATTTCCTGGTCCAACAGCTCGGATAATAGTGGTGGTTCAGGAGTTGACCGTACCATTATTTTGAGAAGAACCAGTTCATGTCCGGCCACCGCACCAACCCTTACAGATCAAACGGCCTATTCGGCTTCAGGAGGTTATGGCTTAAATACCTCAGGCAGCTGGACCGTACTTGATACGGTTACCTGCGGCTCAACAACCTATACCGATAATACCATTTCTGCCGGCACCTTCTATGCGTATGCTATCATCCATGAAGACAAAGCCTATAATCACTCTGATGCAGCACTTGTGTACGTTCCTGTGGCTGTTACAACTTCACCAAGCAGCCCGACAAACGGACAAACTTCGGTTTCCTATACTCCGGCTCCTGTTTTAAGCTGGCCATCAATATGCGGTGCTACCTATTATGATGTGTATTTTGGAGCCAACCAAACAATGGTAAACAATGAAGATTATTCCACATTTGTTTCTGCCCAGGCTACAACCAGTTATACGGTAACAGCACCGCTAAGTTCCCTTACAACTTATTACTGGAAAGTTGTGCCAAAAAACAGTGAAGGAAACGCAGCAACCGGTTGCCCTACATGGAGCTTCACCACAGGTATTCCTAATTTAAGCTTTGAGATTACAAGATCAGAAGACATCACCTACACAAGTATCATTTCTGCCGGAAACAATTTTGGATGGAGTGGTACTTATAATGCGGATGATAAAATGAGTGATGAACTTGATCTCACAGCATTAGGCTTTACAGGCTTCTCCTATCAGGACAGAGCCATTACATCTCTTAAAGTAAATACCAATGGTTTTGTCACTTTCAATATGTCCTCTTCGGCCAGTTATACTAATAATTTTTCCTCGCAAACTCAAATGATTGCACCTTTCTGGGAAGACCTCGTTTGTCAGGGATATATTTCCAGTCAGTCGCAGGCGATACAAAGAACCCTTCTGGAGAATTCCATTAAATATCTCATCACGGGTACCCAGGGAAATCAGGTATTAACCATCGAGTGGACAGAGATGGAAATTTATAGTAATGCAGGACCAAGTATCAATTTCCAGTTAAAGCTATACGAACAGAATGATAAAATTGAATTTGTTTATGGAAGAATGTTTGGCTTTAACGGGACCGTTAACTATACCTACTCATACAGCTCAGGGGTGAGCGGATTAACAGTAAACAGCACCCCCACATCGGGACAGTTGGTTTGCCAGCAGATTGCCAATGTCAGAAACTTTAGCCATACCAATACCAACAGTATCTCTGAGCTTCCTGATTGTTATTCTATGATTAGTCTCACGCCAAACAGTTCGCCTTCATCGGCTAATGAGAGTTCAAGAACTATAAGCAATAATGATTGTAGCGGAGCCATTACACTTCCTGTACAATCAGGAGTTCAAAATGATTTTTGCCAGGTATACTCATCAAAACCAGCCACAGCTTCTTCCTCTATTCCGGTTTGTTCTGCTTCATCACCCGGTACGGCTGATGACGATGTATGGTTTAACTTCACAGTAACATCGGCAGGCAATTACGCCATCACAGTAAACGGTTCCGGAGGCTACAATCCGGTGGTTCAGCTATTCTCCGGAAACTGTAATTCTTTAACCGCTGTAGGTTGCGCCAATGCAACAGGAAACGGACTGATTGAAACATTAACAGCCAACTCTCTTGTAGAAGGAACATATTTTGTGCGTGTTTATGATGCCAATACAGGAGCCGGTGGTTCGGGTAATTTTGTGGTTTCTGTTTATAACCTGATATCCCCTCCTTCTAATGATAATTGTGCAGGAGCGGTTGCTCTTACTATTGGTGCCGCGGTTGCATCAGGCAACACCGCCAACGCCAGCGCTTCATCCGGAATTGCAACCTGTACTGCAGGTTCGCCCGGAACACCTGATGATGATGTTTGGTATACGTTTACGGCAACAAGCACCATTACACGAATTACTGTTGATGGTGGATCCGCCTTTAATGCAGTCATGCAATATTTTTCAGGATCATGCGGTAGCTTAAGCAATATGGGTTGTGTAAGCAGCACCGGAGCATCCGGAGTAGAGTATGCCGATTTAAATACCACCATTGGAAGCAACTACTTTATTAGGGTATACCACTCTGCTAATGGCGCCACTCCAACCACAGGATTTACCATATTGGTAGAAAACGGAGTTCCTAATTGCCCTGTACTCAGCTCTCCGTCAAATGGAGTATCCAATATCAACAAATCAAATCAGCAGACCTTATCATGGTCAGCTTCTACATCCCCATCTGTGGGATCTAAAACATATACCGTGCAGGTGGCAACTGATCCACAATTCAGCTCTCTGGTAACCTTAAGCGGATCAAGTGGCATAACAGGAACAAGCTTTAATATTCCGGCCAATACATTAAATAACGGAACCATGTATTACTGGAAAGTAACCTGCACAAACAGCAACGGTACATCGGCATCATGCGGATATTATACTTTTGCTACAACAGGAACAACTCCTTCCTGTGCAACACTTTCCTCTCCGGCTTTGGCTGCAACCAGCATCTCTATTGCTCCCACTTTATCATGGTCTGCGGGATCCGGTTCACCAACTTCATATGATGTTTACTTAAGCAACAATCAGTCTCAGGTTTCTTCATTGAATGCATCTGTGCGCGTTTCCACATCGCAGGCAGGCACAACATATGCAGCAAGCGGACTAAGTTATAATACCACCTATTATTGGAATATTATTCCGAAAAACGGATCTGGAAGTGCCACCGGTTGCTCTGTAGGATCGTTTACAACGGTAGCCGCACCACCAGCAAATGATGATTGCAGTGGAGCAGTATCTATGAATCCGGCATCATCTGCACCGGTATCAGGTACAACACTTAATGCAAGCCTCTCTTTAGCTGGTTTAGCTGGTGTGGCCGATGATGACGTATGGTATAGTTTTGTTGCTTCATCGTCAAATCACAATATTAGTGTACAACCAGCCACAGGATTTAATGCGGTTGTTGAGTTGTTTTCAGGTTCGTGCGGTTCTCTTACTTCGTTAAGTTGTGTGAACACCGCAGGAAACAGCCTTTCCGAAAATCTCAGTGCAAGCGGGCTCACTGTAGGTCAAACTTATTATGTGAGGGTATATGATTTCGGGACAGGAACTCCGGCAGATCCAACATTTACCATAAGAATAAATGATGTTGATGTTGGTATCAGTGCCTTTGTAAGCCCTTCGCAAAACAACTGCGGCAATACCACTGTAACGGTAACATTAATCAATTACAGCACCGCTCCTTTAGATTTAAGTTTAAATCCTGTAACAGTTTCCGGTTATGCCACAGATCCAGGCAATGTAACAACCACATTCAGCAATGTGGTAATAAATACCGGAACCCTTGCTGCATCTGCCACGCAGAACATTACATTAACAACCACCTATCAGGTGATTAATGCAGGTAATTATACTTATTCTGCTACAGCTACCACCACCAATGATAATAATGCCTCCAACAACACCCTCACATCAGCATTGCAAAGTATTTCTTTACCTGCACCCTTTGTGCTTTCAGGCACGGGCTCTTATTGCGCAGGTGGAACTGGTGTTACTTTTTCTCTTTCTGGTTCTGAATCCGGTACAACTTACCAGCTATTCAGGTCAGGAGTTTCTGCTTCCGATGTGATATCAGGAACTGGTTCTTCCCTATCATTTAATAATGTAACAGTGGAAGGATCGTACAGGGTAGTAGCCACAAGTACTTCTACCAATTGCAACAGTTATATGTCGGCCTCTGCAGTTGTTTCAGTTAATCCATTATGGCTTGGTATAAACACAAACTGGAACGACCCCACCAACTGGTGTGATAATGTAGTGCCGCCAACAAATGCAAATATTATTATCAGTGGTTCAGCAGTAAACATGCCTGCATTGCCTTCTGATATTACTGTGAACAGCCTTGAACTTACAGAATCTAATAAAAGAATTGACCTGAATGGCAGAAACCTGATTATTAACGGAACCATCAGCGGAAGTGGTGTGGTAAGGGGCAGCAATACCTCATCCATTACCATCAACGGAGATGGCAATGTGGGCAGTTTAAAGTTGGATCAAACAACACCGGGAACAACAAACCGCCTTCAAAACCTAACCATCAATATTGGTTCAGGAAATGCCGATGACTCCATAACACTTGGCAATTCAGTTGAAGTTTCAGGTACCGTAACTTTAAGCAATGGAAAAATAAGCACCAACAATAACCTCACACTTATTTCCAACTCATCAGGAACCGCAAGAATTGCAGCCATCCCATCAACAGCTGATATTACAGGAAATGTTGTTTCGCAACGTTATATCCCTGCCCTAACAAGAAGGTACAGGATGTTATCACCTAATACCACAGGCTTCACATTCAGTGACCTGAAAGATGATATACTCGTATCAGGACCTGGTGGTGTTAGCAATGGTTTTGACGCATCGCCACAAAACAGTTCTACTATTTATACTTATCAGGAATCTACCACAGGTGGACGTGGGTGGAAAGCCATTACCAATATTAATCAGGCATTAAGTGCCGGACAGGGAGCTTACGTATTTGTTCGGGGAGACCGCACGTTACCTGCACCGCAATGGTATACCTCTCCTTTTGTAGACCAAAATGAAGTAACCGCAGATTTTGTTGGGCCTGTAAACAAAGGAAACTTCTCACCAGCTATTACATACACCAATACAGGTGTTGCAGCAAGTGACGGATGGAATCTTATTGGTAATCCATATCCATCACAGATAGATTGGTCGGCAGTTTCTAAAACAAATCTTAATCCGTTTATCTATATTCTTGATCCCTCAACAAACAGTTATGCATCCAATGATGGAAGTGTTCCTGTAGCATCCGGACAAGCATTTTTTGTGCATGCCAATGCCGCATCGCCATCTGTAACTTTTACGGAAGCCTGTAAAATAAACGGAGCACCTACAAGCTATTTCAAATCCGGGCCGGCAAACCGCTTTACAATAAAGATGGTACGTGATTCGCTAAACAGTGATGTGGCCTGGTTGCGTTTTGTTAATGGAACAAGCACCAACTATTCATCCGCAGAAGATGCCATTAAGTTTACCAACTCAGGTATCAATATGGGATTTAAGGTGGAGGCCGGACCTACCAATGTTCAATTGAACACGGTACCACCATTAACCAATGTTTCTGATACATTTGTTTTGTTTGCCAATGCAGCAGCAAACTCATATCAATTGGAGTTTAGTCAATTGCAGAATATACCAGCATCAAAAGCCATTCTACTCCGCGACTTATTTACGAATACGATAACTGATGTGCGTTCAACCCAGGTATATGCTTTCAGCACCACCTCCAATCCTGCTTCACAGGGTAACCGCTTCCAACTGATTATTATTGATCAGAGTGCATTGCCTGTAGAATTTATGAGCATTACTGCAAACAAGGCCGGAGATCATATCACCGTAACCTGGGCTACTGCCAGTGAAACCAATAATGATTATTTCGTTATAGAAAAATCATACGATAAGATTTTGTTTGAAGAAACCGGAACTGTTAAAGGAACCGGCAACAGCAACAGCATGCAACACTACCTTTATACAGACCAGAGAGCCGTGACTGAAGCGCAATTAGCAGGTACAGATAAGGTGTATTACAGAATAAGACAGGTTGATGCTGATGGCAAAAGCGATGTTTCAGATGTGGTCATTGTTCAGCTTTCGAACATCTCCAAATCAAACAGCATTTCGCTTTATCCAAACCCTGCAAGTAATACCGTAACTATAGAATCCGGCACAGCCTTAACAGGTAGTATAAGCATTACAGATATAACGGGTAAAACAGTAAAAACAATTGAAGTAACAGGCAACAGGTTATCAATTGATGTTTCCGATTTGAACAACGGCATTTACTTTATTGCCACTGATCACATGAAATCACAAAAGCTGGTGGTAGAAAACCGCTAGCGAATAAAGAAGCTGTTTTCATCATATATAGGTTGCAAGGGCCGCCCCTCTTTGGTTAAGAGCGGGCGGCCTTTCTTTTGTAAAACAAACGTACATTTATACAAAATGAACTGCTGTTTAAAAAAATATACTGCAATTCATATAAAACTAAATTCAACAAATAACATATAAATTACTGATTTTCAACATATTAAATATTTTTTGGATTTCCAACTGATGAATACCATAAATCTACTTATTTCATTAATAAATATCTTTGTACCATAAAACAGCAATCCACTATGAAAAATAAAGTTTTCCTACTTCTGCTTCTGATCGGTATGGTACTGGTCACAAAAGCACAAACAACCTACTATTATAAAGGTTCAGGAAGCATTTCGAGTACAGCGCAATGGGGAACCAATACAAATGGCTCAGGAACCGCTCCTGCAAATTTTACATCCAATAACCAGGTATTTCAAATAAGAAATACCACCTCTGTTACTATAAGCAGCAGTTGGACTGTAAGCGGAACAAACTCAAAAGTTGTTATAGGCAATTCTTCGGTAGCTGCCATAACAGTTACACAGTCAGGAGGTACTTTCAGCGCAACGGTTGATATTGCTTCAGCAAGTTCCGGTTCCAATACACTTATCCTACAGCGACCCAATGCAAACTCTCCAACATTAGGAACACTCGCATCTGGTAGCACCGTTACTTATGACTTGAATGCCGCGCAAACCGTGCAAGCTAAAACTTATCATCACCTGTCAATCCTTAATTCGGGAACGAGAACAGCAGGCGGAGCTATTTCTGTTGGTGGCACGTTAACCATTAACTCTGTTTCCACTTTAGATATGGCTACCTATCAGCTTTCCGGAGCATTTACAACAAGTGGTACAGGTTATCTCCTTACACAAAATACCTCATCAACACCCGTTACAAGCGGAAAAACATGGAGTTATATTGTAAGTTTTAACGGAGCATCACAAACCATTCCTGGTGGCACCTTTACCACCTATCTTAATATAGCAGGATCAGGAACCAAAACAGCAGCAGCCAACCTTACTGTAAATGGCACCCTGAACTTAACTTCCGGATTAACGTTAGACATGAGCACTTATCAATTACTTGGAAGCTTAGGCTCTGTAACCGGAACCGGAACATTAAACACTCAAAATACTTCTTCAACACCAGTTCCTGCATTTAAATCATGGCTTGGTGATGTTGTATACAATTCTTCGAGCGCACAAACAATTGCATCGGCAAGTTATGTTAATCTCACAGCTTCCGGAGGCGACCGCACATTAGGCAGTACCATTACTATTTCAGGCATTTTTACTACAGGTTCAGGAACATATACCACAACAAGTTCTTCAGTTAATTTCAACGGAACAGGGACACAAACTGTTCCTGCATTAAACTACGAAAACCTGACCGTGAGCGGGGCCAGAACAACCAACAGCGTTACTTTTACGGCCTCTGCAACCACAGGTATCTCTGGAACATTTACCGCTTCAGCTACATTTACTACAGGCAACTACATTACAACCAACAGCACACTTGAGTTTAACGGAGGGGTGCAAACCATTCCTGTATTTACCTACAACAACCTTACAATTTCGGGCACAGGGGATAAAACGGCAGCAGGTAACACAACTGTGAGCAGGGCGTTAACAATAAACAGCGGACGCATATTAAATATGTCAACTTATACCTTATCCGGCATTACCACTACGTCCGGAACCGGAACACTAAGAACCCAAAACACTTCTTCAACACCTATTCCTTCAGGAGATACCTGGACTTTTACTGTTGAATACAACAGTGCATCGGCACAAACAATAGTAAGCGGGAATTATACCAACCTAAACGGAACAGGAGGAAACCGCACCCTGAGCAACTCTGGCACCATCGGAATTTCAGGCACATTTACAAAGGGAGCCGGCAGTTACACAACAACCAGTTCAACAGTTGATTTTAACGGTACTTCTCAAACCATTCCTGCTTTTAATTTTAATCATCTTACGGCAAGTGGCAGCGGAACCAAAACACTTTCGGGAGCCATTTCTGTTGCCGGAACCTTTACCATCACTTCTCCTGCTATTGTAGATCTTGTTACTTATGCACTTACCGGTGCATTTACCACAAGTGGCACCGGGTTACTAACTACCCAGGTTACAGGTGTTACACCAATTCCATCCGGTAAAACATGGGCTTTTGACGTGGAGTATAATGCCAGCGGTGCACAAACCATTGTTGCCGGAACCTACACTGATTTAACCATAAGCGGAGCCAGAACAACAAATAGTGTTACCCTTATCAGCGGCAGTACCATCAGTATTTCCGGAACATTTACACCATCGGCCACATTTACCAGTGGTAATTATATAACTACAAATAATACTGTTGCATTTAATGGTTCTTCATCTCAAACCATTCCTGCATTCACATACAATAACCTCACTTCTTCTTCATCGGGTGGCCGAACATTAAGCAGCAGCGGAACAATTGCGATAAACGGCACATTTACCACCGGTACTAATGTTTACACTATTGGAACCAGTACCGTTCAGTTTAATACTGCCTCTGCCAATATTCCGGTAACAACCGTATCCAGTGGAGCAAATTATTATAATGTGATTGTAGCAGGAGGCACACGTACATTTGCCGGCAACCTTACCATTGGAAACAATCTTTCTGTTACCGGTGGCACATTGCGTGTAAATAACTCCACCGCATATACCATTACCATAAACGGAAATTATTCCCAATCTGCCGGTACACTGGATATGAATGCAGGAACCTCAGGTGCCAGTACCTTAAGTATTAAAGGAAATTTCTCTATGACAGGAACCGGTTTGGTAACAACAGTTGGTGCCGGAGCACCTAATGGTGTAATCAGTTTTAGCGGAGCCGGAACAATTGGAAGTCCGCAAACAATATCCTTTACCACACCTGCCAACAATGTATTTGTGGATTATAGCGTAGAGAGCGGAACAGTAACTCAGTTCAATTCTGATATTGCGCTTTCCTTATACACATCAATTACATTTATGTCGAAGTTCACCGTAAAAAGTGGTGGTACTTTAAATATGCAGGGATATGCCATTATTGATGAAAACTCTTATGGTTCGGGAGGCAACAATATTTTATATGTAAATTCAGGTGCCACTTTAATTACCTCTCACGCAAGCGGTATGAGTGGGTCAACGGCAAGCGCCAATACCAAGGATTCCATTCATAACGGAGCAAATTTTGAGTTTAAGGGTGCCATAACCGGAACATTCCCAACCTATCCCTTAACAACCACTATTAATAACCTTACCACCAATCGCTCAGCCGGAGTAACCATGAGCCAGAATATTACCGTAGGCGGTACACTTGTGCTTACAAGCGGAAATATTATTGTAAACGGGAATACCCTCTCCATAAACGGTTCGATAAGCGGCACTGGAAGTATTACAGGATCTGCCACATCCAACCTGGCAATAAGGGGCTCCGGTTCATTAGGAGGAAATCTTTCGGCAGACCAAACCACCGTGGGTACTACGAATCTCTTTAACAATATTACCGTTAACAGAAGCGGAGAAACCATTACACTTGGAAACAACCTGGTTGTTGGTGGAACATTTTTAGACAGTGCAGGTACCGTTGCGTTTGGCAACACTACCCTTAGCGGAACAGGAGCATTTACGCTTATATCAGGAGCCGGGATTTCTTTAGGCAACGTGAGCGGTATTACCACATCAGGTGCAACAGGAAACGTGCAGGTAAGCGGAACAAGAACTTTTAGCACAAGCGGAAATTACACCTATAGCGGTTCTGCAACACAGGTATTTGGAAACGGGCTGCCTGCCACGGTGAATAGTTTAACCATCAACAATGGCAATACCGCTATGGCTTTAAACGGAAGCCAAACCATTAATGGTACATTAACCTTAACCAACGGGAAACTGGTTGTTGGTGCGTATACCCTTACACTTAATGGTGGTTTTAGCGGATCCTCTTCAAACTCACTTACTGCAAATGGTACGAGCTCCTCGCTTACTATTGGAGGCAGTGGTTCATTCGGAACATTGTATGTAGATCAAACAACAAGCGGCACTACAAACAGGTTTCAAAACTTAACATTTAACAGAAACGGACAAACAATAACATTAGGAAACAGCCTCGAAATACTTTCAGTTGTAACACCAACTGATGGAACACTGGCAAGTGCCGGAAATTTGTTATTGGCTTCGGATTCGACACATACTGCACGCGTGGCCATTTTCGGAGCAAGTGCTGATATTACGGGTAATATTAATGTGCAACGTTATGTACCGGCTGTTGCCAGAAGATACCGAATGCTATCACCAGGCATTAGCGGGTTTACGTTTAATGATTTTAAGGACGATATGTTTGTAACAGGTACAGGTGGAACCTCCAACGGATTTGATGCATCACCACAAAACAGTACCACCATATTTACCTATCAGGAATCAACAACCGGAGGGCGGGGCTGGAAAGCTATTTCCAATACTTCACAGGGATTAAGTGCCGGACAGGGAGCATTTGTATTTGTGCGTGGCGACAGAACATTATCTGCACCACAATGGTATACTGCACCGTTTGTGGCTCAAAATGCTGTTACTTTTGACTTTACGGGTAGCATTAACAAAGGCAACTTTTCTCCAACTTTAACTTATACCAATACGGGAAGCCCCACTTCCGATGGCTGGAACCTGATCGGAAACCCATACCCATCTCCTATAGACTGGACTCTGGTAACCAAATCCAATATAGCCACATTTACCTATGCCTATGATCCTTCATCAAACGCATATGTTGCCAATGATGGCAGTCAGATTATTGCATCAGGTCAGGGATTTTTTGTACAGGCTAACGGAGCATCCCCTTCTGTTACATTCACAGAATCCTGCAAATCATCAGGCACTCCTCTTGGTTTATTTAAAGCGGGTCCAACAAACCGTCTTACTATCCGCATGGTTCTCGATTCATTAAATAGTGATGTGGCATGGTTAAGGCTTAATAATGGTGCAAGCATGAACTACTTATCAACTGAAGATGCCATAAAGTTTGCCAATTCCGGAATTAATATGGGTTTCAGGGTACCAAGCGGGCCTACCAATGTGCAATTAAATACTGTGCCACCGCTAACCAATGTTTCAGATACTTTTGTTTTGTTCGCCAATGCTGCTGCAAATACTTACCGAATTGAATTCACTCAACTCCAAAATATTCCTGCTACAAAGGCTATTCTTTTGCGCGATTTATTTACAAACACCATAACTGATGTTCGTTCCACACAGGTGTATAATTTTACCATATCCAATGCCGCTTCTCAAGGCGACCGGTTCCAGCTTATTATTATTGATCAAAGTGCATTACCGGTTGACTTTATAAGCATCAACGCCACTCTTAAAAATACAACTGATGCGGAAATTACCTGGAGTACTGCCACTGAAACCAATAACGATCGTTTCGTGGTAGAAAAATCATCAGACAATATTTTGTTTGAAGAAACGGGAACGGTAAAAGGTGCCGGAAACAGCCAGGTAAGAATGAATTACGCCTACACAGATAAGGGCGCAATGAATAGTGGGGTTGATAAAATTTACTACCGTATTCGTCAGATTGATTTGAATGGATCAGAACATCTTTCTCAGGTTGTATCGCTAAGTGTGGCGAAAATGAATACATCCAACTCTTCTCTGCTGGTATATCCAAATCCGGCCAATACAGAAGTAAGCATTTCTTCGGCACAAACCGGGGTTGTTTTAGGAGTGATTAAAATTGCAGATATCACAGGCAAAATAATTCGCGAGATTTATTCTGTTCAGGATAAAATCAGTTTTGATATATCATCTCTGCAAAACGGAATTTATTTTATACATGCTGAAGGCATGACCACACAAAAACTGATGATAAAGCACTAATACAAACGCAGAACAAAGAAGCTGTTTTCATATATAGGTTGCGAGGCCGTCACTCTTTGGTTGAGAGTTGACGGCCTTCTTTCTTTGTTTTGGAATATTTTTTCCCAAATCCGGAAGAAACCGGTGTGGCGAAAAAACACACAATACTGATTGTCAAATAATTAAACAATTGGCATCATACGTGAAACAGGTGTAGAACCAAAAGCTAACACCCTTTCACAAATGAAAACAATAATTAACACAACACTTCTGCTATTAGCAACCCTTAGCGGAATGGCACAAAACGTTTCCTATAATTTTGGAACGTCAGCCTCATCATTAAGTAGCGGCACCAGTACTACTTTTCTTCCCGCAGTTGCTTCCGGCACCACTCAGGTAAAAATCGGAAATGGGGGGAGTTTTAATCTGGAAACCTCCGGATCTGGAAATACCAAACTTGGATCTGGCAGTTTGCTGCGTATGACAGCCTCCAGCAACAGCACAGTTAATAAAGTTTCTTTATATGATTTTACCGGTGACAGGGCATTTTACTCAAAATTCAGCTTTTTGCTTGGCAACAGCAGCGCGCAAGCTCTTTCTACTTCAGGAAATTGGGTGTATGCATTTGGCAACGGAAGTTCTTTTAGCAATAGTTCTGACTATTCAAACAACGATATATTTGGTGCACTACAATTTACAATTGGTTCCAATGGAGCTATTACAACAAAATACCGCAGCAATGGAAGTTGGATAACTCTCAGTTCGTTTACGTTTAAACAAGGAAATGTGTATACCATAGAAGTATTTGCCAATAACCTCAATGGAAGTTCCAATACCGTAAATTACACTTACAAAGGATTAGCCGAAACAATTGCTGACGACCGTTTTGATGTATATGTAAATGGAATCCTTATTATAGATGATGCGAGAAGAAATGGCATGAGTACATCGGCAAACATCGACTCATGGATGTTTACAGGAGAAAGCAGTACCAGCAACAATTCAAATCTGTTTCTTGATGATGTGTTCTATTCTTCGACTATAGATACAGCTTACAACACAGAACTGAATTATTATGCAAAAACTTCAGGAGCATTAAATTTGCTCACTTCATGGACAACAAATATGGACGGAACAGGAGATGCCACTCCGGCTAATTTCAGCACGTCATCTATTTATTATCATGTTAAAAACACCACGAATGCCGGAATTACAGGTAACCTGAGTATAAGCGGAACCAACTCTAAAATAATTCTAGGTGACAGTGTAAATGCGATAAGCCTTACGGTGCCAGAAACCTACACAATTAACGCAACAATTGATGTATTAAAAAATGCAAACCTGATTATTAATAATGCCACACAACCTGTTTTAGGTAATATATACACAGGCAGCACCATTAACTACAAAAAAATTAAAGGAGCCGGTATTCCATCAGGAACATATTGCAAACTTATTGTAAGTGATTCTGCGGGTGTAGTTGCCGGAGGCGATATTACAGTAAATACCACACTTGATCTTTCTCTGGGTTCGTTTAACCTCAATGGCAAAACATTAACCTTAAACGGAAGAGTTACAGGTTCAGGAAAATTAATTGGCAGCAGCACCTCTAACCTGATCGTTAACGGAAGCAATAAATTCGACACCGTTTTATTCTCGCAAGATATACAAGGATCAACCAACAGGTTGAACAACCTTACCATTAACAGGGGCGCATCTATTTCAGATGGAACATTTAACCTGGGCAATACAGTTGAGGTAGGCAATACCGTAACTTTAGTAAACGGAACTTTACACACACAAAATAACCTCGTACTTATTTCCACTGCAACCCAAACAGCCTCTATTGCTGCCATACCTGCAAGTGCTGATATTCTTGGCAATGTAACAGTTCAGCGTTATATTCCTTCTGTAGTCAGAAGGTACAGAATGTTATCGCCCAATACCTCTTCTTTTACATATAATGATCTTAAAGATGATATGTTTATCAGTGGATCAGGCGGAGCCACCAATGGATTTGATTTCGCATCAGGAAACCAGACAACAGCTTATACCTATCAGGAATCTACAACAGGTGGCCGCGGATGGAAAGCCGTAACCCATATTAACCAAACACTTGACCAGGGTAAAGGTACACTTGTTTTTGTAAGAGGAGACAGAACATTGCCTGCACCGCAATGGTATACTGCACCGTATGTTGCACAAAATGCGTTAACAGCAGATTTTACAGGACCGGTTAACAAAGGAAATATTTCACCAGCTATTACTTACACCAGCACCGGTGACCCAACATCAGACGGATGGAACCTGATAGGAAACCCTTACCCTTCATCTATAAACTGGAATTTGGTAAGCAAATCAAACCTTAACGGATTTATTTACACGCTTGATCCTGCAACCAATGCTTATGTTGCCAATGACGGATCAACTCCGGTTGCATCAGGACAAGCCTTTTTTGTGCAGGCCAATGCAATATCGCCTTCGGTAACTTTTACTGAGAATTGCAAAACAAGTTCAACTCCGGCTGCGTATTTTAAAGCAGCATATACAAACCGTTTTACCATCCGGATGGTAAGAGACTCCATTAACAGTGACGTGGCATGGTTACGTTTTGTAAATGGTGCCAGCATGACCTACAATTCCAATGAAGATGCGATTAAATTTACCAACTCGGGAATTAATATGGGATTTAAAGTGCCAACCAACCCCACAAATGTTCAGTTGAACACTGTACCGCCACTTACCAATATTGCCGACACCTTTGTATTATTTTCCAATGCGGCCGCGAACAACTATTATCTTGAGTTTTCGCAATTGCAAAACATCCCTGCTACAAAGGCTATTCTTCTGCACGATTTATTTACCAATACGATAACTGATATTCGCAGTACACAACAGTATAATTTCTCCATAACATCCAATGCTGCCTCTCAGGGAAATCGTTTTCTGCTGGTTATTATAAACCAAAATGCATTGCCGGTAAATTTGGTTTCGTTCCATGTAATAAAAGCAGGAAATGATGCCAACGTACTTTGGTCGACTGCCGGTGAAACAAATAATGACCGGTTTATTATTGAACGTTCTTTTGATAATTCGATATTCGAACCAACAGGTGTGGTAAAAGGAGCAGGTAATTACAGCGGACTTTTTCACTATACTTTTTCTGACAAAGAAGCAATCAACTATGCCAAACAACATGGCGCTGAAATGATATACTATCGTGTTAAACAGGTTGATTTCTCAGGAGAAACATCCATATCAGCTACCGTTGTTTTACAGATAGAGAACACTTTAGTTACTCCTTTATTAGCGGTTTACCCTAATCCGGCAACTTCTCAAATTACTATTATTAACGCAGACTCAAAACCTATTACCATTGCTGATATATCCGGCAAGCCGGTTAAATCAATTACGGCAGAAACCGGAACTGTTCAGGTTGATATTTCTGATCTGTCAGGAGGCATATACTTTATAAAAGCTGCAAATGGAGCAAGTTTAAAACTATTGGTAAATTAAAAAATTGGTTTTCATAGCTTAGGTGAGAAACAGGTCGTGACCCTGCTTGGGTTGCGGCCTTTTCTGTGATGAAGCATGCAACAGAAATTTAATATAAAAATAACCTCCCGGAAACCTGTCATGGCAAAGTGCAGCAACGCAAAACAAACTAACTGCAAGAGCTAATAAACTAAGGTTCGAGAATAATTTATAACTGGCCTGATTCCCCTTATCAGGGTATTTTAAATACCTAATTTAAAACGTTGGTAAAAATATACTTATATGTAATAAATTCGAGCCTTGTTAAAACACTTATATGAACTGCAAATCATTTACAACGTTGCTCTGGTTATTATCAATCATTTTCACAAACCAATTAAGTGCGCAACCATGGACCTATAATTTTGGAACAGGTACGGGAAGCCATACAAGCTCTACCGCATCAACCTCCTTTCTGCCCGCGCCAACTTCAGGAACAGCGAGAGTAAGGGTAGGCACCAACCCAGGATCAATTACTTTGGCCAATGCAGGTTTGGCCGATTTGGGATCCGGTTCAGAGTTACAGATTACATCAAACACTTCAAGTTCATCAACAACAAAATTCTCGGTTTATGATTTCACCGCCTCTAAGCTTGGGTATTTAAAGTTTAGCGCTGCGTTTTCAGGCGGAACCAATGGAATTTATCAGCTTTCTATTGGAGATGGGGCAACCTATAGTGACAATAATGCAATGAACACAAGTCAGGTATTTTCCGGAATCAGGTGGTCCTTTGGGGCTTCAAATGCCATAACATATAATGTGCTTAATTCCGCAACATATGGAACCACCGGGATTTCAAATCCAACAACACTTTTTACTCAGAGCACATCTACCATATTTGCAATCGAAATTTATTACAACAATACCACCTCTTCTCAAAACTATGTGAGAAGTGGCTCGTCATATTCTATTTCTTCCGGCACATGGGATTTATGGGTTGACGGAACAAGGGTTGGTTCGAGTTTGGCAAGAGGCGGAATAAGTAATGATGTAAATATTGACTCTTGGGCATTTAATCATCAGTCCAGTGCAACGTCTCCCGGGACGGTTTATCTGGATGATATGGAATATTCCAACTCACTACCTACAGTAACAAATCCAACTTTAACCACGCCAACCGCCACATCCATCACCCACAATTCTGCCACTTTGGGTGCCAATATCACCTCAGATGGAGGAGCTACATTAAGCGCGAGAGGAACGGCATATAAAACAACTGCGGGGGTTACTTCTTCTGATAATGCGCTGGCTGAAGGAGGAACAAGTACTGGAACCTATAGTCATTCAAGAACAGGTTTAACAGAGCAAACATTATATTATTATGCCGGATATGCCACCAATACAAACGGAACAGGTTTAAGTTCTGAGAGCAGTTTCAGAACACTTTCGAGCCCTGCAACAGTGCAGGCTTCCGGCTTATCGGCTACTCCAGCTTCCTCTACCCAAATAGACCTGAGTTTTACGGGAGCTACGTTTCCCGGATCTGGTGCAACACAAGCAGGGTATGTGATCATCTATTCAACCGGAACACCAACATTAAGTTCAACAAACGGACAGGCTCCTGCAGCAGGGGTAGGAAGTATATTTGCAACCAGTGCTACCAATTTGCCATCGGCACCCTCTAACAGCATTAATGTAACCGCTCTTGCATCCGCCACATCATATAATTTTTTAGTGATACCGTATACTTGGGACGGTACAAATGCGTCAACATATAATTACCTTACCTCATCAGCACCAACAGCTAATGCAAGTACAAGTGCCGGAACACCGGCATTAACAACCCCTTCTGTAAGCTCTATCACAGAAAACAGCGCCACACTGGGTGCTACCGTTACTTCAGACGGAGGCTCAGCCCTAACAGCAAGGGGTACTGTTTTTAAAACATCAGCAGGTGTTAGTTCATCTGACAATCCATTGGCTGAAGGTGGAACTTCCGTTTCTGCCTTCACACATTCGCGTACAAGTTTGTCTTCACAAACACTTTATTATTTTGCCGGATATGCAACCAACTCAGGAGGTACGGGCTTAAGCAGTGAGAGCAGCTTCAGAACTTTATCGGCAGTTCCGACCGCACAGGCTTCCACTCTAAGTACTTCCAATGCAAGCACAACCACACTGGATCTTAGTATTGGAGTAGCCGCCACTTTTCCCGGAAGCGGAGCCACACAAGGTGGATATGTAGTGATTTATTCTACCGGAACCCCAACTTTAAGTTCAACCAACGGGCAAGCCCCGGCAGCAGGAGTCGGAACCATTTTTTCCACAGCAGCTACCAATTTGCCAAGCACCCCATCAACAACCACTACTATAACAGGGCTTGCAGCAGGAACATTATATAATGTTCTTGTAGTACCGTATACCTGGGACGGAACCAATGCAACAACTTATAATTACCTTACCGCAAGCGCGCCAACTACGAGTGGAACCACTCTTAATCCGCCAAGCGGTCTCCAATTAAGTGTTGCCAATACTGCTTATTCTATTGATTTTGACAACACCGTTAGCAATGTAAACGAAGGTGTATTTGCGGCAACAACCACTTTCGGAGCGTCTAGTCCGGCCACAGGGCAACTAAATTCCAATGCATGGTCATACAGCGCAACAAGTTCAACGGCTGCCGCCACTTTTGGAAGTTCAATCACCGGTGGAATCGGCCAATCATCAGGAGGAGTGACTTCTCTTGGCGTTTATTCATTTCTGGTTAGTTCAGGAAACTATGCCATGGGAATACAACCAACAGGAAGCGGATGGAACACTGGTGGCAACATCACCTTAAAAATTCAAAACCAAACAGGGAGTACAATGACATCTATATCTTTATTCTATAAGGTATGGGTAAGAAATGACCAGGGCAGAAGCAGCAGTTTTAACTTTAGCCATTCTGCAGATAACTCCAGCTATGCCAATGCTACAGGTATAGACCTTACAACAGTGCAAACTGCAGACGGATCACCTTCGTGGAAATCCTATTATCGTGTGATTAATCTTACAGGACTTAGCGTGGCAAATGGCAACTACTATTACCTGCGCTGGTACGGTGCCGATGTTGGAGGTTCAGGCAGCCGGGATGAATTTGCTATAGATGATATCTCCGTTATTGCAAATCCGACATCTGTTTATCCTGCTCTCTCAGGCACACCTGAAGAAATTGTGATGCAGGGGAATGCCTCGCAAAATGGTTCATTGAGTACAGCTGCTTTAACATTAACATCAGGCTCGTTAACCATTGGTGCAAACACGCTCACACTAAGCGGAACCTTGAGCAGAACATCAGGAAACATAATAGCCAGTAATGCAAGCGCCACATTGGCTTTTTCCAATACATCCTCGTTAACCTTACCAACTTCCGTTATTTCAGGAAATATCACCAACCTTACCATTAGCGGAAGCGGAGGAATTACCTTAAGTGACCCAACAACCGTGACAGGAAATCTTACACTAAACTCAGGGAATATTACTACTACCGGAACAAACCTGCTCACCTTAACAAATACTGCATCCGGAGCTGTTTCACACACAGCCGGCTACATTAATGGTCCCGTTGTACTTACTCTGCCAGCTAATTTATCAAGCGGATCCACCTATTTATTTCCTGTTGGTAAAAGTGCATATACTCCTTTTGAGCTTATTAACCCAACAACCAATTCAGGCGGTACGGTTTCCATTAAAGCCGAAGTATTTGATGCCAGCACGGGTGGCAGCGCGGGTAGCGGACTTGCTTCCATTGGCACTACAAGATACTGGGATATAAGCATCACATCGGGCGGGGCGAATTTTACCAATACAACCGCGCGTATTACAGAAAGTTCTATAAGCACATACAACAGAATTGCAAATAATACAAGCACCCTTGCAGGAACATATACTCCGGTTTCAACTGCAGCTCCATCAGGCAACAGCATTACTACTTCAACTATAACTGCATTTGGTTATTTTGTATTTGGAGAGTTGGCGGCAACCATTTCTGAAGTTTATATCCCTCAATACATTCAAGGTGTGAGTGGAACTAACAATAACCGGATTCCTTATGCCTTCAGACTTACCATCGGCAACCTGATCCCATCATCCACCTACAGGTATTATAACGCTGCTGTGATTACCGGTGATCTGGCCAGTAGCAATGGTGCAGGTAATCCAATTATTGTTGATGCTACAGGAAATACCTTTACCAGACTTACAGCTCCCGATCTTAGCAGTTCCTATGGATCTTTTACAACAGACGGATCTGGTAATTACACAGGCTGGTTTGTTCTGGAGCCAACCGGTGATACCCGTTTTGATATTGCCAACTCAGTGTATATGCGCATCATGTTAAACAACGGAAATGGAGGAACCGCAGTAAGCACACGGGTAACCAGCACCAATACAGCCAAGGTAATTGATCTCAGCACAGGTAGCACCTCCAATGACGGAACAGCTATATATGGCGGCACATCAAGCAGTGCAAAAAACTTTGCCTTGCTTTTTGATAACCTGGATGGAACAGGAAGACCCATAAATGCAACGTTAATTGAAAGCGATGCAGTAGCCAATACTGCAGCTAACGGTTATGCCACTTTTTATGATGCCAATGTAAATGGAGCCTCCCGCAAATGGGGAAGTATTGTACCTAACGTAAATGCAAACGGGGTGAAGAGAATTGAGTACCGCTCTTTAACTGATGGTTCGCTTGAGTATTGGGTTTCTGATAATGATGGCAACTGGAACGGAACAGCCAATACCGTAAACCCAACAGGTGGAAGCACAGCTCTTGTTGTATCTTCCAGCGTTTCTGATTCTGTTACGGTAAGTAACAATACCACCCTTCAGGAAAACATGACCATTAATGGAAAGATTGATATTGCCAGTGGAAAAAAATTAAACCTGAACGGATTTACACTTACTATAAACAACGGGTTTAAATCAGGCTCCTCAGGCACAGTTACCGGATCTTCCACTTCATCCATTATTATTACAGGAAGTGTTGCAGATGCCGGTACATTAAGTATGGATCAAACAAACAGTGGTACTACAAATGTGCTAAACCGCCTGGTGGTTAATAAAACATCCGGAACACTTACTCTTGGGAATACACTTCAGATTGTTGATTCAGTAAGTGTTGCTTCGGGAGGAACACTTGCATCAGCAGGTAACCTAACCTTATTATCTACTGCATCAACTACAGCACGTGTGGGGCAACTTAATGGCGGAAGCATAACAGGTAATGTAAATGTACAAAGGTTTATTCCGGCCATAACACGCAGATATCGGATGTTATCTCCAAATACAGGTAATTTTACCTATAGTCAGTTAATTGATGATATCTATGTTACAGGCTCTGGTGGAGCTACCAACGGGTTTGATGCTACCACACAAAACAGCACTTCTGTTTACACCTACCAGGAAGATAACAGTGGAACAGGACGTGGTTGGAAAGCAGTAACAAATATTACCAATACACTTACTGCCGGTAAAGGGGCGTTGGTATTTGTAAGAGGAGACCGCACCTTATCATCACCGGCATGGTATGATGGACCGTTTCCAAGTCAAAATGCAGTTACCGTAGATTTTGTTGAAGGAATAAACAGCGGAAATATTTCGCCAACGGTTAGTTACACCAATACGGATATTGATAATAACAATGGCTGGAATCTTGTTGGTAATCCATACCCTTCTCAGATTGACTGGACATTGGTAACCAAATCAAACCTTAATACATTCTTTCATCTTTTGAATCCGGCAACAGGAAGTTACGAGTCTGATGATGGAACAGGCGTATACCTTGCATCAGGGCAGGCATTTTTTGTAAAGGCAGAAAATACGGGAAGTCCTACCCTAACTTTTACAGAAAGCTGCAAGGTAACCAGCGCACCAGTTGATTATTTTAAATCGGGACTAAACCGCTTAACAGCTAAAATGATTAAGGACAACCTGAACAGTGATGTGGCCTGGCTGGAGTTTAAGCAGGGAGCTTCCAATCATTATACAAGCGGAGAAGATGCTCCTAAGTTTACCAACTCTCTTATTAATTTTGGCTTTTTGGTTTCTGCGTCAGAAAAGGTTCAGTTAAACCGGGTTGCCCCATTGACTCATGTGGCGGATACATTTACACTCTTTGCCAATGCAACACAAGGAAGTTACACGCTACAGTTCAGCAATATGGGTATGGTACCGGCACACAAGGCCATTTTATTAAGGGATTTGTTTACCACTCAAATAATTGATTTGAGGGCGGCACCTTCGTACACCTTTAATATCACCAACAATACTGCATCTGCTGGTAACCGGTTTGAACTCATTTTTATTGATCAATCTGCATTACCTGTTGAGTTACTGTATTTCAGAGCTTATAGCTTGGTTAATACCGATGATGTTGCCATAGAATGGGCGTCCGTTTCGGAAAAAAACAATGCGTATTATATGATTGAACGGTCGGTAAACAACGAAGTGTTTGATGAGACCGGAACCGTAAAAGGCCAGTTGAACAGCAACAAGCTTAACAATTACCAGTTTATTGATGAAGATGCACTTACCTATGCTATAACCATGGGAGTTCAAACACTTTACTACAGGCTGGTACAGTATGATCTTTCAGGAGAAAAATCGCATTCAGAAGCCGTTGCAGTTCATATTGGTGAACTATACCCTTCTGCTCATCCGGAAATAAACGTTTTCCCTAATCCGGCAAATGATAGGGTAACTATTAAAGCCACTAATGGGATAACCATAAAGTATCTAAGCATTTATGATATAACAGGTAAAAAAATGTACGAGGCACAACCAAATAAAACAGAGGCGCAAATGGAAGTTGGGCATTTACCTCAGGGGCTATACTTTATTGAAATTAACAAGACATATAAGGAAAAACTAAATATAGAGTAGTATTAACATGAGCATCATAAATTATACAGCAACAAATTTCATAAATCCGTTGATTGGTTTAGGAAAAACTGACGATTAACACTTGAAATAGTTCTGTAGTGAACAACTGAGAAATGGAAAAGAATAAAATTGACATTATTGACCTAAATTGCGGCACCACTGGATTGAACCGAATGAAATTTGTTTGTACTGCATTCTTGCTTGCCCTGATTTGTTTTTTGCCTGAAAATGTGCTTGCACAATATCAGGATAGCGAGGAAGAGGATGGCTATTATTCCGAAGGAAATACCATAAGAGATGAGGAAAATGAGGGGATGTTATACGATGAGCTTAATCTGCGTGGCCACAAGCGCAAAAAGAACTCAGAGGAAACACCTGTATCTTCTCCTTCTCTAAACTTTAATCTGAACATAACTAACGATGGTAAAATAGAGGCTGAATTAAAAGAAAGTATACCTGCTGAAACCCCGCCTAACCATCTTAATGTTACCGATAAAGAAGATCCGGACAACCCTCCCATTTATCATGATCCGCCTGAACCACCGGATCCACCGGATTTACCAATTGACGGAGGAATAATCTACACCTTAATTGGAGGCGTACTGTATGCTTCGAGAAAAATATTGAAAAATAAAAAAGCAGCTTAAGCTGCTTTTTTATTTTAGCAGCTCCAAAGCAGCGGGTATATCACTTACAGGAAGCCCGCATGTTTGGTTTACACATATATAAATCAGGTTTTTTTCTGTGCTCTTTTCCGCAATCAAAGGCAACTCTAAACGTCCACCCTTATTTATAATGATGGCAGATGGGTGATAAAATGATCCGATTGCAGCCACATTTTTTTCTGCTTCCTCCCCGGTGCAAATAATCTGATAAAATCCATATTGCATCCATAACAGCAGTTGCATCCAGTTGGCATACCCATTGGGGAATTTCTCCATTTTGGAGCCAATATTAGCCACCATATTCTTACTAAGTTCCAGGTACCGGTTATTTTCATATAAATAACCCAGCAGTAATAAATTTTTTGCAAACACAGAATTTGATGCCGGAATCACATCATCATTTAAATCAAGTTTATTGCTTATTAATTGCTCCCCGTCATTTGCCTTAAAGCGGAAATACCCTATCTCACTGTCAAAAAACAAGCGCATACTTTCTTCCATCAACCGGGCGGCTTCATTTATATACTTTTTCTCCCCGGAAATAAGCGACAGGTTTATCAGAGCCTCTGTCAGGTATGCATAATCTTCAGCAAATGCAGGAATGGTTGTTTTTCCATTTTTGTAAATCCTGTGCAATCGTCCTTCGGGAATAAGTTTTTCCATTATAACATCAGCACATTTGATGGCCGCATTCAGAAATTGCCTGTCGTTAAAAACTTTGAAAGCATCGGTATATCCTTTTATCATTAAAGCATTCCAGGAAGTAATCATCTTATCATCCAGCCCGGGTTTTATTCTTTTGTTTCTTTCCGCCAACAATACCTTATTGCAGAATTTTATTACCTCTTCTATCTGCTTAATACTTCTTCCTGTTAAACTTTCCAACTCGACATCGCTACGTGTTTTATACAGAATATTGCTTCCGTGTTCCCAGTTTCCATAAGCATCCACGCTATAATACAGGCTATAAACAGGCTCATTATTACCAAGTATTTCTTTTAACTCTTCCTGAGTCCAGATATAATATTTGCCTTCCACGCCTTCACTGTCTGCATCCAAAGCTGAATAATAAAACCCTTCAGGAGACGTTAGTTCACTGCTGATAAACTGATGAATATGATACACCGTATCCTTATACAGCTTGTTTTTGCTTTGCGCATAGGCATCGCTGTATAAGCTTAACAATTGGGCATTATCATACAACATCTTTTCAAAATGAGGCACCTTCCAGTAGCTGTCTGTTGAATAACGCGCAAAACCTCCGCCTACCTGATCAAATATACCACCTTCGGCCATTTTGGTAAGGGTAGTATGCACCCCGGTGAGCATGGTTTGGTTTTTGGTATGATACCAATACTGAAGAAACAATGAATGATTGGAGGGCAGCGGAAACTTGGGAGCCCAGGTATAACCACCATAAATGGTATCAAAACTATTGCTCCACTTGTTTAATATGTTATCCAGCGATTCTTTACCCATCAATACTTCATCCTGTTGCTGTGGAATGATATCGAGTTTTTTAATTCCATTGGTAAGATCATTTGCATACTGCATGGCCTCTTCTCTTTTATTGGCATAAAAATCTGCCAGAGACTTTAGCACTTTCTCCCATTCAGCTTTAGGGAAATAAGTACCGCCATGTAATGGTCGTCCGTCAGGCAGCGTAAAACAATTAAGCGGCCATCCTCCGCGTCCTGTAAGCAGTTGCACAGCATCCATATATATCTGGTCAATATCAGGGCGTTCTTCCCTGTCAACCTTAATGCATACAAAATGCTTGTTCATGATAGCAGCCGTATCCTCCTTTTCAAAACACTCCCGCTCCATCACATGGCACCAGTGGCAGGCTGAATAGCCAATGCTTACCAATACCAGTTTGTCTTCCTTACGGGCTTTTTCAAATGCTTCCTCTCCCCATTCGTGCCAATCTACCGGATTATGGGCGTGTTGTAATAAATAAGGACTGGAAGCATGAGTTAAACGATTAGTATATGTGTTTAAATTTTCCATAATGCTATTACAAAGATACAGGGTACTGTTTATTTGGACGGTAACAAATAAGTGTTTATTTTTCGCCATATGCTTATCAGAACTTTTGGAAGTGCGGTGTATGGCGTAAATGCTGTAACTATTACTATTGAGGTGAATGTTTCAAATCAGGGGGTGGGATACAATCTGGTAGGTTTACCGGATAATGCTGTAAAAGAAAGCCATCACCGGATTGAAACAGCTGTGCGTAATATGGATTATAAGATGCCGCGCCTGCGAACCGTTATTAATATGGCTCCGGCCGATATCAGAAAGGAAGGTTCTTCCTACGATTTACCAATAGCATTGGGCATACTGGCTGCATCAGAACAGATGCTTGGGGAACGCCTGGAGAAATACATCATAATGGGTGAACTTGCGTTGGACGGAACACTTAAACCCATTAAAGGTGCCCTGCCAATTGCAATACAGGCCAGGAAAGAAGGGTTTGAAGGCTTTATCCTTCCTGTTGAAAATGCACGCGAAGCCGCCATTGTAAATAATATCAATGTATTTGGGGTATCAAGTTTAAAAGAGGTGGTTGATTTTTTTGATGGTAAGTTGGATTTACAACCTCTTGTAATAGATACCCGCGCTGAGTTTGAACAAAACTACGCCCACAGCGATTCGGATTTTGCCGATGTGCGTGGACAGGAAAATATAAAACGGGCATTGGAAATTGCTGCTGCCGGAGGACATAACGTGATACTGATTGGGCCACCAGGTGCAGGTAAAACCATGCTTGCCAAAAGACTTCCTTCTATACTGCCACCACTCACTTTGCACGAAGCTCTGGAAACCACAAAAATACATTCGGTTGCCGGCAAACTTGGAAAAGAAACCTCATTGCTCTACGCACGTCCTTTCCGCTCCCCTCATCATACCATTAGTGATGTGGCACTGGTTGGAGGAGGTAACAATCCGCAACCGGGAGAAATTTCCTTATCACATAACGGGGTATTGTTTCTGGATGAGTTGCCTGAATTTAAACGCACGGTGCTCGAGGTCATGCGCCAGCCGCTGGAGGAAAGAAGGGTTACCATTTCGCGCGCCCGTTTTTCCATTGAATATCCGGCCAGTTTTATGCTGATAGCTGCCATGAACCCTTGAAGTCGTGTTGCTTTTTTCCGCTATTTTGGGAATAGGGGGTTGGTATGTACGCCAGCTGGAATTTAATTTCTTCCTTGCCGATGGTAATTGCTTCAGTAATTACCTCGACAATGCGCCTTTTCTCTTCATATACGAGCGTTGGCCATCTTTCGTAGAGATCTTTGGCTTCTCGCAAAACGGTGTCCGAGGAAAGCATCTGGATGCCCAAGAAATCAATTTCAGCCTCCGATTCGGGTATTTGGGTTTCAATCTGGGCTAATCGCTCCTCTAATGGTTTGTAATGTTGCGGAAAGCTTTCTTTTGAAAGTTCACCGTTTAATCTCATCGAAACTAGTTCATCCATTTTCTTTTTGAGACTCACCGATTCATTTTTGAGAATTAGCAATTGTGATTCTTTTTCTTGAATGAATTGATTGTTTTGTTTTAGATATGTTTCGATATCTGATTCCGTGAGGAGAAAGGTTTTCAATTGAACATGGTAGATTTCATCCAAATCTTGGGCTGGAATTCTGATCTTGCATTGCTTGCACGCATACACGTTATTCTTATGAAATACATACATCCGCTTGCCGCATACCTCACAGAAAACATATCCAGCTAAAAGATGCACTGGTTTCGGGCCCGCTTTCCTCCTGCTTTGCAACTGCTCATCTAATATTCGTGTGCATTCAGCCCAGGTTTCAACTGAAATGATCGCAGGGCAGGGAATACGTACCCATTCGGATTCTGGTTTCGGAACCCAGTTCCTGTTTCCACCTTCGCTTTTGGTGTGATTCGCAATTCGTTCTCCCTTCGCAGTCGAGTCTCGGAGTAATCGGTCAATGGTGGTGTCTGAGAATTTGGAACCATTTCTGGTTCGATATCCCATAGTGTTTAACTCTCGAGCCGTTGTCTTTTTGCGCTTGTGCTTTAAAAAGAGCTCATATATCATCTTTCGAACAGGAGCTTCCGTTTCATCAAGGAGAAATTCGTTATCCTCCCATCGGTACCCGAATGCTGCTTGACCTCCCAGTGATTTACCCAGCCTCGCCCGAACAGGAACCGATGCCGCCACCCGATCTGCAATCTCCTCTCTCTCCCATTGAGCCATTGCGGCAATCATCGTATAGAAGAGCCTGCCAGCAGGTGTACTTGTATCAATTGCTTCTTGTAGTGAGATAAGGTCTGCATTGTGTTCTCTGAAATAGTCTGCAAATTCTAGAAGTTCTTTTGTGTTACGAGCCAATCTGGCAAGTTTGGAGAAGATTATGCCGGTGATCCGGCCCGTTTTAACATCATTCATCATCTTTTTAGTCTCTGAATGATTCATGACCGATTTGCCGGACACCGCTTCAAGATGGTATACGAACCGTATATCCCATCCCTTCGCTTCGGCATAGTATCGGGCACGTTGCTCATGATGCTCTGGGGATTCACCCATAGCTTGGTCATCTGTAGATACCCTGATCCAGATGCCGACAGGTTTTTTGGAGTCCACGGTTATTAATGGTTAGCAATTCGAATTTATGAAAGTGTATTGGATTGGGAATGAACTGGATTTACGAGGAATTATATCACACGAGAGATTTAAATTGCTTTTAAAGTATGAATTGAGTGCTGAATAATGCTATAGGGCATTTCGCTAAACAATTCGAATATTTTATGCTCAAAAAAAAGAGTGTTTTCACTACCAAAAAAGAGTGTTTTCACTCTTGTTCTGTGGGAAGGATTAATTGTTACTTTGAATACCAATTACTAAATCTATGAAAACACTTATCTTGCTTTTTTTGATAAACACTTGTCAAATTGCCTCTGGGCAAATCATTAACACCTTTGAGGTTAAACGTCTTGATAATACATTAAGAGCACCCTCCAAAATAGTGAAGAAATGGGTCTTAACTTCTTCATTTCCTTACATTAAATTGAATCCGACAAGATACAAATCTCAGTTGTCAGACCCACCATATTCTTATGATAAAACACCCTTATATCCAAAAACGAAATTCTACCCTCAAAATGAAACTCAACATCAGTATTTACTTACGGCTGTACACTTTAAATTAAGCAGTAATGAGATTCAAGCAAAAATAGATAGCATAAATAATCAAAAAATAATCGAATTAAAATCAATAACCAACCGAGAAGAAATCGAAGCAGTTGAAAGGAAATATGGTGCGCTAATATTACCTTATCTAAAATCTCAAGAGGACCTGCATAAGTTTTCTGTTAAATATTTTTATCTGTTTCGTGGAGATCGCACATTACAACTTTTTCCCGTTGGAATCTATGATACCGATATTCGTGCAGAGCTCTTTTATGAAAACAACATTAATTCAAAAAATAATAAAATCCTTGGCAGTTATTTACTTTCATATGGGAATAAAGGAAAAATCTCCGCATACACTGAGCTATATTCAGATTATTTTGGCCCATTTCGTCTTGGAGTAGGCACACTGGTGTCCAATAATCTAACGGTGGGCCGAGATAGTGCTGGCGTTACAATAATTGATTCAACAGAGAGAAAAGATGATGCTTTGCAGAGAATTTTAGGGGGCGGTGGTAATTTGGTTACAAATTTAGATTGGCCATTTTTATTAATAAGAAGCAGAAATGAACGAATCAGATTATTATCTAGTGTTAATATTCGTAACTCTATTGATATACCAGATATAGGAACATACTCCTCTGATTTTATAGAAAAATTTGACCCGGCAATTTCATCGGTTCTCTTTTTATCTGGTTATAAAGAAGAACTTGTCTTTTTCGCCACTTATCGCTTTTCACGTCTTTTGGGGAACGATGAATTATTTAACTACTTAAATATTAAGGATACTAACACTAGACGTTGGGGACTGTGGACCAATCAAATATCAACAGGTTTAATTATCTCTTCAATGTTAAGGGTTGGAGTTAATTTTAATTTTGGAAACCCTTATGTGATAAGGAATTTTCCTACCAACATTTTCTTAGGAATTGTTCCAAAATAAAAGAGCGTATTTAAAAGCAACACCTTCCAGAAGATTATAACGATTTTAATGCCGATTTAGGTTAGACGGATCAGCTTATTTTTTGAAAGAAAAGTTGAATCAAATTCTATTTGCAGAGTTCGCTAAATTTAATGGACATTGGGAATCTGCTTACTTGGTTCTTGAAAAACACCTAAAAATCTTCCTTTAAATTTATAATAAAATCATACTTTATACATAAGTTCTTCAAAATAAAAGGTACTACAAAGTATTGCCCTTAATTATACCTTATCAATATTTAAAACAACATTCTCACGTAATTCTGCTAGGTGCATATTGAATCAGTTTTTTCATACTTTCGTACAAATGAATATTGATACATTCAACGCACTTTCCCAAGATGAGAAAGCTGATGTCATCTTTGATGCCGGTCAACAATTAGATGAGCGTGCCATCTACAATCAACTCTACATTCGCTTATACAAACTACATGACTTTTACGTTGAAGTGTTCTACAACATAAAGACTAAAAGACTCCAGCGCATCAAAACAACCACAGAAGAGGACGTCTTAGAGAACTATATTGATCTTAGAGAAGTTTACTTAACAAATAGAAACCTACAGCCACCAAAGCGATAATCAGACCCAATATGAATTGAGCTTTATGAGATTCCTTCATTATGTTTTTGCGTTTCCTGTATGACATCTTAATACCTCACAAAAATACAGTTAAATTTTACTTTATATTCATGGCCTTTATTGATAAGCAATAATATGAAAGCAGGAACTATTAAAATTACTTTCAATGAGCATCAATTTGCTGTTGAGTTAGCAAAACTCTGGGAAGTTGAATTGAGAAAAGGAGGGTTCAAGCAGTCTAATCCGAAGTATGATTATTTGATGAAGGTCAATCATCAATGTGAAAAGATTGAACAGACTCTCCGCACCATACAAATAAGCAGAATACTTGTGGTAGAAAGACATTCACTGGTGGATGTATATTCTAGAATCGGTACAAACGATTTTTTAAGATATGCAATAGAAAACTTTTTTTTAAGGATAACCACATATAAAGATCAAATCTTACACCTTATAAATGAGGTATTAGAATTGGGTATTGAAAAAAAAACTCATTTTGAAAAGAAATTAAAAGAAAAAATTTCGAGTTTTAAAGACATTATGGATGCCATCGAAAGGACAAACCTATTATTTACCAGCGTAAGGGTTATTAGAAACAAGATTGCTCATGAAGGGCAACTGGATAATCCTGATCTGTACACACTTGAATTAAATGCAGTAGCACATGAGTACCTGCCACACTATAGATCAAAGATTAAACAAGATAGTGCAAGTGCGTTAAACAAATTAACACTAGAAAATGCAATGGAAATGATGATGATAGAGGAAGAATTAACAACTGACTTTTTTTCTGTACTAAATATACTTCTTGGGTATTTCATGAAAGGTGTAGAAGCGAAGGAAGGTTGAGGGGCTGTTATAAATCTTTTCTTTCACAGAATTATTGTCCTTATTAAAATAAGCTCTTAATAGTCTAGCATATTTATACTGTTCATTTAAAAGTTTTGCCTGATCCTTAATCTCATTTTCCAGAACAGCATAGCCAAGTATGATCTCTTTGTAGGCTTCTGCCAGAACTATCGTTAAACAAATTATTCTTTTTCTGGATACTCATCAGTTACTTTCTTCCCACTCTTTTGAAAATAGTTCATAAAATGATGATAGTTGTTTCCTGCATCTTGCCACTTTAGTTTCTTTTGTTCTAAGTCGTCTAATAAATCCTTTGGGAAGAATCCATTGACTGACGAGAGTTTGGCGTTTGCTTTTAGATATTCATCACTTTTAAGAGCAAAATCCTGATACAGTTCTTCAAATTTTTCTTGAAATGTCATATTTGTTTAGAGTTTTTTTGATTTTGATAATTTGGACTTTCGGTTATCAATCTTTCGAAGAGCATGTTCCAGATGCTAACAATATCATCATGTATTTTGCCAGATACATACGGGAAAACATTGTGAAAATCTGTTGCTAGTTCAACCTTCCAGCCAAGCTGCAAAATATGGTTGTTTTCTTTGGCAAATTTTTCCATTTGGTTTATGATAGGCTCCGTAGAGGTCAATATATATTCAAAATCCTGCTGCTTACCTCTATATCGTTTACTAAATACTTTTGCAAGCTCTTCAACTGGCATTATATCTTCTAACTCGAAATCCCCTTTTCTTGAAAGTAAACCATCAATCTCAATGATCTTATCTTGGTGTTGCTTGTATAAATCTTTCTTTAGGTTGATGGCTTTTTCTTTGCCAGGTGCATCGCTATCAATAATTGCATATGGTAGTTCATTTTCTCGACCAGTAACGATATTTATTACAGCAGACATTCCGCGTACGCCTCCTGTTGGGATAAAAACCATCTCTTTAGAATTCTTGTATTTACCTTTTCCTGATAAGAAGTTCTTTATTAATTGCAAATAGATTTGGTCAGATTGACCTTCTACCAAGACTGGCTGGCAACCTAATAATAGGGTATCGGAAATCGTTAAGCCGATTGCTGCATGTACAGGGAAAATTGACTTATCTGCAAATTTTGAATTACGCCTTAAGTCACTTGAAACATTTGAAGTCCCTTTGTCATCGACAAATACTGCTTTTACATTTGCTAGGTTATCAGGATTCACCAAAAAGGGTGAGTGGGTTGTATACACAATCTGGTTTTGTGTTGCTAAGGAAGTGAAGAATTTTATTAAATCAAACTGTGCTACTGGATGCAAGGATAGGCCAGGTTCGTCTAAAAGCAGAATACAGTTGGAATGTGTTGCATTACTTTCAACTAGGAAAACCAAAAAGAAGCTAAAAAACCATTGAAGACCCTTGCTTCGCCCTTCAAGTTCAATTTCTTCTGGACGTTGTTCATCACTAACCCAAATACGAAAATGATTGCCGTCTGCTTGAAATCTGAATCGGTAGTTGCCCTGCTTCCACCACTCTTTAAATTCTTTGGTTAATTTAGATGATGCTGATTGGAGTAGAATTTCGCGTTCTTTCTTTCTTTCTCTTTCATCAGCTATTTCGTCCTCATCAGATGTACCTTGGGTCTCTTCTCCAAGTTCTTGAATTTTTTCCGGTTGTAACTGTACAAAATCAAATAACACTTTCAGACTTCGTACTTTTGCTCTTTCCTTTTCACCCAAATCTGATCGTTTGAAATTTTCTATAACATGAGGGAGATAAATTTCAGAATCAAGGTTTCCATAATCGGAGTAATAAACAAACTTCGGAATGATATTCAATATGCTAATTTCGGCTTCTTTTGTTATGTTAATTTGTTTTCGTAGTTCTTCAGTCATTTTAGGAAACTCAATGATATACGAACCATTGAACTTGCGGTGAATCATTATTTCACTGATTTCTACAATGTCAGCAATTTCAATTATTTCATCAGGTTGTTTTGCTTCATTTTCTTTCGGTGGGGGTGCTGGTTTTGTAAAGATCCCCCGAATAGATTTTATACTTTCCTCATTCAGTTCATAGTGTCCACTAGCAAAGATTTCTTCGCCCTTTGTTTTTTGATAATCTACGTATTTTTTTCTTGGGTAATCGTTCAATGGCAGAATTATTTCATTGTTTGCAGGAATTAATTTCCAAAGACCAATGAGTAAATTTGTCTTTCCAGATTCATTTGTTCCAATAAGGCAAGTATTGTCTTGTGTATCAATCCAATCGCTATCAATAATTGACCTAAATTGCTGAATTCTAAATTTTAACAACTTTGTTTTCATATTTACTAGGCATTTTTATGCCCTGATACAAAGCTATTTAAATTATTGCCTTTTTCAAATTTATACCCCACCAACCCAAACACATCATCCTCATTGCACTGCGGGCTTTCCTGTGTTTGAATTGATTCTACTCCAGTAAAGTGATATAAGCATCTTTTTTATTTGTTTACATTTCATACATTCGCGCATACCTGCCATTTAGTATGAAAGCGAAAAAGAAAGACGAAGTCAAAAATCACCTATATTATGGAGACAATTTAGAAGTTCTCCGAAACTACTTAGAAGATAATAGTATTGACCTATGTTATATAGATCCTCCGTTTAATTCAAATAGGAGCTACAATCAGATATATAACAATATTGAAGAAGTTGATAAGGCTCAGGCTCAGGCATTCATTGATACATGGAGTTGGGATGTAACAGCAAATGATGGTTACACCCAAATAATAGAAAACTCACGTGGTCTTTTTCCTCGTCAAACCATTGAGTTAATAATGGCTTTGAAAGAAAAAGTTTTGAGAGAAAGCGATTTGATGGCTTATCTAATCAGCATTACCCTAAGAGTGGGAGAAATTCGCAGAGTGCTTAAGCAAACAGGGAGTTTCTATTTCCATTGCGATCCAACCGCAAGTCATTATTTAAAAATTGTATTAGATACTCTTTTTTGCTCAGGTAAGGGAGATTTTAAAAATGAGATAATTTGGCATTATAAAAAGTGGAGTACTAAACAAAAGCAGTTTGTTAGTAATCATGATGTAATTTTTTTCTACACCAAATCGGAAGATAAGAATAGAGTATTTAATCAACTGTTTATGCCTCGTGCGGCATCTACTTTGAAAAGATTTGGCACGGCCAAGATTATTTCAGGGCATGATGCAGAAGGGAATAGACTTCCTTCTGAAACATCGGAAGAAGAATCAGAAGGTGTGGCAATGGATGATGTATGGGATATTGGCCGAGTTCCACCAGTAAAGCAATTATATCCAACTCAAAAACCCGATGCTTTACTTGAAAGGATCATAACAGCGAGCACTAATAAAGGAGACATCGTTCTAGACGCTTATTGCGGATGCGGAACTACCGTAATGGCAGCTGAAAAATTGCATCGTAATTGGGTTGGCATTGACATAACTTACCAAAGTATTAGCTTAATTCTTCGAAGACTAGAGGAAGGATATGGAAAACCTATGGTTCAATCAATAAACGTTACTGGAATGCCATTTGATTTTGAAAGCGCGGTAGCATTGGCAAATAAACATGATGACCGCACTCGAAAGGAATTTGAGAAATGGATAGTTTTAACTTACAGTAATAATAAGGCTCATATTAATGAAAAGAAGGGAGGAGATGGAGGTATAGATGGGATATCGTACTTATTCGATACTGATTCAACAGGAAAAAGAGAGCCGAAGTCAATTATATTCAGCGTGAAATCTAGCAAAAAATTATCCCCAACAGTTCTAAGAGATCTTAATGGAACGTTGGATAAAGAGCAGGCAGCAATGGGTATTCTACTTACCCTCTACCCAATGCCTAATCTGGTTAAAGAAAGTAAAAAATATGGGGTTTACACACACAATTCAACTGGCAAAAAATATCCTAAAATTGAAGTGTTTTGCGTTGAGGATATATTAAAAGGGAAAAGAATGGAACTTCAAATTGTTGCTGAAGTATTAAAAAAATCAGAAGTCAAAAAGGACAATAAAAATCAAAATAAGCTATTTTAACTGATTTGTTGGTAAATAGAGTTGTTATGTAAACTAATACAAAACGTTTAATTCCCCCCACCCCAAACCCACCGCCCTCATTACACTGCGGGCTTTCCTGTGTTTGGGGTGGTTCCGCTCCCTTTCCCGTCTGCTGCATATTTCGACACACTTTTTGAAGCAAAAAGAAGCGGCACACAATCATTCCCTCCGTGCCGCCTGTGCCAAAATAGTGCATCCCCAAGCTAAGTAACATAATCGAAGTTATATAACTCCCACGTCATATAACACGATTATGTTAAATAGCCGCACCCCATCGCACACGTTCTATGACCATTTTATTATCTTATTGATCTGTGCACGTTTCTCTTTATCGAGTAAATAACATTCCAAAAGTTTATAAAAATTATGCTCTCCTGCACTACCTGAATATGTGTTGAAGAACATTGCCAGTAGAACACCGGCCTTAAGTGTTTCCCACTGAGTGACCTCTGTGCCTTTAGCAACATCTTCTGCATATAAAATGTGCTTTCGGATATCCAACTCAGAAAATTGTTCTGGATTGAGGTGTCTTAGAAACTGTATAAGACTCTCGTGTTCGATCTGACGCTTCGATTTTGGTTTTGGTGACTTTGCTGCCATAAAGGGAAATATTATGACTCTAAATTACGGAATGTAGTATGCTGGTGTATTTTATTTATTAACAAGTTTTGTGGCCCCGCAAGATGCCAAGCAGATCACTTCATGAAGGCTTGCACCGCAAACGCTTCATGAATCGAACAGCTTTGCACTCCTGCAGAGGTCGCATCCATACGTATCCTGGCTGTACCATGCACCCAACGCTTCGTGTGTTGTTCATTGGAAAGATACACACCCTCCACACAGATGCTTGGTACAGCCATACCCGTATCAATGCCGGTAGTGTAAAAGTAGCCAGCGCATATAAAACGGCAGGCCAGTTCATCACACATTTTTTAATCAAACGGCAAAAAGGGCAGCAAAGGTGGCGGCTGCCCGCATCCCACCGCACCCGGCCGTCAAGGTCTGGAGCGAGTTTTTGAAAATAATTTCCTCACCCGCAGGTGCAAACCGCACATCTAAATTTTTATTCAAAAAACCTTGACAGCCCAGCCTTCAACCGCCTTTGGATTGCTTTCTTTTTTCCGTTTTTCTTTTAAAAAATGAAGCGAAAAATGACAACAACAACCAAGAAAGAGGACAAAGGCGCTCAGGGAGCGACAGCCTCACAGACCAAAACCAATGGAACCACCATTCATCCAGCTACCGAAAAGGTATCCGGCAAAGCCAAAAGCATCGAAGAACAGTTGAAGTTCTTTGACGGACTTTCCCATCTTGTGAAAACAAAGAGAGTGTTGGAAAAGCACCGTGAAGTGGTGGCAAGCTTAACGGTACCTGCCGGAGAACTGGAAAAGTTCGACACCGAGAAACGATATGGCGTAGGTATTACGCTCCATGATGATGCCGGAAATGAGTATGAGGTTACTAACCCCAAACTGGTGAACGAACTGCAGGAGTATCTGCTTGCAACCATAGACCGCAAAATTGCCGAGTTTGACCAAAAAATCCTGCTGTACGGAAACTAATGGAATGCCTGCCGAGAATATCGGCAGGCTTTTAATACAACGAAATATGAAAGCAGATACCAAGAGCAAAGCGCAAGAAGCCAGAGAAACCCTCAAAGCGTTATCCCAAGAAGTCTATGATCTTGTGGAAGCCGGAACCTTTACCACCGTCAATGATGCCATTATGGAAACCCTGTACAAGGATGGAATGCATCGAGAGTTCAAAAGCTACCGCCAATGGAAGAAAGACGGCTTTCAGGTACGCAAGGGAGAGAAGGCATTCCTGTTATGGGCACGTCCGAAGGACATTGAACGCATGAAGGAGGAGGAAAGCCAGGAAACCGAGACAGATACGATTAAGTTTTTTCCGATAGCCCACCTGTTTTCCAATGCCCAAGTTGACCCTATTACAGAGCAAGAACCGGAACATATTCCACAAGAAAAACCGGAACTCGAACCATTCCCGTATGCATAGACGGTGATTGATTACATCTGATACCTTCAATAGGAGGTGTGGGAAGGCGGTACCTGAACAGGGCCGCTTTTGCCGCGCCTCCTTTTTCTTTTTCCGATGGGCTCACGATGGCATGGGAGGATCGGTAAAGAAAAAGGAGCAAAAAGAAAAGTATAACGGAATGGTATTGGTTATGTAAAATAAACCTATTGTTCGGTTCTTTTAGAAAGAAATTTATCCTTCAAAAAGCTAGTAAAATCATCCATTTCTTTTTGATACAATCTAACTGCATCCATAACTTCTTTTTTAGATTCCCAATTCCCTTCAATTCCGCTGCTCTGAATATTAAATGCGGCATATAGTCCAATATCTCTCATTCGCAATAATGCATTCGAATTAATATCTCTTGTGGAGTTGAATTCGGTAAGCAATGGAATAAATTTCTGCCGTTGCAAGAGATTTGATTCTTTCCATTGCTCTTGTTTCTTTGGATCATCTCTCCATCCCTCCGGTGCGGGAGTATAGAACCGTACATACGGAAAACCTAAATGTTCCTCATCTGATGCGTGTCCAGCACAGGATGAATCTGTGTGGAAATCCATTGCTTTCAGAATAGCAATGGTATCTTTAATGTCCTCATCAATCCCGCGGCCTAGTTTGTCAGTAATATGATTAACATCTTCAAGTGCGAGCCGATATTTCTCGTTGTTCTTCTCGAATTGTTCAGGTTTTTGAAACCGTTCCATACGGAAAGTCTACCATACCATTGCGATATGGAAAACTTCCAATACCTTAGTGTTATGAATATGGTTAAGTGCCCTAAATGCGATGACTTCAACGGATGGACAGACACAGGTAACGGGGAATGCAGTACATGTCATGGAAAGGGATATTATATAGATGCATTTAGTCGATTCACCTCCGGTTTAGTAAATGGCGAACCAATGAATGTAGATTGTGAGGTGTGCAATCGATCAGGTGTTTGCCAAACATGTCAAGGAAGCGGACGTGTTCCGTTTACTCCTTTGTTCAATTTAGATATCAATTTTTCCGATAGTGATCAAAATAACGAGGATAGTAATACTGAATACATCAGTGATTATGATCCGGATAGGTATTCGAGTACCGGATATTCAAGTTTGAAAGACTCTTCTGAAAATGAATGGATAATCTGGATAATTATATTGGCTGTTGTTGGTTGTGTTGGAATTTTCCTTTTCAAGGCGGTAAAAAGTTGGAATCCACATCTAAAAACAAACAGATCACAACCAGCAGAGTACCAGCAACGTGAATACATCAGATCCCCCAGTGAGTATGAATTATCAGACCCTCGGCCCGGTAGTGGGCAAAATACTCGGGATGTGGAACAATCAGCACCACAAAACGTTCAGGAAACAACCAAAGAAGTGCCAACTTTAATTCCACAGCGTGATCACCCACAAACAGGTATCCCGCAGCGTGACCACCCTAGGCGTACTGCAACTAAGATTAATTTAGAATCTGGCGTATATCATACGAATGATAACTGCAATGAATATGTGATCTTATCGCTCTCAGATGAGTACCTGGGGCTGCAAGGGATAGACAAACCTGACTATACTCAGATACTTTACTTCGAAGATTATTTCTGTACGTCCCGAGATGAACCGAATACCTATTTCCTCTCTAATTCGAATTCTTTCATGATGGTGCGATCGCAAAAAGAAGTCATGTTTCAAAGTTCAGCGAGAACATGTGTGTTTAAAAAAGTCGAATATTGATTCTCTTGTCTGTTATCAGATGACTTATTTTCAATCATTTTTACAAACATGCTTGTGAAAATTATCAGTAATGTCTACAGAGTTTTTATTAAATTTGAAATAAAAAAATGACTGACGAAGAGCGCAGATTAACCATGCACCACATGTGCGGAGAATGGTCTTGTGAGGAACATGAAATGTCAATCCATTTGTACATAGGTTGTATATGGAAAGAAGTTACGTTAACTATTAACGGTGGTAAGCCAATAAACTTTAAAACAGGTGGACACTGGTTTGCAAATGACAGCATATACCGCTTTGATAATACCTCATATTTTATTACTTCTGCTAATGACGAAAAGATGGGATTCGGCAAATTGACAATTGCCGATGTTTTAGATGCACCAGAATGGATGTATGTACTTAATCGAATTAAATGAAACTTAAGAAAAGATTGTTCTTTTTATTGAGGTAATGTCCCTAAATACTAATGTGAAGATAATTCTCTGTTCTGCTAAATTTGTATTGAATTAGAGATGCAATACGCACTTGTCAATAATGTCAGAAGTCTTCCTGAGAAAGGTACATCAGGTACCTGCATAGGATGCCACGAGGAAGTTATTTCCAAATGTGGGAACATAAAGGTTCATCATTGGGCGCACAAAAGAAAAGACGATTGTGATACATGGTCAGAGCCAGAAACCCAATGGCACAGAGAATGGAAAAATAAATTTCCTGAAAGTTATAGAGAGGTAGTGTTTCGAGATGACAATACCTTGGAATTTCACAGGGCAGATGTTCATACAAGCGGTGGTGTTACAATCGAATTTCAAAACTCTCCGTTATCAGTAGAAGAATTCAATCAAAGAAATACCTTTTACAAAAAGCTAATCTGGGTAGTGAATGGCATAAAGTTTAAGGATAACTTCACCCTTGATCATGAAATTCCGCATCCAGATGATCCACTAATGAACGACTTTGAAATTCTCGGAAAGGCCTACTTCAAGAAAGATGAAATTGTAGAGCTTGGAGTTCCTGCACCACGACTGCTTCGAGTATATGGACTCCATGATCCTGAGTTGAACGGGCTTGCATTGTCCAATAATCATTATGCATTTACCTGGAAAAACAAGCACAAAACCTGGTTTGAATCTCCAGCGGTTATCTTTTTAGACTTTGGTGATGATTTCTTATATCGGTTGATGAAAAAAGAACAATCTGTCGGGCTACTGTGGTACTTGAAAATCGTTAACAAGTCAGATTTCATACAGAAGTATTCACAATGATCTCGAATCCAACTCGATAGTTTTACACGCCTCTTTTCCTACTCTTCATACCCACTTTTAATAATGCCTGAAATCATTTTAAAGCGACCACTGGTCTGTATTTGATACCAACTGTGTGCCGGTACGACAATTCCTTGCCCCGGTTCAAGCAGATCCGATTTCGCGTCAATGATAACCTCGACTGTCCCGTCAATAATGTGAATGAAAATGTCAAAGGGTGAAGAGGTTTTTGCTAATCCACACCCGGTGTCAGAGGACATGACGAGGATATTTCCGGTCGGTTTTTTAATTAACGTCTTGCATTCAATGGCATTGGGTATGTATCCTACGACATCAATAAGGGTCAATATCTTTGCTTTTGTAACTTCAGGAACGGTCATTTCGGTACATGATTATTAGCTGGGTGTGGTGTACAAAAATGATTAAGGAAATTTGTTAGCTGTTATAGCATTCTTAAATAATGTTACATAATTCATAGGTAGGGTGCATTAACATGTCGGTTACCCACCCTGTTATGTTTTTAGGAACCTCCTTTCCATTAAGCAGATTGGTTACTTCACAAACTCCATACTAATCACCGGATGCAATTCCCATGGTGTATACGACTTCATCTTCGGCACTTTGCTTTTGTTCGGATTCTTGCCCCGAAGTACCCCGGTCACATGTTCATTGTCAAAGAACAACTGGCCGGTAATCTTCATATAGGGTGGATGTTCCATCACATTGCCTCTGGTGGATGCTTCATTGCCCCGCAACAGCTTGTTTCTAATCTTTTCTCGTAATAGACCAAGTCGTTTCCGTAGTTTGGGATCTGAAACAAACCGTTCATCATCTAACGGTACTTCAACCACCAGACAACTGTCACCCCATACCGGACTGGTGGTGATCTGGATGTGATAATCACCATCCCGGTGATTCTTGTGATCATCTTCAAGTGCCACTAGATGCACATATCCGTAAGTCGTAACCAGATCACCTTCCTTCAACCCTCGCGGGGCATCAAATTTGGGTATTCGCTTGTCATCATATGCTTTGTCCTTCTGCTTTACTCCGGGAGGATTGGGTAAGGTCAAGAGGACATTCAAATCTTTGACCGTTTTCTTTGCAGCATCCTTTGGAATACTGGTTTTAATCGGCCAGCGGGCTACACCTGGATTCAATTGAGAGAACAGGGTGTAGCTAATGGCGAGCCCCAACAGCAGGAGCACGGAATAGCTTGTTAGTTTAGAGATTTTCATATGGGTTTTATTTTATGCAGACTAAGGTAACAGTTTATTGAATCGGTTAATACTGCCTGTTCTTGATGCTGCTTATTCGAAAAAGACCTTAAAAGAAACAGACATTAAATTTCCACCCCTTAATCCACCAATACCGCATTTTATCTTAACCTTACATTCAGAATTGAATATTTTATTCCCTAAAAAAAGAGTGTTTTCACTACCACAAAGAGTGAAAACACTCTTTGTATTTTAGCGCAAAAATAATAGCCTAAAATACGACTCTGGCTATTTTAAATATCATTTGAAGGGGAAAAACGAATCTTTCGTGCTTCAAGTAAATACAGATCCATCACGACAGATGGTGTAAGGATTGGAACCGGCAGATATGCATTCCCCGGCACCGCCCTCACCCTGTTATCTGCATCTTTATATACGAAAATAATCGGCTGATCCGGATGAAAGAATTTCATGGCATTCTCCTTTGTTTCTTCGACCAAGTGTTCGCTTGAAACATGGATAATTGCATATTTTACGCCTCCCAGGGTGTACCACCCGACTACCAATTCAATCATGGATATATATTAGGCCAAAGATATAGGATGTTTGAATCCAAGAATATGACCGAAATCACTACGTTATCCCGGTTCCATAGTTTGTATCAATTACTGCCACAAAAGTAGGAGCCACGTCTCCGCTGCGTGTCAAGAAATTCCGGCATAAACTGTATGCTACACACATCCTTTCCATTTATTCCGTTGCTTCTTGCACGTGGTCGTCATAGCTCCTGGAGGGGTGCCATAATTAATACAAACTATTATGGAAACTCAACACCCCTCACCACTCCTTACTGTTTCAGAAATCGACCTAATCTACAAATCAAAAGTTAAAGCCTCCTGCCGTCCACACATCAAATCATCAGTAGATGCCTACACCATCTTCATGAACCATTGGGATACCAACAAGATTGAGTTGGTTGAACAATTCAAGGTTATGTTCCTTAACCGTGCCAATCGGGTACTGGGTATTTATGAAGCTTCATCAGGAGGTACTACCGGAACCGTTGTAGATATTAGATTGCTCTTCACTGGTGCCTTGAAGGCTAATGCAGTTGCCATGATTCTGTGTCATAACCATCCGTCCGGGAATACCAATCCCAGTGATGCAGACCTGCAACTCACAAAAAAGATATGTGAAGCCGGCAGAATTTTGGACATTCAGGTGCTTGATCATGTGATAATAACCCTAGAACGGTATTATTCATTGGCAGACGAGGGAAATATATCCTAAATACTAGACGGGATTTATGTCAAAAAAAGAGTGAAAACACTCTTTTTTTAAAATTCTTTTTATCCCTTTTCCAACCTTTTGCATTTTAAACTAATTGACTACGTTCCAAGCAATAATGAAAAACACAAGAGAGCCTTACTCTTTTATTAGTTTAATTGAGTAATTATTAGAGAGGGTTTTTACATGCATTATATAAATACCACCCTTTAACTCATGTTCGATTGGTATTTTCACTAGTTCCAAATCAGAATTTATCATTTCAGTTTTTGAAAATAAAATCCTACCTTGTACATCTGTTAATACCAAACTAATTTTTTTATCTAACAGGTATGAAATTCTAACAAATAACTCCCCCTTAAATGGGTTAGGATATATATACACATTTTCTTTGCTATCAGAGCTTGTAGCACCCACCTCCACAATATTAGAAAACTCTACTGTACCATCGTTATCAAGTATCCTAAGTCTGTAATAAATTGCGTTCTTTATACTCTTACTAGAGTGCGAAATTGACTGATCTATAAAAGAATAGTCAAGTCTAAAATTCGAATTACCTGATGCCATTACATTGCCAATAATATAAAAATTTTGCCCCCCGTCTAAAGACCTTTCTATTTCAAATTTTTTACAATTTGACTCAAATGCGGTTGCCCACATTAATTTAATACTTTCCTTTTCATAGAAAGCTACAAAATCTAGAAGCTTAACCGGTAATAAAAAAACAGCATCACTTCCTGTGAAATACGAGAATGATGTAAGCGAAGATTGCGTAATTATATTTTTAGAAATATCTATACTACTGCTTGGATATGTTATCCAAGGCGAAATTGCATTTTTCTTTGCGAGAATTAAATTAGATTCAGTTGGACATGTTCCCAACCACTGGTCCTTATAATACAAATTAATCGAATAGTCGTATGATCCTATAGGTGCAATAGTGTTAGTATAAAACCACATATGCTTTGTTGTGCTATCAACTTGAGGTGGTATTACACCTGAATATTGTTGCACTTGGACAAGGGGTGGTACCATCGAAGAGGCTGCCCAATTAATTTTTTGAATTGTATCCCCCCCAAAAGTAAATGCTTGAGTCGTTCCTGCAGTCGGGACAACTGGGCTTGCAATAGCATATGGTGGTGGCACGATTGGGGTAAGCTCGTATGCCCCTATATCCGGAACTCCATTCAATGTTGAATTAGGTCTTAGATTACCTATAATATCTCTATTTACGAGCGGTAGATGTACACCTCTTCCGTTTAATGACCAACAAGCAGAATCAAGAGCACTCGGTTGTAGATTATTTGCATTCGTAAAGGCTGGAAAATATGATATTGAGTTTGAATCCTTAAAAGATGCCGCACGCCATGTCGATAAATGAGAATAAGCCATAGAAATGGCAGTATTATAAATAATATTAGGCCCATTACTGTAGTAATTATTGTTATCACAAATCTCATTTATTGGCGTCGTTGTCCAGCTTGCAGCATAATTGCCTCCTGTACTTGAGAAAACGTTATTTCTAATATCTAAACCAGAACTTGAACCATTATGAATAATAATTGGATACGAACCTGAAGAATTGAACGTATTGTTATATAGTCTCATATTATTTGACAAATACCCCCAATCCACAGTTCCCAGGGAATTATAAACATTATTAAAAATATCCATATAATTATTAAAGAAGTACACATAAATGAATATAGTACCTCCTTGAAACATGTTATTGAATATTTTTATTCTATTAGTTGCATTCCCAATGTTATAATTAGCTAAATAGATGTTTGATGTAATTCCCGAAGAAACATTTATCATATTTCCAGAAAACTCAAAGGCGGAATCATTATATTCCATCCAAAAAGTAGATGCTGCACCAAGTCCATTAACATTTATTATGTTATTTCTAACCTTTAAATTAATTGTATTTTTTAGATATGACAGCGGGGAAGTATAAGCCCCTTCAAAAGTATTACTATCTATTATGCAATTTGTTGACCAATTAGGTGTAGAAAATATTCTAAATCCGTTTTTACTACCACTAAAAAAGTTCTTTCTAAAGACTACACCATTCATAGCATAACCGTTTGAATACATCGTATAATTATTGGTTGAAGAATTAACACCAGCAATGAATTTACAATTATAGATAGTATCGTAAGAAAGAGTACCTCCAATCATTAAACAATTTAAATTAGAAGCAACTTGATGGAACTTTATAGCTTTTAAGTTAATAAATGACCCTGAAATATTGATAGGGACAGCGAATGTATCAATAACAATCACAGAATCCGGATTATCAGCAATGGATTGAAAAGTAATAGTTTTACCAAAACTTGCTCCAGGAATTGCCGGTAGATTTATTGCTTCATTGTAGATGCCGCTTTGAACATTAAAAATAACTGAAGAACAAATCCCTTTACTTACTAACGAGTTTACTGCAGAGGAAAATGACGTAAAATTATTAGCTCCGCTACCAAATGGATTAATCGTATAAAAACCACTCATAGAGGATTGTTTGATAACGGTAATAGAATCATTCGTTGTTAAGGTATCTGGGGTTCCATTAGGATTAGATGTCCAAGCAGTAATTTCTATTGGACTAGATAGTGGGGTCCCAACCCCTAATGTGATTTGAACACTATTAGAGTTAGAACCCAAAATAGTATCAATCAAAGATGGGTAATATGCTGGGAACTGAAAATTTCCATTTATTGACCAGTTAATTGAAACACCATTTATTTGATTGAATCCGTAATTTTTTATTGTTGCTTTAAAAGTTGTAGGAATTCCAACACATGAATAAACAGGAGAATCTATAGATATTACACCGACATCATTATATGTGAACTGTGGATCAAAGCCAAAGTTAGCTACAAACCCTGATGTAGTTCCTGTTCCAGAACCGGTGGTGCCATGGATGAAACTAACAGGTACTGTACCAAAGCTTGATGTTAACGCTAAACTTGGCCCTCCTGAGCCCCCTGTTTGACTTATATCAACTATTAATGCCTTTGTTGCATCGTGATAGAACGGTTGTTGTAATGTAATCGAAAACCAACTTCCGCTTGTGGTTGATTGTAATGTATAGCTACCAGCTGTTAAACAATTTTGAAACCCAGTATTGACCCATGTTCCAGATGCAAAACCACTAAGAACGGTATCCTTCATTTTAACAGAAAAATTACTATAATTTACTGAAGAAGAATTTGAACCTGCGAGAAAATAAATTTTAGTTATTAAAACTTGAGGCCGTACATTAGCAAATGTAGAGGGTTGAAACAAAAATTGTGTTCTGGAGTTTGATGTTCCAAAAGGTCGATTATTCGAACTATTTACAACAGTTGAATTAACATACCGTGGAGTTTGAGCCATAAGCCCATTTAAAAGACAAATGATAAATAATGGCAAGAATGCTATCTGCCTGATATTACTACCTCGCGACATCTATTTTATTTTTTTAAGTTCAGTAAAGCAAATTTAACATGACTCCCTTTTGAAAAGTAAGGAAGGTAAATGTACCATATTTTGAATTATTTTCAAATTAAATTTATAGTGTTTCAAGACCCTTTTGATGAACAACTAGAATGCAATGCTAACTGAACTAAAATTTTGCATTGATTCTAGTTATGGCATCACAACATCTTTAATACAAATATGCTCCTGCTAGGTCGGATATAAACGAATTTAGGTGATGAAAGACAGCATTAATAATTTCAGACGAATAAAATATTCAATTCGGGAATAACTTTAAAATATCGACTTCAAGAACAGCTTCATATAAGAGTAATAAAATATTACCGTTGCATTAAACTTTGTAACTAGTTAACTTCGATTAGCTTAATTACCTTTTGATACTACAGTTTAAAGTCTCACTACCGTTACTAGTTTTTGTTTTAAATCAAAATTCATGACCAAATACTTTCCAAACGGACAATAATACAATAAGCAATATCAACCACCTTAAATTTTAACACTATGATACAAACCAAGTTTACCGCAAAAACAGGGATGGCTACTATTTCTACTGCAAATAGTAATCTCGATGGAACAGGATCCATCACAGCCATTTTAACCGCAGGGGGGAATGGAACCCTTATTAAAAATGTGATTATTAAATCACAAACTAACACAACTCAAGGAATGATTAGATTCTTCGTTAATGATGGAGCAGGGAATGCGAAACTAATTCAAGAAGTCTGTGTTCCCATTATTACTAAATCAGGGAGAGACTATAGCTTTTATAGAATAATTCCCTTTAACTACAATTTGGAAGCAGGAGATGTACTTTATGCATCAACTGAAACAAGTGACACATTCAATATCATTGCCGAGGCATTAGATTGGAGTTATGCAGCTTCATATACAGAACAGAGCATTGAATTCACCGCAAATACAGGTATAGCAGTTGTTTCTACCGCTAATTCAAATTTGGATGGAACCGGAACTTGTACAAGTATCCTTCAAGCTGGTGCGGTTGGTGCAGCCAACGGGACATTGTTGACCTCCTTAATTATCAAAGCACAACAAAATGTTACACCTGGAATGATAAGGTTATATCTAAAAGGTGGAGGAGGAAATATCCTGTTTTCTGAAATTAGCATTCCAAGTTTTGATTATTCAGCTACATCAAAGAGCTTTATATTTAAAGCACCATTTTCTATGACTCTTGAGCCAGGAAGTGAAGTTCTTGCATCAACAGAAAACGGTGAAAATTTTAGTGTAATTTTGGAGGGCTTCGACTGGCTTTACCTGAACAGCTAAAACAATCATTATTATTAACCACCTAATAAAAAAGAAAATGAAAAAGCTAACTTTAAATAAAGCAACAGTTGATCAATTAAGTGATGATATAACTTTCGTTGGAGGATTTACAGGATCAGAAAACACAGGAGATAATACAACCGGAGTCTCACAACAAGGATGCGCCCCCGGATTGCCTACCTATCCTGTATCGTGCAAGCCACGAGACTGCTGTAATGCAACTTCAACTTGTGAGACAATTTATATTTGTACGACTTGGAGTTTCAGAGGTTGTACATTGCAAATGGCTTAGTTATATGTTCTATCAAAAAAGGGAATGTGGTTAAACATTCCCTTTTTTGCTTATACGAAACTGTTTAATCATAAAGTGTATTTATAGCAGTATAGTGAAAGATGAGCAAAGAACTGATAGATATCTCAAGTAGATATCACGATTGCATTGAGCTAATCTATAAAAATCTCAAAAAACTGACATCAAGAGGTTATGGAATTTTGGATGGTGGTATGGGTGTTGCTTTTTTTTATTACTATTACGGTCTTTTAAATAATACTAATTTAAAGATAGTAATTGAAGAGGAAATTGAACGCAGTTTTAACACTCTACAAACATTTCCTCCACACTCTACTTTTGCTAGCGGATATGCGGGCTTTTTGTATGGGCTAAATCTATTTAACAAATTATCAGGTGAGAAATATGAACTTGATGAAACATCGTTACAAGTTCTTACACGTCATATTGATCACCAATTAAAGAATGATATTTCAAATAATTATTACGATTACCTACATGGTTATACAGGCATTGGATTGTATTACTTATCAAGTAACAACCTCATTCAGGTTTCTAATATTATCGAAACCCTCCACAAAACTAAAGAAATCATTTCCCCTGGGAATTATGGTTGGGCATCTCTAGATGCTAAAAAAAACCGTATTTACAATTTAGGTTTATCGCATGGCATATCTGGCATTGTTGGATTCCTCACCCAATCACTTAAAGCTGATGTAGATTCTGAATTATCCAAAGATCTTTTGGAAGGGGCAATTAACTACTTAATCTCTACAAAAAAGGATAATGAGCTTTCTCTATTTCCTTATTACTCTAATACCACATACGACACACGTCTTGCTTGGTGTTATGGAGATCTTGGTATCGCAGTTAGTATTATGTCAGCTGCCAAGGTTTGTAACCACAAAGAGTGGGAAAAAATAGCTGTAGAAATTGCTAAACACTGCGCTAAAAGGCTAAATACTGAAACAACAGGGGTTGTGGATTCTTGTTTTTGTCATGGTTCAGCAGGATTACAATATATATTTGAGAGATTCTATTTAGTCACAAAGGAACCTATCTTTGCAGAAGCTATGGAGTTTTGGTCAACAAAAACTCTCACATTTTTATCTTATCAACATGGAGAAATAGAGATAAAGACTTGGTACGGATCAAATGAGAATTGGGTACATAACCAAGCCGGAATATTGGAAGGGATGACAGGAATTGGTTTAAGTCTAATGCATTATCTCCAGCCAAAAATAAAACCCATTTGGCAGGAATCACTCCTAATTGACTTCTAAATTAATATGCTAAAAGATTACAAAGCAGAGGTATTTATCGGTAGAGCCCCTCTCCTACCATTTAGTGCGTTTGAACAATATTTATCCTCATTCACCACAGATAAATTAAAATCATTATATAATCAACAGGCTATTCAGGAAGCACTTTTTATAAGTTCTCCTATTCTTTTCGATAGATTAAAAAAAGCAGCATCTGATAACACAATATGGGATGACCAAAGGTTCATTGAGAGTTTAACAAAATATGCATTGCGTGCCTTATCGAGGTGCACTCCTTATGGATTATTTGCCGGTTTATTTACAGGGAAAATTTCCAACGGCCCATCAGAGATTAAACTATCATCTACCCCTCAGCCTAATTTGCGTTTGGATATGGGCTATTTGGTCAATGTATATAATGATTTATTAAAGGATCAAGATTTAAAATCAAAATTTAAGTATTACTCTAATAATAGTTTATACAGGGTCACTGACAAGTGGCGGTATACCGAATCACGATTCAGCGACCAGAGAACAATTCATGACTTAGTTCATATTGATAATAATCCTGTTCTTTCTAAAATTATTAAGGTTGCAAAGGGTGGTATAGACATTCCGTCATGTATTAGAATGATTGTGAAGTTAGGATACTCAGATGGTGAAGCTAAGGCATATACAGAAGAATTGATACAAGCCCAAGTATTAGTTAGTGAAATACATCCAATAGTTTCAGGAGAACCTTACCAAGATTTTTTATTCAAGAAACTTAAGTCAATAAGCAACTTTTGCACTCTCAATGATGAAATCACCAATATTATTGAAAATACAAACTCAACAATAGAAACAACAAGGAAGCTTAAAGAGCTCCTTTCGAAAAAATTTACGACGCCTATTGATGACGGTAAATTCGTTCAAGTAGATAGCCTTATTAGGACTAAAAAAGCCAACTTAAATAACCAGATTGTAGAGAACATTAAAGAGGCAGCCTCTATACTTAATTTTGTAGTTAGAGATAATGAGGTTTCTTCAACATTTAGTAAGTTTAAAAAAGCTGTATCTGAACGTTACGAAGAGGCAGAAATTCCACTAGTTCAATTGCTAGATACTGATATAGGAATAAACTATCGACAAGCATATAAAGAAATTGAGATGAATAACTACAGTCCTAACAACATTGTGTGGGATCATATTTCAAAATACAAGTTCAATCAGTACTCTCAAGCTATTAAAGAAGGCAAACAAGAAGTTATTATTTCGAATAACGATTTTGATTCTTTCCCTAAAGAAAATATTACGTTTTCAGATTCTATGATATTTATGGGAGAATTGATTCACAGAGCTGACGAATATCTCATTTCTTGGGGCTATCTTGGACACAACCCAACATCGCTCTTAGGACGATTTGGATATATAAGCACTGACATAAATAATATATGCAATGAAATTGCCAGAGTAGAAGAAGTAAACTCTCCACACAAAATATTTGCGGAAATCGTTCATATTTCTGAAGGTAGGCTAGGAAATGTCATAACGAGACCTTCATTTAGGGAATATGAGATACCATATCTTGCTCACTCGAATTTACCAGAATCACAACAGATCCCAGTAAATGACCTTATGGTATCAATTAGAAATAATAAACTTATCCTACGATCAAAAAGACTGAACAAGGAGGTAATACCTAGAATGTCTAATGCACATAATTACTCTGCTTCTGGTCTACCAATTTATCACTTATTATGTGACATCCAAAAGCAAGGCATACGTCCTTATCTTAATTGGTCTTGGGAGTTTCTTGAAGAAGCGGAATTTCTTCCAAGAGTACGTTATAAGAATGTCATTTTAAGACCGGCAATATGGAATATTCCGGCCAAAAATTTGCAGAATTTAGCCAAAATAAAAGGAACTGAACGATATAATAAGTTCAAAGAATTAAAAGAGTTTAACCAACTTCCTCGCAGGGTAATATTAACTTCTGGTGATAACGGACTTTTTTTAGATCTTTCAGAAACAATCTGTATTGATTTGCTGATTCGGGCTTCCCAAAACATTCATACCATCCGATTTACAGAATTCCTTTTTGAAAATGATTCCCTCATATTTGCAGATGAAAACGATCGGGGATACGTAAACGAAATTATTATTCCATTTATTAATCACAACAGTAATTTAGCTATTACTGAGAACTCCCAAAAATTAGTGCCAGTGCAGAAAAAAGAGGATTTATTCATAAAGAAAAGTACAATTCCAAGAGTTTTTCACCCATTTGATAATTGGATATATTATAAATTTTACACTGGCTCTAAAAGCTCTGATTTTTTATTAATGGGACCAATATTTAGGATTATAAATAAACTAAAAAAAGAAAAGTTAATTCAAAAGTGGTTTTTTGTCAGATATACTGATCCTAAATACCATTTACGTATTCGATTCTTGCTTAGTAGTAATGCCGATCTAAACAGAATTAATATAGAAATTTCAAAAGCACTTACCGGAGTTTACCACGACTCAATTATTTGGAAAGTGCAAACGGAAACTTATCGAAGAGAAATTGAAAGATACGGACCACATTTAATTGAAGTCAGTGAAACATTCTTTCATATTAATAGTGAATGCGTTCAAGAGATTTTACGGTTATTCAAAACTGATTTCCCCAATCATCAACGTTTTTTGGCAGGCATTTTGGGTGTACACAGGTTGATAGAAGCCTTTGGTTTGTCACCAAAAGAACAGGAAGTGTTCATTGGTAAATTAGCCTCCGAATTTTCTAATGAATTTAACGTATCAAACATATTATCATTAAGGGAACAAATTATCGATGAGTTCCGCTTAATCAGACCTAAACTTGATGGCTATCTACTCGATAAGGAGCCATCATCACATTCAAGCACATTTTTGGCTTTAATTGACAAGGCTCTTCTAAAACAATCTCAGCGCATATCAGAAAAAGGGAAAGGTCTATTAAATAAGACCATTCCAAAAGAAGTCCTTTCAAGTTATTGCCATATGTATTTAAACAGGCTCTTTAATTTAAATCAACGGTTTCAGGAAATGTTAGTTTATAATATTTTGGTAAAGTATTATAAGTCTTTAACCGCTCAGAGAAAATATAACCCCTTTGGCTGACAATGAAGTCCTGTAAAATATTTTAAATCTTGTGAGATAAATTGTATATCTTTGAAAGAGGAAGAATACTACTTAAAAAATTTATGCGATAAAAATGCGATTCGTTTTAATAATTTCTGTTTCACTTCTCTCTGGGAAAGCAGCTTGGGCCACTGGGTACTCAGGATTGAACAATGAGTTGATGGCTATTTATGCTCTCGTTGTTGGGCTTTGTATTATCATGATTGTTCTACCAAAAGCAATCAAATACACAAGGAATCGATTTAGTCGAAAATCAAGTAAAACAGATGTTCCAAACACAGAATAATAACTATTTTTATTTAATACAAAACCTAATACTATTTTTCATTGTCGAAAGCATAATCAATAATTAACATGCATATGATTAGGTTAGTTCTTTTACTGAATGTCTTAACTCTAACAAAAGTTTATTCCCAATCAATTGATGATTCTGTTAGGATATCCAATATAGAGACGTTTTCTAAATTATATGGTTATGTCAGATGGTTTCATCCAAGTAGTGAGGCGTCCAAAGTTGACTGGAATAAATTTGCAGTGTGGGGTTGCAAATCCGTGATGGATGCTAAAAATTCCGACCAATTAGTTCAACGGTTAACCACCTTGTTTAAACCCGTAGCGCCCTCTATTCAGATAAGTGCTAACAAAAGTAACCTCACTTTTGATAAATCATCACTTCTTCCTTCTTATCCTCACGCTAATTACAAGGAGGTGTTTTGGCAACATCAAGGAGTTCAGTTAGTGTCTGAAAGTAAGCCAAATGGATTTAATAGCATAAGAGTAAATTCTTATGCTCAAGATGAAAATACAGTGACAGAGGAAAGATACAGTTCAATTTTTAAAAAGATTCCCGTTGATAAATATCAAGGTCGAGAATTTATTATTCAAATTTGGATGAAAGTATTGAATTCTGGTGATGAGTCGTTTCTTTGGGCAAGAATTGACAGTGATAATAATAGCACAACAACCTACTTCAACAATAGAAATGATAGCCCAATAACTTCAGTTTCCTGGAAGAAATATACACTAAATGGCAGGTTCGATTCTACTTCAAAGTTTCTTTTCTTTGGAGGATACACTGTAAAAGAAGGAACTTTTTATATTGATAAGGTTTCTCTGTCTTTAGTGGGTACTGGTGAAAAGCAAGAAGTAATTTATCAAAATGATTTTGAAGAATCTAATAATGGGAATATAGATTTTTCTAAAGGGATTGGTGATGGTTTATCATCAGGTAAGGATGGTAGTCTTAATCTAGTTAAAACGAACCCACCATTTGATAAGTGTATAGAAGTATGTTTATCAAATACACTCAGTTGGAATAGACAAAATCCTCTATTTTCTAGTAAACTAAAAATAGGGGATTATATTAGTTCTCCTAAAGATGATAAGATTAAATTCAATATCCCACTGTGCCTTTTAAGCGATTCCTTTCAAACATTTCCTAAGGCTGATACCGGTGCGTTTCTTTTGTTAAATCAAAATTTAGGTGAGACCGATACTGACTCTAATACAATTTTCACCAGAATTGCTGCTATTGTTATTTACCATTCCGTTATGGAAAATTTTTACCCTTACCTCAATCACGCGAATCATAATTTGCATACTGCTTTTAGAAAATCTCTTAATGAATCTCTTAAGGAGTTGGATGCGACTCAGTTCTTAAATGTATTAAGGAAATACAGCTCTTATCTTAACGATGGCCACTCTATAGTTTATTCGACTAATAACAGCATTAGCCCTAATTTTTACCCGGAATTTTGCTGGGAGTGGATTGAAGACAAGCTAGTTGTAACGAAGTCGTTTAATGACTCATTAGCAATAAGGCCAGGGTATCTTATAAAGAGAATAAATAATGAATCACCACAATCATTCTTCAACAATTATAAACAATTTATTTCTGCTCCAACAGTAGGGTGGCTAAATTATCGCTTATCGCATGCCACATTAGGCGGCACTCTAACCGACACATTAAAACTAGAGTGCATTGATCTCCAAGGAAACAAACAAACAATTAATATCAAAAGAACTCTTCCTTACTTCAGATACTTAGCGATGACAAAATCCAAAACTAAGGTGGTTCGAATCAAACCTAACATGTGCTATATTAACATGAATCAAATGTCAATGCATGAAATAGATAGCGTTTTACAAAAAATCCCTGATGTTAAGAGTATAATATGTGATCTTCGAGGTTCTCCCAACTTTAATCATAAATTCTTGCAATATCTATTAACTAATGATGATAGCATTAATACTTGGATCAATATACCACAAATAATCTACCCAAACTATCAAAACGTAACATACGACAGCAAGGGCTGGCTTCTAAAGCGAAAAGAGCCCCACTTGAATGTTAAGACTGTCTTTATAATTGATGCATCAATTATAAGTTATGGTGAGAGTTTTGTCGGTTTTATTTCACATTACAAATTAGGTACTTTAATTGGACAAAACACTGCTGGAACTAATGGAAATATTAACGTGGTTGCATTACCTGGTGGCTATTTCGCCCAATTTACAGGTGCATATGTAAAAAAACTAGATGGTACCGATTTACATTCCGTAGGTTTTAATCCTGATATTAATATCCGCAAGACAATTAACGGGGTTAAAAGTGGGAAGGATGAATTTATTGAAGCTGCGATAAGACTTCTTGAACGATAACCTACTCTTTTTATTTATATTGCTCATATCAAGCATGGCGGGAAAGAAATATGAGATTCGGTAAGGGTAGCGTTGATTTGTAGAATCGAATGTGCTCACAGAACCATCTCACTACCTTAGCTCCCGGTTCTAAAAGGCTGTACTATACACAAAAGAGAGGATCCAAAAATCCTCTCTTTTCATTAAAACATTCTCAACTGTGAAGCATTCAACCCTTCCAGTTTCTCTTCAGAGGCCCACGGCTCTTCTTTTGTAACCGTTTCAATCGAGCTCACCTTCAAATACCAAAGCCGGGATTTCTCTTTCTCCGTAATCCGGAATATCCCAAACGGGAGAAACGAAAGCCGGTAGCTGAGGCGGAAATCATCCGGTCGCAGGGCATCAGCCCACATCACCTCACCATGAAAGACACCGTTTAAAAACAAATTCAAGGCGGTCATCTTTACACAGGTATGATCTATATCAATCCCGTAGTATTCATGATGCTTCCCATATACCTGAGCGCTAGTCAGGAGCATACGTCCGCTTCCACAGGTGGGATCAAGGATACGGATGGGTGACGTATACTCCTCATCATCTTTGGCAAACATGCAGCGTGCCATGAAGAGGCAAACTGTCCAAGGAGTGAAGTACTGGGATGCACCTTTGCGATACAGGTTTTGTTCATAGAAGGTGCCTAACACGTCATTACCCGCACTGCTTCCTAAGTGTTCCTCCATTTCAAGCGTCAAACACGCCAGCATTTTGGGAAAGTTGTGCCGCAGGTCATCTGTCTTGTATTTTTCAATGGTTTGCAAATACAGGTCTTCATCATGCGACTTTCCAGTTGCCGGATTTTGTGAGAAGGAACAGAGGGCTAAGGTGAGGAAGTCATCAAAGACAGTGCGGAGGTCATACCGGAATTCAAACGCGCGTAACAGGCTTTCGAAGGTTTCTTTTTGGGGTTTCATGTATAGAACGATTTGGTTTATCGTATTCTAACACAGCTATTTGCGTTGATAAACAGCATGACGAATTGAGAAAACAGCCAATCCAACTAAACCCAGAAGCGTGTAACTAAAAAGCTCTAAATTGTCTTTAAATCTTAAACGGATGAAAAATACTGAAACAACTAAACCCCCGTAAATTATGCCAAGTCATAAGAAAAGGCCTTCTAAGCGAGGATCGAATAGAAGGCCCAAAAAAAGAAACCGAAAGTACCACAAGGTATTGGAGGTATTCTACTACATTCTGAGTGTTTTTAGCAAGCTTGTCTTGCCACTCTTGTAACATCGCTTACCATACATCAACAATCCTGTTGACGGTAAGAAAACCAGGCATCATGAGTGCTCAGTATACCTGCAACCATATGCCACATCACGCACCTTGTTTTTTTATAGGTGAGAACTTGTTTCTTCTGTTAGGTATGAAGAAACCACTTGAATTACACATAACGAATTACCTCATATACTAATGCGATACCCCGAAAGGGGTATTGTATTTAATAGTCAATAATGAAAGCCCAGCAGGTAAACTTGAAAACTTCATAGGTAGACTTCCATTGACGAACTGCAGATACTGCTGAATTGCGTGCATCCATTGAGATAGGTGACAAATAATTACTTTCGTTGTAAATTGCATACATGATGTCACTTGCTAAATTAGATGCCGCCATAAAACGCCTGAAAGGTGTAATAAATGATCCATTCTGTAAGAATATGAATCTTTCTAATGTGAAAGGATATTTAGGAGAGTTAATCGTTTACAAGAAGCTGATTTCTGAAGGCTTCCAAGTCATTCAAAAAGGGAATCAGAGCGCGTACGACATTGAAATCCCTTCTAAAAGAATCAAGATTGACGTAAAGCTATCTACTATCAAATCGGAGGTTAAGAACTGCCCAAATTATTGGGGATGGGCATTAAAGTTTGAAAGGAGAAAGAAGCCCGTAAACTGTACTCATTTTATTTGCGTTTCATTGGATGAAGAATTGAATCCCTTGAATTACTACGTTATCAGGAACGAACATCTATTGTTGTTTCCTAAATCTGCGATCCCGCAATTCAAGAATGTCGCACATGGTTTTGTTCTACTGACGGATGCAAAGCGCCACATGTCAATAATAGATGTGAAAGTAAAAGGATATTTTGATACGTGCGCCACTCTCTTAGCGGGTGGTCATGTGCAAAAGGTCAAGGCATCAAACAAGCTTTCGAAGTGGCTTACTTGAAAAGGAATTTTTCAAAGGTGGCATCGACAGGAAAGTTGTCTTGAAACAGCTCCTTCTTTAGTAAATATGACTTTCGTGATTCTGCTCTTATCATTCTATAGATTGCGAGTCTGCGGTTAAGAGAGGTTGGGTCGTCAAGCACTTCGACTATTGAGTTGTCAGGCTTACATCTTAGTAAGGCCCATGATAGGAACTGCAAGCAGCCATATACTTTCAAATAGTTCTCAAAAGTGTAATACTCATAGAGCGAAAATCCATGAAATACATCGTTTCGGTTGATTGATGTTATCTGCTGACCATCTCCGGTTTTAAGGTATAACGACTTTTCAAAATGATCCCTGAACATCTCAAACCAGCACTCATAATACCTCTCATTAATCCTCCTTATCTCCTCTTTCTGTTCAGAGGTAAGCTTGCTATGAGAATCTATATGAATGGTTGAATTCTTTACCAAGGTGCCTTTGATCTTGTCTATTGCCTTTAATAGGTGTCCGGTTCTGAAAATATCAGCAGCAACATCTTTGTGATAATTGACTTCGTAATTGCGTATAATACCCTCTATGACCGGCAATAGTGTGCTGATTGCACCAATAAAATCCCCTTGGAGGCACATCACGTAGGAATATTCTATCTGGAAGCTGAATTCATATATCTCAGGTATTTTATTGTAATAAGTGTCCATGAATACCGATGATTCGTCTAGGTTTAGGAAGGGATAGCTAAAATATTCCTTTATGATCTCGGAATTCAGCGTTCCGTTTCCTGCATTTTCCTTAAACAAGTGAACAAAAACACCTTTTAAGAAGGGTTGTATAATGAATGCATTGTGTATCTTTATGGTATTGTAGGTGGTTAGCACGTCTTCCGCCTCCTGTGTCCATCCTTCATACATTGCCTTGTGGGACTCATACGATTCGAAATATCTTTCCAAACTCTGCATTTGGCAAATATATCCCAAAAAAACAACCATGCGGATTATTGTGTTTGGAACAAGTATCGCTTGAATCGATTCCTGAAGACTTTTAATTATTGTCCTTCCCAAAATCGGTTTTCTCCTTCTCAAAATATGGCTAGATGAGTATTTACTCATATGCTGAACCATATTGACTAATCTAAAAAGATAACTGAAACAACTCTATAGATTAGGTTTAAAAATAAAGTAGATTTCGTCAAAAAATGGCAACAAAAAAGGCTTACTATATGGTAAGCCTTAATGTTCTCTATTCATTTAAGAAGTTTTTTTCCCTAGCATGAGAATCTCATTGCAAACAATCTCCGTCACATACCGCTTGATGCTCTCTTTGTCGGTGTAGCTACGGTTGATAAGCTTGCCTTCAATGGCAACCTCATTGCCTTTCTTTACATGTTTTTCGATGAACTCGGCTTGTTTGCCCCAGGCAACTACCGTGTGCCATTGAGTTTCCGTAGTCTTTTCTCCCTGTTCGTTGGTGTAGGTTTCGGATGTTGCGATGGAGAATTTCGCTACTTTTTTACCTCCCGTAAGTTCCTTTACGTCCGGGTCCTGACCGATGTTCCCGATCAGGAGTACGCTGTTTCTAAGTGTGCTCATGTCTGTAGTGTTTTTGGTTGTTAAATGACTGGATTTACCACTAAGTGTATGACAGACGAGCTTGGATAGCAAGTGGTTGGGATTTGTGTCGGAACACAAGAAATGGGGATAACTTAGATACGAATAGAAAGAGCAGCTTCGAACATTTTATCATAATACACTTTGGCACACAGTTTGAAATGAGCAGGACAATAGCCTAATTATGAAAGAAGCAATAAATAGTAAGTCCTACTTAATGGATATACTGAGTCCTTGGGTAAAAGATGAAATACGTCTGAGAAAAATTGACTCGCTTTTCAAGAAAAAAACACTGAGCCCAGGATCTTATTTTTGCAAAATTGGAGAGAAGACAGGGGAAATAGGGTTACTTGAAAAGGGACTGCTTAAATCAGAATATTCTATTGATGAAGAAAAAACTATAATTTCAAGGTTCTTTTACCCCCAAGCCAATCCAATAGTCACGAGCTTCGAAAGTTTTAAACAGGACATGGAAAGTCGAGAAAATATTATTGCAATTGAAAATTCTGAAATATGGTGTATTTCAAAAAAGGACTTATACAACCTCTATAAAACATTTCCAATTTCAAATGAAATAGGGAGGGATTATGCCGAAGCAAGTTATCTCAGAGCCCTGAAGAAAATCCATCAATTACAATCAATGGGTAGCCAAGAATTGCTCGATATATTTATGAGAGAGAATCCTGGATTATATAATAAACTTTCAAAAAAGGACATTGCTTCATATCTTGGGATAAGTGAAAGGCAATTCTCACGATTGAAAAAATAGGACATTTGTCTAGAGGAAATATTTTACTAAGAGGATAAATTTGTTGCAAACATTTTTAAATTTATGAATAACAACAACAAATTACCAAGTTTCAAATCCGAACGTAACTATGGCCCCCTAACCGATGTATCAAAACTTGTAAATACTATTTTTGGAGACAAAAGCAGTAGAACGGTATCCATGCGTACCACGCATGGATTTCAAAATATACTCCGCTTAAACATATCGGAACAAGATGCCGAAGATATAGTTCATTTGGCGATGGTGGGTTCTTTACTTTTGGTAAAATCAAAAAATAAAACAGCAAATACCTTAGGTATACTGCTAATAGCCGGTTTGTTTGTATGCTATCATAATGGATAACAAAGAGCCCACCATATATATCTGGTGAGCTCTTTCTCATTTAGAATACCAATCTAATTACTTTCATCCATTATCCCGACCGTCACATGTATACATGCAACTGCTTCGAATATCTTAATGTAATACAATGCACCGGTTGAGCAACACTTTCGATATTCACGAATCAACTCCGGGTACTTACATAGGATATATGAAGCAAGGATGGATTTATTCTGACACGGTGCAGAATTAAAGGAACAATACTTATGAAGGTCTTCAATCAAATACGTTTTCACCTGTATTCCAAATCTAACAGCTAATTCCATGATTCCTTCAACGACTTTCATAAGTCCGGACGAACTTTTATACCCTCGTTGAATCTTCATCGCAATACAGGTGATTTCATTTGACGTTATAGCCTCCTGAATCGTTTCTAAAATACGTGAATACTTATTCTCAGACCAGGATGCACAAAATGCTTTAACTTTGTAATCCGCTAACTCTTTCCCTTTATAGATCGCCATCCCAATCGTCCTGGTTCCCGGACTAATTCCTAGTATCGTGCTTTTGTTTGTAGACATATTGTTTTACAAGTGTCGTAAAGTATGCTCCACGATTTTCAATCTCAGACCGAGCCAATATAGCAACTACAAAATCTCGTAAAACATTCTCCGGAATCTGTTGGACATACTTTAAATACTGAACGATAGATTTTGTATCACGCATCGCTTCGGCAATCTCAGTTGCCAGCTTTCGCTGTTCTTGCGATATCTCCATGTGGTTAAAGTTTACTGCTAATGCACTCTATCGATTACGTTCTCGATTATATATATCTATCGATCTCGTCGTTATCGTTTATAGATTTAAGAATTTTTCGCCCCCGTTATCCCCACAATCCACAATTCAACCAATACAATAACCTAAAACTCATCTTCAAAGTGCGCTTTCTGCCATTCAGAAAGGCTTTTTTGGGCTTCCTTTGTAAGTTCAGGGTACAACTCACCCGGGAGGGTTTGGTAAAGAACACAGAGTTTAATCAAATCCTCACCGCCAGGCATTCGCTCACCCCTTTCCCAATGCGAGAGAATGCTTCGGCATGAAAGACCCAATCTCTGTGCCGCTTCTTTTTGTGTAAACCCAAAGAGTCGCCTAAACCTTCGAAGCTTATTTTGAAACACTCGACCATTTTGTTTCATATGTGTACGATATCAATATTGAAAAAATGTTAAAAGGCAGAAGAATGTGCTACCGTGGCACATATTTGGGGATAACTAAAAAAAAGAAAAGCCCAAACATTACGTGAGGGCATTTCTCCTTCAGACATGCAAGAATCAATTCCGATGTGCCGAATATATTATATACTTTTTATCAAAACAGGGAAGTCATAATTACTTTTTTTTCTTCACTGGTGATCGCTGTAACATCTCTTTTTCAAGTTCCTCGTATCGATCGCCAAATATGTCTCTCAGATTTACGTTGTATATTATCAGGAGCCTCATTAAGCTTTCTCCAGTGATTTCCTGCAATCCACTCTCCCATGCATCTAATGTTTCTGAATCTCTGAACCCAAGATATTTCGACACCTGCTGTTTGGTTAAACCCTTAGTTTCTCTGATTTCCCTTAATTTATTAGGTTTAAATCCTTCCTTTTTGCTTTTCATGCGCCTATTTTACATATAAAGGGACAAGTGTAAAGACCATCCTATTGTCCTCCAAAAATTTAGCCCGAAAGTGTGGCACAGTTTTTTCCTGTATCCATCTATATGATAAATCTATCATACCAAATTGAAGGAACTTCCATCAATTTGCCATTAAATGAGCAACAGAGAGAAAGGGTTGTAAACACCTTGTGTGTTTCCATTCTTATTTTAACTCTTTCTACTTCATTGTATCTCCTAACAAGAGATTAATTATTTAATGTAGTTTATTCAGAATGCCGGCAACTGATTTGATATACGTTGAATCTGCCCGGCTTTCTGGATTTCAGATTACGAGACCATTTATTTCTACTCGTCTTTATTTATCTTCCTACCAAGTTTTGATATACTACCTCAATGCACAAAAATTTTGAGCGATGGTTTGTTAAAAAAAGAGAAATACAGAACCAAAGTCAAAACAAATTCTACAGACCGAGAGAAATTTGGTGGTGTTATTTAGGTGAAAACATCGGTTTTGAGCAAGATGGAACCGGTAAGGAACACCAGAGACCAGTATTAATCATCCGAGCATTCAGTAAATACGTTTGTCTTATTGTTCCATTAACAACATCCATAAAAAAGAATCCATATCATGTTGCTATAGGTATGGTGGATAATAAAATGGCATATGCCATAATCTCCCAAATCCGTTTGATCGATACCAGGCGATTAATCAACAGAATCGCCATCCTAAATACACAATATTTTTTAGAAATAAAGAAAACCATCAAAGGGCTACTTTAATGGTTTTACTTGTTCTCCCTCCGAAGAGGGCGGGCCCGAAGGCATTTGTACCTGTATGATACCTGAATCCGATTATGAAGTCAATAGAACAAAATAATCCGTTTCAAATAGTCTTGTACGTACCTAAAATTCCTCTAACTGCGAGACATCAACCAAATATCACAACGCAGGGAATAAAAAAGTAATCCATGATACAATACTGTTCATGGATGAAAAATCTGAAAACTATGCTTTTATAGATTCCCAAAATTTATATTTATCCCTTAAGAAGGATTTGGGTTGGAAGCTCGATTTTTCTCGATTCAGAATTCTTCTGAAAGAAAAGTATGCTGTAGAGAAAGCCTATCTCTTCATTGGTTATATGGACACCAATCATGATCTTTACAAGAGGTTACAGGAAGCCGAATATATTCTCATATTTAAGCCTACGCTCACACACAAAAACGGTACAACTAAAGGCAATTGTGATGCTGAAATGGTACTCCAGGCCATGATCGAGTATAACAACTATAATAAAGCGGTTATTGTAAGCGGGGATGGAGATTTTTATTGCTTAATTAATTACCTGCAAAAGAACGATAAACTTGAGGTCGTGTTAATTCCTGATCAAAATAAATATTCAGCCCTATTAAATAAAATTAACCAAAGTGATAAAAAGTACCTAACCTTTATAAATCCTTTGAGAAGCAAGCTTGAATATAAATAAAAAGGGCCCCAGAAGGACGAGCCTTATGGGAGCCTTTTCGTGGTGATAACCCAGTATACCTTTTTATTTGAATGAAAGTCAAGCCCTGCCTAGTAATGAGAAGGGGAATAAGTAGGCCTTATTTCCAATACAAAACACCTTGCTACTAATCAAAACTTTATGCTCGCTGACACTATACATATCATGGTTAATGAAAACATAAACGACCCCCACCTTGTCTATTCGGTATAAAAAAAGGTATAAAGTGCTTATTTTTGAAACAACTGGTTATTTTTCAGTTTAATATATTTAATATCAAATAAATAGATTTCTATGGCGTTTAACATCAAAATACCATAGCTGGAATAAAAAAGATCAGAAAACTACAAAGACTTCAACCAGTTTTATACATTTGCTTATACTTATTTATATAAATGCTGATTAACCTGAGCGATACCGATAAAAAAGCCTTTGTCCTTATACGGAACACCATAATCCATGAAGGTCGTAAGCCAACCTTAGACGAAATAAATAAGGTAACAGGTGGAAAATCACCTAGGTCTGCGGTTTTGGTAATTGATCGATTGGTTCGGGAGGGGCTGTTAACAAAAAGTGATAAAATATTACGCCTTACAGAAAACACAACATTCCATTCTGCCTCAATTGAAACAATTAATGTTCCGCTCGTGGGAAGCGTAGCATGTGGATCACCGATCCTCGCAGTAGAAAATGTTGAAGCATATATTCCAGTCTCAACGAACCTCGCAAAAAAAGGATCTAAGTACTTTTTACTGCGGGCATCTGGTGATTCAATGAATGAGACCGATATCAATGATGGAGACATCCTTTTAGTCCGTCAACAAAATACTGCTGACAACGGGCAAAAGGTTGTCGCTCTCATCAATGATGAAGCCACAGCAAAGATTTTTGAGCGGACGAGTTCTGCAGTCATTCTTCGCTCGAAATCTTCAAACAAGGATCATAAACCTATAATATTAACAGAAAACTGTCAGATTTTGGGAGTAGTGATTGCAGTGCTTCCGCCCGACTTAAACTAAAATAACTATGCCTAAGCTACCAAAATTTACTCTATCCCATAACGAGAAAAAAGATAAATGGGAGTTAACTAACGACAAAACAGACAAGGTCGTGAAATCATTTGAAACCAAAACAGTAGCTACAACTGGGGGAGTTCTAAAAAAGGCTGTCGGTGGAGATGGTGGATCTGTAAAGATCCAAAAAGAGAATGGCAGATTTCAGGAAGAACGCACATATCCTAAAAAGGATGACCCTAAAGAATCAAGAGGATGATATATTAACTTTAATGCAATCAATATGAGTATTCCAGCCCATCAAATTGAAACTTGGTCATACCAGGGCGCTATAACGTCCTCAAGTAACACGTACACTTCACTAAAAACGGCTCTTCAATCAAGTAGCTCACCTATAGCTGGTCTTATTGCTTCGGGAATTGTTAAGATTGATTTACAAGGTTCTTATGCTCACGATACCAATATCTATGGCGATAGCGATGTTGATGTAATCGTTCGCCATATCAACACTTTTAGTTCAAACAAAAAACAGCTTCCACTAAATCAGTACGAATTGCATGAACAATCTTATAAAACAGCTACATATGACTGGGCTGCATTACGAAGTGATATCATTACAGCCTTATCTATTTATTATGGCGCAGGTAATATTGATACCTCTGGAAAAAAGTCATTGAAAGTGCTCCCCGGATCGGGACGTTTGCGTTTGGATGTAGTTCCTGCAATTACTTATCGCAGATATTCATATTTTCATAGTGTAAATAATCACTCACGAACAGATGGGATCAGCCTTACCAATACTACTACAGGAGAAGAAGTTATAAATTATCCAGATCAGCATTATGATAATGCTGTAGCAAAACATGGTGCAACGAGTAACAGATACAAGGGTATTGTTAGAATCTTCAAGAATATGCGTTCATATTTGGTGACTAGAGGACGGCTTACTAAAGAAGAATCACCTTCATACTTCATTCAAGGAATGATATATAATGCTCCTAATAACCTTTTTGAAAATGATAAAACCACAACAACATTCAACGTGCTGCAATGGCTGAATAATGCTGATCTTAATAGTTTTATGAGTCAAAACGGCCAACACCCTCTTTTCGGTATCGGTCCTCATTTTTGGACTATAAATGACGCAAGAAAAACAATAACTGAGCTTACCTATCTTTGGAATAATTGGGGTAAAATATAAACTATGCAAGTCAACAGTAATAACTATAAGCAACTCACTTTTTTTGCATTAGTATTAATAGGTATAAGTACCTTAATTGCGTATCTCTTGCTGGATTATTTCGGAGATATTTTCAATAAACAACCGAAGCTTATCCAAATAATCATTTCAATCCCAACAGTTCCTGGTATATACGCTTTGCTGTTTGTAGTGTTTGATAAATGGCTTTGGAAATGGAGAATATTCAAATGGATTGGAATTGTAACAGCAGATGACTTAAATGGTAAATGGGTAGGTACCATAAAAACTTCATGGGACAATTTCAAATCTGACATTCCTGCAGAACTGCTTATCAAGCAAACGGGAACATCGATAAAAATATGTGGGACTTTTAATCAATCTCGATCTGTCAGCCTTCATGAGTATTTCGGAAAGAATGAGATGTACAACCAAACTGCACTCTATTACTTTTATAAAAATGACCCTAATTATGATGCCCCGCAGACTATGGCGATGCATGAAGGGTCAACGATAATGATATATAACAAAGAGAAGGGCGCACTATCTGGCTATTATTATTCAGGAAGAGATCGTAATAATCACGGCACTATGAATTTCGAAAGAGTCAAAAGTTGATGTTTTTGACTGAAGGTGTCCGATTTGATCTTGTTTAGCGGTGTTCAAGTGCCCCAAAGTTTTAAAAAAAGATATGTCGGTCACTCGTTTCTTTGTATTCTGGCTAATGCTTCAATTTCTTGTCCGACCGCATTCCAATCAATTTCTTCGGCAGAATGATGTGTAAATTCGTTATGGTGGTTCACCATTTGTTATAAATAACAAATTAAGAATACCCTTTAGTAATGGCACTATCTAATGCATGATATATATGAGGCATTTTTGTCTTGAAATCATCAAAAGTTATACCCTCAGCTACTAATGTGCCATACGGAACTTTTTCTTTACCTGATAATGCCCCCTTGGCTTTTGTCCATGGGTAAGGGTAATATTCCTCAATTGTTTCTACTGGTAAAATAAAAAGATGCTCATTTTCCTTAAGCCACGGGTGAGATTTAAGGAATAAATCGTAACCCTTCTTTTGTTCACCGTTTGGAAGGTCAAGAAGAAAAACAACCTTTTCCTTATATACACCATTGGTTAGTAATGGCGTATAGCACTGATGAATAGCATGAAATATCTCCTTATGTTTTTCACTATCACCACGAGCAAATAAGATTTTAATATTATTACATTTGGAATCGCTTGAATAAAAACGCTCAATGATTTTGATTAAGAATGCATGTTCTGTCTGACCTTCGACTATAATAAAATTGCTAGGAAGTAGCAGATCATGAGGACTTCCACCAAGCAACTGGTAAATAGATTCAAGGCGCTCCTGTTCTGTTTCAACTGCTGTGAGATTTGATGCCCCCTCTATTTTCTTAACGTTATATATTTTCTGGTTATCATACCTCTCGTTAGCAAAAACCGAAGAATGCGTATTTACAAAAACCTGCCCCCCATTTTCCACAATATCTCTTAATGCTTGTTTTAAAGCTCGTTGAGCCGATGGATGTAAATGGAGTTCTGCCTCATCAATCAAAAAAATAAAATTTCTAGCTATTCCATGCTCTTTCCTGTAATCTGCGTATGCTTGGATAATGGCAAGCATTAACGCTCTTTGCATGCCGTCTCCTTTATCTTCTGCTTTTGTTTTTATACCATCGTCTACCTCGGTTTCAAAACCTTTTAACATATCGTCCATTTGAGGATCTTGTATCTTGAAATCTACAGTAGTTTCTTCTGAAAACTGTTTTTGCAAATAGTATTCTACCTTTTCTTCAAGGTCATCAACAGATTCTCTAAAAACAGAGTTAGGAGCGTTAAATAGTTCATCAAACATTTTTAGAAACTCTTTGTATTTCGGATCATTCTCAATAACATCCGTAAGAACGCTTGATAGCATCTCTGCTATTGGACTTTTTGCTTTATACCCAGAAACATCTTTTAAACGTACTTTGGTGGTAACATATTCAATTTTAGGAAGAAAATAGTTAAGCGCAGCATCGAATCCTGTAGGATTTCCAACATCCTTTCCATCTACGATCATGTGTCGCTTATCATCTTTACTAGTTTTTTCTACAATAAATTCATTATGATCTCCCAGCACTTTTTGAATAGCGCTTTTATAACGCTCATTCTCTAAACTTTCTACAGAAACTTTTGCGCCTGTATAGTGAATCCTTACCTTGATCAGGCGCTCTTTATCATGATTGTGATAATTGGAAGACTGTGTCTTGCCTGAATCAAACCAATCAATTGCTTCAAAAAGGTTAGTTTTCCCATGATTATTCTGACCAACAAAAATATTAAGATCAGCGACATCAAAGCAATAATTGCTAATTGATCTAAAATTTTCAATTTCAACTTTTGTTATTTTCATAGGGTCTAAATTTCATATAGTGTCTTTTGTAATATAGCACTATTTCATAAAAAACCACATCGGAACAATAGCTATTTTTAGAAATTTGTTACCCCTCCCGTTTTTATGCTGATTGGGCTATAGCTGACACGCTTTTATACGATGTTCCCGTAATGTATTTGGTATCTTCATATATTCTCAGTTTAGAAAAATTAGATTAATAACATAAGGAGGAATAATGTTACGTCAGGTAGCATTATTCCTCTATGATTGGGGATAATCCCGTATTCAGATTGGTGGAGGATGTGAGTTATTATCTAATTGTGAATTTTCTGAATTTTGATAGACTTCCAACATTGGAATTTTGAATTCCAGAGCTTCGTTTTGGATATCATCTCTGACATCCTTCACGATGGCTCACTATTTGTCATAAATAACAAATTATTAGGCAATTAAGTTGCCTCCTAATGATCATTACGTTATATTGTGAAAGCATATACTTTCCTATGAAACGTAAGAATCCTACAAAATTTGTTACAGTCAATAATACCACTTATGGAAAAGCGCTTAAGGGTATAAAAATCTATTATGAAGGACCAAAACCTACCACGCTGTCAAAGGATGGGAAGATCACCTTCGGTAAGGGTATTTTAGAGTTGTTAAAAACCAAGTTTAAAAAGTTTCAATGGATTATTACTCAAAATGATGATTCTATTGAGCTATCATATGGCATCTATCGTGTCAGAACATCCAAAAGAACTTTGGACAAAATGTATAAGGATTCATTTGCAATAACAAAGGACATTAAAACAGATATTATAAATAACCAGTTTGCAATAATTTATCCTACTGTATTTGATAAGGCTAGTCGGAAACCATACATTTCTGGAGCCATAGCCAATATCCTTAGTCCCGGTATATTATCTATGCTTTCTGCAACTGATCGGGATTCATTAAATAAATTCATTCCGGAATATATAGCTGCTGAAGCAGCAGCTTCCGTGAATACACTGAATGCTGTAGCCCAAATAAAAACTCTGAAAGGGATTGCGAAGGAACTAAAGGATGCTATTAATGCTGATTATTCAGAAGGTTGGTGGCAAAAGTATATCAAGAATAACATCCTGATTATTCAACAAGGTTATATTAAAGCACTCGAAAAGATTAATACCTCCATCGGGACAATTAAGTTTCCTGATTTTTCATTAATCACTCATGATTCTTTTCTGGATATTTTAGAAATTAAAAGGCCAGGTACACCTTTATTGAAATTAGATACCAGCCGCGGTAATTATTATTGGGAACCTGATGTTTCAAAAGCGTTAATACAGACAGAAAACTATATTGAGAATGTTTCAAAACATGCAGACTCTGTCAGATCCTATATCTTAGATACTCATAACATAAATTTGAAAGTTGTTCGCCCCAGGGGGATAATATTAGCTGGGGATGCAAGAAAATTTGGTGAGCAAAAACAGAAAGATGATTTTCGGCTCCTGACACAGGCATCTAAAAACATTATTTTCCTGACTTATGATGAACTCCTAAGTCGGTTAGAGAATTATATTAAAGTTTTAGAAGAATATTCTCATGCTGCTCCTGTTAAATAAATTACCCCTAAGAAACGAAAAAAATGAATGCGATGAAGCATTAATAGCTTGGGTAAAATTAGTATCAAATATAATATAGTTATGGAAAAAGCCGTTGAGCCACTACTAAAGAATAGCAAAGCCTCGCAACTTGCCTGTATCGAAATTCATAACAAACCAATTTTTCCATACCGTTATGAAATTTGTGTAATCTTGAATATTAATGCTTGGGAGTTATTATTGAAGGCATTTATAATTAAGTATCATCCAAAAGTTAAAGTAATAAATGCCGATGGCACCACAAAGCCTTTTGAAGAGTGTCTCTCTTTTGTGGCAAGTGAATTAGGTAAAGAATTTACTGTAATACATGAAAATCTTAATAAAATATATGAGTTTCGATGTAATATCATTCATTTTTATCAGGAGGAAATTGACATTCTACTTTTTGGCCTTTTAAGTAAAAATATTCTCCTATATCATGACTTCCTTATCAAATACTTTAATATAGACCTGGCTAATGAAACTAATCTTGTTCTATTACCCATTGGGTTTAAAGCACCTGTTAATCCTATAGAATTCTTATCTAATGGCTCTATGATTGAAAAGTCCTCTAAATCAGTTCAATCTTTTGTAAAAAGTATTATGAGTTCAAGTTTGAAGATATCAAATGAAGGCATCGAAGATTCAATATTGTATAGTTTTAAGATGGCGCTTATAAATGAAAATAGGATAAAAAATGCAGATGTTATTGCCGCCATAACTAAAGATAAAGGTACGGCATCCATCGTTATAGAAAATGCAATTGATAAATTTACGATAGTTGAAAGTAGTGAAGATGAGGGAGTGAAAAAAGTCAAATTTGATGAAGAAAATCTATTTAAAACAATTTATACTGAAACCTATGAGGATGTTTATAATAGTGCTAAGAAAAAATTCAGTGATTTCAAACAGAACAATAAGTTTAGGAAAATTATGCAGGGACTAAAAGACAATGCAAATTTTCACAAAAAAAGATTTCTAAATGTAAAAAAAGCTGATGGTGCTGGAAAAGATTATTACACAAAACAAGTTTATGTTGAATTAGCTAAGTATTACAATAGTAAAGATTAAGTTATATCAGGATATAAATATTCAGCCTTCACTCCATACAACCTCGCCATCTTAAACAAATTCACCACATGCGGATACGTCTGTCCCTGCTCCCACCGCGATATCCGATCAGTACTTTTAAATCCCAATTCTCGAGCGACATCCGATTGCAGTAATCCTGCTTTCAATCGATGCTCTCGTAATGTATTTGGTATCTTCATATATTCTCAGTTTAGAAAAATTAGATTAATAACATAAGGAGGAATAATGTTACGTCAGGTAACATTATTCCTCTATGATTGGGGATAACCCCGTATTCAGATTGGTGGAGGATGTGAGTTATTATCTAATTGTGAATTTTCTGAATTTTGATATACTTCCAACATTGGAATTTTGAATTCCAGAGCTTCGTTTTGGATATCATCTCTGACATCCTTCACGATGGCTCGCCAGCGTAGAAAAAGTTGACTATAAAGTAGCTTTCGTACTTCTTCTGTAATACTTTTATTCAGTTCGATCCTCTGATATTCCGCCTGCAGTTCTGGATACTCCATTTCGATCCTGCTTATCCATTTATACTTATCAATATTGAGTTTTTTATCTACAAGCGAAAAGTTCTGACCGATACAATTAAAAAGCTCCTTTTTTTGCTGGAGATTCCCGGTATTAAAACCATTAATGCCGTAGGTTACGTAATCAAAAGCTGATTCAGTCAATTCAACGTTGGCACCTCCTACATTGTCAGTCTTCGATTGGTCTTCCTGCAATTGGGCTATTTTCTTTTTTAAGGAGTTTTGCTCCTGAATGAATGTTTCATCATCGATAAGTTCTCTGTATCGCATTTTGATAAGCGTTTCAAGTTCTTTCTTCGCTTGCTCATACGCAGCTTTTTTCATCACCTTGATTTTGGACAGGTTCTCAGTGTCAACCAAATTCGATTCATGAAGAATTTCAATCGCCCAGGAACGAAACTGAGGTGTGATAGTAAAACGAATCATTGTTTTCATTATTTGCCTTTCCAGTTGAAACGCTGTAACCGCACTGCGTTGTGAGCATTGAATATCTCGTTTCTTATGGGTACAGTGATAATATGTGTACGTTGCATCTCTCCCTGACCGTTTCAGTGACTTTTTCTTCTCTGTTGCGGTTATCATAGCCCCACACTCACCACATCGTATCATTCCCGTAAAGGCAAACTCATGCTGCTGAGGGCGGGGTTTTCCCTTGTTACCAAGGAGATACTGCACCCGATCATATTCTTCCATTGTTATCATGGCCATATGATTTCCCTGGTATATTTTCCCATTCCATTCAAACAGGCCCGTATAGAAGATATTCGTCAGCATTTTATAAATCGTACTCACGTTCAAAGGGGTTCCACCGGAACGTTTGCACAAAGGAGTTCTAAATCCCCACTGTTCATTCGCGATTTTTTGAATTTGTGATGGCCTGTAACACCCTGTCAGCATTAAATCCCATATCTTACGTACCAATTCAAATCGTTCCGTATCTTTACAAATCGTCCGTTCAGCTTTGTCATTAAGATATCCCAAGGGTGGCCGAGAGGGAATCCAACCCCGTTCGGCTTTACCAACCATTCCGCGCATACTGTTCTTCCTAAGGTCGATGATATACTGATTTGCCATTCCGCTTTCAACATTGAATAAAAGCACGTTATCATCCGGAAGGTACACCTTGTCAATTGTCTGAATGGCCTTGATAATAGAAGATTGCCGCAGCCAATCTAATTGACCACTATCTACAGGATTTCTAGATAATCGATTCAACTGCCAACATAATATTGCGTTCGCATCGCCTCGCTGAATTCGCTGCATCATTTCCATAAAAATGGGCCTCATATACGGAGCTTTGGCTGATTTAGCCTCCACATACGTATGTACGATTGTAATACCAAGCTGTTTGGCAAGCCGGTTTAAATGCGAAATCTGATCATCAATAGATTGTATTTGTCTATCCTCACTTTCCGATGATTTTCTCGCATAGAGGAAGTATTTCAGCTCTGTGTTTGCGTTTCTCATGCTGCCATTATACCGCGTGGTCCGGTAGGTGGTAAAGTATTGTCTGAAATCATTTCGGAGGTCAATTCCTCCTGTATTTTCAATGCGTTCGCAAATTGCTCAATTGTCATCGGGCGATATACAATCGAAATCAAGTGTACCAGTTTCATACCCTCGATCCGTGCCTGTTCATCGCTGATATTCTCGCCAAAATGCTCCTGGTATAACAGCTTGAATTGTTTGATTTGCTCATCTGATAACTTCATATTTTTATTGTAGCTGTGCAGATATCCCCACAGTAGGGGGAATAATGTTACTGACCATGACAAAGTACCCCCATTACAGGGGAAAACTTCTTTTGTATGCTGAAAGCATGAGCAGCACAAACAATCCAATTGGTCAGCGCACCCCGCTTGGTCGAGTAAACTTTAGAAATGATGATAGATTATTTTCCATATTCGATACAGATAGATTGAACCATATCAGTATCCTGGGTCGCTCGGGCAGTGGCAAAAGTACATTATTAGCAAATGCAATTGTTTCCGATCTCCAAAAAGGCAAATCCTGTGCTCTTATCGATCCGCACGGAGACCTGTGTGACATTGTCCTTGACTACGTCCCATACAACAGGCTCGGTGAAGTTATTTATATCAACGGAGCCGATGCAGAATACCCTATTGCATTTAATCCGCTCAAGAATGTTCCGCTCGAACACCAGCCGCTTGTTGCATCCGGGTTAGTGTCAACATTCAAAAAAATCTGGCATGCAAGCTGGGGAGTCAGGCTTGAATACCTGTTGCTCCATGCTATTTCCACCGCATTGGAACATGGAAACCTAACATTACAAGACTTGAAGCCATTGCTTACTGATCCGGTATTCAGAGCCGAAGTTTTAACGTATGTAAAAAGTCCGCATTTGCTTGCGTTCTGGAAGAATGAGTATGACCGACTTACTCCAATGCTACGAGCAGAATATATTACCCCGGTACTCAATAAAGTTGGATTATTTTCGAGCATACCGGCATTGCGGAATATATTCGGACAACGTGCCAGGAGTTTTGATATGCTCGATGCGATGGATTCAGGAAAAGTGATCCTGGTTAATGCTGCGAAGGGTAAAATAGGGGAACAAGGAAGCGCCATTTTAGGCAGCGTTATCGTAACAGCCATTCAGCTTGCTGCGTTGCAACGAGCAGATCAAAAACCGGAAGATCGCAAGCCTTTTTATCTATACGTGGACGAATGTCAATCATTCATCTCATTAGCCTTCTCAGACATTCTAGCGGAATCACGTAAATACAAACTCTCTGCCTGCCTCTGCTGTCAAAGCTTATCCCAACTTGACCCCGCTATTGTAGATGCAATCTATTCAAATGCAGGCACAATTATATCCTTTGCCATATCTGCGAAAGATGGTGAGCGCATGGCTCAGGAATTTTATCCTGAGTTCACCATGCATGATTTTGTATCGTTGCCTAAATACAGCTATTACATCCGTTTAATGATACAAGGGCAAACATCCCGTCCGTTCAGTGCGAGAAGTTTGCCCTTGCCTGTAATTAAAGAATCGCTCAGAGAGGAGGTCATTAGAGTTTCAAGGGAGAAATATGGGAGATCACTGCAGGTTATTTTGAAAGAAGAATTGCCAAAACCAACCTTAGGAAATACAGCAACGTTATTCTGAATTACTCCACGATCAGTTTTAAATACCTCGTACTACCATCATTTACCAATCGAACAAAATATAAGCCGGGTTGATATGGAGCCGACATTGTTTCAGATACCAGTTCTCCGGTAAGTGTATAGATAGCAATTTGATCGGCATCCAGATGAAATGTCTCTCCTGCCTTTACCGGATTCGGATAGATTTGCATACCATCTTCCAGTGCGTTTTCCATAATCCCAACATTGCCTGTAATAGTAAAGGAAACGATATCGCTGACCGGGCTTACACCTAATTCATTCACCGCCTGAACACGGACATCATACTGTTCTTGCGCAATAAGGCCTGAAATAATCATTGAATCTGATAACGTGGTTTGCTGTGTCCACGTTGAAGCGCTGTGCATCTTGTATTCAATCACATATGAAGAAACATTTATGCCGCCATCTTTAACCGCATTACAACGAATTGTGGCTTGCAATCCTTGATTATTAACCGAAGTATGTACTGTCGGCTTGCCCGGTTCTCGCGCAATCTCCACTAAACGCTGACTTTCATTAGACGTGCTATCAGCAAGGGTTTGAATCCCAAATAGTGATCCCCGTGGGTGTTCGTAATATCTGTGGTCAACAAGCGTTTTGCCGTGTGGAATAGATAAGGTGGTATCCATTACAAGTCCATCCTGAGCATTTTGCCTGCGAACCCTCCATGATCCCGAAGCGCTTTTCCATAAAGAAAATACGGAGGTATCGTATGTTGGTACAAAGTCAATCAATCTCCATTGCGTGAGGGAATCCACATGAAGTGGTACGGCCTGTATTGTATCAGATGAAATTTGAAGCAACCCGATGTACGAATACATGCCAGAATCGGTCATGTACGTCAATTCAGCTTTCGCATACTGAGGGCTGTACACCCTGTGGATTTGAGAAAAGGGCGTACCTGTTGAGGCAGTTGATGATCCGCAGGAACTGCGCATGACCATTTTGATATTCGGAGGAGCCAGGTGGGTAGCTTCTGTACCTGCAACAGAAACAAGGCTTGTCAGTCCTGTTTTAATAGAATCACAGATATGCAAGGAAATTGCATTGTTGGTCGCTATTTTTAGATATGCCAGCGGATTTGATTGAGTTGAATCATACACCTCCAAATTGCAATAGAAGTTGCCCATCGTGTCAGCTATCACCGCTTGAGGACTAAAAATGAAATACGCCCCACGGTTAATATGAAGTAAGGTATCCTTAATGATCGCACCATTAGATAGATCGATCAAAACAATCCGAGGTTGAGTTGAGTGTAATTTAAACTTTCCGTAAACAATGCAGGCTCTACTGCCTGCAATGGCGTAATCAACAGCGTACGAGGATGAATCAGGTGTAAAGGGATCAGCCGGAAATTTCTTAATGATCCTGCGAACCGGAAAAAGTTCTTCTATGGTAGCGGTATCACCCACCTGGTTATACGATGCTAGGTACGTTTGCTGTTGCGGGCCGTAAAAGACTTTGGACATGTACCGCGAAGCTTGTGTAGTCGAATCATGAATTACTTTTATACGTTGTGCGTGGGTGGTACAGTTCGCTCCCAGAGCGAACAATACGATGAGGAGTACTACTATGGCATTTTTCATAACCTATTTTGATGAAACACAAAAGTATCAAATTTGATACTTTTTACAAACAACTTTGTTTGCATTTTGTGAACATGGCAAAGCGCCCCACAAAGTATGTGCATGATGAGAAAGTGATAACATTCCTCTCTACTCGAATACGGAACATCCGGGAAGAGAAAGGCATCACGCAGGAAGAATTGGCAAATGAAGCTGAGATCGGACTTGCTCAACTCAAACGGATTGAATTGGGCTTGGTCAATACCAGTATTTCGAGCCTTTATAGAATTGCCAATGCTCTTGACCTAACGTTGGGAGAACTATTTGGTAAGTTCCGGTAAATTGTCATCCAACGGAGTATTTATATTTGAGAACTATTAAACGATCGAATTATTTCCTTAGATGGTATACCAGCGTAATACGGTAGTTTTCCTTTTTCATAAAATTGCTCTCTTTCAAAGAGTTCTTCTGCAACTATTCCGATAACCATTCCATATTTGTCAATGATAGGACTTCCACTATTTCCTGAAGAGGTTTTTGCCGAAAATACTAACCGAGAACTACCATCAAATGTATGAATGTATGAGTTAATTTCTCCTTTATGGACTAACTGGTATGCAAGTTTTGACATCGGAACTGAAGGATAGCCCATAGTAATAATTTCCATCAGCATTTCAAAATCATTATTAAAATGGAAACTAGGTATAGGAAGAAACTTATCTAGTATAATAAAAGCAATATCCATGACAGGGTCACAATTAATTCCTTTAAAAGAGATGGGGGCATCATTTTTATCAAACACCCTAAGAGTCTTGGCTTTTTCTACAACATGCCTATTTGTTACAATAACCTGTTTGGAAAGCTTATCATTCTTTGCTGCAAAATAGAATCCAGTTCCAATAGAGACCTCATTCTGATCATTAATATGCTCTATTTTAAAGACTGAATTTGTATACTTGTCCACTATATATTGCCAACCACAAACTGTGGTGAGAATAAGATCCCTATCGTACAAATATTTTGCAAATTTCCCCCCAACCTTGAAGCGTTTCTCCGGGTTCCATTGCTGGAACTGGTATGGCATTTCTGTAACTATTCCATTATCTACAAAAGCTTTGAGGAGATAATCCACTCCTTGAGAGGGAATGCCTTCTTTGTATCCTCTATCAAGTAGGAAATCACTAAAATCCACGACTGATAAGAATCCTAAGGTGATCATGTGCTCAGCATTTACTGACTTTCTTTTTATAGCTAAAGCCGCACATTTCATCTTGACTTCTTCAAATAATTGCGGATTAACTTCTTCACAAGTGAAAAAATCAATTGCTTGTAGAGTCAGTTCAGGGTACACTTTAGCCATATGTTGAACCGCGCGTTGCATAATTACCAAAAATAAGTATTAGACGTTTAATTATTGCGCTTAGGAAAGCTGATTGGAACCATTCTAGATTGCATTCCAAGAATGTAGAACAACTATCTAACTTATCATCTCCTTACTTAAAAAATAAAGTAATTAAAATAACAGAACCTTACGCAACCACGAGTTAATAAATAGTTCAACCCCCAGCGACCAATACAGATTTCCAATAAGCACCGATACAATAAATATCAAGGCTGTTTTTCTTGTATTTCTGCCATGTTCCGGCATAAAATACGCTGTCGTTTCAAACGAATCTCTGGTAGTGGATAACAGGAGGAAAATGAAGAGATCAGATTTCCTGATCAAGGTGCCAACAAACCGTTTTACTCCTCTCTTGTTCTCTGACCAGGCTTTCACCTGATTTATATACTCATACCCCAACCAATCAATCTTCATTCTGGAATAGATAGAGAGGATGATGAGGTTTTCAATGGCAATAACTGGGATCATGATTGCAAGGCCTGTCCAGTATCCGAGCTTCAACAACACTAACGGGTAGACCACGTAATCAATGACGTGGTTGTATCCTTCTTTCAAGGTTCGCCCGATGATAACAGTAGATGCTTTCTTAGCTTTTTTCAAAGGAATACTTTTTAAGGTAGGCCACTGGCTTGTATCGCAGCTTCGCTTCTTTCAATGATGGCAAGCCGAGATCAGGCTCAAAATTGATATACCGAATACCTTTGGCATGTAAATATCGGGCAACGTCTTTCATCAGGTACTGAGTAGCTCCAGGATATACGGTTGTTGCTTTAATAAAAGGAATGCAGGCATAGTCTGGATTCATGATATCTATAATGGCAAATCCGATCAGTTCAGAACCCGCATACATACAAATGGCAGATACCGATGGAAAGAACGATACCGACAACAGAAGCTTCCGAAAGGCCTGCACTTCGTGGTATGACTGTTCCGGTCTTTGTTCTGTCCACCGCTGAAACAGATCAAGCAATTGCGACTGCTCATGCAAATCCTGAACATTGATCTCTCTTGTAACAATGTCCGGACACTCCCGCAAAAACAGGCCGCACTTTCTTCGATATGATGAAAACTCGCTGCCAGGAGCCTCACACAGCTTTGGTACATCGAAAATATAGTCATTGCTTGCCGTATCCTCATGAAAGAGCTCTGCATGGCCATTGGCACAGCGTACCACTTCCTCCGGTACCCATTTAATCTGTCCATCCGGAATATGATCACAGAGCGCATCAAGTGATCCTGAAATGTTATTTGCACCCAACAGAGTGTAGTAGGAGGATCCGGTAACACAGTCCGACTGGCGGATGATGAGGTTGCCGGTATGCCAACTAATCATGACCGGTTCATGAATATCCCAGCTCCAAAGAATGCTGAAATGAAAGTCTGAATATGGCATGAAGTTCCCCGACATCCGTTCGATCTCCTGTTTGTCTGACAGTTCAAGTATTTTGAATGTGGGGAATATTGGCAATGCCATCAAATACAAATATATAAAACGTAACATATATGTTACGCATCTGATGTGATTATTTCTTCACTTTTCGGTAATGAAAGAAGAGGTTTTTTTGAAAAAGTTGGGATTGAGCATACAGAGGTTCCGGAAAGAGCGTGGTTTAACCCAAACCGAGCTTGCCTATCGCTGCGATTTTGAACGCCCAAGCATTAATCGAATTGAAAAGGGGGGAACAAATCCCACGGCAGCCACGCTGAAAAAATTAGCCGAGGCATTGGACGTTACAGTTCAGGACTTTTTCAGCTTTGAGAAAGCTAAAAAGTAGGTATGGATTTTTTAAAATCGACTTTCAACAATCGTGAGTTGTCTTTGATCATTTGGATGACAATTGTTCTTGTTTGGATTTTTTCAGGTTCCCAGGTGCGTAATTCCTTTCTTGCCGTAATTAAATCGTTCTTCCAAAAGAAGATTCTCTATTCGGTACTGGCCATGATTGGCTATGTCTTGCTGGTGCTGTTTATTCTTCAAAAAATTGGTTTTTGGGACATGACAATGCTGAAAGAAACTTGTGTTTGGTTTTTAGGAGGCGGGTTTGTTCTTCATTTAAGCGTGAATAAGATTAATAATGATGAAGCCTTTTTCAAGAACTTCATTATTGATACTATAAAAGTTGCTGTAGTAATCGCGTTTGTCGTGAATTTCTATTCCTTCAGTTTGGTAGTAGAGCTAATACTTGTCCCTGTTATGATACTTATCGGAGGAATGAAAGCAATGGCAGAAACTTATCATGAATACAAGGATGATGCAAAATATGCTTCTACCAAGAAATTCCTCTCCTTCCTTCTTAATGTTGCCGGCTTTACTTTTGCTATTTACTTTGTCTATAAAGTTACTCAGAACTTCAATAGTTTTTCTAACCACCAAACAATAAAGACATTTCTATTACCAATCATTCTTTCCTTAGGATGCTTACCTATTATGTATGTTATGGCGTTAATAATGCTTTATGAGACCTTATTTATTCAGTTGTCTTTTCGTATATACAAGAATGGTCCACTTGCACGGTATCTTAATTGGCGAGTGCTATTGGCTTGTAATTTTCATGTATTGCGAGTAAGGAATTTTAATAAGGCTTTTAAAGCATTCGATTTAAACAGTAAAAGTGCGATAGATTTTTCGGTCAAAAAAGCAATGGTTTCATTGCGAAGTACAAAAAAATCTTAGAGGGGTTCGGGGATACTTCTCCGACAATATCGCATGGACTGACGTAAAGACTACTATCTACGGCTGGACATGCGATCTTGCACCCCCATACAAGAACTCCCCAAAGGGCAGCAACCTTTAATACCTGTAATATAATACTTGTCGAATACTGCGAGCAGATAGCGCTTTGTCCTGCAGGGGAAAACAACAGTACTCTATCGTACTATTAGCTGTGCTTGCTCTAAAATCAGTAAATATTGCTCACAAAACGAATAAGTAACACCAGAAACAGACCCGAAAACCGATGCATAAAAAGAAGCACCTGAAATTGAAAACCCATAAGAGATAGCTGAAAAGTCTTTCCCCTAAAAAGCAACCGAAGCTTCAGTCTACATAGCTCAAATCGAAGTAAAACTTCGTTTGAGCATTTTGTGTTATGTGCTGCCCTGCTGTCTGTCGGAAGATGTGTCACTTGAAGTCCGCACACACTTTGTCCGAAGCGATTTGCATTAGGAGTGGGGTCTGGCCGTATTAATAATAATCGTTGGTGTTATTTTATGCCAAGAATTTTTTGGGAACTCGTAACTAAATTTTCCATGTCAAATTTATTTCCTGCTGAATATCGGTCAATAAAGGAGGTTGTAGTTAATACTTCTCTTGCAGTGCATTCTTCAGTTGGAACGAACTCTAAAAATTCGTCAACAAAAGCAGTTGTTACAATCATATAAGTGAGTTTGTCGAGTGAATTGCCATAGTAATCTGATTGAATAATTTTAGCTATGTGAACCTCTTTTAAACTAATTCCTGTTTCTTCTTTTGCTTCACGCCTTGCAACTTCTTCAATAGTAAATTCTGATTTTAAAACATGACCACCTGGTAAATCAATTCCTCTGTTTAGTAAAGCTGCCACTATTTTCCCATCAGCCGTGAAGGGAACAACTGCAACACTTGTGATCTTGTCAAAGGGTGGAATAAAGTCAGGGTCAAGTTGAATAAAATTCACGTCCTTGCCCTTAATTACAATTGTTCTCTTTCTGTCGTTGCTATTTGTTTCAGTATAACAAAACAATGCACTTTCACCATCTGAAATAAACCGTAATGTCTTATTCAAGAGAACATTTTTATTTAACCATGACAGACAAATATGCTTGAAGTTGTTTCTAATAGTTCCAATTGGTGGTAAATCTTCTGGTGCATGAGAGAGATGAAATCCATTTATGAAACTAACAATTAGGGTGTTGCAACTGTTAGCTTGCAGTCGTTCTTTAATCGGTGGGTGTTCCCAAATTTTGGAACTCACTTCATCATTTAAGACAATAAGGTTCTTGCTTAAATTATTTCTGTTTAAATCATTAATTGAAACAGCTTTGTCTTCAATATCAAATTCTCCATAAACCAATTTTGTCAGAGTTATATTTGAATACTTGGTTGTGTCAAAATTCAAAATCTGATTATGGATAGCTCCATTAAATATTGTATCCGTTGGAATTTTTCTAAGTTGTAAAGCAATTAACGTCTGACAATCAATAAAACCCTCTAAGTTGCAATCAAAGTTTAATTTCTTTTGAACCTGGCAAAGTGTTAAACATATTTGATTAATGTCAATTGCCCTTGATAATTTGTCTATGCTTCTGTCTTTATTAGTGGATTCGGAATGAGTTATCGCTCCCTCTGAATTGAAAGTGATTATGTATTTATTGTTGTCAAACGAAATTTCTAAGAACCCTTCATCAGAATAAACATGAGAAATAAAACCAACATTGCTTTCTATTTCAATGAAATTTTGCAAAGCAATTGCATTGATTTGGCCGTTCGGTTGCGAAATAAATGATTCAACTAAATTTCGAATTGCTGCAAATGATTCTTTGTTCAGAATTAATTTCGGATTATTCATTGAACTGTTCAAGCCCCTTAATGATTGCTCTGAAAAATCATCAGCAACCGTTGATATTTTAAATGCAACTTTTTTATTGATACCTTCATAACTCTCAATGCACTTTAAAAAGTTATAATAGAATTTTTCGGATTGCTTGTCGTATTTGAAATATGTAAAAGATGGAGTAACGAGAAAGTCTAACTTTGCCGAAATTGTTTTCAGCATTTCAAGTCCTAAGATTTTGCCTCCGAACTCACTAAATAGAAAGTCGCAAGACAATGGAGAAAGTATTTCGTCCAAATTTGCTTTTTCTGTGGTATTCAAGTTAATCATTGAACAAAATTTTGTGTTAGTAGAAAACGACAATTAAAAACATAATTGTCTAGTGATGCACCGAACTGATATTTGTAAGATTCGTCGCCTCTTAAAAAATCCAAGTAAAGATATTGTGAATTATGAGTAAGATAGTTTAGTAAACTTTCAATATGCAGAAAGCCAATTTGACATTTTTGAAATTTCAAATTATGTCCTCCGAAGTAATATCCAATCCTGTTTTCGTTCAATTTGAATAATAGCATCATTGAAGCGATTTCATCATTAACATAGAAAACAGAATAGAATGATTGTTGTTTTATACCGAAGTTATCCAGTATTTGATTTAAAAAATCTCTATCAGAATTTGAAGAGTAAAGTCCTGTTTGTGCTTTTGATTTCCACCAATTACTGTGTAAAAAAAGAAATTGATTTGTCAACTCTGAATTTGTAGAAACAATTTTATGTGCTATCTCTCCAAGCTTTTCAACTCTTATTTTGTTAGCAAGTAGCTTAGCTTTAAATTTTTCATCTGCTTTCTCCTTTTCTTTTAAGAGAGTAATTGGACAAAATACAATCTGCTTTTGAATATCTGTTGGTATGAAAACTTCGTGTTCCTTAACTATACTTTTCAGGATTATTTCGGTTACATCTTGATTGTATAAAAATTCAAGTAGCGATGTTAATTCAAAATATTTACCAATGAAAATTGTATTGTAGTCAGTTTTGTGGTCGCACAAAGAAGTGAGTGTTGTGCCATTCTTTTGAAAAGGAATTATTGCTACAAGTGAATTATCCTTGTAAGATGCAACAATAAAAAGTTTGTCCTTTACAAATACTTCCGAATATGTGTTTATCCAAAAAAAATCTCCGAAAAATTTATTCAGTTGAGTTGTTTGAATCTCATCTGCAAATAATTCTTGAACTGAGTTTATCTCATCAAACGATTTATGTATTCTATAGTCAAGCATTTTGATAACTGAAAAATGACAGATTGTTTTGTTGTGCTAATTCAATTTCCCACAAATCATCCCAGTAGTTTTTGTTTTTTCTTTCCTCCCAAGAATTCCTAATTGTAGTTGCAAAAGATCTTTGAGAATTTTGATATTCTTCATTGATATGAAACTTTACAACCAACATCAGGTATTCTATAAATTCTGGTCTTTCAATCCATTTGTTATGATGAATGTTGATACTTCCAGTTTTCTTATCAAATAATTTTACCCAATCCCGAAGAAGTGTCGGTTGAGTGAAATCATATCGGGACACATTTAATGCTAATTCAGTTTTTCCTATTGGTTGGTAATACTGGTAAGTTATGATAATGTTGTTTCTACTTTTTGCCTTTAATTCTTCAATGAGGATGAGTGTGTTTATCATATCTTCTTCTGTTTCGTTTGGAAGTCCTACCATGAAGGAAAAACCTGAACGAACTCCAACTTGCCCTGCATACGATGCCACATTATGTAATTGCTCCACCTGAATCCCTTTTTTTAGTGCCTTTAATGTTTCTGCATTTCCTGTTTCAGCACCAACATCCCAAACTAACCAACATTTCTTAAGTTCCTCCATAACTGACAAGCTGATATACTTTTCGTGGTAATAATGAGCCCGTGAAGTCCCGATACACTGAAATCTGAAATTTGTATTGATGTATTTCAGCAACTCAATTGATTCTTTTCTGTTCATGAAGAATTCGGGGTCGTCAAAATAGAGAATGTCAGGGTCAAACTTATTTGCGATGAACTTTAAATTTTCAATAATCTTTTCATTGCTCATTCTTGAATATCCTTTAAATGGGTCTGTGCAAAAATTGCACTTGTAAAGGCATCCCCTTGAAGTAGAAAATCTGATTACTTTTTTTACGGAATTATCACCAGTCAAAAAACCTACACTTCTATAAAGATACTTGTCCATTGACAGAAGGTCATAATCCAACAACGGAAGGTAGCTCATGTCAATGTTTTCAACTCTTGAAGGTTGTAAAATATTATCTGATATTTTGCTCCAAATATTCGGTATTGCAGAAGCACTTTCTTCTTCAATTGATTTTAATAGGTCGGCAATTATGTTTTCAGCATCTAATGAAATAACAAAGTCAAATGAAGAATCTTGTAGAACTTGCTCTGGAAACATTGCTCCATGTAAGCCAAGTGCGATTACTTTAGTATTTGAGTGAACACTTTTGAAACAATCTGCAATACCAACAGCATCGTTAATTTCTTTTGTGCTAAAATGAATAATACAAGCAAGGGGAGAATGCTCTGATTTAATTTTATCATCTAAGGTTGATATTTCAAAATCTTCAACCATTCTATCAAGTATTTCAACTTCGTATTTATTTTTAATAATCGTTCCAATGTATAAAAGTAGAGTAGGGAAATAAACACGGCTTTTAACCGAATAAGATTTGTAAGGTCCCGCATTTATTAAAAATACTTTTTTCATAAAAGTTTGGAGAAATCCTTGATTGAGTATTTTGAATTAACGGCAACTCGTTTTAATTCCAATAACTCGAATGGTTCAGAATTAAAACCAGTATTTGTTGTGCAAGCAAATTGAAAGTTTTGAGCTTTCAATATGCTTTTTGAAATATCGTTGTATGAACCATACGGAAAACAAAAACCAGTAATTTCTTCCTTAGTAATTTCTTCGAGAATTTGTTTTGAAACTTTAATCTCTTGTTCTTGCAGTTCTTTACTTAGCTCTGATAACCTTATATGTTTGTGTCCGTGTGCTTGCATTGATACTAACTTGCTCTGTGAAATTGTTGTGATATCATTTTTTGATAAGTATTCAATTTCGTAACCATAATCTACTTCATAAATTTTCTTTCCAATTTTTTCAGTTGGAATAAATATAGTTACAGGAAGATTGTATTTTTCAATAATAGGAAATCCATTTTCAAAAAAATTCTTATACCCATCATCAATTGTAATTGTAATCCGTTGTTCATTATTGTCAAGTTGTATTTCAGGTAAAGTGTTTAATTGAATAACAGTGAAATTTTTTGATAGAAACTCAATTTGTTTTTCAAACTCTTTATTAGATACAAACCGATTTGACTTTGGCAAACTTGTCAATTCGGAATTAAGGATATGATGATATGCTAATATTTTCAACAAAGTATTTCTCGTAAGTTTTTGCTTAGCGATGAAGGAAGTCCGAACTCTTGAATGATTCTTGACTGTTCAACATTTCCAGTATCGTTTTTTTCAAATGCTGTTCTCATGTGTCCAATTAGATTTCGCTTATTGGGAATGAACCAATTTGATTGGCTATTCATTCGCCATGTGTTTTTAGGCATTTGTTCAATTGTTCCTTCTAATGATTTGTATTTTATTATTTCAGAGTAATCTTTCATTCCTCCCCATGTGTGCATTATGATGCCTAAGCCACAAAACGCTGCTTCAATTGCTGGCAATCCAAATGTTTCTGTTCTACTCGCTAATACATAGCAGTCATATTGTTGGTATAAATTAGGCATTAAATGATGTGGAATGTTGTTGCTCACAACTTTCATTTGATGACCTTTCCTTTCCTCTTTAAACTTTTTGAGATATGACTGTATTAGTTTTTGCTCTTGTTTCTTTCCATTTGTCTTGATTGTTATTGATACTGGTTCATTTGAATTGAATGCTTCCAAAAATGAATCAAGGAGAATATCAATTCCTTTTATTATGAAAAGTTCATTTGTTACTGTGAGAAATTTGTATTCATCTGATTTCTTCTTTAGTTTTTCAAATTCACTCCATAATATTTGTGGTTGTATAACAAGTGTTTTTGATGCTGAAATTCCTGCCAACTCTCCACGGCTCTTTGAGAAAAAAGAATCGTAAAAAATTGCTCCAAAACTTCTGTTTATTTCATTAATAAGATTTTCGTTAAGCATAGTTGCATCAAAACATACTAATAAAATATTTTTTGCTTTGTCTGATTTGATGTTGAAATTAAAAATGGCATTACTAAAGTCATGTGGTTCATCTTGTCGCCATCCATAGCGAAGCACATAGTCACACGATTCTAATTCTTGTCTGTCTATTTTGTCATAAGGATTTTCGTTAAACACAATGACATTAAAGCTCCTTTGTAAAGCGATAAGCAGCCCTTCAAAATGGGTTTTCATTCCACCACTCCCGTTTGTATTAGTAACTAATCCTATTTTAAGTTTCATTGTTCGATATGTTTTGTCTGTTCATTCAAAGTTGTAATGTTAAAGGTTGCACGGTCGCTCATAACCAGAGTAGTGTATAAACAAACGTAGTAAAAAATGAAAATAAAGCAAGCAATTATAGAATCAACTGCTGACAGATAAACCCTCACTCAATTTCCATACCAGTTGCAATTTTCAATAAAAAAAGAGTGTTTTCACTCTCAAAAAAGAGTGAAAACACTCTTTTTTAGTATTTCTAGCCTGCTTAGCTTCGTACATACCAACAGCAACCCCAATTCTGTTAGTGTTTTGCATCATTTCATGTTGTACCCTTAATACAAACGGTTATGGCTTCAATGATCCCCATTATCCATTCGAATTGGCATCATTTCTTTGATTCCTTTTCATTTTCATCCGATGACCTCTACACTAGAATAGAGATCATAATGAAGGAAAATGACTACCCCGGTGTAACCATCAAACGAGTCAAATTCTATCAAGGGAGCGGATTCTTCGTACAGAGGGAATATTTGCGCATAACGCGGCATGAACTCATGTTCGACATTTGCGCTGCACCCTTTGGCAAGGGATTCTTCGTTTCCTGGTGGTTCGGTGAACGTGTTAGCTGGTTTGACATCATCATTGCACACAACAGGCTTCTCTACGTCTTATTCGGCACACGAAAAACATATTACCAATTGGACGTGGAGTCAATGTTTCAGGAAGGCGTTCGAAAAAGTGTTTTAAAGGCATTAGACGAAATATCCAGTCAAAAAGGACTACGAGCGCTTTCTGAAAATGAAAGGCAGTATCAGATGAGACCTAACAAGTTCTCCAAAATTCAAAATGCATGAGCATTTCGCCTGCTGAACAGCGAACCATCCGATTCTATGACTGGGAACTCAGATGCCGGGGATGGGACTGCTATAGCGTGCCTGTTGAACTTGAACCCACCTTCGTACCTTTTACCTTCACTCCTACTCTTCAACAAATAGACGATGGCATCAGACCGACTTTATTAACTCACCTCGCTGATTTCATTGCGGGGAAGAAAAAACCTCCACCCCACCAACCGGAAGAGATTGATTACGATACAATAGACCCCATAGTATTTAACAATGACAGCCCGCTACAGGTTATTGGTGTGTCCATACCTAAACAGCGAAAAATAGAGCCGGCAGAAGTCGAGCAACTTCTCTGTATGCTGTCATATTCAAAGGCTCCGATCTCCTTTGAAATAATTGCAAGCCATACACTCATTACCATTCAAATCGTTTGCCGGGATATTGATTATCGTCATGTCTACGGCCAAATCAAGGCATATTTCCCTGATTTCATTCTGAATGAATCCGATGATGCAATGCAAACCCTGTTAGAAGAGACATCCAACCATATGCACATTGTTGATTTCGGATTAGCTGAAGAATTCGTAAGACCAATAGCCACATCCCAATCATTTAAGATCGATCCGTACATTGGCTTGTTTGGCGTATTGGATAACCTTAACCAGAACGAATTCATCACCATACAGGCGCTATTCCAAGGCACGCTAAATCCGTGGGCAGAGAACATCATGCGTGCAGTCACTGATCATGACGGCACGTCATTTTTCAGTGATGCGCCTGAAATGCTGGATTGCGCCATTGAAAAAATATCTGCTCCACTGTTTGGTGTCACATTGCGAATAGCTACGGTTGCACCTCATGAGCATACTGCACGGATAATTCTTGAAAACGCAAGCCTGGCACTGTCACACCTCTCAGGCTCCACTACAAACCTCCTTGTACCGTTGGTAACTGATGCCTTTTCCTTTGAGCTTAGATTTCAAGATATCCTTTTAAGAGAATCCCACCGATCCGGCATGATATTAAACAGCAAGGAGCTTGCTACCGTGGCTCACTTTCCGTCCGAATCTGTGGTGTCTTATAAATTACGGAAAGAGACAAAAAAAACTAAACAGGCTCCCGGGGTAGCACAGGGACATCAGTTGATACTTGGTGCTAATATTCATCAGGGTAAAGAGGTACTAGCAAGCGTGAGTGACAGTCAACGATTAAAACATACCCATGTGATAGGGGCTACCGGAACAGGGAAGTCTACCTTTTTATTGAATCTCATTACGCAGGATATTAGAAACGGGCAGGGGATTGCCGTGCTTGATCCTCATGGGGATTTAATAGAAGCAATTTTACCTCATATACCAGAGGATAGGTATAAGGATGTGATGATCATTGATCCAAGTGATGCCGAATTTCCGGTTGGGTTTAATATCCTGTCTGCACACTCTGAAATCGAAAAAGACATCCTATCCTCTGACCTAGTAGCAGCCTTCAGACGGCTTTCCACCAGTTGGGGAGATCAGATGAATTCTGTTTTAGCCAACGCGATTCTGGCATTTTTAGAAAGCAACACCGGAGGAACCTTGGTTGACCTTCGAAGGTTTCTGGTTGAAAAGCCATTTCGGGATACATTCCTTTTGTCCGTGCAAGACCCGAGTATCATCTACTATTGGCAGAAAGAATACCCGCTATTAAAAAGCAACTCCATTGGATCAATCCTCACCCGGTTAGACACCTTCTTACGCCCCAAACTAATTCGCAACATGGTTGCACAATCCAAAGGACCGGATTTCGAACAAATATTAGATACCAAGAAAATATTGCTGGTCAAACTATCCCAAGGATTAATTGGAACAGAAAACAGCTATCTCTTAGGAACATTCATTGTTTCAAAAATTCACCAAGCGGCAATGGCCAGACAAGCCAAACGTAAAGACTTGCGCAGTGATTATTTCGTATACATAGATGAATTTCAAAACTTCATCACCCCCTCAATGTCCTCCATCCTATCCGGTGCCCGCAAATATCACTTAGGACTAATACTTGCCCATCAGGATATGCTCCAGCTATCTAAATATGATACAGAACTGGCCAGTTCTGTGTCTTCGAATGCTAGTACCCGGGTATGCTTTCGCCTCGGTGACATTGATGCTAGACGCTTTGAAAACACCTTTTCCTCCTTTGATTCACATGACTTACAAAACCTAGAAACCGGAGAAGCGATTGTAAAGATTGATCGGCCCGAGTTTGATTTCAATATTACAACCCTCCCAATGTCTGAAATAGATCAGGATGAAATTGAAAGGGTCAGCATTGAAGTACTATCCGAATCACGAAAGCAATACGGAACTCCGAAACAAGAGGTAGAGAACTTCCTTAAAACAATACATGGAGTTGAAACTTCAATCCTCATTGAACAGAAAAATGAAGTTTCAAAGGAAAAACCGGTAATCAAAGAGATTACGAAGATACCTGTCGAAACTATTAATGAAGAGGTAAAAGGTCCGGTAGAAAAGAAAGAACAAAGTCAGCACCGGTATTTACAAACCTTAATTAAGAAGATGGCTGAGGCCAGAGGGTATATATCCAGTATTGAAAAACCCTTACCAAACGGGGGTAGAGTTGATGTTGCACTTGAACGAAATGGCAAGAAAATAGCTTGTGAGATTTCTGTAACTACCTCCGATTCTTGGGAGGTGCACAATATACAGAAATGTTTGGATGCCGGATATGATTTAGTTATTGAATGCTCTTCTGAAGCTAAAACGCTTAATTCAATTCAAATGTTAGTTAATCAATCATTGGTGGATACTGTTAAAGACAAGGTGCTTTTTTACGAGCCAACAGATCTATTCCATTTCTTAGATTCGGAAATAGTCAAGGATGCTTCAACTGAAAGTTTGGTGAAGGGGTATCGGGTAAAAGTTGAGTATAGCAATGTGGAGGAGTCTACAAAAAAGCAGAAGAGGGATAATATACTGAAAGTGATTACGGAATCGATCAAAAAGAAAAATAAATAGTCTCTACACCTAATTTTTATCATTATGACACAACCTAGAAAAACAAAAAATGAACTCATCAGAATTGCTCACGAAGAGCCGCTCCGTTTTGAGGCAGAAGGATATTTTTCTGACCTCATTCATGAAAACACGAAATTGACCTTTAAGGATCTAAGAGAAATGACGAAAGAAGTTTACAGCATGAACGAGAGTTCATTGCTAGAAGAATCAGATGCCTCAAAAGGCAACTTGGGTGATCTCAATCGAAAGGAAACCGAAAAAAGGATTCAAAAGTTCAACGACAAAATTGATAACAAGTTTCGAGATGTTACCAAGCCTGAACGTAAGCTTATTTTGGCCGAGGGAGATTCGTGGTTTAATTTCCCGCGATTTGTGGACGATATCATTGACCATCTTATGGAAGAAGATAATTTCGCAATTTATCCTATCGCCTACGGTGGGGACTGGATTACAAATATCATTTATGAAGAAAAGTACGTAGAGGAATTATCATTACTACGTCCTGATGTATTTCTTGTAAGCGGTGCAGGTAATGACATGGTGGGTGCGAATAAAGCAGCTGTAATGGTTAATCCAACTAAGAATCCTGATTCAAAATATAAGACCAGACAAGATGTAATAAGCTATTGGGATAACGATATTCCAAAATCTTGGATAAATCATTCCAAAGATAAAGACGATGTCTATGAAGGACAGCAATACTTAACGAAACACTTTTACACTTTCGTCATTATCATGAAAGCCAATTATTATCTAATCTTTAATTCTATTTCTAAATCATCACAGTTTGAAAAAATGGTTATCATTACACAAGGATATGATTATGCTATCCCAAGTCTTAAGAATCATTTTAGTTGGAGATACCCCTTTCAGTTCTTTATAAATAAATTTATGGATACGGGTAAATGGCTCTCACGACCAATGGCTCTCAAGGGTATACTTGATGACAAACAACAACGCAGAATAGTCAAAGCAATGATCTTTATACTTAATGAAATGTTCATCACTCTAGCCAATGATTTTAACAAAAGTATCAACCAATCTATGATTAAACACCTTGATTGTAGAAATATTGCACGACAACAAAACGATTGGTTTGATGAACTACACTTAAAATCTCACAAGTTTAAAGAAGTGGCAACTGCTTACACAAATATTATTAATGGTAAGGCAGGTGATTCAAACATTATCGCTGGATCAGATTATATCCATCCGCTTTAATAGTTTCCTTCATATCCAATATTATTGGAAATAGTCAAGGATTTTCAACTGAAAGCCTGGTAAAGGGCTATAGAGTAAAGGTTGAGTATAGCAACGTAGAAGAGTCCACGAGAAAGCAGAAGAGGGATAACATCTTGAAAGTGGTTACAGAATCGATAAAGAATAAAAAATAGAGATAAATAATGAGCCGTTCGGGAAAAGACTTTGAAGACAAGGTTGCAGAGGCATTCTTTAAAAGCCTCGGTGAGGATTTTAAAGAAATTCCTCATAAAACTTATAAAAGAAAGAAGTACAAGGGTAGGTCTGGTAACTCTTATGAAATTGATTTGTCCATTGAGTTAACGATTCAAGGAATGAACATGATTATCGTTATTGAATGTAAACAACATAAAAGAAAGATAGGAAGTGATGTTGTAAGACAATTCCTTTCTCTTATTGACGATATCAAAGCTAATAAAGGACTCATCGTTTCAGAACAAGGTTTTCAACGGGGAGCAATTAAACTTGCGAACCACCACTCAATTGCTCTGGCAACGTTCAATAATTACATTTACACTCCCTTTATTGGAGATCCAGAATTAATAAACATCTACAAAAAAAGAATATATGAATATGTGGGTGATCAAAAAGTCAATAATTTTCAAGTCTCTTTACCTGTTGCTTTAGGTAATGCATATAGGGCAGAACGTATTTTAGTACATAACTCTCAACCAGACCATCTAAATCAATATTCTACTAGTTCGGATGGATTCTTATTAATATCACCTTCAGAAGAATTACAAATAGATACTACTGATCTAATTTCCATATTACTATTAAAGTTTTAGCTAAACCAAAATAACTGAATCCGAAAGTTCTTTTTTAACAAATTGCAGTTTCATAGGAGGACTCAAGGTAATTAAGAACTTTTTAGAATAAATTATTACAAATTTTTAGGGTGTTTTCCCTACCAAAAAAGAGTGTTTTCACTCTTGATTGGAACATCGTGATAAGATTACTTTCGTGCTTGTATTTCAAGTTGTATTAAATCACTATTAATTATTAATTAATGGAAAGTCAAATTCAGATAAAAAACTATCGCAAAAATAAAAATCTATACTCCCTTTTGGAATTGATCAAGGTCAAGACGCCTTTTCTTGATATGGTCCCCAATAGTCTAAGTTTGTTGGGATATGACTTCGAAAGTGACTTTTGTACAGTTTTATCCACTCGGGAGAAAGGCAATGAACCTTTGAAATAGCGTTGGGAATTTGGGGAAATATCAGAAACATATGGGGTGTAGATCAACCTGATCGTAATTTCCTTATTGAAAATCAGAATGTTATTAGTCATTTCTTGAACAATATACATTTTGCTTTCATATTCTAGTTTAGGCCATTCACACTAAAAAGTTTGAGCTTCATGGAATAGATGATCACTGTTGAGACGCTCTATTTTGATAAAGTCTACAGTAAGTACCAAACATTGGTTTGCCAATAGGCTACATATTTATTTAACGAAATCATTGATAACCATTTTTTTTTCGTAGAATTGTGAGTAACCCCCTTATTCCAATAATTAACCTTTTACTATGATACGCACAAAGCATGACATTGATACATTGTTAGTCAGTTTTTTTATCTCAGAAAAAAATTTTGACGCGGATATTAATGAGGCTTTGCTCAACTGGTTTAGCTCTTTGGATGTTAAAGATATTCAAAAGACTCGTGATAATGCTATTCTCTTTTTAAGGAAGGTTGCCTCCAAAGTGTTAAGCGTCATAGATTATCCTTTAAAAGAAAGGGAAGAATTAATCAGCATTTTTGAACCATTAGAGTTGTTATTAAGAACAGCCCTTTCGTTGAGATCCGAAGGAGAAAATTCACATAATGTAAGGGATCATTTAAGCCATACAGTCAGAAATGTCCTGTTTACAAATTACCTACTCAAAAAATATTGTAGAGAGAATAATTCTAAGCTCCGCACGCAACTTCTTGTTGCGGCAATTTTTCACGATATCGCTTATCCTATCGAAAAGCTAAAACAAATTGCTCATAAACTAGGGACAGCTGCTTTTAAAGATCTTCTTAACTCCAAAGGAGATATCGAGCTTGAACTAAACAATCCTGATGATTTGTTAGAAATGCTCAATCACTTTGGATGTGATATTATTACAAAACTTGAAAATTCTATTAACTCTTCTGAAACAAAGACAAAAGAGTTAGAGAAAAAACAGGATACTTTGCAAAAAACAATTCATCTCTATAAAGCAATTGTTAGTAAAGCTATCGCAGGAAAGGGTCTTTTTGATGCACACCATTCCATCTCATCTGTTGTACTGTTTCTACGCCCAATTATGAAACACTGGAGAGACTCAAAGACTTATCAGGAAATGAATTTGGAATCGCTTGTAGATATTTGTTTAGCTATGACATATCACGACCGGAACAATCTCATACCAAGTATCAAAGAAAACTTTCAAATTCCTTCAATTCTAAATATAATGAGGGTTTCGGATGAATTACAAGAATGGGATAGAGAAACGGATTCCTTTATTAAAGATGTGATTATAGTAGAAGAGGTTTCTACCTTAGTCACTCTCAGAATCATCTTAAAAGACAAAAAAGATACGCCCTGTATTTCCGCTTTATTTATTGCAGATAAAATTAAAGGTCTCAACTCTGCAGTTGCAGAAGAAAAAATTTGTGTTCTTTTCGATTTGCCACGTGAGATGAGTGCAAAAGAATTGACTGAGGCCTTAAAAAAGGACAAGGATAGCCACAAAATTTATGACACTGCAAGCATATTCTTTGAAGATAATGAAGCAACAGGAAAGTCCGCTCAACTAGTTTTCAATAAGGGACAAGTTAAAATTCTAATAAAAACTTAATATGTCTACAGCTCAACAAACCTCTACCGAAACGCTCCCTTTATTAGAAGCTGAAATTATTAATTTCAAAGAATTACTCGGAATTAAAGACAATCCTGGTAAAATTGAAGCTACAATAAAAAATGATGTAGCAAAGCTTCTTGCAACTGAAGCAATTCAATTTTTGAAACAAAGATTTCAAATGGGATTGGTACATAAGGTCTCAGACGAATGGAAAAAAGTCGAGCACACTCGCTTCGAACATACTATTGGTGTTATCGCAAAATGCATAGTAGCTTGTGATCTGATTAACCAGAACTGCGAAACCCAAGGGATATCTTCGCAATTAACAATTCAAGATGCAAGGGAGTTAGCCGCTGCGGCAGCACTCCACGACTGTGGTCATTTTCCCATATCCCATGCAACTGAACGAGCATTTCTAACTTCTAAAGGCTGGACGAAAAGTGTGAAACATGAAGAAAGAATTGCATCGCTAATTATAATAAATAATCCATTGCTAAAAGACGTTCGTGAGCTAATTTTGGGTTGGGATAGCTCCAGCGATATGTCGCTATATCGTATTGCAACAATTATTTACCCCAAAATGGCAGATGAATTTATCCGGACAATCTCAGGTTTTGAAAGACCAAAACGAGCAATACAACAATTGCTTGTTTCAGACATTGATATGGATAGATTAGACTATGTCATTAGGGATTCATTTATGGTCAAATACGCTCCAGTAACATTAATAAATGAGAGAATTGTAAAATACGTTAAAGGACTATCTCTGGAGAAATTCGATAGTATAAGTGGCGGATGGCCAAGAGACAATGTCGAATTATGTTTAAATAAGGAAAGTAAAGATGATAACTATATAGAGAGCGTGTTTAGTTTTCTCGTTAGTCGCGTTTTACTTTATAAATACATATACTTCTCCGAAAAACTGAGAAGTTTCGAGGCTATTTTGACTTATTTAGTCGGTACATTAATTGAAAAGGAAGTTGCACTAGAGCCCTTGAAACTTATTGCAATGTCTGATACCGACTTTATAAACTTCCATCTTAAAGAATATGTCGGATTTATTGATGGCCCTGAAAAGTTTCGGAAAGAATTAATAGATAAATATATTAATGTTCTCAAAGAAGAGAAGGCAGGTCGCTTTCACCACCTTCTGTCGATCCATAGTAAAAAGATTAAACATCCGAGACTAAAAGAAGAGTTCATTAATAATATTGATAGTCGGGCCTACATTGATAATTTGCGAGATAAAATATTTAACGAAGCAACTACACTTGGTATGACGGTAAAAAAGAGTGATCTTCTCTTAGATGTTTTCCACTTAAAAACAGGAGGAGGCGAATTATTAGTTAAATCTGAAGTAAAAGGCAAAACTCATTATGAAACTTTAAAAGCAAACATGAACGGCAGTAATATGCATAATTTATGTTCTGAAACTCGATTGGACATTTATATTAAATCTGATCTAAGTGACAAAAACAGAATTGGCATAAAAAAAATTATTACGAAATTCTTTAAATATGATGACTATGAGTATGTATAAACAATATGATTTATTTCATCCAATAACTGAAGAGGAACAGGGTATATTTGAATTGGCTAAGCAATACAAGGATATCGTTAAAAATCACTTTAACAGAGTAAGCCTTCTTCAAACAGATATTTCTCAAATCAAAAACAATTATGGTGTCTTAAAATATAAATTTGACGTTAATCTAGTAAGCGATAAGGAATCTGCTAGAGAACCAAGTTCCCCTAGGGTCTTTCTTTGGCAATTTATACCCTCGATTACTTTTGAAATTGATGGTCAAACAGAGGAATTATTAAAACCTGGGAATCCTTTTGATAGTTTTTTGAAACCAATGGTAATTCCTAAATGGATTAATTCACTATTCAGTGAAAAATCCTTCTCGAAGGCCGATTTTCAAGAAATTGTATCACAGTACTATGCACTGGAAACAATTTCAACAACTCTTGCGAATAAAGACTTTACAAAGTACATACAACATAAACTAAACGAAAAACCTCTTATAATTCATTTTGATGGTCAAATCTTCCCAATCTCAAAATCGAATCTATCGACAATCTATGATGATAGTTTACTTAATAAAATTAAAAACTACTTCGCTAAAATTAAAAACAATCTTAAACCGAATTGGTATATCATTTCAACCTACGTCAATTTTACGGAGAAACATGAGTTATTAACAGCATTGGGCGATAACAAAGATATTCAAGACCAAATTAAACCATTGAGTATAAATCGACCTAGCTTTTTAGATCTCTTTCATAATGATTATCTTTTTCTAAATAACAATTGGTATCAAATTAAACATAATACTCATGGTTGGGAATGTGATTGCATTTTATCTCCCTCATTATTAACATCTGATTTTTCTGCGATTGATCCTAATTCATTATATAAAAGTAACGTGGAAAATGAAATGCCTAGCAAAGATAGAACTATGTACTTTTATACAAAGAAAGAGGATACGCCTTTTTTAAGGCATGATATGCTTCTCTCTGATGTAGATATAACTGCAACTAGACTAGTTGAATTACTTTCCATCGTTCATTTTATCACGACATAATTCAATGGCAGAAGATTCAAAAAATATTGAAAATTTTATTGGTGTAATTACAGAAGTATCTACTGATGATACTTTAACATTCATTATTAATCAGGATTCTGAATGCCAAATAGGTGAGATAGTTAGTGTAATATCATCTGAAGGCATTTTTGTATTAGCACAAGTCTTCCAGATAAAAGTTGATTTTTATTTGGAAGATGCTCGGCAATTTTTTGTGTCTAAAGCTGTCGACAATGCTGTGGTAAAATTATCGGAAAAAGGGAAAGCGCCTCGTTATGCTAAATACATTAGTGCCCTAATACTTGGCCACTACACTCTCTCTAATGAAATATTTAGCGAAATACAGACGAAGATAAACAAATATACACCAAGAATTTTTCAGAAGGTTTACTCATTGCCCTTTGAAACAACTATTGAACTATATGGTTTAACAAAGTCTAATTGTAATACTCAAAATAACACTTCAGCCTTATACCTAGGGCAACTATGTTCCTCGAACAACTCAGACGTAAAAGATATAACACAATTATGCTTTGATTTTGATATTTTTAAAAAACACACTTTAATTACAGGAGTTACTGGTTCAGGAAAGTCTCGCCTTGCTGCCTTAATTGCCGGAGAATTGGCTCTTATAGGTGGACATATTAGCATACTTGACCCGCATAGTGAGTATGCAAACTTGTTTACTTCAGAGAACGGATATGCGATATTCAACTATAGCTTACAAAATCAATCAAAGGTATTAAACTCAAAAAAAGCAGATACAATTTTCAGGCCCCTTTCTTTTTACGAAAAAGCCCTTACGCCTGGAGTATTAACCCAATTGATGCCGGGAATGACTTTAGCACAAGAAGAGGTTTTATACCAAGTTTTTGACAGCGAAAGCTTGACTACATATAGTACAAAGGCTTTAATAAATAATCTACTAGACCACCTTCAAATAGAACTGTCGAATGAATATGCAAAGTATGCCTCAGAGATTAATGAATTAAAAGATAAATATAAAGCTAGCAAGAATCTTTCAGAGTATATTGATAGATATATATCGGGAGTTAAAAAAATTGTTACTCATGATAGAATCGGCAAAGGAAATAGAGTAAGTCGAGTAGACGTTATCATAGCACTTCTGCTAAAAATAAATGAATTGCTTTCAAAAGAACTGCTTTCAGCCGATGCTCCGAATTGGTTAAAAGAATCTCCTAAATCCATTGACATATTTAATGTAGATTATAGTACCACAGAGAGTATTAGAAGATTTGTTAACTCAATAATAAAATACTTTTTGCGTCAAAAAAGTAGTGATGTGTTACGTTTGCTTATAATTGATGAGGCCCACATGTTACTCAACGATGGATCAAACACGGCAAACCTCTTACGACAGTTGTTACGAGAGGCGAGAAAATTTAATATAGCAGTTATGTTTCTCTCTCAGAATTTAAATGACGTCTCCATAGATGTTAGAGGACAATTCCAAAATCAATTCATGTTTCGGGAAGAAAATCTGAAAATTACTAAACATTTTCCGGACCGAGTTTGCCATGTAAAAATGTATGGTGCTAAACTCGGGTTTGCTATGAGAGTAAGAGATATTAATTAGCCAATTTTAAACCACCTCATTAAGAGGTGGTTTTTGCTTATATGCGTATTGCATAATTGAGGAGGTGCAAACCAATATTGGCAAAACCTAAGTGTGGAGAGCTAGGTCAATGACCTTCAGTTGTTTTTTTAAGGCCTACCAACCACTTGATTGTAATATCCCCTTGACGGCTCCTTTCAATACAAAACTTTCGCATTTGTACTTAAGCAGCCTGGACGATCACTAATATGCCGCACCTATCCTGGATAACGTTCCTAATAACTTCTATATAAACCCTGGACAAAAAGTACTTCTGTCTGTAGGTAAGATAAAGACCTATACTGGAAAGCAGAATAATAACATTATAAGGTATATTCTATCCTAAACGATACTTCCTTTCCCTCATTTTTAGTATAGCATACCTTAGTTTGGTTTACAAGTTGCTTCTTGGATTTCCATACCGCGCCTTTATATAAAAGAGTAAGTATTAATGTTAATCAAAGTTAATCCACACTTTGAGTCAAATTCAAGAGTGTTTTCATTTTTTGCATAAAATACTAAAGCCAGCACTAAATGCTGGCTTTAACTTTTGGAAAATACCCTAAAAACTCTTTAATCTTAGTCACAAACCTTCTCTGCGGTGTACTCCTTCCGTTTTCCCAATACGTGATACAATCTTCACTCACCCCAATCTGCCTAGCCACATCCCTCTGAAGTAAATTAAGCTCAATTCGTCTTTTTCGAATATGATCGCCAATCGTAGTCATTGTGTCAGGCAACTTCATTAATGGTGGCTTTTTGACAGAAATATTGATTCGGGAAAAAGGCAACGAACCTTTGCCCCTGTGGCTACTATAACCATCCGGAGAAGGAATGTATTTGTGCTCCTGGAACAGTGCAAAAATACCTCAGCAAAATTTCAGGGCCGCTGCTCGACCGGATTGATATACATGTGGAGGTTACCCCGGTAAACTTTGACCAGCTATCCGACACGCGCAAGGCCGAACAAAGCGAACATATCAGAGAAAGGGTAATAAAAGCACGGGCATTTCAAACAGAACGGTTTAAAGATAAAGAAGGCATTTATGGCAATGCCCAAATGAGCTCTCCCATGGCCAGAGAAATTTGCCTGATCAGTACGGCCGGACAAAACCTGTTAAAAACCGCCATGAACCGTCTGCAACTAAGTGCCCGCGCTTACGACCGTATTTTAAAAGTAGCCCGCACCATTGCCGACCTTGCTGAAAGTGAAGAAATAAAAATTGAGCACCTGGCGGAAGCCATTCAATACAGAAGCCTTGACAGGGAAACCTGGGGAGGGGGATGAGAAGCCATATAGATTGAGTTGAATAAACTTATTAAACGGGATGCCAGTTTGTACTTATAAGTTAATCAAATTAGTTAAGTATTGTTCAAAACGTGCTTGCACGATCTCAACAACAAAATGAACAAATTAACTATAACAATTGTAACCGTACTATTAAGTCTTTTTCTTTCTTCATGTGTGAAGGAATATGATCCATGCGATGGCTATGAACCGAAAGAGTATCATTATTACTTAACAAGTAATGAAAAAAATCAAATCCCGTTTAAATCAGGTTATGACTCCATGGTATTTATTAGTAACACCGGTGATACCGCAATTCTATCAGGAAGTGGGGTAATTCCTTACATAGGAATTGCCTCGGAATACGTTACCTCAGATCCGGCTTGTGGCTTACAAAACTATTGGTATCTGGAAATAATTAAATACACATTTAGTTCCGCCAATCCTATGTTAAAAACCATAGTTTATCAGGCTTATGTGAACAAAGCAAATGAACAAAGATGCTCCATTCAAATCAATCAAATCAGCTTTGATATATATCTTGGGTATTTTAATCACGAACCTAGGTACTTAGATTCTGTTGTGATTAATGGCAAAACATACAAGGGAGTAACAATACATGATATAAAGAATGGAGTTACAGGTAAAAACTCCTTTCTTTATAACTACCACTATGGTTTTTTAAAAATATCACTCGAAGATAAAACCTGGACTCTATCCTTATAAAACACGGATGAAAGCACCTTTTTTTACCTTCTGATCCCTCACAAATTTTTCACTGGTAATTTAATCTTAATTTATTACCTTTAAATTTAGCATGGCTTTGTCATGCTCCTATGCTTTGTTGCCTGATGAAACTATACTTCTTGATATGTCTTTTGCTTTTTTCGCTTTCAGGGGTGTTTGCCCAGAAGTATATTCAGCCCGTTCCTAAACGCCATAAATGTGGCACATTTCATCATGAGAGCGAAAGGCGGCAAAAAATGGTAGATACGTTGTATAAAATAACAGGAATACAGCTAACGGAACACCCAACCGTATGGCTGATAAAAAAAATGGAAGCAGGCACTTATACTATTGATACAACCACAAACCCTTCCGACAGTTCCACTACTTATAATTATTATGATGAAGCAGGTAAACCTTTTATGCGAACCATGAACAGCTCCAAAAAGGACTTTAATTATATCATCACCACCCTATACAACGAGAACGGAATGGAAATTTTTAACGAGGGAGTTTCATGTACACAATCCAATATCAGGATTCGAACCATTTATGATGAAGATAACAGGCCGGTAATCCGTTGCACCCATATATCATCGGCAGGAATAGAGCGAACGGATATTCTCCAGAAGAAAAAACAATTCTCCATTTTCACAGATTGCAAATGTGATTTTTAACTCCATTATAAAGAGAGCTCGCGCATAGGATCCCAAAACAGTTGCTCAAATTTTACCACCTGATCGGCTTCAACCCTAACCCCTTCTTTTTCCAGTAATTCCTGCATCCGCGTTTCTGTTGCAAAATGATGTTTGCCGGTTAATAAACCATTGCGGTTTACCACCCTGTGGGCAGGTATATCAGGTAAAATATGGGCGGTATTCATGGCATAACCAACCAGGCGGGAGCTACCGGCAGCACCCAGATATTTTGCAATGGCACCATAAGAGGTTACTCTTCCATATGGAATGAGTTTTACTACAGCGTAAACGTCTTCAAAAAATTTGTATTGTTCTTTACCCATCAATATGCAAATAAACTACTTTTGCCGCATGAGTTATTTATGCAAAATAAAACTGGCCGGAGTAACCAATTTAAGTGATGCCAGGTTTGCTGCCGCTGCCGGATTTGATTATATCGGTTTTTGTTTTGACCAGGCACAGGCTGCCTATATTCCGCCTGTAAAAGCCCGCGAAATGATTGACTGGATCACAGGAAGTAATATAACGGGAGAATTTGGAAGCCAATCCGTTCAGGAAATAAATGATATTGCAGAATTGCTTGATTTGGATATTATTGAGGTAAACAATTCCCTGCTACCCGAAGAACTTGACCTGCTGGACAAACCGGTTCTTAAACAAATAAACCTTTATCAATTAAATGGCGATAAATTGATTAAAGAAGTAGAGGCGTATAAAAATCATTGTGCAGCATTTTTGTTAAATCTTGATCATTACAAAGAGGAGTGGGCAAATCAAATTGCAGTGTTAAATAAGGACAGGGAGTTTTTTATCAGCGGAATTTCTCAAATAGATTTGTTGTATCAACTGGCCTCCTCATTGCAAATTAGTGGCATAACCATATCGGGTGGTGCAGAAGAAGCCACAGGTTTGAAAGATTTTGATTACCTGAATGAGTTATCTGAAAGATTTACTATAATTGAATAGTAATATTAAACTTAAAACTATGAAAAACTTAAAACTGCTTGCCATAGCAATGCTGGCTTTCACCTTATCTTTCACATCCTGCAAAGATGATGATGAATCAAAATCTGCAACCGATATGCTTACCGGAGGCAGTACACGTTCATGGAAAGAGCAATCTAAAACAGTTAATGGTGTTGCAAAAGCCATTGATACTTGTGATGCTGATGACAAAACAACTTTTACAAAATCCGGAAACACCTTTGCTTTTGACCCAGGTACGGTAAAGTGCGGCAGTACAGCTTTTGCTGGAACATGGGCACTTTCCAACGGAGATAAAACATTAACCATCAATGTAGGCAGTTTAAATATGTCAACAGAAATTACAGAGCTTTCAGATTCAAAATTGGTTACCAAAAATACAGAGACTGATACAGATAGTATAGGGAATCCTACCACTTATACCACTATCAGCACGTTGGTTCCAGCTAATTAATAATTCCTGATAACTATAAAAAAAGCCATCATTCGATGGCTTTTTTTATGATATCGATCAACTGATCTACCTCTTGTTTATTGTTATAAATATGGGTGGAAACCCGCAAACAATTGATGCCATTTTCAGGCACCATCCTAATTCGCACTTTATTTTCTGCAGCCTTTGCATAAAACTTATCATAGGCTACCCCTTTTATTCTGAAACCATTTACCGCACAGCGTGATTGTTCTTCCGTGGGAGTAATTAATTCCACCTTATCGCCAAAAGCCAGCAATTGATCCTGTGTGTATTTACCCAACATCTTAATACGCTGGTGGATATTATTGATACCAATAGTTTCTATAAAAGCTATGGCTGCATCCACCCCTCTGTATAAACCTAATGACTGCGTACCTCCATAGTAGCGATGAGCCGATGATGCGTAATCACCCATTTCCACAGGAGTTTTGGCCATATTCCATTTGGCATTATCACTCCCGCCTCCAACAAAATAGGTTTGAAGGGTTTCCTGAAAATCTTTTCTTACATACAAAAAACCTGTTCCTTTAGGGCCCAGCATCCATTTATGAGAACAACTTGCATAAACATCGCATCCAATATCATGAATGTCTAACGGCAACATACCAGGGCCGTGGGCACCATCAATAAATACAAACAATCCTTTATCCTTCCCCAGTTTGCTTATTTCCTTTACCGGCATTATCTGTCCCTGGGTGCAGGGAATATGCGGAACCGCTATTACTCTGGTCTTTTTAGTGATCAGTGCATTGATCCGGTTGAGGGTTTCATCCGCAGTTGGTGCAGGAGAAAAAGTTTTCAGCACTATTCCATGCAAACGTTGGCGGTTAAGCCATGGCAAAGCATTTCCAACGTGTTCATGCGTGGTAATAATTACCTCATCACCTTTTTTAAGAGGAAATCCCCAACAGGCTATATTTATTCCATCAGTAACATTATGTGTAAGGGCAATTTCATTTTCATCTACACCAACAAACTTTGCCAGCTTAGCCTGTGTATTTTCCCAGCCACCATAATTACCAGAGTGATCACCCTCCATCATTCCCTTTTTTACGGCCTCTATCACCTCATACGGGGAAGGCCCCATGGTTCCATTGTTAAGGTATGCAATATCTTTGGTAAGCGGAAATTGTTTTCTTACCAAACTCCAGTAGGCCTCATCGTCAACGGCAACCTGTCTGTGAGCAGCTGCCAGCTCCGTTGCAGATGGGTTGATATCATAATAAGGCACCACCAATGTACCAAACATAGCGGCTGAAGTTTGCTTAATAAAATTTCTTCTGTTATAAGTCATATGGCTAAGGGCTTATATCAAATATGAGGAAAAGTTTGTAAAAGCACAGCACAGGTTGCAAATTGCATACTTTCGTAAACCAATAAAGAAAAAACATGCTGGTACTAGGAGTAATGAGCGGAACCTCAATGGATGGAATTGATCTGGCCTATGCAGAAATTCTGCAAGAAGACGACAAATGGACTTACCGGATACTGGCAGCAGAAACAATTCCATATAACGAAACATGGCGTATTCGCCTCTCTCAATTGCACAAGCAACCCATTTTTCTTTACCCAAAAACAAGTGCTTATTATGGCCGTTATATTGGCCAGCTTGTTAATGCTTTTATTAAAAAACACCAGGCCAATATCGACCTGATTTGTTCGCACGGCCATACCATTTTTCATCAGCCCGGTGAAGGTTTTACAGCCCAGATAGGGGATGGCGCTGCTATACATGCAGAAACCCGGTTGCCCGTGGTTTGTGATTTCCGCACTACAGATGTGGCACTTGGCGGACAGGGAGCTCCTCTGGTTCCCATTGGCGACCGCCTCTTGTTTAATTCGTTTGATACCTGCCTCAACCTGGGTGGTTTTGCCAATATCAGCTTTACAAAAAATGAAGAAACAAAGGCTTTTGATATTTGTCCGTGCAATATATTGCTAAACAGAGTGGCGCGCTGGCTGAACAAAGCATTTGACGATGAAGGCAAAATTGCTGCATCAGGAACTGTGGATGAGGACCTTTTACAAAAACTAAACGATCTGGATTTTTATCACCTGCAAACGGCAAAATCATTGGGGCGTGAATGGGTGAATGAAGTATTATGGCCACTGGTTAAATCTACTTCCGATATCAGTGAGGCCGATATGATGGCTACATTGGCAGAACATATTGCCATTCAAATCAGTAAGGTAATTAACCAATACAAAGCCCAAAAAGTGCTGGTAAGTGGAGGAGGTGCACTAAACAAGTATTTAATGGAGCGGATAAGCGCTAATACAGAAGCAGTTATACACCTACCGGATGAAGAAGTTATTCATTTTAAAGAGGCATTGATATTTGGCTTGTTGGGTGTAATGCGCTTAAAAAACCTGAATAACAGCCTTAAAAGTGTTACCGGAGCCCATAGAGACAATATTGGCGGAGCCTTATACGGAGATTTTAGCAATTTGATATAAATCACTTCGCAGGATTGGAATAACCCCTTATCTTGCGGCAATTTTTTAACAGACTATGCAGATAGAAAAACTAATACAAAAGTACGAAGGCAAACAGCCTGAGATCGTTTTTGAATGGAAAGACAATGAAACCGAAGCCGAAGGTTGGGTGGTGATAAATAACCTGCGGAACGGAAGTGCCGGAGGTGGTACACGCATGCGCAAAGGCTTAAATAAAGATGAGGTGATTTCCCTGGCCAAAACCATGGAGATTAAGTTTACGGTTTCAGGCCCTCCTATTGGTGGCGCCAAATCAGGTATCAACTTTGATCCGGCCGATCCTCGTAAAAAAGGGGTATTGGAGCGTTGGTATAAGGCAGTAATGCCATTGCTTAAAACGTACTATGGAACCGGTGGCGATTTAAATGTGGATGAAATTCACGAAGTAATTCCCATTACAGAACAATATGGATTGCAACACCCTCAGGAAGGAACCGCTGTGGGCCATTTTAACCCAACACCGGAACAAAAAGCGCGTATGATTAAAAACCTGCGTGAAGGCGTTTCTAAAGTGCTGGATGATGAACGCTTTTCGCCAGATACCACCAAAAAATATGTGGTGGCCGATATGATTACCGGATGGGGTGTAGCAGAAGCGGTGCGTCATTTTTATGATTTCTGGGGACCGAACTTTGCATACAAGCGTGCTATTATACAAGGCTGGGGAAATGTGGCAGCCGCTGCAGCCTACTACCTCTCCCAAATGAATGTAATGGTTGTTGGTATTATTGACCGTGAAGGAGGTTTAATTAATCCCAAAGGTTTTTCTAAAGACGAAATTAAACAACTGTTTATAGAACGCGATGGCAATAAACTCTCAAAGGATACCTGTAAGAAAATGAATCTTGAGTTTATTCCCTACGATGATATAAATGCCAGTATATGGAGCACCGGTGCTGAAATATTTGTACCTGCTGCCGCATCACGCATGCTTACACAGGAGCAACTGGATACCATGGTAGCTCATGATCTGGAGGTTATTTCCTGCGGAGCTAATGTACCTTTTGCCGATAAAGAAATTTTTCTTGGACCAATAGGCAACAGTGCCGATGATCAGGTTGCTGTAATTCCTGATTTTATGGCCAACTGCGGTATGGCAAGGGTATTTGCCTATTGCATGAGCGAAGAATTTAAGCTGAATGATGAGGAGATTTTTAAAGATGCATCCAAAACCATTCGCCAGGCATTGATGCGCTTAAATCAGTTTAATCCTAAACGTACGGGCCTGCTAAAAAAGGGGCTTGAAATGAGTTTGGTTAATCTGGTATAATCACAATAATTGTTCTAAAACAAAAACGGTCGCTTTATAAGGCGACCGTTTTTGTTTATTTCTTACCAGAACCCTTGAGCAATCCCTGATACTTGCTATTATCTGCAAATACCTTCAGCGCCTCCTGCACATCTTCATCGTGGGCAAAAGATGCTTCGTAGCGTGCTTTCTGGAAATAATACCTGCGGGTAATTTCCTCCTCAAGCAAGTCCACTATTTCAGTTTTATTCTTCTCAATATCTGATTCTTTATCGTGCTTCAGCTTATCTTTAAGCGTTTCATAGGTTGAGGCAATAGCATCAAAATATTTTTCGTCCTGGGCTTTTTTCTTCAGGTCTTCCAATGCTTTTTCAGATTCGGTGGAGTAACCATAATCTTTATCCGATACAAACTTTTTAAATTCATTAAACTCCTCATCGGTTAATTTAAACTCTTTGGGGCCGGCTATTCTCTCATGTTTGCTGCGATAGATGGTAGCAAAATCAAATATCAACTGCTTTATCAATAAACTTTCTGCAATTTTCGATAATGGTTTTTGTGCTACCACAATATCCGGATCTACACCTCCGCCATCAAATACCTTGCGTCCGTTTTTGGTTTTAAATTCTTTCTTTAGCGAATCCGGAACTGCCCCAACGCTTCCATCCGCATTGCGGTGAGAATAATCCAATGCCTGTATGCAACGGCCTGATGGTGTATAATATTTGGCGGTTGTTACTTTTAATTGGGTATTATAGGAAAGCGGGCGTGTGCTTTGTACCAGTCCTTTTCCAAAGGTTTTCTGGCCAATTACCAGCCCCCTGTCCAAATCCTGCAAACTACCGGATACAATTTCCGATGCCGATGCCGATCCCCTGTTGGTTAGCACCACCAAAGGCAACTCGGTATCAACTCCGGAGTTTAAAGTCCGGTATATTTTATCCCACTCCTTCACTTTTCCATGTGTACTTACCACTTCCTGTCCCTGAGGTACAAATACATTTACAATGTTTACCGCTTCATGCAACAATCCACCGGGGTTTCCACGTACATCCAGAATCACGCTTTTGATGCCTGCATTTTTCTTCAGCTCCACCAGCGCGTCTTTTACTTCCTTGCCCGCATCATTGGTAAACGACTGGAGTTTAATATATCCAGTTTCTCCGTTGATCATTCCATAATATGGCACATTTTTCACGTGTATCTCTTCACGGGTTAGTACCTTTTCCATTTCACCGGCACCTTCTCTTTTTATTTTTAGTTTTACCTTCGTACCAGGCTGACCTTTTAACAATTTGCTGATGTCACTTGTGCTTTTCCCTTTGGTGGTTTTCCCTTCAATCTCAATTATAAGGTCGCCTGCGCGTAAATCTTCCTTCTGAGCAGGGAAACCCTCATAAGGATCTGTTACAATCACGTAGTCCCCTTTTTGGCCTACCTGAGCGCCTATTCCTCCGTACTGACCCGTCATCTGAAAACGAAAATCTTCAATCTCTGCCTCGGAAATATAATTCGTGTATGGGTCGAGGGAGTTCAGCATTTCATCAATTGCCTTACGCATTAGCTTGCCTACATCCACATCATCAACATAATAAGTATTAATTTCCCGGAAGAGCGTAGCAAAAATGTCGAGGTTTTTGGATATCTCGAAATAGTTGGTGCCATTATTGGCAAAAGAGAAAAGGGTTAAAGTACCCAATGCCAGTACCAGATAATACCAGCGTATTTTCTTCATCATGTGCTTAAACATACGTTACAATCTTTAAAATCGAAGTTAGTGATAGTTTTTTGAAAGGTGTTTGCCTTTTGATAAACGGTTTGGGGATAGTGTTTATTTTAATGGATCATAACCACTGCCTCCCCAGGGGTGGCATCTTGATAGTCGCCTGGCTGCAAGAGCTATACCTTTAAACACACCATACTTACGAACCGCCTGCTCTGCATACTCGGAACAGGTAGGTGTATACCGGCAGGCCATTGGCAACAAAGGCGAAATGGCGTGTTTATACAATTTGATCAGTCCCAGAAAGGGAAGCTGAATGAGTTTTTGCCATGTCATCGGCTACAAATTGAATACATTGTTTAAAAACAGGCAGTATTTTGCTGTAGGACATATTCTCCTTTGACTGGTAGGCCACCATAAGTGCAAAACGCTGTGGTTTACCTTCCAAAGCCTGATAAAGAATATGTTTATGTGTGCGATACAACTCGCGTAACTGGCGTTTTATCCTGTTGCGCTGGGTTGATTTTGGAAAGTTTTTGCGGGAAACGGTGATAAGCACCTGCACGGGATAAGGTCCTTCAACAGGAGCCGGCACATATAAAAAACGAAAAGGAAACCGCGCATAAGTGCGATTTCCTTTTTCAAATAATGTATCGATGATGCTTTTACTGCAAAGCCTCTCATACTTGGTAAACGTATAAGCCGCAAGCGTACGCATCATGTTTAACCGGCTAAGCCGGAACAATTACTTTTTGTGGCGTTTCTCGTCAGAAACGGTCAGTTTTTTTCTGCCTCTCGCTCTGCGGGCGGCTATCACCTTACGACCAGCTGCTGTGGCCATTCTCTCACGGAAACCGTGCTTGTTTCTTCTTTTTCTGATCGAAGGGTTGAATGTTCTCTTTGTCATAACAATTCAAAATTAAAGGACGGCAAATGTAGCGTCTTTATCCGAAATACAAAAATTCTTTTTGGTTTAAACCGATAAAAAAAGAGTGTCACAAGGACACTCTTTTTTACGCTCTTGATTAAGAATCAATTAGTGAGCAGCTTCAGCTGGAGCAGCAGCAGTTGTGTCTGCAGCAGCAGTTGAATCAGCAGGCATCATAGCAGCTTCCATAGCAGCTAATGAATCAGCCATACGCTGAGCAGCTTCGATTGAATCTTGAATGCGTTTTTCTTCAGCTTTCTTTTTTTCTTCAGCAGAAGGACCGCAAGCAACTACTGCTAACATAGCAGCAGCAGCAACGATTGATAATACTTTTTTCATTGTTGTTTTGTTAATTTAGTTGATAAAACGGGCGCAAAATTAACCGGAATTGGTTAAGAAGCAAATTTTTATTTCTTCCTCATGTATATAACAATTGGAACTCCCTGAAAATCAAAAGAATCTCTTATCTTGTTCTCCAGGTAACGTTTATAACTTTCATTTACATACTGAGGCAGGTTGCAGAAAAAGGCAAACTTTGGATTTCTTCCCGGCAGTTGGGTTACAAACTTAATTTTTACGTATTTACCTTTAATAGCAGGCGGTGCATAAGCTTCAATAAATGGCAACATGGTTTCGTTAAGCTTATGAGTAGGAATGCGCCTTGCCCTGCTATCACAAACTTTTAATGCCACCTCAATGGCTTTGTGAATACGTTGTTTGGTCAAGGCCGAGGTAAATACTATAGGAACATCATCAAAAGGCTCCAGTTTTTTACGAATTACCTTTTCATATTCCAGAGAAGTTTTATGATCCTTCTCTACCAGATCCCATTTATTTACCAGAATAACCAGCCCTTTGCCATTTTTCACTGCCAGATGTACCAGGTTCATATCCTGAGCATCCAGTCCTATTGTGGCATCAATTACCAGTACTACTACATCACTGTCTTCCAGCGCGCGTAAGGAACGCATCACTGAATAAAACTCAATGTCTTCTTTAACCTTTCCTTTTTTGCGTATTCCAGCTGTATCAATTAACCAGAATTGTTTGCCATAGGCATTGTACAGCGTATTAATTGTATCGCGTGTGGTACCGGCTACATCGGTTACAATATTTCTTTCCTCACCCAACAGGGCATTCACCAAAGATGATTTCCCTACGTTTGGCCTGCCCACGATGGCTATCATTGGCGGGCCTTTTTCTACAGGTTCATCCTCCCCTTCTTTTCCATCTTCTGTATCAAAGTTTGTATCTTGTTTTTCTTCCGGTTCAGCCTGCGGAAGTTTGGCACAAATGGCATCAAGCAATTCTCCGGTACCAAAACCAGAGGCAGAAGAAACACAATACATCTCTTTAAAACCCATGGCATAAAACTCTGCCGCTGCATATTGCTGATCACCGTTATCTACCTTATTGGCCACAATAATTACCGGTTTTTTAGACCTGCGCAATACATTGGCAAAAGTGGTATCCAGGTCAGATATACCGGTTTGCACATCTACCATAAACAACAGCACATCGGCCTCCTCTATTGCAATGCCTACCTGACTTCTGATGGCTGATTCAAAAATATCTTCGGATCCGGTAACGTATCCACCGGTATCAATTACCGTAAATGTATGGCCGGTCCATTCAACTTGTCCGTAGTGGCGGTCGCGTGTTACACCTGAAAAATCATCTACAATGGCTTTTCTATGCCCCACCAACCTATTAAACAGGGTTGATTTGCCTACATTAGGCCTTCCTACTATTGCTACAATTTGTCCCATTGTTCTTTGTTATTATTCCTCTTTATATCCAAACTCCTTCAGCAAACGATCATTATCCCGCCAATCCTCCTTCACCTTTACCAGGGTTTGCAAAAATATCTGCTTATTAAAAAACCGTTCCATATCCCTGCGTGCAGCAATACCAACATTTTTTAATGCTGAACCTCCTTTACCAATCATGATTTGCTTTTGAGAGTCGCGCATTACGTAGATCAGCGCACTAATACGGATTATCTTTTCTTCTTCCTTAAAACTTTCTATTTCCACCTGTGTGGCATAAGGAATTTCTTCTTTATAGCGCATCATTATTTTTTCACGGATAATTTCCGCGGCCACAAAACGCTCGCTTTTATCCGTTAACTGATCATCGGGATAAAATGAAGGACCCTCTGGCATATATTTAAGCACGGCCTGTATCAGCAAACCAATATTAAATTTATTGAGTGCCGAAACCGGAATAATTTCCAGGGCATTTACCTTTTGTTTCCAAAGATTTACCTTCTCTTCCAGCTCTTTATCGCTTTTAAGAAGGTCAATTTTATTCAGCAACAAAATGAGGGGAGCCTTAATGAGTTTGAGTTTGGCTATCAGTTCCTCATCTTCTTCATTCTGTTTGTCGGTATCTGTAATAAACAATACGGCATCTGCATCCTGCAAACTTTGATTTACAAAATCCATCATGCTGCCATGAAGCTTGTACTTGGGTTTTATAATACCGGGGGTGTCGCTAAACACAATCTGGTACTCCGGTTTGCTCAGAATACCCATAATGCGGTGGCGGGTGGTTTGCACCTTGGGTGATATAATAGAAATTTTTTCACCCAATAAAGCATTAAGCAAGGTGCTTTTGCCCACGTTGGGTTTACCAATAATACTTACAAATCCGGCTTTATGTACTGTCATTCTGATAATAAAGGGGGGCAAAGGTATGCAATTTTTTGGAAGGAGGGTGTTAGCGGCAGGTAAGTCAACCCGGATAACTCATTTATAACTGTTTCTTTATTATCCTCCTCTTGTTTAGAAAAAACAGCCTTAAACAAAAAATCCCGCAATGCGGGATCTTACTTAGTTGCGGAGCCAGGACTCGAACCTGGGTCCGCCTGCTGGCGGATATGAGCCATTTCAATTATCTTTTGGTACCAGATGCTCCCAAATATACTTCCTGCCCCTGGCGGTTTTAAGCTCACGCTCCTTTTGCATCGCTGCTGATTTCGTTGCAAATTCCTCCTGATAGATGAGAACCCACGGTCTGTAACGAATTGTATAACCTTTGGTTGCCAAACTATTGTGCGAGGCTAACCGTGCTGCCAAATCCGATGTATATCCTGTATAAATTTTCCCGTGTTGGGGTGAATAAAGCACATACGTATAAAACATTGTTTACTTCATTTATTATTCATCCATAAAACGCCTAAAACAAAAAATCCCGCATTGCGGGATCTTACTTAGTTGCGGAGCCAGGACTCGAACCTGGGACCTTTGGGTTATGAGCCCAACGAGCTACCACTGCTCCACTCCGCGATGTATCTTAAATATGGTAATCAAATAGATTTCAGAACGGGTTCCGTTTGGAAACGGGATGCAAATATAAGTCAAGTATTGGTTAGCGCAAATAATTTGTTTAATACCCTCATTTTCAAAACAGAAATCCCGTTCACCATTGGGTAAACGGGATAGCCGGTAATCAATCAGGCAACCGGTAATGGGTTACGCTGCGTGGTTCAGGTGTTCGGCCTGAAGAAGTTCAAAACGTTGCGCATTTTTAAGATCGGTAAGTGCGGCATCAACCTCCCCTGCACGCATGCGCAGGTTGGCACGTTTGCGGTAAGCTTCCACATACTGCGGATTGATGCTGATGGCTCGGTTAAGGTCATTTATGGCTACCTGTAATTTCTCAAAACGGATAAAAATAAGTGCCCTCCAGTAATATAATTCCTCCCTGAAAGGATTGATTACAATAGCCCGGTTTATTAAACCAAAAGCTTCTTCATTATCCTGCTGAAGGTAACAAAGCTCGGCAGCCAAACGGTGGTAAGTAGCATTTTCCTCATCCAGTTGCAGGGCATCGGCTATATAAGTTAAAGCAAAATCGTAATCCAGCATCAGCTTATAATACTCGGCATAACAATAATAAGCTTCTGCATGTCCTCCGGTTTCATCCAATACCTGATCGAACATGATGCGGGCATTTTCGAACTGCTCGGTATAGAGATAACATAATCCTTTTTTAAGGCGGGCATCTATATGTTTTGGTTCAAACAACAGAAAAGTATTTAGCAGGTGCATGGCTTCGAAATAATTTGCACGTGTGATAGAGGCAACTGCTTCATCAAATAATTGAGCCGGCTTAACTGTGCTGAGGATGTTTTTAATGGTTTGCATAATCGTATTGTTTTAGTTGTTATTTCTGAGTACAAAGTTTGACCACCACCTCGCAACCTATTTGCGAAGTCGATTACATTTGTATTAATTACTCATTTTCAATTAATTAACGACTGATAAGATGTATTTTATTCCGACATTTCTTACAAAAAGACAGAATACAAGAAGGGGAAATACATTTTATTGAATCGAACAATTCATAAATAATTGTCCGGTATTTCTTTTTCTTAAAACGGGTCCACACACATAATCACATTCTGCCAAACAACAACTCCATTGCAAAATCTTATCTTGCATCCATGCCAAAAAATAAGAATGCTTTCATACGCTATCGCATTATAGATACAGCCCTTCGCAACAGGCAAAAGAAGTACCCCACCAAAAAAGACCTGATTGAAGCTTGCAGTGGATTAGGAACCGTTTCGGAACGTACCATTGATAAGGATATTTACGATATGAAAAATGATGAGGAGTTGGGTTATTATGCTCCCATCGAATACGACAGGAGATTTAACGGTTATTGCTACACCGATCCGGATTACTCCATAAATAAAATTCCCTTGAAACAGGAGGATTTATATGCCCTTGAATTTGCGTGCTCTCTGTTAAGGCAATTTGAAGGGATTGGTCCGGTGAAACAGTTTATGCAATCGGTTAGTAAAATAGAAGACTTTATCAGCATGCGAAGAATAGCAGGAGAATCGCTTGATGAGGTGATACAGACGGAAAAAAGTTTAAGTCAGAAAGGCAATGAATACCTTGGCCCGTTGCTGCATGCCATTAAAGAAAAACAGGTGCTTGTATTGCATTACCAGCGTTTCGGTGAAAATCAGGTTAAGCATTATACTTATCATCCTTATGTGCTTAAAGAATACCGCAACCGTTGGTATGTTACCGGAAAAGATGCAGGAAAAAACCGCATTATCACCTTTGCATTGGAACGCATAAAAGAAATTCTGGGAACCAAACAACCCTTTGAAACCGATAAAACCTTTAGCGCCAAAAATTTCTTTAAACACTCTTTTGGTATTTCCGTTATCAGCGATTACCAGCCTGAAAAAGTATTGCTGAGGTTTGAACCTTCCGAATCACCTTACATAAAATCTCAGCCATTGCATCAAACCCAACATGTTATTTCCGAAAACGAAAAAGAGTTTATCATAAGTCTCGAGGTAATTCCCAGTTATGAATTAAAAGCTCAACTGCTAAGTTATGGCGATAAAGTAGAGGTACTGGAGCCGGCACAGCTCAGAAAAGAACATATAGCTACATTAAAGCAGGCGCTGAAAAAGTACTAAAAGAAAACCCACCTCAATTTAATGAAGTGGGTTTGTTTATATCGCTTTATTCCTATTGTTTAATCAGCTTTATTCTGCTAAGTTTATCTTCCTGTTTTATTTCAAGCACATAGGTTCCTGCGCTTAACTCAGCAACAGAAATTTCAGCACTACCGGTGTTTTCATTCACCACAGTATGAACTACCACTCTCCCCAATAAATCGGTTATTTTTACCTGAGCACCCTCAAGGTTAGCATGGTTATTCCTTACGGTAATATGTTGGGAGGCCGGATTAGGGAATACCTGATAACTTATCTGATTTACCTCATTTATTCCTACACTGCCTATTGAAACCGCAGTCATATTGGAATCTACACAACCAGCCGCATCTGTTAATTTCACTTTTACGTTTCCGGTGCCTGCAGCTCCCCAGGTTACCTGAATAGTGTTACTTCCCTGGCCTGAGTTTATGGTACCTCCTGTTACTGTCCACGCATATGAAGCACCCGTTACCTGTGTTGAGCTATAGGTAGCATTTGTTTGAGCAGTTGCATTTACCGGACCAGAAATAGCGCCCACTGCCGTTCCAGTTCCTGCTGTGATGGTATCATAAAGTTGCGTGATGATGCTGTTAGCATCACGAACCTTCATCAGATAAATCCCTGCCTGTAATCCTGCAAAACTGTTAAGTGTTTGAAACGAGCCATTGTTTATTGCGTATTGGTATGGTGAACTTCCGCCACCCGCGCTAAGTGTAATGCTGCCGTCCTGTTTGCCCGGACATGTTTCCATCACATGTGAAGCCGTGAGTGTTAATGGTGTAGCACCAATACCTATAGCCATAGAATCTGCCGCAGTACAGGTGTTTTTTGTAATAACCACTTTTACCTTACCTGTTCCGGCTGAAGAACCCCATTGTACACTTATTGAATTGGTGCCATTACCACTCTGGATAGTGCCATTGGTAACCGACCAGGAATATGTGGTATTCAGTTGTGAAGTGATGCTGTACGTCTGGGTGCTATTTGCCGGAACTCCATTGTTTCCGGTTATTATACCAACAACTAAAGCTGGTGGATCAATAAGGGTGTCTGTTTTTGTTACACTCATATTATCGGCATCCTTAACTTCAATATTATAAATTCCGGCAGCCAATCCGGTAAATACATTGCTGCTTTGGAATGAACCACTGTTTAGTTTATAAGTGAAAGGTGATTTACCTCCTAAAGTTGTTATGGTAAAACTACCTGTTGATTCACCTGCGCATACCGGGCTGGTTTTTGAGGCGCTTATTGCAAAACCTCCTGTACCGCCCGAACAGGTAATAAATCCAACTTTAACAACAGAGTCTCTGCAACCAGTAACCTTATCAACCGCCACCAATTTTACATCAAATTGCCCGTTAAAGGAGTAGGTATGCGTTTGAGCGGTGCTGTTATCCTGCTTACTATTGCCATCGCCCCAATACCAGGTAAAATTATAGGATGAGGCTGAAGGTGTGGTATTGGTAAAATCGAAATTAAACGGTTGTTGTGTGGCGGTTTGCCTGTTTACTGTAAAGTTGGGATTAAATAATACAGTTGCTCCTTTTACATTAAACACGATATCTGATTTACAACCTGTTGTTGTTGACACTTCTACCCGGTAAACACCTGTATCAGTAAGCGTTCGCTGTGTAACGCTCAACTGGTCTATCTGAATATTGTCTTTATACCATTGATACGTTTTTGAGCCACTATAAGCGCTACTAACAGATAACTGGAATGATGCATTACCACAGATCAGAATTGGATCTGCTGTTGGTGTTTTTTGCAGATTAAGTGAATCATTTATGGTTATAGTGACATTACGAATGGTAGTACCGGTAGGCGATTTAATCGTATAAAGCGTAGTTGCTGCAGGCGTTTCTATAATAAGCCCGGTACCAAGGTTTACCGCACCTTTCCACAAACTGCAATCAGAAAGGTTAAATATTGGTGATCCACCTTTACAAAAAACAGTATCGCTTACATGATATGTTGACACAAGGCTATTCCCTACCATATCATTGGCAATTGCACCTGTATCTACCGACATATAATATATATCCCAGGCACCTGCTGCCGTTGGCCCTGGGCTTGTGCTATGCACATAGCTGAGGTGTACCCTGTTATTAACGGTGCGGGCAATGGAAGGAAAAGCCTGCTCTATATTGCCCCCCAGAAAGCCTGTTATATTTACCGGAGCACTCCACGTATTTCCTCCGTTTGACGAATGAACAATATATGCATCTCTGTAATTTGCACCGGAAAAGGATTCATCATATTCTGTAATCGCGCTGTATAAGCAGTAAATTTTACCATCACTGCTGATACCTGTTGATGGCATGGTGATGAGGCTGGAGTTACCATAGCGAACTGTGGGGTCGTTCCAGTTCACTCCAAGCTGAACACCTCCGTCATTATCAGTGTCTGTTACTTCAGCAACCACATCAATACTTCCGTAAGATTTCTGATCATTCCAGTATTTAAGTTCCATACCTCCCGGGAAATAGGTAATGCTTCCATCACTCACGTTATCATCAAATACCCTCGATGCGGCCCAAAAACAATGAACTTTGCCTGCATTGTCAACCAAAACATTAACCGCTCCATCATTTGTTCGCGGTGTATCAGGCATTAATACGTTATAATTCATTGGTGAATACTTAAAAGAATCCACCATTATTTTTGCCCATGAGGTACCATTATTGGTAGATTTCCAAAGGCTGATATCTTTTGCCAAACCACCGGTTAACACTGCAACAGTAGAGCCACTTGCATCAATAGCATACTCATCAGATCCACCTCTGTAAGCCCTAGAAGAATGATAACCCGGAAGAGGTGTATTTACCACCTGCCATTGACTGGTGGCAAAACTATACCTTGAATAAACAACAGGACTTATAACACCACTTTTAATAACAGTTACCGGTTGTGTTCCCGATGAATCTGCATACGCAGTTATCACATGCATAAAATTATTACTGATAGCTGTTCTGCACCACAATACTCCGGGTACTGACTGAATAGTATCAAGCACGTTGGTTTGTGTCCAAACATTATTGGTACCCGCAGTTCTTCTGCTTAATACCATCCCTCCTGAGAATCCGGTACTGGAAACAATATGGGAGAGAATGATTTCTTCATTTGTTGTTGGGTTATAGGCATAAGAGGGGAATCCCGCTCTTTGTGTTTCGATACGTGATGAGGTAGTGGCAGGATTTACCCACGAAGTACCATTAAATCTGTTGTAGCCGGTGCCCCTGTTGGTAAATGGTGAAGCATCGCTAGATGTGGTCCATGTTACTCCAACATTGTTTCCGGAAAAGAGTTGAACCCTTCTGTAAATGGAAGCATTTGTTTGCTGGTTGTTTAATGTGGTTCCAACTTTGGTAAGTGTATAATTTGGCGGGTTGCTTAAGGAACCCGAAACAGCCTTAGGACCGCTTACAGATGTAATCCGGTAACCTTCAATTGTGCCTTGAATGAGGCCTACACCTTGTATCATTGCACTGTAATTAATGGTGATGGGAAACTGAGACGGGGCAAGTGTATTTAATGATGAATTAAATAAAATACAACCGGAGGAGCCCCCATTAATGGAGCCTGAAACAGGAGATGTGGAATAATTAAAGCCCTGAGGTAATCCTGTTATATTATCGATATTAATGTAGTTAACCGTAAACGGGATGCCTCCGTTAATGACTGTGGCGGGAGCAAATACCTGCAGTACGCTGTTGTATGGTTTCCCTATTATAGCTTGTGGGAGATTAGTGGCTGTATCCGGATAAAGTTGATTGGTTGCGTTAACCATAATCGTTCCGCATTGTGCATAGCCGGCATAATAAATTACCGTTACAAGCACGAGTAGTATTAGTTTTTTCATAAAGTTTAGTTTGATATTTATTTTATCAGATAGTTAGTTTTAAAGAAAAACATATCATTTATAAAATTAACCAAATACTATGAGGCACAATACTTATGGCGAAGTAAATTGCTTAATATTTTCTTAATATTGGTTGGGGTGCAATTAGCGTTTTGATTTATAATCCGTTTTTAGCACACGGAAGGTTGTTCTTCTGTTTTGCTGATGTTCTTCATCGGAACACTCTACGGTGTCAACGCAGTCATTAACCAATTTAGTTTCTCCATACCCCACAGGTACCAGCCTGTCCTTGGGAATACCTTTTTCTATCAGGTAATCCACACAACTCTTTGCACGTTTTTTAGAAAGTTCCATGTTATAGTCTTCCGGTGCACGGCTATCTGTGTGCGATGCGAGTTCGATAACCAGTGTTGGGTTATTTTTCAGAATAACGATCAGCGAATCAAGTACCTTTTTAGACTCCGGCCTTAAATCCCACTTATCAAGATCATAATAAATTCCTTTAAGAGTAAAATCAACGTCCTCTGCCGGAATAGGATCAAGAATAATTTTAACCTCCAGTACAGAATCTTTGGTGATGTTCTGACTGGAAATGATCATTGGCGTACTTGCAAAGTATCTTTCTTTAATGGCACCCAAATCAAGCAATGTATTTAAAGGGAGTTCTCCGACAAATTCACCACTTGGCCCTGTTTTTATACTAAACACAGGCTTGCCATAATTGTCCTTTACGGTAACTGTAGCCAAAGTAAGCGGAGCTGCACTCTCTCTGTCGAATACCTTCCCCTTTAACACAAAGATATACGGCTTTATGGCAATGGAATAAAGATCATCATCACCTTTCCCTCCTTCACGGTTGGAGCATAAATAGCCAACAGGCTGGTCTGGTTTGGTTGCATGTTTAGGCAAAAAAGTAATACCAAAATCATCGCCACCTGAATTAATAGGATATTGCAGATTTACCGCCTTCGCATAGGTTCCTGCTGAATCTTTGGTTTGGTACAAATCAAGCCCTCCCATGCCTTCAAAACCTTTTGATGCATAATATATCGTTCCATCTTCACTTACATAAGGGAACATATCATCTTCGTTTGTATTTACGTTGGGACCAAGATTTAGCGGTGTTCCCCATTTATCATGCACCAAATCATAAGCGATTACGTATAAATCCTTTTCTCCAAAACCGCCTTTCATATCACTTGCAAAAAACATTCTTTTTCCATCAGCACTCATAGCAGGATGCCCAACGGAAAATGAATCTGAGCTAAAAGGCAATACCTGAGGCTTGGTCCACTCATTGTTTTGAAAATACGAAACGTAAATTTTACAATTCAACCCTTTTCCATCTATGCCATTGCATTGGGTAAAATACATGGTGCTATTGGCCGAATCAACCCATGCCACGCCTTCATTAAAATTGGTATTTACCCCACCTTTTACATTTTGTACTTTTCCCCAAACTCCATTTTGCCTGGTGGTTTCAAAAAAATCAGAACACTTTTGCCCGGTCCACTCAAAAATTTCGCTTCCGGTGGCTTCTGTTCTGGAAGAAGCCCAATACAATTTACCTCCGGCATAATAAGGTGAATAGTCTGAATAAGGGGTATTGAGTTCCTGAACATTCTGAATATCGAATTTTTTCGGATTGGCCTTCCATTGCTGCACTTTGTAGCACGATGCCATCTCACGGATACCGTTGCTGTCTCCAGGAACTTCAAATAAAAAATCATAAAACTGCCTTCCGGCTTCTTCATAACGCTCAAAGTTTTTAAGAAGCAATCCGTAAGAGTATAGTATTTTTGGATTAGGGTATTTGGTATTTACCAGTTTTTCATACCACTCAAAGGCCTGCTTAAAATTGTTGGCCTTGCGGTAACTCTCGGCCACCATATACAATATCTGAGCCTGTTTTTCTTCCTCTTTTATTTTAGGGTAAATCCTTTTAAACTGTGCCGCGGCTGTATTGTATTTGCGAGCTTCAAAGGTGCGCTGTGCTCTTTGAATTTCTAAATCAATAGGGGAGGTTTCAGCCTGTGCAAATGCAAAAAAACCACTAAAAATAAATATAATAAAAAGGTAAAACTTCATGTTGCTTTCAAATAAACGAAAATATCCGGTATTTGATTTTATGTTAAGGTAACTTTAGTACCACAGACACAAAAAAATAAGGCTCCGTTGTACGGAGCCTTATTTTTTATCTTCGCTGAGGAACCCGCCCACCTCTTGGTGCCTGTTGCGGAGTTTGTGTTTTATCCTCTGCTTTTTTCATCTCTTCTTTATTCTTTGGTACATACTTATTATCCAGAAGTCGGATGGTTGTTCTCCTGTTCATCTGGTGCTCTTCTTCTGAACATTTGCGTTTTACAAAGGTCCCTTCGCAGGCACAGTCGTTTACGAGTTGCGACTCTCCATATCCTCTGGCTACAAGGCGTAAAGAATCAACATTGCGACTTACTATATATGCCACAGCGGAGTCGGCACGTCTCTGGGATAGATCCTTATTATACATGGAATCAGCCCGGCAATCCGTATGAGATCCTAATTCCAGCCTGATTTTTGGATACCTGTTGAGGAGGTAAACAACCGTATCCAGAATTTTAGCCGCGTCAGGTCTGATATTGGCTTTATCCAGGTCATAATAAATACCTTCCAGTGTAAATACCCTTTCATAATCGAAAGGATCAAGATCAAGATCCTGCACCAGATCAGTTGATACCTCTAAACCTTTGGTGGTTTGACCATAAATCTTACTATCGTAATAATCTTCATGGGCACCAAAAAGTTCATAATCTGTTCTGGTTTTCAGGGTTATCTTGTAATAACCACGGTCATCTGTTTTCATCACCAGTTTTCCGGTATCGGTACTGTTGGTAATGGTAAGAATGGTATTAGGTAATATCTCTTTTGTTCTAACATCGCGTGCAACTCCGCTCAAGGTAAAGATCAGCGGATTCATGGTAAAACGGTAAATATCATCCTGTCCTTTTCCACCCTCGCGGTTTGAACTGAAATAACCTGTTTCTTTCGTTTTATCCAAAATGATAGAAAAGTCATCTCCACCTGAGTTGATCGGTGATTTCATATTTATAGGAGTAGACCAGTCAGTTCCTTCTCCTTTGGTATAAAAAATATCTACCCCGCCTAAGCCCACGTGTCCGTTAGAAGAAAAGTACATGGTTCCATCTTCATGCAGGTAAGGGAACATTTCATCACCCTCTGTATTAATAGTTGGACCCAGGTTAACCGGATCTCCCCAGGTTTTGCTTCGTTTAGAGTAAGTAACAAACCAGATATCCTTACCACCCTGACCTCCCGGCATATCCGAGGAGAAGTACAACACCTGACCATCTTTACTCAGGCATGGATGTCCGCAGGTAAATGAGTCTGTGCTAAAAGGTAAAGGTTCTGCTGCATTCCACTCCGATCCCGAAGCTGTGGCTGTGTAAAGCCTGCAATTCTTGCCTTTGCCATTGTTATCATAATTACACTTGGTAAAATATGCCACACCAAAACGTGCATCAAAGGCAATGGTACCGTCATTTAACTTTCCGTTTACATTTTCTTTATCAACCAGGGCAGGTATCTCATATTTAATATTGTTAGGATTCTTTTTATCAACCTTAAACCTAACGGAATATATATCCGTATACTGGTTACCTGTCCATCCATACATGGTTTTGGCCACACCATTATCCCTATCGGAAGTAAAAAACAGTTGATCCTTTTTGAACCACATAGGTGCAAAATCACTCCATTTGCTGTTGATGGCCTTTACATTCTCGATGATATAGCGGGTTTTCTCGTTTTTCCATTTCAGGGCATTTTCACAACCCTTAACTTCATCATCCGTGCGTTGATCTGTAGGTACCAGTTTTTTATAATTATTAAACTCCACAATTGCCTCGGTAAACTTCTGATTTGCCTTTAATGACTGAGCCAGACGCCATAAAGCCTCCGTGTTTTTCGGGTCGGCCTTTACGGTTTTTCTGTACCAGTTTTCGGCATTTTTCATGTCGTTGGATAAGCGGTAACATTCAGCCGTTTTAAAACAAGCTTCGTTTTTCTCATCCTTATTTTTGGTTTTGCTGTAAACCGCCTTGTAGTTTTCACCGGCCGTAAAGAATTCCTTCTTCCCGAAAGCTTCTCTCGCTGCTGCCATTGAACCTTTTCCAGGTTTACACGACTGAATCATCACAACTGCCGCAAATAATACGGCTGACAAAAAGAAGTAAAATCGTTTCATTAATAGGGGTTTAAATTATGCTCGAAAAACAAGTATACACATTTTTTTTATTTAACGAACAATAATTCACGATATTTTGGGAGCTTCCATAATTCATCTTCGATTATAAACTCCAGAGCATCACTGCTTTTACGAATTTCATCGAACAATGGTTTCACCTTATGGCAAAAGGCCAAAGCCCGCTTATGGGTATCAGCAATATGGTGTGCCTTATCTGCTTCGGCTATCATTTTCTCTACACTTTCCCTGATATGTTTTACGTATTTGGAAATTTCCTCAATAAATTTCAGTTGGGCCTCATAAGAAGTTTTGTTAAGCCCTATTGATTTAAGGGAAGCCACATTATCTGACAATTTTTGCTGGTAGGTTAAAGCTGCCGGAATAACGTGTGAAATGGCCAATTGCCCTATCACTTTTGCCTCAATATCAATTTTCTTCACATAATCCTCCTGCATAATCTCATAGCGTGCATCCAACTCGCGGGCATCAAAAATGTCGTTTCTGGCAAAAAGCTGTTTTGATTTATCAGCTATGTATGCATTTAAGGCTTCCGGAGTGGTTTTGATATTACTCAATCCGCGTTTTTTAGCCTCTTTTACCCATTCATCGCTATATCCGTTGCCTTCAAACAAGATGTTTTTCGAAGCTTTATAATATGCTTTCAGAATATCTAAGATGGCATCCTCTTTCTTCTTCCCTTTTTTAATCTGAGCATCCACCTCGGCTTTAAACTTATTTAGCTGATCGGCCATAATTGCATTTAATACCACCATGGCATTGGCACAATTGGCTGATGAACCAACGGCACGAAATTCAAATTTATTACCTGTAAAGGCAAATGGAGAGGTTCTGTTGCGATCGGTATTATCCAGTAAAATCTCAGGGATTTTTTTCACATCAATTGATGTTTTTGAGGAAGCCTTAACTGTAGACCTTGGCTTTGTAGAAACCAATTCTTCCAGCACATTTGTTAACTGTGTTCCGATAAACACCGACATAATAGCCGGGGGAGCCTCATTTGCACCTAAGCGGTGATCATTGGAAGCAGAAGCAATACTTGCCCTCAGCAAATCAGCATGATCATGAACAGCTTTAATAACATTGATAAAAAAAGTTAAAAACTGAAGATTGGTATGTGGCGTTTTTCCGGGAGAAAGCAGGTTTACGCCTGTATTTGTTATTAAGCTCCAGTTATTGTGTTTACCGCTTCCGTTTACACCTGCAAATGGTTTTTCATGAAGCAGTACCTTGAAACCATGTTTTTGTGCCACCTTTTCCATTACGTCCATCAATAACTGGTTGTGGTCAATGGCCAGGTTTACCTCTTCAAAATTAGGAGCACACTCATACTGGGAAGGAGCCACTTCATTGTGACGTGTTTTTAATGGAATACCCAGTTTATAACATTCGATTTCATAATCAACCATAAAATCGTGCACCCTGGTTGGAATAGATCCAAAATAATGGTCTTCTAATTGTTGTCCTTTTTCCGGAGCATGGCCCAACAAGGTTCTGCCGGTAAGCATTAAATCCGGGCGTGCATTAAACAAAGCCGCATCAACCAGAAAATATTCCTGCTCAATTCCCAATGATGCCATTGATTTGGTAACCTGCTTATCAAAATAAGAAGAGCATACATTAACTACGGCATTTTCTACTGCATGCAATGCTTTAAGCAATGGTGCTTTATAATCAAGCGCCTCTCCGGTATACGAAACAAAAATGGTAGGAATACACAATGTTTTACCATTTAATCCTTCCATAATAAATGCAGGAGAAGAAGGATCCCAGGCCGTATATCCGCGTGCCTCGAACGTATTTCTTAAACCACCATTTGGAAAACTGGATGCATCAGGTTCCTGCTGCACCAGTGCACTGCCCGAAAATTTTTCAATAGAGCGGCCATCTTCTGTTGGCTCAAAAAAAGCATCGTGTTTTTCTGCAGTTGAACCCGTAAGTGGTTGAAACCAGTGTGTGTAGTGGGTTACATCATGGCTCATAGCCCAGCTTTTCATTCCTGATGCCACCTGATTGGCTACTTTGCGGTCAATTTTTTCTCCATGCCTGATGGCTTGTATCACGGCATCGTAGGCTTCCTTATCCAGAAAGTTTTTCATGACCGAATCGTTAAATACCCTGGAGTTAAAATAGTCGGAAACTTTTGCAGAAGGTGCAGTTACCTTAATGCTTGTTCTGTTTGAAACCCTTTCAAGGGCTTTAAATCTGAGTGTTGACATATACTAATTAGTTATTTGGTTTTTGCTTTTTATGATGAGCGAAAATAACCAAATAGGCCTATCGGTGATCACCCCCAAAATCCACAAATACAGCACAATAACCCTAAATAATTGATAACAAAGCCTTTTGCTCATTTACCTGAGTTTATTTTGTGTAATTTAATGCATCAATTTTTAAAGAATTTGGGGGTTTTATGGCCAGAATTAAAATAAAGATGTATTATAATACACTTGTGTTTTAAATATTTTGATACATTTGAATATCATTTACAAAAAATATGTATTATAATACATGAATACCGAAGACCTTGGATTTACTTATAGAAAAAGGCGCGAAGCTCTTGGGTTAACCCAAAAAGAACTGGCAGAGATGAGTGGCGTGCATCTGAGAAGCATTAATAATATTGAAGGTGGGAAAGCCAATCCTTCATTGGATACATTGGTAAAACTGGCTGAAGTATTAAAGCTGGAAATACTGGTAAGGGTGAGGTAACTTCGTTTTCTGATCAATTAAAACATCAATGAAATTATCCATTCCTTTTTATTTAATCCCTACATCAGTGCTGGCTCTTCTTTTATTTGCCATGTGCTATCATATTGCTGCCCTTTTACATTTTATTCCATTGGATATGGTTTGGGGTGGACGGCTTCAATCAAGAGAAGAACTGATTCAAATGGAAACTTTCTCTTTTTTCTTTAATGCACTTTTGGTATTGCTGGTAATCTGGCGCAGCAAATGGTTTCCGGCTTTAAATCAACCCAAAATTCTTACTATGGTTTGCTGGCTTATTTCCATTCTGTTTATGCTAAACACGCTGGGCAATCTATTTGCTGCCAATATCTGGGAAAGCATTTTATTTACACCTATTACTATTTTGCTTGCCTATGGGTTTATGCGTTTGGCCAGATTGCAATAATTAAAAATCAACTTATTGCCTACATTCAAAACAAAAAGGGAGTAAAATAAAAAAGGCCGGCAAACGTGCCGACCTGTATTTTTTGCTCCCCGACCTGGGCTCGAACCAGGGACCCCATGATTAATCCCGCACATGCGGGACTCTAACCAACTGCGCTAAAATTCCTGTTCCAACAAAATTCGCCTTTAACATTTTTTCAATTAGCTTCCTACTTTTCTGACGCTTTATGAACTTCTCTATTTTATCTGCTTCACCTTTGATTGCAGATACTTCAAATACAGCGGACAATAACCAATCGTTATAGCTTCCGGTGTACTTATCTCCGCTATTATTTAGATGCTGGTGCAGCCTTTCCCAAGGATTTTTTGAATGGCCGACATAATACTTGTCTGCCTTGGCGGAGTAAAGAATATAGATGTAAAACACAAATGATATAAAACGAAAAGCCGACAGACGTGTCGGCTTTTCCAGTTTTGCTCCCCGACCTGGGCTCGAACCAGGGACCCCATGATTAACAGTCATGTGCTCTAACCAGCTGAGCTATCGAGGAGTTTCCTTAAAAAGGGATGCAATAATAGGTTTTGCATTCTAAATACGCAATATTTGCACCCGAAAAATTTTTAAATATTTAATCATGAGTTTATTAGTTGTTGGCAGCGTAGCCTTTGATGCCATTGAAACCCCTTTCGGAAAAACCGATAAAATAGTGGGAGGAGCAGCCTCTTACATTAGCCTTGCGGCCAGTAATTTTACCAATAAAACCAAGCTGGTTGCAGTGGTTGGCGAAGATTTTCCCAATGAATTTATCAGCCATATTCAGAGCAGGGGTGTAAATACAGAAGGATTACAGATTAAAAAAGGCGAAAAATCCTTTTTTTGGTCGGGTAAGTACCATATTGATATGAATTCCCGTGATACGCTGGTAACTGAACTGAACGTGCTGGCCGATTTTGATCCGGTTATTCCTGAATCATACCAGGATTGCGAATACCTGATGCTGGGTAACCTTACCCCAAAAGTGCAGCAAACCGTTATTGAAAGATTGCACAAACGCCCTAAACTGATTGTAATGGACACCATGAATTTCTGGATGGAAATTGCATTGGACGATTTAAAACAAACCCTTAAAATGGTGGATGTGCTTACCATTAATGATGAGGAAGCACGCCAACTTTCCGGAGAATACTCCCTGGTAAAGGCTGCAGTTAAAATTCAGGCAATGGGGCCTAAATACCTGATTATTAAAAAAGGAGAAAATGGCGCCTTGTTATTTCATGGCAAAGATGTGTTTTTTGCCCCTGCCCTTCCATTAGAAGAAGTGTTTGATCCGACAGGTGCCGGTGACACTTTTGCCGGTGGTTTTATAGGCTATCTGGCCAAAACAGGTGATATTTCATTTGAGAACATGAAGAACGCCATTATTTATGGCTCTGCCATGGCTTCCTTTTGTGTAGAGAAATTTGGAACAGAACGTTTGGTAAACCTTACCGAAGATGAAATGAATCAAAGAATCAATGCTTTCCGCAATCTGGTAAGATTTAACCTGGCTTCTGTATAACCATTATCCGCATCATACGGAGGCAATATGCTTAAATCATTTGCTAAAATAAGGGCTTTTGCTACTTTTGCCTCCACAAAAAAATATATATCATGTCGCAAAAAGATAACGTGATTAAGCACAGCTCGGAAAACCCTTTCGAGTCGATGAAAAAAAGATTTGACATCGCTGCCAAAACCATTGGATTGGATGAAAGCGATTACAATGTATTAATAGCCCCGCAAAAAACGGTTATTGTAAATATTCCTGTTACCATGGATGATGGTAAAGTGAAGGTATTTGAAGGTTTTCGTGTGGTTCATAATGCCAATCTTGGCCCGTCAAAAGGTGGTATCCGTTATTCAATGGATGTGCACCTGGATGAGGTAAGAGCACTGGCAGCGTGGATGACCTGGAAATGTGCGGTAGTTGGTATCCCATACGGTGGTGGTAAAGGTGGTATTAAATGTGATCCCCGCTCTATGAGCAAGGGAGAACTGGAGCGCTTAACACGTTCTTATACGGATATGATGGTGGATGTGTTTGGTCCGGATAAGGATATTCCTGCTCCTGATATGGGTACAGGCCCTCAGGAAATGGCCTGGCTTATGGATGAATATTCTAAGTTGGTTGGACACTCTTCTCCGGCAGTGGTTACCGGTAAACCTATTGTACTGGGTGGATCACTTGGGCGTGTAGAAGCAACAGGTCGTGGTGTAATGGTATCAACCCGTGCAGCATTAAGCAAACTGGGAATTAACCCGGTAGGTGCAACCTGCGCAGTGCAGGGATTCGGTAATGTTGGGTCAATTTCGGCCAAATTACTTGCGATGCAGGGGCTAAAAATATTAGCGATTTCTGATGTGAGCGGTGCCTATTTTAACCCAAATGGAATTAATATAGAAGAAGCTATTGCTTTCCGTGATAAGAACAATGGTACATTGGAAGGATTTAAAGACGGAAGTAAAATTACTAATGCAGAATTGCTGGAACTGGATGTAACGGTTCTTGTACCTGCTGCCATGGAAGATCAGATAACAGAAGAAAATGCCAACAGAATAAAAGCAAAACTGATTGTTGAAGGTGCAAATGGACCTACCTCGGCCAGCGCTGATGATATTCTGAACAAAAAAGGTGTTTTGGTTGTTCCAGACATCCTGGCTAATGCAGGTGGTGTAACGGTAAGTTACTTTGAGTGGGTGCAAAACCGCCTTGGATACTATTGGACAGAGGAACGCGTGTACCGCAGAGCCGACCGGGTGATGAAAACAGCTTTCGAAGGTGTATATTCTTCAGCCCAGAAATACAATATCCCGATGCGTATTGCTGCTTACTGTGTGGCCATTCAACGTGTTGCCGATGTAGAGAAATTAAGAGGAAAATTCGGTCTGTAATATATCAGATGATATGTAAAAATCCCCCTTGGCTTATGCGGAGGGGGATTTTTATTTATATTCGTAACCTTTAAACTTAATCTATGCTGCACAAAGAAGGAAAAGCAACAATCTTTATCACCCTGGTTATCCTGTTTATACTAAACTGGGCCATTAACTATTTTCTACCGGATCAGCTATTGGTTCAGAATATCCTCATTGTAATTTCTGTAGTGTTTTTGGTTATCATTCTTCAGTTTTTCAGAAACCCATCTATCACTCCAACAGTTGGCGAAAACCTGGTTATCTCACCTGCAGATGGCAAAGTGGTGGTGATTGAAGAGGTAGAAGATGAAGAGTATTTTAAGGGCAAACGTTTGCAGGTTTCTGTTTTTATGTCGCCTTTTAATGTGCATGTAAACCGCAATCCGGTGAGTGGTGTTGTAAGATACTTTAAATACCATAAAGGAAAATACCTGGTAGCCTGGCACCCCAAATCATCCACAGAAAATGAGCGTACCACAACTGTAATTGAGACTCCCAAAAAGAAGGAAGTATTGTTTAAGCAGATAGCAGGTGCCCTGGCCAAACGTATTGTATGGTATGTGAAAGAAGGCCAACCTGTGCAACAAGGCGCTGAAATGGGATTTATTAAGTTTGGATCGCGGGTGGATATATTGCTTCCGCTTGATGCAAAAGTAAAGGTAAGCCTGAACCAGAAAGTAAAAGGCGGGCGTACGATTATTGCAGAGATTTAACATTATTTTAAGGGAATAATTCTTACATTTGATATTCAATAAAAATGAAGACCATGAAAAAACTTGCGCTTGTAATTGCCTTTATAGGCATCGGATACCTTGGAGTAAATGCACAAAATGCTCCTAAGAAAGAAGTAAAACCAGCTCCGGCTGCAACTGCAGTAGCTGATGTACCTGCGGATGTAAAACCAACGGAAGCTGCGGCATCATCTGATAGCAACAAAAAATCAAGCTGTTCTGCTGAAGAAAAGAAAAGCTGCGGAAGTTCAACAGGAAAAAAATCCTGCTGCAGCAAGAAAGCTGAAGCTAAAAAAGAAACTACAGTAAACCCATAATATTTCATTTACTGAAATAAAAAAGCCCTGCATGATGAATGCGGGGCTTTTTTATTTATTCTTTGAGCTTTTGTTTCCATCCGGTAAACCACAGCTCAAAAGAGCCAGGCTCGCGCTTATGCCATTCGGGGCGGGCCTGATAAAAGGCAGGATTAAAGAACAGGGTTACATAAACTGCGCCTTTTTCAAAACTTGTGCCCGGCCACTGTTGCAACTGCGCCTTTTGTTTAGCCGTGAACTCTGCATTTAAATTAGACTGAAGGATAACCGGATATTCGCCAAGATCCTCTGTTCTTATCCTGTTAATGATAAAACCTTCTGAAGACAGCCTGGTTAGTTCAGGCTCATTTGCAAGTGGTGCATAACTATAGCATGCAAGTGTATCTTCAAATTGACCCCTCATCTGTTTCTCCAACTCAAAATAATTTCTGTAAGCCAGAGAAGCATCACCGAGCGTTTTTCCGGGATAGTACATATAGTTACCGGCAACAAGCGAGAGAAAAATGACAACAAGTGATATTCGTTGCCAGATTAAAGGGAGTGATTGAATAACATATAAAACCAATAGAAAAGAAAGGAACTGGAACACCAGAAAATATCGGTGACCAATGGTATTTTCGAGAAATAGGGCCATCACCACTATATTTACCAGCAATACCATGGTAAAATACCAGAACAGGTCATGGCTAATTGCTCTTCTTTTTATTACAGCTAAGATCAGTATCGTATAAACAGGCAACATTCCAAAATCAATCAACCTCCAAAGAATAATCAAAATACTTCTGAAAAAGGATGTGGTATTATTGAGGTTATCCGTATCTGTATAGTTTGGAGATTGAAAAGCCCACCCGGTGTGATGAAAATGGGCAAATACCCACGCTGTATAAATCAGAAAGGGAAGTGTAAACAGCCATACATTTGTGATCAGCCAGCCTTTTATATTTTCCTTTTTCCTTACCACATGAACAGTAAAATGGGCTATGGCAAAACCTAACAGGAAAAAGGTTGACTGGGTATGCAACAACATCATCACCATCATTCCTGAGTACTGCCATTTTTTAATACCTGTTACAAAACCATAAAAGGCCAGTAAAGCAAAAAACATAAATGCTGTGGTATTTAACATCATGGCACTTTGAGACAACCATGTTGGAAATACGCAAACGAGCAAGGATGCATAAACCAGAAAAGGTGGTTTAAGAAAAAGGGAGGCCAGTTTTATAAATAACAAAGCCAAAGCAGTGCTCCATAGTACCGAAAACAGGTGAGCAACAAAAAGGGATTTGCCAAAGATGGTCCAGCAAGCTGCCAGTAGCCAGGCATATAAGGTAGGGTGGCCCGGATCATGTTCTGTTGGGTAAAAAATGGTACCCAGGTGGTGATCATAAATATTTAAAGCCGCTCTGACTGTGGAGGAAATAGAATCTCCGAAAAACGGATCGTTTTTTACAACAAAAAACAAAACCGCCTGAACAATAATAATGATGATATAAGGTAGCCGGTTCAAGTAAGGCGAAGATAAAGAATCCGGCAGAAGAATACCTGAGGGGATTTATACGGTTTACCGTGAACAAGTGATATCAATTGTTCACAGCCTTGGTTTTATTCAAAGTCTCCACATAATATTGTTCGTACATTGGAACAATTTTATCGATATCGAAATCGAGAGCCCTTTGTTTGGCCTGATGTTTAAACTCTTTTAAACGAGTTTCATCCTCGAGAATATAGATGCTTTTTTCTGCCATGGTTTTTACATCGCCTACATCGCATAAAAATCCGGTTACCCCTTCCACATTTAATTCCGGAATACCACCGGCATTGCTGGAAACAACAGGCACTTCACAAGCCATTGCTTCCAGTGCTGCTAAACCAAAACTTTCTGTTTCCGAAGGCATCAGAAACAAATCACAGATGGATAATATCTCTTCTATGGCATCCTGTTTTCCAAGGAAAGTTACATTCTCACAAATATTCAGATCGCGGCATAGCTGTTCTATATTTTGGCGTTCCGGACCATCACCCACTAATAACAATCGGGAATTTACCTTTTTACGCACCTCACTAAAAACCCTTACTACATCCTCTACCCGCTTCACTTTTCTAAAGTTGGAGGTGTGTACCAGCAACTTTTCTCCAAATGGTGTTACCGCCTTGCGAAAGTGTTCCTTTGGCTGCTTACTGAAACGGGAAAAATCAATAAAATTAGGAATAACCCTGATATCTGCATGCACATGAAAATGCGCGTAGGTATCTTTTTTTAATGAATCAGAAACGGAGGTAATTCCATCCGACTGGTTGAGTGAATAACTGACAACAGGTTCAAGCGCTTTATCTTTACCTACCAGTGTAATATCCGTTCCGTGCAGGGTAGTAATAATAGGAATGTGAATACCCTCGGTTGCCAGAATTTGTTTTGCCATAACGGCTGCCGAAGCATGCGGTATGGCATAATGGACGTGGAGAATATCCAGTTTTTCAAATTTCACCACATCAACCAGGCGGCTGGTAAGTGTTGACTCATAGGGTGGAAAATCAAATAATGGATAACTGCTCACATATACCTCGTGATAAAATATGTTTTCTGCAAAAAAGTCGAGCCTTGCCGGTTGTTTATAGGAAATGAAATGAACCTGATGGCCACGTTGTGCTAATGATTTCCCTAACTCGGTAGCCACAACACCACTTCCTCCATAGGTAGGATAACAAACTATTCCAATTTTCATGTAGAATTACTTTATGTGCATAACAGCACTCATTTAAACATCAAAATTGCACATTAAGTTTGAAATAAATGTAACAGAATTACTATTTCCCGTTTTTTCTCAGCACCTCATAAACAACATCCATCATTCGGGTGCGTACATTCATGTCAATCAGCTTTTTATTGTCGGCAGAAGGGTTTACCCTGTTGCTTAAAAAAACAAAAACAAGTTGGTGTTTAGGATCTGCCCAGGCACAGGTGCCCGTAAATCCGGTATGCCCGAATGTAAGCGGAGAAGCCAGGCGACTGGCAGGACTTGCCTTTTTTGTATCTGTTTCCGGTTTATCAAACCCTAATCCCCTCCTGCTTACTTTACCATGCTTTTTTGTAAACTCCTTCACCGTACTTTCTTTAAGTACCCTTTTGCCTCCATATTCGCCACCATTAAGCAACATTTGCATTACCACCGCTACATCATTTGCATTGGCAAAAAGTCCGGCATGGCCACTAACTCCACCCAACATGGCAGCTGTTTGGTCATGAACGGTTCCATCCAATAACTGGTTGCGGAAACTGGTATCAAACTCTGTTGGAACAAGCCAATCATTATTTACTTTTTGAAGCGGGTTAAACTGCATAGAAGATAAGTTTAGCGGGCGATAAATTTCTTCTTCCAGGAAAGATTCAAAATCTTTTCCGCTGATATTTTCTACTACCTTTCTCATCAAAATAAAACCAATATCGGAGTATACATACTCGCCCGAATGTTTTACCTCTGATGAAATTATTTGCTCCCAAACCATTGGAAAATACGTTTTATGAAGGTATAAGTTTGTTGCTACCGGAATGGTATAATTGGAGTCGGCTGTTTCGCTATATAAAATGGGGTTAAGTGATCCGTTTACCAATGTTTTTTTGTACAAGGGAAGAAACGGAAACAAACCGGCCTGATGCAGCAACACATCGTGAATACGTAACTTTTCCTTATTGGTGCCCTTTAGTTCGGGCAAATAGTCACCAAGATGCGCATCCAGTTTAATTTTTTTATCATCATACAAACGCATTACAGCAACAGTAGTAGCTAAAATTTTAGTAAGAGAAGCGAGATCGTACAGGTGATGGTTTTTTACTGCAATGGTGCTATCGTACGTATGGTGGCCAAATGATTTCTGATAGATTACTTTTCCTGCATGGGCAACAAGTACCTGGCATCCCGGCATTGCTTTTTTTCCAATGGCATCAACCACAATGGTATCAATCATATCCAATGTGGTGTGATCAATGCCAATTTCTTCCGGATAAACATATTCAAAACGCTGAAGTGCAGATGTTTTTTCTCCCGCCCCGAGGGTAAACTCTTCATTTACCGTAACAGGCAAACTTCCCCCTGCTTTGATTCCACCAAATAATACCTGAGCCGAAATGGTATTGTATTCCTCCAGGTCTTCATAGGCCACAATCACATTACGCAAGCCGGTAAACTGCCTCAGTATATAAGGGTTGCCATGGTTTACCATAATTACCTTTTTTCCGGTTGCAAGCAAACGGTTCATAAAATCTACCTGGGGTTGGGTAAGCCCCAGGCGTTTGCTCACAAAGCGGCTGGTATTTTGAAGGGAAACAATCAGGAGGTTATATCTGTTGAGTACCTGATACAGGCTGTCAAAATAGGCAGGAGAATCGCCCTTATCAATACTGTAATAATCGGCCCTGATATAGTTGGCACACATTTCCTGAAATGGGGTAAACTGTGAAGAGCCAAGAGAAACAACAGCAATCTGATACAACTCCGGGTTTTCAATCGGAATAATCTTATCCTCATCCTTCGCCACTACAATTCCTTGTTTTATTACCCGTTTGGTCATCAGGTATGTTTCGCAACAGTTTAAATCGTTGGTTAAATTATCAAGATTAATGGGCTGATAATTATTTAACCCCAGCCAATATTTAACAGCCAGAATTTTTTTACAACTTCTTTCAATCTGCTCCCAGGTTATTTCCCCTTTTGCCAGATACTCCTTTATTCTGGAGATGGCCATAGGAACATCTTCAACAAAAAGCAATACATCATTTCCTGCTACCAGTGCCTTGGCAGCTACTTCACCTGGACCATAAAAATCTGCCACACCTTTCATATTCAGGGCATCGGTAATTACAAGCCCGTCAAATCCCATTTCTTTCCTGAGCAGTTCAGTAATCATTTGTTTTGAAAGTGAGGATGGCAAATTTGGGGTGGTATCCAGGGCAGGAACATTGAGGTGGGCTACCATCACACTCATTACGTTTGCATTAATCAGTTCTTTAAACGGATACAATTCCAATGAATCAAGCCGCTTTCTGTCGCCTTTAACAACAGGCAAGCCATAATGGCTATCAGTTTCTGTATCACCATGACCCGGAAAATGTTTGGCGGATGCAATAATTCTCTCATCCTGCATACCTCTTGCATATTGCATACCCAATCTTGCCACGGTTTGCCTGTTTTCTCCAAATGACCTGTCATTTATCACCGGATTGTTCGGATTATTGTTTACGTCTACATCAGGTGCAAAATTCCAGTGTATGCCTATTCGCTTGCATTGACGGCCAATTACCCGCCCAAGATCATACATTAGTTCTTCATCTTTTGCACCACCCAACACCATTTGCCTCGGGAAAACCGGAGTGCTGTCAAACCTCATGGAAAGTCCCCACTCTCCATCAATACCAATTAAGAGTGGAATTGAAGCCAGTTTTTGATAATTATTGATGAAGGTTGCCTGTTTATAAGGGGAACTCTTAAATACGATGATACCACCTACTTTAAGTTCACGCACGTGGCATTCCACATCACGGATATGCGTTGAATCCCGGTAACTAAAAGCTGCAATCATCATCAGTTGGGAAATTCGCTCGTCTTCTGTCATCCTGTTATACACGGAATCAACCCAGGGATTTGGTTTTTTCCATTTTATATAATCGGATTGTGCAAACAAGAAACCCGTTTGTAACAGCAGCAGAAACAATGTGTAAAGTAGCCTGTTCAAATCTTTCATGATCAAAACGCAAAAAACGGCATTTCATTTTTGATTTAACCAATATCATCCTGCGAGTTATGTACGTAAATATCAACAGGTGGGAAATAGCGTGCAAATAATGCTTATTTTGCGGGTTCGTAAATATGTCGGATATCATCAAATTATTGCCGGATCATGTGGCCAACCAGATAGCGGCCGGAGAAGTGATTCAACGCCCGGCCTCGGTTGTAAAAGAGTTGCTTGAAAACGCCATAGATGCCGGAGGAACAGACATCCGGCTCATGATTCGGGAGGGAGGTAAAACATTTATTCAGGTAAGTGATAACGGAAAGGGAATGTCGCCAACCGATGCACGTATGTGTTGGGAAAGGCATGCTACTTCTAAAATATCGCAGGCCGAGGATATTTATAATATTCGCACGATGGGTTTTAGAGGAGAAGCTCTGGCCTCTATTGCTTCCGTTGCACAGGTAGAATTAAAAACAAGACGAGCAGAAGATGATATTGGCACCCTTATCCTTATTGAAGCCACTGAGGTAAAAAAGCAGGAACCCGTTGCCATAAATACCGGCACAACCCTTACCATAAAAAACTTATTCTTCAATATTCCTGCAAGAAGAAATTTTCTGAAATCCAACCACGTGGAAACCCGTCATATTATTGATGAGTTTACCAGAGTAGCTTTAGCCAATCCGCAAATTGCGCTGAGCATGTACAATAATGATGAAGAAGTATATACACTAAAAAGCGGATCACCGGAACAGCGTATTGAAGACATGTTTGGGCATAAAACCTTTGAACACCTGCTGCCGGCCGATGAACAAACAACCATTGTGAATGTGAGCGGTTTTGTAGGCAAACCCGATATTGCAAAAAAAACCAGGGGTGAGCAATTCTTTTTTGTAAACGGACGCTTTATTAAAGATGCCTATTTAAACCATGCGGTAACAAACTGTTACGAGAACCTAATCAGCAAAGAGCAGTTTCCGTTTTATGTCATCTATATTGATATTAATCCGGCTCATATTGATGTGAATGTGCATCCAACAAAAACAGAAATAAAGTTTGAAGATGAGCGTGCCGTTTATCAGATTATAAGGGCTGTTGTTAAAAAAGCATTGGGCCAGCATTACCATGTACCCACATTTGAACCAGCCAGTGATGATACATTTCTGAACCTTACTCAGGGTACCAAGAACCCCACAACGGATTACCCTTACAACCCGCCATCCAATAAAAGCAATTATACACCACCATCAAGAGACCCTTTCATCAAGCAGCAAAATACCAAGCAGGATTGGCAGGAATTATTTTCTGTGATGCAGAAAAATGATACTGTTGGTAGCAATAAGGCGTTTCAAAAAGATGAGCCTGTTCAACTCAATATTGAAACGGGTAATCAAACGCAGAATATATTTCAGTTGCACAACAGCCTCATAGTTTCTCAGATTAAATCCGGGGTCATGCTCATTGATCAGCAGGCTGCGCATGAGCGGGTATTGTATGAAAAATACCTTCATGCACTGGCCAACCACCCCATTGCCAGCCAGCAAAAATTATTTCCAAAAAGCGTTAGTATTTCTCCGGCCGATGCACAATTGCTGAAAGAAATGATGGACGATATACGCGCATTGGGTTTTGATATCAGTGATTTGGGTGGGAATACATTTGCCGTAAATGGGGTACCTGCTGAATTAAGCCACTACCATGAAATGGTATTACTGGCAGAAATGCTGGAAAACTATAAACAACAGGCTTATGCTTCATTTAATAAACAGGAGAGGCTTGCCCGTTCATTGGCAAAAAAAGCGGCCATTTCTCATGGCACAAAACTTACAACGGAAGAAATCCGCACACTGGTAGATGAGCTATTTGGGTGCACACAACCTCATTTTTCTCCGGATGGAAAAACATGCGTGGTAACGCTTAATCTGGAAGATATATTTAATATGTTTAACCGCTAATCTGAAGCGGCCAGCCCCTTTGGCTCCTTAAAGAATATCTACTTTAAGAATGGCGTGGGTAGGAATGAAGGTTCCATATTTTAGCAATACCTCTTCATCATCCGCTGACCAAACTGTGGTTTCTACTTTTTTAATACCTTGTTTGGTTACGAATGTGATTCTGCTTTTCAGCTTATTGATATTGCCAAGAATCATGGCTTTATATAATTCACCTGAACGAATCTTACGTTCATCTGCATTATACAATACCTCTGTATCTACAAAGTTTAAAGTAGGTAGTTCCTCTTTAGAAACTTCTTTAATGGTGGGAGTAATAACTGCATTCATGGCTAATTGTGTTTTATGTATCAAATGTAGTATAAATTAGCTTTTAAACAAATAAATGGCATATTATTTATATAAACAGAATAAAAAAAGAGGATTTAATCCTCTTTTTTTATCACAATATCCTGTAAATCAGAACATATCCACACTGTAAATAACGTGCATGGGTATAAAATGGTCTTTTTCCAGGGTTATTCCCTTTTCATTAACAAAGTGAACTACCCCAAATACCTGAACAAATCCACTTTCAGTGGCCAGCACCAACCTGGTGGTATTTTTGGGATTTTTACCTAAGGTAACCGCCTTATCAAGGTTCCCCCGCCTTACCCTTCTGTCGTCTATACTTTCCAAAACCTCCGGCTTGGTGTAATTCAGCGTAAACAGATCATCAAGGATGATGCGTTTGGCCTCTCTCAGGTTTAAAACCTTATCCATACTATTTGCTTAATGCAGCTTCAAATCTGGCGCTTACCTCATCCCAGTTAATTACATTCCAAAAAGCGGCACAATAATCAGGTCTGCGGTTTTGATAATGCAGGTAATAGGCGTGTTCCCATACATCGAGTCCAAGAACAGGAGTTCCTTTTACCTCAGCAATATCCATCAATGGATTATCCTGGTTTGGTGTAGAGCAAACAACCAGTTTTCCATCCTTTACAATAAGCCAGGCCCAACCTGAACCAAAACGTGTGGTAGCTGCCTTATTAAATTCTTCTTTAAACTTTTCCATTCCTCCCAAATCTGCTGTAATGGCATCTGCAAGTTTCCCGGATGGGTTTCCACCCTTGTTTGGCCCCATAACAGTCCAGAACAAGGAATGATTGAAATGTCCACCTCCGTTATTACGAACAGGCATAGGATACTTACTGATGTTTTTGCAAATTTCTTCTATGCTTAACTTCTCCGCATCGGTACCTGCAATGGCATTGTTTAAATTGGTTACATAAGCCTGGTGATGTTTGCTGTGGTGAATTTCCATGGTACGTGCATCAATATGGGGCTCGAGTGCTGTGTACTCATATGGTAATTTTGGTAATTCGAAAGACATAAATTTTAGTGTTTAGTTGATGAATGAATAATTAAACTTCTCGTTTTTGAGTGAGGCGAAGATATAACCTTCGCCACAAATTAAACACAATAAGGCAGATTAAGTTTCCCTTAACTTCTTAAAAAAATCCTTCATCAGGGCGGCACTTTCATCAGCCAGTATCCCATTAACGATTTCCGTTTGCGGGTGCAATAATTTTCCGGTTTGGGTATACCCCCTTTTCTCATCAGAAGCACCATAAACCACTTTCCCGATCTGGCTCCAGAACAAGGCTCCGGCACACATTACGCATGGCTCAAGGGTTACGTACAACACACAATCGTTCAGATATTTGGCTCCAATAAAATTGGAGGCTGCTGTAATGGCCTGCATCTCTGCATGTGCCGTAACATCATGTAACCTTTCAGTAAGGTTATATCCCTTGCCAATTATTCTATTACCAGCAACCACAATAGCGCCAACAGGGACTTCTCCCTCATCAAAAGCTTTCTGAGCTTCTTTAAGTGCCAGTTGCATAAAATATTCATCTGAGAAAAATTCTGCCATAGATAATAATGTTCGCAACTTACTTATTTTAGCCCATGTAATGAAATACTTCTGCTTTCTGATTTTATTCATCTGCACCTGTTCTGTTAAGGCCCAACAGCCCTATATGTGGCATCTCACGGATGAAGACGGATTGCCAAGCATGGAGGTATACAATGTATTTCAGGATTATCGTGGTTTTATGTGGTTTGGCACTGATAACGGGGTATGCAGATATGACGGCCACCAATTTAAAACTTTTTATCACCCAAAACAGAGGGGAAAATCCTTTTCGTATTTTTTAGAGGATAAACAGAACCGTTTGTGGTGCATCAATTTTGCCGGTCAGATATTTTATTTCGAAAACGACAGCATGAAACTGTTTGAACCATTTGAAAAAGTATATAAATCAGGATTTCCAAGATACGCCTTTGATAGTGACGGCAAGTTATGGATCATATCATCCGGAAATCCACTATATCATTACGATTTCTCTACAAACAAACTCATTGCAAATGATGCACACACCTATCAATTTATTACAAATATTAATGCGGATAAAAAGGGCAATCTGCTTATCAGTGCGGATCGCCTCAAATTTATCAATAAAAACAAACAAGTGTTTTCTTATTCTGTTGATGCCCTGATTGAATACTCCAGAAGTGAGGATGAATTTTATCTGATTGTGTCAAATCATACACCTGTTTCTATTAGCAAAATAGCAGATGAGAAAAAATTTCTACCCATCAATACAGATGTTCTGAAACATAACAAAGCAAGGTTTACCGATTTTATTTCATTTTCTGCTAACGACCGATGGTTTCTTACTTATGATGGCGTGTATCATTTTGAAGCAAATGAATCCAAATCAAAGCTTTTGGGGCATATTTTAAAAGGAAATGCCATTTCATGGGTTGCAAAAGACCGTGAAAATAATTACTGGGTTACCACATTAAAGAATGGTGTATTTGTAATTCCGTCTAAAAATGTATGGCTGATGAATAAAGAAAATTCTTTGCTTCAGTCGGACCGGATTGCACGTATTGCCGAAGATAAAGAAGGGCTGTTATACCTTGGTTCTGCACTGGGAAACCTTGTGGTGTTCGACCCAAAACTTCAAAAGGCAGTAAAGAGCATTTCCATTGAAAAGGATAAAAAGGATTTTGATGCGCTTAGCATAAACAAGAAGAGTAATATGTTATATGCACATTCCAATCATACCTACATATACAATCTGGAAAAAGGGCAAATAGAAAAGCAGTTTTTGAACTTTTCTTCTGTTAAAGATTTTTCATTTGATGCCTATGGAAACTACCTTATTGCAACTTCCTATACTGCATTTTTCGTGTTGCATTCACCGGAAGCCAATGTTTCTCCATTTTGCAAACATTTTACTTTTGAACCACAATCATCAAATCCGATGGGTAAAAAAGCCACGTTTATGGTGGCTACTCTCCGAAAACAACGATCCGTTGCGTGTCTGGTGAACCCCTCCGATACAACTTTATGGGTTGCTTATATTGACGGCTTGTACTATTACAAAAACGGAAAAGAATTTGTTTTTAAAGACGAGAAAAATCAGCATGTTTATGTAACTGATTTTAGCCTTCAGGAAGATGGTACCGTTTGGGTTACCACCATGCAACAAGGCGTAATAGGAATTAAAAACCAACATTTAATTACACACCTCACAACCACAAGCGGACTCAAATCCGACTACACCAGGTGTATTGCTGTGAAAGATGGTAAAGTGTGGTTTGCCACAGACAAGGGAATTCAGGTATACACCTTGTTGAATAAATCATTAAATGATTTTGTAAGGGAAAATGGTTTAGTTACCAATGATGTGCTTGATATTCATATTAAGGACAAAATCATTTATCTGGCCACCTCCAAAGGTTTGCAGTGGTTTAATGAGGGCGCACTAAGCCGGAACAATATTAAACCACTTGTGCATATTGAAGAAATCAGAATGAATAACAAGCTTATTCATTTAAATGAAACAGGTTCTTTCGATTATGCAAACAATAATCTTGATATTCAATTTACCGGCATAGCGCTTAGAAGCCGTGGGGCTATGACCTTTGCGTACAGACTTACAGGTCTTGATACAGCATGGAAAATGATATCAGGTAATGAACGCAGTGTTAAGTTTAATGCATTACCACCTGGAAAATACCGGTTTGAAATAAAATCAATTAATGAAGATGGTTATGAAAGTGAAATTGCATCTACCAATGAATTTTATATAGATGCACCATACTGGCTAAGCTGGTGGTTTATTCTTCTGCTTGCATTGTTACTTATAATAGTTGTAAGTGCTGTTTTTCTTTTACGCATTAATATCATGCGAAGAAGGAGTAAATTAGAGTATGAAAAAACCAAACTTGAGCTTGAGTTAAGGGCGTCTCAACTTTCTGCCCTAAAAGTGCAGATGAATCCTCATTTCATTTTTAATGCCCTTAATTCAATTCAGGAATACATCCTTACGAATGAGAAAAAACTTGCGAACAGCTATCTTGGAAAATTTAGTGATCTCATGAGGCTTTACCTGGATATGAGCAATAAACGCAGCATTTCACTGGAAGAAGAAATTAAAGCAATGAAGTTATATCTTGAACTCGAAAGCATGCGCTTTGAAGAAAATTTCAGCTATCAGCTTACCGTTTCTCCGGAATTGCAAATGGATGAAATTATGATTCCTCCGATGATTATCCAGCCTTATGTGGAGAATGCAATAAAACATGGACTACTTCACAGGCGAACAGATAAAAAACTTTCCATTAGTTTCAACTCCGGTGATGAAAACACCCTGATATGTGAAGTATATGATAATGGAATTGGCAGGAAACAATCATTAGAACTAAATAAAATACGGCATAAAAAATATGCATCATTTGCTACCGGTGCCACCCAAAAGAGGCTGGAATTACTAAATGCGGAAAGAAATGCCCAAATTGGCGTGCGCTTTGATGATTTGTATCACCCGGATGGAAACCCCATTGGAACGAGGGTTGTCATCACTGTTCCGTTTAATTAATAAATATGTTATCACAACCTTTACATCAGATAAAAAAGGAACTTGGTGAACTTGGCTCTCCTGAGCTTACAGGAATTATTCTGCGTCTTGCCAGGTTCAAAAAAGACAATAAGGAACTTCTGCACTACCTGCTTTTCGAAAGCAATGACGAATCAGCATATATCAACCGTATTAAAAAAGAGATTTCAGACCAATTTGCAGAGTTGAATACCACTAATATCTATTTTATAAAAAAGGGGGTGAGAAAAATTTTGCGTTCACTTAACAGGTACATTAAGTACTCGGGGCAACCGATTACCGCTGTTGAGTTACTGATCCATTTTTGTACTCTTTTAAAAGAAATGGAAAGTCATTTGAAATCGAGTACTGCTTTGCACAATATTTATGATGCCCAGATAAAGAAAACATATCAAACATTAAAACCCTTGCATGAAGATCTTCAGTACGATTACTCCAGACAACTTCATGAATTAGGCAATACCCTGCACACTTGATAAGGGTGCAGGGTATTTTGCCTTTACTGCCTCACCACACGGAAAATTTTATATTCTCCCTGTGCATTGGTGAGCTTAAGAAAGTAAACCCCTGAGGTTAACTCACCAATATCGGCAGTCATTTTATTCTCCATTAATATCTGCTTCACTTTTGTACCGGCAATATTGGTTATTTCTACTTCCCATTTTCCATCTGCCTCTATGTTCAATAAAGTGCCAGCCGGATTTGGATAAATCAATACTTCGGTTTTCCCTTTTAGGTTGTTACCCATACCGGTAAAGAAAAATTGAAAATCTGCCGAAACACCAGTACATCCATTTGTATTGCTAACCCTTACAGCATATGCTCCAGGAGCAACAGGGTTGTAACTTTGTTGGGTAGCACCGCTTATTTCTGAACCGTTTAATAACCACTGGTAAGAGTTGAATACTGATACTGTTAGTGTATTGTTTGTTCTTGAAATAACAGGTACAGGAATTTCATTTACATTTAATACTGAAGCAACTGATGTTAAATTTCCGCAACTGCTGGAGATCTGGCATGTATAACTCCCCGAATCGGTAAAGGCTATATTGTTAAGTAACAACGAATCATTTGTTTGTCCGGTTAAAGGTGTGGTATTTTTATACCACTGGTAGGTGGCTGCAGATAAATTAGTGTTTACAAATAACAATACATCCGATGTTCTGCATCCGTTAATTGACGATGGAGATTGACTTGAAATGGTTAATCCATTCAGCACAGAAAGATTCACCGTGTTGGATGTTACGTTTTGTCCTGCGCAACCATTGCCCACCACTACATAGATGTTCACACTGTTTCCACCTATATCTGAAGGAGTAATAGCTCTTCCGGTAAGCGAATCGGATGTGGCTCCTTCTATTTTACCTGAAATATTGCTTAATGGAACTCCACTCTGATACCACTGATACGTAGATGCATTGGTTGCCTTTACTAAATAATTTACATCGCTTCCGGAACATATTGTTTGCGAAACTGGTTGGTGGGTAATGGAAGGCATCTGATAATAGGAGAAAACAGTTGGGTCAGATATTATTGTATCGCATGCTCCAAATACTTTGCATGTGTATGTTCCTGCACCTAAAGCATAATTAACAAACTGAAGGTTGGCAGATGTTGCACCACTCACATCAGCGCTGTTGTTTACTGGTGTACCGTTTTTATACCACCTGTATCCTTGAACAGAACCCGTGGCAACTACCACCAGATTAATATAGGAATTATTACCCGAACAAATAGTTACAGAAGAAACCGGTTGATTGCTTATAGCAACCGGAACGGCTTTACTTATTGCAGCCACCTGAGACAGGATATTGCCACATGTACCTGTAACATAGCATGTATAATTCCCAGTGTCGCTAATAGAAAAAGTACTAATGGAAAATACCGGATTTGTTTCTCCCGAAATATCGGTTCCATTCTTACGCCACTGATATGTTAACCCGGCACCTGAAGCAGTAACAGAAAGATTTACCGGTGAGCCCAGACAGGCCGTTTTATTAACCGGCTGACCGGTGATGGAAGTACCGGAAAACACATTGATTCTGGCCTGAGATGAAGTAACTGCAGGGCATGATGAACCAGAAACTTCCACTGTATATATGCCGGTGTCGGCTGCAATGGTAACATTATTTCTCACTAACGTATCGTTGTTACTGCTACCAATCGATGATCCATTTCGTTTCCAGAGATACGAGATATTTGTACCGGTGGCACCAACAAATAATATCATATTCGTTCCAACACAAACATTCTGAACTGCCACAGGTTGAGTGATGATGATGTTCGATTGATTTACATTCACCCTCGCCAAATTAGAGGTGAGGGTCCCGCATGAGCCTGTAACCACGCAAGTATAATTACCTGAATCATTTACTGACGGATTATTTAAACTTAAAACACTTCCTGTTTGATTATTTAAATCAATCCCATTTTTTTTCCATTGGTAGGTAAGGTTTGTTCCACCTGCACTAACACTCAAACTAAGAGAAGTGCCGGAACACAGGGTGGTTAAAGCTACCGGATGTGTGATAATGGTTGTGGAACGGTTAACAGTTAAGAATACATTAGCTGTGGAGTCGATACCGCAAACACTATTTACCACCACCCGGTATAAACCACTATCTGCAAACTGTGTATTGTTAAAATATAAGGTATCATTATTGCTGTTTGATACAGTAAGTCCGTTTTTGCGCCACGTATAATTAGCTGCAGGATCAGTAGTTCTCACAAACAAATAACTGCTTTGATTCTGACAAGCGATAGTAGCCACCGGTGCTTGTAAAATTTGTAATCCCGAATTGATGTTAAGCCTCACTGAAATGGTAGAATCCGTTTTACAAACATTGTTTATTACGCAATAATAAACTCCGGTATCGGCATTGGTAACATTAGAAATGGAAAGGGATGATGATGTTGCACCTTGAATATTACCGGCATTGTTTAGAATTGCTCCTGCCTTTTTCCATTGAAACTGGAGAGAAGTACCTGTTGCCGAAACACCAAAATTAGCAGATCCGTTTAAACAGGTTGATGTATTGGAAGGTTGGGTAATGATGTTCACAGGATTTACCAGCTGTAATGAAATGGTGTCTGATACAAGCGTTAAACAGTTTCTCGAAACCTCCACCAGATACTTGCCGGTATCTGAAGCAGTGTAATTATTAAATACCAAAGCAGTACTATCTGTGCCTGCAAGATTTGCACTGTTACTTATCACTATACCGTTCTTTTTCCAGCGATAAGATAAGTTAGACCCCGTGGCAAACGATGGCATGTTTAGAGAAACGCCAGGGCAGGAGCTGATGGTTCTGTTTCCGCTGGTGGTAAAACCGTGTGACTGATACAGGCGACCTACCTCTTCTGTTATCATCGCTTTATTGTATATTCTTACCTCATCTATACTTCCCTGAAAATAATACCAGGACGATAAGCCGGCTGCATAACCGGAAGTATAAGCAGCACCAACAAGATAGTTTGTTGCAAGTGCTGTGATTGTTCCCGTTAATGAACCCATTGCCACTCCATCTAAGTAAAGTGTTTGTGTATTGCCACTCACTACCAGAACGGCATGGTGCCATTGATTATCGTTTACAAAGGAATTTGATGAAATGGTAGTGGTGTTTCCATTATACACTTTTGCCTTTAGCTTATTATCGGTACCCACATACATAAGCGGATGTGAACTTGCCGGGTTTGCTGAAGGAAGCCCACTGCTGTTTCCAAGAATACCTCCGAAGGATGATGTTTTAAACCATACAGAAAAAGAATAAGCAGTTGATCCGGCAGGGATAATATTTGTGGTATTGAGATAAGAAGATGATCCGTTAAAATCAGCTGCCGAAGTGGCTGAATTAAATAACCCTGTACCATAGGTAACTCCATTTGATGATACGGATACATTTCTGCCGCTAAAATCTGTGCTGTTTGCATTCAATTTCAGGTGTAACCTTAAGCTATCGGCCATAAGTGTAGCAGTATTCATAATAATCAGCCCTCCATTGGATTCCCACTTGATGCAGCTTGCCGTTGCTGAAATTACATCCAATGTATACGTTCCTGTATCTGCAAAAACGGTATTTATAACCATGAGAGAATCGTTGTTTACACCATTATATTTGCTGCCTTCAATCAATGGTACTCCGTTGCGTTTCCATTGAAGGGTATATTGGTTTGTATTGGTATTCTCCAGGCCCGCTGTGAATAATATATTGCCAAAACCATTACAAGCAACGGCATTGGATGGGTGTCTGGTAAAAGAAAATACCCTATATAAACCATTTACATCTGCAGGAGATAATATTCTGTTAAAAACCCTTGCGTCATCAAAGGCGCCTTCTGCCTTTTCTGTATTTGTTGGGGAAAATCCAATTCTCGAAAGGGCATTTACCGCATTGTTATTTGAAAAAGATAAATCACTGTTTAAAACCAACTGACCGTTTACATAAATTTTTTGATTAGTACCAGCTTTGGTAATTACAAAATGATTCCACCCAACTGCACTTAATCTGGCAACTGATGGAATAAATGAGCCGGAACCATTCATAAAACCTATGGTGTTGTCTGCTGCTACACGCAGGTGTCTGCTGCTACCGGATGATGGACCAAGCAAAGATTTAGCCGTATTGAGGTTATTATTATAAAACCATATGGAAACAGAGATGGTATCCCTCATGATAGGGTTAGTGATGGTTAAAGGACTTGCCATAGAAGCAATATTCAGGCTGTTTCCTGAAGCTCCGTTAAATCTGCTGCCTGAGGTGTAAATACCAGTGCCGGTAAAATGGTTGACACCCGTCTGATCATTTGCGTTGCCATTAAACGGGTAGGTATGCAACAGGCCGGTTTGAATATCCGGAATACCAACTGCAAAATAATTTGAATCTGAAGAAATGGATATACAATCCAGTTCCCCGGCATTCGAAATCCTCAGGTAATAATAGCCTTCTTCATTTACCGAAGGACTGGTTACATAAAGAGAATCTGTTTGTGCCCCGCTATAAACTGTATTGTTTGATAATGCTACTCCATTTTTGTACCATTGGTAGGAAAGGTTGTTTCCTTCAGCTATTCCCTTAAACCAATTATTTGCACCAGGACATGAATAATAAGTTACCGGTTGCTGCAACATTTCCGGAAGGAGCAGAATCTTCTGAATATCTGCCATGCTCAATGCACGCCCTTCATATACCCTAAGATCATCTACACGCCCATACGCAAACGCACCACTTCCGTTGCCTAACAAACGCTGTGTTTGCAAAGAGTTATTAGATGAAGCAGCATTGGTTTCAAACACAATACGCCCATTGAGGTAATATTTTGCATTGGTTCCGTCTTTTACCAACACCAGGTGATACCAGGTATTGTTATTCAGGTAAATTCCCGTTCCGAAAAAAACTCCTGCTTGTTTATATCCCAGCTCTCCCGAAGCATTTAATCCCATATGAAAATCTGCTCCGCTGCCACCTGTAACAATAGCACGATCGAATGTGGTATATGCCTGCGGATAATACCATAAAGCATAAGAAGTAATACTGTTGGAGATAACGGCACTTAGCTGAATATTTTCAAAATTATTTACAAGATTCATCGCACTACCTGAACGGTTAAATCTGTTAGCTGCAAAACCACCTAATACATAGGTACTGGCAGTTGCCCCGGATACGGCATCTGCATTGCTTCCATTGCCTCTGTAAAAATGGGTAAGTCCTGTTGTCATATCATTGCTTCCAACAGGTATAAATACAGCTCCCGACACAGCCGTTTGGCATCCGGGCGCAGAAGCCTCCAGCGTATAGTTTCCGGTATCTGTTGCTGCCAGATTACTAATAATAAGTGAATCATTGGCAACACCGCTATATTTAGCCCCATTGGTTAAACTGACACCATTTCGTTTCCAGATGAAACCAGAATTATTGCCTAAAACAGATGCATATAATATGCTGTTTTTGCCAATACATCCTCCCGAAAGAGACGGTTGCAACAGAAACATAGGGCAGGTTGTATTAAACTTTATAATAAACGCATCGAATCCGGAACCCAGCGAGAACACTTTATTGTATGAAGGATAAGTTTCTGTTTGAAAAGAGGGGGAACTAAAATGCCCTGCAACATAGAGGTAATTATTTGCATCAAAGGCAATCTGACTGAATAGTTCGCTTCCAGTACCTCCAATTCTATATCCGCATAAGTGAATTCCGCTTGAGTCGTATCCTGTAATAAAACCATCAGACGTTGTTGTGGCTCCTGCATTGGAAAGAATATTGGAAGAGGGAAAACCCACATCAATACTTGCCGACAGGAAATATCCGGTCAGGTAAACGTTTGAGCGAACATCAAATGCAACACGGGTAGCCAAATCATCCTGAGCTCCGCCAAACTTTCTCACCCAAACCAGATCACCTGCAGGGTTTAGTTTAATCAATGCAGCATCATTTCCACCGGATGAAACAAGACTTGTTACACCTGCACCCAAATCTGCATCAGCGGTTCCGCTAAAATATGAAGCTAAAAAAATACTTCCTGCAGCATCAACTTTTACATCCTGCAGCACGGAAGCACCGGAAGAAGTAAAAACCCAGGCATTCAGAAAAGTACCTGCGGTATCAAGTTTTATCAGGAATCCATTAGAAATACCAGTTGTTGCAGTAAGATTAAAAACCCCTGCTCCGGGATTAAAATCCACTGTGCCTTCAAATCGTCCAACAGCATAAATAATATCTCCTGCAACAGCAACACTGTGAATATAATCATTACCCGTTCCTCCTAATTTTAATGCCCACCTCACCGACCGGTCTGAAGCATGTTTTACCAGCATGGCATCCTGAGCCCCTGCCGAAGTAAGACTGACAGCTGCCCCTCTTCCCAGGTTGGTGTTGACCGTACCTCCAAAATGCCCGCCACCATAAATAAATCCTGCCCCATCTGCAGCAGAGCCGGAAAAGGCATTAACAAGTGATGCGTTATCCGATAAGCCGGTAGAAAGTGTTGAGGTTGATGAATCAGCGGAAGAAATCAATAAGTTGGCATAGGAGAAATTGTTACTACCAGAATTGGCAGCACCTAACGCATATCTTCGTTTGTTTAATCCGAATACGGTTGTATTAAATCCATCATTCTGATTGTAGTTATAACTGTTTTTATACACAACCGTACCCGAAGCATTATATTGAATAAGAAAACCATCATTAGCGCTTACCGAGTTTAGTGTATTCACAGCCGGGTAGTCTATATCCATTCCCGTTCCGGTGAATCGTCCTGCCAATAAAACGCTTCCATCAGGATGAACTGATAAGCCATTAACGTACTCATCACCACCGGCACCCCTTAGGTGTTTTGCCCATACCTGCTTTAGCTGCACCGTATTTTGTGCCTGTAATGTTAAAGATGTTCCCGTAAAAACATAAATAACCAGCATTAATAATCGAATTGCTTTCATAACTTTTTTGTTTTTCATTATTCGAAATTCTAATCCAACACGTTATCTGCGTGCTGTTACTTCATTAACTGATCAGGCGGATTCATGAACGGTATGAGGTGGCCTGTTTTTCTGCCACTTTACAAGCACAACACATTTCATGAACTGAAACAAGCAGTTTGTGAAACCGGTACACTTATTCCGGTAATTAATTAAAACCTTGCACCTGTTTAAATAATAACCATTGAGTATAGCAGAAGAACAGGTATTTTGCAGTGAAGATTCTATGAGAAAAACGTTTACTGCAATAATTATTGATGATGAGGCCAAAGCCAGGCGTATCATGGAAACCCTGATAACGGACCATTGCCCTGAAGTGAAGGTGCTGGAATCTGCCGATGATGTGCTGAGCGGCATCAAAGCAATTAATAAGCACAAACCGGATATCGTTTTTCTGGACATTGAAATGCCCGGATATACGGGTTTTCAGCTACTGGATTTTTTTGATGAAATTAATTTTGCAGTTATTTTTACAACAGCATACAGCGAATATGCTTTACAAGCTTTTCAGGTTTCTGCTGTAGATTACCTTCTAAAACCTATACAAATAGATCAATTGCATAGTGCCATTGAAAAAGTTTCCAGATTGAAAGGAACCACACAAAACCGTGAAAAAATTCATACACTAAAAGAAAACCTGGAAGATCACCATATCAAAAAAATTGCGCTCTCTACTTCTCAGGGATTAATTTTTGTACCTGTAAACCAAATTATATATCTGGAAGCTGACGGCTCATACACACATATTTTCCTTACAGATGGAAGCAAACTGCTGATCAGCAAAAAAATTAAGGAATTTGAAAACATCCTTACCCAGGATAATCACTTCTTCCGAACACACAGGTCTTTTATAGTAAACCTTAGTTTTATTAAACAATATATTAAGCAGGATGGGGGGCACCTCATCATGGAAAACGGAGCTATTGTGCACATTTCCCGTGAACGAAAAGACGACTTTAACAAGATAATCAGCGATTTAAAGATTTAGTTTCTTCCTGCGTTAACCAGCCCTTTTTACTATTTTCGCCAACTTAATTGGTCATTGGTCACTGGTCACTGGTCACTGGTCACTGGTCACTGGTCACTGGTCACTGGTCACTGGTCACTGGGCACTGGTCACTGGGCACTGGTCACTGGGCACTGGTCACTGGGCATTGGGCATTGGGCACCATGACCAATAACCAGCCGCCAGTTAACAGGAATAATAATTGATAAAAATATGTTGAGAACACACACTTGTGGGGAATTAAGAATTACGGATGCAGGGAAAACGGTTACCCTATGCGGTTGGGTGCAAAAGGGTCGCGATTTGGGCGGAATGACTTTTGTTGATTTGCGGGACCGGTATGGAATTACGCAGCTTGCATTTAATATGGATACCGATGCCGGTTTATGCGAGAGGGCACGCAGGCTTGGGAGAGAGTTTGTGCTTAAAGTAACCGGAGCAGTAAAAGAAAGGGAAAGCAAAAACAACCATATAGCCACCGGTGAAATAGAAATAATTGTGACCTCGTTTGAGGTGCTGAATGAAGCCTTAACACCACCGTTTACTATTGAAGAAAATACGGATGGGGGTGATGAGTTGCGCATGAAATACCGTTACCTCGATTTGCGAAGATCAAGTGTAAGAGCCAATCTGCTGTTGCGTCATAAAGTGGCACAACAAACACGCGCATACCTCGATTCACAGGAGTTTATAGAAGTGGAAACACCTGTACTGATTAAATCAACACCTGAAGGTGCCAGGGATTTTGTGGTTCCAAGCCGCATGAATCCAGGGGAATTTTATGCCCTGCCTCAATCTCCGCAAACCTTTAAACAATTGCTTATGGTAAGTGGATTTGACCGCTACTATCAGATTGTAAAATGTTTCAGAGATGAAGATTTGCGGGCCGACCGCCAACCAGAGTTTACACAAATAGATTGCGAAATGAGTTTTGTGGAGCAGGAAGACGTTCTACAGATGTTTGAAGGTTTGGTAAAACACCTTTTTAAACAGGTAAAGGGAATTGATATGGCGTCACTACCCCGGATGACTTATGCAGATGCCATGAAATACTATGGCAGCGATAAGCCTGATACCCGTTTCGATATGCGGTTTGTTGAATTAAACGATGTGGTAAAAGGCAAAAATTTTCCCGTGTTTGATCAGGCTGAATTGGTAGTTGGAATTTGCGCACCTGGTTGTGCAGAATATACACGTAAACAACTGGATGAACTTACCGAATTTGTAAAACGTCCACAGGTAGGTGCCACCGGGCTTGTGTACGCAAGGGTAAATGCAGATGGAAGCATTAAATCTTCCGTTGATAAATTTTATGATGAAGCTGCCTTAAAACAATGGCAGGATGCTTTTAATGCCAAACCGGGCGACCTGATGCTGTTGCTTGCAGGGCCGGCTGATAAAACACGCAAAGCACTGAATGAACTCCGGCTAGAAATGGGAACCCGACTTGGGTTAAGAGATAAAAACACCTTCAGTTGTTTATGGGTTATCGATTTTCCGCTGCTGGAATTTAATGAAGACGAGGGCAGGTATTTTGCCATGCACCATCCGTTTACTTCACCAAAACCTGAAGATATTGATTTACTAAGTGATTTTGAAAATATGGGAACGGTGCGTGCAAACGCTTATGACATGGTGATAAACGGAGTGGAGGTGGGAGGAGGAAGCGTGCGGATTTTTAACAAAGAACTGCAGGCACGTATGTTTGAAGTATTAGGATTTACCCACGAAGAAGCACAACACCAGTTTGGATTTTTAATGAATGCTTTTGAATTTGGAGCACCACCGCATGCCGGTATTGCCTTCGGGTTCGACAGGTTGTGTTCATTATTTGGCGGAGCCGACTCTATCCGGGATTTTATTGCATTCCCTAAAAACAACAGCGGAAGAGATGTAATGATTGACGCCCCGGGTACCATTGATGAGAAACAACTGAACGAATTGAATATTCGATTAAAGTAATTGGAATTGCCTCAGTAAAACGTTTGAGGCAGAACAATTATTACGCTCATTATTTGAGAACGGATAACAATATGTAACTTCAGGATGAGGTTATTCCCTTTATGAAAAGTTAATAAACTGCGCATCAATGATGAGTATGGCTGGAGCACCATCAGATTACAAAACATAAAAATCACAAAACATCAAAGTACTGATCATCAAATGTTTATGATATTATAATTTGTTTTGTGATACAAAGAGCTGCTTCGGCTAAAATTAAACAACTGTCAAAAAAATTCCCTGCGATAGGATTGCTTGGCCCACGCCAATCGGGAAAAACTACGCTTGCCAGGGAGTTGTTTCCTAAAAAACCCTATATCAGTTTCGAAAATCAGGACAATGTATTGCTGGCACAAAAGGATCCACGTGCATTTTTAGACAGGTATAAATCGGGGGCTATACTGGATGAAATTCAGCGCGTACCTCAGCTGCTTTCATATCTTCAGGGGGTGATAGACAATCAGCCAAAAAAAACAGGATTATTTATTATCATCGGTTCACAAAACCTGCTTTTACTTGAAACCATTTCACAAACACTGGCCGGGCGCATTGCGTTTATACACCTGCTTCCGTTTAGTTATGCAGAACTCACAACCGGAAACTTCAAGAGTATCAGCTTAAACAAACTGATTTTAAATGGTGGGTATCCGCGCCTGTACGACCGAAAAATAAATCCTGCTGATTATTACCCTAATTATCTGCTTACCTATGTAGAAAGAGATGTGAGGCAAATTAAAAATATCGCAAACCTGGGGCTGTTTCAGCGTTTCCTGAAAATATGTGCAACACGTGTGGGCCAAACCATTAATTATGCTTCAATCAGCAATGATTGTGGTGTAGACCAAAAAACGGTGATGAGCTGGATGGGCATATTAGAGGCCAGTTTTATTGCATTCAGGCTTCAGCCTTTTTATAATAACCTGGGAAAACGCCTCACGCAAATGCCCAAATTATATTTTTATGATACCGGATTGTGTTGTTCTCTGCTCGAAATGGAAACCGAATCGCACGTGGCAAGCCATCCACTCAGGGGATCACTGTTTGAAAATCTGGTGATTCTGGAACTGCTGAAACAACGATATAATAACGGACAAAGGAGTAACCTGTATTATTGGCGTGATCGCACAGGCAACGAGATAGATTTGCTGCTTGAGCAATCTCAACATGTTATTCCCATAGAAATAAAATCATCGGTCACTTATCATTCTGACTTTGTAAAAGCTTTGAATTACTGGAAAAAAATATATCCGCAAACTAAAAAATCATACCTGGTATATACCGGTAAAAGCATCGGACACACCGGTGTGGATTTATTAAACTGGAAAGAAATCTACACGATTAAAAATTGATATCCGCACGTTAAAAATGGTAGAACCCTTTACCAGCTATTGTTTCAGATCAACAATGCAAAATTTACCTCTAGTGTTTTTTTGACAAATACGGAATTGAATTCCGTATTTGTCAAATTTGGATAGTGGCCTGTTTTGTTAAAATGCTTTCCAGCCTTGGGCCTGCAGGGCGTGTTTGTTTCCTGATTTACTGATGAGGTGAATCCCTTCAGAAGCTTCAGCACAGTGCCCGATAATACTAATTTCGGGGTGGTTTTTTACCTTATCAAAATCTTTCTGATCAATGGTAAATAATAATTCATAATCCTCTCCACCACTTAATGCACACAAGGTGGGATCAAGATCCATATCACGTGCTACATTGTAAGTCATCGGATCAATTGGAATTTTATCCTCATAAACGGTCATTCCTATATTTGATTTTGAGCACAGGTGAAAAATTTCAGACGACAATCCATCTGAAATATCGATCATAGATGTTGGCTTCAGGTCGTACTGTTTAAACAGCTCTATGATATCCCTGCGGGGTTCCGGCTTTAGTTGTTTCTCTATGATATAATCATTTCCCTCGAGGTCGGGTTGTATTTCCGGGTTGCTCAGGTAAACTCTTTTTTCCCTTTCCAATAACTGAAAACCAGTATAAGCGGCACCAAGATCGCCCGATACACACAATAAATCCATAGGTTTTGCACCACTGCGGTAAACGATATCTTCTTCCTTTGCCTCACCTATTGCCGTAACACTAATTACCAGACCCTGCTTAGATGCTGATGTATCACCACCCACCAGATCGATTTTATACGTTTCGCATGCCAGCAACATTCCTGCATAAATTTCCTCAATAGCTTCGAGGGAAAATTTACTGGAAACGCCAAATGAAACAGTAACCTGTTTGGGGGTTCCATTCATGGCATATATATCGGAAAGATTAACGGCTATACTTTTGTAGCCTAAATGTTTTAAAGGAAAATAAGACAGGTCGAAATGAACACCTTCCAGCAGCAGGTCGGTTGAAACAAGTGTACAGGTATCTCCGTTTTTTATTACCGCAGCATCATCCCCCACCCCTTTGAGTGTGCTGCTGTGATGCAGCTTAATATTGGATGTAAGCAAATCAATGAGCCCAAATTCCCCCAGCGTGCTTAGCTCCGTTCTTCCTTTATTTTCAAGCATGTTTTTTTATTTATCAATTCAATTATCTCAACCTGTCTGCACTTCTCACCAATTCCTCATCTTTTCTGATCAACATCAGGGCCCTCATATTCAGGTAAATCATAAAAATCAGTAAAGCAATTCCAAAAGCCGATTTCATGCTCATGGCGCTAAAACTAAAATCAGGAATTTTTACAAAAGCTGTGGCAAACAATGCCACCATATACATTCCGATAAAAACGAAGTTTATTTTGGTATGTAATATTTGTTTAACCCTGTTTTTATAACCCATAATAATATTGATGGTCCACCCTATAATTAACGATACCAGAACAATAAGGCCGTATTGAATATTGCTGGAAACCAGGTTGCCATTTTCAAACGTGCGGAAATAAATACTGTTAAGGGTATAATCCTTTACCAATCCCGGAATCATTTGGTGGCTGCTCACCAGTTCTCCCCCACAGGAAACACCACAAATGATAATAATGGCAATAAAATAAACGGTTTGAAGTCTCTGAATCATGGTTGTTTAAATTTTGCGCAAGTTAAAGCATTTCGGTAAACATTATAAATCCGGTTGTATTTGTACATTTGCCTCTTTAATTTTCAGATAAATGAAAGCAGTTTATGTAGTTGACGCCCTGCGCACGCCCATCGGACGGTATGCAGGAGCACTTTCCATGGTGAGGCCCGATGATCTGGCAGCGGTGGTGATAAAGGCCATCATAGCCCGCAATCCGTCTATAGATGTAAACGAAATTGAAGATGTGGTATTCGGGGCAGCCAATCAGGCCGGAGAAGACAACCGGAATGTGGCCAGAATGGCTCTTTTGCTTGCCGGATTACCGGTAACCATAGGCGGCAATACTGTAAACCGTTTATGCGCCTCAGGGCTTCAGTCTATATTGGATTGCAGCCGTGCCATTGCCTGTGGTGACGGAGAAATATATATTGCCGGAGGAGTGGAAAGTATGTCGCGGGCACCTTTTGTAATGGCTAAATCGGAACAGGCTTTTGGGCGGGTACCGGAAATTTACGATACCACCATTGGCTGGAGGTTTACCAATAAAAAACTGGCAGAGCTTTATCATCCTTATGTGATGGGTGAAACCGCTGAAAATGTAGCAGAAAGATGGAAAATAAGCAGGGAGCAACAGGATCAGTTTGCCTTGTTATCTCAGCAAAAATATGAAACCGCACATGCCGCTGAAAAATTTGCCAATGAATTGGTTCCCGTGTTGATTCCTCAGAAAAAGGGCGATCCTGTTGCCGTTATAAAAGACGAGCATCCCCGTAAAACCACTATGGAAGACCTTGCCAAACTGAAACCAGCATTTAAAAAAGACGGAACCGTAACTGCCGGAAATTCAAGCGGTGTTAACGATGGTGCTTCAGCCCTTATCCTGGCTTCAGAAGAAGCTGTTAAAAAATATAACCTGAAACCGCTGGCAAGGGTTGTTTCAAGAGGTGTTGCCGGTGTTGATCCTGCCATAATGGGCGTAGGACCGGTTCCTGCCACCAAAAAAGCGCTTCAACGTGCAGGTTTATCTATAAACGATATTGGCTTAATGGAACTTAATGAGGCTTTTGCTTCACAGAGCCTGGCCTGCATGCACGATTTAGGAATAGATCCTGAAAAGGTGAATGTAAATGGAGGAGCCATAGCACTTGGCCACCCGCTGGGGTGCAGCGGATCGCGCATAAGTACCACTTTAATATACGAGATGCATAAGCGTAATGTACGCTACGGAGTTGCCACCATGTGCATTGGTGTGGGACAGGGAGTAGCTGTGGTGTACGAAAAAATGTAAGATGCGATACCTGATTCAACTGGCATACAACGGACGTAATTACCACGGCTGGCAAAAACAGCACAACGCGCACACCGTGCAGGATGAACTGGACCTGAAACTTTCCCTTTTGTTTGGAGAAAATATTGAAACACTTGGTTGCGGAAGAACAGATACAGGTGTACATGCGAAAAAATTTTATGCCCATTTTGATTCTACAAAAACAATAGAAGATCCCTCAAGGCTTGTATATAAACTCAACCAGGTGTTACCGGATGATATTGCTGTTTATGAAGTGTTGTCAGTTCCTGAAAATTTTAATGCCCGCTTTGATGCAGCCTGGAGAGAATATGAATACCATATTGTGCAAAAGCCTGATCCCTTTCTTAAAGAATTTGCCTGGTATCAATACGGGGAACTGGATATAACCGCCATGAATACGGCTGCTGCTATGCTGCTTACTCATCAAAATTTTGAATGTTTCAGTAAGGTGCAGACAGAAGTTAAACACTTTAACTGTGATGTAATGTTTGCCGCGTGGACAAATGAAAACGATAGGCTTATTTTTACCATCCGGGCCAATCGTTTCTTAAGAAATATGGTAAGAGCCATAGTTGGCACCCTTACCGATATAGGTCGAGGAAAAACCTCCATTCCATCATTTGAGGCCATCCTTAACAGCAGCAACCGTTCTGAAGCAGGACAATCCGTTCCGGCCCGGGGGTTGTTCCTCACCAATATTTATTATCCTGAATTAGCATTGGATTTAAAAAAATGACAGAACAAGGCCAGTTTAAGAAGGGGAAAGCATTTGATCTGGCTTTATACAAAAGGGTTTATGCCCTTGCCAGACCATATAAAACCAAAGTTTATACAGCAATTACTTTAACCCTCATTACCTCAGTACTTGGCCCTGTGCGACCTTATCTCATTCAATTTACGGTAGACCATTATATTGCTTTAAATGATGGTAAAGGGTTAATGATGATGAGCGTTCTGCTATTGCTCATGCTTATTATGCAAAGTGGTATACTTGTGTGGAGTACCATTCTCACCAATTTTCTTGGACAAAACGTAATTAAAGATTTAAGGTATAAGGTTTATGAATACCTCACCGGATTAAAACTATCTTTTTATGATAAAACACCTGTTGGTACCCTGGTAACCCGAACGGTATCCGATATAGAAACCATAGCTGATGTTTTTAGTGAAGGCCTGATCAATATTTCAGGGGATATTTTGCAGATTGTTTTTATCCTCATCATGATGTTCGGAACGGATTGGCAACTGGCGCTGGTAAGCCTCTCGGTACTTCCACTGCTATTATACAGCAGTTATATTTTTAAAGAAAAAGTGCGCCACTCTTTCGAGGATGTGCGAAATCAGGTGGCGAGGCTCAATACTTTTGTTCAGGAGCATATTCAGGGAATGCAAATTGTTCAACTCTTTAACAGAGAAAAAACGGAATACACGAAATTCGAGGAGATTAACAGACAACACCGCGATGCCAATATCAGGGGTGTAATGTATTACTCTGTTTTTTTTCCGGTGGTAGAACTGATTGCTGCAATTTCTACAGCACTCATTGTATGGTATGGTTCCAGAGGAGTAATTAGTAACGATATTTCCATTGGAACCATGATTGCCTTTATCATGTATATTACCATGTTTTTCCGGCCTATACGGCAATTGGCCGACCGGTTTAATACCATGCAAATGGGTATGGTGGCCGCCAACCGGATTTTTGTATTGCTTGATGATAAGGAACAATTGCAACCAAACGGCCACCTTATTCCTGAAAGAATAGAAGGGCATATCCGGTTTGAACAGGTGTGGTTTGGATATAAGGAAAAAGAGTACGTGCTGAAAGATATCAATATACATGTTCCCAAAGGAAAAGCCGTAGCACTTGTAGGAGCTACCGGTGCAGGAAAGTCTTCTATCATTAACCTGATAAACCGTTTTTATGAAACAGATCAGGGTCGTATTTTGCTGGATGAGCAGGATCTCTGCAGCCTTGATATTTATGCTGTTCGAAAGCATATATCCGTGGTATTGCAGGATGTATTTCTTTTTAGTGGCAGTGTTTACGATAATATCCGGCTTTACCGCACCGAAATCAGTGATGCTAAAATAATTGAAACGGCAAAGCTGCTTGGCGCACATGATTTTATTATGCGTTTGCCGGATGGGTATCATCAGAATGTATATGAGAGAGGGGCAACTCTATCCGTAGGGCAAAGGCAATTAATTTCATTTGTAAGAGCTATGGTTTCAGACCCAGCTGTTTTAATACTTGATGAGGCAACCTCCTCTGTTGACCATGAAACAGAACGGGTAATACAATATGCCATTGAAGAAATGATGAAGGGTAGAACCAGCATTGCCATTGCGCACCGGTTAAGCACCATCAAACATGCAGATGACATTTTGGTTCTGGACAAAGGCCGGGTTGTGGAGCGTGGTACGCATGAGGAATTGCTGCAACTTGGTGGATTTTATCATAATTTATACCAAAAGCAATTTGCTGAAATCAATACATAACCTATTTTTGGTAAAATGAAAATCCGGGCCATCTACTTTCTGTTGTTACTTTCTTTGAATACGCATGCGCAAAACAAAACAGTGATTGACAGTTTATTTAATGTATTAAAAAAATCAAAAGACACTACCACCATTCACTTATATAACCAGCTTAGCTGGGAATATAGAAACTCAGAAATATTTCAATCAGATAGTTTTGCTGATATTGCAATTACCTTATCGTTAAAGCGCAATTATTATAAAGGTTTAGGCAATGGCTATATTAATAAGGGAATTGCTTCTAAAAACAAGGGGAACTATGATATGGCGTTGCAGCAATACCGTTGGGCGCTTATTAATTATGTAAAATGTAATCACCTTCCGGGATACTCATCAGCTTACAATAATATTGCTGCAGTTCATTACCTGCAGGGAAACTACACAACAGCGCTGTTCTACTATTTTCAGTCGCTTAGAATTTCCGAACAGATTCAGGACCTCAAGGGCATCGCAAAATCTTACAACAATATTGGGGTTGTATATGTTGACCAGCGACAATACGATAAAGCACTGTTGTATTTTAACAAATGTTACAATATTACAGAACAACTAAAAGATGAAAATGGGCAGGCAGACTGTCTGAATAATATTGGAAACGTATACCACCTCAATAAAAACACAACTCAGGCCATTGAGAATTATCAGAAATCAATGGAGATCAATAAACAGATTGGTGACTTGCGTGACGTTTCAGCAGGTTTAAACAATATCGGGCTTGTTTATTATGAGAACGAAGAATATAAACTGGCACTTGATCACTTTCACCGTTCACTGAAAATTGACGAAGAACTGTCGGATCCGGGGTCAATAGTGGTGAGTTATGGCAATCTGGCCAATTGTTACCTAAAGCTGAATATGTTGCATGCTGCGGCCAAATATGGCGAACTTTCTCTTGCCATGGCCACAACTTATGGCATGAAAACAGATATCATGAATGCCTGTGAACAATTGTATTCCATTGAGGAAATGCGCAAGGATTTTGAGAAGGCACTTAAATACAACAAACTTTACTACGCCTACAAAGACAGTATTTATAATAAAGATGTTGGAGATAAACTTAGCCGGCTTGAAGCTGAGTATAACAAAACAAAAGAAGAGGCAAAACGTATTATGGAGCAAAAACAAAATGAATTAAAACGTTTTGTGATGGAAGAAAAGGAAAAAGAAGCCTCTCAGCAAATACTAATAACCGGATTGGTATTGCTTTTCTTTGTGATCATGATCTATATTGTTTTCTTTTTGATCAGAAAAAACAAATTCTCCTGATAACCAACACATTAAACCTCAAGGTATTTTTAGTAAAAAAACGCATATTTGCCCACTCAAAAACGCAATCTTAAAATATAAAATGTCAGTTCTAGTTAACAAAAATTCGAAAGTAATTGTACAGGGATTTACGGGCAGCGAAGGATCCTTCCATGCTCAGCAAATGATTGAATACGGAACCAATGTAGTTGGTGGTGTTACTCCTGGTAAAGGTGGACAAACACATCTGGAAAAACCCGTTTTTAATACAGTGAAAGATGCGGTTGATCAATCCGGTGCTGACGTTTCTATCATATTTGTTCCTCCTGCATTTGCTGCAGATGCCATTATGGAAGCGGCTGATGCAGGTATAAAAGTAATTGTTTGTATTACCGAGGGAATTCCGGTAAAGGATATGATTCCGGTAAAGGAGTATGTAAAAAGTAAAGGCTGCGTGCTGATAGGACCTAATTGCCCTGGTGTAATTACTCCGGGTGAAGCAAAAGTGGGTATTATGCCCGGATTTGTATTTAAACAAGGTCGTATAGGAATTGTTTCTAAATCGGGAACGCTTACTTATGAGGCAGCAGATCAGATTGTAAAAGCAGGTCTTGGTATCTCTACGGCAATTGGTATTGGAGGCGACCCAATTATTGGAACACCAACCAAAGATGCTGTAGAAATGTTAATGAACGACACTGAAACGGATGCCATTGTGATGATTGGTGAAATTGGAGGAAGCTACGAAGCAGATGCTGCCAGATGGATAAAAGCCAATGGCAATAAAAAACCCGTGGTAGGCTTTATTGCAGGACAGACAGCCCCTCCGGGTCGCAGAATGGGACATGCCGGTGCTATTATTGGAGGAAAGGATGATACAGCGGCAGCCAAAATGAAAATTATGGCAGAATGTGGTCTGCATGTGGTAGATTCACCTGCTGAAATTGGTTCAAAAATGGCCGAAATATTAGGTGCAAAAGCAAAATAACCTGCATCGTTATAACATAAAAAAAGCAACCATCACCGGTTGCTTTTTTTATGCCTGAGAGGTTATTCTTTTTATTATTTATACTCCGTAACCAGTTTGTTAAATATTGCTTCTGACTCTTTTATTCTGTTTAATCCACTTGTTCCGGCCTCCTCTTCATTTATACTTTCTCTTTTTTGCCGGTATCTTGCTTCAACTTCCTGCAGCAGATCATCAGAAATGGTAATTCCGGCAAATGTTCTTCCGGAAAAATAATTATGGGTGCTGTGTGAGGTAATGATGGTATCTATTCTATGATTAAATGGATCTTCAGGGTCTCCATTAGGATCTATGATATTGTTTACATAATTGGTATCGCCCGATTGATGAAACGCATCAACCACTTGTTTTAGCGAATCAACATAGTTAACAAAATCTGCAATGGCCTTTTCATTTTCTTTCTTTCCTGTATTACAGGAGAAGATCAAAATAACACTTAAAATTAAAACCCAATCATAGTATCTACGCATACTTTTCTGGTAAAATAAAACATTAATGAATGATTTTACAAAAGTGTTAGCAATCCCAAAATGGAAAATATGAAGTTTTGTTATTCCTTAACAAATTTCACAGCTCCATCTTTAGAAGAAATAAAATACACCCCTGGTTTTAGTGAACTGATATCGTAAGTTCCATCTGAAGGAATGGTCCTAAAGGATTTGCCTGTAAGGTCTGTTAAAATCGCAGTGTTTAGCTGCAACCCCTTCACGATTATTTGGGTGCTGGCCGGGTTAGGATATATCTCTAAAGCAACCACATTGCCATACAATTGTTGTTCTGATATTCCTGTTGAAGTAGAAACAATTTGATTTTTGAACACAGAGATGCTATTTCCACCACTATTGGCACATATCATCTCCCGCTTTCCATCCCCATCAATATCGGCAAAGTCCAGCCCTAGGGGGGTAGTACCGGTAATGAAATTTATAATGGGCGAAAAGGAAGAATCAATAATTGTTCCAGTAGTTGAATTGTTTCTGAAAATAGAAATAGTGTTGGTACCTCTGTTACCTACAATAATCTCAGGTTTATTATCTGCATCAAGATCCAGAATTTTGTTTAGATGTGGAGATGTGCCGGAACCAATAGTCAGGCTAATGTAAGGTTCGAAGCTAATTCCACCAACTGTACTAGTATTTCTGTATACTAATTCCACTCCAGTGTTGTATGAAGAAACAGCAATATCTGGTTTCCCATCCATATCAATATCTCCGGTAGCAATCCCTGCATTTAGGTTTATTCCTGCCATATGCACCGCACTTGCAAAAGAAATACTACCCAAAGTGCTGGTATTTCTAAATATTCCTAAATATCCATTATAATATAGCACCACCATGTCCTTTTTACCATCCCCGTCAATATCATCAACTGATATCTCTCTCGCTAATGAAGGAGTACCATTTGAGGCAGAAAACTCTTGACGGGTTGCCAATGAAATGGATCCTGACGTGCTTAAATTTCTGTGAATTGAAACAGAATTTGTCATATAGTTGCAACTAACAATATCCTTTTTACCATCGGCATCAAAATCAGCAAATGCGACTTCACTTGAATTGGATGCAATAGGATAGTTTACTACTGCTGCAAATGATATCGTTCCTGATGTGCTGGTGTTTCTTAGAATCGATATGTTACTCCCTCCATAATTTCCTGTCACTAAATCCATTTTACCATCGCCATCAACATCTCCGGTAATCACAAAAACCGGACCTTGTCCTACACTAAAGGTTGAGGGTGATGAAAGGGAGCTACTATTAATTAATCCTGAGGTTGCCTGATTTTTAAAAACAGCCACAACAGAATTCTGGACACTTGCCGTAGCTATATCCGTTTTACCATCTCCATCAAAATCGGCTACCGCTATTCCCTGGCTTTGTTGTGTCCCGGTGCCAGTACTAAAGTCAACCTTAGTTGCAAAGGAGCCTGAGTCAATTTGGGCATTTAAATTACCGCAACCGATAACTACGAAAAGAACCGTTAAAAGTCTCATAAGATTATTATTATTATTACGAATGTAAGTTGCCGACATTAGTTATACAAGTGAAATTTTAAATACCGATTAGGCTGCACGCTGTTGATACCCACAGAAAAAATCTGCTTCATAAAACAGAAACAACAAATAGTGCTGAGTTGATTGCCACAGTCATTAAAAAAGGATGGATATAAATACGATCCCTGAAAGATACCGTTCATTTATTCCTTCACAAATTTCACAGCCCCATCCTTAGTCGAAATAAAGTACAACCCCGGTTTTAGGGAGCTGATATCATAAGTGCCATCTGACGGAATATGCATCAGGTATTTACCGATAATGTCTGTTAATAAAGCAGGATTTGACAGTAACCCTTTTACGCTTATTTGAGTGCTGGCCGGGTTGGGGTAGATCTTTAAAGCAAATGCGTTGCGATATAATTGTTGCTCTGATATTCCTGTATTAAAGTCCTGCATGATAATGATATTTTCCACTGCAACACCCGCAGTTACTCTTACCGTAGCCGTTCGAACCACCGTTGAATCGTTAGATGATACAACAAAAATGAGTGTATCGTTTCCTGTTCCTGATAACTTGTTTACATTGATCCACGAGGGAATGCCCGATACACTCCAGCTTCGGTTACTTATTAATGCTGATGTGTAGTTACCTCCGGACTTGTTGGCTATAATGGAGTCTTTTTCCATAAAAAGGGAATCAATAAATGGAACAGAATCCTGATTAACTGAAATAAGCTGAGTTCTGTTATTGCCCTGGAATGTAATTGTTGCCATGCGTGAATTTGAACCTGCATTTGGAAGCACCGTTATCTGCACACTTGCATTTCCTGATGAAGAGTCAGGGCTAAGAGATATCCATGAAGGTTGGTTGGTAATGGCTTTCCAGTTCATATTAGCAGTTACGGAAACAGATTGTGTTCCTCCGGTATGAGCAAATAACAATTGTTGCTTATTTACCTGCAACGTATCATTTATTAACGAATCAATTATAACGTGGAAAAAATTGGTATCGCCAACACAGTTTGTACTTCCTGTTTCTATCATCCATAAGCTGGCCTGACCAGTACTATTCGCCCATAATACCTTTAATGAATCTGCTCCATTAGCCGACTGCATGGTTCCATTTTTTATCCCCCAATGGTAAAGCGAACCTGAACGGTTTGTTATTTTGTAAGTATGAGAAGAGGATGGTATTACCGTTGCTTCTCCTATAACAAGATTGGGTTTGGGCTTGGCTGAATTAATTTGAATGGCATTAGAAACCGAGGGACAACCCGCAGCTTTATACCTTTTTAATTGTACCCTCCCTTCCTTATTTGCATATACGGAAGTTCCGGTTTTACCAATGATATTCTTCCTGTTGAGCATCCATTGGTATGTATTTCCGGAAACAAACGGAGTGGATATAAGAATACTATCCGGCTCACAAATAGTGGTGTTCTGGCTGGTGTTGATATAAAATGCATCTTGTGTAATACGTAGTGCTCCTCCGTCAGTTGCATTCTCATTAAGTCCTCCCGCATATCCTTCCAATCCTGAAAATGCCATGCTATAAACCGGCTGGTTTATGGTGGAGGTAATAAAATTCCATGTTTCTCCATTATCCTTGCTATAGGATATTCCCTTCTTCAAAACCTGATTAACTGCTCCATAGCTAAACAATAAACCGTTGTTTGCATAAACCACACCTCCACTCATCAATTGTCCTTTTCCCTCTACCTTGGTCCAGGTAGTTCCACCATCAGAAGTTCTGAAAGTTTGCATATCCGGAAAGGTATTGTACCCTAACAGAAAACCATTCAACGGATCTCGGAAAGCAAGGGAGGAAACAACAAACAACGGAGAAGAAAGTTGCACCCAGGTTTGACCCTTATTGGTGGACCTGAATATTTTTCCTTTCTGATTTGGAAACCAGATACTGTTGGCAATTGCCGTATAGTTGGTAACGGTTCCATCTGCACTGTCGGTACCATTTATATTCCCACATGGAACGCGGGTCCAGTTTATGCCACCATTGGTTGTTGTATAAATTTCGTAACATCCGCTTACATAATCTCCAAGTAGTACACCATCCGTTGAATTAAAAAAATGTACGTTGTTTACAAATCCTTTGGGAGAAGTAAAACAGGTGTTACATTGCTGAATCCAGGTGGTTCCTCCATTTGATGTGGCAAAAACTTTACCCCCATATCCGGAAGCATTAAAAAAAGAAACCCATGCCCTGAGTGAATCAACAGATGAAACCTGACCGGGCAGCATTCCACTTGCGCCAGGTACATTCATTCCTGTCCATCCTGAAGTGTTTGTTTTTTTCATCACCTGAAACACTGGAGCAATTTGCTGAGCCCATTCGGCCATGATACCCCATGAGCTAAAAGGAGTAACACTAACACTTCGCATAAATGATTTTCGTGCTAATCCTGTTGTTTGTTGCACCATCTCAACTTCGGTACCTGTGCTTCGCAGAATGAAGGTATCGGCTGATTCTGTATAACACCCGGGCCCTGCTTTTACCCTTAGTTTATATACCCCTGAAAATTCAGGATCAATGGTAATGGTTGTATCAGGTAACATTTTTGTATCCCTGAGCCAGCTATAAGTAAAACCTGCACCAGTGTTGGCATGTAATTCTCCCTCTTCTCCCAAACATTGCACATTTCCGGTTACTGTAATAAAAGCAATAGGTTTAGGTACCGGTGGGGGTATTATTACAGTTACACTATCCTGGAAACAGTACCCTGAATCCACCACTTTGTAAACACCAGGTTGCTTAATCATTCTTGCCAGGTTATGCGAATCAAAATCTTCGGGCATCAAAACGCCATCCTGGTACCATTTAAAATATTTAAACTCATTACCTCCCCAAACCCTTAAATACAAGCTATCGTTTGCACAAAAACCCAACTCCTTCTCTTCTCTTGATATGGGATCCTGGCCTGATAGGGTTAACTTTCTCTTGAATACATAATTAAGCAGCCAAATATTAGATGTAAGAGATAAGGATGTGCTTACTACCCTGATACCATAATCACGATCAGTACCATGCAGCACAAAATTGCTTACCGTGATGGTTCCTGTATTTGCAGCGGAATTTAATGTGCCTATTATTTGTGGTTGTGCAAAGGAGAAATTACTATCCGACAACTCCACCTGGAATACATTTGACAAAGGGTAGGTTTCTGTTCCCGAATAAAAAACCACAATACTTGCAGGCTTGCCCTGACAAATAGGGTTAGCATACGCAACAGAATCTATGGTTAATGCTTCGGATGTAGATATTCCAAAACAAAAAGAGCAAAGGACTAAAAGGAGGTAATGTGCTGGTTTCATAATGATAAACTTAACTGTTTACATCAAATTAACCTATCCGTTTATGTAAAACCACCCGTTTTTCTGCGACTTTAAGAAGAATTTAACTTTATCGCTTATACTTTTTGTATTCCGATGGTATTGGAAATTCGATGGAAAGCAAAAATCCCCCACCGCTGTTGCGATGAGGGATTCTTTGATATATTGTTTTTTGTCCTCCCCACGTGTGGAGGGAAATACGTGGCTTATGAACAACCTGTTTGCGTTCCGCAGTTCATGCATTTGTAACATGCTCCGCTGCGAATGGTTAAGTGTCCGCAACTTGGGCAGGCAGGGCTGTCTCCAAAACTTTTCAGGTAGCTGCTCACCTGGTCTCCGGTATTGGTACTGGTTTCCATAGCTGCAGGAGCTGTTTTTTCTTCAACAGCCACAGGCTTGTAAAAACCTATTGGCTGAGGGCTGCTTACCTCTGCAGTTACCGCTCCTGGTGCTGCCTGTGGTGCTATAAGACCTACTGCTGTTGGCATTACCTTGTGCTGGTTTACGGCCAGGTGCGAACGTTGTGTTTCGGTTGGTGGTACCTGTACAAAATCTTCGCGACCCAGGTATTCGAAACCTAACATGCGGAACATATAATCAATAATGGATGTTGCATTTTTGATATTGTCGTGTCCGGCTACCATACCTGCAGGTTCAAAGCGGGTAAAGGTAAATTTATCTACGTACTCATCCAGAGGTACACCGTATTGTAAACCTAAAGAAACAGCAATAGAGAAACAGTTCATCAGGGAGCGCAGGGTTGCTCCTTCTTTGTGGAGGTCAACAAATATTTCTCCCAATGTTCCGTCTTCGTATTCACCGGTGCGCACAAATATGGTTTGGCCACCTACCGTTGCTTTTTGTGTAAATCCACCACGTTTTCCAGGCAGGGCTTTACGTGCCACCACTCCGGCAAGTTTGTGTTTAAATGCCGTATCATGTGTTCTGTTCAGAATGGCGGTAGCTGCTTCCAATACCTGCTCCGGACTTAATTCTCCAACCGGTTTGTTGGCATCTTCGCCAAGTACTGCTTCTACTGCTTCCTGTACATCTTCCTCTTCTTTCACATCGGATTTGTTGCTCAGTGGTTGCGACAGTTTACATCCGTCACGGTACAGGGCATTTGCTTTTAATCCAAGGCTCCAGCTCAGGTAATAACAATCTTTAATATCATCAACACTTGCTTCGTTTGGCAGGTTAATGGTTTTTGAAATAGCTCCTGAAAGGAATGGTTGTGCAGAAGCCATCATGCGGATATGACCTTGTGCGGCAATATAACGCTCGCCTTTGCTGCCGCATTTGTTGGCACAATCAAATACCGGAAGGTGCTCGTCTTTCAATAAAGGTGCTCCTTCTACGGTCATGGTACCACATACGTAATCGTTGGCTTCTTCAATTTCTTTTTTGGTAAAGCCTAATTTGCGCAGCAGGTTAAAGTTGTGGCTGTTGTATTCTTCTGCCTTAAAACCTAAACGTTGCAGGCACTCTTCGCCCAATGTCCATACATTAAAGGCAAAACCAATTTCAAATGCACCTGCGGCAGCTTTATCCAGTTTCTCTATTTCCTCATCATTAAATCCACGGAATTTCAGCGATTCAAAATTGATAAATGGTGCTCCTTTCAAGGTAGCGTGTCCAATGGCGTATTTAATAATGGCATCAATTTCATCTTCGCTGTATCCTAAGTTTTTAAGTGCTCCCGGAACTGACTGGTTAATGATTTTGAAATATCCTCCGCCTGATAATTTTTTAAATTTCACCAGGGCAAAATCAGGCTCAATACCTGTGGTATCGCAATCCATTACCAAGCCAATGGTTCCTGTTGGTGCAATTACGGTAGCCTGTGCATTGCGGTAACCATATTGCTCGCCCATTTGCACAGCTATATCCCATGAGTTGCAGGCTGCATCTAACAAATATTTAGGGCAGTATTTTGGATCAATACCCACCGGTTTTAAAGAAAGGCCTTCGTATGCATCAGTAGCATTGTATGCTGCATAGCGGTGGTTGCGCATTACACGCAGCATATGGTGTTTGTTTTCTTCGTAGCGCTCAAATGTGCCAAGGTATTTAGCCATTTCAGCAGATGTCTGGTAAGCTACACCATTTAAGATGGCAGTAACCGCACCGCAAATAGCAAATGCTTTTGGAGAGTCGTAAGGAATACCTGCAACCATTAATACGGTACCCAGGTTGGCATAACCCAAACCAAGTGTGCGGTACTCATAAGAAAGCTGAGCTACTTCCTGAGAAGGGAACTGAGCCATTAATACAGATATTTCCAGAACCACGGTCCAGATGCGGGTAGCTTGTTCGTATGATTTTACATCAAACTCCAGTGTATCGGGGTTAAAGAATTTTATCAGGTTTAATGATGCCAGGTTACATGCGGTATTATCCAGGAACATGTATTCTGAGCAAGGGTTTGATGCATTGATGCGTCCGCCTTCAGGGCAGGTATGCCACTCATTGATAGTGGTATCGTATTGTACACCCGGATCTGCGCAGGCCCATGCTGCATCACCAATCATATCCCACATTTCTTTGGCAGGAATAGATTTCATGATGCGTCCATCGGTACGTGCTTTCAGGTTCCAGTCTTTTCCTTCGTTTAATGCTTCAAAAAACTCATGAGGAATACGAACGGAGTTATTGGAGTTTTGGCCTGAAACGGTAGCATAAGCTTCGCCTTCGTAATCACTTGGATATCCGGCAGCAATAAGTGCAGCTACTTTTTTCTCTTCGGCTTTTTTCCAGTTAATAAATTCTACAATTTCAGGGTGATCAAGGTCTAGGCACACCATTTTAGCAGCACGTCTGGTGGTTCCTCCCGATTTAATGGCACCGGCAGCACGGTCGCCAATTTTAAGGAAGCTCATCAAACCTGAAGATGAACCGCCACCGGAAAGTTTTTCGTTGGCACCACGAATGCGCGAGAAATTGGTACCTACGCCTGAACCATATTTAAAGATACGTGCTTCGCGCACCCACAAATCCATAATACCACCTTCATTCACCAGATCATCATCTACTGAAAGGATAAAACAGGCGTGTGGTTGCGGGCGTTCGTATGCAGAAGTTGATTTTTCCAGTTTTTTGGTAACCGGATCAACATAATAGTGTCCCTGAGCTTTTCCTTTAATACCATAGGCCGTTGCCAAACCGGTATTAAACCATTGAGGAGAGTTGGGAGCAGCATATTGTCCCATAATCATATATACCAACTCATCATAAAACACCTGAGCATCTTTCGCTGAATCGAAATAATCATATTTTTCGCCCCACTGTTTCCAGCAATCGGCCATACGGTGAGCTACTTGCTTAATAGAAGTTTCGCTTCCGGTGCTTCCATCGGGTTGTGGCACTCCGGCTTTACGGAAATATTTTTGTGCCAATACATCCGTAGCCACCTGGCTCCATTGTTTCGGAACCTCCACGTTTGTCATTTCAAATACTTTTGTTCCGTTTGGGTTTTTAATTACCGATGTGCGGTAATCATACTCAAACAGATCATAAGGGCTCACACCTTCTTTAGTGAAGTTGCGCTCGAAGCGGAGACCCTTTTGCTCAGTTTTTTTTGTTCGTTTGCTGCTCATTGTATGCTCAGGTTTATAAGTTAAAATATCATTAATTAATCGTTACCGATTTTTTAGGGAGTTTTTATCCAAAAATCTATTTGTTATTGACACCAATCAATTTTGATTTTCCACAGTAAAAAATAACCAACACCATATCTCTTTGATTTTACTACCCGTTAACCTGTGAATAAGAAAAATATTCACATAAAAATCGTTTATTTGTCGCGGGTTTGAGCAATTGATTAATGTGTTTCAAAATCAGCGGCTTGTCCTGTTTAGCATACATTTTAAGCATTGAAAAAACTGATAACAAAGCAATTACCAGATAATACAGGCAAAGGCGGGAAGCAGTTGGCTGTTTTAATAGACCCTGATAGTGTTACAGGGGAGCAACAACTTGCCGACACCTGTAAAATATGCCAGGCAGCCGGTGTTGATTTGATTTTAGTGGGTGGTAGCCTGATCACCAACGGTTTTTTCGATCGTTGTATCAGTGTTATCAAGGCCAGCACCACTATTCCGGTAATTATTTTCCCCGGCAATATCATGCAGGTAAACCCGGAAGCTGATGCCATCCTGTTTTTATCCCTTATTTCCGGCCGTAATCCCGATTTGCTGATTGGAAAACATGTGCTGGCAGCTCCTGTACTAAAGAAAAGCGGTATTGAAGTAATTCCAACAGGGTATATGATTGTAGACGGAGGCCGTATAACCTCTGTTTCTTATATGAGCAATACCACACCCATACCTGCAGACAAATCGGCCATAGCGGCAACTACAGCCCTTGCAGGTGAGATGCTGGGATTACAATGTATTTACATGGATGCTGGAAGTGGTGCTTTAAACCCTATTCCACTGGAAATGATTAAGGCGGTTAGAGAAAACATTACCGTTCCGCTGTTTGTTGGTGGAGGCATACGCACACCTGAGCAAGCCAGGGCGGCTTGCGATGCAGGTGCGGATATAGTTGTGGTTGGAAATGCTATTGAAAAAAGCCCGGATCTGATTCCGCTGCTTAAACAGGCAATTTCTTAATTTACTTTACTATTTATTTTTGGAATGGTCTTGAGGTAGGCGTATATGGCCTTAACCTCCTGATCGGTAAGCCCTGTGTGAGGAAACATGGGATAACGTACCATTTCTCCGGATTTTTTCTTTCCGTATTTTACAGCCTGAATAAAATCGTCTTCGGAATAAGTTGCAATGCCTGTTTCATCAAAAGTGATATTGCTGCTCACCACCACTTCCCCCTGCATATTTAACATGGGATTACCTCCCCCGCAGTACCCTGCTGATTTTTCAGGCTCCAAATCATTATTTGTTTTAAAGTCTTTTGAGTGGCAGGCATAACAGCCGGTAAGGCCATTCACCACGTATTCACCCAGCTTAACCAAACTGGTGGTATCCGGTCTTTTAATTTCGGCTTTAGGATATGGAAAAGCTGAAGGAGGGAAAGCCACGCGGCACAACAGCTTGGTTAGGAAAGAAGGTTTACTGGCAGGAGCTTCCTCTGTTGCCGCTTGTACCCCATACGCATCGGAACGCATCCAGGCAATGATATCCTTCAGGTCATCATCAGCCATGGTAAGGAATTTAGGCATATATGGAGGAGAAAACTTTCCATCTTTGCGTACGCCTGTTCTTAAAAAGTAGTATAACTCCCCATCACTCCAGGCACCAATTCCTTTTTCTTTATCCTGTGTAATATTCATTGAATAAATTTCGCCAAACTCCTTGGGCAAATCTTTTAGCAGCTTTCCGGTAAGTTTTCCATTCTCATCACTGTGGCATTGCACACACAGCATATTGGCTATCCGTTGACCGTTTGCAATACGTTCAGGCGACAGTTCCACTTTCATTTCCACTACTTTTTTCTCCCCATCAGGTATATCACTAAACTGAATATAAGAGGCAAAAGACAATACTACAAGCAGGATGATACCCAGTAAGATCCCGGCAATTTTCAAAAATCGTTTCATTGGTGTTGGTTTAGGCTAATCAAAATTATAGCAATTCCAGCGAGAAAATAAAATCCCGGCTGATTGGTAATGACAGGTACTAATAAAAATACCCCTATGATAACTGATATTAATCATGCCTTTTTGATGACCTGCATCATATTTTCCATACCCCAACAGGAATAATTTTGTACCTGCAATCTTTCCATAGACTAGGTTTAGTGCTAAAACCCCCGACCATTTAAGTGGCGGGGGTTTTTATTTAGCCGGGCATTGAGTATTTTCGATACCTCATTGTTATGAATAAGCAAACCGATATTGATGAAAAGACGTTAAGGGCCATCTTTAATGATGCCATTGATGCGATGATCATTATAAGCGAGCGGGGTATTATTGAACGGGTAAATCCATCCGTTGAAAGACTATTTGGTTATCAGGTATCGGAAATGACAGGCAGGAATATTACCATGCTGATGCCAGAACCTTACAGAGGAAACCATGACGGGTATATGCGCCACCACAGGGAAACCGGGGAGCGCAAAATAATTGGAATAGGCAGGGAGGTGCGCGGACTACGAAAAAACGGCACCCAGTTTCCTTTTTTTCTTAGTGTAAGTGAAGTTTTTTTACCCGATGGCAGAAGGGTATTTGCCGGAGTAATGCGTGACATTACGGATTTAAAAGAAGCACAGGAACAGGCGCGGCAATACACCATAGAACTGGAAAAAATTGTAGAAGAACGCACCAACGAAATAAGAGGAGTGGTGCGTGCGCTGGAATTAACCAACCGAAGCCTTGAAAACCAGTTTGAGGAAACAAAAAAAGCAGAGCAGGAACTGATAAAAAACCAACTGCTGTTTTCCATTATTGCTAAAAACTACCCCAACGGAGCCATTTGTATCTTCAATAAGAATATGGTTTGTGAGTTTATTGAAGGGCGAGAAGTACAAAAGATCGGATTAAGTAAAAGCGATTTTATTGGTAAAAAAATTACAGAAACTTTTGCTGGCACAGAAAGCAGCGCCATACATGAAACCAATTTTCTAAAAACACTGAATGGGGAAGAAACATCCTACGAAATAAATTTTGCAGGTAATACTTATCTGATGAATACCACCCCTATTGCTGATGAACAGGGCGAGATAAACCGGCTGGTTGCGGTGGTACTCAATATTTCACCGATGAAGGATGCTGAAGACCAGATGCGTGATGCCCTGGAAAAAGCAAATGTGCTTAATGATATGAAATCGCGTTTTATATCCATGGCCTCGCATGAATTCAGAACACCACTCAGCACTATTCTTTCATCATTAAACCTGATGATCAGGTATTATGAATTAAACCAGGGTGATAAATTAAGGGTACATGCAAAAAAAATTAAATCGGCTATTGCTAACCTTACCGAAATACTTGAGTATTTTTTATCCGTTGAAAAACTGGAAAGTGGCAAGGTAAAAGTAGAGCATTCAGCATTTAATATAAGGGAATTTACTGCCGATTTTGTAAATGAAATACAGGATATGGTGGAAAATAACCTTAGCATTAATCTGATTGAAACACTGGAAGAAACGGATATCATTACCGATAAAAAAATATACCGCACCATTTTGCAAAACCTGTTGTCAAATGCGGTTAAATATTCGCCAGACGGAGGACAAATTTCTGTTCGCCTCAGCAAAACAAATCATATTATTGAACTGGTAGTAACAGATGAAGGAATGGGCATTCCGGAAAAGGATCAGCCATTTTTATTTGACCGGTTTTACCGGGCAGAAAATGCCGCCAATATTCAGGGCACCGGATTGGGGCTAAATATTATTAAAAAATACATTGAATTACTGGGAGGAGACATTACCTTCCAAAGCGAACTTGGGAAAGGCACCACCTTTACCATTCACCTACCTTTAAATAATCAACACACCAATGAAACAGATACTCATTATTGAAGACAATAAGGATGTAAGGGAAAACACATCAGAACTGCTTGAGTTGTCGGGTTATGGCGTGATCAAAGCAGCAAACGGAAAAGAAGGGGTAAGAGCAGCTCAAAGCCACAAACCGGATTTGATTATATGTGATATTATGATGCCCGAACTGGATGGATATGGTGTACTGGAACTATTATCAAATAACCCCTATACCGCTCCTATTCCATTTATTTTTCTTACCGCAAAAACAGAAAGATCAGATATACGTAAAGGAATGGCATTAGGTGCCGATGATTATATTACCAAACCTTTTGAAGATGCTGAAATTCTTGCCGCCATTGAAACAAGATTTAAACGAACAGAGATGTTGAAAACGGATTTTCAGCGTTCTGTTGATGGCTTTGAATCCTTTGTGGAACAGGCTAAAACATTAAACGACCTGAACCTGATTTCAAAGGGTCGCACCCTCCATCAATTCAGGAAAAAAGAGTTTATATACAGTTCGGGCAATTATCCCCGTGGTATTTATTTTATTCAAAAAGGAAAGGTTAAAACCTATAAATCGAATGATGATGGCAAAGATTATATCGTGGGCCTGTTTAATGAAGGCGATTTTTTTGGTTACCTCTCTTTAATGGAAGACAGACCATACCATGAATCTGCCGAAACGCTGGAAGAATCACAAATCTATTTTATTCCCAAAGAAGACTTTTATGAGTTAATTGGCAAAAACCGGGATATAGCCAACCGATTTATTAAAATGCTCTCTAACAATATTATGGATATGGAGGACCGTATGCTTAAGCTGGCCTATAACTCTGTGCGCAAGCGTGTTGCTGAGGGTTTACTGATGCTTGAGAAAACCTATAATAAAGAAAACAAAGCTCCTTTTACCATGGCAATTAACAGGGAAGACCTTGCCAATCTGGTTGGCACTTCTACTGAAACCGTTATCCGCACATTATCAGATTTTAAAGAAGAGAAGTTAATTGATGTTAAAGCCAGCCAGATTACCATTCTGGAGATAGAAAAACTGCAGCGCATGAAAAACTGATGACCATCATTTTTTTTGGTCTCCACACCCCTTAGTTTTGGCTACTATTTGACTTCAATGCTAAGGGTTTTATTGCCAACTGATTTTTCTGTCGCCTCGCTTAACGCCATCAGGTATGCATTTGATATGTTTAAAAATGATGCTGCTTATGAGCTGTTGAACGTAGTGTATTATGAGAACAAAGAAAAGGAAGATGCTTTTCTGAAGGAACTTCATAAGGAGGTAAAACAACAATTCAACAACCTGCTTGATAAAATAGAAAACGAAAACGGCACACTCCCCTCTTCTGTTAAAACACATATTTTACATGGTATTCCGGTAACAGGTGTTATAAATGATTATGCCGCTAAATGGAAAGCCGATATTATAGTTACCGCATCAACAGGGATTGCTGACAATAACCATATTTTATTTGGAAGCCATACTGCTGCACTTATTTCTTCCTCTAAAGTGCCTGTTATTTCTGTACCTAAACATATTTCATTTTCCGGCATTAGAAATATTGTGTACGCCACCGATTTCAGCGATACCGAGTTTGAAGGCAAATCGTTAGTGATGCTTGGCAAAATTTTTAACGCGCATATTCATTTTTTGCATGTTTTTCCTGAGGTAATTAATGCCAGCAATTTTAGCCCGGAACTTATTGCTCAGGATTTAAAAAGGCGTTTTAATTACCAGAAAATTTCTTTTGATGCGATCATGAGCAACAAAATAGAGCCTGCCATTGCCGCGTTTATTCACGAGCACAAACCTGATTTGCTGGCCATGCTTGCTCACAACAGGTCTATTCTGGAAAAGTATTTTGAAAAGAGTATTACCAACGAAGTTGCTTATCAGGTTGATATTCCTTTGCTGGCCTTTAAAAAAACGTCTTCTTAAGGTTTTTCTGTATAAATTACTTCCAGCAGGGTTTGCCCTACTGCACTTAGTGTATTGCGGTCAATGGCGTTCATATTGTCGCGGTGAGTGTGCCAGTGTTCAGGAAACCCGCTTGGCGTTGCTGCGTCATAATGAATAATATCAATGGTGGGAATTCCTGCATTCTTATTTACATAAGCATGGTCGTCAATGATTCCCCCTTTGTTAAAATAAACAAACCTGTTTGCATAACCCAGTGCATTGCCCAGCCCCCAAACTTTTTCCAATACCGGCTTTGCATAGTTTACAGAAACCTCTTCCCAGGCAAATTTGGCATTGGCTGCACCTACCATATCAAGCAAAATCCCAAAATCGGCTTTGTATCCCGGGCGGTGCATATTTCTGCTCCAATATTGCGAGCCCAGGCAATATGAATTCTCATGTTCCGATTTTCCAAGGTCTTCCGCATCAAACAAAATAATATCTACCCCAACACCTGCAGGATTGGCCTTTATTACCCTGGCTATTTCCATTAATACCCCAACACCACTTGCTCCGTCATTTGCACCCAAAATTGGCTTATCGGTATCGTTGTTGTCCTCATCTGCATATGGCCTGCTATCCCAATGCGCACAAAGCATAATGCGTTTGGTTGCCTTAGGGTTAATCTCCGCAATAATATTTCTTATGTTTAGTTTTTTGCCATCAAAATTGGTGATGCTTGTTTTTTGCTCTATCACATTATCGGTAAGTTTTTTTAACTCCTCCACCATCCAGTCGCCACATTTTTTATGTGCATCGCTATTGGTAACCCTTGGCCCAAACTCCACCTGTTTTTGCACATAATAAAAAGCACTGTCGGCATTAAAAGCCGGAGAAACCCTTTTGTAAGCTTCTGTTTTGGCCGGTTCTGTTGTTGTTGGTTTAGCCGGTTTATCGTTTCCGCACGAAAACAAAAACAAGGCAATAGCCAGATTAATTAATGCTATTTTATACATTTTCTTCATCTGTAATTAGCTGGTATAGTTATTAAATAATACTGTATGCCGTTCCTTCTTTGCCATCCTTTATCTCAAAACCTATTTCCTTTAGTTTATCCCGGATCTGATCCGATGTGGCAAAATCTTTTCTTGCCTTTGCATCCTTGCGCTGCTCCAAAATCATTTGCATCAGTCCATCTATTTTATCTGTATGCGCAATGGCTTCTTCTTTTAATCCCAACACATCAAAAACCATTTCGTTCATCAACTTAAACAAAACAGCTTTATCATCCTGTGTGATGGTTTCTTTTCCATCGTTTACGCTATTAATAATGCGCACTCCTTCAAACAAATGAGCCAGGGCAACGGGTGTATTCAAATCATCATCCATTGCAGCATAAACGTTAGACCTAAGCATTTGCGTATTGGAGGTTGAAGCTGACGAAGTTTTTAATCCATCAATCAGTTTCATGGCATTCATCAATCTGGCCAGTCCTTTTTCGGCTGCCTGCAATGCTTCATTGCTAAAATCAAGTGTGCTGCGGTAGTGTGCCTGCAACATAAAAAAGCGCACCGTCATTGGGCTATATCCTTTATCCAGCAAGGCATGGCTACCAGAAAACAATTCAAACGGAAGAAAAGAATTGCCTAAGCTTTTGCTCATTTTTTGCCCGTTTACGGTAAGCATATTGGTATGCATCCAGTACCTTACCGGGGCATGGTTGCCATTGCAGGCTACATTTTGTGCAATTTCATTGGTATGGTGCGTTGGAATCAGATCCATACCTCCTCCATGAATATCGAAAGCTTCACCCAGGTACTTCCTGCTCATGGCAGAACACTCCAGGTGCCAGCCGGGAAATCCTTCGCCCCACGGACTTGGCCAGCGCATAATATGTTCCGGACTGGCCTTAATCCACAAAGCAAAATCAAGCCTGCCTCTTTTTTCATCCTGCCCGTCAAGCTCACGTGTATTGTTCAGCAATTCATCCAGGTTGCGGTTTGATAAAGCGGTGTATGGATACGTTTGCGCAAACTTTGTCACATCAAAATATACCGATCCGTTGGATTCATAAGCAAAGCCGCTATTGAGAATTTGCTTTGTCATTTCAATCTGCTCTATTATATGACCTGTAGCAGTGGGCTCCACACTTGGCGGCAGGGCGTTAAACGCGCGCATCACATCATGAAAATCGATGGTATACCGTTGCACAATTTCCATTGGCTCCAGTTGCTCCAGCTTGGCCTTTTTACTTATTTTATCTTCTCCTTCATCTGCATCACTTTCCAGGTGGCCGGCATCTGTAATATTCCTCACATACCTTACCTTATAACCCAGGTGCAGCAGGTACCTGAATACCACATCAAAAGACATAAAGGTGCGGGCATTCCCTAAATGGGCATTGCTGTATACAGTAGGTCCGCAAACGTACATGCCAACCATACCAGCATGAAGGGTTTCAAACTTTTCCGTATTGCGCGTAAGGGTATTGTATATTTTGAGTTGATGATCAATCATACATTAAAAACTAAACAAGTAATAAAACAAAAATGGGCAAATATGATTTACCCATTTTTACTTTATCAATATTTTTATTACTGATTAAAAGGGTAAATCATCTGATGCAGCATCATTGGTAACACCAGGTTCAGGATCTGCATAAAAAGTATCATTGCCTTGCGACCCACCCGGAGAACCTCCAGGCTGCGATTGCTGAGTGCTTATCTTCCATGCCCTTACATCTGTATACCAGCGTCCGTTGTACTCGCGCGACTCGATATTTAATGAGGCATTAACGGTATCACCAACATTGTAGCGCTCCAGCTCGTTTACTTTCTCATTCATCACGCTTAAACAGACCTTACGCGGATAAGTATCAAATGTTTCAATTACAAACTCCTGTTTGCTCCAAGGCTTTCCTGCTTTGCTTACGCCTTCTGTTTTGTTCATTTTTTGAACAATCTTTCCTGTGATATCCAGTGCCATACTTAATTAAATTTAGCTAAATAATATTGTAATAAGGCTCAAACTTACACAAACTGGCAAACTGAACCAAATAAGTGGAAAAATACCTGAAAAGGCTTAAAAATATAGCAGACAAACCGCAATGGCAGTGATCACACAAACCAGATCAACCAGCAGCATAATGCTTAGGGTATAGCGGCTATCCTTCACATTTACAGAACCAAAATACAAGGCCAGCACATAAAAGGTGGTTTCGGCCGCACCCTGAAACAAACACGAAAGTTGTCCGGCCAGGCTATCAGCTCCATAGGTTTTCATGGCATCGAGCATAAACCCGCGTGAACCTCCGGCACTGAATGGACGCATAAGCGCTACCGGAATAGCCTGTATAATTTGTTCATTTACCCCAAAAATGTTTAATACAGAGGTTAATCCCCCCATAATAATATTCATTAAACCTGAGTTTCTGAAAATGCTCAGCGCCACCAGCATGGCAATCATATATGGCAACACCCTTACACCCGTGGTAAACCCATCTTTGGCACCATGTACAAATGACTCGAACAAATTGGTATCATTTAATTTAAACACCTTTTCGTTTAAGATACTATAAAACACAATGAGCAGAATAATAACCAACAGCACACTATTGCTGAGGTTACCGGTAAAATGAAACTTTTCAATACCATCGAGCTTATTGATATAAAACAGCAACAATCCTATTACTGCACTTACCACTGCAACAAAACCCAATACGGCCAGGTTAATAAGGTTTATGCGTTGTTTTATGCTCACAAAAATGAGAGCTGCCAGCGTACCCACAAAAGAAGTGATAATGCATGGCAACATAATATCAGAAGGATTGGTGGCGCCCTGAGCGGCCCGGTAGCCTATAATAGAAGTAGGAATAAGGGTTAAACCGGCAGCGTGCAAACACAAAAACATAATCTGGCTGTTGCTGGCTTTTTCCTTGTTTTCATTTACCTCCTGCATACTCTCCATGGCTTTTAAACCAAAAGGGGTGGCTGCATTATCCAACCCAAGAAAATTGGCTGCAAAATTCATGGTCATAAAACCATAAGCGCTGTGTCCTTTGGGTAGTTCAGGGAATATGCGCACAAAAAACGGAGTGAGCACCCTGGCCAGCTTGGTAATGGCATTCGAATCATTGAGCAGGTTTAGCAGTCCGCAGAAAAAGGTGAGGTAACCAATAAGCGGAAGCCACAAATCAATCATGGTATTTTTACAGGTAGCAAAAATGCCATCGGCTGGCTGTTTGCCGTAGCAGGCTTCCACCACCCCGTTATCAAGCAGGCGGTAAAGGGTATCGCCCTGCAGGTAGCCGGCAGATTTGTTGGCCAGCACCAGCGCATACAAAGTTGTATCCTGTTGTTGCAGGGCAGCTGCCTGCATCTCGGCCCTAACCAGCGGATCGTTTTGTTTTCCGTTTACCAGTTGGCCAAGGTTATACATGCCTCCGGTAAACAGCAGGTAGAAAATATATACCACACTGCATACAATGATATAGGACCAAAATCTGCTTAACGCCATAGGTGATTATTACCTTTCAATTCTAGAGAATAAACAAAACAGCTTAATCACAAAATAACCTGGTATGTGGATATGTATTAAACCCTTAATTTACAAGCCACCCGGGCCGGTTTTTCCAATTCTCAACCTATCCGCTTATATTGCCCGAAAATTGAGATAACGGTACATGGAATACGATCCGATAAAAAACGACCTTGGAAAGGTTTTTAATCAATCAACCGCTTTACGCAAGCTTTTTTACAAACTGCTTGATTTGTTGTTGCTGCGCACCTGGCATGTGCATAAGGAATTAAAAGCATGGCCTAAATTCAGGGAATCTTTTCAGATGCTGGATGCAGGAAGCGGCTTTGGCCAATATTCCTTTTATATAGCCAACCGCAATAAAAAATGCACCATTGATGCCGTGGATGTAAAAGACGAACAAATACGCGACTGCAATGAGTTTTTTGCCAAATGTGGTTTAAACAATGTGACATTCTCTTTTGGTGACCTTACCAAACCACACGCTACCAATAAATATGACCTGATTTTATGTGTTGATGTAATGGAGCATATTCTGGAAGATGTGGATGTATTTACCCACTTTAACCAAAGCATGAAACCCGGAGCCATGTTGCTTATCTCCACACCAAGCGACCAGGGTGGAAGCAATGCCGATGAGCATGGAGAATCATTTATTGGAGAACACGTGCGTGATGGATACCCGATGGAAGAAATGAGGGAGAAGTTGAAAAAAGCCGGGTTTGAAAAAATGGATATCCGTTATTCATATGGCACACCGGGTAAAATAGCCTGGAAGCTAAGCATGAAATACCCGATGCAAATGCTGAATACCACCAAACTGTTTTTTGCATTATTACCTTTCTACTATATTATTACCTATCCGTTTGCATACATTCTTAACTGGATGGACACTTACGGCAACCATAAAACCGGAACCGGACTGATTGTAAAAGCCTGGAAATAATGAGGGCCGGAAGCTGGTTAGCATGTATCCATTTATCAGCTATCAAATATGAACCTGCCCTTTAATATTGCCAGACGTTATTTTTTTTCCAGAAAAAGTGGTGGGGCATATAACCTGATCACTGTACTTTCCGGCATTTCTCTTCTTGGTTATTTTGTTGGTGCAGCCGCACTTATTCTGGTGCTTTCGGTTTTCAACGGATTCGAACAGCTCTTTCAGAATATGTACAATAATTTCGATCCTGAAATACGAATTGTACCCGCCACCGGAAAAGTGTTTAAGCCGGAAGCTGTTTTAAAAATCATCAAATCAACCGATGGTATTGAGAAATACGCTCTTATTCTGGAAGAGAATGTTTTGCTTAAATATGGCGACAGGCAAAACATTGCTACCATTAAAGGAGTTGATGAAAATTATATCGGTATCACATCTCTTGACAGTTGCCTTGTAGCAGGCGATTTAATGCTTGAATATGGCGATACCAACCTTGCGCTGGTTGGTCAGGGAATAGCATGGCAACTCGGTGTTGATCCGCAGGACCTGTTTCAACGTATGGTTGTTTTTGTTCCCCGCAGGGGAGAAACAGATGTGCTTAACCCTGAGGGCTCGTTTATAAAAATGCCCATTTTACCTGCCGGAATTTTTAGCGTTCAGGAAGAAGTAGATAATAAATATGTGCTTGTTCCGCTCCGGTTTTTAAGACCATTGCTGGAAAGGGAAACCGAAGTAAGCGCTATAGAAATAAAATTAAAACCCGGAAACAACCATGTAAAGGAAGATTTGGAAGCTGCACTGGGAAATGATTTAAAGGTGCTCAATCGTTTTGAGCAGCGTGAAGGTTTTTATAAGGTGCTCAAATCAGAAAAACTCATTAGTTATATTATTCTGTTTTTTATTTTACTTATTGCCACCAGCAATTCCATTGGCTCTCTATATATATTGGTAATGGAAAAGAAAAAAGACATTGGCATGCTTGCCGCACTTGGCATGGAGAAAAAGTACATCTCTTCTGTTTTTACCTGGAACAGTATTTTTATAGCCATTACCGGTGGGCTTTCGGGAATAGTTACAGGTATTATATTGTGCTTACTTCAATACCAGTATGGTTTTATTAAACTGGCTCAGGGCTCAGAAATGATGAGTGCTGCTTACCCGGTGCAACTGCATTTAACGGATATCGGGTTGGTGGCCATTACGATTGTATTTATTGGATATATCACCTCCATTTACCCTGCTGCCAAAGCACGTAAACTGGTAAAATAACTATACCTCTTTTTCCTGCTCTTTTTTCAGCTTGCGTTGTTGCCTGATATTATTAATAATGGGAATACTGGTAACCACAACAAAGGCTATAACGATATAATTAAGGTAGTGAAGTGCATCAGGAAATACACTGCCTACATAATAACCGGCACTTACTATGGTAAGCGGCCATAACAATGCACCTGCAATATTATAGATAAAGAAAGTGCCATGATTAACCCTTACTACACCTGCAAGTATGGGAGCAAACGTTCTTATGATGGGTAAAAACCTTCCAAGAATAAGGGCAAACCCTCCATATTTTTTATAAAAATCTTCAGCCGTAGTGATGTATTGTTTTTTAAAGAACAGGGTATCTTCTTTTTTATAAAGTGCCTGCCCTGTTTTATACCCGAAATAATACCCAAAATAATATCCCAGCACCGCACTTACGGCAATACCCAAAACCAATGTGGTAATTGTTGTATGCAGCAACTGGCTATCGCCCGGATAACAAAGTAAACCTGCAGTAAAGAGCAATGAATCACCAGGAAGAAAAAATCCAAAAAACACTCCGTTTTCGAGAAATATAATAATCAGCACCAATGCCAATCCGCCAAACTCAATTAACTCCTGTGGTTTAAATAAATCCCAAAAACTTGTCACAACATATTGATGTTAGTTGGTAAACATATAAAATTACCATGAAATAAAAAATGACAGCCTGTTATAAACAAAAAGGGAGCTGAATGATTCAGCTCCCTTTCTCTCATTTTCACAATGTTATTGTACCGTAATTTTCTGTGTTATCATTTCATCACCGGCAATAATCTGAATAAAATAGATGCCTGCTTTAAGATGTTCCACATCAAGGGTATGTTTACTTACCCCTGAACCATCCGAAGAACTGTAACTGTCAACCAACTGGCCAACCAGATTCAGGATATTAATTTTTATGTCTCTTTTTTGTTTCAGGTTTAACTCCACAAAAAGCTCCTTGCTTGCAGGGTTTGGATACACCCTCATACTCATTTGTTTTTGTTGTTCACCAATTCCCACAGTAGAGTTCACCCTTACATTCATGATTTTTTGGGTACCATTACAACCTGCCGAAGAGGTTTCTGTTACTTTAACCGTTCCGTTTCCTGCTGCACCCCACTTCACCGTAATGGTGTTGGAAATTCCTCCGCTTTGAATAGTTCCACCGGTTACCGCCCATGCAAACACTGATCCTCCGCTTCCGGTTACCTGATATGTTTTTGTTTCCTGATTCCTAACCGTATCTGGCCCTGAAATGCTGCTGGTATTTGGCTTATCATTTACACTGATGGTTAAATTACCCGCAGGAGATGTACAACCACCCTTGTTTACAATAGCAGTATATTGACCTGTATTGGCCGATGTAATATTTCTGATAATCGGGTTTTGCACCAAGGCACTATATCCTGCAGGGCCACTCCACTCATACGTGGCACCACTCAGGAAACTTGCAAACAATTGAATACTGTCTCCGCTGCAGGCAGAACCATTAGGTAAACTGCTTAATGTTGGTGCATTTGGTGGTGTGCTGATCACCACATCTGTAGTTGACGGATTGGATAAACAACCTGATATCAGAACATACACGCTATAGGTTCCTGACATGGCTAAAGTAGTGCTTGTAAGCACCGGATTTTGCTGGGAAGAACTGTAACCGTTAGGACCACTCCAACTATATGAAGCACCAGAAACGGTTGAGGCACTAAGAGAAACATTATCGCCTACACATTTAGGGCCGTTGTTTCCTGCAGTAGGAGAAGCAGGGCGTGGGTTAACAAGAACTGTGGTTGATGCAGGAGATGAAGAGCAACCATTTACAACAGATTGAACCGAATATGTTCCTGTGGCAGCTGCCGTTGCGGCAACAATTATCGGGTCTTTAGATCCGGAACTGTAAGCATTAGGGCCGGTCCATTTATATGAAGCACCACTTACAGTTGAAGCATATAAAAATAAGTTTGATCCTTCGCAGATGGTTCCGCCATTGGTAGCAACAGGGGCTGAAGGCAATGGCTTAACCGTTACATTTACACTGCCTGCATTGGAAGTACAACCAGAATCTGAAACTGTTACAGTATATAATCCAGCGTTTGATGAATTAACATTGGCCATATCAGGGTTTTGAAGTGTTGAACTAAAACTTCCGGGGCCTGTCCAGGTAAACGTACGTGAAGGTCCTCCGCCAATATTTGTTACATTTAGTTTCAGGCTATCGCCACTGCAAACAGGCCCATTACTTAAAGCCGTAGGGGTAGATGGTATGCGCCTTACAACAACATTGGTGGTTGCTGCAGCGGAAGTACCACATCCTGATACCGCTACGGTAACACTATAATTACCCGCCTTAATTGCGTTCATAGTAGTAATAGATGGGTTTTGTGCAGAAGAAGTGAAGCCGTTTGGACCTGACCAACTGTATACCCCACCGGTAACTGTAGAAGCTGTTAAGTTTAATGTTTGGCCATCACAAAGCGGACCATTATTACCAACTGTTGGAGGTGCAGGTAATGCATTAATCTGAACCGTTACCGTACCCGGGCTGGAAATTCCGCATCCTGATGTATTTGCGGTTACGCTATACAATCCTGCCTCAGCATTAGTTACTGATGGTATCAATGGGTTTTGAACGGTTGATGTAAATCCGTTTGGACCACTCCAGCTATATGTGGCTCCTGTAACATTTGATGCGGTAAGTTGTAATCCCTGTCCCGGACATAACGGACCATTGCTGCCTGCAACCGGTGTTGGGGTTGAGGTGGTAATAGCAACAGTAGTTGTGGCAGCCGGAGATGAACAACCGTTTAATGTAGCTACCACACTGTAAGTTCCGGCATCTGTTGTAGTTACCGAAGTTCTGGTTGGGTTTTGTGATCCTGATGCAAAGTTATTTGGGCCGCTCCATAAATAGGTGGCTCCTGTAATAGTTGTTGCGGTAAGGCTTAATGTTTGGCCCGCACACAAAGGGCCATTATTACCTGCTGTTGGCGATGCCGGAATATTATTGATGCTCACGGTTGTTGATGCCGGAACAGAAGCACATCCGCTTGCAGTTACCGTAACCGTATACGTACCGGCAAAAGAAGGAATTACATTTGGCCTTGATGGATTTTGCTGGGTAGCTGAGAATCCGTTAGGACCGGTCCAGGTGAAACTGCCTCCTGAAACATTACTTGCCGTTAGATTAAGGTTATCACCTACACATAAAGGCCCGTTATTGCCTGCCGTTGGTGTGGCAGGAACAGGATTTACAGATACATAAGTAGTGTAAGGTCCAATAGTTCCGCAGCCTGCAACAGTCATGGTAAAGCTATATGTTCCCGAATCAGTAACCTGTACATTTGATTTTGTTGGATTGGAAACGGTAGATGTAAATCCATTTGGGCCGCTCCAGCTATATGTTGCTCCTGCTATGGCTGTTCCTGTTAAAGTAAGTGTTTGTCCCGTGCATAAAGGCGAATTGCTCTGAGCACTTGGTGTAGCAATAATGTTTAATACGGTTGATGAAACCATAGAAGAACATTGTCCCATAATGGCAGTTACATTATACGTTCCCTGGTTTAATATGGTAATACCAGAAATGGTTGGTCGTCTTAAAGTGGAAGTAAATCCGTTAGGTCCGGTCCAGTAATAGGTTGCTCCACCAATAGAATCTGCTGAAAGCTGCAGGTTTGCACCCTGACAAAGCGGGCCATTGTTTGTTGCATTGGGGAGAGGTGGCGATGCATCAATTACCTTGGAGCGCGTATCAGCACATCCTGTAGCATACCCCCAAATAGAATCCTTTAATGAAACATTATAGGCAACACGATGGTTGTAAGACCTTGTTCCGTTAATGCTGTAAAACGTTCCGCTTGTATCGCCATAATCCCAGATAAAGCTAAACAATACATTGTTAAAGTAAGCTCGGGTATTATAAAAAGCACTGAAATTTACGGCTGATGAAGTATTGGTAAAAGTCATTTGATTACCTCCCTGGTTGCAAAGCGGGCTTGAGGTAAAATCAGAAGTGAGGCTGTAAGTTACATAAGGCTGAAGAATAAAATCGGCATTAAAAATGGTACCACCCACATTGATGGCATAACTCCTGATAAAATTGGTTCCAATCTTTACAGAACTTAACCACTCTGAACGGCCATTGGCAACTGTCCAGTTATTTGAAATAACAGAAACCGTATTTCCACTTTGGTTTTCGATGGTAATTACGTATGGGCCGGTTATGGTTACCGGTGCAGCAAATATGGCACGTTTGCGTAAGGTGGATAATAGACCTGTTCCAAATGTAGAGTCTACATTTACAACAACAGTGGCAAGGGCAGCACCTGTTGGTAATGAGTCAATAATACTTGCATTATAAATCTTGCAGGTAACCGGAACCACAGCCGCAGTTCCCATTGATTGCCATGAATAAAAATCAAATCCGCTGATGGTTAATGTTTGAGGAGCAGGATACCATTGGGCAAACGTATTGCCACTGGTGGTATTATTCATGGAAAGCGCCTGAAATGCAGATGTTTTATAAGATGTATAACCAATGGTATCTACATTACAACTGCTGGTTTTACCTAAGCTACCCGAAGATGTAGAAGACCACACACGCCTGGTGACCTGATCATTTGTAATGGTTGCAGGTGTAACCTGTAATTGTTGTGCATGAGTGTAAGCTGAGAAAAACAGCAAAACAGTTAGTATGCGATAGTAAAGTGGTTTCATTGGCTTTTGATTATTAATCGAATTTAACGAATAAAATTTTGAATATTCGCAATATTGTTAGCTAAAATATGCTTAAAACTTCCTTTATCCTGCTGGGATTTTTTCAATTGGTACTTCCGGCTTTTTCACAAACAGACATTCCCGGGAAGGTAAAAAATGCCCGGTTTGGCTTTTCTGTTGGTTCACAGGCCAGGCGCGACTTCAAAAACGACAAGTCTGATTCATACAGGTACAGTATGTTTAATGCAGGATTATTATTTCCCATTTATAACAAAATATCTGCAGATAAGGGGTTGAAAGGACACGGAATGTTTATTTCTCCCGGACTGGAACTTGGCAAAGCGGATATTAGCAGCCTGGGACAAAGCAGAATGTTGGTAAATGCAGGAATCTCTGCCGGGGGTTATTACCTCCTGAATCCGCGTCACTTTTTTTTAGGAACAGTTAGGGCAATGGCAAATGAAGATGAGTTTACCATTGATTATTATGTTTTAAGATACAACGCTTCGCTGATATATGCATGGAGAACTGGAAAACGTTTTACATTATTAAGTGGAATGGCTTATACCTATAATTTCGGGGAGCCTTATTTGCTGCCTGTACTTGGAGGAAGGTATCAGCTTACCCCAACAAGTAATATCCGGGCCATATTGCCCCTGCAACTTACCTATACAAATAAGCTCAACAGCAAATGGACTTTATCCTGTTTTATGCGCTCTCAGGGTGGCTTAAACCGTTTTGAAAACAGGCGATATTTTTCCGATACCACAGTTAGCGTAATGATGCTCAGGCGCAGGGCATTTAGTGTGGGAACAGGGTTTACCCATCAAACAAAAAACAACCTCCGTTTATATGCCACATTAGCTGTATTAATGGGACAGCGCATTCAATTTACTGAAGACGGGGAACGTAAAGGAGATGTTTATTTTACCGGAGCTATTGAAAACACCTTGCAGCTTAAAGCAGGCATCATCTGGTTTCCCTGGATGAACAGGTTGAGAAATGCAGAAAAACAGGATATCCCTGATGATACAGATGATGACGATTTTTTGCTTGGGCTTTAAGAATACTTTAACACCCCTTAGCGTTTATTTGGTTAATTTTGCAACTCATGAAACAGCTTTTTTTGTTTTTTTTATCATTCCCTTTAGCATTTACTCTTCAGGCGCAGGAAGCAGACAGCACGGATACAGGAGAAGGAGAGGAAGTGAGAATTATACCTCCAATTAATGAACAGATGAAACTGGGCATAAAACTTGGCGGTGGCGGTTTTATGATTGGTGGTGAAGAAGCAAATGGCCCCTCACCGGTTTTTGGGTTGATTGGTGGTGCCTATTTCAGGTATCGTTTTACTGAACATTGGGCTTTTCAACCGGAAATAACGCTTTCCATAAAAGGAGGTAAGTTTGCCAATAAGGTAGATGAGTATGAAACCATCCGCGCTTATTTTTTAGATTTCCCTCTTCTGCTCACCTATGGTTTAAATGATAAGAACAGGAGCAATATCCTGTTTGGTGCCCAGTACGGATTTATGCTTAATTCCTCTCTTTATAAAAAAGATGCACTGGCTGCAGAAGCCAATTCTCCTTCCATGAACCAACACGATATTATGCTGGTTGCCGGTGGGCAATTTCATACACCATTTGTTGGATTTCAATTGGCTGCCAAATATGGCCTGCTCGATGCAAACAAAGGATTACTTTCTAATGTCGGCCCTGTTAATCAAGGCAAAAACATGCGACATTTGGCATTTGAATTTTGTTTTATATTTTAACGCAGTGAACAGAACTGAACTCATAACACAAATCCGGCAAAAAAAGAGTTTCCTATGCATAGGACTTGATACCGACATTAAAAAAATTCCACCTCATTTGCTGCAGTTTGACGACCCTGTATTTGAATTTAACAGGGCAATTATTGATGCAACAAAAGATTTTTGCGTGAGTTACAAGCTGAACACCGCTTTTTATGAAGCCCACGGTATTAAAGGCTGGGAGAGCATGCAAAAAACCTTGCAGTATGTTCCTGATCATATTTTTACCATTGCAGATGCCAAACGTGGCGACATAGGGAACACCAGCGATATGTATGCCCGCGCTTTTTTTGAAACCATGTCTTTTCATTCGGTTACCCTTGCTCCTTATATGGGCCGCGATTCTATAGAACCTTTTTTTAAATATGAAAACAAATGGGGTATTGTTTTAGCCCTTACCTCCAACCCCGGCAGTGCCGATTTTGAACAGCAACTGATTGGTGAAGAAAAACTGTATGAGCGGGTAATTAAAAACACCTGCAACATAGGGAATGAAAACAACCTGATGTTTGTAGTGGGAGCCACCAAAGCCGAAGAACTGGGCAGCATACGCAAACTGATACCAAATCACTTTTTGCTTGTTCCCGGTGTAGGCGCGCAGGGAGGCAGTTTATCAGAAGTGGCCCGCTTTGGCATGAACAAAGATTGCGGCTTGCTGATAAATGCATCTAGAAGTATTATTTATGCCGCATCCGATTCCCGATTTGCAGAAGCAGCCCAGGCCGAGGCAAAACAAATGGCTGCCGAAATGAGCATTCTTCTTCAGCAATATGAAGTGATCTAAAATTTCTCCTCTCCTGTGCATTGCTGATATATGACCAAAATCAGCATCCTTACATTTTATCTTTCTGCACATTATGCTAAGTTTGATAAAGCCCTCTCGGTTATGGAGAAACTATTGTATAAACGATTTATTCTGGTAAAGGATCATTTTTATGATAACCCGGATAAGGTGTATCAAAAAGCTTTATCGGCAGTGTATTATCAGCCTGAGCATGTAACCGGTTTAAGAAGCACCAAGGTATACCACGAACCAGGCATCCGACTGAAACTGGAAACCATTCTTGGCATAAAAATTACCCGTTGGGATGCAGATCCACTAGAGGAGAATGGTGTTTTTTATCAGGGGTTTTCTCAGGGCAAAAAAAGAGAAATTCCGGGAGTACATTCCGATGAACCTTATAATGATATTACAGTAGTGATATACCTTACTCCGGGATTACCTGTAAACTGCGGCACTTCTTTGTGGCAGCATAAACAAACAGGTTTAACCGATCCGGTAATGGCTGCCGATGCCCGTAAACTAAAAATAAAAACAGCAACGCTGCGCGACCAGTTAGAACGGGAAAGTAAAAAACACGAAAAATGGTTGGAGGTTGATCGGATTGGTTACCGCTTTAACAGAATGGTGGCGTATCCTTCAGGAGCGTTTCATTCTGCCACCAACCATTATGGAAGTTCATTGGCTGACGGACGTCTTTACCAAACGTTTCGGGTTGGTGTTGATTGGAGAACATTCCGGATGGCGGGTGTATAATTTTACCTCTCTGTTTGTTACCTATCATTTCACAACACAGCCAACAGCACCTGCTGATACCTGTATGGATCAACCGGTTTTAACCTGACGGCCTCCGTCAATCCTTTTATTTTTTCTTTATCTTCTATTTTTAATGCGGCTGCCATCATGGCTGCTTCGGTAAGCACTTTAAGCTGGCTTTGCTCAAATCTGCAATCAGGCTCACATTTATCCAAAAACCTTTTTACCATTTCACGCTCCGCCAATATCCGGTCGCCCTTGTATTGTTTGTTTATTATATGGCGCAACTTCAGCGTAATTTCATAAGCCGTTACCGGAATTGTTTTGCCAAGGTTTAATGCAATATTGCTTTCTGTAAACCGAAGCAAGGTTTTTTCGCTGCTCCTATACCCTTTTTTGTTTATAATCTTTTGGTACTCCTTATCGGCAAGTTGGCGCAGGGTTTTATCAAGTGGCCGGAAACCAAACCGGTAATAAAACCAAAATGCTCCGGAGCTTATTCCTTCGGGATTATCCAATCCATATTGATAGGGCTCTACCTCAAAATAATCTACACCAAAAACCTGGCGGTAAACACGAAGCAACTGGCACATCATATACCCTGATTCCCCGCCACGGAACCATTCAAATATATTAATACCAAAATGCGATCGTTTGCCAAATACCCATCCGCCACCGTAGGCAGCAGGGTACCCGTTTTTTAACAAGGTATATCCGATATACGATTCAAGAGGCAATTGCCTGCCGGAAACCATTCCGTATATAGCCACACTTATTCCTCTTTCCAGTTCAAACAAACGGAAAGTACTTTCATCCATATAGGAAGATGGGTCGGTTTCCCTTGCTGTTAATACAAAAGAATTTCGCACCACATGAACAGCTTCTTTTTTTTGCTTTTCATTTAAAGGCGTTGTTTCAGGCAGTTTTGTATCCAGTAACTGCAAGTGATCGAACTTTTTAAGTATTTCATTTTGATAAAAAATACGATCCGTTTTTAGGCTATTTCCCTGCAACGAAAAGGATTCATTCAGAGGAGAAACGCGGGTGTAAATATTCAGTCCTTCAAATAGTTGATCTTTTATAAACGGAATATCATTAAGCCTGCTTATTTCATTTACAATAAATGGCAATTGCTTTTCTTCAGCCACGCCAAGTGTTTCCAACAAATCCCTATTGCTTAATCCGGCTGTTGTATCGGTGCGTTCAATAGCAGGAAGTGTAAACTTCAATACATCGTTTAATGGCAAAACCGGATCGGCATATTCTTCCAATTTTACTTTAACCTGCTTGTTAGCCAACAACCATGAGTTCATGTCGTGCGAAAACCGGGTAACCACAGGAGCATACGGAAGTCCGGAGTTGGTTAGTTTTTCTCTAAAGTCGGCTGATTTTTTTTTGAGCAACAGCGCCATTCTTTTTTGTTCAGAAGAAACCATGTTTCTTTCTTTTTTATCTGAAGGATGAGCCATCATAAATAACAATATCTCATGATACAGACGCAGCATTTTCTCATCACCCAAAGGAGAAGAAGCAAGCTCATGAAGCAGCCGGAGTTTAATGCTGCGGCTCTCGCTGTCAAATTTGTTATATACCAGCTTTAAGTGGTTTAATGATTTTTTAAAGAGGTGGCTCATCAAACAAATATAATTACCGCAGATCACTATCTGCATGAAAAAAACAGCATACACCGGTGATTCCTTTTCTGGTGTTTTACACGTGAATATTGTATATTCCTCCTGTTATCGTTTGAAGCATGAGGGAAGAACTACTTCATTTTATATGGCAGAGCAAAGTATTGCAGGGGCAGCAATTGTTTACCACGGAAGGGGAAAAGATATCTATCATCAGGCAAGGGTTATATAATAAAGATGCAGGACCGGATTTTATGAATGTGCGACTTAAAATTGGCCAGACAGAATGGGGAGGAAATATGGAAATGCATGTTCACTCTTCAGAATGGATAACACACAAACACCATACAGATAAGGCTTATGATAATGTGGTATTGCATGTGGTCTATCATCACGATAAGGAAATTATTGACCGTTACGGACGTATTATTCCTACGCTTGAGTTAAGGGAATACATTCCGCCTGCGCTGCTGGCCAAATACGAATACCTGCAGAAACAACAACACACCATTGCATGCGAAAAAGTTTTTTGTTTACCCGATGAGCATAAAACTAACATGTGGCTGGAACGGCTTCTAATAGAACGGCTGGAAAACAAATGTGGGTTGTTAAATGATTTGTTGGTAAGAACCAACCAAAACTGGGAGCAATCTTTTTATGTATTAACCGCCCGTTATTTTGGGATGAAAACAAACTCCCAACCCTTTGAGTGGCTGGCAGAGCGGTTGCCACTGCTGGTATTGGCAAAGCATAAAAACAGCCTGAAGCAACTCGAAGCATTACTTTATGGCACTGCCGGATTACTTGAAAAAAACCAGGACGCGGAGTTGACGCAGGAGTTTCAGTTTCTGCAAAAAAAATATCAACTCGACCCTTTGCCTGAACATGTATGGAAGTTTTCGCAAACAAGGCCTGCAAACTTTCCTACGGTTAGAATAAAACAATTTGCAGCCCTTATTTTTCATTCTTCCCTGCTGTTTTCAAAAATACTGGAGGCCTCAACAGTTAAGGAACTTGAGCAGTTATATACTTTTAAAACCGGTAACCGAACTACTTTAAGTAAAAGTGCTATTCAGCTCATTCTTATCAATTCTGTTTTGCCGGCTCTTTTTGTATATGGGCAAAAGCAACATAAACCTGCACTTGCGGAAAGGTGCCTCCAATTTTACGCACAAATTGAACCGGAAGAAAACAATATTATCCGCTTCTGGAGAAAGCTCGGTATCACTTCTCAATCATCAGCACAGGCACAAGCTCTTTTGCAACTAAAAACCTATTATTGCGATCAGCTAAACTGTCTGCATTGTACGTTTGGCCAAAATATTCTGTTAAATGAGTAGACTTTGTACTTTTCTGATGATGTTTATGTTGGGGCTTACCTTAGCTGCTCAGCCACGTTTGTTTTTTATGAACAAGCAACTGAATAAGATGGTGGAAGTGTTCCCGGGGCAACAGGTATGCCTGCTGTATAACGGTTATCTCAACCAGCAGGAGTTTGCAAAAAATATAGTTACCGAAATTACAGACAGCACCATTACCTTAGGACATGATCCTGATATGATGGGAAATTTCGGACAAAAGATGGCGCGGAAACAAGCCTTAAAAACAGGATCTTCTTATAAGATTATCAGAATAAAAGATATCAGGGGATTCAGAAGAATTACCGCTGGCAGGCAGTTATTAAAAACAGCCACACAATCAGCTTCCATTGTGGGTTTATTTTTCCTGGTAAGCGGGGTATACCAATCTGATCATATCAGTTCGTGGAATGCTTTTTTTATCTCATTTGGTTCAGGGATAGCTACTACAACCATTATAAATGCCCTTTTCCCGGAAAATATCCGATATCTGATGAAAGACGGGTGGCAGGCGGTTGTTGCTTTTGAGGCACCAAAACCTTAAATTGCAGTTTAAACAACACTATTTATCACACAGCAGTAATGGAAAAAATCAAATACTTTTTCGAAAAACATGCCTTTGGCGTATGTACCTATATCGGGGAAAAGTTTGGTATTTCTGTTTCCCGTATACGCCTTTATTTTATTTACACTTCCTTTATTACCATGGGTTCTCCGGTAATTATTTACCTTATTGTAGCATTTTGGCTTAATTTAAAAAAATACATCCGGGGGAATAAAACAATTTGGGATCTTTAATCCTTAAATGAAGTAAAACCAGCATTAATTTTGAAAAAACCCGGAATCATTTTCTCCTTACTTTCCGTTTATATTGTTGTGGCCTTTACCTGGTGGACTTTCGCACATATCAAATCATCAAGAGAAAATTACGAAGCAAAAAGAATTCATATTGAAGACCTTTGCTACAGAGCCACCCTGGAATGCCACGCAGCGATTGAACAGAAACTTGCCACAGATACCAACCAGTTAAAAGATTTTTTTTATGCCGGTTTTCCCGAACTCGACATTGTGTTTAACGGAGAAAAACCAGGCATTGATCAGTACGTAATCAGACCTAAAGAAAACACCTACCTTAACCTTACCAAAAGATATAACAGAAAAGTATGGATGTATGCGATGGAAGGTATTGTGATGGTACTCCTGTTGTTTTGGGGTATTATCTGGGTTTACCGCTCGTTGCTTTCCAGATTGCAACTCAACAGGATGCAGAATAATTTCCTTTTATCTATTACGCATGAGTTAAAAACTCCGCTGGCATCTATAAAACTTTATCTGGAAACATTGCAAAAAAGGGAACTCAGCAAAGATCAGTCGGTAACTATCATTGGCAACTCTATTAATGATGTGAACAGGCTGCGCGATCTGGTGGATAATATATTAATTGCCGTACAACTTGACAGCAACAAATTTGAATTGAACAAATCCCAGTTCAATATAAGCGAGGTGGTGTCGTTTTGTATTGAAAAATATGCCCATCCGAGAAACCTGAAAAGCAGATTAAAGCTGCATATAGAGCCCAATGTGAGTATGCTGGCCGATTCTATGGCTATTGAAACGATTGTGATTAACCTGTTGAGCAATGCCGAAAAATATTCACCGGCTGGTGGAACCATCACCATAACGCTGAAAAAACAAATGCAAAAAATTCTGTTTACGGTTTCAGATGAGGGAATTGGCATAACCGATGAGGACAAGAAAAACCTCTTCAGCAAATTTTTCAGAGCAGGTGATGAGCAGACAAGAAAAACAAAAGGCACAGGTTTAGGTCTCTTCATTGTAAAAAATCTGTTAAACCTCCTGAACGGAGAAGTAACTGTAAAAGATAACCAACCAAAAGGGACTATATTCGAAGTAACCTTTAATATCTGATTGCATGCACCGAATTTTGTTGGTTGAAGACGAAGAGCATTTACAACATGCCCTTAAATTAAATCTGGAAATGGAAGGTTTTCAGGTTTTTGCTGTTGCTGATGGAAATAGTGCGGTAAGGGCATTCCGCGAACAAAAGTTTGACCTGGTTGTACTTGATATTATGCTGCCCGAAATGGATGGCTTAATGGTTTGTGAGCATATACGCCTGCATGATTCAGATGTTCCTGTATTGTTTCTTTCTGCCAAAAACACCCCGGCCGACCGTATTCAGGGCTTGCGCAAAGGCGCTGATGATTACCTGACCAAACCATTTGATCTGGAAGAGTTGCTGTTGCGCGTGAAAAAACTGATTGAAAAACGGGCTAAACAAAAAAACAGCGATACCAACAAGGTGGGCTCTCTCTATACATTCGGGAAGAACAATATAAATTTTGAGAGTTATGAAGCCGTAGGTGTTTCAGGTAAAATAGACCTTACCAAAAAAGAGATCCTGCTAATGAAACTACTTATTGAAAACAAAAATCAGGTGGTAAGCAGGGAACATATTCTTAAAGTAGTTTGGGACTATACCGTAATACCAAACACACGTACCATTGATAATTTTATCCTTTCTCTACGGAAATATTTTGAGGATGATCCTAAAAACCCGAGGTATATTCTTTCACAAAGAGGGGTAGGCTACAAGTTTGTTGATTAAAAAGGCCACCATCGTGGTTTGTTGCTTTCCAGCCCCACGTATACGCCATCCTTTCTAAGTTCTGTTTTGTAGGTTTGAATATAATCTCCCTGCAAACCCTTTCCGGTTTTAGCATCGTATTTATAACGGTGCACAGGGCATACCACCATTCCTTTATCGCACCAGCCACCCATTCCCAGCCTTGCACCTGCATGCGGACATTTATCATCAACCGCAAAATATCCCTCTTCTGTACGTGCCAGGCAAATTCTCTTCCCTTCAATATCAATAGTTCTCACTGCATTTACCTGCTGCGGTTCAGCACCGTGTTTGGCAAAATCGTACACTTTGTACCACGTCATTTTAGGCATCAGTAAGGTTTTTGGGGAGTAAGTATAAGCTTCATCTGCAAACTCGACTGGTCGTTTTCAAGAATAAGGATCAACGTATCGTCCTGCAACTTTTCTATCGGTATCATTTTATCCGTGCGTTTGCCCTCTTTTTCAGTAATAAACCGGATAGATTTACCCTCCAGCTCCCATTTACCTTCAGCATTGGCCATGGCATTGCCGGTTAAGTAAGTGCCATCATCTTTAAACTCGTAAATGTTTTTCTTTAACACATTGCTCAGCACCTCTTTGGTTACCTGCTGCATGTTTCCCTGCATGGTATCACTTTGCACCAGGCTTTGCGACTCGTTTAAAAAAACAACATCCGACACCTGCCAGGTTTTACATAATTGTTCCTCTTTTTTACCACTGCATCCTGCTATAAGAAGGATCAATAGGATAATGGCTGTAAATGGTTGATTTCTGTAAAACATGTTTAGGTACTAATTATGCTCAAAAAAAGTATTTTTGCCCCACTTTTACTAAAACCAAATTACCTTATTATGCAAACCGTTGACCATATTAACTTTTCAGGCAAAAAAGCACTTATCCGCGTGGATTTTAATGTTCCTCTCGACAAAAAAACATTTGAAATTACTGATGATGCGCGAATCCGTGCTACTATTCCAACGTTAAAAAAAATACTTAATGATGGCGGGTCCTGCATTTTAATGTCACATTTGGGTCGCCCGCTCAAAAAGTTAAAGGAAGATGGGACAGTAGATTACGACAGGCATACCCTGAAGAATACCCTGCAACGCACATCTGAACTCCTTGGCGTAGCTGTAAAATTTGCACCTGATTGTATTGGTGAAGAAGCCTCCTCTATGGCTGCTGCGCTAAAGCCAGGAGAAGTATTGCTGCTGGAAAACCTGCGCTATTATAAAGACGAAGAAAAAGGCAATGTGGAGTTTGCAAAAAAATTGGCTTCATATGGAGATGTTTATGTAAATGATGCCTTTGGTACCGCACACCGTGCTCATGCTTCCACTGCTGTTATTGCTCAGTTTTTCCCCGATGCCAAGTGTTTTGGTTACGTAATGGCACGCGAAGTGGAAAATGCAGAGAAAGTAATGCGTAATGCTGCCAGGCCATTTACCGCCATTACCGGTGGGGCTAAGGTTTCTGATAAACTGCTTATTCTGGAGAACCTGATTGACCGCGTTGATAACCTGATTATAGGCGGGGGAATGGCCTATACTTTTCTTAAAGCGATGGGCTATGAAATTGGTTCTTCCCTTTGTGAAGAAGACCGTTTGGAATTATGCCTTGACCTGATGAAAAAAGCCGAAGCCAAAGGAGTGAAACTGTTATTACCTGAGGATTCTGTTGTGGCTGATGCTTTTTCCAATGAGGCAAACCACAAAGTATGCGATAATAAAATGATTGAAAAAGGATGGATGGGACTGGATATTGGACCCAAAGCCATAGAAGCCAATAATGCCGTGATTAAAGCATCGAAAACCATTTTATGGAATGGCCCGATGGGTGTGTTTGAACTGAGCAACTACGAGGCCGGAACAAAAGCTGCTGCTATTGCTGTTGCTGAAGCCACCCAAAACGGGGCTTTTTCGCTTATAGGTGGTGGAGACAGTGCTGCAGCTGTTGCCAAGTTTGGTTTTGAAGACAAGGTAAGTTATGTATCTACTGGTGGCGGAGCGTTGCTCGAATATTTTGAAGGCAAAGAATTACCCGGAATTAAAGCAATTACCGGAAACTAAATGACCAGCAAATTACCATTGCTCCATTTTTTAAATGTTTATAAATGGGCATTGCTTTGGGCAATGGTTATTTTGTTTGCCACCATTTCCAGTACCGGCACCCTCGAAAGTATTCAGCTAAAAAGTTTGTTTGCTTTTGATAAACCCATTCATGCCACCTTATTCGGTATTCAGGCTTTGCTTATTGTAAAGGCGAGAAAAAAAAACACCACCGTAAACCTGCGTTCCGTAGCTCTTTCAGCACTTATTATTTCGGCATCTTATGGTTTATTAACCGAGGTGATGCAGGGGTGTTTAACCTCCAGCCGCACCTTTGATTATTTAGATCTTACTGCCGACATATTTGGATCTGCTATTGTCTGTGCCTGGTTTAGTTTTTTTGTGAATGACTAAAGAACATTTTATTGAAGTAAAAAGAACGGCCAGGTATTATACACTTGGAACACTTTCTGAGAAAACCACAGAGGTATGGTTTGTATTGCATGGATACGCCCAGCTGGCAAAAGAATTTATACAGGAATTTGATGTGCTTAAAAATGAAAACCGGGTCATTATCGCTCCTGAAGGCTTAAACCGTTTTTATGCAAAAGGTTTTGGGGGCAAACCAGCCGCCACCTGGATGACCAGCGAAGACCGGACTCATGAAATAAGCGACTATATCAACTACCTGAACCTATTGTACCAGGAGCTTCACCTTTCTTCTTTTACCGGAAAAATTATTCTACTTGGGTTTTCTCAGGGAGTGGCTACGGCATCACGGTGGATGGCAGATGAGCAGGCACGTTTTCATCATTTTGTGATTTGCTCCGGAGATATTGCACATGAGCTTCAACAACCATTGCATCCGGTTTTAACCACATTGCCGGTTACCTATATTACCGGCAAAAAAGACCCCTTTATTATTCCCGAAAAACATGAGGCTTATTACCACCTGATGAGCACATTAAATGCCAGAATCATTGAATTTAACGAAGGGCATGTGATTGATGCCGATAGCCTGATTACCGCAGCAAACAATCTATTTGCACAATAGCTTACTCTGCGTTACATTTACGGCTGATAATCTTATATACACATGACATTATTGCAAGGAAAAACAGCATTGGTAACCGGTGCCACCAGAGGCATAGGAAAAGGAATAGCATTTAAGCTGGCTCAGCAGGGAGCCAATATTGCATTTACGTTTGTAAGCTCTGTAGAGAAGGCAAAAGCTTTTGAGGCCGAGTTGCAGCAACTGGGTATTAAAGCCAAAGGGTTTCAAAGCAACGCTGCTGAATTTGCCGAAGCCGATAAAATCGTTGATGAGATTGTAAAGGAATTCGGATCGCTGGATATTCTGGTAAACAATGCAGGTATCACCAGAGATGGATTACTGATGAGAATGACAGAACAACAATGGGACGAAGTACTTGATACCAATCTTAAATCGGCATTTGCATTAACAAAGTCGGCCATGCGCCCTATGATGAAAGCAAAATCCGGATCCATTATTAATATTACATCAGTGGTTGGTATTACCGGAAACGCAGGCCAGGCCAACTATGCAGCATCCAAGGCCGGAATGATTGGTTTAACCAAATCTGTGGCCAAAGAACTCGGATCGCGCAATATCCGCTGCAATGCCATAGCTCCGGGTTTTATAGAAACCGAAATGACAGAAGCGCTTACCCCTGAAGTTCGCGCGGAATGGGTAAAAGGAATCGCACTTAAAAAAGGTGGTTCGCCTGAAGATGTGGCAAATTGTGTATTGTTTCTGGCATCCGATATGTCGGCTTATATCAGCGGACAAACCATCAACGTGTGCGGTGGTATGGTGATGTAATGAATGATCTTTTCCAACGTTATTCTCCTGTTTATGGCTCTCAGTACTGAGTATTCTTTATGGCTTATACTGCCCTGTTTCCTTTTTGCCGGAGCAGGTGCCTGGTATTTATACCATAACAACAAACTGGAGCTTACAGGCCCAACTGGTAAATGGATAGAAAGAACCCTTACCTTTTTCCGCTTCCTCACGCTTTTTATCATATCCTTTTTAATATTAGGTCCGTTGCTAAAAATGGTGTTTCGCAAAACAGAAAAACCATTTATTATCCTTGCCACTGATCATTCCCAATCTGTTGTATCAGGTAAAGATTCTTCTAACTACCGTGCTGCTGTGCCGGCCGCACTTCAACAGGTGAGCGAAGAACTGAGTGATAACTACGAGGTTGTTTCCTATGTTTTTGGTAAAGAAGCCAGACAAGGGCAACCAGCTCTGTTTGATGAGAAGCAAACTGATATTTCCAATATGTTTACGGAAATAAACAATGCTTATAGCGGAAGAAATATTGGTGCCATAATCCTTACTTCCGATGGTATCTATAATGAAGGCAATAACCCTGTTTATGATGCTTCTGAAATAAAAGCACCTGTTTATTCCATAGCCTTGGGTGATACCAACCAGCGTAAGGATATCCTTATTCAACAGGTAAGGTACAACCGGGTGGCCTATGCCGGTAATATTTTTCCCATGCAGGTGGATGTTAAGGCATTTGGCTGCAGCGGGTCGGATGCTGCGGTAACCCTGCTTCACAACAACAATATATTGAGCACCCAAAAGATTTCTGTTTCCGGAAATACTTTTTTTACCACCCTTGCCTTTGAAGCCGAAGCCAAAAATGAGGGCACACAACATTATATTCTTCAAATAAATAAACTAAACGGTGAAGCCAGTTACGTAAACAACCGCTTTGATGTATTTATTCAGGTAATTAACGGCAAACAAAAGGTGCTGATTGTTGCCAACTCCCCCCACCCTGATGTGGCCGCATTAAAACAAAGCATTGTTTCAAATGAAAATTATGAGGCCGCTACCCTGTTTGTAAATGACATTACACCTGCTTCTCTCACAAAAGACATCAGTCTGGTTATTCTTCATCAACTACCGGGATTGCAGGGAGAAGGAGCTGTATTTATCAGGCAACTCCACGAAAAGAAAATTCCTGTTCTTTATGTTCTTGGTGCACTCACCCACCCGGGTACTTTTAGTGCTGTGGAACCCCACCTGCAATTAAGCACCAACAGAATGAGTCTGAACGAGGTATTACCCGCTATTGAAAATACCTTCTCCTCGTTTACCCTTAGTGATGATGAAGTAGCTGCCATAAAAAAATTCCCGCCTTTATATGCCCCTTATGCCAATTACAGAATTAACGGAGAACATGATATTTTACTCAAACAACAAATAGGAAATGTAAAAACAGATTTCCCATTGTTATTTCTTTCAAAAGGAGAAGGAGTGAGAAAGGGATTTATTTGCGGGGAAGGAATATGGAAATGGCGCCTGTATGATTTTAACCTGAGCAAACAACAAACCTTTAATACCCTGATGGGAAAGATGGTGCAATACCTGGCCAGCAAGGATGATAAAGGCCGGTTTAGGGTAAACCACCAAAAGCGTTTTAACGAGAATGAGCATATTCTTTTTGATGCCGAAGTATACAATGAAAGTTATGAATTGATTAATACACCCGAAGTTCAATTAACCATTACCAATAACAGGCAGAAAGAATTTTCGTTTACATTTAGCAAAACAGAAAAAGCATACACACTGGATGCCGGTACCTTGCCCCCGGGTAGCTATACCTACGATGCAACTACTGTAGTGAACAACAAAAAGGAAATACTTAAAGGCAGGTTTATTGTGGAACCATTGCAGGTTGAGTTTTTGCAAACCACGGCAGATCATCAGGTATTAAACGAACTGGCTTCCCAATCGGGCGGACAGGTATTTTATCTCAACCAAACAGAACAGTTGATTAAGGCTATACAAAACAACCAAAATATTAAGCCGGTTATTTATAAACAGGAAGACATGAAAAGCTGGATTAACCTGAAGTGGATTTTCTTTTTACTGCTTGGTTTAATGAGCGTGGAATGGTTTATAAGGAAATGGAATGGGGCGGTATAGGGCATAAAAAAGGCCAAACCAAGAGGTTCAGCCTTTTCTAATCAATATGGTTTTACTTATTTCAGCGTGCGTTTTACTTCTACTTCTTCGTAAGCCTCAACGGTATCTCCTTCTTTAATATCATTAAAATTATGGATGTTTAGTCCGCACTCAAATCCCTGAGCCACTTCTTTCACATCATCTTTAAAACGCTTAAGTGACTCCAGCATTCCGGTATACACTACCACCCCATCACGGATAATACGCACCTTGGAGTTTCGGTAAATTTTTCCATCCGTAACCATACATCCGGCAATGGTACCCACTTTGGAAATTTTAAACACCTCACGGATCTCTACATTACCTGTAATTTTTTCTTCCATGGTTGGAGCAAGCATTCCTTCAATAGCTGCCTTAATCTCATCAATTACCTTATAGATAATAGAGTACAGACGGATATCAATTGACTCATGCTCGGCCAGTTTACGTGCCTGCGATGATGGCCTTACCTGGAAACCAACAATAATGGCATCCGAAGCAGAGGCAAGCAATACATCGCTTTCTGATATTTGTCCAACACCTTTATAAATTACACTTACTGCAACTTCTTCAGTAGATAGTTTAATTAACGAATCGCTTAATGCTTCAACTGAACCATCCACGTCACCCTTCACAATTACTTTCAGTTCCTTAAAGTTACCGATAGCCAAACGTCTTCCAATCTCATCAAGGGTAATATGTTTATGTGTACGGATTCCCTGCTCGCGCTGTAATTGCGTGCGTTTATTCGAAATTTCCCTTGCTTCCTGATCTGATTTGGGAACAATAAATTTATCACCTGCCTGAGGTGCTCCGTCAAATCCTAGCAATACCACAGGTGTTGATGGACCTGCCACACTCATTTTTTTGCCGCGCTCATCAAACATGGCTTTTACTTTACCACTATGCACACCGGCCAAAATAGGATCGCCAATTTTTAGTGTTCCGGCTTGTACCATTACAGTTGTAGTGATACCACGGCCCTTATCAAGGGTAGCTTCAATTACACTGCCTATGGCGCGTTTATTTGGATTGGCTTTCAGATCAAGTATTTCTGCTTCCAGTAATACCTTTTCAAGCAGCGAGTCTATATTGATTCCTTTTTTAGCTGATATTTCCTGACACTGATATTTACCACCCCACTCCTCAACAAGGATATTCATGGCAGAAAGTTGCTCACGGATTTTATCCGGATTAGCACCATCGCGGTCAATTTTGTTGATGGCAAAAATAATAGGTACACCTGCAGCCTGCGCATGGCTTATGGCCTCGCGGGTTTGCGGCATCACGCTATCATCAGCAGCAATTACAATAATTACAATATCTGTTATTTTGGCACCACGTGCACGCATAGCGGTAAACGCTTCGTGACCAGGTGTATCGAGGAAAGTTACATGTTTACCATTGGCAAGGGTTACTTCATAAGCCCCGATATGCTGGGTGATACCACCGGCTTCGCCAGCAATTACATTGGCCTTACGCACATAATCGAGCAAGGAGGTTTTACCATGGTCAACGTGACCCATTACGGTAACAATAGGAGCACGCGGTTTTAAATCTTCCGGTGAGTCTGTATCTTCCTCTACCTCTTCCACTGCTTCTGCAGATACAAATTCCACTTCAAAACCAAACTCTTCGGCTACAATAGCTATTGTTTCTGCATCAAGGCGTTGGTTAATGGAAACCATCATTCCCAATGTCATACATGCACTGATAACGTTGGTTACCCCAACATCCATCATTTTTGCCAATTCATTAGCGGTAACAAATTCGGTTACCTTTAATTTTTTTGAAGCCAGTTCCTCTTCCATTGCTGCTTCTTCACGTTCTGCAGCTGCTGCATCACGTTTTTGTTTACGAAGCTTGGAGCGAATAGATCCTATATTTGGATTTTTACTTCCCGGATTTAAGCGGGCTAGTGTTTCTTTCAGTTTATCCTGAATTTCCTTTTCAGTAATCTCTGCCTTTTCATCAGGAGCGGCATTTCTGTCCTTCCCTTTATTAAATCTTCCTTTATCAAAACGTTGTCCCGGACCTTTGTTCTGGTTATTGTTGTGATGACGAGGTCCTCCTCCGGCACCCTGACCCGGTGTTGCAGGCTTGTCTTTACTAAACTGGTCTATTTTTTTAGAATCCAGATTATCGCTTCCGCCAACAAAGTTCTTTCTGCGTCTCTTTTTCTTTATCAGGTTATTATCCGAAGATGCAACAGGTTGTTTTTTAGGTGGGTCAACAGGTAATTCAATCTTACCCATTACTTTTAAACCAGATAGTTTTTCGTAATTAGGCTCCATCACCTGAGCTTCTTCTTCAGGCACTGCTGTTTCTTCAACAACAAGGGCAGGTGTTTCAGGTTTTGTTTCAACAACCGGGGCTACCACTTCCTCTTGGGGCGTTTCTTTAACTTTAGCCGCAGGTTTTACTTCCTTCTCCTCTTTTTCCTTGGTTTTTTTCGACTTCTTATCTGGTTTGGTTTTGGTATTTAACTCATCGAGGTTAATTTTTCCCAAAACCGTAAGTTTCAGTTTATCATCAGGTTCTTCAGTTGCTACCGGCTCAATTATCACCTCAGGAGCAACCACCTCAACAGGCGGGGCTACAGGTGCAGCCGGTGCTTCTTCTTTTTTAGGTTCTGTTTTTGCGGCTGTTTCCGGTACAAGTCCGCTTTTAATCAGTATTCCATCATCCTCTTCATCCTCACTTACAGGTTCCTTAGCCTTAGGAAGGGTAATGTTTACCTCTTCTTTTTTGGCGAGTTTGGCTTTACCAAGGCTTTTTGCATCCTCCTTGGTTTTTTTATCGCTCTGAAAATCACTAAGCAAAATACCGTATTGCTCATCGGTGATCTTGGTATTGGGGTTAGACTCAAGCTTATGCCCTTTTTTACCCAAGTGTTCAACGATGGTGCTAATACCCACGCCAATTTCTTTGGCGGCTTTGCTTAATCGTATGGTTCCTGTATTATCGCTCATTCAGTTTTTTATACTCCTCGTGTAATATGGTGCGAATATCGTTTATTTAATTGAAAATTGGCGGATTATCAGGCAAAGGAGCAAATACACCAGGTTTTCTCCTTTGCCTAATAACTTCATTACCAAATACTCTTACTCAAACTCCGCCTGTAAAATCTTACGGATTTCCTTCACGGTTTCTTCTTCCAGTTCGGTTCTGCGAACCAGATCCTCAATGGTTAGCGACAGTACACTTTTTGCTGTATCGCAACCTATACCTTTCAGTTCATCCAGTATCCATCCATCAATTTCATCTGCAAATTCTTCAAGATCAATATCTCCCTCATCCTCATCATCCTCACGGTAAACATCAATCTCCATTCCGGCCAGTTTTCCGGCCAGTTTAATATTATGCCCGCCTTTTCCGATGGCCAATGATACCTGATCGGGTTTTAAATAAACTTCGGCACGTTTTTTCTCTTCAGCAATTTTTATAGCCGATATTTTGGCAGGGCTTAAAGCACGTTGTATTAATAACTGCAGGTTGGCGGTATAGTTAATTACATCAATATTCTCATTGCGCAACTCGCGTACAATTCCATGAATACGTGATCCTTTCATACCCACACAAGCTCCAACCGGATCAATACGGTCATCATAAGACTCTACTGCTACTTTTGCTCTTTCACCCGGCTCACGAACAATTTTCTTAATGGTAATCAACCCATCAATAATTTCCGGCACTTCCTGTTCAAACAGGCGCTCAAGGAACGCAGGCGATGTACGGGAAAGGATAATACGTGGCGAACCATTGTACATTTCCACTTTGAGCACCACAGCCCTTATTGAATCTCCTTTTTTGTAATGGTCGGCAGGGATCATTTCTGTTTTTGGAAGCAACAATTCATTGCCTTCATCATCCAGAATCATCAGTTCTTTCTTCCAAACCTGATAAACCTCACCTGCAATAATTTCACCCACACGGTCTTTATATTTTTTGTACAGCTCGTCTTTCTCCAACTCCAGTACCTTGCTCATTAAGGTTTGACGGGCAGAAAGGATAGCCCTGCGGCCAAATACTTCCAGCTTAATTTCACCGGTTACATCTTCACCCACTTCAAAATCCGGCTCAATTTTACGGGCATCAGCCAATGCAATTTGTGAGCGTTCATTTTCCACTTCGCCATCATGAACGATGGTACGGTTCTGCCATATTTCAAGGTCACCGCTGTTATCATTAATAATCACGTCAAAATTTTCATCGGTGCCATAACGCTTGCGCAACATGCTGCGAAACACATCCTCCAGCACGCGCTGCATGGTTACACGATCGATGTTTTTGAACTCTTTAAACTCGCTGAACGAGTCAATTAATCCTACACTGTGCATAGTATTCGGTTTTTAATAATAGTTATTTACTCTGTTTTGTGCCAACTGCTACTTAAAGCTGATCAACACATTCGATTCTTTTATTTCATTAAAAAGGAGAACCTTTTCTGTAGCTTGCTGATAGCCCTTCTTTTTATCCTTTAGCAGCAAGGTAATGCCATCTTCCCCAACTGCCTCCAGTTTGCCTGTAATCTCGTTATTGCCAACCAGCTTCACACTAAGCTCCCGTCCCATATGTTGCGCATACTGGCGTGTTAAAACCAGCGGCCTGTCAACACCTGGTGACGATACCTCCAGGTAATATGCCCCGTCACCATAATCCTGTTCATCCAGCTTTTCGGATAATACCTTGGATATAACCCTGCAGGCTTCAATATTTACGCCTTTATCTCCATCAATAAACACCGAGATTTTTTTGCTTCCCGGCTTTTGTTCCACATCTACAAGGAAATAACCTTCCTGCAAAGCGGCTTCTGTCCATTGTTTTATTTGCTGAATGATATCCATATGCAACAAGAGAGGGGACTTTTGGTCCCCTCTGATAACTTGATTAATACGATGCAAATATACACCAGAATTTCATTTTGGCAAGTGCTAATACAAAATCTCCAGATCGGGGTTGCGGCCCTTGTGCATGGGGAACTGCATAAAATACCTTTTTCTTACAGGTGTGCCAAGGGTATCTTTGGTAACAAAATACTCAAAGATAAAGGACTGGTTTGGGGTAATTTTACAATCAACCGTTTGATTTATGGCCGTGCCGGTGAAGAAATAATTGCCTCCTATATATTTGCCATAATCCGGTATATTCAGTTTTCCGTTGGTTTGTGGTGAAATTTCCAGCTTATCGGCTGCGTTTACCGGTTTCGTATTATGCAGCAGGATATTTACCCTTCCACACCGCTCCAGCCAAATGGTGGTATCTGTACCTTCCTTATTAACAGGAATAACCATATTGCCGGCATCCATATAAAAATCAAAGGTGTATCCTGCCGGTTCCAGATAATAGGAATATTCAGATGGAATCTTTAGATCTTCCGTAAAACTCATCACCCCGCTAGAAGAACTATACGGGTTGGCTATTTCAGAACGACTTCTTACCGAACCGCTTTTGTACTCAACAAGCTTATAACCAATAGGATTAAACACGGGGAAAGTATCGTTTACCCCTTTAAACACCACTTTTACTTTTACTGATTTGGTTGCTGTATCATCGCTGCATGAGAAGATACTTAAGGAAAAAATTATGATGAGGCAGTATACCGGATATTTAAAAAAGGGCGTTGTGTTCATGCTTTTTAACATTACAAAACTAAGTGAATTTTTAAAATTAAGCCCAGTGCATATATTTGTCTCCTGTACTATACAAGAATAATATCCATTTAGCATGAATAATAAGTATAATCTATTTAACAATGTTTTAGGCTGGCTTGCCTTTTTGGTGGCTTTGGTTACCTACACGCTAACGCTTGAACCCACTGTGAGTTTCTGGGATTGCGGTGAATTTATTTCAGCATCTTTCAAATTGCAGATCTGCCATCCTCCGGGGGCTCCGCTCTTCCTTATTTTTGGACGCATTTTCTCTCTCATGGCCGGAAACGACCTTAGTCAGGTGGCTTTTTGGGTAAATATGGTATCGGCAGTGGCCAGTGCCATGGCAGTCATGTTCTTTTTCTGGACCATTACCCACCTTGCTAAAAAAATATTGGTAAAAAACGGAGAAGCTACCATGCAACAAACCTTTGCCATTATGCTAAGCGGATTGGTAGGTGCGCTAACATTAACCTGGAGCGATACCTTCTGGTTCTCGGCTGTTGAGGCTGAGGTTTATGCTTCGTCAAGTTTTTTTACCACGCTTACTTTCTGGTGCATTTTAAAATGGGAAAATGTGGCCAACGAAAAACATGCAGACCGCTGGCTGGTGTTAATTGCCTATTTTATTGGTCTTGCCATTGGCGTCCATTTATTGAACCTCCTTGTTATTCCTGCAATTGTATACGTTTATTATTTTAAGAAATTTACATTTAGCCGCATGGGCTTTATTAAAGCCAGCGCGGTAGCCATTCTTGCTATTGGTGTGGTGCAGTTTGGTATTATTCCGGGCCTGCCATGGTTAATGACCCGTTTTGACCTGATACTGGTGAACTCTTTTGGAATGGGCTTTAACAGCGGAGCATATGTTCTTCTTTTATTGCTGGTAGTTGGAATAACCTATGCACTTTATTATACCATTAAAAAGAACAAGGTATTATTAAATACGGCTGTATTGTGTGTTACCTTTATCATTATCGGGTATTCTTCATACTCCATGATCCTGATCCGCTCGGCTGCTAATCCACCGATTGATATGAACGATCCGGAACATCCTTTCACTTTATTATCATACCTGAACCGCGAGCAGTATGGAGAGAACCCATTATTGTACGGGCAATATTTTTATGCCAAGGTGATTGATATTAAAAAAGGAGCCATGCAATACCGCAAAGGTGAGGATGGAACCTATCAGGAAACCGGCCCTAAACTTAGCCGTGTATACGACCCTAAAGATTGTACCATATTGCCACGTATGTGGGCCGACAGGCCTGATTATGTGCAATCATACCGCTCATGGGAGAAAATTCCCGAAGGCAAAAAAGCCACTTTTGGAAAAAACATCGACTTCCTGCTTAGCTACCAGCTTGGATTTATGTACTGGAGGTATTTCTTCTGGAATTTTATTGGAAGGCAAAATGATGAGCAGGGTTTTGGTGATGTAACAAGAGGCAACTGGATCAGTGGTATTAAGTTTATTGATGAAATGCGCCTTGGACCGCAGGGTAATATTCCTGATTCCATCATGAACAACAAGGCACGCAATACCTATTTCTTCCTGCCGCTGTTATTGGGTTTAATAGGTTTAATATGGCATTACCGCAAAGCAAAAGAAGATGCTATTGTGGTTACCACCTTATACCTCTTTACCGGATTTTTTATTATCCTTTACCTGAATTTCCCGGCTCACCAGCCACGTGAACGTGATTATGCTTACGTTGGATCGTATCAAACTTTTATGATCTGGATTGGACTGGGTGTACTCGCACTTATTGACTGGCTATCTAAAAAGATGAACCTGATGGTAGCAACCGGACTGGTGGGGATGGCTACCCTGCTTGGTGTACCCGTGCTGATGGGAAGCCAGAACTGGGACGACCATAACCGTGGCGACCGTTATACTGCACTTGATTTTGCAAGCAATTATCTGAATTCTTGTCCACCTAATGCCGTATTGTTTACCAATGGTGATAATGATACCTATCCGTTATGGTATGCCCAAAACGTAGAAGCCATCAGATCGGATGTACGTGTGGTAAACCTGAGTTTATTGAATACAGATTGGTATGCAGATATGCTGAAGAGAAAAGTATACGATTCTGACCCTATTCCGTTTAGCATGACTCCTGATAAATATGTTCAGGGAGTTAGGGATTATGTGATGTTTTATAACAGACCTGAGGTTGAAACCCGCTATGGAATAAACCAAACAGATTATTATCCGCTTAAAAACATTATTGCTTTTATTAATGATGACAAGGATCCAATGGCTAAGCTTACTTCACAGTCGGGAGATTCTTACAGTTTTTATCCTACCAAAAAATTCTATGTACAGGTTGATAAAGAACAGGTGCTAAAATCAGGAGCAGTTAAACCTGAGGATGCCCAGTATATAGTTGATACCATGAAATGGGAAATTGGTAACAGTAACCTGATGAAGGCTGATTTGATTACATTGGATATTGTGGCTTCAACAGACTGGACACGCCCGGTATGTTTTGCTATTACAACTGGAAGTGATGTTTATCTGAACATGCAAAACTATTTCCAGATTAATGGATTGGTTTACCAACTGGTACCTATGCTAAACACACAGGGTACGGATGGAACCATGGGACGCATCAATACCCAGATTTTGTATGACAACGTGATGAACAAGTTTAAATGGGGCAATATGGATAAACCAGGTATTTATCTTGACGAAACCATTTTACGTCAGACCAAAAACCTGCGTAACCTGTTTTTCCGTTTAGCCATGCGACTGATTGAAGAGGGCAAAAAAGATACAGCCGTGCAGGTATTGGATAAGTGTTTGGCTGTAATGCCAAAAGAAAACGTGCCGTATGATGTATTTGTATTGCGCCTTGCCGAAGCATATTATGCAGCAGGTAAAGCAGACAAAGCAAATGAACTGGTGAAAGAAGTGGCAAGAATATCTGAAGAAAAATACAGCTACTATGCCTCATTTAAAGGAACCAAACACCTTGGTGGCGTGCAGCAGGATATGCAGGAAAACTCACAGATACTGGCTTACTGCAAACAGGTGGCTGATATGCACCAGCAAAAAGCATTATCAGATGAGCTTGGAGCAAGATTAGGCAAACTGCAAATACAGGTAGAATAAGATTAGTTGAATAAACACAAACCCCCTTGCCTTTGAGCGAGGGGGTTTATTTTTTTATACGCACATGAACGAAAACGAACACAAAAAAGATCACACACAGATATATGGCATACATGCCGTGAGTGAGGCCCTGAGCAGCGGAACAGAGTTAAATAAAATTATTATACAAAAGGGCCTGCGCAATCCGCAGACTGACGAAATAATGAAACTGGCGAGGCAGAGAGGTATTCCTGTGCAGCAGGTTCCAAGAGAATCAAACGTGTTTCCGCATTCCAGAAATCATCAGGGAGTAATTGCCATTATTTCTCCTGTGAGTTATTATAAACTGGAGGATATTATTCCGCAGTTGTTTGAAGAAGGAAAAACCCCTTTTATTCTGGTGCTTGATCATATCACCGATGTGAGAAATTTTGGTGCCATAGCGCGTACTGCTTTTTGTGGTGGCGTTCATGCCATAGTAATTCCGGAGCAGGGCGGAGCACCTGTAAATGAAGATGCCATAAAAACATCTGCCGGTGCATTAATGAAAATACCGGTATGTCGCGAAAAAAACTACAAAACAGTCATGGAACTGCTTAATCAGAGCGGTATTAAAACGGTTGCCTGCACCGAAAAAGGGAATAAAGAACTGCCCTTTGTGGATTTAACAGAACCGGTTGCCATTGTGATGGGGAGCGAAGAAACGGGTATCAGCAATGAAGTGATCCGCAAATGTGCCCAGCTTGTAAAAATACCTCTCGAGGCCGGTGTTTCGTCACTTAATGTTTCTGTAGCGGCTGGTATTGCCATTTACGAAACCGTAAGACAACGCATGAAATAAGCGATTAAAAGCCACACAACAACCAGATCAGTGCAGCCATACTTGCTGCTCCCAATTCCAGCTCGCGTTTATTTACTTTATCAAAGGTATCAATAGCGGTATGGTGGTAATCGAAATACCGTTGTGAGTCTGGAACAAAACCAATGGTAATTACCCCTTGTTTGGCCAGCGGACCTATATCAGCACCACCACCGGGTGTGGTTATTTTGTCTATCCCATATTGTTTCAGCAGGGAAATCCAGCTTTGCATCACCCGGAGGGTATCGCCACTGGCATTGGTATTAAAGCCGCGGGGGGTAAACCCACCGGCATCACTTTCTATTGCGGCCAGGTGTTTTTCATTATTTTGTTTGGCAAGTTCTGCGTACTTCAGTCCGCCCTTTAATCCATTTTCTTCATTCATAAACAGCACACACCGCACTGTCCGTTTTGGCCTAAGGTTTAGCTGCTTAAACAAACGCAGCACCTCCATGCTTTGCACACAACCTGCGCCATCATCATGCGCACCATCACCATTATCCCACGCATCCAGGTGGCCTCCCACTAAAATTATTTCATCCGGTTTTTCGGAACCACGAATCTGGCCAACCACATTATACGATTTCACATCAGGCAACATTTCACAACTCTGCCTGAAATAAAATTTTATGCTTCCTGCCATTCTTAATTTTAATAAACGGCTCAGTTCATTGGCTCCTTTGGTGCTGATGGCGCATGCCGGAATTTTCGGAAACGAGTCGTTGTAATTCATCGCACCGGTATGTGGGTGTTCATCCTCGGCAAGGGTCATGGATCTAACCACCACACCAACTGCTCCGTATTTTGCAGCCTCAGATGCACCACGCGAACGTTGATCTACCGCACCTCCGTATGCAGCTCCTGTATGAATATGTGTGGGATCCATTGGCCGGTTGAAGAATACAATTTTTCCTTCCAGTTTTTCACGCCCAAGCAAAGCCAGCTCCTGTATTCCTTTTACTTCAATAACCACCGCTTCAATCCCATTTTTTGGTGTGCCTGTTGAATTGCCCAGGGCGCAAATATAAACAGGAAGGCGATCTTTGGTGGTAACAATGGCCGCCTGCTCTTTTTCTCCCCTTACCCAATGTGGTACCATTACCTCCTGCAACCATACACTGTCAAAACCAAAAGAGGTCATAGTACGGTGCATATACTCAACAGCCTGCTGTGCCTGAGGGGAGCCGCTTAAACGCCCGCCAATTTTATTGGAAAGGTAATCGAGTGTTTGATAACATTTTCCATTGGTAAGCACTTCGGTAAATAACTGCCGGATAATAAGTGAATCGTTTTGCTGGGATTTGGCATAAAACGAAACAAGAAGGGTAATGAGCAGGAGGATTTTTTTCACAGGACTATTGTTTTATAAATTTGAATATGCGTTTTATTCCGGTATCAGGTATAAACACATGCAGAAAATAACAGCCGGGTGGCAATGTATGCACACCAATTGTATTGCTTTTACTACGGTGTTTTTTAATTACCGTTTTTCCGGAAACATCTGTAATATGTATATCTGCTTCGTTGAATATTAAACCTGAAACAATAAACTCATCTTTTACAGGATTAGGGTAAATCCTACCTTTTTCTTCCACGGCAAGGTCAGTTAAACCCACCCAGGCGCTTTCTTTTTTCAATGAATCAACCCACTTTAATATATGGTTATCCGGATCAAGCTCAATGGCATTTATGGTTTTGTCCATATAAACGGCATAAGTCTCCACCCGCCTGTTATGCAGCAGGTAAATGGTGGTATCGCCTCCGGTATAATACAGTCGGTAAGGTACTTCTATGGTAAACAAAGTAGTATCTGCTAATGCGCTGTTTTTTTGTTTTGATTCCAGATAAAATACATTGCCCACCTGGTTCCATTTAAGGGAGAAAATGGGAATTCCTTTAGCGTAATACCATTGATCAAAAAAGTAATCAAACTCCATGGCAGTTACTTCTTCCAGTATCTGCTTAAACTGGCTTACTGATGCATTTCCATAACGATGCCGGTTTATATACGTTTTAAGCACATGAAAAAAAACAGAATCGTTGTTTACCACATAACGGATGGTATGCAAAATAGCCGCTCCTTTTCTATAGGTGTTTCGGTAATCAAAAATACGCTCCACATCTGTTGTGTCATCCACCCATACACTAAGCTGGGTATTAAATCTTGCCTGGGTGTGCATCTGGTTCATTACATCAGGTGCCTCTAAAGGATTAAGAAACTCGTATGCCAGATACTCGCAGTATGAAGCAAACCCCTCATTAAGCCATATATCCTGCCAGCTTGCACAGGTAACTGCATCACCAAACCACTGGTGACCCAATTCGTGTGCAACCACATCAAAAGTAAAAATACCCTGCGTGGTCATGGTTTGGTGTTCCATCCCTCCGGAAATAGGCGCCATGGCGTGTCCGTATTTTTCCAGATGAAAAGGATACAACCCAAATTTTTCGGAAAACGCTTCCAGCATGGGCTTTGTGGCAAGCAGGTTGGTTTGTATATTGGTAAAAGCAGCAGGATTGCTGTAAACGAAATTCTGAATAAATACCGAATCGGTTGCACCAACCGGCCTGGCATATTGATGGTGCTCTGTATAATTTCCAACTGCCACCGAAACGAGGTAATAACTAATGGGGTAGGCCGATTTCCATTCGTATCTTTTTTTACCTCCGGGCAAATTTTCTACGCGGGTAAGTAAACCATTGGAAGCACCTGTATTAGCTTCACTGGTGGTAATAAACACCCATACCGAATCGAGCTTATCCTGGAGTGATTGTTTGCAGGGCCACCACTCATATGCAGAATAAGGCTGGCTTAACGACCACGTGATTCTGTTGCCATAAGTTGGGGAAGCTTTATTGTTAAAACCGGCTGTGCTTGCTGCCGATTGCGCAGTATCGGGTGGTGTTCCTTTGTAAAACACCGTTAACTCTACTTTTTCTGATGGAAGATAAACCCGGTTTAAGATGCAATAAACGGTATGTTGGTTTCTGTAAAAGGTATCAACTGCTGAACCGGATATTGAATCAACTACAAGGTTTTGATGGAGCTCAAAAAGAAATGTATCGGTTGTTTCCCTTATTTCGGAAACCAGATTTACAGCTGCAGAAATATAGGTATTGGTTGTATCAATATGCAGATTAAGGTGGGCAAAACGCATATCAACCTTTTCCATTAAGCGTATTTGCTCATTGGTGGTATTGCCTTTACCCAGGGTGGTTTGATAAAATTTTACCTTTCCCTCCACACATGCATGCTGGGCATTTGCCAGGTGTACCAGAAACACAAAAGAAATGAGCCATAACCTCATGAATAAAACCCTTCTCCCTTCAGATAATGTGTTTTTAACAGGGGGCAAATTTTGTATCGTTCATCATGTGTATCCTGATAAAGTGCTTCAAGGGTCTCGTACACATGTTTAATACCAATTTTATCGGCCCACTCAAAAGGCCCAAACGGATAATTGGTACCCAGTTTCATGGAGGTGTCAATATCGCGCATATTGGCTGTTCCTTCCTGAACGGTAAAACAAGCCTCATTGATAATCATAAAAATAATTCTGGGGGTAACCATTCCTACCCTGTCATCAACCAGTTGGTATTTTACCTGCAGTTTTTGCAAAGTGTCATCCAGAAAAGAAAGTGTTGCCTTATCATAGGCAGAAACCTCCAAAAGCGAGCGGTTTAAAAACCCCGGAATGGCATTTATTCCGTAAAGGTGGCACTCCGGTTTGCGTCCGTAATCGTGAACCACCCTAGCCAGTTGGGTTTTAACTGCCGAAAGAAAAACGGGTTTGTTTTTTAAAGGTGCATAATATTTTAGCTGGTGCGGATGGTCATCAAAATCCAGGTCGAAAATGATATCAAAAGGTTCTAAATCAATTTGTGATAAATTTGTGTCATCAATAACCACCCATTCACATGAAACCGATGAAAGTTTATTTTTCAGTTCTTCTGTGCGTATTTTTTCTCCACGTGCAAAAATCTTCATATGCGCAAGTTAAATTTGTTTCCTCAAACAAAGATAATAAAGCAAAACCCATGGAAAAGAAAATCATCACCAGCAGCAATGCACCGGCTCCGATAGGGCCTTACAGCCACGCCAACCTGATTGGCAATACCCTTTATGTTTCCGGACAGGTGGCCAAAGATGCCCAAACCGGAGAGATGGTACAAAGCGATATTAAGGCCGAAACCCGGAAAGTAATGGAAAACGTAATGGCTATCCTGAAAGAGGCGGGAATGGATGAAACCAATATTGTAAAAACAACCATATTCTGCACCGATTTAGGCAATTTTGCACAAATCAATGAAGTTTATGGAAGCTTCTTTAGTGGCAATTTTCCTGCACGCGAAACCGTTCAGGTGGTAAAACTTCCGCTTAATGCCAATGTGGAGATTTCCGTAGTGGCTGTGAAATAGTTTGTCACGTTTTTGTAAGTATTTCCCCATCAACAGGTTCAAACAAAACATGATCAGCACATTTTTCGTTAACTTTGTCAGAGAACTCTATTAGAGTTTTTTTCATAGTGTGGTTAAAAGGGGCAGACCAAACCGGTCTGTCCTTTTTATTTACAGGTGCTGCATCCCATTTTATCAAAAAAATACGAGGAGTTGAATGATTCGGATAAGATTTCTATGATATCAAACGCTGCGTTTCTTCCACACCGGCACATTGCTGCATGCTTCTCCGTACATAATGCTTTTTACGTAAGGCGAAAGTTTGTGGGTAATCTCTACATATGCGCTAACAGGAACGGGCACGTCACTACACCCTTTTACAATAACGCGCGCATCTTTTAGCTCATTTAAATCTATTTTATTCAGTGCATCCTGAAACAAGGTGGTTTCCAGCATTTGCAAATCACCAAACACATAGCGGTTGGCAAAAGGCTCGGCAGCAACCGCCAGCAACATATAAGCCCATGTAGGTACAATGGCATCAGTGGTGCAGGTAAAGGCTATATTTTTTCCTGCATATTGTTCCCAGTTATGCTGTTTTACGTATTCCCGGAATTCTTTTTCTTTCAATATCATTTCGCGAAACAGCCAGGGTTTTATATCCAGTAACACACGCTCGCCCTGATGGAAATAATCTTCCAGGTTAATGGTAACCAAACCACTGTTGGCTACACGGTTTTCAATAAGTTCAGGCTGATCAGACATTAGCTAAGATGAAGAACAAAGATAAGTGATTTTGGTTTACAAGGATTGCAGGTACGCCTTTAACTGTTTAAACAATACCTCATTGCCCTTTTGCCGGTATTGGGAAAGGTTTTTCTGAAATACAGGAAGGTCGTACAAAAACGCTTTTAAAGAATCTGCTGTGAGGCCGGTAAAAAACCTGCCATATCCCAATTGCTCAATATATGCAGCATTCATAAATTGCTCAAACTGGTTTACAATTGGAAAAGAGTAAACAGGCTTTTTCAGGTAAACAGCCTCACTGATAAATGAAAAACCTCCGTTGGCAATTGCAGCTTTGGCTGATGCAAAATCTTTAATAAACCCCTCTTCGCTGAAAGGTTTAAACACCACATTTTTATCCTGCTCATCCTTATTCATGCCATACACATAAAATGTGATATCAGGCACCTGATGCAATACCTCTTTTACCGCTTTGAGCGTGGCCGAGGTTTGATACATTAAGACATGGTTTGCTTCTGATACCTTGGCCTGCACAATGGCATCCCGCACTATGGGCTGAACCAGTTGCGTTTTTTTGCCGGTAACTGCAGCATCGAAAAAACTGGTAATAAAATATTGATCGCATCCGGGTACTTTGGCGTGTACAATAGATTTTGCCAGGTTATAATTACCCTTTTCAGTAGCAGGAATTTTAATACTTAGTTTGCAACGGTCCATAATCTGCATATTGTCAATGCTGATAATGGGGAGCTGGTGGTGTTTGGCAAATACAAACGAAAAGGATTCAAAATCGCTGATAACCAAATCGGGGTTAAATGATTTTTCTATAGCGAGGTATTTAGAAAAATTAAACACGAGGTTACGTGGCGCTGATTTGAGGTTTAACCAAAACGTGCCGGCTTTAGAAACCTGCGCGTTTTTATAGGCGAAATGAAATCCTTTAATTTCATGCACACGGTTGCCAAACTGCTTTTGCAAAAACTGGTAAGCCCTTGCACTGGAAACCACCTGCACATTGTGGCCTTCTTTTAATAAAAAATCAATCACCACTTTGCTTCTTGTGGCGTGGCCCATGCCTTCACCAGGTACCCCGTATAAAATGTTCATACTTTATTTTTTATGAATAATCAGTTTTCTGGTTGTATCAAAATACAAGAATGTGAGTCCTGTAACGAGCCCCATTAATCCGCCAACACTTACATCAAGGGCAGAGTGTGCCCCGATGGCTACCCTTGAAATAGCAACCGCAACAGCCCATATTAAGGGAATCATAAAATACTTGTTTAAGCCAGGCCTGCTTCTGATATGCCTGATGCTAAAAGCCAGCACCGATGCAAGCAGAAACGCATTAAATGAATGCCCTGAAGGAAAAGAAAAACCCGACTCTTCCACCCAATGATCAAGCACACGCGCATCGATTTTACTGAATGTTTGCAGGTTGTTTTGAATAAGCTGTTTAAAAGCAATCTGCCTTTCGTCTTTTGAGAGGTTATACAATGAATCAAGCAATACCTGCTGACCGGTTTGTTCCACCATATACAGGTGGCTTGGTCTGGGAAGTTTAATCAGCTTTTTTGTTCCGTGCTCATTACCATAAGCAAATACAGCCAGAAAAGCAGATAAGGCAACAAATGAAATAAGGAATGTATACAGTTTATCGCGCTTGCGTTCCAAACTTACTGTATAAAAATAGCTGGTAAAAATGATGATCCCAACTGTACCATATTTTCCTGCCGACTCAGTAAACCAATATGCCAGCTTGCATGCAAGACTGTCTTTTTCACAGGCATTAAATCCAACTGGCATCAGCCATACAATGGCTAATAACATAAGGTAAAAAACAATTGCCGAATAAATAATTGGTTTGATAGGATGACTATTTAATGGCAATATACTAAAACAGAAGGAGCCCGACTATGCCAGGAGTTTTTTCCAGCTGGTTTCTGCGGCAATTATTTCTCCAATACGTTCAACAGGGATTCTCTCCTGTTGCATGGTATCGCGGTAGCGAATGGTAACTGTATTGTCGTTTAATGTATCGTGGTCAACCGTAATGCAGAAAGGTGTACCCAGGGCATCCTGCCTGCGGTAGCGTTTACCAATGGCATCTTTTTCTTCGTAAAAACAATTGTAATCGGTGCGCAGCTCATTCATAATCTGCTCTGCCTTTTCGGGAAGCCCGTCTTTTTTGGTAAGCGGAAAAATGGCCACTTTATATGGTGCAAGCTGAGGTGGCAGGTTTAATACCACCCGTGTATCTTTTTTATCTCCTTCGCCCACTTCTTCTTCTTTGTATGATGCACATAAAGTAGCAAGGAACAACCTGTCCAGCCCAATAGAAGTTTCCACTACATAAGGAATATAATTTCCATAAGGTTTACCGGTGCTTTCATCCACATCGTTATCAAAATACTGAAGTTTTTTCCCTGATAGTTCCTGGTGGTTTCTCAAATCAAAATCGGTGCGGCTGTGAATTCCTTCCATTTCTTTAAAACCAAATGGAAAATCAAACTCAATATCTACTGCAGCATCAGCATAATGTGCCAGTTTCACATGATCATGGAAGCGGTATTTGTTATCGCCAAAACCCAATTTTTTATGCCAGTTCATTCTGGCTTCTTTCCAATGCTCGTACCATAATTTTTGTGTGCCGGGGCGAACAAAAAACTGCATTTCCATTTGTTCAAACTCGCGCATACGCATAATAAACTGGCGGGCAATAATTTCGTTACGGAAAGCTTTACCTGTTTGGGCAATACCAAAAGGAATTTTCATTCTTCCGGTTTTTTGCACGTTAAGGAAATTCACAAAAATACCCTGGGCTGTTTCAGGCCTGAGGTAAACTTTATCAGCACCCTCGGCCATGGCACCCATCTCCGTAGAAAACATCAGGTTAAACTGGCGTACATCTGTCCAGTTGCGGGTGCCGCTAATAGGGCAGGCAATCTCATGGTTAACTATAAGGTCCTTCAATGCGGCCAGATCTGTATCCAGCATGGCTTTGTCCAGTGCAGCCTGTAATTCTTCGGCCTTATTGGTTTTGCCATCTTTCTCATACCTTGTTATCTTATCTTCCAACAACTGATCTGCCCTGTAACGTTTTTTCGAATCCTTGTTATCAATCATCGGATCGCTGAATCCGTCCACATGTCCGCTGGCTTTCCATACCTGAGGGTGCATAAAAATAGCTGCATCAATACCTACAATATTCTCATGCATTTGCACCATGGCTTTCCACCAGTAAGTTCGCAGGTTATTTTTCAACTCGGCACCGTTCTGGCCATAATCATACACAGCTCCAAGGCCGTCATATATTTCACTTGAAGGGAAAACAAATCCATACTCTTTGGCATGGCTCACCACCTTTTTGAATAACTCTTCGCTCATAGGGCTGCAAATTAATGGCTTATCGGTTGAAAAAATAAATATTCCGTATTTTATTAACTTGCATCAAACATGATTCTGATTTATAGCGATAAAGACAGTCTGCGGCTGCAATATATTCTTAAGGAATTATTGAGTTGCAGAATGGGGGCAACTTATTCGCTTACAAATGATTTTGAGGCTTTTTTAACCCATCAGGGAACAAAAATTAATTACAGCAAGAGGCAGGTGGAGCATGCCTTAACCATTATTCCTCACGGCCTTTTATGGGAAACAGGAATTACCCCTCAGCAAATTACAGTTAAACAGGAAAAATGGTGGCGCTTTTATTTTTTTGAACAAAACAGCGATCCCGTTCCTTTTGATATTTTTTCAGCCGCTTTCTGGTTGTTAAGCCGTTATGAAGAATACCACACTACAACCTCTGATGCACACGGACGCTTCGATCACCACGCCAGCCTTGCTTATAAAGAGCAGTTTCTTTCTGTTCCATTGGTAGACTGCTGGGTGCAACAACTTGTTTACCACCTGAAACAACAATTCAGTGATTTTGAAATAAAAGAAACCCGGTTTGAACCATTAAGCACCATTGATATTGATTTTGCCTACCGTTATATCGGGATTGGTTTGGGCAGGCAATTGGGCAAACTAACCAAATCCATATTGCAACTACGGTTAGCCGATACATTTACCCAATTGAAAAGTATGTTTGGGTTTGAAAGGGATCCTTATGATACCTACGGTTTTATCCGGCAAATGGCTTTAACCAATCAGGTGCCGCTCCAGTATTTTGTGTTGATGAAAAGCGGAACTTCGTACGATAAAAATATCAATCCTGACGATCCGTTGATGCGCCAAACATTGCATAAAATTTCACAGGAATTTCCGATTGGCCTTCACCCATCCTACCATAGCACAGATCAAACAAATCTGCTGGAGGAAGAAAAAACTAAACTCGAAAAATTGCTTCAACATCAGGTAAGTATGAGTCGCCAGCACTTTTTGCGTTTTCGTTTACCACAAACATATCAGGTATTAGCGGAGGCCGGTTTTACTGCCGATTATTCCATGGGCTACAGCAATATTTGCGGGTTCAGGGCATCAACCTGTAAGCCGTTTTATTTTTACAACCCGGAAAACGATACCAACTCAGAATTACTGGTTTACTCGCCTGTGGTAATGGATACCGCCTTGCGCAACGGCATGAAACTTACAGCTGAGCAGGCCAGCATACTTACCGAACAATTAATGAACGAAGTACAAAAAGCAGGTGGTTTGTTTATCAGTATCTGGCACAATTCTAACCTTGGGCGCGAAGAAGGTTGGGAACCATGGCGCAAAGTGTTTGAGAAAATGCATACTTTAGCTTCCGTTAAACAACTGGAAAACGGTGATTAAGTACCTTAAGCATAATGAAATTGACCTGAATAAATGGGACTTATGTATAGAGCAAAGTACCAACTCCCTGCCTTATGCTTTTTCCTGGTATCTCCATATGGTGGCACCGCAATGGGATGCGCTTGTAGCAGGAGATTATGAGGCCGTGATGCCACTTACGTGGAATAAAAAACTTGGTATCCGTTATTTGTATCAGCCCTTTTTTACACAGCAGCTTGGTGTTTTTTACCGTTCGGAATATTATAAAGAAAGCACACCCGATTTTATTAAGGCAATTCCCTCTTCGTTTAAGTTTATAGATATTCATTTGAATGCTTACAATCATTTTGAACATACAGACATTAAACTAAAAAAGAGGAAAAACTTTGTGCTGGATATTTCAAAACCTTACGAAAAATTGTTTAAAGGGTATGATCAGCATTGTACGAGAAACATTAAAAAGGCACGCAAGTTTAACCATGTGATTAAACCCGTGGAGCCTGTTGATGTGATTAACTTTTACAGAAAACACAAGGGGTTGGAAACCAAAAATGTGGGACACGATGATTACCGCATGCTGGAAAAACTAAGCGGGGTGGCACGTGAAAAAAAAGTGATGATTACCTACGGGGTGTTTAATGATAACCAGGAGATGCTGGCCGCGGGCATTTTTTTATATATTAAAGGAAGGGTTATTTACCTTCTCGGAACAGCCTCTCCCAAAGGCAAGGAAGCACGTGCCATGTATGCCCTCATTGATTATGCCATTATGCAAAGTTGCGGGCATCCGGTGATATTCGATTTTGAAGGGTCTGAAATTCCGGGTATAGCCCGTTTTTTTAAAGGATTTGGTGCGGAGAAACAACCTTTTTACAAGCTGAAAATAAACCGACTGCCGCTGCTGATACGCTGGCTGAAATAATTTTCATATAATCCCTTTTTAACTGTCGCCTTTAGTTATATTGCATCAACATCATTACACATTGAAAATAGCAGCTATAGATATCGGATCAAATGCAGTGCGCCTGCAAATAGCACGCCTGAATGATACAGGCAGTGAAGAAATTTTTAAGCGGGTTGAGTTTGTTCGTATTCCCATACGTTTGGGTGACGATGCTTTTAAAGAAGGCAAAATCAGTAAAGAAAAAAAACAGGTATTCTATAAAGCCATGGAAGCTTTTAGTTTGCTAATGGAGGCTTATGGCGTTGAGCATTATATGGCTTGTGCCACCAGCGCCATGAGGGAAGCAAAAAACGGACAAAAAATTGCGGAGAAGGTGGAAGAACGCTGCGGATTAAAAATTGATATTATTGATGGCAAACGGGAATCGGAATTGATTTTACAATCCATTGATCAGTACTTCAAACCAAACAGAACTTATCTTACTATTGATGTAGGCGGAGGCAGCACGGAAATGACTGTTATAAAAAACCGGAAGTCGTATGATTCCGTTTCGTTTGATGTTGGAACAGTACGTTTGCTTGATGGTGCAATAAAAAAGAAAAACTGGGATGAGCTGGAACGTTATGTAAAAAACCACCTTACAGATGTGAAAGAAGCCAAAGCAATTGCCACCAGTGGAACCATTAATAAAATTGCATCTATATTAAATCCAGACTCAAGCGAGCTTCAAATATCGTTTGCCCAACTGGAGGGATTTTACAAACAACTCAAAAAAATGAGCTTTGCCGAGCGCATAGAAACCTTTAAACTTAATCCGGATCGTGCCGATGTGATTGAACCATCAGCCGAGATCTATCTTAAAATTTTGAAATGGGCTGGAATAGATCAGCTATATGCACCAAGTGCCGGATTAAAAGATGGGATATTGTATGAACTGATTGCCACCAGAGGGCCAAAATCTTTATCCAAGGGTTCAAAGGCACCTGTTACCAGCTAATCTTATTTTCCCCTCAGCGTATTTATTAATAACCTGACTCCACCTTTTACCACAACCTTCAAGTTACGATCCATTTGATCCTTGCAGGCTCTGTACAGCCTTATATATTGTAATCTGCGTGTAAGGGAGGTAAGCTTGCTTTTATCTTCAAGCAAAACAAATTGATACTTTTCTTTAAGGCTTACACCATACAAAAAAAACTCATTGAGCGAACCATTAAACATGCGATCGGTTCCTGTTCTAAAGGATAGAGGTAATCTATCGGCATGGGTATAGAACTTTTGCAGATGTGCCAGCCAGGCCCTTTCTGTATACAAAGCAGATACGTTCTGATACAACTCTTCTGTATAAGCTTCCAGTTCCTGTTTATGCTGAAGAAGATAACTCAGTCTCTCCTGCCACTTGTTTCTGTTTTCGGTGTAAACAGATTCACCCATAAACAACCTGAAAATATCAGGAGGTGCATACATAAAATGTACAGGTTTCTTTTTCATCAACACCTGCAGTAAAGCGGTAAATGATGAAAATGGAAACGTTTCCAGATAGATAGCTGTCATGTTTTCTATCTCCTGCAATTCATCGGGTAAACGATATCCCAGGTATTTTATCTGCGGATGCTGATACCGTTGTGCAAGTGGTTTGGTTTCCTCAATACCTACTATAAGCAATAAGGTATCGGGGTTTTGGTTAAGCACGGGTATTACAGACTCAAAGTAGTTATAATCCAGCAAAGGATTAAACTTACTCTCGGTTGAAGTGGTAAGCATGAGTTTACTATACTTCTTATCTATACCATATTTTGTGCGGACATTTTCCGGAACATCAATAACCGGTTTCCCTTCATTTACCGGAATAGGTAAAATAAACTGGGGAATATTTGTTAGCCCGCGATGTATTTTATCCTGCTCAACGGGAGGCTCCCGCAACTGAATCAATCCATCAATAATACTTGCGCCCAGCCAAAAACAATGGTCGGCATGGTTCAGAAAATATACAGGTACCGGCTTAGATCCGGAGAAGGCAAGTATGGGTACCACATCATCCGGATGAATATGTAATACAATAAAATCATACTCCACGGCTTTTGCCAATAAAGCACGTGCGGTATCAACTATCCCTTCGCCATTGTTTGCCCAGGTAACAACGGAAGGAGATACCTGATGAGATGCAAAAATTTTCTGAGGCAGCTGGTCCTTACTTTGGCGGGTGAGAAAAATATGGTGTTCAGAAGAAATATCCCGCTGTATCCATTTTAAAAGAAGAGGCGTATGGCCACCTAACTCATACAGCTCTGAAGCAACATGTAAAATTCGCCTTCCCTTATGCGGTGATAGCACATTTGTATTTGCCTGAATGCTTACGGCACCAATCTTTTGCAGCAGGTTTTCCAGGCGGTACGATGTATAATAACCTGTAAAGTTCAGGTATGCAAAGCGGGCCAACCGCATAGCAATTAACAAGGCACTATCGGCATCCCCTTTGGCCAAAAAGCGTTCTGCCTCTTTTAACTCCTGATTAAACAGGTATCCGGAATTTTTTATTGCCTGAGTTATGGCATACTCTTCCTTGTTGAGGGTAACTAATGTTGGTGCTTCAGGCATTTGTGATTTTGTGGAATATTAATTTGGTGACGGAATATAACGAAAGATTATAAATGAAAACGGTACAGGAAACAAACTACTGATCACCAGAAGTGTATACCTGGTTACATCATGCAGCACTTTATACCGGCATCATGTCAATATTCCGGTTGTATTTCTGAAATTTATAATTGTATTCTTGCACCTGTCCTTTAATTACTTTAGATGAGTACGGAACAAAATAATTTTGATTTTCTCAGGCTGTTGTTTGCGAGTCTTGTTATTATTACCCACAGTTATGCTTTAACCGGATTACCCGAGATTGATTTAATGTCAGCTTTTACAGACGGAAGGTCCAGTTTTAGTTTTATTGGGGTTCGTGGTTTTTTTACCATTAGCGGTTTTCTCATATTTACCAGTTTTACAAGAACGGAAACACCACTGGCTTTTTTATGGAAACGTTTTATCCGGATATGGCCGGCTTTGTTCGTTTTGCTTTTTGTTACTGCATTAATGATAGGACCGGCCATCAGCTCTTTGCCGGCCGGAACTTATTTTAAAGACATTAATACGTACTACTATATTTATAATAATATCTTATTGCTAAAGGGGATTAGTTACTCCCTGCCCGGAGTATTTGCAAATAACCTTTATCCCACTGCAGTAAATGGTTCTCTGTGGACCCTCCCATATGAGGTATTATTCTACCTGATACTTACCTTATTTTATGTTAAAAAAACGTTCAATATCAATTACCTCCTACTACCTGTGTGGTTTTTGTTTCTTGCACTCCGCATTAATCAATACATGCCAACCGGCAGCATATTAAGTATTGCATTTGATAAGGCACTGATGATGGAACTGGGGATGTATTTTATGGCAGGTATGATTCTTTCGCGCAATCATCTCCTGCTGAAGAAACCAGCTATTAATACAGCCGTATTTATAGCCTGTGTGCTGGTATTTATCCTATTCAGAAAACAGCCCTCGCTTTCGTGGCTTCAATTTATCCTTACGCCACTGGCTACCATTTCCTTTGCTTATCTGCGGTTGCCATATGTGCATAAAGCAGGCTACTTTGGCGATTTTTCCTATGGCATTTATATTTATGGTTTCCTGGTACAACAACTACTTGTTGATTTGAGCCACAATACCATAGGTTTATATAATTTGATGTGGATGGCTCTTCTCATCACTATTTTACTTGGAGTAATTTCCTGGCACCTGATTGAAAAGCGTGCCTTATCGTTTAAGGATTTCTTCAAAAGACGAAATAAAAACTGACGCCTTTCCGGCCGCTTATACCCTTAGTAAGATTGATTATTTATCCTATATATTGCATCCAAAATTACTCCGGCTTATTCTGACCATCGCTTATGAAGATTGATATTATCAGTGTACTCTATCGCTCAGAAAAGTGGCTAAAAGGTTATCTTGATGCCATTGAAAAAAGTGAATACCCGCTGGCTGATCTCAACCTGATTCTGGTTGATAATGATCCGTCAAGCGGGAGCGAAGCATTGATAAACAACCACCCGCTTCTATCCAAACTAAATTCCTGTCAACTTATTAAGAATACCACCAATACCGGTTTTGGAATTGCCAATAATCAGGGTGTTAAAGCCGGCAGTTCGCCTTATGTTTTCTTTTTAAATATTGATACCGCACTTACCCCTTCAGCACTTGCCGAACTAAAGAGTGCTGCAGAACATTCGGCTCCTGAAGTGGCTGCATGGGAACTGAGGCAATTCCCTTATGAGCATCCAAAAGTTTATCATCCGGTTACCCAATACGTAAGCTGGGCAAGCGCGGCAGCATTGGTTGTAAAGAGAGAAGTATTTGAGTATACCGGGGGGTTTGATGAACGCATATTTATGTATGCGGAAGATGTAGACTTAAGCTGGAGCATAAGAAGTGCCGGATACCAGATACGCTACTGCCCTAAAAGTGTGGTATACCACTACACCTATGCCGATGCTGATGAGGTAAAACCCACCCAGTTTTATTACAGCATATTTAACAACCTGATGCTGCGATATAAACACGGGAGTTTTACGGATATATTGGAAGGATATCGGCTGATCAGAAGCATAAAAAACAGCCGCAATCCGGTTTTTCCTGATCAGCGGAAAAAGCTGGATGAAATGTTGAAGGGTTCTGTATCCAGAGGGTTAAACTTTCGCTCCGGTCGTAAAAAAAACAACCCTGGCTTATTTAAGCCCACCTTTATGGGCCTTGATTACGAGCTTACCAGAAAAGGGGCGTTTTACGTAAATAAACCTTGGTGGGAATTCCCTGCCCGGCCAAAAGTATCCGTAATTGTAAGAACCCATAAAAGGCCATTGGTAATGGAACAGGCACTTATCAGCCTCCTTCACCAAACTTATCCGAATATAGAAGTGGTGGTAGTGGAAGACGGAGAAAATACGGCACAACATATTGCGGAAAAATATATTGATACCGGTAAAGTAACATATTACCATACGGGAATCAACAGAGGCAGAAGTTATGCGGGGAATTTGGGTATGGCCAAAGCTACCGGAACCTATTTGTGTTTTCTTGATGATGATGACCTGGTTTATGCAGACCATATCGAATCCTTGATGGCAGAAATGCTTAAAGGAAATTACCATATGGTGCACGCTCCGGCTTTTTGTGTAAAAACAGAAATGATCAGCACGACTCCTTATGTTTACAAAGAATTTGGTTACGAAACAAAACACGATTATGCCGGTGGCAAAGAAGAGTTGCTGAATAATAACCTGTTTCCGATACAGGCCGTACTATTTGAAAAGAGATTATTTGATGAATTGGGAGGGTTTGATGAAACAATTGACTATCTGGAAGACTGGGCCCTTTGGCTTAAATATGCATTCGACAGCGAAATTGGTTATATAGATAAAGTAACCAGCCTGTACCGCGTTCCGGCAAGTTCAAAACAATACAAAACCCGCCTCAGCCAACTGCTATCAACCCGTAATTATGTGCTTGAAAAATATGCCCATAATTACAAGCGCGAACAAATCGAACTCGAAATTGCCATAGATCACCTGAAAACCCTCAGGCAAATAAAAGCAGGCAGGGTATTATCTCATATAGATCTCTTAATTTTTGGCTACGATTGTATTTCACTGAATGGATGGGCAGTAGTTGACGGCAAAGACAATCCGGATAAAATCTATTTGCGGATTACCATTAACAACAATACCTATCATGTGAAAATGATATTTGACAACCGCACGGATATACAAAGAAAATTTGGATCAGACTCCAGGAAACTTGGATTCAAGGCAGATATACCTATCCCGGGTATTAAAGGGAAAATAGTTCCTTTCTCTCTTTTGTTTGTGAAAGGTGATGAGTTCTACGAAAGGCATATTAACTGGTGGAGCGTTCAGAAAATAAGGATCATGTCTCTGCTACGTAAGTACCTGAATTATTTTTTATAAAAGAGATTCTATTTTATCCTTCCATAATGTTCGCATCAATGCTGATTCTGCCTGATACCTGCTGAAATTTTTTCTGTCGGAAAACGGGTGTCTCCTGGAAGAAGACTCATCGTGGAATAGTTCCACCTGTGGCAAATAGATATTGTAATAACCAAGCTCCCTCAGTTTAAGGCAAAAATCAATATCATTATACTCCACAGCAAACGCCTCATTAAATCCTCCTGCTTCCATAAATTTTTTCCTCTCTGTCATCAATGCAGCCGCAGTAACGGCAGGGAAATTTTTTACGGTGTTAATTCTTTTGTCGTTATGGCTTAATCCGGTATGTACATGATACGTATGCAGCTCTTCATTTACCACTATCCCTGCATGTTGAATGGTTTCTCCGGCATACAACAACTTACAACCCACGGCCCCTGCATTTGGCAACTGTGCATATCCAAGCATTTTTTCTATCCAGTCTGATGTAATTACCGTGGTATCGTTATTTAATAGAAGCAAAAAATCTCCTTTTGCTTCTTTACTTCCCAGATTAATTAATGCAGAAAAATTAAACTCTATATCTGCCCGGATACAACGGAAAAAAACCACTTCTGATTTATACCTGTTTACCAGTTTTATAAATTCTTCATCATCACTCCGGTTATCAATAAGTAAAATTTCAATATGGCTGTATATTGTTTTTTGCAGAATAGAATCAATGCAGTTTTTTACCAATTGTGTTTTGTTACGGGTTGGGATAATAATGCTTACCAGTGGTTGTCCTTTTACCTGAACATTCAGCCAGTTTTTATCTGTTGTATATTCCGCGTTTATGGCAGCTTCCTTTAACCATTGTTTCACCAAGGTTTGCTCCACCTCCAATTCTGTGTTGTTACTTTGTTTCTTTATCAATACATCACTTATAATAACAGGTGTTTTTGATAAGCCCAACAAAGCTGGATAACAGGCAAGCGAGGCTATTGGATGTGCGATAATCTGATGAAAATACGTTCCGGAAAAAACAACCCCGTTTAACAGATAATTATGTTGCATCAATTCATGCGGAAACCAGCCAAACTGATCTGTTTCTTCCTTCATTCCTGATCCTTCCACGCCAAAACAAATACAGGTTGCCCCTGTGGTAATTATTTTTCCGGCAATACATAACAAGAGGTCTTTTGATATTTGGTCACCTTCATCAAGTATTAAAAAATAATCATGGTCTGTTAAGGAAACAGCCTTCAGTTCTTCTACTGTTTGGTAATAGTGTATTTGAAATTCACCCTCATTGGATAAGGTAAGCTGCCTGCCCGGAGCAACGATATGAAAAACAGGTTTAACACTTGCCGTTTTTGCCAGCCTGAGAATGTTTTGCTTTTCTCCGGCAGACAAAACAGTTTGCGAAAAGGAGTGCTGTGGTGTTGGTATAAATTTTCGGGATATTTTTTTGGCAATCTTGGAGAAAGGATTAGACACCACCAGATAAAACAACACCCTTGAAACGGCAGAAAAAAGGTTGGCATCGCTGCCTATAATTGTTTTTAGCCGGTTTACAAATGAAGCCACTTAATTATTTAAACGATTGATTGTAATACTCCCCTACTTCATCAATGGAACCAATTTTTGCAATTTGTCCGTTCTCGAGGCAAGCGCCTATCGTACAAATGCGTTTTAGTTCTGTTAAACTATGCGACACATAAATAATGGTTGTGCCCGCAGCTTTCATCTCATTAATCCTGTTGGCACATTTTACCTGAAAACCCTGATCTCCCACTGATAATGCTTCATCAACAATCAGTATATCGGGTATGCGGCAAACAGAAATACTAAAGGCCAGTCTGGCCATCATTCCGGCAGAGTACCTTTTAATCTGCATGCGGAGATCATCGTCAGAAAGCTCTGAAAAATCTTTAATAATACCTACTGCTTCTTTCAGTTCATTTCCGCGCATCCCTATTAAGGTGCCAAGTATTTTGATGTTTTCATACCCCGAGAGTTCATTCTCCAGTCCGGCACCAATGGTAAGAAGAGGGGCCACGCTTCCTTTTATTTCAATGGTTCCGCTTTCAGGGGTAATAATGCCGGCAAGTGTTCTCAGCAATGTACTTTTACCTGATCCGTTTTTTCCCATCAGGGCAAAACAATCTCCTCGCTTTATATCGAGATTAAGCCCTTTAAGAACCTGCTTTTTTTGTAATGCCCTTTGCCTTCCCATTGACATCACCACGTCTTTAAACGAATATATTCCTGCCCCGCTAATCCAGAAATTAACATGGAGGTCTCTTACGGTTATTACATTATCTCCGGTTGACATGCGATGCTTTTATAAATTAGAAACAAAACCTCTTTTATACCTGTAAAATACCAATACCCCCATTACAAATGTAATTACCGCCAGAATACTTGTAATGAGTATCGTTTCAGTGGAAGGAAACCTGTTATAAAAGAGGATATCCCTTAATAATTCCATATAGTGATACAGGGGATTTAATTTTACGAAAATCATATACTCCTCGGGAACCAGGTTTGATAAATAAGCAATTGGCGTAAAATAAAACAGGGCCGGAGAAAGCGTATTCCAAAGGATACCTACATCTCTGAAGAACACATTAAACGTTCCAAGAAAAGTACCCACCCCAAAGGCAAACATGGCAAATAACACGATAGCCGGAATAATAAGCAGTGTTACCGGAGTTATTTGAAGCCCAAAAAAGAACATGAGTATAAAAAAAGGAACCATAGATATAAGCATGGTTACAAACTCAGCAAAGGCCGCACTCATTGGAAAAAGAATATTCGGCAAGGCTATGGTTTTAATGATGCTGGCGTTATTAATCACAGAGTTGATAATCTGGTTCATTGAGTTGTTGAAATAGGTCCAGAATACCAGTCCGATTAAGGCATACAGCGGATAACGCTCTACATTGGCGAATGCTTTACTGAAAACAAAAATAAAAATTACCAGATAAGCCAACGGGTGCAACATGCTCCACATAAAGCCCAATACCGAGTTTTTATACTTTACTTTAATATTCTTTAAAGCAATGGTATATACGAGTTGATACAGATTTTGTATTTTAAAAAGAATCATGGTACCTAATTGCTGCAAACCTAACCAAAATATTAATTTATACTATTGAAGCATAGCCGGATATTTTACCAGTACAGGGCTATAGTAAGGATCTGACAATGCCGGAGGGTAATGCTGCCACCTGAGTATAAACTTATGCAGCTCCCCCACCTGATAACCTTTGGCACGCGAAACAGACTCGTAATGATACAATACCACATGCGGGTTGAATACGTTGCGATACCCTTTTTCATGCAGTTTGAGGCAAAGGTCTACATCATTATAATTAACCGGAAAAGCCTCATCCATCAAACCAACTTCGTCATACTTATTGCGGCTTACCATCAGGCAGGCGCCAGTTACGGCCAGGTAGTTTTTATATGCCACAAGGGCATTAAAGTAACCCTGACCAATATCGGGAACACCATAATAAATATGCCCCGGGGAGTTTTCAATTAATATAATGCCTGCATGCTGCACCTGTTGCTGAGCCGTTAAGAGTTTGGCACCAACTGCCCCGATATCCTGCTGCTGCGCAAAACCAAGCAATTCTTCTATCCATGCGGGTGAAACAATTTCCGTGTCATCATTTAACATCAGCACATATTCACCTGAAGATGCTTTAACACCAAGGTTTATACGTTGTGAGAAGTTAAAGGGATCATCACAATGGATTATTTTTGCACCGGCCTTTTCACAAAAAGACAAGGTTTCTGCACCAATATCATTCCCGTCAACCACCACTATTTCGATATGTTTATAGGTGCTTTTTTGCCGTATACTGCTTATACAATTTTCAAGCAAACAGGTATTTGTACCTCTTACCATGGCCTGTTTGCCTGCACTTGGAATAATGATACTCACCAGCGGCATACTGGTTAATTTGTGGTTTACTTTATACACACCATAAAACTCTGTGAAAGATACGGTGCCACCACCCTGCGTTCTCTGCAGATGCTCCTCCACCGCTTTTCGTCCGGCCTCATAAGCATAGGTTTTAGCCATGGGGCTGCTGGCCGTTGATGAAGCAAGGGTGCGCCAGTGGTATAATATTTTGGGTATATGATAAATAGCTTTGGTTTTTTCACTTACACGCAAGCATAAATCGTAATCCTGCGCCCCGTCAAAACCACTTCTGAAACCACCCACGGCTTTTACCAGATCCGTTTTATAAACCCCGAAATGGCATACATACATATGGGTGAGTAAATATTCCGGTGACCAATCGGGTTTGCACCATACATTAAAATGTTTGCCGCCTTCATCTATTTTATCTTCGTCACTATAAATAATACCCGCATTCGGGTCTTTGTTTATTACCCTGGCATTTTCAAACAATGCATCTTTGGTTAATTCGTCATCATGATCGAGCAATCCGATATACCCTCCCGTTGCCAGTTCGATGGCCGAATTGCTGGCTGCTGAAATATTTCCGCTCTGTGCCCTGTGAACTACTTTTATTCTTTTATCGAGCGATGCATACTTATCAAGCAATGGTTTAATATGTGGTTTGGCAGATGCATCATTGGCAATACAAAGTTCCCAGTGCGGATAAATCTGGTGTATTACTGATTCAATGGCCTTTACCAGCCAAGGCTCATCTACATTGTACACCGGCATAATAATGGAGAATACCGGCTTATATGTCATCTTTTCTATTTCTGCTTTTGCCTTGTCAATATCAGCTTCGGTTAATTGCAGTTCCTTATGAAAACTGCTATAAAAAAACTGTTGATGAATGCGTTTCTTTATTTTATTGATCAAAAAAGTAAATGCTCCCCCTGCACCCTGTTTCTTATAAATACCGGATAGTTTGAGCAACTTAAACTTTATGATTTCTATATCCATAGGCGCAAATATGCAGGATTATTTTAAATGAGCCTATCTGCTACACCTGTTGAAGCCATCTGCGATCAAATTCAAGCAGCCAAGAGGAAAAATGGGGTGAATAACGTAGGCCAATCTCTTTAAAAATCAATTATAATTGTAGAAAATCCACATAGCTGGCTACCAACATCTACATAAACGCGCGTTTTTTAACACAACCGGTTACGGGGGTGCAATTGTATGCGCGTGAGATTTGCCGCTACCTGCAACAGACAAGGGAGCGCCAGTTTATTCTTATTGCCCCCGGAGGAACGGCACTTCCTTCAGACCTGAAACACCTTGATTTTATTACCATTGGCAAAACCAAAGGATATGCCTGGGAGCAGATAGAATTGCCAGCATACCTCAAAAAAAGAAATGAACCCCTACTGATTAATTTTTGCAATACGGCACCTTTGCTTTATAAAAATCAGATAGTTACCATACACGACCTGGCTTTTATGCACCACCCGGAGTGGTTTTCAAAAAGTTTTGCAAGGGTATACCGTTTCCTTATCCCAAGATTAGCCAAAAGGGCAACGAGGCTGATTACGGTAAGCGAAACAATAAAGAGCCAAATAATCAGCAGGTTTCAGGTATCTCCCGATAAGGTTTCTGTTTTATACAATGGATTGCAACATGATCTGTTAAATACACCGGCAAGCAGCATTCCAAAGGAAAAGTTGGTCTTTACCGTTTCATCTGTTAATCCACGTAAAAATCTGGGAACCGTTATTAAAGCGTTTAAACAGGCAAACCTCCCTGGCTATAAGCTTATTATATCCGGGGCAAAAAATGCCGTATTTGCCGCAGAGAACCTGCCTGAATCTGACGACCATATCATTTTTGCAGGTTATATGGACAATCAAACCCTGATCAGCCATTATAAGAGGGCGGAGTTATTTATCAGCCTATCTCTGGATGAGGGTTTTGGCATACCTGTTCTGGAGGCTTCCCGTTTTGGTTGTAAACTGCTCATATCTGATATTCCGGTTTACAGGGAATTATTCGGGCAAATTGCCACATTTACAAACCCGTTAAACATAAACGAGTGTGCAGAACGGCTGAGCACGCTTTCTAAAAATAATATTGATAATGAAGAGCATACAAACGAACTGACCAAAAGATACAGCTATCAACAATCAGCGCTTGGGTTTACCCAATTGGTTGATGGCATTTTTTAAGTAAGTTTGAAGCTATTGGTGAATAAATGAAAGTAGCCCTTGTACATGATTGGTATACCGTAAGTGCCGGAGGAGAAAAGGTAATGCGGGCTATCCTGAACAGTTTTAAAGACAACAGTTATCTGCGCGATAACCCGTTTACCTCTGATTGGGAAAAAATAGAGGTTGATAAAATATCTGTTTTTAGTCTGATTGATTTTCTGAGCCAGCCCGATAAGGAGTATTTATTGAACGGCCGCAGCGTAAATACCAGTTTTATCCAACATTTTCCATTTGCCAAACACCTGTACCGTAACTATTTACCTTTTTATATCAAGGCTATTGAGTCGCTGGATTTATCACGGTTTGATTTAATCGTATCCTCTTCTTCATCGGTAGCAAAAGGTGTAAAAAAACTACCTCACCAAACACATATCTGTTATTGCCACACCCCCATACGATATGCCTGGGATCTTCAGAATCAGTACCTTGAGCTAATGAATCCCCTGTTGAAACCATTTACCTTTTATATCAAATACGAGTTATCCAAGCTTCGCAAGTGGGATCTGGAAACCCAAACCCGGGTTGATCATTTCTTAGCCAGTTCAGGGTTTATTGCGGAAAGGATTAAAAGGATTTACGACCGCGATGCGACAGTTGTTTACCCTCCGGTAGATACGGATTCATTCGCTTTGGCTCCAAAACCCAGAAAAGACTTTTATGTAACGGCAGGCCGCCTGGTTCCATACAAAAAAATGCATGTCATTGCCGAGGCCTTTCAGAAAATGCCCGATAAAAAATTATTTATCATTGGAGATGGCCCCGACCGCAATACCGTAAAAAAATATTGCGGGGATAATGTCATACATTTGGGGTATCAACCAAAAGACAGGATGGTAAAGTATATACAAGAGGCTAAGGCATTTGTGCTGGCTGCCGAAGAAGATTTTGGCATTACCACCGTAGAGGCTCAGGCATGTGGCACACCAATAATTGCATTTAAAAAGGGGGGATATCTCGAGACAGTTGTCGAAGGTAAGACGGGTGTGTTTTTTGAAAACCAGTCGGTTGAAGATATTCAGGAGGCCGTAAGAACATTTGAAAGAACAGAAGACCAGTTTTTACCCGAAAATATCCGTGCTCATTCATTGGATTTTACAGAGAAAAATTTCAATACCCGGTTTGTGGGACAGGTAAAAAAAGTATTAAATGACAGAAAACAGGCTATATAAAATACGGGCAGGAGTGCTTTTTCTTGCAGCAGCATTTCCACTGCTTATGCCACATCAGATTTCCGGTGCAGGCATTCTGTTGTTTATTATTGGGGGCATTTCTGTTATTTCCTCTGGCAATTACGGGTTTAATGTAAAAAACTTTTTTATTGCATCGGCTCCGTTTTTTATATACCTGGCAGCGCTTACCAACAGTGAGCACCTGGCACCAGGAATTGAAATTGTGCAGAGAAAACTCCTGTTGCTGGCCATCCCTCTTATTTTTGCCTTCAACATCAATCATATCACCGAAAAGGTGCGCGGAAAAATATTTCTCGTATTCGAATTTGCTGCGTTTGCCATCGGATTGTATGCCAACCTGATGATTCGTTTTAAGGGATTAACCATTACAGATCCTTCTGTTACTGATTATTCTTTTATATACCGCCATGCCCTGGAGCACTATTCCGGCCTACATCCAACCTATTATGCGGCTATTTTATTTTTTGCTGCATTCCTTAGTTTAAACAACCTCATCCGCGACTGGAAAAAAAGAAGCGAAAACTATATGGTTTGGGTAGAACTGGTATTATCTGTTTTATTAATTACCATGGCAGGCGCATCAGCAGCCCGCGCTCCGCTTGTTGCCTTTGGATTTATTTTGTTTGTATGGAGTTTTATGCAATGCAAAAACGCAGGCAAAACATGGCTTTCATTTGTAATCCTTGGTTTATTTGCAACCACCCTTTTTCTGCTTCCTTCTACTCGCAGCCGGATACTGGAAGTAATGGATCCGGATAATTTTTCAGCCCCGCTACCCGGAAAGGACAATGGTACCAATGTGCGCAGCGGTATTTATATCTGTAATATCGAAACCCTCAAAAATAACTGGCTGGTTGGTGTTGGAACAGGAGATGTCCAGATCGAATTAAACAAATGCCTTACCGGCCTTAATCCTGATATATATGCCCGGTTCGATTATAATACCCATAACGAATACCTGAATGCCTGGTTTACTGCCGGTATTATTGGCTTAATTGTTTTTGTACTTTCCCTATACTTTTCCTTTACACATGCAGTTGAGCATAAAAAATATACCTACCTGTTTTTTCTCACGTTTATGAGTATCTGTTTTATTACAGAAAACTATTTTGAACGTCAGGCAGGGGTTATGTTGTTTACCTTTTTTCAATCGCTGTTTTTATTTACTGATAAAGAAACACACCACACATGAACCTGTCTATAACAGAAATATCAACAGCCTCTCTTACCTTATTTGCCGTAATTGATATCCTCGGTGCACTCCCGATAATTATCAGTCTGCGCCAAAAACAAACCCATATCGATTCGGGATGGGCAACCATAGCAGCCGGTGCTTTAATGATTGTTTTTTTGCTGATAGGAGAAAGACTGCTGGGTTTATTTGGTATTGATGTTTCCTCTTTTGCTATTGCCGGCAGCATTGTTATTTTTATTCTTGCCCTCGAAATGATTTTGGGTATTGACCTGTTTCATATGGATCATACCGAGAAAGCTGGCAGCATTGTGCCCATTGCATTTCCCATTATTGCCGGATCGGGCACCTTAACCACTATTATTTCCTTAAAAGCAGTTTACATGTTTGAGAATATTCTTGTTGCCATTTTGCTTAATCTGGTAGTGGTGTATATTACCCTTAAATCAACCGCCTTTATTGAGCGTTTATTAGGCAAGCCCGGCTTATTGCTTATCAGAAAATTCTTTGGAATTGTATTGCTTGCCATTGCGGTAAAATTATTTAAATCCAATTTCTGAAAACGCTGTTCAGTATTATACCCCAAAAATAGTGGTAGCATTTTCAGTAGTGATATGAGCCACTTGCTCCACACTCACTTTTTTAAGCACAGCCAGTGTTTCTGCAATATGCACCAGATAGGAACTCTCGTTTCTTTTGCCCCTGTGTGGCACTGGAGCGAGATAAGGAGCATCGGTTTCCAATACCAAATGTTCCAAACCTATTTCTTCAATGGCTTTATCAAGGCCTGAATTTTTATACGTTAATACCCCACCAATGCCAAGGTAAAATCCAAGGTCAACAATTTCACGGGCTTCCTGAGCGGTGCCGCTAAAGCAATGAAAAATCCCCCTTAGTTTAGGATGGCTTATTTCTTTTAAAATAGTTAGGATATCCGGGGTAGCATTCCGGGAATGAATCACTATAGGCAGATCGTATTGTATGGCCCACTGGCATTGTTTTTTAAACGCACTAATCTGTTGCTCTTTAAACTCCACCGACCAATAATAATCAAGGCCAATTTCTCCTACTGCATAAAACTTTCTTTTCTTAAACCATTTCTGGATCTGAAACAAATGCGCCTCCACATGCTCATCCACAGAACACGGATGCAGGCCCATCATTGGAAAACAATTCTCCGGAAACTCCCATACCAGATCGAGCATGGGTTGTATGCTTTGCACATCAATATTTGGGAGAAACAATTTTCTAACACGCGCATCAAGTGTGCGATGCATCATTTGTGTGCGGTCTCCTTCAAACTTTTCAGCGTATAAATGGGTATGGGTATCTGTTAAAATCATGCGGGGCGAAGATACAATGTCCCTTTATCAGAACAAACGGCTGATGACCTCATCGAGCCGGATACCAAAAAACGTGTAAATTCCATAAACCAAACTTCCCCAGGCAACAAATGAAATAAACATATATATCTTAATGCGCCATTTGTTCTTTTCAATCATACTGGCCAATATGGTACCCACCGGAACCGATAGAAATACAGGAGTGAGCACCACTATTCCATAAATTTCGTACTTATTAATAAAGTTTACCAGCCAGCGTAATTTCCTGTTTATTTTAATACCGTGTTTGGGTTTTGGTGGAAACAGTTTATTTTTAAGCAACACAATCAAATCCCACAGGTAGAGGCAAATTAATACGCCTACAAAACCTCCTGAGGTGGTGGTAAGTATGGACTCCACATAATTAAACCCAAATCCCAGGGCCATAAAAAAGCCCACCATAAATTTAAATGAGCTCCACAGGGCAACGGTAAATAACTTTATAACTTCGGGTGTCATTGGTGGGGTAAAGTTAGGTTACTGTGGGTTATGGTACAAATGCTATTGCTTATAAACAGCATTTTGCTACAGCACAATGGCTTAATTATTTTATTGCGGCTGTTGGTATATACTTACTTGTGTCAGCTTTTTTATTGGCAAACTGTTTTATATTGCCCGCATGAAAAGAATATACCTCTGTATTTTTATTTCTTTTTATGCCCTGATAAACCCTCTGTTTGCTCAGGTGGAGAACACAGGGATGACCGACAGACCAGACAGTGCTGAACTTGGTAAGATTTCCGTTTCCGGTTACGTGGATGTATACTATAGTTTTGATTTTAACCAACCAAAACCGGCAGACCGTGCTTATTTTGTTTCCTCCTCACGGCATAATGAAACGAATATAAACCTTGCTTACATGGATATCAGGTACCAAAATGATAAGGTTCGGGCGCGGTTTGTTCCGGGTATTGGTACTTATATTAATGCCAATTATGCACCAGAAACGGGTACGCTCAAAAATCTGGTAGAGGCATATGCCGGTATTAAACTTTCAGCTAAAAAAAACATCTGGCTTGATGCAGGTGTGTTGGGTTCTCCCTATACCAATGAATCTGCCATCTCCAAAGATCATTTGCTTTATACACGCTCTTTTGCTCCCGAGTTTGTTCCCTATTATTTGTCGGGTGTGCGCTTAACCTTACCTGTAAGCAAAAAGGTAACTACCTATTTTTATTTGCTAAACGGATGGCAGCAAATAACTGATGTGAACAATGAACCTGCAGCCAGCACGCAGGTGGAATATAAGGTAAACAATAACCTGCTTTTAAACTGGAATACATTTATAGGTTCGGAAAAATCTGCCCAAACACCTCAAAACGGGATGCGATATTTTACGGATATTTATGCCATATACAACCCCGAAGGGAAATTTGGTTTTACCACCTGCGTATATTTAGGCATGCAACAATGGCGAGATACCACACAGCAAAAACAGATGAACCAACTTTGGGGGCAGGCTAATTTTATGGGCCGCTGGCGTTTTAATAAAAAAGTATCGCTTGCTGCACGTCTGGAATATTTTGAAGACATGAACAATGTGGTAACAAAAACAGTTACCGGTATTACCGGATTTAACAGCTACAGTTCCGGCTTATGTTTAAATGTTCATATCAGTAAAAATGCCATGTTGCGTGTTGAGGGAAGAAATTTTTATTCCCCACGCAAAGTGTATCTTGATGAGCACGGAAATTTTTCGCAATCATCAAATATGCTAATCAGCAATATGACAGTTTGGTTTTGACCGGCTGAAATTGTCATTCAGGTTAAATCAGGTACTTTTTTGATTGGCCCGTTTATAAAGCCCATTCGTTTAAATACCGGTTCCGACCGTTGTAAACACAGATACTTTCGTTGAATTTGATGATGATAATTTTGTTTGGAAAAGCGCATCCTGCTTTCTACTTTAGGTCAAAAAAAACGTATCCTTCAAGCTTATTTTTCTATGAAATTTAACGAAAAAGTTGCCATCCTGAGAAAGCTCAGGGCATTTACACAACAAGAACTGGCCGATGCCATTTCTGTTCCATTAAGAACACTTCAACATATTGAACAGGGCAAGGTTGCGGTGAGCATTCAAACAGAACAACGGTTAATTACAGCGCTTGGAATTCCCCGCGAAGAATTTTATCGTTTCGACATCAACCTCATTTTTGAAGGATTAAAATCCGATCCGGAAAAAGAAGTGGAAAGGCTAAAGTCACGCATTTCGGTAAAGTATGTGGAACAACTGGAAAAAACCATCGAGGAACTTACCTACGAAAACATGCGCCTTAAGCTTAATCTGGCTAAAATTACCTCTGGTGTGGAAGAAGGTACTGATATCCGTTCTTCATCCTTCAGGTAATTTAGCAGGGGAGATGAATTTTGTTTAAAATCAAACATTGATGGTACAGAAACGGTACCCCAAAAAACCGCGCAGTTTCTGTTGGCATTACATTAAATATGCGATATTATTTTAATCCGGATCTGTAACCGGCAACCGCTTTTCTTACGTTGCCATATTGTTTGAGCAAGGCTGCTGCTGTTTTTTCATCAATACCCAGCTCTTCTTTAATCATCAGTGTACCGCGAATTACCAGCTTGTTATTGGTAGGCATCATATCCACCATTTTGTTTCCCTTTACACGGCCAAGTTTTATCATCAGCGAAGTGCTGATCATATTTAATACCAGCTTCTGGGCCGTTCCTGCTTTCATGCGGGTGCTGCCGGTAACAAATTCAGGACCCACCACTACCTCCACCGGAAACTCAGCCTCGGCTGCCACAGGAGAATTTTTATTGCAGGTAATGCTTCCGGTAAGTACTCCTTTTTTACGTGCTGCATGTAAAGCGCCAATTACATAAGGTGTGGTGCCTGATGCAGCTATACCAATAAGGGTGTCTTTTTTATTTATTTTATATGCCATCAGGTCTTTCCATCCCTGTTTGCTGTCGTCTTCGGCAAACTCCACCGCTTTGCGTATGGCTCCGTCTCCACCGGCAATAAGCCCTATTACCAGCCCCTGCGGAACCCCGTAAGTGGGCGGGCACTCACTGGCATCTACAATACCCAAACGCCCGCTGGTTCCGGCTCCGATATAAAACAGCCTGCCTCCTTTTGCCATGCGCTCAGCGGCTGCATTTACCAGCTTTTCTATTTGTGGTAAAGCCTTTTTTATGGCTGCAGGTACCGTATGGTCTTCCTTGTTTATATTGGCAAGCAACTGCCTGGTGCTCATTTTTTCCAGCTTTTCGTAGCGCGATGGCTGCTCCGTGGTTTTAACAATCTTTTTTACCATTTATAATATTTGCTTATAAAATCTTTTTTAGCTCCTGTTGGTTCCTATCTTTGAAACTGATTTTTCAAATATCGTAATGGATAACAAAAACAAGTGGCAACCTTTTATATACGGATTGTTGATAGCTGCCGGCCTGCTTCTGGGAATATGGCTTAAACCGTCTACAGGAACACGCACCGTTTTTTTCGGAGGTAAAAGTAAATTTAATGAAATTATTAACCTTATTAACCAGGCTTATGTTGATACTGTAAATATGGATAACCTCGAAGAGGAAACCCTGAATGCCCTGCTCAATAAACTCGATCCGCACTCGGTTTATATACCTGCCAAAGATTTGCAAATGGCCAATGAGCAACTGGAAGGTAACTTTGAAGGTATTGGCGTGGAGTTTAATATTTTAAATGATTCCATTATGGTGGTAAGCCCTCTGGAAGGTGGGCCATCAAAAGAACTGGGCATACAGGCCGGTGACCGCATTGTAGAAGTAGAAGGACAAAAAGTGGCAGGAACCGGCATTACCAATGAGCAGGTATTTAAACTCCTGCGCGGACCCAAAGGCACCAAAGTAAAACTGAGCATTTACCGACCGGATACACGTAAAACCATTTTCTACACCATTACGCGCAATACCATCCCTATTTATAGCATAGATATCAGCATGATGCTTAATAAAGAAACCGGGTATATAAAAATTACCCGCTTTGCTGCCGATACGCATAAAGAGTTTACTGAAGCACTTGAAAAACTGAAAGCCCAAAACATGAAACACCTGGTGATAGACCTGCGCGGGAACCCCGGTGGTTACCTTTCTGCCGCCACTTCTATTGCTGATGAATTGCTGAATGATGATAAACTGATTGTATACACACAAGGGCGCACCCAACCGCGAAGCGATTACCGTGCAGAAAAAAGCGGATTGTTTGAAAACGGAAACCTGGCTGTATTAATTGACGAAGGATCAGCCTCGGCAAGCGAGATTCTTTCCGGTGCGGTGCAGGATTGGGACCGCGGCATTGTAATTGGCCGCAGATCATTTGGCAAAGGACTGGTACAGGAGCCCTTTCAGTTAAAAGATGGTTCTGCCATCAGGCTTACTGTTTCACGCTACTATACCCCTTCCGGACGCTGTATCCAGAAACCTTATGAAGAAGGGTATGATGAATATGAGCACGAAATTGCCACCCGTTTTGATAATGGAGAGGTAAAAGACTCATCTAAAATTAAACTTATTGATACCACTGCTTTTTATACGGCCAACGGACGCAAAGTATATAGCCGTGGTGGAATTATGCCTGATATTTTTGTGGCTGTAGATACCACCTACCGCAGCAATTACCTCGTGGAGGTATTATCCAACAGTTTGCTCAACCGGTTTGCAGCAACTTATACCGATCAGCACCGCAAACAACTGGAAACCTATAAACAGGCTGCCGCTTTTAACCAGCAGTTTACCCAATCCTTTTTACAGGACTTTGTGGCCTATGCCAAACAAAACGGAGTAGAAGCCCGGCCTGATGAGCTGAAAAAATCAGGTGCATTTATCAATATGCAGATTAAGGCTTTGGTAGCAAGAAATGTGTGGAGAGATAACGGTTATTTTACCGTGGTAAACAGCAGCGATCTGGTATTGCAGAAAGCGCTGCAATCTATTACTGATGCGCCCAGATTGGTAATGAAGAAGTAAATACCAATTCCAATAAGTCAACCGAGGGTTCTTTATTTACTTATCTATTCACTTTAGTTTTATTTCTGTAAAGTGAGCATTTTTGTATTAGGATACTTCATAGCGGTGTATAGCTTAAAACCTTCAAAGACAGCCTTCTCTTAACTAATGGATATAAATATTATTTATCACTATTACGTGGTGCTGATTTCAGTACGAATTTACAATTTGTATGCTCTGTTACTAAAAACTTGTAATGCCGATTCTTGAAATATGATTGGCGTACCTATTACCAATCTGGTCCATCAATTCCTTTTTAATAATGAAAATAGAATCTCCCAATCTTGTATCCTCCTTCATTGCACTAAAAACAAAATTCAAATTCAAGCAAATTTTTACTTTTGAATCTATAGAAAAAACCCCGTCAAGAATAAATAAATACTCCGGCCTCCTATCTCTCTTTACTGATTTAAGCGCCTCAGCAGGAAGTAAAACACCTAGCATGTATTTATTAAGCCGCTTTTTCTTCTGTGCATAATCACATGAAGCACTAATTTCTACGGCAATAAGTCTGGAGTTGTCCCTATTTGTTTTCTTTACACCATTTAGAAAATTGTTGAACCATTCGGAATACTGGCACCCAAAATTTTCCTGAAAGGTACTAGGGTCAATATTTATTACAGCGCCCCTTACATCCTTTTCAATAAACTCTTGTCGGTGAATATGAAATATTGTGTTTAACTTATCAGCATCAAAATTTTTTGGATACGTTAAGCTCCTAATTGACTTTGATTTGGCTAAAGTTTTCAAATAACTTCTCCACTCCTCCCCCTTTAGAGAATTTTCTAAATGGTGACCTAAAACAGGAGTTAAGGAAGAAATAATACCCTTATCCGGGTTCAACTTTGCGTTGTTATATCCAAGATTCTGAACAGCAATCTTTGAAAATATCTTCTCAAAATTTTTCTGAAAATCTTTTGTGACCCCCCAGTTATCTGTACCAGGAATGATATCAAATAGTTGAGAGACTGTTGCTGATGCTGCTTTAGCTGTTGATTCTTCAAATTGAAAAAGCATTTTAAGTGTTGGATTTTCAAGAATCTTATTTAGCTTATTGGTTAGTCTTCTGTGACTATTTAAGAAATAATCCTTATTAATACAGTCCACAATAAATGGCTTAGGAAAGTTATTTGGATAATGAGACTGTATATATGCCTTTATATCCTCAATTTCACTCTTCCTATTGGTCCAAAAAATCAAAACAAATGGGCCGTTATCAGGAGCAATATATTGTTGGATAGCATGCGCAATTGAATTTAATCTTTGACTTTTACTACCTCCACCATTCGGATTAATTCCAATATCAAAAAATGCTACTTTTACAGTATTCAGAGGATTACTATAACCAACATCATACAAAAAACCTGTACATCCAATTCCGTTTTCCTTGAAAGGCTTTATCAAGGTGTCGATATGGTCTTGCATGTCGTCCACAATGATGATTTTATTTTCTGGTTTAAACATTGTTCTTATTTTGGAAAAACTAATGCTATAACAGCACCAGCATATGGTCTAGGGATTTCTAAATCTTCTCGATCAGGAAATAGCAGTTTTCCGCCAATCATTTCCATGACAATGTTTACGAAATACAACCCTAAGCCCATACCTCCTGGTCGAGTTGTCCTAAAGGGTAGAATTAATTCTTCAGGCTCTAGATTGAATCCATTTCCATTGTCTGCAATAAGGATAGTTGGACCACTAAATGATTTTAGATCAGACCCAATGTAAATAGCCGGCTTAAAACTATCGTCCTCTATCTCCCGTTTCACTCCCACCCAATAAATTGCATTGTCAATTATGTTCGAAACTGCACTCAACAATAAATTTGCAGGGCCTTTAATTTCGAAATCTTCATTCTCGAGAGAGATTAACGGACTTGAAAAAATTACCTTATGATAAGTAAATCTTGGGTTGTTGATACTTTTGGCCTTTTCTGCAAGCTCACTTGCCTTGATTATTATGTTTTTATTCTGCTTTAAAATAGGTGAAAAATTTTCAAGAAGTTGAATTAAGTTCTTAACTCGCTCCTTTATTGATTTAATGTTTTTGTTATTGTCTAGATCAGCATTAATAAAACGCATCTCGCGATCAACTTCATGAAAAACTAATCCCAGGCTTATTCCTGACATTCCGGAGTTAAGCATGACATCGCGCATATCGTTATAGTCCTTCTCAACGCGTTTAATAAGAGAAGAAAATTCAACTTCAACTTTTTTCTCCTTAAGTTTTTCTTTCAGTTCTACAAGTGTATCTGAAAGCCCAATTCTCCTAACTGGTTTAATACCTTCAAGGAAAACTTTAATTTCCTCTCTATCAGGAATTGCTGTTCGCTGAAACAGGTCAAATACTTCATTGCATATTGTTCTGAACTTTTTAAAGACAGCATTCTCGTCAAAACCTTCCCTGTTAGTTTTCTCAACAAGTCCCTTATGACTTGCCATCATATCAATTTCGATTGCTCCAATTACCGTGTTCTTGCTAAATTTTTCACCTAGTTTTTGAACCCGTGCTAAATCCAAACCCAACCAATCGTCTCCTGGTTCTCCATAATTGTATACCCTTATGCCATCACGGAAAACCCTAACACCCGAATTTTCCTTTACAAATGTTTTAACCGCGTTTGTTTGTCCCAAAGCATTTAGAACCTGAGAAACCAAATTATAAACATAAAACTGTCCAGAGATAGGACCAATCCCGACCAAATCAGTTGCCTTTAGCACTTTTTGATTACATTCAAATAATTCCTTGTCACCATCAATTTTTAGGTACTTATCCTCAGCTTTTTCTGATAATGCCTCTCTATGTGCAATCTTGAATGTTTTCGGTGGTCTGAATTCATAAATCCATTCTATTTTCCCATTAGCATCAATATTAAACTTAAAACAATAAAGTGCCTCTGATAATATTTCATTTGGGTTTTTAATATCCTCAAACCAACTTTGATGGTGGTCGTTTGCCTCAATTATTACTTTAAATTGATCAATACTTCTGAATGGACTTTTGATAGAGTTCGTTTTTCTTGCTAAGTCTCTTAAATCTTTTCTACTCCAATTTTCCTTTTTTAAATCAGAAATGATAAGTCGTGTTCCCTTTTTATTTTTTGGAAAGAGGGAGCCTTTCACAGTTTCAATTTTCAAAAAAGTATCTTGAATATATTCAGATTCTGAAATAAGGTCAGCCCAATTCAAATTAATTCTGTAGGATTCTTTGCTACCCTTTGGTTGTGTCTCAAGGAGAATTCTTTTCCCAAGTTTATGAACCGCTAGCCGACCTACGCCTTTTTCTCCTAGCGACATTCTTCCGAAAATAGGACTTGGTTTCCGCTTTAAACCTCGTTTAAAATCAGTACCAATTTCAAGCCACACATTTTGTAATGTTTCCAAACTCATTCCATTACCATCATCCTCTATTAAGATAGATTGTCCAGGAGTATTTAAATTGTTCAACACAATTTTTACCTCTTCTGCATCAGCATCGTATGCATTCTTCACCAACTCAAAGATTGCAAGGTTATCGCTGCCAATTAACTCATCGCCAAGTAAACTAAGGATATGACTTTTTGCCTTAAAGGCATAACCCACTTTGATAATGATATTTTTTTGGATTACCCTTTTATTGATTAAGTAAAAGCATGATAGATTTTCAATTCCTGAAAAACCTTTATTGGGTATATATTGAACTTCTATACCATTAATTTTAACTAAACCATTAACCGCACCCCTTATTTCAGCACTTGACGCTTCTTGATCTAATTCAAAAGTCAATTTTGTATCCGGTAGAATTTGATAGTTAATTTCTGATATGATTTTTTGTTTATTCACTGTAATAAATTTCTAAAATATAGTTTTTAGTTCTTTCGCTATAACATATGACATTATAGGAGGAACCGCATTACCAATTTGCTTAAAAGCAGCGGTTCTGTTCGCACCTTCTCTCACTCCTTCAAAATAATAGTTATCAGGAAATGATTGTAGTCGTGCAGCCTCTCTTATAGTAATTGAGCGGTTCTGTTCGATATCAGGATGAATATAATAATGCCCGTCCTTGGCAATGTGCGCAACCACAGTTTGTGAGTGGAATTCATCCTCAGCAACCAGTTTAAACCTGTCAAAAAACGAACTTCTGTTTTGGTGTGATTTCAAACGTTCCGGTAAATCATTATAGTGTAATCTTTCTTTTTTGCTATTCCACTTTTCAACGGCAATCTTGTAAATCTCTTTATCCTGTTGCTTATTTGGCCTGGCAACATGCTGTGTTAATATATCAATTCCATTTCTTATGTGATTACTTTCGAGGTAAGGGTTTGTTTGATCACTGTACTGCATAAATTTATCATTGCCTTGGCCCGCCTGTATCTTTGGAAGGTCATTAAACAGTGTTTTCACTTTATATCCTGCCACATTTTTTACTTCCTCTAAATCCGGGATATTAAAAGTCATATCCTTTTTCCAGCCTATTATAATTACCCGTTTACGTTTTTGCAGCACCCCGAAATTGTCCGCTTCTACGGTAAAGAGTTGCATTTTGTATCCCTTCTTAAAAAAGAGATTCTCCATGTTTTTTAAATAGACTCCGTCTCCAGCCGATTTCAGTCCCAGCACATTCTCAAATACAAATAATTTTGGGTTATACTTTTTAAGAAATTTTGCATAATGAACATATAAATAATTCCTTCTGTCACCCTTCATTCCGTCAGCGGACCTGGCCCTTCCCACCAATGAATATGCCTGACAGGGCGGGCCACCGATAATTAAATCCACATCCTGACCTTGAATCAGTTTACTGATTCTTTTATGTATTTTTGGATTATGCTCCGCTCCTATCGGATAATTAATTACAGAGTTCAATTTTTCATCAGGAATAAAAGAGTACAATTTTTCTCTGGAAATTTCTCCCTTCAGGTATGATTTGTATTTATCAAAATCATCCGTTGCTTTCAGGTGGTGATATGCAACGCGTGTTTTTAAAGTAAAACAAGCTGCCTCATCCATTTCCACATGCGCCAGGGGTTCAAATTCTGCACGAATAAAACCTTCAGAAAGCCCACCGGCACCCGCAAACAGATCAATAAAAGTAGGTTTACTTTTCATAATTATGAAAATTCCTTGGTGTCGAAAAAATCCTTGAATGAAATATCAAGTGCTCCTATAATTCTGTTTAAGGTGCCAACGGAAATATTCTTATCTCCCTTTTCAATCCGAGTAAGAAATGATCTTTCAACATCTGCTTCGTATGCAAACTTTTGCTGAGAAAGCTTTTTTGCCAAGCGCAACTCTTTTATCCGTTTGCCGATTTTTTCCTGTGCTTTCATCTTCTTCGAACTTATTTTTATGTGTATTAAAAGGCGGTATACTATAAGACACAATGTGGATTGGTCATAACTTTTCCAGAGGAATAATTATTCCTGAAAAAGGGGGTTAAAGAAACGGGTAAGGTGTTGTTAACCTGTTATCTCCGAAACAATATGTGAAAGGGTCTGCGAGAGTTTATTTGCCTTAAGCTGGCATTCCCACACCGTAATAATTTTCCATCCTTGTTTTTTAAGCGCTGTTGAGGCCTTTCTGTCATTCCTTTTATTGCCTTCAATTTTATTCAGCCACCACTCGCTTCGTGTTTTGGGAACACTAAAATATTTGCAGTTTTTATGTCCGTGCCAGAAACAACCATGTATAAATATGACGGTTTGGTATTTAGGCAAAACAATATCCGGTTTACCCGGTAAGTTTTTATCATGAAGTTTATATCGAAAACCCTGTGCATGCAGAAATCGCCTCACCAGTAATTCTGGTTTGGTATCCTTTCCCTTTATGCGGCTCATATTATAACTGCGGGTTGCCTTATTATGCACATCGGCCATGGTGCGAATATAGCATCAAAAAAAAAGCACATATCTATGCGCTCTTTCTGTTATACTTTATCAAAAAAAGGTTATTGCAAATCGGTGCTTAGCACATAGCGGCAAATGCGGTTATTATTTTTATCTGCCACATAAATGGTTCTGCGGAAATAACATACCCCACTTGGATCATTAAAGCTAAAAGGCCCACTGGAAGTGCCATCAGCACCTGCACCGCCAAATGATACGATTACCTGTTTTTTTAATCCGGAATTGGCTGGTGGGTTTACACCTTCAATACCCTGGTTGGTAAAAATATAAAGCGAGTCGGTTCCGCTGTCAACAATAAATCCGTATTGCAAGGCATCGGGTGCGATATAACAATCTTCCGGCTTTTTAAAACGGAAAGGCTGGTATAAAAAACGGCTGCCTTTTGAGTAATCATAATTTAGCAGACTTGATGTTTCCATATATTGTGTGCCGGCATCCGGATCGTCATAAACACTAATAACAAGGGTGCGGTATTCTATATTTTGGGTTTGATCAGCCTGGGTAATAACAAATGCCTTTTCAGTATTTATACCTTGTTGCCTTTGTGGTGGTGCAGCCAGGGTAGCAATTGACGATAAGCCAAGTGCTGATTTTAAACTGGGCGAATTAGGTGTTAGTCCGGCTGCTGTTCCTACATTTGTTCCTTCGGCATTAAACAACAATACCGCATTATCCGGACGTATAAAGGAAGAAGGATTATTTCTCGGACCTGTGCGAGCCACGTATAAAGTATTATCATGGAGAGTGGCAAGTCCGGTAAAGGCAACCTGTTCATCATCGGCTCCACGGAAGGCTTCGGTAGAACGCGACTCGTCACAATCGGGATGAATAAGGGTATCAATAATCTGATAGTTTCCGGTAGCTGTATTCATCAGGTGATAAACTGCTGCAAGGTTTACAAGGCTGCCTCCGGGTCCGCGGGGCAGGGATATTCTTCCGGCAACATAGGTATGCAGGCGCCTGTCCTGGGTTACATCAGTAGCGCCAGGTATTTTGATGGTTTGATACCTGGTTCCTTTCTGATCGAGTATATTTAATCCGTTATCATCAACCACATAAACCAGTTCATCGTACCCTACAAATACATCAACCGGATGGCTAAAACCCTGAAAAAACGGAAACACCGGAACATACCCAACCGTTTGTGGAATGAGGTTGGGATCAATGGCACCCTGCTCAAAAATTTCATCCACCTGATCGTCCTGCTTGGTTCCGAATAATGCCGTGCATGATGCAAACACCATGGCCGCGCCCAGAACCAATAAGCCGTTTATTACTTTTTTATTCATTACCTGATATGTATACCTAATGTGATGCGGTGATTATTGCCTAACCTGTTTTTTGCCAGAAAACCGTAATCGATCATAAAACCACCAAACCTGCGCAAAATTTTAATGCCTAAACCTGCTGATGGGGTAAAATATTTCTCGTCTGTACCAAACTCATATCCTGTGCGCAAATAGCCTATTTTTAAATAGCTGTATTCTGCACCTAAAGCATAGGTTTCATTATTATCAGTTGGGTGATTGAGCTGACCTGCGAGGGTAAGTATATGTTCTTTCTGATGTATAGGATCAAAAGCTATCCCAAGACGAAAGAGGGCTGGTACAGAAATTTCACTGAAGGTATTGATGTTTTGTTCCCCATCAAATTTTAATACCTGAACACCGCCATCGGGTTTTACATTTAAACCAAAGTTGCTGAAATTAACGCCAAAGCGGGTATGTTTTACTCCCACATCGTACTTTAAGCCCAGGTCGAACAATACATTATGTACATTAATACCGGCAAAACTCTCGTTGGCATATTTGCCGTTTAACCCAAAACTGAAACTATTGGTAAGCACCTTGGCATAGGTTAGGCCTATATAATAATTGTTAATGGAAAACGTGCGTCCGGTTCCGTTAGGACTGAATTCTGTGGTTTCTTCCATATCCCCATAATCCATAGAAAATACCTGAAGGCCAACAAAGGAGTGGCTTCCGGCTTTCATTACCACACCAGCATAGTTGGAATTGATATCGCCAAAATAGCGGCTATGCGATACCATCACATGCACCTTTGCCGTATCGGTTGCGGTAATACCTGCAGGATTCCAGTATAAGGCAGAAACATCAGTAGCCGTGGCAACCGCTGTGCCCGCCATGGACATAGAGCGTGCATCGGGAGATGTTTTTAAAAACTGCATTCCCGTTCCTCCGGTGCGCGAATCGCCAAAGGATGGGAGTATTTGTGCCTGCCCAATAAAGCTGCACAACAATAAACCGGTAAGTAAACCACTATAACGCATGAGGTGGCAAAATAAACCGATTTTTTCTGATTTGCTAAGTTAAATAATCATTATAGCCTGCTCATAAACAGCCGGTTTGGAAAACACCTGATTTTAACGCATGTTGCAATACCGTATGACCTTACCAAAAAGCCCGCAACACCCGCTGATACTGGCTCTGCTGAGTGCACTGATGCTCACCCTTTCCTGGCAGCCGTTTGGGGTATTTATTCTCTGCTTTGGCGGATTTGTTCCTTTGTTTTTTCTGGAAGAGCAACTAAGGCAAAAAACGGGACAATTTTACCTTTACATTTTTATTGCTCTTTTATTATGGAATACCGGAACCACATTCTGGATCTGGAATGCCTCGCCAGAAGGAAGTATTGCTGCTTTTCTCATCAACAGCATCATGATGAGTTTGCCCTTTATGGTATTGCATGTTTTTAAGAAACGTACCTCCTCTAAAAAAGCCGACTGGTTATTTATTTATGCCTGGCTTGCTTTTGAATACCTGCACCTCAACTGGGATATTTCCTGGCCATGGCTTACTTTAGGCAATGTGTTTTCTACTGCACCGGATATGGTTCAATGGTATGAGTATACGGGTGCTTTAGGTGGCAGTTTTTGGATTCTTTTTGTAAACCAGCGCATTTTCCGCTACATCAAAAAGATGCCGGCACACAACAGGCCTATCAATTTTTCAAAAGCATTTAACCTCATTTTTTTCCTTCTTTTTGCTCCGGCATTTTTATCCTGGTATGTATTACAGCAATATGTAAGTACAGGCAAACCTGTTCATGTAATGGTGGTGCAGCCCAATATAGATCCGTATAAGGATAAGTTTAAAGGAATGACACCTGAACAACAAACTGAAAAAATACTGGGCCTTGCCATGCAGCAAATGGATAGCTCTGTAGAACTTGTTTGTTTTCCGGAAACAGCTCTTCAGGGTGGGCTTGATGAAACACAGTTGCGTTTCAGGAGCAGCATCATGATGGTGCAACAGTTCAAACAAAAATACCCTAACCTCCATATTCTTTCAGGTGCCGATACTTACCGGTTTTATGAACCCGGTGAAAAAAAATCGGAAACAGCACGCAGGTATAATGATGAATATTTTTATGACTCGTACAACACTGCATTGTTCTTTGATAAAAAAGACAGCATTGATATATACCACAAATGCAAGCTGGTGCCTGGCGTAGAAAAAATGCCTTACCCTAAACTATTTGGCTTTTTAGAGAAACTGGCGATAGGCTTAGGTGGAACAAGCGGGAGCCTTGGGCAAGACAGCATGGCAAAAGTATTCGATATAGGTCGCAACAATAAAATAGCCCCAGTAATTTGTTACGAATCTGTATATGGAGAATATGTTGGAGAATACATAAATAAGGGGGCGGGTTTAATTTGTGTGATTACCAATGATGGTTGGTGGGGAAACACTCCCGGATACCAGCAACATTTTGATTATGCACGCCTCCGTGCCATTGAAATGCGGAGGTATATTGCAAGGAGTGCCAATACAGGCATTAGCGGATTTATTGATGACAAAGGTTACGTGATGAGCAAAAGCAAATGGTGGGTGGAGGATGCTTTAAAAGCCACCGTTTATATACAAACACAGGAAACTTTTTACGCACGCTATGGTGATTATATTGGCAAAATTGCTGCCGTGCTGCTAGCACTTAATATGCTCATTCTTTTCAGGAATAAACGTGAGCTGGCATCAGACTAACCCTTTGGTTATTTACCGAAATGAGCTTTAATCACTCCTGAAAAGTCTTCGTAAATACCAGCTGAAGAAGCAATAATTTCTTTGCCAAAAATATAATCATCGCCACCACCAAAATCGCTGATTTTACCACCGGCCTGTTGCACAATAAATGAACCACCGGCCACATCCCATGGGCTTAATCCGTATTCGAAAAAGCCATCAAAACGTCCGCATGCCACATAGGCCAGGTCTACAGCAGCACTTCCCATTCTGCGCATGCCTTGTGTTCCTTTCAGCAATTCCTGTAAGGCATTTAAATATTGCTGCATCATTTCATAATCGTAATATGGAAACCCCGTTGCCAGCAATGATTTTGACAATTCAGTATTCGACTTCACCTGTATCTCATGTCCGTTTAGGTAAGCCTTGCTTCCTCTCCATGCATAAAACAGTTCATCCCGGTTTATTTCATACACCACACCCATAACGGGTTTACCATGGTGCAGCAAACCTACACTAATACTGTAAACAGGAATCTGGTGTACAAAATTAGTTGTTCCATCAAGCGGATCAATTACCCACATCCACTCTTTTTCTTCGGTTTTAATGGTTTGTTCTTCGGTAATAAATCCGGCCACTGGCAATATATCAGACAATCCTGCCACCAGTTTTTCTTCCGCAGTTTTATCTACATACGATACCAGTTGATTAAAGCTTTTTATTTCAACCGCATGCTTATTAAATCCATGTGCTTCGTTGCGAATAAAATTTCCTACTTCTTTACATAAGGTACCGGTAAGGGTGCAAATCAGTTCTTCATTCATCGCACAAGAATACATAAAAAAACCCTGCTGAATAAACAGTCAGGGTTTTAGATTTTATAGATAATGTTTTACTGAATAACAATTTTTTTAACAGATACCGAAGTACCGGCCTCTGTTCTGATAAAATAAACTCCAGATTGATGTTGTCCGCCTAAATTTAGTTTACGGCTAAAAACACCTGAAGCTGTGGTTTCATCCAAAAGAGTTTCTACCGTTTTTCCCTGCAAATCAATAAGGCTTATTTTTACCTTGCCCTCTGTTTGATGATTAAAATACATATTTACCATATCGGTAACCATGGTGGGATAAATATGCAAGGCATTTATATGATTATTTTCTATACCGGTAGGAAATCCAAAGTTAATCGTTGCTGTTTTAGAGAATATCTGATCACCGGTTTCAGAATTATTGCCATTTGCTGCATTAAACAAGGCTGTAAGAAGAACGGCTGTCGTACCTGTTGCTGGCGCTGTCCAGCGTGTTTCCCATTGAGCTGTGCCACTGGTAAATGTATTTCCGGTTCCTGTGTGGGTAATATAAGTGGAGATTTTTTGTGTAGCAGTGCTGCCTGATCTTACAGTTAAGGTACCAGAGGAGGCCCTTAATGCAAACCCATACTTTGTTTTTGAAGGTTTGGTAATGGCAACAATTACTTTATAGGTTTGTCCATTCTGATAAGTCGTTACGGTAGTATCGCCCAATGTTTTAACTTCAATAGTAGAGTTGGCATCTTCAGGAGTGGTGATATTGTGACAGGAGCAACCTGTTGCATCAGGAGCACCACCTCCGTTTGATAATGCATCTGCATCACCGTTTAAAACAGAAATAACAATGCCGGAAGCTCCGACAAGAAATAAAGAGAGTAAATACTTTTTCATAGGCTATATTAAGTTTATTGTTAGGTTATTGATCGGTTATTTTCAAATATGGTTGCATCCGATCATATTTCAAAAAAAATCATGACCAGTGGCAGTTGGTTCCCTATTATTTGCAACATTCCATCAGTTATTATGGAAATAATTAATAGATACGTGCGCGTAAAATGGAATATGCAAATGTGCTGCACAAAAAACTTTTGTGTGTAGCACAGAATATTTTAAAGCTGGTATTTTTTACGGATTTGATTCCTGAAATCAAGTGGAGAGCAGGAGGTCTGTTTACGGAAAAACCTTCCGAAATAGGCCGGATCATTAAAGTTTAGGGCGTGTGCTATTTCCTTGGCAGAATATTCCGTGTTCAATAACAACCGTTTTGCCTCCAGCAATATCCGCTCGCTGATATGCGCACTGGCAGTAATACCGGTGTTTTTTTTCACCACATCATTCAGGTGATTAGGAGTTATGTTTAATAACGCAGCGTATCCGTTTACACTTTGCACCACCAGAATATGTTCATCCAGCAATAACCTGAAACGTTGAACAATATCACTGGTAACCTGGGCCGGCTGTGTCTTTTTTCCCTTTTTTTGTTGTTGAAATATACGGTTGCTATGAATGAGTATCACACTCAGGTAAGAGCGCATCAGTTCTTCCCTCATCATTCCTTCTGACTGGTATTCGGTATTTAATCTTTCAATAATCAGCTTAAACCGCTTCATCTCTTCTGCATTGCAGGTAAACATAGGCGGTTCGCTGTAATTATGGTAAAGAGAAATTTGCCTCAGGAAGTGTTGTTGCCCGTTTATGAGGTAAAGATCTTCCGGAAAAGTAATTACATATCCATAACAACCTTTTGTTCTTTTAATAAGGTGTACCTGCCCGGGAGAAATAAAGTGCAGGGCATTGGTTTCGATGTCATATTCTTTAAAGTCGATGGTATGTTTACCACCTCCTTTGTAAAAAATAAAAATCTCGTAATAACTGTGCCGGTGGGGCGAGCGGGGATTCTCATAAGACTCCATCATGGCTTCATCCAGCTCGGCAATATCAAAAGCTATTTCTCTGTTGCCAAAATTATGAACGGGAATAATATGTTCCTCTGCCTTGCTCATTGCAGCTCTTCTTTGCTGATTACAGATTTATGATAACCTCTCCATTTTTCCAGTACAGACCCGATATCCTCCGGAATGGATGCTTCAAAATAAACTTCTTTTCCGGTTGCGGGATGTATAAATCCAAGCGACCGTGCATGCAAAGCCTGCCTTGCACAAAGGGCAAAACAATTATCTACAAACTGCTTGTATTTGGTAAAGGTGGTTCCTTTTACGGCATAATCACCGCCATAAGTATCATCGGCAAACAAGGGGTGCTTAATAGATTTCATATGCACACGGATCTGATGCGTGCGGCCGGTTTCAAGGCGGCACTCAATCAGGGTTACATAATTAAGCCGTTCCAGCACTTTGTAATGGGTAACACTCCACTTTCCTTTTTCTTCATCATCATATAGGGTAAATACGCGCCTGTCTTTATTGCTTCTTCCAATATATCCGGTTACAGTACCTTCCTCTTCCTCAAAATCTCCCCAGGCAAGCGCCAGGTATGAGCGTTTAATGGTATGATGGAAAAACTGTTTGGCCAGATGAGTCATGGCAAACTCATTTTTGGCAATTACCAATAATCCTGATGTGTTTTTATCAATACGATGGACCAGGCCGGGTCTGATATTGTTTTCTTTGGCAAAAGGCAGGTCTTTAAAATGCCAGGCCAATGCATTTACCAAAGTTCCGCTTACGTTGTTGTATCCCGGATGTACCACCATTCCTGCAACCTTGTTCACAATCATCAGGTGTTCATCTTCATAAACAATATTCAGTGGAATATCTTCAGGAATAATTTCTGTATCCTTTGGCGGATGAGGTAAAACAATAGAAATAATATCAGCCGGCTTTACCTTATAGCTGGATTTTACGGCTTTATCATTTACAATAATACAACCCGCATCTGCTGCTGCCTGTATTTTTGTTCTGCTGGCATTTTGCAGCCGGTGCATTAAAAATTTATCAATACGCAGCAGCGATTGTCCCTTATCTACAACTATCCTGTGGTGTTCATATAACTCCTGCTCGCTGCTCTCATCCGGGTTATCCAGTTCATCAAAATCTTCTTCTGTTACTTCCATTATATCTGTTCTAATTTATACAATACCGGTTTACTCGGACTTGCATCGCTTTCAAATGATGCAATCTGAAGATTTAACAGGTATAATCCGTCCGCAATATAGTCAGGTACAAATACCATTTCGGTAATTGTTGCATCTTTTACCGGAGCGGCCGGATAGTTCCAAAAGGCGTGGTGTGCTGCAAGTGCTCCTTCATCTTCTTCTCTGTCAACCGATGGCAAATCAATAAGCAGGTGCTTTACCCCGCTTTCGCGCAACCACAGGCATAAATCTGCCTCCAGATATGCCGGGTTATTACCGGAATATTGTTTCTGCAGCTTTTCTTCTGTATTTGGCAGGGAGCGTATTACCAATGCCTCCGGAAGTTTTTCCGGCAATAGATGTAATGCGTCTGTTTTGGTAATAATCCTGTCGGAACCGGTTTCGGTTAGTGGTATTGACACAAGTAAACAGGTAAAATGAAATGTTTTCAGGCAGGAGTTGATGGTTATTTTTTCTGCAGCAATATGGCCAACACATTCCGTATGGGTGCCATTGCCATGTGCATTCAGAAAAAGATTTTCACAGTTTACACTTCCTCCCAGGGCCACAGAACCTACAAAACCACCAGCTTTTAGTGGCTCAAACATAGGAGCCTGAATGCCAAAAGCATTGGGGTTTTTTCCTCCGGATTGCAAGGGAATGGAAATATCGGCCGGTTTGGCGGGGTCTGCTGTATATTTTATGCCGTTATACTCAATATTTACTTTCATATTGCGTTTATTCAACTGCACGAATATCTTTATATTTCTGAATTAAATATGTTTGTGTAACACGAATTAGATTTATGCGCGCTTACGATCAGAAAATTTGGTGGAAACGTTTCCTGCTATTAATAGCTGTTGGTATTGGCGTTTTTTCTTTATGGTATACACGCATGCTGGCTAATGATCTGGCCAGGCAGGAAGAAAAGAAAATCATACTGCTGGCCAATGCCATGAAAGAGCTGAACAGTTCAAACGGTCAGAATTCCTTTGCTCTTTCTATTATTATGGATAACGAAAGTATTCCGGTAATGGTAACCGATGAGTTTGGGAATATTATAAACGACAGAAACTTTGATACCCTCAGAAGGGAACGCGACTCTACCTACCTTCAAAAAGAGCTGGAAATAATGAAACAGCAGCATGACCCGATAAAAGTTGAGTACCTGCTTGATGAAGAAACCAAGCAGGTATCGTATCTGTATATATACTACAAAAACTCACATCAGTTGGTACGCCTGAGGCAATACCCTTATTACCAGCTTACCATTATAGCCATATTTATACTTGTTTCCTACATCGCCTTCAGCACATCCAGGCGTGCCGAGCAAAACCGTGTTTGGGTGGGTATGAGCAAAGAAACTGCGCATCAGCTGGGTACTCCGGTTTCCTCTCTGATGGGTTGGATTAACCTGATTCGGGAAACGCCCAAAGAAGAACAGCAGGACATCTTAAACGAACTGGAAAAGGATGTTCAAAAGCTGGAGTTAATTGCCGAACGTTTTTCCAAAATTGGCTCTGCCCCTGTGCTGGAAGAACAAAATATTTCAGAGGTATTACAACAATCAGTAGATTATTTAAAATCAAGATCGGGAACAAAAGTATTGTTTGAATTAAAGGCCGCACCCGAAGAGCACGCGCTGCTTAATAAACCATTATTTGAATGGGTAATAGAAAACCTGTGCAAAAATGCCATGGATGCTATGGAAGGAAATGGCCGCATCACTATAGAAGTATTGCACGAAAACAACCATGTTATAGTTGATGTGACCGATACCGGAAAAGGAATTCCAAAATCAAAACAACGGACGGTGTTTAAGCCTGGCTATACCACCAAAAAAAGAGGTTGGGGACTTGGGCTTTCACTTGCCAAGCGCATTATAGAAGAATACCACAAAGGCAAAATTTTTGTAAAACATTCCGATAGCGGCAAAGGCACCACCTTTCGTATTATACTGAGGAGCTAATTCTTCACCTATTCTTCCAGCCAGTCGGCTATAAACAAATTGGTATCTGTTGTGCCTCCATTGTTTCTGTTGGAGGAAAACACCAGTTTTTTGCCATCAGGAGAGAACATAGGAAATGCATTAAACTTGCTCTCATAAGTAATCTGCTCCAAACCTGTTCCATCCTCATTGATCATAAACAACTGAAAATCGTATCCTTTTGCAGAATGGTGGTTTGATGAAAAAATAATTTTTTTACCTGATGGATGATAAAATGGGGCCCAGTTGGCTTTCCCTAAATTGGTTATCTGGCGCATTCCGGTGCCGTCCAGATTAATCACAAACAATTCCATACTGGTTGGTTGCACCAATCCTTTTGCGAGTAATTCCTTGTACTCTACAGTATCTTTTCCTTGGGGACGCGATGCCCTGAAAACAAGTTTGGTACCATCAGGAGAGAAAAATGCTCCGCCATCGTACCCTAATGTATTGGTAAGCTGGCGTACGTTCTTACCATTGATATCCATTATGTACAGATCAAGATCCCCGTTGCGGGTAGAGGTAAAAACAATTTTATCGCCTTTTGGAGAAACTGTTGCTTCTGCATCATATCCGGGAATATTGGTGAGTTGCTTATGCAGTTTTTGATATTCATCAGAGATAAAAATATCGTACTCGGGATAGATGGCCCATACATACTTATCCGTTTTTGGCGGATCAGGCGGGCATTCCTTGCTGCTTTTGAAAGTTGATGCATAAAGGATTTTTTTTCCGTCAGGCATATAGTAAGAGCAGGTGGTGCGGCCCTCCTTACTCACCGGCATGGGCTGATAGATTTTATTTTCTTCTGCCTCCTCAATAATCATATAATAAATCTGATCGCAGGGCCAACCAAACAAGGGGTTATTGGATTGAAAAGTGAGTTTTTTTCCGTCAGGACTGAAGTATGCTTCCGCATTATCGCCACCAAAAGTGAGCTGCTTCATATTGCTGATATGTTTTTCCTTACCCTGTGCAACAGCAAATGCGGGTGTCAGAAAAATAAGGGCTTTAAATAAAAATCGGATCATCGGCTTAAAAAAAGGATGACAAATTTAAACACTCGTCAAACATTTCAAACTGATCTCTCTCATTTAGGTGTAAAAAAACAGGGTCGGACTGTAAAGCCCGACCCTGCAAGGAGTTATAATTTAATTTTATGTTTACTTGATCTTAACCACCTTGGTTACAGATGAAACTCCACTATAAGAAGTTTTTACAAAGTAAACACCTTCATTTAATGTGTTCAGGTCTGCAAACCCGATAGTATTCAATCCTTTAGAAGCATTTACATTGCGCTCGGCAACTACTTTACCCTGAATATCAGTTATGATAACCGATACCTGCTCAGCAGCTGGCAGATTAAGCTCAATATTCAATCCTTCAATAAACGGATTAGGGAAAACGGATAATCCGGCAGCAAGCACTTTGCCTGTTACTTTAATGGTATTAGAGTAGGTAATTGAACCGTCAAAATCAATTTGTTTCAATCTGTAATACCAAACGGCCGAAGCTGAAAGTGCATTTGCGTCAACAAAATGATAGTTGCTTACCATATTGGTTGTTCCTTTTCCTTTTACAAAAGTTACCTTCTCAAATGAGGTTCCGTTGATTGATCTTTCCAGATCAAAACCACTATTGTTTAACTCGTTTGCGGTTGACCAGGCCAATACCACATCTTTACCGTCAGCAGCACCATCAAAAGAAAGCAGCGTAACCGGTAACGTGGTGGCAGAAGTGGTTGCACCCGGGGTTGCAAAGCGGGTATGCATCCAGGTTCCATTCATTTCGTAAACGGTAAAGGTATAATTGGTAGCCAGAGCAAGTGCTTTTACATTCACTGTATTTCCGGTGCCTTTGTAAACAATATAGTTACCTAAACCAGTAGAGTCGCCTGTACCGAAGTTTCTGTTTGAACCATACATTTTATAATCCTGCGGAGCAATAGGAGCACTTGTTGTTCTTCTGGCAACAACCATTCTTTCAGCACCGTTACCATTTGTCCAGCTCACGGTAAGTGAATCATTGGAGACATTGGTTCCGCCAACTGCAGACGCTTGTGTGGTAGGAGCAAACACACTATAAATATTAATATCATCTATAGACCATCCATCTGGTGTGGTAAACGAAGCATCAGATGCAAAACGGAAACGGATACGCACATTGGCCTGACCAGCTACACCGGTAAGTCTTGTTTGTGTTTGAATCCAGCCCGAAGCTTGTCCGGTATAAGCGGTACTGGTATTTTGCCATGCCATTCCTATTGAATTGGCATTTCCATTATACCAGTTGGCACTACCTGCGGTAATAAAGTTTCCTCCTGTACCTGCGTTATTGTCAAGCTGTGTCCAGCTTGTACCTCCATTGGTAGAAACTTCCAGAATACCGCCATCCCAGCCAGATTCTGAATTGAAGTTATGCCAGAAACTGATTACCGGATCTGAAGTTACTGATGTCATGTTAAATTGAGGAGACACAACTGAAGCATTAGAACCATCAGGGTATGCACCGGTAATTCCGGTAACCCATGCTTTAGCACCCGAATGGGCTCCTGTAATTTGTGTTTTAGCAGGGGTTCCCAATACCCAAGGATTTACCCCTCCGTTTGCAGCTGAACTCCATCCTGTATTACCAACACCATCAAAGTTTTGTGTGTATGGTAAGGTAGAGATAATCGGATCAGTGGTAAAGCTATCGTTTGCACTGTATGCAGTACCTACTACATTTATAGCATAAGCGCGGTAGTAGTATTTGGTATTAGCTGTAAGACCTGCAACATTAAAGCTGTAAGTTCCATTGGCAACCACAGGATTTGTTGTAGAGTCTACTACACCTCCACCTGAAATAACAGGGTTAGGCGTTGTTGAGTAAACCACACCACTTGCTGTAACAGCCGAACCACCGTTTGAGGTAATATTACCACCAATGGTTGCTGTTGTAGCCGTAAATCCAGTTGCTGTTGTTGCAACTACTGTTGGAGCTACTGCTGAGCTGTTTGTGGTAAAGGTACTATCTGCACCGTAGCTGGTACCTACTGCATTTACTGCATAAGCACGGTAATAATAGGTGGTAGCTGCTGAAAGTCCGGTAAGGTTTAAGGAGAAAGCACCATTATTAACAAGAGGGTTAGTTGTTGAATCGGTTACACCCAAACCACCTCTAACAGGGGTAGGAGTAGCACTTACAACAACACCGCTTGCCGTAACAGATGCATTACCATTGCTTACAATATTTCCTGCGAGGGTAACATTTGATGTGGTAATATTTGTTTTTGTTCCGGTTGTTACAACAGGAGCAGTTGGTACAAATATTTCAATATTATCAATAGCCCATCCGTCTGGTGTGGTAAACGAAGCATCAGATGCAAAACGGAATCTTACCTTCACATTTCCTTGTCCGGCCGCACCTGTAAGTGATGTCTGACTTTGAATCCATCCATTTGAATGACCAGTGTAAGCAGTACTGGTATTTTGCCATGCTGTACCTCCGTGTGCATTTGCTGTTCCATTGTACCAGCCAGAACTATTAGCTGTATTAAACGTAGCACCTGTTCCTGTAACATTATCTAATTTGGTCCAGGTTGTACCACCGTTGGTTGATATCTCAAGGATGCCGCCATCCCAGCCAGATTCTGAGTTAAAGTTGTTTCTGAAACGGATAACAGGATCAACGGTTACCGAACTTAAATCTAACCTTGGTGAAACAACAGCTGCATTAGCACCATCAGGATATGCTCCGGTTGCTGCGGTTACCCATGCTTTTGTTCCACTGTATGCTGCAAGTATTTGCGTTTTAGCCGGAGTTCCCAATACCCAAGGATTGTTTCCTCCAGTTGATACACCGTTCCAGCCGGTAGCAACACCTGTAGCATCAAAATTCTGGCTGTAAGGCAATACGCTTACAACAGGTGCGGTAGTAAAGCTATCTTCAACGCTATAAGCAGTACCTACGGCATTTGTTGCATAGGCACGATAGTAATATTTAGTACTGTGAGTTAAGCCTGCGAGGGTAAAACTATATGTTCCTGATCCAACAAGCGGATTGGTAGTAGAATCTACAACACCAACTCCGGCCAGTGCCGGGTTAGGTGTGGTTGAATAAACAATTCCACTGGCTAATACAGCACTACCTCCGTTTGAAGTAATATTTCCACCAACCGTTGCAAAAGTATCCATTACGTTAGAAGCAGCAATTCTCAACACATTGGCAACTGTTGCCGCACTGTTTGTTGTAAATGTGCTGTCCGGTCCGTAAGATGTTCCAACTGCGTTTACGGCATATGTACGATAGTAATAAGTGGTTGCTGTTGCAAGTCCGGTTACGTTTAAAGTAAAAGTACCTGTTGTTACCAAAGGATTTGTAGCCGAATCAATAACACCAATACCTGCTCTCAAAGGATTTGCGCTGGTTCCAATTACAATACCACTGGCGGTAATGGTAGATCCACCGTTTCCGGTAACACCACCGCCTAGTGTAACAGATGAAGTAGTAATATTACTTGATACACCTGTTGTTACAGTTGGTGCTGAAGGAGGGAATATTTCAATATTATCAACTGCCCATCCATCGGGAGGTGTATTAAATGATGCATCTGATGCAAAACGGAATCTTACTTTTACATTTCCTTGTCCTGCTGCACCTGTTATAGCAGTTGCACTTTGAATCCATCCACCTGAATGTCCGGTATACGCAGTACTTACGTTTTGCCATGCATTACCACCAAGAGAGTTTGCATTGCCATTATACCATCCGGTACTGTTTGCTGTATTAAATGTTCCGCCTGTACCTAAGTTATTATCCAATTTGTTCCAGGTTGTTCCGCCATTTAAGGAAACCTCTAAAATGCCGCCATCCCAGCCAGACTCTCCGGCAAAATTATGCCTGAAACGGATAATAGGGTCAGCCGTTTGTGAGGTAAAATCTAGTTGAGGAGAAACCAGGGCTGCATTTGCACTGTTTGGATATGCTGCAGTAGTACCGGTTACCCATGAGTTTGGTGAACTGTATGCTGCGGTAATCTGCGCTTTTGCAGGAGTACCAAGCACCCAGGGATTGGCTCCTCCGGTTGCTACTGAACCCCAGCCTGTAACACCAACACCATCAAAGTTCTGAGAATAAGGGAAGGTAGAAATTACAGGAGCAGTAGTAAAGCTATCTTGAGTGCTATACGCTGTTCCTACACCATTAATGGCATAAGCGCGGTAATAATATTTGGTATTAGGTGTTAATCCACCGAGGGTAAAACTGAATGAGCCTATAGCTACAACAGGGTTAGTGGTTGAATCTACAACACCAACTCCGGCTAACGCAGGGTTAGGAGTAGTTGAATAAACAACACCACTTGTAAGTACTGTTGATCCTCCGTTTGAAGAAATGTTACCACCAACTGTGGTTACATAAGCGGCAACATTTGACGCTGCAATACGTGTAATATTAGCAACAGTTGCTGCACTGTTGGTAGTAAAGGTACTATCCGGACCATAACTTGTTCCTATAGCATTAACTGCATATGTTCTGTAGTAATAGGTGGTTGCTGTGCTTAATCCTGCAAAATTCAGGGAAATAGAACCTGCTGTTGCAAGAGGATTGGTAGCCGAATCAATTACACCAACACCAGCTCTCAAAGGATTGGCACTGGTTCCTACAACTATACCACTGGCAGTAACCGCTGCTCCACCATTTCCGGTAATGCTTCCACCTAATGTTACTGAGCTTGTGGTAAGGTTGCTAAATGATCCGGTAGTTACTGTTGGTGCTGTTGGAGGGAATATTTCAATATTATCAACTGCCCATCCATCAGGAGGAGTATTAAATGATGCATCTGATGCAAAACGGAATCTTACTTTTACGTTGGCTTGTCCGGCTGTTCCGGTTAAAGCTGTCTGGCTTTGAATCCACCCACCTGTGTGCCCGGTGTATGCTGTACTTAGATTTTGCCATGCGTTACCACCAAGAGCGTTTGCATTGCCATTATACCATCCTGTGCTGTTTGCTGTATTGAAAGTTGCACCCGTTCCAAGTGTATTATCCAATTTTGTCCAGGTTGTTCCGCCATTCACAGATACCTCTAAAACACCTCCATCCCAGCCGGATTCTCCGGCAAAATTGTGTCTGAAACGAATAATAGGATCAACCGTTTGTGAAGTAAAATCAAGCTGAGGAGAAACCAGTGCTCCATTGGCTGCATTAGGATAAGCTGCGGTGGTACCGGTTACCCATGAATTAGGTGAACTATATGCTGCTGTAATTTGTGCTTTAGCTGGTGTGCCAAGTACCCATGGATTGGCTCCACCGGTTGCTGTTGTACTCCAACCTGTAGTACCAACACCATCAAAGTTTTGCGCGTATGGTAATGTAGTTACAACGGGAGCTGTAGTAAAACTATCTAACGCTCCGTAACCTGTGCCTGCTGAATTTGTGGCATAAGCGCGGAAATAATATTTAGTTGTATTGGTTAAGCCACCAAGCGTTTTACTGAAACTGCCTGAAAGTACAAGCGGATTGGTGGTTGAATCGATTACACCAAAACCACCCAAAGTAGGATTGGTAGCTAAGGAATATACAATTCCGCTGGTCAATACCGGACTACCACCATTTGAAGATATGTTTCCTCCGGCAGTAGCATCCGTAGCATTAACAGATGAAGCTGCAGTAGTAGTAAGAGAAGGAGGAAGTGCACCACTTGCTGTGGTGAAGGTGCTGTCTCCACCATAATATACTACTCCAGAATCAATAGCATAAGCCCTGTAGTGATATAAGGTACCAAGGGTAAGTCCATCAATATTTACGTTAAAAGTACCTGAACTAACAGTTGGTCTCGAAACAGAATCAATAACACCAATACCTCCAACTGTTGGGTTTGCTGAAGTACCCACAACGATACCTGATAAAGAAATACTGTCGGGATGCAAACTTCCTGCTGTAACTGCACCTCTAAGGGTAGCGGTAGTTGTTAAAATGTTGGTTGCTGAAATAGTAACCGGTGTGGTTGGAATAGCAGAAGGAATAGAGTAAACAATAACAAGTTTAGGGTCTGAGTTTACATCTCTGGCTGGGTAGCCATAAATATTGTAGGTATTGGTTGATCCCCTTACAAAACCGAAATTTACAAAACCGCCAAGGTTGGTTTGTAAAAAAGTAACTCCTGTACCATTTAAGGCTTTGGTCAACACCGTGTTTGCAGCCCATGAGGTAGCATTAAATGATGTGCCTGAGCCGCAGGCAGTATATAAAGCAGCGCCAGTCATGCTGTTTGGATCGCCTGTGAAACCATAAATATTATTGGTAGCTCCGGATAATGTTGTTGAATACGTTGTAAAAACAACATTAGCAGAAATGATAGTAGCTCCGGCAGGCAGGTAAGAAAGATCGTACCTGGCCCATCCACGGTTTGCACTGGAGTTAATCGTAATCATGTTACCATCATTCTTTACGCCTGCAGAAGAAACAGATCCTGTGTAATAAGATCCGGTGAGTCCGTTACTTCTTAAAGTAAGGGTTACGTTTACCTGTGCCTGCGTATACTGCGCCAGCACACTGAATAATACCAAAAACAAAGCGGGTTTAAGGCATTTAATTAGTAGTTTTTGTTTCATATATATGTTTTTAAGTTTAAATTTTTTCTGTTCTGTAAAGCAAATACAGGCACACAGGTTTACCTGCATGCATGAAAATCGAACTAAATAAGTGTTGTGATTGCGGAACTACTCGTTCCAGTATGTAGTCTTCCAGCGCGAAGACACGTATGAAATAAACAAGGACGCCAGGATTGGATATTGAGTAAAGTTGAGTTTCAAAAGGGCTAAGTATTAATCTTTCTAAACAAATATTAATTTTTATTCCATACAAATAAAGCATTTTAACTTAAAAATATCTTAATCGGCCCTAATTTTACATAATAATCCATCTTAAAATTCTTTTCGAATAATTTATTCTTGTCCAATATTCGGGGAGTTCGCTTTTATTTGAAGTACCCATTAAAGGTTATATTTTCTGAATTAATCCGCATCCCTGCTAATATATATATGCTTACAAAACTCCATCAAATCCTAAACAAGCCGTCTGATCCTTTACCGCTTGTTTTATTCCGGGTTGTGTTCGGAATAATCATGACAATTGAAATGATTTCTTACTGGAATATCCCATTCATTGACGAATTAATACTAAAACCTAAAATTCACTTTCGTTTTCAATTATTAGATATTGTGCCAGTCGGCTCTGCAGCGTTTTTAAAAATTGCCCTGCTTGTTGCTACCATCAGTTCGGTTCTTATAGCAGCCGGAAGATTTTATAAAATAGCTTCTGTATTGTTGTTTGTTTCCTATACCTACCTTTTTCTTCTGGACGAAACATATTATAACAACCATATTTATATGATTGTGAACGTATGCCTGCTGATGATTTTTATTGGTGCTAACGCTGCGGTTACAACCAGAAAAGAAGGGAAAACAACTGTGCCTTACAGCACGGTTCCTTTCTGGCATATACTGATTTTGAGGTTCATGTTATTTGTTGTGTACTTTTATGGTGGAATTGCCAAACTTAATGCGGATTGGATGAGCGGTGCCACCACAGCAGAATGGCTGCGTTCATTTGGAGGGGTATTTGCAACAAAAGAATCAGCATTGTTTTTTGCACTGGCAGGTATGTTGTTCGACCTTATTATTGGCTTTTTGTTGTTTACGCCCCAAACACGCTATGCAGGTATTATCCTGGTTTTTATGTTCAATACATCAAACGCCATTATGTTTAAGGATATCAGCATTTTTCCTTACCTCATGATTGGTTCCATGGTATTATTTCTTGATCCGGAGTGGGTAAGAAAAAAAGCAGATTGGGCTATCAGATTTGCCGATTGGTTATCCGATAAAAAGAAGATGGCAGCATCTGATTCTCCTGTTCCCGTATGGTTATACGTGTTTTTTGCTTTCCATATATTATTTCCCTTCCGCCTCTTTCTTTTTAATGACAATGCCGACTGGACAGGAAAAGCGCAATACTTTAGCTGGCATATGAAAAGCCATCATCGTGACATCAAAAATTTAACCTTCTACCTAAGCCATGATAACCATCCGGAGAAAATAAGGGTTCCGGTAGAAGAATACCTGGTGTACGAACAATTTTATGTGATGGGGCACAAACCGGAGATGCTTGTTGAGTTTGCCAAATTTTTAAAAAAGGACCTGGAGAAAAAGGGAGTTGTTCATCCTAAAATTACGGCCGTTAGCAGCATTTCATTTAATGGAAAACCACCTCAGCCTATGGTTGACTCTACATTGGATTTAACAACCGTGGTTGTAAAACCCTTTGCTTCTTATGATTGGGTATTGCCTCTGGCAAACTAACTATTATTCAAATACGATTTCAAATCCTCCACATAAGAGGCAAAAGCAGCAGCGCCCTTAGCGGTTTTTTTGCAAACAGTTAAAGGGTAGTTATCCCTGAATGATTTGTTTACAGTAATATAATCGGCCTTTTTTAATTTATCAATCTGCACACTTAAATTACCCGATGTTGCACCGGTTTTTTCTTTCAGGTAATTAAATTCTGCCTCCTCCACACTAATCAGAACCGACATGATGGCAAGACGTAATTGTGAATGCAATATGGGATCAAGATCCTTAAACACTTTTTTCTGACTTTATCTTTAGAAGATGTCCGGGAATAATAAATCCACCCAAAACTCCAATAGCAATAAGAATAAGGTGAGCTTCATGACTGGGCCACAAATAAGCAATTATGGCCATTGCCCAATTTACAGCCGCTCCCCACATCAATGGTTTAAACTTTAATAATCCACCGGAAATAAAAAGCCAAATGGCATAAATAATCATAATGGTAGGGTAAAAGGCTTTCCACTGATTACCCATAGGCATGGCAAAACAGATAATAAACATGGAGATAGAAAATGCCTGAGCGCCTACCTTCATTCCATGTGACACATAGGTTTTTACTTTGGGAGCCTCCTTTTGTTTTTTAAAAGAGGCAACGGCTGTGATGATACCACCCAATGGCATAAATACAAGCCAGGGCCAGCCATGAAACTCCATCAGGTTAAAATGAAGAATAATTACATTTAGGATGGCTGCTACCAATACCAGCCATCCCCATAAGTAATAGAAAAACCCGTTGTCTCTTAAATCTTCTTTTGTTCTGCTGATCATTTCCTCGATAAGCAGAATAGCATCTTTTTCGTTCATGGTTGCGCCATTACTTTACCAATACCCGCACCTGTTTGGTGGTTGATTCGGTTTCGATATTTACGATATATAACCCCTCAGGAATTTCACTAAGATTTAATTGGTACTCCGAAGTTGAACAAGTTGTTTCATGCATTAATTTACCCTGCAACGTATAAACCCTGATGCTTCTCAACCGCTCATTTGCATGGATGTTCAGTTCGGTTTTTGATGGATTAGGCCAAACGCTTAAGCCTATTTCTTTTGCAGCTTTTTCTTCGGTTCCGGTATTGTAATATAACAATGCCAGATCATCCAGATAAAGCACAGAACCTGTGGTAGGATTAAAACCATCTTTGCTTGACGAGGCAATAAAAAAAGCCGAATCAGGAGTGGCAGATGAATAATATTTAAAATCAATTACGGCAAGCTTATAAGATCCATTGCTTTCTGAAACCTCAAAGCTGGCTACTCCTACTGTATCTGCTACCTGAGTAGTGCTGTTCCATTTGGTAAGAACATAAGCCATGATAGATGTATCGGGTTTGGCAAATGAAGACTTGTAATACAAACGCAAAGCAGATGGCCGTTTAATAAAAGCCATTTTTGTTTTTGAAAAATCAGGTTGTAAAGTGGGTGTTAAAATAGGACCAGAACACAATACCCCGGATAAATCTGAAAATGGTCCTTCCTTGGAGCTGAGCTTAACCGCAAAGTTACCGCTATTGGCCTCGGTTGTTAATTCCGTTGTTGCATCATAACCTACATCGGTTAAGGCATTAAGGGTAAACCATCCTTTTGGATCCAGATAATTATCCAGTGTGTCCCACTGCTCAAAACCTCCGTTTGGCATAGGCTCAACCAGTTGAGCATGACTGTGGCCTGTTATCAGCGTTACAAAGGCCACCATAAAAATGAGTTGTTTCATATAAATTGGTTTTAGTATTTAATTACGGCAGCAAAGATTTGTAAATTAGTTTATAAAATAAACCAAAGTGAGAAAAAAATATCTTTTTAATTGAAAATGAGATAATTATAATTTGTAGGCTATTTTTTTAGGTAAAATCTAAAGCGGTGCCTCATTTATCCCTTTAATATCCCAATAACATCGAACTTATCAAAGACTGTTTGGGTATGAGGCGCGTCTTTTAACTCATCGGTTAAATCCTGACCAGCCCAGTGCTCATAATGTTTCCCATGCCGCCACAAACGGCTTTTGGAAACATCATAAATCTTTCCCTTATAGGCAACCCACACTTCCGGCTTATCCTGCCCGTTGCGCAGGGCCAGTTGAGACTTAGTAAACGTTGGCAGTTCCTGCACCGGAGATAATTAAATTAGACTTTAGCAGGTATTCAGCAATCTGAACCGCATTGGTAGCTGCTCCCTTTCTCAAATTATCAGCCACAATCCACAGGTTAAGTGTATTGGGTTGCGTTTCATCTCTTCTTATTCTTCCAACAAACACTTCATCTTTTCCGTCAGCATCTATAAGTGGCATAGGGTATTCAAATGTTTCCGGATTATCCTTTACTATCACACCCGATGTTTGTTTCAATATTTGTTTTACCTCACTCAAATCGAATTCATTTTCAAACTCAATATTTACACTTTCGCTATGGCCACCCATTACCGGAATGCGCACACAGGTTGCGGTTACCTGAACATCATTATCTGAAAGAATTTTTTTGGTTTCGTTCACCATTTTCATCTCTTCCTTGGTATATCCGTTGTCCATAAACACATCAATCTGAGGAATGGCATTTTTATCAATGGGGTACTTGTAAGCCATTTCACCTGAAATGCCCCTGCGTTCATTCTCTAATTGCTGCACCGCTTTTACACCAGTGCCCGTAACCGACTGGTAGGTAGAAACAACCACCCGCTTAATTTTATATTTTGCATGCAACGGATTCAATACCAAAACCATTTGTATGGTTGAGCAATTAGGGTTGGCAATAATCTTATCGGCAGATGTAATGGTTTGCGAATTAACTTCCGGCACCACCAGTTTTTTTGATGGATCCATTCTCCAGGCGGAAGAATTATCAATTACAAAGGTGCCGGCTTTTGCAAACTCAGGTGCCCATTGAAGAGATGTGCTTCCACCTGCTGAAAATAATGCGATAGCTGGTTTTGCTGCAATGGCCTGTTCCATGCTGTGAACAATATATTCCTTTCCCTTCCAAAACAGTTTCTTACCAACCGATTTTTCCGAAGCAACAGGAATTAATTCAGTAACCGGAAAATTTCTTTCTTCCAGCACTTTTAACATAACAGTACCTACCAGTCCGGTGGCACCAACAACGGCTACTTTCATCTGCTATCAGGTAATTATACAGCGCGAAAATAACCAAAGAAATTAATGAATCACAGGAATCCTCAGCTTAATTCAAACACCTGCTCAGCAGCCTCTTTCCCATTTAATACAATAACCAGTTTGTGTTCTCCTTTGTAATGTTTCCTTGTTGTTAGATCGGCAAACCGATGTGAGCGTTTGATTTCCATTTCTTTTCCAGGTGCTAACTCATAAGTGCCAATCTGAAATATTTTGCGTGAGGGTTTTCCATTGGCTTTCATAAAATAAATGGCATACTCCATCCGAACCTGCTGAGGCTTTTTTTCTGCCAATTTCACACTTGCCTGAAAGGTAAACCCATCGCCTATGCGTATTCTTTTTTTGCTTACGTCAAGACCGGAAACTTCTGCTTTTATTTTATGGTTAAGGCCAAAATGGCTTAACGCTTCTGTATGTCCCTTCTTTAACAAACCGCGGCTTGCATGTTTAATAATCCAATTTGTACCGGCCGAATGATTTTTCCATTTACCTATTGTTTCTAATACCACATCCGGATGATCCTTGGAAATATCATTCAGGCAATTGGCTACGCTTCTTCTTACGTATTCGCTCTCATCATCCTTAAGTAACTCCAGCACCGGTAATATTTTAGTTGGATCTTTCTTAAATGCAGGAAGCGCCATAGCCCATGGCAGCCTTGGTCGTAAACCTTCACTTGCCAACCGCCTTACATGATGATTTTTACTTTTTGCCCATATAGCATGTTGCTTTAACATTCTTTTTTCGTACTTAACAAAGTAAGGTCTTACGGCAAACTCACTGCTGCTGTATCGTGTAAAATGTTCCAAGGCTGGTATGGAAATATCCGGATGTTCTAAACCATAAACTTCTACAAAATCCGGAAAGAGAATGGCGATAAAACCATTAAAATGCGGAGCTACCTTATACATTAAAGCAATTTGCTTATCATAAGGCATAGGTAAGCTGGTATGCAAACATTGGGTGATATGGCGCATACGTTGTTTTAATTCACGTGTTTCCCAATGCTTATCAAATACCATTGTTAAAAAACGGGGGGCATCAAAAGCCTTGTATTGTTTCTTTACTTCACCGGCCAGCTTTTGCAGCAATGCCTTATTGTACATGTTTTTTAATGGTTCTGCCATATGTTGTGCTGATACTTTATATCCTAAATTCGCTTTTGTATTGATTTAAATATGCTCTTTGTTTCTTTGCTCCTTTAAAAAGTCTACACCAAAGCTGAGTTTTTTTGCAGCTGCTGATTCAGGATCGAGCATTCGCCAAAAGGGCGTAATATCTTTTAGTTTTTTTCCATTCTCCAACTCTTCATATGCCTTTTCTGCAACTATACGTAAAAATATACCGCTTGTTACCGGGCAGGTATACCCGGCATGGTATTCTGCTGCAAGGTCTTTACGCATTGTTTTTATATCAGCGCTGTGCCCTTTAGGTATTTGCCTGATATACTCATCAACAATAGCCGGTGTTGCTATCAACATGGTTGCCCCTGCCGGGATGTCAGCAAATTTTTCATCCACTGTTTTTACCTCCAGCCTTATACGGGTTTTATATTTTTCAGCCCATGATTTTTTAGCCATACGTTTTCTAACTTTTTTATCGTGTACGAATGTAACGGATACTTCTATTCAATCATTTTCTTTAATCCATCAAGCACCTGTTTCCAGTTTTCTTCTGAATGTGTTTTTGCTTCCTCCGAGGCAACCCCGCTTTGGGTAATGGTAAGTTCTGTTGCACCATTGGTTTCTTTGAGTTGATAGGTAATAGTGGCATAGTTCTCCGGTTTATCCTCCAAACCCGACCATGAGCTTAAATAAGAGTACTGAAACAAAACAGGCTTTTCTGATTGAAGAATAATTCCTTTGTCTTCATAAGGTTTGCCTTCCCACTCCCCGCGGAATAACAGTGGGCTTCCTACCTTCCAGTCAGAAATGGCATTGGTTCCAAAAAAATACTCCTTTATCATTTCAGGAGTGGTTAATCCCTCCCAAACTTTATTGGCAGGAGCTTTAAAAACAAGCACCACACTTGCTGTAAATGTATTTTCCATATATGTTTATTTTTGTTAAAGATAAATTATTTTATTCCTATTTGAACCTGGGTAATATTCGCTTCTGCAGAACCAAAATCAGCATTGATATACAGTTCCCTGTTATTGCCTGTTGGCGTCAGCTGATTGGCTTTTATAAACTCAAACATCTTTCCGTATGTTTCCGGCATTTTTAACCAGTCGCCTTCGTGAATAGCTGTAATACACTTAAATGTTTCACTTCTTCTTTGTTTAAATGTCCCTTTGTAATCGTCTTTTAACTCGGCAACAGGTACTGCTATTTCCAATAGAAAGGGTTTTGTTTCATCACCTGTAAATCCAAAATAATTCCAGTAAACCGGACCGGTGATCCACATCCCGTTTTTAACGGCCTCTTTTTGCACCTGCAAGGGTACCTGTCTTTCAATAAACTGATACAACTCCTGAACGGTAGTTTCCTCCAGGTGGTAAAGAAAATTTACCGGATGTTTTGTTTTAATTTCTATCATCTCTCTAATATTTAAATGCAAAGAACCAACCTTCGGTGACAAGGGTATGTCAGCAGTAAAAAATAAAATAACCTATATTTTTAGTTGTATAACTAAATATTTAGTTATACATTTGAGTAATGAAAGAACTTACTAAAGCAGAAGAACAGGTGATGCAACTGTTATGGGAAAAGGAAAAGGCGTTTGTAAAAGAATTGGTAGAGGCATTTGATAAACCCCGGCCTGCATACAATACAGTATCAACCATTATACGCATACTGGAAACAAAGGGGTTTGTAGCACACGAAGCTTTTGGTAAAACCCACAGGTATTACCCATTAATAAAGAAAGAGGTGTATACCAAACACAAGCTTGGAAACCTGGTTAGCGATTATTTTAATGGTTCCTTCAGCAATATGGTATCCTTCTTTACCGGCAACAAAAAAGTATCTGCCAAAGAGCTTGATGATATTCTTACACATTTGAATAACCTCAAAAAATCAACATCATGATACCTACCCTTGTCCATCTTTTGGTGAACAGCAGTTCTTTGTACCTGCTGTACAAACTGGCATTTGCAAAGAGTTCCCACTTTACTGTAAACCGTGTTTTCCTGCTTGGGGTAATCCCATTATCACTGCTTCTCTCCTCTATAACATTACCTGTCAATGTACAACCGCAAGCATCCGTTTTATTAAAAGAGATAGTGATAAACTTTTCTCAAACACCGGCTGTTTCTTTTATAACAACCGATCTGGCCATGCTCTTATATTCCTGTATAAGTTTTACCCTAATCATCCGACTGGTATTTTCATTTATCCATCTTCAGCTTATTAAAAGAAAATCAGTATATGAAAACGGGGTGTTTTACACAGAAATAAATTACGGGGTATTTTCCTTTATGCATTCCATTTATGCCTACAGCGGTATAAAAGAGGAGGACCTAAACCTGATGATCACACATGAAAAAGTGCACATAAGAAAACACCATAGCATAGATATGATTTATTATGAATTGTTATGCGCATTTCTGTGGATTTTACCAACCACCTGGCTTCTAAAGAAAGAGCTGGTGCAGGTACACGAGTTTGAGGCGGATGCCAATACCGCAACCAAAGAAAATGAGGAGCAATACTGCCACCTGTTGATCAAAGAAACACTTCACCCATCGCACCATCAGCTCATCCATTTATTTAATAATCAACCAACCTTAAAAACAAGAATTATGATGCTTACCAAACCTACCCAAACGCCTGCATGGAAATATCTGTTTATATTGCCCATGCTGCTCCTGCTCACACTTATTTCTGCAAATCCCGCTAAGGTGTTTTCTCAGGAAACAAAAAGTGAAAATGTAAAAAGCGGACCTGAAAAAATGCCAGAATTTCCTGGCGGGTCAGAAGCATTAATTAAATTTATGAACAGCAAACTGGTGTATCCGGCAGAAGCTAAAGATGCAAAGGCAGAGGGAAAAGCGGTGCTTCAATTTGTAGTAACTAAAACTGGTAAACTAACTGATATTACTATTGTAAAGAGCTCTGGCAATAAACAACTGGATAATGAGGCTATTCGTGTGGTGAAAATGATGCCTGATTGGACACCAGGTGAAAAAGATGGTAAAAAAATCAGCTCAAAAATGGTATTGCCAATTGTATTTAAGTTGTAGCAGATTAAACACCAACCTGCCGGATGATATTTCTGAATCTGGTGGCACTGATATAATGATCGGCAAGCAATGCTCCGTCTTTAATGAGACTGAATGTACCAAATCCGGAGGGGGCATGCTGTGCTTCCTCCGGTGAGGTAAGTTTTTTTACCTTCAGTTTTATTCCTAAACCCTCAGCAACCTCTGTGAGATCGGTAACGGATTTAAAGTGCCACGGACATTGATCCGCATATACCAGGTTCCAGCCTTTATACTTATTTAACTCATGCTCCCACCTGATTAAAGATGGCTGAACGGTTTTAGCAGAAAATGGTTTAAACATCAGCTCAAAACGATCATATTCATCCGATTTAATAAAGCCATTTTTTTCAAACAAAGATGAATCTGCCATCCATGCACCTTTACTGGTAATGGTGCATAAACCTTTTCTTTTTTGTTTAACCGCTTCTTCTTCGCAAGCCTCAATAAGTTTGCTGCCAATACTTCTATTTCTGGCATCTTTACCAAAAATGGCAATACATTGAATATACATTAAATCTTTTGCAAGAAGCGGCCTCCAGGCTTTTTCAGAGGGTAGAGTTTCAATAAAACCAAGCTGTTTCCCTTTTCCGTCAATGGCCATTTTGAGCACCACACCGGAGTTTTGTTTATCGCACAACCAGTTTACCTTGGCCTTATAACCTGGCGCACTTTTATCCCTGATACAATAAATTCCATATTCTTCAACATGGTCGGGGGTTACCGAAACAATACGAATATCTTCCATATGGTTTGATTAGTTTTTCCAACGTTCCAGTTTGGGAATTCCCTTGGTAAACCAGCCGGCCAAAAATCCCGGAAAACCCATTTCCTTTAATTTGTTCCTTACAAAAGCCTGCATTTCTTTTGCGGTTATATCTGGCTGCTTAAATACTCCCTTTTCATAACATAAGCTGCAATACATGGTACTTTTACTTCCATCGCTGTTGGTTCCCCCACCTTGAGGATCTTTGCTCAATGGCATGCTGCAACTCTGACAATTTTTATACGTTTTCATTTCCTGTGAATAAATGATTTACCTGAACAAACTTTTTACAATGCCCCTGCACGAATGCCTGAGTATAATGCCTACTATCGTTTGAAACATTTGCATGGTACAAAACAAATAGCAGGTAGTGACAACCTTATGTCAGTATCTGTTTTCATGCTAAAAATTATTTTCAATATAGGTTTTTGCTTCCAGTTGGGTTCGTGAGGCAAAGTTCCGGTATCGTTCATGTACATCTATAATCTCTTCCAAAGCTGCTTCCACTATGCCGGTATTTTTCCATGTTTTTAAATGTGACACCACCGTTTCCAGACACCCTTTTTTATAGGCAATTTGCCCCAGCACATGCACCAGGGTATTTCTTACTCGGGCAGTATCATCAAACTCCAGGGTTTTAAGCATAGGTAAAATATCCTGTGGATGTGTTCGTCCCCGCAATTCAATACCATGACAAATTTCTCTTCTGATTTCCTTATCAGGATGGTTGAGGTACTGCTTGGCCCATGCAAGCACAGGTAACGGGTTTTTCTGTCCCATCTTTTTTATAGAACCAATTACTGCATTTCTTACCGAGTGGTGCTCATCAAATAACCCTCTATTCATAAAAGGCGCTGCAATAGAAAAATCTTTCATCCCTATTTCACCCGCTGCATTTACCACTGCTTGCCTGATATAAAATGATTGATGCAGAAAAAACTGCTGCAAAAAAGCAACAAACCTGGTTTGTAATTCAGGGTGTGCAAAATAAATACGTCCTGCTGCCAGATAGGCTGTTTTGCGGATGTAGGTATCGGCATCATTAAAATAAAGCAGCCAAAAATCCGCATTGCCTTTATCCAGATCAGTGTGCAATTGCATGTGTATTTTTTGCACCAGTTCATCGCGCTGTGTTTTGGATAAGGAGTAAAAAGGTACCATTATTGGTAATGTTTGGTTAACTCTTTAGTCAGTTTTTTCATCTGCTCCTTCAGTTCCGGAGGCTCTATTATCTTTACCTTATTGCCCCAAGCCAGCAACCAGCGTGCAAACTGCTCCACAGAAGAATTCAGAAAAACCATTTCTGTGTATTTTTCCTTTTTATTTTCCTCCACCATACCAAGGTAGAATTTCATATCTCCCGAAGATTTCACCAAATCGTTATCAATATGTAAAACAAACCGGAGTAACTCTCCCATGGTAAACCATTGCTCTATGCACTCTTTTAAACCTGGCAGTTTAGATTTTTTATATGTTTCTTCCTTCAGCCGAAGTGTTTTTATGCGGTCGGCCCTGAAATCCCTCACATCCTTGCGCAGCCTGCACCAGGCAAACAGGTGCCACCCTCCACTCATATAACATAACCCAATTGGCTCGATGGTTCTTTTGGTAAACTCTTCTTTATAGTTGGAGTAGTATTCAATCTCCACCACCCGTTGCTGAACGAGGGCCTGCTGAATATCACTTAAAAACTTATCCGGAAAATCAGCCTCCGGTTTCTTTTTGCCATACCGGAAAACTTCAATGTTTTTCTCCAGTGTTTCCAGGTAATCTTTTTCATTGCTTCTCAATACTGCACGTATCTTATTCATGGCGGAAGCAAAATCCCTGTTCAGAGAAACATCACCAAACTTGTTCAGCAGTTTTTCACCTGTTAGCAATGCTGCAGCCTCTTCTTTATTAAACATAACAGGCGGCAGGCTATACCCTTCCAGTAAATAGTATCCAAGACCTGCTTCGGCACCAACAGGTACCCCCGATTCTTCCAGAACACGTACGTCACGGTAAATGGTACGCACACTGGTATTAAACTGTTTGGCAAGCTGCTGCGCTGTTATTTTTTTGCGCGACTGCAGCATAAGTAAAATAGCAGTAATTCTCTCTAAACGGGTGAGCATAGGCTGGCAATTTACGCATTACCAAAACAAAAAGCCTTTGCACTTGTGATGCAAAGGCTTTTCCCTTAATTAATTTTATAACTACTTCTTAGCTTTTTTCTTAGCAGCAGTTTTCTTAGCGGCCTTTTTAGGTGCGGCAGCTACTTCTTTTCCAATTTTGTTTACCACTTTAGCCAATTTAGATTTTTGGTTAGCAGCTTTATTTTTATGAATTACATTTTTCTTTGCCAGCTTATCCAGCATAGCAGATACTTTTTTCAATAAGGTTTCCGCTTCTTTTTTATCATCACTTTCACGCAATGATTTAATGGCGGTACGGGTTGTTTTAGCCTGATACCTGTTTCTTAAACGCTTGGTAGCGTTGCTGCGAATTCTTTTTTCTGCCGATTTATGGTTTGCCATTACAAATAAGTTTTATTCAGTTTCGAATTTTAAAAAAGGACTGCAAATATAGGCTTTACTATTCAAAATCAAAGTTTTCAACAAAAAAATTGGATTAAACCGAGAAACTCTCCCCGCAACTGCAGGTTCGGCTGGCATTGGGATTGTTGAACGTGAATCCTTTACCATTTAATCCATCGGTAAAATCAAGCTCGGTTCCAAACAAATAAAGTACGCTTCTTTTATCTGTAACCACCCTAACTCCATTATAGTCAATTACTTCATCTCCATCTTTTACTGCGTTGTCAAAGTCGAGTTTATAGCTCAGTCCTGAACACCCTCCGCTTTCTACTCCTACCCGCAGAAAATGCGCCTCACTCAGGCTCGACTCTTTCTTTAGTTCAGTAATGCGGTTTTTGGCTTTCTCTGTTACGGTTATCATACTATTCATAAGTGCCTGCAAATTTAAAGGTTATCCTTGTTATAAAACAAATATTACGCCTTTTGGTTCAAAACAGACAAACAGGCAGTACGGGAGAGCACACAATTTCCTACCTTCGTGTATATGCAATACCAGGTAAAAACCATAGGCATTGCCGGTGCAGGCACAATGGGTGCAGGCATGGCACAGGTTACGGCACAAGCCGGATTTGACACCATCTTATTTGATATTAATGAGCAGATGCTTGCCAAAGCAAGAGCGGGTATGGAAAAAAGCCTGACCTCGCTGGTGGAGAAGCAAAAACTGACAGCTGCCAAAAAAGAGGAAATAACCTCCCGGATTCATTACACCTCTGCTATTGAAACCCTTAAGGCAGAGCTTGTGATAGAGGCTGTAGTGGAAAAACTGGAAATCAAACAGCAGTTTTTTCAAAAAATGGCCGAAATAAACGGAGACCAATGTATTCTGGCTACCAATACCTCATCTATTCCGGTAACGCAGATAGCCTCCAAGGTGCCGGTTCCTTCCAGGGTACTGGGAATTCACTTCTTTAATCCGGCACCGGTAATGAAACTGGTAGAAATTATTACAGGAGCCGAAACCGATAAAGATATAGCCTCCTTTTGCAAACAACTGATAGAAGGAATGGGTAAAACTTGCGTAATGGCAGCTGATGCTCCGGGTTTTATAGTGAACCGGGTTGCCAGGCATTATTACGTGGAAGGTTTAAAGCTGGCTGAAGAACAGGTGGCATCTGTAGAGGAGATTGATACCCTGATGGAAAGTACCGGATTTAAGATGGGCCCTTTCCGTTTAATGGATTTGATTGGCGTTGATACCAATTTTTCAGTTACTTCTTCTGTTTATAACCTGTTTCATCAGGACGGCAAATTCAGACCCAGCAGGATACAACAGCAAAAGGTAGATGCGGGGCACCATGGACGCAAAACCGGTAAAGGATTTTATACTTATGAATAAACTTATTTTGATTCTATGCCTCTTGCCGGCTGCTTTTATTTCCTCATGCAAGGATGAAACCGGTGATGTGAACAGTGATTTTTTTCCGGATGTACAGGTGAATACCAATATTAACCTGCTGTTGCCTCAATATAGTGCATTAAGTCTGGTACAGGGATACGTTTATTTGCCTGACGGATATCGGGGGGTGGTGGTATATCGAACCATTGCCGATGAGTTTGTTGCCTTTGACCGCACCTGCCCTTATAATACGAGTGAAGCATGTGCCTTTGTATCTACCGACAGCAGTGGTTTTTACTTCCGTTGCGGACAATATGCTCCTTCATTTAAACCCTGCTGCGATTCGCGTTTTGATGCCAATACCGGAACTGCCGTAAGCGGGCCGGCAAAGCGCGGACTTAAAACTTATTTTACCAGGCGTGACGGAAATATTATTTACATCAGCAGTATTCCTTTTTAACTGCCTCATGTGTAAATTTTACCTTGCTATTTCTACCCAAACCGGGCAATGATCGCTGTGTACCACCTGCTGTAAAATACCCGCATCTTTCAGTTTAACCTCTGGTGTGTTCATACAATAATCTATACGCCACCCTTTGTTTCTTTCCCGCGCTGCTGCGCGGAATGTCCACCAACTATACTGGTGTGGCTCCGGATGGAAAGTTCTGAAAGAATCTACAAATCCGTTATCAATAAATTTACTCAGCCATTCCCGCTCCTCAGGCAAAAATCCTGAACTGTTTTTGTTACCAACGGGATCATGGATATCAATGGGTTGGTGGCAAATATTGTAATCGCCACAAACAATGAGGTTCGGGCGTTTTTTTTTCAGTTGGTTGATATAGTAATAAAAATAATCGAGCCATACCATTTTATACCCCTGCCTTTCATCGCCACTTGAGCCTGATGGGATGTATACACTAATCACAGAAAGGTCTCCAAAGTCTGCACGTACTATTCTGCCTTCTGTATCATAGGCTGCATCCCCAAAACCGTATTCTACATGATCTGGTTTGTGTTTGGTAAAAATGGCCACACCGCTATATCCTTTTTTCTGAGCGGAGAACCAATAGCTGTTATATCCCAGCAAATCAAATGTGGAATGATCAATCTGATCACGCGAGGCTTTGGTTTCCTGAAAACAATATACATCGGCTTTCCGCTGCTCCATCCAGTTGAGCAATCCCTTGTTCATGGCAGAGCGGATTCCGTTTACGTTATATGATACGATTTGCATGGGGGGTAATTACTTATTCTTGAGTTCTTCGAACACTTTTGCTGCTTTAAACTTTTTAGCCGGACGACCCTTACGGATAATTTTTACACTGATTATTTTATCGCCCTGCTGAATGGCATTAACCACATCCTGACCGCTGATAAGGTGACCGAAAATGGTATGTTTATTATCGAGCCATGGAGTAGCCACATGGGTAATAAAAAACTGGCTTCCGTTGGTGGCAGGCCCGGCATTGGCCATAGCCAGTATACCTGGTCCGGTAAACTTAAACTCAGGTACAAACTCATCTTTAAAAGAATATCCGGGGCCACCCATTCCATTGCCCTGAGGATCGCCCCCCTGAATCATAAAATTGGCAATAACCCTGTGAAATGTAAGTCCGTTAAAATATGGAATGCCCTCGGCTTTGGCGGTATTTTTAATTTTACCTTCGGCAAGGCCCACAAAATTTGCTACCGTGAGTGGTGCTTTTTCAAACTCCAGTTTAATCAGAATTTTTCCTTTGGATGTTTCAAACTCTGCATACATCCCTTTTTCGAGTTTTGGTTTTTTAGCGGCATAACCCGAGAGGGCAATGAATAAAACAGTAATGGCCAATAATACTTTTTTCATACCGTGCTTTTATTTAAGGTTAATTATATTCTGCTAAGTAAAGAAAAAGCAGGTATATGTAAAACAAAAAAGGCCATCTTTTCAGACAGCCTTTCTTTTTTATTGAACATTTACGAGTTCACAATCGAATAGCAGGGTGGCGTTTGGCGGAATAGGACCCCGTCCTCCTTCACCGTATGCCAAATCCGAAGGGATAATAAAACGAAACTTATCTCCCACTTTCATCAGGGCAATACCTTCTTCCCATCCTTTAATAACACTGCCTTGTCCCAGAGGAAAAACAATAGGGGTACCCCTCTCAAAAGAAGAGTCGAACACTTTACCATCGCGGAAAAAGCCGGTATAATGAACGCTCACTGTTTTTCCTGCTTCTGCTTTCATTGCATTGGGGTCTGCTCCTTTACTAACAATAATGTATTTTAAACCGCTGGCCGTTGTTAAGGTATCTTTGCTATCTATAACCCATGGTTTTACCGGATCTTTCACATCCATCAGTTCCACTTCAAAAATAAGCGTAGAGTTTGGTGGAATACTTCCCATATTGGCCTCTCCATAACCCAGTGATGGCGGAATGGTTAGTATGGCCTTATCTCCAACCTGAAGGAGGGCAATACCCTCGTCCCATCCTTTAATCACCTGCCCTGCACCTAATTTAAACGGAAATGGTTGTCCTCTGTCGCGGGAACTATCGAATTTTTTACCATCGGTAAGTGTTCCTACATAATGCACAGAAACATTGGCACCGGCTATGGCCTTTTTGCCTTCACCTTTTTGAATGATTTTGTATTTTAAGCCTGAAGCGGTTGTATATTCCACGTTTAACTGGGTTTTACTGGTTTTTACTGCTGTAGGTTTTTTTGTTTTAGGAGCCGGTTTGGCCGGCTTTTGTGCTGCTGCATAAAAGGCAATGGTACTGCCAAGAATTAAAGCTGCTAATTTTTTCATAATTGGATTAGTTAACTTTCAATAGTTCTATATCAAACACCAGGCTGGTGCATGGCAGAATAGGCCCCTGTCCTCTTTCGCCATATGCCAGTTGCCATGGAATAATAAGCTTGTATTTGCCTCCTTCTTTCATCAAAGCCAAACCTTCTTCCCATCCCGGAATAACCTGACCAAGGCCAAGCACAAACTCAAACGGTTCTCCGCCTTCCATATTCTGATCAAACACCTCTCCGTTCATAAAATATCCTTTATACCTTACCGAAACACGGCTTCCTTTTTTAACCGGCTTTCCGGTTCCTTCTTTCTCTGCCACATAACGTACGCCACCAGTAGTTTGCTTAACGTTTTGAAGAGACGCCACATAGCTGTCAAGCGTTAAGGAGTCCTTTACTTTTAACTCATTCACCTGCTCCATGCGTTTTTTTTCCATCTCACCCTGATTGAATATATCAACCAGTTTAATTACCATCTTCACGTTTTCACCAGCTTTTAGGTTTGCAGGTTTAGGAACACCAAAACTTTTTTGGTACAATGTATCTGCATTGATGATGGCCTCAGCACTATCACCTTTTGAAAGCAGGGCAAATACTTCTTTTAATGATGCTTCATCAGCCGGAATATACCGCGGTACATTTGTGCTGAATGTTTCAATCATTGGAGAGTCGGTAGATTCAATGGTCATTTTAAAATTCATCAACAACATTTCACCGGCATTAACGGTACGTTCTCCATCGGTATGAGAGATAATGCGGTACTTAATTCCGGACTCAGTTGTTTCAAAGCTTTTGCTGCAGGAGGCAAGCAAGGCAGCCATTGCTGCAAAAACGTAAATTGATTTTTTCATTGTATGGATTCTATAGTTTTTTTACTTTTTAGGTGCCGCAAGATAATTAAACAAGCAAGTGTTTATACTCCTTAAGGGCATTTTTAAATTTTTGTTCCACTTCTTCAAGCGGGGCTGAGCTTTCGCCACCTGCTGCACTAAAATGCCCGCCACCATTAAAATATGCCCTGGCAAACTCATTGGCCGGGAAATTTCCCTTAGCCCTGAAAGACATTTTTCTAAGTACAGAACGATCAACAATTAATACGGAGAACTTTATTCCACTTATGGTAAGTCCATAGTTTACAAGCCCTTCTGTGTCTCCGGTAATAATATTAAACTTTTTTAACTCTTGTGAAGTAATGGTAATAAGTGCCGTATTGTACTCTTCCAGTATTTGCAATTTCTCGCTTAAACAATACCCAATAAACCGGGTGCGGTCAGCCGAGTAATTGTCATAAATAGCTTCGAAAATTTTATTGGGTTCGGCTCCTTTTTCTAATAATACGGCTGCAACGCGGTGTGTGCTCGGGTAGGTGCTGCTGTGTTTAAACGAAGCAGTATCCGTCATGATACCGGCATATAAGCAGGAAGCAATATCTTTATTAATGAGATCTACTTCACCAAGTTGCTCTATAAAATGAAAAACAAGCTCACAGGTAGAACTAGCCTTGGTGGTATGTAACGCATAATCCGCAAAACCTTCCGGCTCCAGGTGGTGGTCTATCATTACCTTTTTAGCTGAAGAAGCCTGCACAATAACACCCAAATCATTGATCCTTTTTAAGGCATTAAAATCCAGGCAAAACACAAAGTCTGCTTCATTTACCAAGGCTGCTCCTTTAGCTTTATCATCTTCAAAATTGATTACCTCCGTTTCTCCCGGCAGCCATTTTAAAAAATCCCCATAATCTGTTGGAGACAAAACGGTTGCTTTAACACCGAGCCGCAGCAGGAAATGATACAAACCAAGTGAAGAGCCAAGTGCATCGGCATCCGGTTTATGATGGGTGGTAATAACAACTTTGGGAGCCGGTTTTGCATACAAATCCGGTTTTATTTGAATGATATTGTTCAGAATATTAAAAATTTAGCGGCTGCAAATGTCGGCAATTTTCACACATTTCAAAATCTTAAAAGGCCTCGTTCATGGTTATATAAAATGCCCGGCTTCCGTCACCCATAAAACCCATATCTACTCTCATATTGATATGTTCCCTGGGGATGGCTTTCATGCGCAGGCCCAAACCAAAATTGGGCTTTATATAATCGGTAATACCTGATGTGGAATGGCTTACTGAGCCAGCTCCGGCAAAGGCTGTGAAGGCTACCGGCCCCCATATGGTTTTTCGCAGTTCTGCCTGGCATGCTATGAGGTTATTATCCCTGAAACGGCCATTGTAATAACCCCGCATATAATTCTCACTTCCCATGGTTGCCAGCATTCTGAAAGGTACTTCCCCGGTATTAAGATTTACATAAACCTGAGCAGCTATTACATTTTCTTTCCATAATCGCTTATACTTTCTTGCATCCAGGGTAATATTGGAAAACCGGTAATTGCTGCCCAGCCACGAATCGTAATAACAATTGGAAAGCTCTATCATGTGGCCTGAAAAAGGAAAATAAACATTGTCCCGGCTATCATAATAAACCGTAACACCAAAACCTGTGGCGGAATAACCGGTATTTCCGTAAGCGCCTTCTGTTTGCAACAACCCTCCGGAAGGGGCCGAAACACCTGCCATTTTTTCGGCATTGAGTTGTATGCCTGCATATAATTTGGGGGCCACCAGCCTGGCGGCTTTAAGATTGAACTTATGCAGGTGAAAACTGTATAGCTCTTTGCCTGTATTTGGCCTTGTGGCTCCTATGCCCCAATAGTATTCAATAAAATTAGTGTATTGGTATAATCCCCTGAAGTTATAAATATTGTTGTTGGTGAAAATATCAAAGTAAGGGCGCACGGAACTCTGGTGATTTTGGCTGTATGACAAATTAAGTCTTACAAGTGAAGGCCTGGTAATGGAATCTCCGTTTCGGGTTCTGAAAATATGTGCCACTGATACACCAAACAGCCATCGGGTTTCGGGTTTATAAGCAAAAATGGGTACTGCAAAAACGTATTTGCGGTATGGTTTTGCGGAGTCGCCCTGTACTATTTTATATCCCCAGTCGAGGGTTCTTTCAATAAAATTTTTTCGCTGGGCAAACGCTGTTTGTCCGGCAATAACGATAAATACAACACACAGGATTATTCTGTTTATTACAGCCATTTAATGCCAAAAAAGCTACGCAGGCGATACCCTAAATTGATACCATAGCTAATGGTTTGCAATGATACAAGGTTGGCATCAAAAACATTGAAACTGCGGTCACCCATCATAAAGATATTTCCAAACCAATGCTTGTGATTAAAGCCCATTGAGAGTTTTCCATGTGCTTCAAAATCAATATTGGTGCCGGCATGAATACCTCCTGAACCCCTGAATTCATAGGCACCCAAACCTATTCCGCCAAACAGGGAAGGTGATATAAAAAACAGTCCATTTTTAAATACAAAATTATGTCCGTATCCCGGCCTGAAATTAATGGTGGTAAACCTGATATCGGCTAAACCCGTTAATGCCCCGAAATTGCTGAAATTATCAATTGGAGCCGGAATAATGGAAGAATCGGCCACCATGCTGCGATAATGGATATTGCCAAGAATAACAAAAGAGCCGGAAGATTTGCGTTGCAGTTCCTGCTGCGAAATGGCCGAGCGGTAAGAGAATTTTTTGTTAAAGGAGTAAAAAAGATTAAACCCGTAATTGGTTAAACGTGCATCGGATCTGATGGTGCGGGGGGTTACATCATTTGCTGATCTGTACAATCCATTAAAATTTCTGAAGTAAATTTCGCCACCCCAGCGGTTTTTAAAATAAGCAAAGGAAAAATCAATAAAATTTGTTTTCCCAAACGCACCCGTGTTTGATTCGGTACCTGGAATCTGCCCTCCCAAAAATAAGGTTACTTTTTTCAGTCCAAATGAAACCCCAATCTGGTTTCGCACATTGGGAGATAACCGGATCGTAAAATTTTTATTCTCCAGTTGCGGGTTAATGGTAAAGTTTACATCCGTGATCCAGGTATTTACCTGAATATTGTTTTGTTTTTCAAACTGCTGAATGTAAATGGTATCTGTGCTGTTGTCGGTTTGAGCAAAAACGGCAACAGCACAGGCACAAATAAATGTTGTAAGAATATATTTTATCAAGGCAATAATCTTCCATACATACGCGGAAATGGTATACTTTCCCTAACATGAGGCAGCTTACATACCCAGGTTACCAGCCGCTCCAGCCCTAATCCGAAACCGGCATGCGGCACTGAACCATATCTTCTTAAATCCAGATACCATTCAAAGGCCTCCATAGGCAACTCATGCTCTTTAATTTTTTCTATCAGCAATTGTTCATTGGTTTCACGTTCTCCGCCACCCACAATCTCTCCGTAACCCTCTGGTGCCAGTGTATCTACACCGCGTGCAAAACGGGAATCATCCGGATCGCGTTTGAGATAAAACGCTTTTACAGCATGTGGCCAGTTGTAAACCATAATCGGTACATCAAACAAACGGGTTAAAACGGTTTCGTCACTTCCGCCAAAATCGTTGCCATACTCAAAGTTACGTGCACTGTTAAGCCATTGTGGTATATTCCTTCCCTGCTCTTCCAGATCGTCCAGTTCATGTTTCAGTTTGTCAATTTTGGCCTGATTAAATCCTATTTCTCCCTTTTTCATTCCGGGAGTTTTAATTTTTTCCTCACGCTCTATGATCTCCGCTTTCACCTCTTCTATTCGTTTTGATACCAAAACCAACTCTTCCTCCAACGATAGAATGGCGTTTTTACCATTAACGTCTTTTTCTCCTTTAATAATACTTACCGCCTCATCATAAGTTAAACGGGGGAAAGGTTTTACAATATTTTCCAGTATGGCCGTATCTCTGCCAATGGCTTCCAGTTCCACTTTACAGTCTCTTAACACATCGCTAACCACCCGCCTTAAAAAGCGTTCAATTAAATCCATATTCTGAAAGATGTCATAAAAAGCCATTTCAGGCTCTATCATCCAGAACTCCGACAAATGCCTGCGTGTTTTTGATTTCTCCGCACGGAAAGTAGGGCCAAACGTATAGATTTTTCCCATAGCCATGGCCATGGCCTCTCCGTATAATTGCCCCGATTGAGAAAGAAAAGCCTGATCTCCATAATATTCTGTTTCGAACAGGTTGGTTGTTCCTTCGCACGCATTTCCCGTAAAAATGGGTGCATCCATTTCTACAAATCCATCTTCCTGAAAAAACTGATGGATAGAAAATATAATCCGGTTGCGGATGCGCATAATAGCCCACTGGCGCTGGCTTCTTAACCACAGGTGGCGGTGATCCATGAGAAAATCAACACCGTGTTCTTTTTTGGCAATAGGGTAATCTACAGCCACCTGAATAATCTCCACATCATTCACCTGTAATTCATATCCGCCAACCTGACGCTCATCTTTAACCACTGTTCCGGTAATGGAAAGAGAAGTTTCCAACGTTACCTTTCTGGCATTTTCAAATATGGTTTCATTTACCTTACCGGCATCAACAACGGCCTGACACAGACCACTGCCATCGCGTAAAATAATAAAAACAAGGCCCTTACTTTCACGTTTGTTGGCGGCCCAACCTTTAAGGGTAACCTCTTTCCCTTCCCACAAACTCAAATCTTTGATATACATTTTGTACTTTTGTTAAACAATTTCAAAGGTGCAAAAATACAAATATTTAATATGCCTTTACCGGCTTTAAACTATTTGGCATTATTTTTAGTACAGCAGGCATATGTTAAAGCAAGGATTACAACAAAAACTACTTCAAAAACTGTCTCCACAGCAGATTCAGTTTATAAAGCTATTGCAGCTCAACGCGGTAGACCTTGTACAGCGCGTAGAGGAAGAATTAATAGACAATCCGGCACTTGTTAAGGCCGATGATGCTGATGCTCATGAAGATGTTTCCAAAACAGAAGCCCTAAAAGACAGTGAGATAAGCGATGACGGGGGTGATGATGAAAACGTGTCGGTAGAAGATTACCTGGTGGATGAAACCCTGGATGTAAAAGAATATGTAAATGATGATTATGATTCTGAGGGTTTTCACCTGAGCGATGAGGGTGATGAAGACAGGAAAGAAACGCCACTGGCAGAAACATCTTCCTTCCACGACTCGTTGCTTGAGCAATTTAATGCCATTGCCGAGGATGAACGCGAGGAGATCATCGGAAAACAAATTATTGGTACCATTGATGATGACGGCTATCTGCGCAGGCCGCTGGAAGCTATAATAAACGACCTGGCTTTTGCCCAGAATATAGAGGCCTCACCTGATGAAATGAAAAGCTGCCTGGTGAAGATCCAGAACCTTGATCCGGCAGGTATTGCCGCCACTTCTCTTCAGGAATGCCTGCTCCTGCAACTTAAACGCAAAGACCACCAAAAGAAAGGAGTAAAGCTGGCAGAAGATGTGTTGCGTGATCACTTTGATGATTTTACCAAAAAACATTACGAGAAACTTACCCGACAGTTAAAAATTACTGACGAAGACCTGAAGGATATTATTTATGTGATTACTCACCTGAATCCCAAACCAGGTGAAAGCATGACTGATTCCAAACCCCAATATGTGATTCCTGATTTTGTGCTGGTAGAAAACAGTGGCAGGCTGGAAGTATTGCTTAACTCCCGCAATGCGCCTGATTTAAGGATAAGCCGTAACTATATGGACACCTTAAAAAGTTATGATGAGGCAACCAAACCAACAAAAGAATTAAAAGAAACAGTTCAGTTTATTAAGCAAAAACTGGATAGTGCAAAGTGGTTTATTGATTCCATCAGGCAAAGGCAGCAAACCTTACTCCTCACCATGAATGCCATCCTTCGCTACCAGTATGCTTATTTTGAAACAGGAGATGAAACACGTTTAAAGCCAATGATTCTGAAAGATATTGCAGAACAAGTGGGGTTAGACATTTCAACCATTTCACGTGTGGCCAACAGCAAGTATGTGCAAACAGAATTCGGGGTTATTCCATTAAAATTTTTCTTTAGTGAAGGTATACAAACAGAAGACGGAGAAGAGGTGAGCAGCCGCGAAGTGAAAAAAATTCTGAAAGATGCGATAGAAGCAGAAGATAAACGGAAACCGTTGCCGGATGAAAAACTGATGGAAATTTTGAAAGAAAAAGGATATACCATTGCGAGGAGAACGGTAGCCAAATACCGTGAACAAATGAATATCCCTGTGGCGCGGTTAAGAAAAGAAATTTAATTCCCTCCTTTTTCCATCATGACAGATCAACCTGTTTTATATACCCCGCGCCTCGTTTTGCGCCCCGTTGAACCCACAGATCAACAAAAGGTTTTTGAAGGTTTTTCTCATCCGGATGTAATTGCTCATTTTGAAATAACGTACAAAAGTTTTGAAGCCACTGCCGAACAGATGGAGTGGTATGCCAATAACAGAGCTACCGGTAGCGGATATGCCTGGGTAGTTACCGAACGCGATAAAAACAATTTTATGGGCGTGTTTAGTATCTATTATATTCATCCCAAACATAAAAGATGTGAAACCGGCTATTGGTTGTTTCCCGAATTTTGGGGCAAGGGTTATGCAAAGGAAGCACTTGCTGCCATCCTGGAGCACACGGATACACAATTGAATATGCATCGCATTGCGGCCGAGGTAGAACCCGACAATACCGCAAGCAAACAATTACTTAGTGGCCTTGGCTTTAAACGGGAAGGCGTTTTAAAAGATTTTGAAATAAAAAACGAAGCTTATATTGACCTGGAGCTTTGGGCAAGAATTCATAAAGGCTGATTACCTTCCTTTCAAATCAGTTCGTTCACCCTTTTGAACTGTTGCTGATTCCATTTACCCTTTCATTCTAATTCCTTTGACAGCCTGCCAATCAGGTTTTCTTTCCGTTGGTGAAGGTTGCTGATCCTATCAAAACAATACATTACATTTTTTATTGATCACCATATACAGGGGCGAAAATGTTCGCGATTGATGAGGCTAAAAAATAATTTTTGCTTTTAAAAAATTAATACATAGATTTGTGATGTATTACAATTCTATGTATCATGGCATTTAATCAGAAAGAACTTTTAAAAGGAACACTTGGACCCATCATCCTTAAACTGCTCAGCGATAACAAGAGCATGTATGGGTATGAGATTACCCAATACATTAAAGAAATAAGCAACGGGGCTATTCTGGTAAAGGAAGGCTCCTTATATCCGGCATTGCACAAACTGCTGGCTGATGGATTGGTGGAAAGTGAAGAACAGGTGGTGGGCGGACGTACCAGAAAGTATTATAAACTTACCAAAAAAGGAAGGGGTGAATCCAAATCAGCCTCTACAGAACTTGTTAAATTTTTGCAAACCATTCACCAGCTTATTCAATCAGAAAAAACCCTCACATATGGAAGCCTTTAATAAAACACATGTAGAGCTGATTACCCAGCGTATTAAAAGCGGGGGAATAAACAATGAGGCACTTGCAACAGATTTGCTAGATCATTATTGCTGCATTGTAGAAGAAGAAATGAGCAAGGGCAAACCCTTTGAAGAGGCTTACCGTGCTGCATGGAGCAGTATAAACCCGGGAGGTTTAAACGAACTGGAAGAAGAACTCTTTTTTTTAATTCACCTTAATAAACAAATTACCATGAACAGACTAAAGTACCTGGGTGGCTTTTTTGCAGCTACCTTTATTGCCGTTGGATTTTTATTTTATATCCTCCACTGGCCCGGAGGAAAAGCAATCAGCATTATGGGGTATGGCAGCTTACTGTTTACCTGCATTTTCATGCTCGTGATGTCTTTTAAGAAATATGGCAGCGGACATAAACAGGAAAAGTACAGGTTAATTACCGGTAACCTCACCGGAATATTTATTGCCACCGGCAGTTTGTTTAAAGCATTCTGGTTTCCGGGTGCCAATATATTGCTCGTTACCGGATTCTTTATTTTGGTTATTCTATACCTGCCTGCTTTTTTCTACCACTCATACAAACGTTCTGTTACCGAATAAAAAAAGGCAGCCCCCAGTGGCTGCCTTTTGTAAACCTTGCAAACAAATACTAAATAGCGGTTAGTTGTTGTTGCATTTCCTGTAAGGTTACCCGTTTTGGTTTCAGGTTAACCACAGTATTTTTATGGAACCGGGTCTTTTCAATTTGAATAACCGGACCGTTTTCCTTTGTGTAAGAAACAAAAATCACTTTTACATCAATTCCTTTGGGCAGGCTAACAGAATAACCCATTTCATTTCTGTTTGCGTACATATAGCTGTTTAATGACGGAACAAAAAATGCTACCCTAGCCTCCCCTTCATAAGGAACGGTAATTGCTGCCATTTGTTGTGGGGTAAGGGTAGAAAATCTATCACAATTAAATGTTCCAAAATTACTGAGTGAAGTAGCATAAACGTTTCCCACTTTGCTTTCGTCAAACTCTTTAGCCGAAGTGTATTTTTTTACCAGATCCGACTTGGCCACCTGAAGCATGGTCATTAGCTCTGCATTGTTGTGTAATTGTGCCTGCGCAAAGGTGGCAATAGAATGACGTGGTTGTTGTGTGATTTTGATATTGGAGTAGTGCAAATTAACCTTACCGTTTACCCTAAAATACCTGTTGCTATTATATAAATCCCCTGATAGAAAAAAATCAATTATAGAAATAGCTGTTTTATGTCCGTAGATTTCTGCAAACTCATTGGTAACCGGACCAATCTGTGTAAGGAATTGCTCTTTAATATTCACCTGTGAAATCAGGTTTGCATTGCTCCTCTCTATTAATCTTCTGATAGCATTGTTCCATTGCTCCTTTTCTTTGTATTCAGCCCACACGGTATGAAGTTGTTTTTGTTTAATGAGCCAATCCCGAAAAGCAACCAATTCCACTTCACAATACCGGATAGAATCTGCCACATATTTTTTATACTGATTAACCCTCCTCTCATGCGCACTTAACCTTCGTTGATAAGCCCCCTGCCGCTTTCCAGTTTCGGTATCAAATTTCCTTTTTAAGTGATCAGCAGACGTAAACCATCTTTTATACCATGGAAACATGGAGTTATAAAAAGGGGGCACATATTTCGGCCCCTTACCTACTTTTTCGGGAGGAACAGGCTTCGATGGAAGATCATATATAAAAGAGGCTTCTTCTTCCTGTGGTGTTTGCACTGGAATAAGCATATGTGCCAATGCTGTTGTATTTAATCTGGTAAATGGAACGGTCTTTACCTCATCAACGGGTGGACGAAATGGAACTGAAGTTGGTTTCCACTCGGTTATTCCCTCTGCATTTCTGAGAGCTGTAAAAAGCTGCATGCCATTTTTCATATTGATGGTTGGCATCCGCACATTCATCTTTGCCCCTTTCTTCAGTTCCAGTTCCTCATTATTTGCATAAGCTCTGATAGAAAACATACCACCACTTTCCAGCATTTTTCCTTCACTAACAGTTGAGAGCTGATTAAATGCAGCATCTGCCGGTTTTAAAAACTCCTGCATCTCAACGGTAACCGGACCTGTAACTACCTTGCCGGATTTGGTGCATATGGCATTTGCCGGAATTATAACGGTTGTTCCCTTATTTCCTCTTATGGTATTTTCTTTATTAGCATAAACAGTAAATGTTTGTTTGTAAGTTGGAGAAACTGTTTTTAACAGATCGTTCACTCCATTTATCTGATAGGAGCGCATCACCACTTCAGCCCTTCTGTTTTGTGCTTTACCTTCAGTACTTGTATTAGCGGCATCAGGTTTGGTTTCCCCGAAGATAAACGAATGAACAACTTTGGGATTGATTTTTCCGGCAGTAAGGTAAGCCTTAACAGAAGCGGCCCTTCTTGCAGAAAGCTGCTTGTTATAATCCGTATCGGCATCGCTATCTGTATGCGCGTTTATGCTTATTTCATAGTAGGCAGCTGAGCCTGCAGCATCAACAAGTTTCTTAAGCTCCGTTTCATCATCCGTATCCAGCGTATGCTCATCTACATTAAAATGAATACGAATGGAGATTTCCTTTGTTTGGGCAAACAAATTACCGGCAAACACCATCACCGATAACATCAATAAAAGAACTTTGTACCTCATAGCATTAAGGTTTAGGTACAGATAAAACGAGGTCCTTTTATTTTTTCGTATGATCATGTGTGAATTTTATTTCACGACAATCAGTTAAGGGAAAATATCTTTTCGCAAGCGGTGGGTGTAAAGACAGAAAAACAATATCCGGTAAAAGGAGTTTTTGCATCTTGATTTATAATTTTATTTTACACATGCCTTCCTTACATTTGAGCCAATGACAACACGTAAAAAATTATTCCTGCTGGATGGAATGGCTCTGGTATACAGGGCCTATTTTGCCTTTAGCCAAAATCCACGGATCACTTCATATGGTTTTAATACTTCTGCCATTTTTGGATATGTAAATACTTTGCTCGACATCCTTAAAAAAGAGAAGCCAACCCATATAGGCGTATCTTTTGATACATCGGCACCTACGGCCCGGCACGAAGAGTATGAACATTACAAGGCTCACCGTGATGAACAACCTGAAGATATTACAAAGGCGCTTCCTTATATTATGAAGATTACCGAAGCCATGCGTATTCCCTTACTGATAATGGATGGTTATGAAGCCGATGATATTATAGGTACGCTGGCCAAAAAAGCCGAACTACAGGGATTTGATGTGTTTATGATGACACCAGATAAGGATTTTGGCCAATTGGTAAGTGAGCATATTTTTATTTACAAACCCGGCAGGCAGGGAAATGAGTTTGAAATAATGGGTGTACCTGAAGTGCTGAAACGTTGGGAAATAACAGACGTAAAACAGGTGATAGATATTTTGGGAATGTGGGGCGATGCGGTTGACAATATTCCGGGCATTCCGGGAATTGGAGAAAAAACAGCCAAAACCCTTGTACAAAAATATGGCAGCATGGAAGGTTTGTATGAGCACCTGCATGAATTAAAAGGAAAACAAAAAGAGAATGTGGAGAACAACAGAGAGCAGGCTTTTTTGAGCAAACGTTTAGCTACTATTGATATCAATGTTCCCATTGATCTGGTAGAAAATGAGCTGGTACTGGAAGAGCCAAACAAAGAAGAAGTAGAAACCATATTCACCGAGCTGGAGTTTAAAACACTTGCCAAAAGATTATTTGGAACAGAACCGCAAAACAGTGCCATTGAAAATAAAATTGCCGGTTCGGCTGCAGGTTCTTTTGATTTGTTTAATCAGGGTGCTGTTTCTGCCGTGCCAAAAACAGAAGAAACAAACGATGAAACAGAGGTGAATAGTGTAATGGCCAATATCAATAGTACGCCACACGATTATATGTTGCTCGACACCGATGAGGCTTTGCAACAGGCTTTGGCAGAATTGATGCAACAAAAAGAAGTTTGTTTTGACACAGAAACATCGAGCCTGGATAAAATTGATAACGATATTGTAGGGTTTAGTTTTAGCTACAAGCCACAGCATGGTTATTATATTGCCTGCCCGCCTGATTACGATGAAGCAAAAAGGTTGCTAAGTATATTTAAACCGCTGTTCGAAAGTGAAACGATTGTCAAAATTTGCCAAAATATAAAATACGATTACAGCATACTTCAATTGTATGGATTAACACTGAAAGGGCCATTGTTTGATACCATGCTGGCTCATTACCTGATTGAACCGGACCTGCGCCACGGGATGGATTATTTATCGGGTATTTACCTGAATTATGAGCCGGTAAGCATTGAAACGCTGATTGGAAAAAAGGGCAAAAACCAATTAAGTATGCGCGATGTGGCGGTTGATAAGGTAAAGGAATATGCAGTAGAAGATACTGATATTACCCTGCAGTTAAAACACTTTTTGGAGCCCCAGTTGAAAGAACGTGAAGCCGAAAAACTGCTGTATGAGCTGGAGCAGCCATTAATACCGGTGCTTGCCGGAATGGAAACAGAAGGTGTAAGAATTAACAAGCAGTTTTTAAATGATTATTCGGTGGAGTTGGAAAAGGAAATTGTGCAGTTGGAAAAACGCATTCTTGAGCTTGCAGGTTTAAACTTTAATATTTCATCACCCAAACAACTGGGAGAGGTTTTGTTTGATCACCTGAAACTTGACCCGAAAGCAAAAAAGACAAAAACCGGGCAATACCAAACCGGAGAGGATGTGCTGCAAGGGTTGAGCGAGCATGAAATTGTGCGTTGCATTTTGGAAGTACGCCAATTGCAAAAATTAAAATCCACTTATGTCGATTCATTGCCCGAGTTGATTAATGCCACAACAGGCAGGGTGCACACATCTTTTAATCAGGCGGTGGCAGCTACCGGCAGGTTAAGTTCCAACAACCCAAATTTGCAAAACATTCCGATTCGCACAGATAAAGGGCGTGAAGTGAGAAAAGCATTTATTGCCCGCGATGAAAATCACGTATTGCTGAGTGCAGATTATTCCCAGATTGAGTTGCGAATTGTTGCTTCCATTTCCAATGAGGAAAATATGATTGAGGCATTTAAGCAAGGTATTGATATCCATACAGCTACTGCCGCCAAGGTATACGGGGTGGAAGTAAAGGATGTTACATCGGAACAGAGAAGAAATGCCAAAGCCGTTAATTTCGGAATCATATATGGTCAGTCGGCTTTTGGGCTATCGCAAAGTTTAGGTATTCCAAGAAAAGAAGCGGCAACCATTATTGAAGAGTATTTTAAACAATACCCCAATATTAAAAACTATATGAGCAGTACCATCAATTTTGCCAAGGAGCACGGTTATGTGCAAACACTGATGGGAAGAAGGCGATACCTGAGGGATATTAATTCAGCTAACTTTACGGTACGTGGGTTTGCGGAGCGAAACGCCATTAATGCCCCAATACAGGGCAGTGCGGCAGATATGATTAAAGTGGCCATGATTCAGATTTACAAACGCATGCAACAGGAAAACCACCTGAAATCGAAAATGATATTGCAGGTGCATGATGAATTGTTGTTTGATGTATACAAACCTGAAGTTGATTACATGAAACAACTGGTGAAAGAAGAAATGGAAAAAGCCATGCCGTTAAATGTTCCGGTAGTTGCAGAAGCCGGTGTGGGAGATAACTGGCTGGAGGCGCATTAAACAGAAGGTTCTAAAACAAGAACTAATGTATTAGTTTAAATCGCAACTAAACATCCAGTGGATACCAAACTTATCGGTTATCATTCCAAAACGGGCACCCCAGAAAGTATCCTGAAGCGGCATGGTAATGGTTCCGCCCTGAGCCAGGTTATTAAATACTTCATTTAATACAAATACTTCCACCACATTAATCAGCAGGGAGAAATTGGTTCCCTCAGTAACACCAGATCCGGGTTGTGCATCGCAGGCGGCTATGCTATTGTTTTCAAAGCGCATCTCTGCATGCATTATTTTATTTTTATAGTTCTCCGGCACCGGAATGGGTGATCCTTCATACCGGTTGAGTCCGGTTATTTCTCCTTTAAAACAGGATGCGTAAAAGGTAAACGCTTCCTCGCAATTGCCATTAAATGTAATGTAAGGTAGTAAGGTCATAACAATCTTATTTATTGGCTCGAATAAATAAAGCCTGCAGGAGTAAAACACTGATTTAAATCAGGTAATTAACTGATGTTTTACAGGTTCCGGAGGGTTGCTATAAAACACAAAACCCTCTGTTTGTTTGGTTTCCCGCTCATATTTCCAATCATGGCTATATTTCATTTTCTTTGACAGTAAAGTATAACAGGAATGGCAAATAAAATATGGTTGATTACAGGAGTTTCCGGAGGGCTGGGCAGGGCATTGGCCGGAGCTGTTGCAAGCAAAGGATATATCGTATACGGCACGTTGAGAAAAGCGGAACAGGTAGAGGCTTTTAATCAACTTTGTCCCGGATTTACTTTTGGCCTGTTCATGGATGTAAACAACCCCATACAGGTGGATGCCGGAATACATCAGGTTATTTCAGCACATGGAAAAATTGATGTATTGGTAAATAATGCCGGGTATGGATTATTTGGAGCCATTGAGGAAATAAGCATGGAAGAAAGCCGCGCACAGATGGAAACCAATTTTTTTGGAGCGCTTGCAGTAACCAAGGCTGTTTTGCCTATGATGAGGAAACAACAATCCGGTCATATTTTTCAGGTTTCGTCTGTTGCCGGGTTTAGGAGCACTCCCGGACTTGGTATTTATAATGCAAGCAAATATGCCCTGGAAGGCTTTAGTGAAGCCTTATGGCACGAAGTGAACCCATTAGGTATACATGTGACCATTGTTGAGCCGGGCCCGTTCAGAACAAATTGGGCGGGAGACTCCTCCGTGCGTTCTGCAAATACGGTTGATGCCTATAAAGAAACTGCAGGCGCACGTATCCGCACCATACACGCATACAGTGGCACACAACCTGGAGATCCGGATAAGGCGGCTGCTGTTATTATTAAAGCCTCGGAAAGTAATTTTCCACCACTTCGGCTTCCATTAGGCCAACCGGCTATTGATGGAATTCTGGAAAAATGTGAGTGGGTAAAAAAAGACATAGATAGCTGGAGCAGTATTTCATCAAAAACAGATTTTAATTAGGGGAGATTTCCTGATACGCTGTCATCAAGCAAATTGTTTAATGAGAAAGCTTGTTTTATATATAGCCTGCAGCCTTGATGGTTTTATTGCGGCACCCGGTGATGACCTCTCCTTTCTTGACAGTGTTCAGGTGGAGGGAGAAGATTATGGTTACCATGCTTTTACTTCTACTGTTGATACCGTAATAATGGGCAGAAAAACATATGATAAGGTATTATCATTTGGTATTCCATTTCCCCACCAGGATAAAACCTGCTATGTATTATCAAAACAACATACCGGAAAAGATGAAAACGTTCTTTTCTATGGTGGAGACATCAGTACCCTGATAAACGATCTGAAAAAGCAGGAGGGCAAAGATATTTTTTGCGATGGTGGTGCCGCAGTGGTAAATGAATTAATGAAATATCAGCTGTTCGACCGGTTTATTGTATCACTGATTCCGTGTATCCTTGGGAAAGGGGTGCGTTTGTTTGGAGATCAAAACAATTTTTTATCTCTGCGTTTAATTGATCACAAGGCTTACCCAAGCGGGCTGGTGCAGCTTTGGTACGACAAGATTTAAATCCTGCCATCTCACATAAAAAAATATAAAGCCATGTTCCTTTTGCAGAAACATGGCTTATCCAACAATGGTTTTAAAAAGTTAGGCGTTAATCAGTGCCTTATAATCGGCAGCGCTCATCAAACCTGTTCCTTTATCTGAGAAGGCTACTTTAATCATCCAGCCATCACCATAAGGATCGGAGTTTACCAGTTCTGGTGCGGCATCCAGTTTTGGATTAACTTCAAGTACTTCACCGGTAAGAGGCATAAACAGGTCGGAAACTGTTTTTACGGCTTCCACAGTGCCAAACACATCGTGTTCACTTACCTTGTTACCTACGGTATTAATATCTACATAAACGATATCACCCAGTTCGTGCTGTGCAAAATCGGTAATGCCCACGTAAGCAGTATCGCCTTCAATGCGTACCCACTCATGATCTTTGGTGTAGAGAAGATTGTCAGGAAAATTCATAATTGGTTAAAATTTATCGGGGGCTAAAATAGCATTAAACCTGATGAAAAAAAATGATTGGTAAAAATCTTATTATCTTGCGGCCCTTGGCTGGCAAACTATATATTATCCCAACCCCACTGGGCAATCTGGAGGATATTACCCTCCGGGCTATCCGCATGCTCAGGGAAGTAGATTTAATTCTGGCAGAAGATACCCGCCAAACCATTAAACTGCTGAAACATTTTGAAATAGAAAAACAGATGTTGCCCTACCATCAGCATAATGAACACCGGGATTTACAACGTTTTGTAAATATGCTGAGTGAAGGTAAAAACATAGGCTTGGTAAGTGATGCAGGCACACCCGCCATATCTGATCCGGGTTTTTTAATTGTGCGTGAATGTTTAAGAAATGAGATAAAGGTAGAGTGTTTGCCCGGTCCTACAGCTTTTGTTCCGGCACTGGTAAAAAGCGGATTACCCTGCGACAGCTTTATTTTTGAAGGATTTTTGCCTGAGAAAAAAGGCCGTCAAACCATGATAAAAAAACTAAGCGAAGAAGAGCGAACCATCATTTTATATGAAGCGCCTCACCGGCTGGTAAAAACCCTTGAGCAATTAAAACCCTTTTTCGGAGGCGACAGGTTGGTTTCAGTTTCCAGAGAAATAAGTAAACTCTTTGAAGAAACTATTAACGGCACTATAGATGATGTTTGCAGCCATTTTACAGCACACCCGCCCAAGGGAGAAATTGTGATGGTAATAGCCGGCAAAAAGGGCTAAAGACAGCCACCAATTGCCATACCCCTATTCACTATTAAAAAATAAATTTTCATCATTTCCTGCAACCATTGCCATAAAACACATTGACTAAACCCAAACGGTAAAGAACAGTGATCACGCTTTGCTGTAAGGTTATTAATGTTTTAACACGATGAAAAAGATTTTAATTACACTAATTGGCATTTGGGCTACATCACAAACGTATGGGCAATTCGCTTTTTTTTCTCAATCATTTGAAGTAAACAATATTAAAACACAGGTTTCTACCCTACCTGTATTGTTCTGGAATTTGCAGGAATCTGTATTTGAAGTTCCAAAAAACTCCGGTAAAAAATCTGTATTCGCTTCCTCTTTATGGCTTGGGGGAGTAAGCAATGGGGAACTTCATTTAGCTGCTGAAACTTACAGGCAAGCCGGCACTGATTTCAGGGAAGGTCCCGTTTCCTCTTCGTATCCTGATTCGATTGATTGGTCGTACTACCGCTTATGGACGTTTACAAAAGATCAGATAGAAGCATTTAAAAAGGATTTTAAAAACGGCACAGTTGATTACAATAAATATCCCGGAATCCCATCATGGCCTGCACATGGGTTAATGAGCAAAGGACAAGCTGTGCAACTGGCACCTTTTGTTGATGTAAACAACGATGGAAAATATATCCCGGCACAAGGCGATTATCCTCTGATTAAAGGCGATAAATGTGTTTACTTCATCTTTAATGATGATGTGCTGCATGCAGAAACACAAGCCAAAGCCATGAAAGCTGAAATCCACCGCATGGTTTATGCATTTAATGGCAAAAACAATCATATGGACAATACCCTTTTTGTAGATTATACCGTTTACAACCGTTCAAATAAAACCTATGATTCTACCATAGCCGGTATTTGGACCGATTTCGATCTTGGGTATTATGGTGATGATTATGTTGGCACAGATGTGAGCCGGAATATGGTTTATGGCTATAATGGTGATTCTGATGACGAAGGACCTTTCGGCTACGGATTAACACCCCCTGCCCAAGGTGTTATTCTTTTAAATCAACAACTTGGCGGATCTATGTATTATGAAAATGATCTTACAATTTATGGCAATCCTACACAGCCCGACCATTACTGGAATTACCTGAATGGTACATGGAAGGATGATGCTCCTAAAACAAAAGGTGGCCGCGGCTATGGCGGTACAGAAATTACCAAATACTCTTTTGACGGAGACCCTTGCACCAATACCGGATGGTGGGAAGGAAGTGCCCTCAATACTCCCAGTGATCGCAGGATACTTGCTGCCGGAAACGTATTTAATTTTAAGCCAGGTGATGCTTATAAAATAACCATAGCTTACGTTTATGCCCGGGCAACATCAGGTGATCATATTTCTTCACTTTGCGAACTAAAAAATGCTGCTGATGCGGTGAAGTCCTATTATGACCTGAACAAACACGACTTTTTTCCAACCGCTTTGAGTGAGCTTAAACTGGATGAAAAGGATGTAACACTTTACCCTAACCCTGCAACAGATATGGCCACCATAAAAGTAGCCGATGCGGGAATGATAGAAGTAAATATTTTGGATATAAGCGGTAAAATAATTGCACAACAACATGCTACCGATGAGGTTGTGTTTAACACTGCTTCCATCAGCAAAGGTTTATACTTTGTAAACATAAAAACAGATAAAGGCAGCATCAGCAAAAAGCTTGTCATCGAATAAAACCTTCGGGGAAAGAAGAAATAAATATTTAGTTTGAGTGGAGAACGGGCGGCTATATGTTATGGCTGCCCTTCTTTTTATAATTTAGCCCCAACAACTACTGTGGTTTTTGTTTTTGAAGTATCGCCCTCGAGGTTAAAGGTTTCCAGATAAAGAATATATATACCAATTGGTGCCTTCTCATTTTTATCTGTTACGCCATCCCAGCTTACAATATCTGTTGTTCCAAGAATTTCGTTTCTGAGCAATTGTTTAACCAACACGCCTCTGTTATCGTATATAAACAGATTGCCGGTATGGCCAGGTTCTGCCATGTTTATATAAATATTCACCACATCATTAAATCCATCTCCATCAGGCGAAAAAACTTCCGGTAAAGCTTTCAGATCGGAGCGTTCGGCTGCCGTTTTCAGGTATTGCGAATTTTTTCTGGTTGGAGTGGCATATCCCACAGAAGCCGCGGCTGAGGTCCAGTTTGTTCGGTCATTTGTTGGCCGGTTATAATCTATTCGCTCCAGGCTTACGCCATCCTTATCATCCAGCAAAGCAAAATGCATCTTGTCATCATAATACAACTGATCATACCTTTTACCGGCTTGATTAATCAGCACACAATTTCCTGCATCATCATTAAAAGAAGGCAAGCTGCAATTAATCATCAACACAGGGTTAGCGCCAAAATACTGTTGAAAAACACCTGATGTATTTTCCGATAATACCACATGTTGATCAGGCAGCACAATAAACCCATCAGGAGCAACCGGATAAAAATTGTCTATTTGATTCAACTCATCCACATTAGCGATGGAAACATCTTTAAGGTCAATTATTTTTCCACTATTGTTATAAAGTTCAACAAAATCAGATCCTCCGGTTTTTGGATTAAATAATATTTCGTTTACGATCAGTTGCAGGCTGTCAAATGTTTCCGGCAAACCGAAATCGGCATAATCAGCCTCCCGTATCAGATTGCCTGAGCAGTCTTTCACAGAGTCGGTAATAATCCGGTAAATGGTATTGGCTGCGGCTGGTGAGGCAAATGTTAAATCAACTATATTAAACTCAGGAGCAACAGCAGAAAAACCAATAGGTGAGCCAAGCTGATTGTTTACCATAAAAAAGGAAGTACTCAATGCTGCTGAATCAAGCGATTCATCAAAATATAACCTTAACAGGCTTGAGGTTACCGGATATGCCCTCAACAATTCCGGAGCCTTGGTATCAGGATTATAAGCCCTTACAGAGTTGGGTTTGCCGGGTGTTCCGCCTTTTACGTGTTTGCTTGCCATCCAGTTTTTTTCTCCTGTGCAGGGGTTTTTTACATCAATCATTTCTAAACTCCATCCACCCGCTTTTTTAAGATTATCAGCATACCAGCTAGAAGAATAATTAACGGTATGAATAATATGGTTATCGGCATCTTTAATTACCATACGCTCCCCTTCATTGCTAAAAGAGGGAAAACCCGATAAGCCACTGATATTGTTAACACCGGTAAAAAGCCCCATATTGGCCGTTGAGCAAAACACAATGAAACTATCCGGAAGCAAAACCACATCAGGTAACGCGGTACTGCCGGAAGCATCATGTAGTGTCCATCCATTAAGAGAGATATTTTTATTGCTTCTGTTATACAATTCCAGGTATTCTGCGTTTGGCATACCCACAACAGGATCCGGATCGGCCATTATTTCGGTAATCAGAATATCATAAGCTGCTGCTTTATCCGGTTGAAACCAGGAGAAATTTCCTGTTGCATTATTGAGCGTATTTATCGAACAATCCTTTATTCCTGAAAGGTTATACGTATAATTAACACCACTGGTTAAAGGCGGGTTTAGAGTCAGCAGCAGGGTGTCTCCATCTGTTCCTGTAAGCAATTTTGATTGAACCGAAATTCCGTTATTTATGGTGATAACAGAACCGGAAACCGAAGCTGCATCAATTGTTTCATTAAATGCCAAACGTAACTGCGTATTGCCCGCAACAGATAAGGAGGTAACTGCTGGGGGTGTTGTATCAGGTGTTTTGCTCCAAACAGCATTTACCTTACCCGGGGTTCCGCCATTTACGTGAACGGATGCTGAAAAATTTTTCTTTCCCCTGCAAATGGTTAGTGGATTTAGCAGCTCTATGGTCCATCCCCCATCCTCTTTTGTTACATCGTTGTACCAGCTAAGGTCATACTGCAACTGGTGAATAACATCACCGGACGGAGATTTAAGAATCAGCGGATCACCGGAGTTGTTTAATGAAGGCAAGCCGGCTACTCCCGCTGTTGCACCAAAGGCTGAAAACAAGGGTGCATTTGTGGTAGAACACAATATCAGAAAACTATCAGGCAATATCGTTATATCAGGCAATACGGCCGGTGTGCCTCCGTCAGAAATAGTCCACCCGCCAAGTTTTATGGCCGTTGTGGTATTATTGTACAACTCTATAAATTCCTGATCTGGCAAACCTACCGGAGGTGATGGATCAGCCATCCATTCACTGATCAATACATCATGTGTAACGGGAACATAATAATAAAATGATGTTTGCTGTAGCGTAAGCGTATTGTTATTTAAATCGCTGATGCCCGATACCGATAAGGTGTAATTGGTTTTATTGGTAAAGGCAGAAAAAAAGGATAGAATAACAACATGGTCGGAAGCGCCTTCAAATATGGCTGATACAGGAGAGCCGAGACCTCCGCTAAGTGCGTAATTATTGATATCGGTTGCTGAAACAGACTCCACACTTTCTGAAAATTTAACCCTGAGGGTATTGTTGTTTACTACCTGCACACTATCAACTGCCGGAGGGGTATTGTCTACTATTACGGGGCCGGCATACACATCATCCATAAAAAAACCGGCTGCGTTGCTGGCTGTGAAACGGGCCATCAAACCCATATAAGAAGAGCTATTCAGCTCATTGTCTGTTCCTGTACCTTCTGCCACAAAAGCACTTGCACCGGTTGTATCGCTAAACAGCGACCAATTGCCTGCCAAATCCCTGAGCACCTTGATACGTACCACATTGCTGCTTTTGGAAACCGTTGCCCTTCTTCCTCCAATAACCAGGGTTTGTATCAACCCTTTTTGTTTGAAAAGCATAATGGAATCATTGGCACCGGTAATGCCACCAGCCTGAATAAAATAGCCATTAAGCGGTCCTTTCAGATTGGCAGAGTCGCTCATGAGATAATAGCGGCAAAAATTGGAAGTACTGGGACTAAGGTTAAATCTTAGCCAAACCAACCACTCGCCATTATTAACAGTTGATGCTGTAGCAAGGGCAATATCTTTTGCAACAGTGCCCATACTTTGCAACTGAAAAGAAGTATTTACCTGAAAAAGCGAATCGTCTCCTGCCCATTGCGGATTGGCAGAAAAATTACCATCGGAGAATTGATCAGCTACCTGCGCAGTTGCCTGCACAGCAAGTATTAACAACAAATAGAAGATTATTTTTTTAAGCATCCGGCATCAATATAGTAAAGTTTTGTAACGATACTGTTAATTCGCATATTCTTATGGATGACAAGATATACGATCTGGATGAAGAAAGTAAAATGAAATGGTATAAAATCATTTTCGGACTTAAAAAACAATTTGATAAAAAGCCCGATATGAATGGGTTGCTTTTTTTAATTGGGATGAGGGAATTAGGCCAAAACCGGCCCTTTGGAAAAGACGAAAAAATGGATTTAATGCATATTGCCACCTGCAAACTGCTTAGTTATGATGGCTATTATGCCTTTACCCATAAAGATGAGGAAGGCTGGCCGCATTACGATATGATAAAACCTTTGCCGTATGCTGATCTGATAAAACAGGAGAATTTTCTGAAGCGGCTGGTTGTGAGGTATTTTGAAACAGAGGGCATTTTAGAAACCCTGTAAGCAACGTTTAGGGGTAATTTTTAGTCATTATTGTCGTATATATTTCACACAAATCATTTTGAAAAGCAAGGCAGCTTCAATATTTTCACCCCCTAAAGAAATTTAACCGCATGAATTTCCGACTCCTTTTAATCATCATTGCCACAGGAATAATCACCATTGTGTCGTCTTTTACGGGTCCTAAACCCAAAGAGCAAAAAGACCCGATGGTAGAGATCAGCACCAAATATGGAAAAATGGTGGTTCGTCTTTATAATAAAACACCAAAGCACCGCGACAATTTTTTGCGTTTGGTAAAATCCGGTTTATACGATAGCCTGTTGTTTCATCGCTGCATTACCGATTTTATGATTCAGGGTGGTGATCCCAATTCTAAATATGCCAAGCCCGGAGAGTTGGTTGGAGATGGGGATCTGGGATACAAGATTCCGGCTGAGTTGGTGCCGGAGTATTATCATAAGCGCGGGGCGCTGGCTGCAGCACGCGATGATAGCCCGGATGGACAATCGAATGCCAGCCAGTTTTATATTGTTAAGGGTAAAAAATTTAGCAGAAAAGAACTGGCACAGATCATGAATTCCTATAATTATAACGCGAAGATGACCCTCTTTTCTTCCATCATGAAATCAGATTCGATAAAGACCAAGGTAGACGATTACCTTTACCGTGGAGATAACGATGGACTTACTGCATATACGCAAAGTGTGCAGGTGATGGTTGACTCTCTGTTTCTGCCATATATGATGGATTTTTCTCAGGCACAAATACAACATTATACAAATATTGGTGGGGTTCCCCATCTCGATAAACAATATACCGTATTCGGTGAAGTGGTTTCGGGTATGCATATCTTAGATTCCATTATCTCTCAGCCTACCGATAAAAATGACAGGCCTTTAACTGATATTCGAATGAAAATGCGCCTGTTACCCTGATGCGAAAATTTTTATCTGCCCTACTTATTATTTGGTCTGTTTCCCTATATGCACAACAGGAAACTGTTGTAACGGGAAAAATTCTGGAAAAAGGAAAACCAGAACCCCTGCCTTTTGTGAGCCTCGGTTTTAAAGGAACCAAAATAGGTACCACTACCGATTTTGATGGCAATTTCAGCATCAAAACCACCCTTGATGTAGACACCCTTATTATTAGTTACGTAGGCTATAAAACACTCCGAAAAAAAATCAAACGGGGGCAAAAGCAACACCTGATTATTGAGCTTGCCCCAAGCACAACCGAATTGAGCGAGGTAGTTATCCGCCCCGGAGAAAATCCGGCTTTGCGTATTATTAAAAAAGCACAACAAAACCGCGACAGATACGACCAGTCTAACCTGAATGCGTATGAGTATGACAGTTATAATAAAATGGATGTAAGCATGAACGACATATCAGAAGATATGAAAAACAACAGGATGCTGAAGCCCATTAAATCTCTTTTTGACACAGCCAACCAGATTAAGAATGATGAAGGAAAATATATTCTCCCCTTATTTATTAGCGAAACACATTCCAGATACTATGCCAATAAAAACCCCTCTTTATACAAAGAGTATATAAAGGCCAGCACCATAAAAGGCTTTGGGGTGCAGCAAGGCGGCTATGTGGTAGATTTGCTTGGGGCAAGTTCTTTGCAGTTTAATTTTAATCAGAACTGGATACGTATTTTAGCCAAGGATTTTATTTCGCCTATAGCCACCGGGAGTAATACCTATTATATATATACCCTGCTTGATAGTGTCGATATAGAAGGCCAGAAATGTTATAAAATTAAACTTAACCTGAGGCGCGAAGAGGACCTTGGTTTCCTCGGCACCATATGGATTGCAGACTCTTCATTTGCCATTAAACGTATTCATGTAGAAATTGCCCCGACAGCAAACCTTAATTTTATTGACCGGTTAAAAATCCAACAGGAAATGGTTCAAACATCAGCCGGACCTTGGTTGCCATCTAAAACAAGGGTAATTGTAGACATTGCGCAAATGAGTAAAAACACAAGTGGATTTATTGCCAAAATTTACCGTGCCAATACCGCCTTCTCTGTAAACCAGGAAAAACCCACATCTTTCTTTGATGTACCGCTGGAAAGAAGTGACAGCATAGACCTGCAGGCCGATTCTTATTGGGACAGTGTGAGAACAGAACCCTTTAGTGCGGTGGAACAAAAAATGCTTGGTATGATTGATTCTGTGCAAAATCTGCCCATTGTTAAAACGTATATTGATATTATCAGACTGGCTTTGGAGGGATATTACAGAAAAGGTAAAATTGATTATGGTCCTTATGTTTTTCTGATTGGTTATAATGAAGTGGAACACCTGCGTTTTAGAATGGGGTTTAAAACCAATATAGCATTCTCAAACAGGTGGACTCTCCATGCTTACCTTGCTTATGGCGTAAATGATGGGAAGTTTAAATACGGAACCGGGGTTGATTATATCATATCACGAAAAAAATGGTCAACCATGAGTTTATTTCATAAGAACGATTACGATATTTTAGGTGTTACGGACTTTAACAGCAATACCCTTCAACGCAATACCGGGGTCTCTAATCTGTTTGCCGCTATTAATCTTGGGGCCGCACAATCACGTATTAACCGAACCATTGAATATCGTTTTAACTATATGCATCAATACAACCGCGACTGGTCTTACCGGGTTGGTATGGTTAATAGCCATTTTGAGCCACTTGGCAGGTTTGTTTTTGCTTATACTCCTGATCCGGAAAAGGCAGCCGGTGCCGGCAATATTCAGGAAGCATACGATTATACAGCCGCCACTGCCGAGGTTCGTTTTGCGTATAAAGAAAACATGGTGGTGCGCAATAATGAGAGATTAAGGATAGCACGCTCACGCTGGCCTGAACTCACTTTAACTTACACACACGGAATAAAGGGGTTACTTGGAGGTGATTTTGACTACCGCAAAATGCAGATGAACATTACTCACCACTTTACCACCGGGGTATTAGGAAATGCAGATTACAGCATCACATTTGGCAAAACATTTGGAAGACTTCCTTACCCTATGCTTGATGTACCAAGAGGAAATGCCACATTCCTTTATAACGATATTAACTTTAGTTTAATGAACCTCTATGAGTTTGTAGCCGATGAGTACTCACAGATTATGTACGTGCAGCATTTTGAAGGTTTGTTTTTTAACAGGGTGCCACTGCTTAAAAAGTGGAAACTTAGAAACTTTGCCCTGGTAAAAGCCGCCTACGGACACCTTACAGATGAAAACAAACAATTTTTGCCTGCAACGGATTCCAGAGGCAGAAAACTATCGCCTGTATATTCCTTCGGCAATAAGCCTTATGCTGAGGTTGGTTACGGTATTGAAAATATTTTTCGGTTACTTACTGTTGGTGTAATACACAGGGTAAGTTACCTTAACAATGTAGATGTAAGAAAATGGAGTATTAATCTTGGATTAAGGATTACCTTCTAATTATTCAAGGTATTTATTCCCATTAATCTTCGGCCATTGCTTCCCAATACTCTTTTCCATAGGAAACAAAAACCTCCGACCCTGCTTTAATACTTCTGGTGGCAACAATATATGGTTTGCCCTTTATTACCTGATATTGGCTGTTGTTACGCAAGCCCTTTACACGACCAAAACCTGCAGCATCATTTGCATAGCGAGCCAGGGCCCACGTGGTATACTGTGCATCAACACAGTTTTTAGCACTGATATAAAAATAATAAGCACCCTTGCCTGTTTGTGCTTCATTGCGGGCCAGACATTCTTTCCAGGTAATTTTCTCTCCTTCGTATTCACAAACGGTTTCTCCCTTCTTAATATCGTGGGTGGTGTACAAGCCCTTACCTGATTTAGGTATCTGCGATTTTTTTACGTATAACATTGGCCGCAAAGGTGCATGAATTTAGGATACGGGAACCAAAAATTTTTCACATTTCTGTTTGATATGCACACAGCTATGTACCAATCCCTGATATTTAGTTAATTTGAAGGCTTAAACCAATATCAAACAATGAAGAAACTTATTTTCACTTTACTTATTTCCTCCTCAGCTTTGTTTACCAGTGCTCAACAACAAACCTTTCCCGATGTGGTTTGTGAAACCCTGAGCAATAAAATCATAAAACTCCCGGCCGATGTTAAAGGCAAAAAGACCGTTGTGGTGATAGCCCTTTCTCCCAAAGCAGAAAAGGAACTACATGCCTGGAGCCAGCCATTGTATAATGCCTTAATTGCCGAAGGTATGGGAGGCTTAATGGGTAGCAGGATGTATAATGCCAACCTGTGTTTTGTGGGTATGCTTAAGGGTGTTGTTAAATTTGCTTCTTCTGAAATTATAGAACGCTCCAAAAAAAATATAGATAAGAAACTTTGGGACAATTACATGATTACAGATAAAGACGTAAAAGCGTTTATGGAAGCTGCCAATATTTCAAAAACCGATGAGCCTCAGTTTTTTGTTTTGGATAAGGATGGGAATATTATTTACCGTACTTCAGGGAAATATACCGATGCCAAACTGAATGAGATTGAAGAGAAGTTGATGTAACAGATATAACTAAAGAAAAAGAGGCTATCTCAAAAGTTGAGACAGCCTCTTTTTTATGGTTAAAAACTACTTATTGAACAACAATACGCTTAACGGCTGTTTTGCCATCTTTAGCTGTAACCTTAACAAAGTATAAACCACTGTTTAAACCTCCAAGGTTGGCTGTATATTGCTGATTATTGATTTCTTCTACACTGATGATGGTTTTGCCGGTAATATCAACAACTGATACCGACTGAATAGCAACAGGCAATTCGATATTTACAAATCCTTTGGTTGGGTTTGGATATACAGAAACCACGTTGTTATAATCTGCAACTTCTTTAATGCCGGTAAAAATGGCCAGGTCAAACTGGGCAGCAATACGCGGAGCGATAAAGTTTACAATGGTATCAACATAGGCTTTTGCTTTTGCAGCCGACATGGTAGGGTTGGTGAGCATAGAAAGTGAATCGGCCACACGACCTGCACCAGGTGATGGGAAGTTGATTGCCTGCATAATGGTTCTGTCCCACCATTCCCAAGGCGCACTTTCAGGTGTTGCTGTAGCAAACGGGAACAGGTTTTTTACATTGCTGCTGGCAGCCATTGCGCGCATAGTATATGGATCAGTGAATACGGTAGCATTAATTTTAGCATTTACTCCTTTTGTATTTGCATCCGGAATAACGGCACCTGCACCTGAGGCATTAGGTATAACTGTAACACCTGTTGTAGGTACAATTACATTTCCTGTATTGTATGGAGCAAAAGGATCGCTTACACATTGCAAACCAACTACAGGTAAACTGCTGCTTTCTTGCCAGGCCAAATCACCCATGGCACCACCAAAGTTAAAAATCATGTGAGCATTACCTGAAACAGTTGAATCACCGCTGTAGTTAAAGAAAGGAATACCACCAAGGCCGTTCCAGTCGCCAAGAGAATCTACATTAACCATGGCAGAAGCATCGCCCCTTAAAAACTTAAGATTGGCTTCAATTTCTGCTCTTTTATCAATGGTTCCAAGAGCAAGGGCTACATACCCTCCGGTACCTTGACCACCTACTATAATTTTTGCTGTATCAATTTTATAGGTAGCTGCATTTGATCTGATATAACGGATACAGTTGCGTGCATCCTGAATAGCACGGTAAGTTGCTTTTAACAATTGTTCTGTGGCAACCTCCTGAATGGTGGTTTGAGGGTTCCATCCCAAACGGTAATTCATAGCTACAACAACGTATCCTTTTTTTGCAAAACGTCCAGCCAATTCAACTATGGTGCTATCATCTTTATTACCGGTTGTTTGGCGGTTTACAATAGCAGGCAGGTAACTGCCGGTGTGTAACAAAACAACTACAGGGCGTTTAGCCGCAGTGTCTCCATCGGGCTGGTAAACATCACAATATAGTTTGCCAGTAACAATAGGTGGGTTATTAGGTGGAATAAGATTTAATGTCCTGTTGCTGTCGTATTCCACATTTGCTGTTTTCAGCACATTGGTAAATACATCATTTACAAATCTTTGTTGAGCCTGCAAATGTTGCCCCAAAAGCATTGATGCTCCCAAGGTGCATAAACTCAGTAGTAGTTTTTTCATATCAATTATATTAATAAGGTTAAGGCAAATTAACAGAAATTTATAATCAAACAAACAGGTATTATTTAATTGGCTCTATTGAGCTCAAATAATACGGAGATGTAGGCCATTCTCCCCACAACGGGGCCTCCGTAAACCTGAAAAACCCTGTTATCCAGCAAATTGGTGGCACCCAATTTAAGAGTACAATAATAAACCGGGAATTTTTTATTCACCTGTACATCCATCATTCCATATGCCGGAACATTACCGGTAAACTGCGGGGAGCCCTCAAACAAATAACCTTCCTGCCATTTCCAGTTAATACCGTAACCCCAATGACGCAGGGAAAAAGAACCTATTGTGGTGGTAATATCTCTGCCACTTATACCCAGATTATATTTGTGTTCAGGGGTATTAAAAGCGGGAATAATGGAGTCGGTTTTATCTGTTCTTTCCAAACGGTTCCAGGAATAGTTGGCATTAAACCCTAACCATTTTTGCCAGAAATAGTTGGCACCAACAGTTATACCTTGGGTGGTAACAATACTGGCAGAGTTGGTGGTAATTCGATACACTTTAACAGAGCGAACAAAGGGATCAGCATCCGGCCAGTCAACTTTAGCCCCGATTTTGTATCCTAAAAAATCTGTATACCAACTGTGGTAGTAGCTTGCATCAACAAATACTTTCTCGAATAAAGTGGTGCGATATCCAAATTCTATCGATTGAACGCGTTCAGGTTTTATTGGTGCCACATTAAAATACACCAATTTACTTTTACCATTATTAAAAGCATCAATCAGTGAATTCACATATACCAAACTATCAAACCCACTTAAATTACCAAGCAAAGTGGCACGGCCAACCTCCAGGTTAATGTACTGATCTGCTAAGGTTGGATTGCGTATAGCCGAGGACCAGGATACACGAAAAACATGTGCTTTGTGGCTAAAAACAGCCGTAGCCGCAGGAGACCAAAGCATATTAAAGTTTTCATTTTTATCAATCCTGCTGGTAAAACTCAGTTTAAGCTTTTCCTTTAGCACCTTTCTTTCAAATCCAATATAGAAACCAAACTCCCGGTTATAAATCCTTTGATTTGCGGCCGTATCCAGAAAAATGGACCCTTCGGAATAGGGTGCATACAATCGGTAATTGCCACCTGTTGTAAAATCAGCCACTTTTTTCAGGGTAAATTTATACTCTCCGGCAAAATGGTATAAAGCCGACTTGTCGAAAAATCTGGCACCTCCTTCTCTTTTTGTTTTAGTGGTAATAGAATTAAAAGCAGAGTCAAATCGTGTGGTATTGGGATCAAACCTGTCTAGCCCACCGCGCTGCGGATGTTTGGCGCCATAGTCAGACGAATCGCGCACAATCTGGTGCCACAATACCAACGAATCATAATAATTATCGTATAAAAATTGATTGGCGTAATTCTCATATACATATCCCGGAGGACGCTGGTCAGGCGGTAAGTTTGGTGGCCTTATGGCATTCATCCGATTAAAAATATACTTATTCCAGTTTTCCGAATAATCAATGGCCCAGTTATTATCTGATTTTACTGCCTGCTGCATAATAAGAGCGGTGCTATAAATATCGTAGCTATTCCCGGCATCCTCCTGGGTAACATAAGCACGCACAAAATATTTTCCCTCTTTTCTAACCTCCAGTTTGTTCTGATAAAACTTAATATCCTTTAACCGGAAACGGTTATCGCCCTGATAAATGGTGGTACCTGTTGCAAAATGACTGGTATATACCAACTCGTGCTCTTTATAAAACCTGTAATGTGCTGCTCCTGACAAAAGCAGGTTGTTGGTGTTATAGTCTACCAGATCTTCCTCGTCATAACCTCGTCTGGTGGTGTACCCATATCCAAGATAAACAAGCCCCGTTTGCCTGAATCTGGAGGTAGAATACTCATCTCCATATCTGTTAACTGCATCATATCCCCCGGGATTTTTTTCACTGGTTGGAGATTGTATGGTGGCATCATCATTTCTGGCCTCCCAGTCGCGGGCACGCATCATAAATATATTGAGCTTGTAGGCAAACTTATCTTGTCCCTTTTTATTTTTAAATGCCTGAGCCCAACGTACGCTTGTTTCCAGCAAATTTCTTTCTCCTGCTTTTACCTGGGCACTTAAGCCCGGAAACAAAAACGGGCTTTTGGTTTGCATATTTATAACACCGTTAAAAGCATTGGGTCCGTAATATGCGCTGCTTGCACCCACTATTAAATCAACCCGCTGAAGGTCGAGCTCCGAAGCACCCAAAAAATTTCCAAGAGAAAAATTAAGGCCCGGAGCCTGATTATCTACCCCATCTATTAGTTGGAGTGAACGAACAGGAGAGGTACTGTTAAACCCCCGCGTATTAATAATTTTAAATCCTATGCTGGCACTGGTAAGATCAACTCCTTTCAAGTGGGCCAATCCCTCATAAAAGTTTGCTGCCGGGGTTTCCTTAATGGCTATAATATCCATGGTTTCTACAGAAAGCGGCTGTTGTTTTTGTTTTTCTGTTATCCGGGTATCCCTTATTTCTACATCTTTCAGCACCTTGCTGTTCTCACTGAGTTTAATTTCCAGCGGCTTGGTTATACTGCTTACCTGCACCTCCAGGTTTTCGTAACCTATATAACTGATTACAAGAACAACCGGCAGAGGTTGGTTAATGCGTAAACTAAATTCTCCGTCATAATCGGTAGAAACTCCGGTTGATGTTCCCTTTAAGGCAACGGAAGCACCAATTAAAGCTTCACCACTCTTTTTATCGCGCACCTTTCCTTTAATTACACTTTGTTGTGCAAAGGCAAACAAGGAACAACACATACAGAAGATATAACAAAGGACCTGTTTCAAAGCTGGATTCTTATTCTTTCAATTATCGGGAAAAAACCGGTAAAACTGCAAGATGCTAATTTAGGATGCCTTCTGATCATTAATATAGGGATTGGTTTTTCTCTCCCAACCAATAGTAGTTGAAGGCCCATGTCCCGGATAAATCTTCATATCATCAGGCCAAACCATTAACTTTTCTTTTATAGATCTGATGAGCGTTTCATGGTTTCCTCCGGGTAAATCGGTTCTTCCAATACTCCCGGCAAAAAGAACATCTCCTGCAATACAAAGCCTTTCCTCCATCTGATAAAAACATAAGGAAGCCACAGAATGACCTGGTGTTAAGGTTATCTGTAAGGTAGAATTTCCGAAGGTAATAGCATCTGTTTCGGTAATATAAACTCTGTTCTCAGGAATCTCATCCATGGTTATTCCAAAAATAGAAGCCCACGGAGAAGTGCTGTTATAGGTAAACAGTTCTTCTTCATGCATATACAAGGCAAGCTTAAATTTTGAAGCAACAAATGCGTTTCCCAATACATGATCAATATGGCAATGTGTATTTAAAAGTTTAACCGGTTTTAACTGATTTTGATTAATAAAATCATACAATTCCATCTGCTCCCCTGTTTTATAACACCCGGGATCTATAATCACACACTCCTTTGTTTCATCATATAACACATACGTATTTTCCTGAAAATCATTGAAGGTAAACTGTTTTATTGTTATCATCCGGCATTTATAAGTCCGCTATGATAATTACTTTATTACAAAAAGAAAAGGCCCTGCACCGAAAAACGGATGCAGGGCCTTTCATTAAAGTTAATCTGGTTTATCGTGCTGCCTTAATTACCTTCTTAACAGCGGCATTATTTCCATGGGTAACCTGTATAAAATAAATACCATCTGCCAAATCCTGCAGATTCAGCAACTCATCCTTTATTTCACTTACCTCTCCTGCATCAACCCTTTGTGCTACTTTACCAAACATATCAACCACACTAATTGTAGTTGCTGCTTTTTCAGTAAATATCACATTTAAAGTAATACCGGAATTGGTTGGGTTTGGATACACCGAAATGCTTCCAATACTTCCCAGATTATCCATACCTACATTATTTACCAGGAATCCGCTGGATATATTCGGACATCCGTTACTGTCAATAGCTACCGTGTAAGTACCGTTTTGGGTAATCTTAATCTTTCTTGTTGTAGCTCCGCTGATGATATTACCATCCCTGAACCATTGGTAACTTAAAGCTACAGTTGAAGTTAAGGAGTCGCTGTTGCGTGTAATTACAGGTTTTACAGGCAGTGGTTTTACATTGATACTTACCGCATTTGAGGTATCGGAAGTTTTAGTTGCACACGCTGCATTGCTGGTTAGGATACAATGGAATACGTCTGATGAAGCAAGTGAGGTGGTAGTTAATCCAGTACTGTCAGTTCCGGTTTGTACACCATTTTTGATCCATTTATAAACAGGGGCTGTTCCGGCATTAAGTGGTGTTGCCGTAAATGTAACGCCTTGTCCGCTGCAGATAGATGATGCCGAAGCTGCGATGTTGATATCAGGAGTTACCGAAGGCGTAACACTCATCACAATGGTATTGGAGAGCAGAGAAGCCGCACTTGGGCAGGTAGCACTGGAAATATAAGTCACTCTGATACTATCCCCGTTTGAAAGAGCTGTTGTGGTAAACGCCATGCTATCGGTTCCAACTGTCACCCCATTTTTCCTCCACTGGAATGAAGGCGTAAATCCTCCGTTGGTATAGTTGGCACTAAACGTAACCGGAGAGCCCGAACAAATGGATGTTCCTGTTGCCGTAATATTTACCGTTACCGGTACAATACTGTTTACCCTCATGATAATTTTATTGGAAACAATATTATTTACAGCAGCGCAGGCAGCCGATGAGGTATATACCACATAGAAAGTATCATTATTGTTAATGGTGCTTGTGGTAAATCCGGTACTATCAGCTCCCACATTACTTCCGTTGCGTTTCCATTGGTAAGCCGGACTAATTCCGCCATTGGTACCCGATGCGCTAAAGGTAACCGGGGTTCCTGCGCATATGGTGGTAACGGCAGAGCTTGCACTAATGGTTGGCGTAACAGAAGGTGTTACCTGCATCACCACAAAGTTTGATGTATCGGTGGTTTTGGTAGCACAGGCCACATTGCTGGTTAAAATTACCCTGATTGTATCGCCATTTGAGAATGACGAAGAGGTAAACCTGGTGCTGTCGGTACCTACATTCACACCATTCCGTTTCCATTGATATGATGGTGTGGTTCCGCCATTAACCGGTGTGGCTGTAAACTGAACCGAGGTGCCGGAACAAATATTGTTGGCCGAACCGGCTATTGATACGTCAGGAGTTACCAATGGATTTACGGTGAGCTTCATTTTATTTGAGTTAACAATGGTGGATGTTGCACATGCTGCATTGGATGTTAGCACAACATAGATTGAATCGTTGTTTTGCAGGTTATTGTCAGCATACACATTTGTGTCGGTTCCCACATCCACATTATTCTTTTTCCATTGGTAATGCGGTGTTGTTCCTCCATTGGTAATGGCCGATGTAAATGTAACCTGCGTGCCAGAACATATGGTGGTAGCTGTTGCATTTACCACATTGGTTGGTGTAACAGATGGTGTAACACTTACGCCAATTTTGTTTGATGTGGCAGATGTTGGCGAAGCACAAACGGCATTTGAGGTCATCACCACTTCAATAGAATCGTTGTTTGCCAAAGTAGTAGTGATAAACCGGTTGTTATTTGTGCCAACATTTATTCCGTTTCGTTTCCATTGGTAAGTTGGTGTGGTACCACCATTAACCGGTGTGGCTGTGAAGGTATCTACCACCCCTGAACAAATTGATGTGTAGGTGGCCGCAATACTAACAGCAGGAGTTACAAAACTATTTACGGTTACCTTTATAAAGTTTGATGTGTCAATATTTGGGCTTGCACAGGCAAGGCTCGATGTTAATATGACAGTAACACTATCATTGTTGTTTAACGTGGTCGATTGGTAAACACTCGTATCTGTGCCAACATTAACCCCATTCAGTTTCCATTGGTATGAAGGTGTAGTTCCTCCATTTACCGGAGTGGCAGCAAACCTTACATTCTGGCCTGTGCAGATAGTTGTGGTATTGGCTGCAATACTCACCTGTGCAGGTTGCGTTGTGTTTACATTCATTTTAATATAATTTGAAATAACACTTGACGGACTGGCACATGTTGCAGAGGAAGAGAGGATACAAATCAGTGAATCGTTATTGGCAAGGGCATTTGTAATGATGGTATCTGTTGTGCCCATGGTTATTCCATTTTTGCGCCACTGAATAAGAGGTGTAGAACCGCCATTGCTATATGAAGCAATAAGTGTAACCGTGGTTCCACTGCATATTGCTGTATCTGATGCACTGATACTTATTGCAGGGCTTACTGTTTGATTTACGGTGAAGGTTCTGGATGCAGAGTCGTTTGCTGCCAAAATATCCGTACCTCCGTTAGGGGAGGATGTAAATGCGGTAACAATCGGATTGCCGGCACCAATGTTTACTGTACCAACAATAAACGGAGCACTGGTAGCTGAAAGACCCAAAGAACCTGTCCATGGATAGGTTAGCATAACTACTCCATTTACTGCCACATGAACAGTTGCACTGGTGATAGCCTGGTTTCCATAATTTCTTATTCTTACGGAAATCTCTTTATTGCCACTGCAGAAAGTAGAAGCCAATGGGGTATCAATACTAGACACGCCAATGTCCATGCTGCTAAAGTATTCGTCTGCTCCAATATCCGGAGTTGCTTGACGGGTTTCTCCATCAATATCTGTTGTAACCTGTGCAATAGCCTGACCTTTGGCTCCGGCAGCTGTAATATGCAGGTCGCGTGCAGACACAAATGAGTTGGCCGATGAACTTGAGCCCGCGTTGTAACCTCCACCGCCCTGATAAGTAGTATTGGTATATGTTGTACCATTTATGTATACCAGATTTGT
>JBPXJS010000008.1:0-675284 GCA_051715425.1 Bacteroidota bacterium | reverse complement strand
GCTTTTTCTTCTGGTTTAACAAAAAAGTAGTAGTGCTTCGTTTCTTCGCAGGGGTCTTTCGGGTCTGAACAATTGCAGAACAGGATAAGACTGAAGAAGCTAAAAGCAAATATCTTATATGATATCATTTTGCAAATATATTATGGGATACGCTCAAATGTTTCTCCGTTAGCTTTTACGATTTTCAAAATCCCATAATCTCTATTAAATAAAATGAAGACGCTACTTGTTATATTGCTATTCTGGTATACTTTACGAATGTTTTTATATTCTTTTCCTTGTATTACAAGAGAATCATAATCGAAAAAATTTGGTCTTGGAGAAATTAACGGTAAATCCGAAGTTCTAGAATGATAGATGACCTTATCCATCGTAATTTGAAGTCGAGTAGCATACTCTTCTCGATAAAGACCAATTTCTATTGTAGTAGTTTTGGGAAGAGTGTTAAATTCAAGCAACGATGTTTCCATATGCTGAATAATATTATTAGCGCAATCAGGGCTTGTAGACTTGGCGGTTATGGTAAATAAACTATCTATTGCACCTGCATAAAATGTGTACTCGGCACCACTGCTATGTTTGAGTCTTAACGTATCGAAGCCTTTGTAGGGCAGTACAGCTTTGTCTTCTGGTTTTACAAAATAATTATAGTGCTTCGTTTCCTCGCACATGTTTTTTCTTTCCACGCAATTGGAGAGTAGTAACGGAATATGCAGAGCGGTTAACAAGGTTATTTTAGTAAAGCATTTCATATATTGTTTCAATATACAAGTTACTTTTTTTACCTGATAAAAGAATATAAGAAATTCTAAGGGTCATAAAGTGATGGCTATTTTATTGATTAAACCCGGGGTTTTAGTTTGTGAGAGGGGGATGAAAAATCCGGTACCAGTATAATTCCTCGGTTTATTTGGTTGGATAATGTAAGCTTATATTTAAATTGAGCTCTTTGTTCAAAATATTGGTGACTAATTCAGCATCATCAATAGTTTTAAATAAGTAAAGCAGAATATGTTCTCTGCCATATCTCGCATTAAAAAAATAACCGGAGGCACTGCTTTCCCCGTTAGATTGTTCATCATATCCAACAAGATAACTTAGGTTTTCGTAATTGTTCAGTATAACTTGGGTTTTAAGCTTTTTACCATAAAACAGGTAATGACGATAAACCTTTTTGTCGTCCTTATTAAAAGTGAGCTCTGTAACCTGATCGAAGGCAAGTTTTGAGATTATTGCAATAAACGTGATGATAGCCCATTCGCCCCACCCGATATTGCCTATAGCTACCCACATGCATATTAAGCCTGTATAGATAAACCAAAATAACCAACCTGGATTCTTTTTACGCACATAGCGAATGGTAAGTTCTGCATCTGTTAGGATAATGCTTGTTTCCTGGTCTGTAAGTAATATTGAAGGCATTGTATTATAAGAACTGATTAATTAAAACGCCAACTAATATGGCTATTGCATAACTCATCATTGTTCCTACCAGCACATATTCACTGTGAAGATTTTCATTTTGTTGAGTAAACCTTATGATATTTTTGATGACAGCCTTCATCTGAATGTCTTAATGATTCAATATAAGGCTTTAATCTAATAATGTATCATTATAAGGTTATAAGCTTATAATTATTCGGCCTCCAGTATTCAGGGTTTTATTCCATATACCAATGCCGAAATTAAATAAGACGAAAATTGCTTAAAGAAGTACCCCATCCCAATATGGGCAGTCATTAAATTTTGTCCATAATCAAATTCAGGACTTACCAAGCTGAGGTTGGTTTGTGGATCGATGTGGAATGCTTCTAAATCAAATCATCCCAACTTCGAAAAGCAAAAACTTAACACTTAAAATTCAACATTCAACATTCAGCATTCAAGATTTCCCCACCTTCGAACTTCCATCAACACATCTCCACATTTTCACATCTCCACATCCCCACATCCCCACATCTCCACATCTCCACACCCTATCGCTTTTTCTCCGCATCCTCTTTCACCCTAAGTTTCACCATGTTTTTTACCAGCGTTTTAGGTATAGGTTTATCCAGCGGAAACTGCACAGCACCTTTGGAGGTTTTATAATCCTTCAGTTTATCGGCAAATACAATAATTGGTTTGGAAGTAGGGTAGAAACCAATATGGTTTTTATAGGCCGCATAATATACCAGTACACCATGCTGTTTAAATGCCGGCATATTATAGCTGATTACTTCAGTTGCTTTGGGTGCGGCTTCTTTAATCAGTGCGCGTATCTCTTCCAGTTTTTGTTGTTGGGCGGGTTCAAAATCGGCAAAGTAGGCCGCTACATTAGGGTATTTTTTGCTTTCCATGTTTTAGTGTTTTGGCATATTGTTCATATCCATATACAGCATACTCCAGCGGTGTCCGTCAGGATCGGCAAAACCAAAGGCATACATCCATCCATCGGCTTCTCCGGGTTCGGCAAAAATACTTCCTCCAGCTTTTTTTACCAGTGCGGCCATGGCATCTACTTCTTCGCGGCTTTGTGCATCAATATTAATCAGTATTTCGCAACCTTTGGAAGTGTCGGCAATGGTGTGGTGGCAAAACCGGGCAAACAACTCTTCAGGGAAAAGCATCATTACCATTTTTTGTTCTCCAATAAAAAAACTTCCGGCTTGCGGATTATTTTCATGCATGGGGTTTGGGGTAAATCCAATTTCTTTAAAAAAGGTTTTAGAAACCGACATGTTTTTTACGGGCAGGTTAAGCCATACTTGTTTTATGCTCATGGTTTGGTTGTTTAAGGTTTGGCCGTGGTTGTTTTACCCTCAGCCATTACCCACACAAAATTGCACAATAAGTTCACTTTTTACCATGTGTAAAAACGACTCTTTTAGGGGGCAATGATGTCACCAAGGTTAAGCTGCCTCCGGAACCCTTGCCTGAATGGCCTCCATTTCTTTAGGGTATTGGGTATAGAGTTGTTCAACATATGGATTCAGATAAGAGCTGCGATCGTTATTCAATCTACTAACTATATCATGAGCCAGATGTACACTATTGTTGTTTTCTATTTCCTTAAATGCCCTTTCTAAGGCGGTTAAATGTAGCTGCCTGCCCTCTTCATTATAAGCTTTTTCTAATGCAATTACCTGAAGTTCCAGTTTAATAGCATATGCAACACCATAATCAGGTGCTTTGTTTATAGCACGGCTGCAGTTTTCAACAGCTGATTTCATAAAATCGGAAGTGCCATAAATCTGATACATATGCATAAAGGCAAGTGCTGCATTTGCATACGTTGATGCGAGAAGTGAAAATTCTTTCTCATAACACTCAATTAGTTCAATCATTTTTTCTGTTCGGTCATCAAAGTCGGTATAATAGTAGCAACACATAATGGTATCAATAAGCATAATTTTTTTGTCTTCCGATACATGGAGATTGTTGTTATCAATATACTTTCTTAACTCACTTATGGTTTTAGTATCCACCACAAAGTTGTTTTTGCTGATGGTTTCTGTTTTAAAATCAATCAGTGTTTCAATCACATTGCTAAAATACTCCTGACTGATCTCCTCTATTCTGTTGCCCATTTCGCTCTTTAAAGCAACAGCCCTTTCATCCAGAATGGTTTGAAGGTGTTGTTTGGCATACCTGTTTACCAGAAACCCTACAACAGAAACAACAGCGGCAATAATAAGTAGCCACCAGTTTACGGTTTCGCGCAGGCTGGTTTCAATTTTGTTGTTAATAATATTTTCAAAATCCTGATTAGGAATGCGGGTATAAGAACCTTCGGCTATGGTTTGTTCCAGCCTTTCTATTTTGTGGGTCAGGCTGTCAATAAGTGGCTGGTTGCTGTTGGCGGCATCGTTGTATGGAGCAAACAGCAGCAGCCCGCATAAAGTAAGACAAATAGCGTGTAGTGTTTTCATAGGTGGTTGTATTGGTGGTACAAACCTCCGGTGCTAAACAACCAAAAACAAGAGTGAAAACACTCTTTTTTCTTAGGGAAAACATTCTTTTTTTTTACAAAGGGGGGAGTTGTTTAACCCCAGATATGCAGAAAGCGCAAAATAAGAACCACAATAATCGTGGTTATGCCTACCCAATACATCACGCGGTTGGAGATGAGGTAAAAGCCCCTGGCCATCAGCAGCAAACCCGCCACCAGTGCAAAAATGCTCCAGCTTCTGCTTTGTTGTTTCCGGGCTTCGTTATAATCTTCCAGTTCGAAAACAATCTTTCCGTTGTTACGAAGGGAGTAAACCGGTATGGTGATATCATCAATCCGCATATCTTCTATTTTATTGCGAGGCACCTGCATAATAAGGGTATCGTTTTGCCTGATATCTTCCAGGGCACTGATCAGCTTGGAATCAAAGCGCACTTTTTTAATACCAAAGCTGCATTCTTTTTCCTGTGCTTTTAGTTTGTAGGCATAATTCCCCTTCCAAATGGTTACAGGAGCAATATCGGCTTTGGCGGTAACGGTAATGGGTTCTACGGAGCTCATGTGAATATCATTTGTATCAATCAGATAAAAACAAAGCACAAGGGAAGCTCCCAATACTACCCTTAACCAGTTGACGGTTTCTTTTTTTGCAGCCATAATATAACGCAGGCTTTAACCAAAGATCATATTCAGGTAAAGCCGGAAAATTTGTATATACAATATAGTAGTTTATTCCAGTTATGAAAAGGAGTAACCTCATTTTTTTGACAGGTTGAAACCAAAACGATAAATACTGATGATTAATCGTATGAGTGGTTATTGTTAAGTTTTTTTAACTATTTTGTTATCATTGCTCCGGTTAAACAGAAAATAGGTAACCATATAAATAAATAGCGGGATCCGGTATTATTTGGTGGCCACTTATTTATGCCGGTAAAAGGCATCACCGGTTTATTTTTTGTTGGCCTCTGCCATATTTATTGGTCTGGTTTTAAACAAGCTGATAGGGTTGGCAAAAATATTTTTAAGGAATATGCAACGTTTTCTTGTCTTAAATTGAACTTCTGTATAGTTACCCGATGAGAGTTTCCCTGATTTATATCTGTTTATTAAGCCTGATGCTGGGCTCGTGCAATAAATTATACTGGTACCGCACCAAAGTACCTTTTGGAAGCAGCAAGAGTCCTAAAAAAATCCACCTGTCTATTATTAACCAATCGCCCATTGTATTATCGGGTGGTTTTGAAAAAGATGTAAGGGCCTATTGCCTTAAACGGTTGGCTAAGCAGGGTTTTATAGAAGCCAAATCCGGAAAATACGATTACGATTTTGTGCTCACCATGGATATCGACAGTTTTGAGGCATCGCAGGCTGTGTGGCTCGGACCTCTGGGTGATGGCATTCCCCTGCAAACGCATATTATGCAATTGTCGTTTTATTACGACCTGATGTTGTCCGGCACACGTTATGCCCGCTGGAACAGCAAAAGTGCCATTTACTTTTTTGCAAACGAAAAGCGCGACCTGCGCAGAAGCAAAAGCGTGATTAAATACGCCATCAGAACCATCGACTAAAAATTATTTTTCCTATCTTACCCGCATGAACCATATCCCTGAAACGGAGAGATTATACATGCGGGAGTTTACGCTTGATGATGCACAACTTCTTTATGACATGCACCAGGATCCTGCAATTACACAATACACAGGAGACCCGGTTCCCTGGGATAGTGTGGAACTGGTAAGGCAGATTTTAACGGATACCATTATGCCCCAATATGCCAAAAAGATTGGTCGTTGGGGCGTATTTTTAAAATCATCGGGTGAGTTTATTGGCTGGTGCGGTTTAAAAGATATTGGTGGTGAAATAGATTTGGGATACCGTTATATTCAAAAATATTGGGGTTATGGTTATGCCACCGAGGCTGCCAAAGCTGTGCTGGAATATGGCATATCACAAAAATTGCCAAACATCATCGGTCGTGCTTCTATTCACAACCAGGCTTCTGTAAAGGTATTGGGCAAAATAGGGCTGCAGTACGATGGTACGTATAAAGATGAGGAAACAGGAGATAGCTCGGTTAGATACGTGTGTTTACAATAACTCTTTTTCCCAGGTGGTTTCGTTAAACCCAAGCAGAATTCCAGTTGCGGTTTCCAATACCGGCCTTTTTATCATGGAGGTATTTTCCTGTATCAGTTTAATGGCAGCCTGTGTATTGCTTATTTTTTTCTGATCGGTTGCAGATAAATTTTTAAAGGTGGTGCTTTTTGTATTGATAATTTCTGTGATGGGTTTGTGCTTAAGCCACTCTTTTATTTTTGCCGCACTTATTCCTTCTTCCTTGTAATTGTGAAAGGTGTATGGAATCTTTTTTTTATGAAGCCAGTCGAAGGCTTTTTTCATGGTATCGCAGTTCTTTATTCCGTAAATAATCATCTGCCAAAAATACACGGATATGGCTACCTTTGAAAGAAAAAATGGAATTCGGAAAAGTTGAAACAAATGAGCTGAATAAGATAGACTTCAGGTTGCCTGATGATACCCCGTTAACCCAAAAAGTATTAAATGCATCTAAACCCAAAAAAGCTCCTAAGATATACGTAGGCTGCGCCAAATGGGGCCGGCCTGATTGGGTAGGTAAAATTTATCCGCCCAAAACCAAAGCAGCCGATTTTTTAAAAGTATATGCACAGCAGTTTAATTGTATTGAACTGAATGCCGTGTTTTATAAACTTCCTACTACTGAGGGAATATTAAAATGGAAAAGTATGGTGGGCGATGATTTTTTATTCTGCCCCAAATTTACCGATGTGATTACCCATATTAAACGGCTTAAAAATGTTACAAAAGAAACCGATGAGTTTTTATCAGTAATGAGTGAGCTTGGAAATAACCTGGGTCCCATATTCCTGATGCCGCATCCGCAGATGGGTATTAAACATGCAGAAACCATCACTACCTTTATAAACGATTTTCCTCAAAATGTTCCCCTGTTTGTAGAATACCGGCATATAGAATGGTTTGCCAAAGAACACCACAAACAGGCTTTTGAAACACTGGCAAAAGCAAAAGTGGGCTCTATTATTACCGATGCTGCAGGCAGGCGCGATTGTGTGCACATGAACCTTACCACCCCACATGCATTTATCCGTTTTGTAGGAAACAGCCTGCACAAAAGCGATTACAAAAGAATTGATGAATGGGTGAAACGCATTAAACAGTGGATGGAAAACGGATTGCAGAGTTGTTACTTTTTTATGCACCAGCATGAGGAATTGTACTCACCTGAGTTAAGCAAATACCTGATAGAGCAATTAAATGCGGAATGTGACCTGCAAATAAAAGTTCCCGTATTTTATAAAGATACCAACCTGCTGTAACCATCCTTTCCAATGAAACAGATTCCTTTTCTTTTAATTTTATTCCGCTTATTTGTTGCACCGGTGATGCTGGTGGTAGCTTATTTTCAGATAACGGGTGCCGGCATTATCCTGGCTTCTTTGCTTATTGCAGGTATTTTGTCTGATGTGTTTGACGGAATCATTGCCCGCAGGCTCAACATATCAACCGATAGTTTGCGAAAATGGGATAGCCATGTTGACACTGTTTTTCTTATCAGCACCATCATCTCTGCCTGGCTTATGTTTCCGGTTGTGGTAATGAATAAACAATGGTATATACTAAGTATAGTGGCTTTTGAACTGCTGGCTTATCTCATTTGTTTTTTGCGTTTTCGCAAGTTGCCATCCAATCACTCCTACAGTTCAAAATTGTTTGCCGTGTTTATTACCGTTTGCCTGGCTACCCTCTTTATAAGCAACGATTGGGGAGTTATGTTTTATATCATGTACCTGTTTGGGGTGCTGGCTTACCTCGATAATTTTTTAATTCTGTTATTGCTTAAAGAGTACAAGGTAGATACCAAAGGTTTCTGGAAAGCCCGTTAATCAGCGTTTGCGGGTATCGCATACCTGTATTATTTTCCACCCCGTTTCTGAGCGGAAAAGCTGGAAAGCATCAACGCCTTTGTGCGAAAATTTTCCGTTTACATAAAACTCATACGTTACCCATGCTGCTGCCATTGGAAAATCAATTTGTATATCGCAGGTAATCATCCGTTCTTCTACCTGCAACCCTTTTTCTTTAATGGCATGTATCTGCACCAGAAATGAATCAGCACTTTCAGTGGTTAATCTGGTTTTACCTGTTTTGGTATTTTCCAGCGCTGTTTGCAAACGTGTTTCCGGCATCAGGCATTTGCGGGCTGCCGCACTGTCTCCTTTTTGCATGGCATCAAAGAGGTTTTTAATTACCTGTTTGACGGGTTCTGTATCAGGTTGTGCAAACAGGGGATATGTAAGCAGGCAGAGGCAAAAGATAATATATACTTTCATGGTTGCAGTTTAAAAAGCGTAACCGATGATTGGCCGTAAACCTGATGGGTGGCTTTGATAAAATCAGTTTCACCGGCTTCAAAAATATTGATAAACTGCTGCGGGTTGCGGTCAACCAACGGAAACCACGTGCTTTGAACCTGTATCATTAACCGGTGTCCTTTTTTAAACGTGTGGTTTATATCGTTCATTACAAAATAAACCTGAGTTGGTTGGCCAGGCACAAATGGCTCTGCTTTTTCAAAACTGTTTCTGAATTTTCCGCGCATCACATCACCACGTACCAGCATGTGGTAACCTCCCATTTTAATTACTTTGCCATTAATGGTATCGGCAGGCGCATCATCAGGGTACACATCAATAATTTTTACTATCCAGTCGGCATCGGTTCCGGTGGTACTCACGGTTAAATTTACCTTCACCGGACCACCATAAGTGGTTGCTGTGGTTAATGGTTCTGTTTTGTAAACCAGTACATCCGGACGTGTAGCAGCAAAACGCTGATCGGCCACCATGTATTCTTTGGTCATACCGGTTTCGCAATTAATCATATAAGGCACCGGTTTTTTTGGGTCGCTTACAAACTCTTCTGTATGATTTTGCACTGTTGGGTATAATCCGCCATTACTGCCCAGGTAAAAGGTTTCTTCCGCTCCATTTTTGGGAGGCCATTGTTCATAGCGTTTCCAGATATTGGTTCCCGTTTCAAACATAATGGCTTCTGTGGGCTTATAGTTTCCCTGGCCTTTGAGGTAATAACTAAAAAAGGGATACTCAATACTATCCTGATAATAGATGCTTGTTTTTTGTCTGAAGCTTATATCTCCCAGATGGTCGCCAATGCCCCGGTTCCAGCCTCCGTGTACCCACGGGCCCATTACAATGCTGTTTTGTGTTTTTGGACTTTGTTTTTCAACCGTTTGATACGTTTGCAATGCCCCGTATAAATTTTCGGCATCAAACCAGCCACCTACTGTTAATACAGCCGGCTTAATATTTTTAAGGTGAGGCCTGAGGTTGCGTACTTTCCAGAAATCATCATACGTTTCGTGTTTCGTTAACTCGTTCCAAAAAGCAATATTCCCCTTGTAGTAATTATTTACATTTTTAAGCGGACCCAGTTCGAGGTAAAATTTGTATCCGTCACTGCTGGGAAATTTAAACCACTGGGGTTGGTATATACCCGGTGCATGGCGTGGCTGGCCAAACACGTAGAAAAAACCAAAAAAGTGAGGAAGGAAAACAGCTCCGTTATGGTGAAAATCATCTCCGGTAAACCAATCGCAAATAGGTGCCTGCGGGGAGGAGGCTTTTAATGCCGGATGTGCATCAATCATTCCTGCCGAGGTGTAAAAACCGGGATAGGAAATTCCCCATTGTCCAACCTTGCCATTATGGTTTTTGATATGTTTAAGTAACCATTCAATACAATAGTAAGTATCCGTACTTTCATCAATATCCTGCTTCGATTGTTTCACCGCTTTGTGTGGAGTCATATTCACAAAATCACCTTCCGACATCACCCTGCCACGCACATCCTGAAATACAAAAATGTATCCGTCTCGCGCGAAATGTTCCGAAGGACGCAAAGCACGGGGAAACGTATCAGTTCCATAAGGTGCTATGCTGTATGGTGTGCGGTTAAGTAAAATGGGATAAGTCCGGCTCGAATCTTTGGGAAGGTAAATGGCGGTAAATAGTTTTTTTCCGTCACGCATGGGAATATATACTTCCCTTTTTACATAATGATCTTTTACATCAAATGGTTGGGCAGAGAGTTGGAAGGCCACACATACAAAGGTGAGGAGCAGATAAAAAAATCGCATGGTAATAAGTTTTAATCAAATATATTCATTTGCATCAGCCGGTCACAATTTTAATACAAGTGGCTACCGTTTATCAGCAAAAAATGATAGGGCCTGAAATACAGAAAAAAACCTTCAGTTATTTAAACACCATTCCAGTGCTCCGGTGTCTCCGGTATAATGCACCGGAATATGTTGCCTGCTAAAATAAGTTTTAAGCTCTGCGGCTATTTGGTTGCCAACGGTTGATATGATCATGACCTGCCCGGGATGAATATGATCAAGTTCACCCTTATTAAGCCGGTTTGTTACCACAAGTATATCGGGATTTATTTCTTCAACCGCTGGTTTTGTTTTTCCTGTTACCACAATTTTTTTGCCCATCCAGTTTAGGGTTTTCCAGTTGCCGTTGGTATATACAATATGATTGCCGGTAATCCCCGATTTCCAGATATGTTGCTGAAGGTGGAATTTGATTTTATCCCGGTCGTTCCACAACAGGGAGTCGATAAATAAAACAGCCTCATTGCCCTTAATAAAGTGGATGGCCTGTTGTTTGGGAACATGATAACAAAGTACCCGGTTTTGAGAAAGATTTTCTGTCATGTACCACGATTGCATGGCAAGAAACAACAGGCAGGAAAACATAAATCCGTAGCACCATATCATTTGCCTTTTTAACAGATAAAAAATAAGGAAACCAAAAACAAAATACAGCAAAATGCTTTGTGTGATGCTGATATGTAATCCATTGATATAAGCGTAAGGAATCTGTTCCACCCATTTTACAGTAAGGTTGGTAAAGGCAATGAGGTAGTACATCAGTTTACCAACCAATGAAGCAAGAACCTGCACTTTTGATATGATAAGCAATACAATACCAGTATACAGAATAATGGTGGTAAGCGGAATAATAATAAGGTTGGAGAAAAGAAAACAATTGGGAAACTGGTGGAAGTATAAAATACCTATGGGGCAGGTGGTTATTTGTGCGGCCAGCGATACGGAAGTAATTTTCCATATTTCGTTTAGCAACCGGTTTGGTGCGGTGTACCGGTTGTAAATAAGAGGTTGCAAAAATACAATGCCCAATACCGCCAGGTAACTTAACTGAAAGCCAACATTGGCCAGCATATTGCAATCGTATAATAAAAGAACAAAGGCCGAAGCAGCAAGTGTATTGTACACGTTGGTGGTGCGTTTCAACATCTGGCTGATAATGATGAAGGTGAACATGACTGTGGCCCTCAGAATAGAAGGAGAGAGGCCACATAAAAAAGAATAAGCCCATAAGAAGAGCAGAATAAAACCCAGTTTCAATAATTTTAAGCGTGGTTTTTTATCCATAAAACCCAGGACCCATCCCAGTACCATAAAAATAATTCCCACATGCATACCGGATACAGCAAGCACATGCAATGTTCCTGTGTTGGAGTATGCCTGTATGGTTTCAGCATCTATATCATCATCATATCCGTACAACAAGGCTTCGGCCACACCTGTTTCATTGGCAGAAGCAATATAGGTTTGCAGTGTTTGTTTAAAATAATCCTGCAACGCATAAATATGGTTGTAAAGAGCAGAGGTAATAAAGGTATCGGCAAAACAAATCTGGCTGTACTTTGTATAAGCCTGATAATGGATATTATTAAATGCGAGGTAACGTTTGTAATTAAATTCATCGGGGTTCATGGGTGGTGGAATTTCCCTGAATGCAGAAGCTGGTAATACCAATACTGAACCATAGGGAATGGTTTTGCAGGTACTGTCTTTACCAATATATACCAACACTTTTCCGTTTGCCGTTGTTTGAATGCCGCTGCTGTTAATGGTGCCAATTACTTCTCCTTTAAGTTTAATGGATTTGGTTTTAATCTGTGCCGGTTCTGTAATGCGCAATGCAATATAACCCGCATCCTGTTGGTGGGTAAAATGTTGCGGATGGGTTAGCTCATTGTTTAACTGATGAAGCAACATACCAAAGGAGAAAAAAAAGCCAACTAATGCCACGCCATGCCACCAGCGCCTGTGATACGATTTGATTAAAAAGTACCAGACCACAAACAATATAAAAGAGCTTGCGCAAATTCCACTTATGAGCAGGGTATTGATAGGATAAAACATAGAGATACCAATACCTGATACAAACGGAAAAAATGCCCTTACTACAGGTACCTTATGCCAGAACGAAGATTTCATGCCATACGTTGTGTGGTTGTTTAATGGAAGCTAAACACAAGCAATGTGCTCATAAACAAAAGTATCAAAACATGGTCTGGAGGATAGGCGAAAAAGGGTGCATTTATTTAAGTACCGATTCTAATCTTTCAAAAGATGATTTCAATGAAGGAACCCTGTTTTTAGGCTGTTCCGGGCATAGGTAAAATCAGGCAATTATGCTGTTTTGTAATAACAACCAAACAAATCGAATACAATTTAATGTTGATATAGCATACTTTCGCCCCGCCCTATAACCTGCAGTATAGGCAGTTTGCTTTTTATTAAATGAATAACTAAATCCTAAAGATTAATGCAATTGCTTATTTTCGCTTTACCAAACTCAAATGCTATGTACGAAATTTTATTAGATCTGCACAACATACTCCGCTGGGGAGTTTTACTTGGAGGGCTTTACGCCATTACCAAATCTGTTTTAGGTGTAATGCACAACCGGGCGTTTACAGCCGCTGAAAACCGGTCGCACATTATTTTTGTGATGTTTTGCCATACACAATTATTGCTCGGGTTGATATTGTATTTTGTAAGTCCGGTGGTTGATGCAGCCCTTTCTCAGGGAATGGGAGCGGCCATGAAAGATGCCACCATGCGTTTTGTTGCTGTGGAGCATATTGCCACCATGGTAATTGCCATTGTATTAATTCAGGTGGGACGCAGCCTGAGTAAAAAGGCAGTGGATGCAGCATCCAAACACCGCAAGGCATTGATCTTTTTCTCTATTGGTTTTTTACTGATCCTGTCGCGTATTCCATGGAATAAGGCTATGTGGCCGGGTATGTGAGGAGCTTTGTCATCCTAAAAAAATAAACATAAAAAAACCGGCAACTTCATATTGCCGGTTTTTTTATTCAGTTATCAAAAACTTTCTCACGCAAAACATTCATCCACAATCTGTGCCTGCTCCTTGGCATGTACCTTGGCAAATCCGGTGGCAGGTGATGCACTGGCCTTTCTCGAAATTAAACGCAGCTTAAAATTATCTTCACACCTGAGCAGGTAAGTCCAGGCTCCCATATTTTTTGGCTCTTCCTGCACCCAGCAATACTCGGCAATTTTGTAGGTTTCCCTTATCTTGTTCATCCCTTTCTCAGGCATCGGGAACAACTGCTCCACGCGAACAATGGCAATATCCTTGCGCTGATCTTTTTGTTGTTTCTCCAGTAAGTCGTAATAAATTTTACCGGTGCAGAACAATACCCGTTTTACTTTTTTTGCATCAACATAGGTATCGTCAATAATTTCTTTAAACCCACCTTTTACAAAATCTTCAACCGGGCTTACACATAATGGATGACGAAGCAAACTTTTTGGTGTCATAATCACCAGCGGAAGACGGAATTCACGGTGAATCTGCCTGCGCAACAAATGGAAATAATTGGCAGGAGAAGTAATATTACATACCTGCATATTGTAGTTGGCACACAGTTGCAAAAAGCGTTCTATACGTGCTGAGGAGTGTTCAGGACCTTGTCCTTCATACCCGTGAGGCAGCATCATTACCAAACCGCTGTAAGTTTTCCATTTGGCTTCGGCACTGCATATATATTGGTCTATAATAATCTGGGCACCATTGGCAAAATCACCAAATTGTGCTTCCCATATGGTTAAATCATTTGGGGTAGCCATGGAGTAACCATACTCAAAACCAAGCACAGCATATTCTGATAAAAGCGAATTATGAAACTCCACATTTGCTTTTTTATCATTACCCAGGCTGTCAAAAATATTGTGTTCTTTTTCTGAATCTTCCTGCTTAATAATAGCATGCCTGTGAGAAAAGGTACCACGTTCACAATCCTGTCCTGTCATTCTTACCGCATACCCTTCATTGCTTAAAGTAGCATAAGCCATCAGCTCGCCCATAGCCCAATCGAACTGATTGTTTTTGATCATGTTCTTGCGATCGTTAAACAACTTCTCAATTTTACTGAATGCCTTAAAGCCTTCGGGAATATTGGTTATTTTTTCAGCCAGGTTGCCGAATATTTTTTTATCAACTGCGGTAACCGGTGCTACCCCGTCAAAGTCTTCCGGCTTTGCTGAACGAAATCCTTCCCAGGTACTTTTTATAAAATTGGTAACAGGCGAGGCTTCTGCCGCTTTTGCTGTTTCCAGTTTTTGCTGCAACATGCTACGGAATTCCTTATCCATTTCTTTTGCCAGATCGGCCTCCACACTTCCTGCTGTAATCAGTTTCTGGTTATATATTTCCCTTGGGTTTGGATGTGCCGCAATGGCCTTGTAAAGCATTGGTTGGGTAAAACGTGGCTCATCACCTTCATTGTGTCCGTATTTGCGGTAACCAAGCAGGTCAATAAACACATCGCTGTTAAATTCCTGACGGTATTCCATGGCAAGCCTTACTGCAAATACAACGGCCTCCACATCATCCGCGTTTACATGAAAAACCGGGCATAAGGTAATTTTAGCTACATCTGTGCAATAGGTTGAGGTACGTGCATCTGTGTAGTTGGTAGTAAAACCAATCTGGTTATTGGTTACAATATGCATGCATCCGCCAACACTGTATGCTTCCAGTCCGGCCATTTGCAATACCTCATACACCACGCCCTGGCCTGCCACAGAGGCATCTCCATGAATCAGTATGGGGCAAATTTTATCAATATCGTGCTGGTGTTTTTTTACCAGTTTGGCGCGTGTAATGCCTTTTACCACCGGATTTACTGTTTCGAGGTGCGAAGGGTTTGGTGATAAACTCAGGTGTACTTTTTTTCCTTTGGCGGTGGTAATTTCACTCGAATAACCAAGGTGGTATTTTACGTCCCCTTCAAACAAGGCCTCTTCATAAGCCTTACCTTCAAATTCCTTAAAAATATCTTCGTAGGTTTTTCCAAGTATATTGGCAAGCACATTTAAACGGCCACGGTGAGCCATGCCCAGCACAAATTCATTTACTTCAAGCTCTGCACCATATTGTATCACAGCATCAAGCGCAGGAATTAACGTTTCAAGGCCCTCCAGAGAAAAACGTTTTTGACCAACAAATTTGGTATGTAAAAAATTTTCGAATACAGTGGCTTGATTGAGTTTAGCCAATACCTGCCTTTTTTCATCCAGGTTTAACTGAGGGGTGTTTTTGCTTCCCTCCATTTTCTTTTGAAGCCAGTCGAGTTTTTTTGGATCGCGGATATAGGCAAACTCTGCACCAATGCTCTGGCAATAGGTTTGTTCCAGGTGTGCTATAATCGTTTTTAAAGAGGCGGGGCCTAAACCCAGTTCAATACCGGCATTAAAGGTTTTATCGAGATCAGCCGGTGTCAGCCCGAAATTTTCTATTTCCAGTGTAGGGACATATTTTCTGCGTTCCCTTACCGGGTTGGTTTTGGTAAACAGATGGCCACGTGTGCGGTAGCCTTTTATCAGATTCAATACGTTAATTTCTTTCAGGATATCTTCTGATACCGGCTGGGCTTTTCCGTTGCCATTAAAACGCTGATGCCCCATTTCAAATCCTTCAAAGAATTTTTTCCATCCGAAATCAACCGAATCGGGGTTGGATTTGTATTGGGTATACAGGTCGTCAATGGCGCCCACATCTGCATTTGAAACGTAAGAGAACTTATCCATATGAATTGATAAAATTTGCGCAAAGATAGGTTTTAATACCACATGGCGGTAGTGTCCATTTAAGTAATTTTTAAGCTGATAATCAGTTTTTTCCTTTGAAAGCATGTTTCCATCTTTTACCTTGCTTTAAATACCTGTCCTATGAAAACATACTTATACTCACTTCTTATCCTTTTATTGGCATTTATTATAACTGATACAAAAGCGCAGGTCATTACCAATTATACCTTTGCGTCAACTACAGGAACGTATACGCCTGTGGCATCGGGAACTGTACCTCCTTTATCCGGTGGAGATGTGGATGAAGGGTGGTTTAACGGTATTCCCATCGGTTTTGAGTTTTGGTATATGGGTAATATTTATACCCAACTCAATGCCTCAACAAATGGCTTATTAAGTTTAACCACCGGAACAGCCTCTAATGCGTCATCCAATAACGCACTCAATACAAACCCCGGAATGGCTAGACCCCTCATTGCTCCGCTTTGGGATAACCTGGACATGGACTCTTTCAGCAATGCCCAGTTTTCTTATATTACCACAGGTACAGCCCCCAACAGGGTATTTATTGCCGAGTGGCTTAATGCCGAGTGGAACTGGTTTGCCAATGCTGCTACCATATCTTTTCAGGCCAGGCTATATGAAACCACAGGTGTGGTAGAGTTTATATATCGTCAGGAAAGTGGTAGTCTCTTCTCTGCATCAGCCTCTATAGGTATTTCAGGTTCGCTCACCAATTCATTTCTTTCCCTCAACAATTCAGGAAGTTCGCCTACGGTAAGTTCATCAACCTCCTATAATAATATCAATTCGAAACCGGCTACCGGTCAGGTCTATTCCTTTACCCCGGCAATTCCCGGTGATCCGTCATCTGCATCAGCAACCAATATCACTCCCACAGGTTTGCAACTAAGCTGGACATCGGCTTTAGGAGCAATTAAGTACGCGGTTTATAAATCCATTGATAATGTGAATTTCACTTTTGTAAACCAAACATCATCATTAAGCATGACGATTGGCGCTCTAAGCCCAAGCACCTTTTATTATTTTAAAGTATATGCTGTTTCTGAGGGAGCTTACAGTATAAATTCTGCCATTGCCACAGCCACAACCAACTCAGGAAGCCTTACCGGAACCTTTACTATTCCGGGTAATTTTGCCACCATTACCCAAGCCCTCGACTCCATAAAAAGAACAGGTATTGGAGGACCGGTAGTACTCGAACTTCAAAGTAATTATACCAGTTCGGGTGAAAGATTTCCTCTTTATTTTTCAGATACATTGGGCACTTCACCTGCTGCACCTCTTACCATTATGCCCGCTGTTGGCGCAACGGGTCTGGTTATTCAGCCTTCGGCATATATTAATGCCGTGATGATGTTTACAGGTGCACGTAATATTACCATAGATGGGCGGCCAGGTGGAACAGGCAGTAATATTGAGCTTACCGTTAAATCGCATTCTTCAGGTGCCGGAATAAACTTTTATCTGCTTCCTTGTTCTGATAATGTGATAAAATATGTAAGGATAAATAACTACACCACCACCAATGTGTATACCTATAATTTGCTTCAGTTCTCTTATGTGCAGGGAAATATAGGGCATAAGAACAATACCATCACAAATTGTGAAATTGGAGATTCGGTTACCAAAGGTTATTACCTGGTGCAGATTTATGGCAATGGTTCTGCCATTCCTTCTGATAATATTATCTCGTATAACAGGTTTTTGAATTTTGGGTATTACACCAGTTATGCACTTTATATCTCTAACGCCAGCAATATGCTTATTGAGGGGAATCACTTTTATAACCTTAGTGCAAATTCCGGAACAGGAAACAACAATACCTACGCCATTTATGTTGTAGGAAACGGACACCGGATAAATAACAATTTTATTGGAGGCAATGATACCGCTTGTTTGGGCAATGCTTTTGAAACCGGACCTGCCAATGTCGGATCATCGTTTTATGGAATTTATTATGCGGGCGCATTAAATCACCGCATCAGCATTCAGGGAAATAAAATTGCCAACTTTTTCTGGCCGGGTACCTCTTTAAACCCGTGGACCGGGATTCATATTCAAAGCGGATCGGCCCTTATCGGAGATACCATTCCAAATATCATTGGCGACACCACAAACGGGGTATCAGTTTATGTATTAAATCAAAATGCCAACAGTGCTGTTACAACATATGGAATAAGAGCGTTATCTGCCAATAATGCCAGCATTGTGGCGGGCAATAATTATATTTCAGGAATTACGGCAGTGGGCACTAATTCCAGCTACCCTTCTTCTGTTACCGGAATTCATATAGCCGGAGCACTTAATGTAACGGTTATCAATAATAAAATAGGAAGCACCCTTTACCCAAATGCCATTCGTGCGGCTTCTCCATCTCCTTCTTATGTGCAAACATTAACGGGTATTTATGCCAGCCCTGCTGTTGGAGGCACACTCACCATTCAGGGAAATACACTGGCAAACTTGTCTAATGCAAATCTCTCTTCAGGTGCAGGAAACACCACCACCGGAATTTGGGCTATTGCCAATAACAATACATATATCCGTAATAACAGTATTCAACGTTTATCCACCATGTCGGCCAGCGTTAATACCATTGGTACTGCAGGGCTAAATGGAATTTATTATAATACAGTTTCCGGTGCCGCTGATATTTCCGGTAACCAGATATGGGGTTTACAACTTAGTAATACCACGGCTCCTGTTTATTGTTATGGCATTAATGTAGCATCAACTTCGGGTAGTTCCGTAGATATAAAATCAAACTTCATTCACAGTTTTAAAACCCTGTCAAATTCACCCTCTTCAGGATATACAGGTATCAATCTGGAAAATGGCATTATCAATTGTTATAATAACATGATTCGCCTCGGAATTGATGAAAACGGAGCTGATAATGCTGTTAGTTCTGCAATGATGGGTATAAACAAAATAACCAATTACAGCAGCACCATTACCCATAATACGGTATATATCGGAGGTGCATGCTCTGGTACATCTTTAACGAATACATATGCGTTAAAAAAATCAAGTGATGGAAGTGATTTTATCAAAAACAATATTCTATGCAATGCCCGATCTAATGTTTCTACGGGGGGTAAACATTTTGCACTTGGCTTAAATTCAGTAAACAATGTTCAGCTTAATAATAACCTGTATTATGCACCAGGTACCAATGGAAGGCTTATACAAAACGGAAGCACAGATTATAACAACCTGATGAATTGGTTTTTCTTTAGCTCTCTGGATATGCTAAGCGACAGCGGAAATGCAGGATTTATAAATGCCACCGGAAATGCTTCATCTGTTAATTTACATATTACCGGAGCAACAAAGGTTGAAGCAAACGGAGAGCTTACCGGAGTGTCCGAAGATTTTGACGGCCAGGTAAGAAGCAGCTTTACTCCTGTAGATATTGGTGCTGATGCCGGAAACTTTATCCGCATACCCATTAATCCGCTGCCTGTTTCATGGAACGGAATTTCAGCAACCGTTAAGGAGAAAGATGTAAAAGTGATCTGGTCTGTGGCTTCACAAATCAATAATGAGAAGTTTGTGATTGAACGTTCTGACGATATGGAAAATTTTAATCCGGTAGGAGAGGTGACCGGTGGTGGTAACGTAGCTACCCCATTGCAATATGAGTTTAATGACCATGGCGCGTTTTCCGGCAAGCAAACCCAACAATTGTTTTACCGCATCAGGCAGGTTGATTACGATGGACATTTTTCGTTTTCCAAAGTGGTTGCGGCAAATGAGCAGCAAACCAATACGTCAGGCATCAGCATTCAGCCAAACCCTGCTAATGGAATCATTCATATTACAGGAATAAACAGCGTATTACCGGTTAAGGTAATTGTTACTGATATGGCAGGAAGAGAGTTGCTCTCAGTGGAAAGAACAAGCTCAGACACTTTACCCCTGGACTTGTCGTCTCTGAAAAAGGGACTCTACCTGATATCCGTTGTTTCCGATCAGTTGCTGCTGCTGAATAGCTCAAAACTGATACTGGAATAGTTAAAATCTAAAAGCAGAAATACACCAAACTATAAATAAAAAAGGCAGTCTTTGCAGGCTGCCTCTTTCATTTATAATGAAACAAGTTGGCTTATTTAAGCACTTCGTTCACATCTGTATATTTCAGGTTGAATGCCTCTGCCACACCTTTATATACTACTTTACCATCTACAATATTTAAACCCGGTTTTAATTCAGCGTTCTCCGTGCAAGCTTTTTTCCATCCTTTATTTGCGAGTTGCAGCGCATAAGGCAGGGTAGCGTTGGTTAATGCAAGGGTTGATGTGTAAGGTACAGCACCTGGCATATTGGCTACACAATAATGTATTACCCCATCAATTACATAAATAGGATCTTCGTGTGTGGTGGCTTTAGAAGTTTCAAAACATCCTCCCTGATCAATAGCCACGTCCACCATTACCGTACCTGGTTTCATGGTTTTAAGCATATCCCTCGTAATTAAAGAAGGGGCTTTTGCTCCCGGAATCAACACCGCTCCAACTATCATGTCGGAGTGTTTAATGGCTTCTCTGATATTGTATTCGTTAGAGTAAACTGTTTTTACATTCTTAGGCAAAATATCATCCAGTTGCCTTAAACGGGGGAGTGAAACATCCATAAGGGTTACATCTGCACCTAAACCGGCTGCCATTTTAGCGGCCTGTGTACCCACAATACCACCACCCAAAACCAATACATTGGCCGGGCGCACACCCGGAACCCCACCCAATAAAATACCCCTTCCGCCCATTGGCTTCTCCAGGTATTTGGCACCTTCCTGCACACTCATTCTGCCGGCTACCTCGCTCATTGGCACCAAAAGCGGCAGGGAGCGGTCAGCCTTTTCAACAGTTTCATAAGCAAGGCACACGGCTTTGCTTTTTATCATGGCCTTAGTTAATGGTTCATAAGAGGCAAAATGGAAGTAGGTAAAAAGAAGCTGACCCTCTTTAATCAGGCTGTATTCCTGCTTTATAGGCTCTTTTACCTTTATAATCATATCGGCCTTTTTATATACCTCCTGAATGGTTTTAAGAATAGAGGCTCCGGCCTTTTTATATTCTGCATCACTAAACCCGCTTCCATCACCGGCTGTTGACTGCACAAATAATTTATGACCGGCCTTAGCTAAGGCTGAAACACCAGCAGGGGTAAGGCCTACACGGTTTTCATTGTTTTTAATTTCTTTGGGAACTCCAATAATCATAATGGTTTGACTTTAAGGTTGGCAAAAATAATACGTCTCCCGTCAAATCAAAATTTAGTTGACAATATTGATAAAGTGTGATAAACTCTTTATTTAAAACACTTGCATAGTATTGTATTTCTTATAAATTTGTTAGTGTAAACAACCCTTAATTAATTTATACCATGAACAAATCAGAGCTAATTGATGCTATCGCAGCAGAATCAAAAATGTCAAAGGCTGACTCAGGTCGCGCTTTAGATGCTACTATCAATGCCATTTCTAAATCATTGAAAAAAGGCGACAAAGTAGTATTAATCGGTTTCGGAAGTTTCTCTGTTGCTAAACGCAATGCAAGAACAGGCCGCAATCCTCAAACAGGAAAAACCATCCAAATCAAAGCGAAAAAAGTTGCAAGATTTAAGCCAGGAGCTGAGTTAGCTAAAACAGTTAACAAGTAATTCAATCAACACAAGAAACAAAAAAAGCTGCCAATGGCAGCTTTTTTTGTTGGTATACTTTGTATTTGATTTATTCTGCATTTTGGTTTCTTACAGGAGAAACCGGTGATGGAGGGGTAGGTGTTACTGTACCTTTTATGGTAATACTGATATCGCCATTTTTAGCGTTTGATTTTACCGTAATATACTTTTGAAAAGTACCCGGACGACCATGAGAATTATAAACAGCTTTGATTTTAGCTTTTGCTCCGGGTGCTATTGGTTCTTTAGGCCATTCCGGTGTGGTACATCCGCATGATGGTTGTACATTGGATAATATAAGTGGTGTTTTGCCTGTATTGGTAAATACAAACTCGTAAGCGGCAAGCGTACCTTCTTTTATGGTTCCAAAATCGTGTTCGGTGGTTTCAAATTTAATTTCTGATTCGCTGGCCGGAGTTTGTGTAGCAGCAGGAGTGGCACCAGGGTTTTGAATTTGCGTTTGCGCATAGCCTTGCCATGCACTAAACAAGATGGTAACTAAAACGGCAATTTTTTTCATATGCGTATATTGTTTTAATAAAAAGCCTCAGACAAAGATGAATGAGGCTTTTAGATAAGGTTAAATTATTTTTTGTCTGGTACTTCAACCGGTGTTACTACCTGAGCATTCCTTACATCACCTTTTAATGTAAGTACGATGGTATTGCGCCTGGCGTTGGAAAGTACAGTAACATTTTTACTGAATGGACCTGATGCAGCAGCATTATATGTTGCTTTAACAAAGCCTTTCTTTTTTGGCGGAATAGGTTCTTTGCTCCACTCAGGAGTGGTACATCCGCATGATGCAGTAACATTGGTGATAATTAGAGGCTCTTTTCCGGTGTTGGTAAAATAAAACATATAAGTAGCCGGCTGATTTTGTGGAATTACACCAAAATCGTGAATTTCTTTATCAAATGTGATTTCTGCCTGGTTTTTGTTTTCAGCAGGCTGGGGTGTACTTTGCGCATTTGCCAAGGTAATTCCACTAAATGCTACCAAAGCGGTAATGATTATTTTTTTCATATTTATCTAAGTTGTTTGATATTGATTTCAAAAATTATTCCAATTTACCTTTCGAAGGTATAATGACCAACGCAATATTACAAAAATCTATTACTTTCAGCAGATTTATTAATGAAATTTTAAGGACATTATAGAATAATAAGTGTAGGTCATATATTTGAGCGTTAAAAATGTCTGGTATGGGTAAAAGCGAAACAGCAAAAATGAATATAGCGGAATTTAAGCAGGAAGTAATAAATGATTATATTATAGCCTGTAAAAGCCGGCAGGCAAGCTTATTGGGAAGGAAAGAAGTACTAACCGGTAAGGCAAAATTCGGGATTTTTGGAGATGGCAAGGAACTGCCACAGATAGCCATGGCCAAGGCATTCAGAAATGGAGATTTCAGGTCGGGATACTACCGCGATCAAACATTTATGATGGCTATTGGGCAACATACCGTACAAGAGTTTTTTGCCCAGTTATATGCCCATACCGATGTAAATGCAGAACCTGCCTCGGCCGGCCGCATGATGAATGGCCATTTTGGCACACGCACCATCAACGAAGATGGCTCATGGAAAGAATTAAAATCCCTCAAAAACTCTTCTTCTGATATTTCTCCAACAGCGGGGCAAATGCTTCGTTTGGTTGGTTTAGCACATGCATCCAAATATTACAGGCAAAATGCTTCCCTTATCGGAGATAATAAGTTTTCTGATAATGGCAATGAAGTGGCCTGGGGGACCATTGGTAATGCCAGCTCTTCTGAAGGCCACTTTTTTGAAGCCATTAATGCCGCAGGTGTATTGCAAATCCCAATGGTTATATCTGTTTGGGACGATGGTTTTGGAATCTCAGTACCGGCAAAATACCAAACAACCAAAGAAAATATCTCCGAAATTCTAAAAGGATTCCAGCGCGATGACAAAGGCAACGGGTATGAAATTTTTACCGTAAACGGATGGGATTATCCGGAATTGTGCAAAGTATATGATGAGGCTTCTAAAATAAGCCGGGAGCAGCATGTGCCTGTATTGGTTCATGTACGCGAACTTACCCAGCCTCAGGGACACTCCACTTCAGGGTCGCATGAGCGTTATAAAAGCAAAGAGCGCCTGGCCTGGGAGCAGGAGTATGATTGTTTAAACAAATTCAGGGAGTGGATCATAAGCAGTTCATTGGCCACCGCTGCTGAACTGGAAACATTGGAGAATGATGCCAAAAAGGATGTAAATGATGCCAAAAAAGCTGCATGGGATGCATACCTCCAGCCTATAAAAAAAGAAATGGCTGAAACCTGCGATATCTTATCTGCTTTGGCTCAGCGTTCCAGTGTGTCTGATCAGGTAAATGCAGTTATCGGGCAATTACAATCGTTAACTGAACCTATCAGAAAAGATATTGGTGTAGCGATCAATGAGGTGCTCCGCCTTACTTTTCAGGATCAGTGCGAGGAAAGAAATGCGCTTATAGCATACAGGAACCAATTTAAAGAAGCCAACCAGGAACGTTATAATTCCAATCTGTTTAGCAACTCGGCCCAGAATGCACTGGCTGTTGAGGAAATTAAACCTGCTTATTCGGATACCAGTAAAATGGTAGATGGACGTGAAATTATGCAAGCCTTTTTTGATATTGCCCTTTCAAGAGATCCTGCGGTTTTTGCTTTTGGCGAAGATGTAGGTAAGATTGGTGATGTGAACCAGGGGTTTGCCGGATTACAGGAAAAACATGGAGAAACAAGGGTTTTTGATACGGGAATCAGAGAGCTTACCATTATCGGACAAGGCATTGGTGCTGCATTACGTGGTTTAAGGCCCATTGCAGAAATTCAATACCTCGACTACCTGCTTTATGGTTTGCAACCGTTAAGTGACGACCTGGCTACCTTGCAATACAGAACCAAAGGCGGGCAAAAGGCTCCTTTAATTGTGAGAACACGCGGACACAGGCTGGAAGGAATCTGGCATTCCGGATCTCCGATGGGAATGATTTTACACTCGCTGCGTGGCATGCATATCATTACCCCAAGAAACATGACCCAGGCAGCAGGTTTTTATAATACCATGCTGCAAAGCGATGAGCCGGCATTAATTATTGAATGTTTGAACGGATACCGCCTCAAGGAAAAATTGCCCGACAACCTTGGCACATATACGGTTCCGCTGGGTGTGCCTGAAGTTTTAGAACAAGGCAATGATGTGACTATTGTTGGATATGGATCTACCCTGCGTATAGCTGAAGATGCCATGAAACAACTCGCTATTCTTGGTATCAGTTGTGAACTCATAGATGTACAAACCTTGTTGCCATTTGATATTCATCACCTCATTGTAGAGAGTATTAAAAAAACAAATAAAGTGGTGTTTATAGATGAGGATGTTCCCGGAGGTGCCTCAGCATATATGATGCAACAGGTGCTGGAAGTTCAAAACGGATATGCTTGGCTGGATGCTAAACCGGTAACCATTGCTGCTAAACCCCACCGACCTGCATACGGAACAGATGGAGATTATTTTTCCAAACCCAATGCAGAGGATGTATTTGAATCCATTTACCAGATGATGCATGAGTATGATCCGGGTACTTATCCCGCATTTGTTTAACACGGAAGAGATAAAGAAAGAGATTTGATTTGTAATATTATTCACGTATTTTCCTGTGCAGATTTGCACACTTCATTTCACAGTTCATGAGCAGGATTAGACTCAATATAGTTGGATTAAGTTCAGGCCAGAGCAATGGCTCCTATACATTAATACTTGGTGAATCAGAGGGAAAAAGAAAATTACCTATTGTGATAGGTTCCTTTGAAGCGCAGGCAATAGCTATAGAGATAGAAAAAATAGTACCTTTCAGGCCAATGACACATGACCTGTTTGTTGCATTTTGTAAAACTTTCAATATCCATATTCAGGAAGTGGAAATTTATAACCTGATTGATGGCGTTTTTCATGCCAAACTGGTTTGTGAGTGTGATGGTGAAATAAAGGAGATAGATGCCAGAACCTCTGATTCAATTGCGCTTGCCGTAAGGTTTAAATGCCCTATTTATACATATGAGGATATTATGAGTACGGTAGGGGTGGTGTTTAACGATGATGATGATACCAATGAGTTTGAGCCCGGTGAAGATATCCCGGTTCAGGAAGAGCCAAAACAAAAAAAGGCGGGTTCTGATTTAAATTCCATGAGTATGGAAGAGCTGGAGAAAAAATTGAATGAGGCACTTTCTGTTGAAGATTATGACAGGGCTGCACGCATACGTGATGAAATAAAAAAAAGAAATAATAGCTGATATGGAAAGATTTACCGGGTTATTTGGCATTGCATTGATTCTGGGACTTGCGTTCCTTCTTTCCAACAACAGAAAAGCAATTAATTACCGGGTAGTAATTAGCGGACTCGTTTTGCAACTTGCCCTTGCTTTGTTTATTCTTAAAACCAAGGTTGGTGAAACTGTTTTTGCCTGGGTGGGAGAGCGCATCAAACAATTGCTCGAAATGGCGGATAAGGGTGGCGAGTTTGTTTTTGGCGGATTAATTCGTCCGGATCTCCTGAAACCCATTTTTGGCGATCAGTACAGTTTCCTCTTTATGTTTAAAATAATGCCCACCATCATTTTTGTGGCGGTGCTGGTAAATATAGCTTACCATATTGGACTGATGCAGATTATTGTTTCCTTTTTTGCCCGCCTCGTACACGCCCTGATGCGTGTGAGCGGAAGCGAAGCTTTGTCTAACGTGGCCAGTGCTTTTGTTGGTCAGGTGGAAGCACAGATTATGATTAAGCCTTATATCAATACCATGACCATGAGTGAACTCCTTGCCTCTATGAGCGGAAGCATGGCCTGTATTGCAGGTGGTGTAATGGCGGTATATATTTCTATGGGTGTTCCGGCTCCCTATCTGTTGGCCGCTAGTATTATGGCTGCTCCAGGGGCTCTTGTTATTTCCAAAATTGTATGGCCCGAAACAGAAGAGTCGGCAACCAAAGGTGCCGTAAAACTGGAGGTTAAAAAAGCACATGCCAATTTACTTGATGCCATTTCGCATGGTGCAAGCGATGGATTAAAAGTATCACTTAATGTAATTGCCATGCTTATCGGGTTTATTGCCCTTATTGCCCTTGTTAATGCTATTCTTGGTAAATTTGGTTTATTGCTTGTTACCACCGGACTCGATCTGAATAATATTGGTATTGACCTCAATCACCTTAACCTGAACACCATATTTGGTTCTGTGTTCTCCGTTTTTGCTCTGGCAATGGGTGTTCCTTCGCAGGATACGTTTGTTGTTGGCTCTTTAATGGGAACCAAAATGGTCATAAATGAATTTGTTGCATACTCTAACCTGAGTCCGATGATTACCAACCAACTTCTTCAGCCTAAATCGGTTTTAATTGCCAGTTTCGCCCTATGCGGCTTTGCTAATTTTAGTTCTATTGCCATACAGGTAGGTGGTATTGGCGAACTCAGCCCTTCTAGACGTTCGGATTTGGCCAAACTTGGTTTCAGGGCGCTTATTTGTGGCACACTCGCTTCTTACCTTTCAGCAACCGTTGCCGGAATTTTAATGTAAAATGAATGTGGCGTGTTTTAAAGATAATTGTCCTTTCTGTCTTAATACCGCTATTTTCCTGTAATAAGAACGATCAGGATCAATTACTGGGCGCAGGAGTGTTTCTGTCTACAGACGTTCATGTTGCAACCTGGTATCCGCTACGTTCCTATTTTAAAGAAAATAGCATAAAAATTACATTTTACATTGACGCGTATGATCGGATAAATGAAGCTGATAAGGCAATGATGCTTGAGTTGCAAGCTGACGGGCATGAGATTGCTCATCACTCCAGAACACACCAGCATACTCCGGAGCAACTAAAGAAACTGGGGGAGACTGAATACCTAAATCAGGAAATAACATCCATAATGGATTCGATGATTAAAGATGGTTTTGTGGTTTCGGCATTTGCATACCCATTTGGTGATTGTTCTGTTGAAACAGACAGGCTGCTTCTTAAAAAGTTTAAAAGTGTTCGCAAAATAATAAGCCCTTATGCCGGCCAGGATATGGAAGATGTGGATGCTATTTATTACAGGTTTAAAGGTAATCGTCTTTTTTACGGAAGCAGTATTGATAGGAAGAACAACTATAAAACTTCAGAAATTCTCCATGCTATAGAGAAGGCAGCAGATAGCAAACAAACAATTAGCTTGTACTGTCATGAAATTGACTATACAGGAACCTCGTCAAATTCCTTATCTATAAATAAAGATGTTTTGATTGAGATATTAAATAAGGCAAAACGTTCCGGTCTTACTTTTTATACCGCTTCTCAAATGGCCGGTCAATGAACAGAGATTTTATTATTGGACTTATTTTTCTTTTAAGTTATGGCTATGAGTTAAAAGCGCAGAATGATACAGCCCGCAATTACATTACACTTGAAGTTTTAGGCAATGCGGGACTTTATTCTCTTAACTATGAGTATAAAGTAAAAACAAACATGACATTGCGGATTGGCACTTGCTGGTTGCCCGGAACATGGCCTCCTTCTGATCTAAACAACCGCACTTTTTTTTATTTCCCTTCTGAATTCAATTATTTGGTAAGAAGGAGTCGTCACCATTTTTCTATTTCATCTGGAATATTAACCAAATGGATACTGCACTATGATTTACCTGATCAGTTTATATTCAACCCTCAAATAGGAGTAGGTTATCGCTATGAACCACCCGGGACTTTTTTTGCCCGGGCAGGTATACTTTTGAATATGCCATTATATGTGGCTACCGATAAATTTGATATAATTCCGTATGCAGCTAACCATTGGATGTTTTGGCCAGGTTTAGCAGCAGGGGTTAAATTTTAATCAGTTTCCTTTTCGGGCTTTGCGTTTCTCATCAAGCACCCTTTTTAAGGAATCTGTTTGTGCCTCGGTGCCTGGCTTAGGATGTTCCTTTACCTCTTCCTGCTGATCCGTTTTGGGTTGTTCCTGTCGGCTGCGGCAGGCGTCAGTAACCATCCAAAGGCTAATGATGAACAACAATTTTCCTGCTTTCAATCGTATGTCCATTGTTATTAATATTTAAAAAGTAAATCCCATCCGGCAAATCTGATGTACTAAAGCTAAACCTGTTTTTTCCTGCTTTGGCCTTATCACGCAACAACACGTCAACAAGTTGTCCTTTAATATTGCTCAGTGTAAATGTTAAGAATTGTGTTTGCTCCACCTCAAAATCCACGGTCACATATTCGGCTACCGGATTAGGGTATGCATTTACCACCACCTCAGGTTTATCCGTGTTCGTTACGTTCAAACGTACATCATTGCTTCGTAACTTTCCAATCCAGGTATAATTGCCATTCGATTTTCCATACGATCCGTTTACCCAGCAAACACCGGTTTCGTTATACTTTCTCTGGTTACCGGTATAATCGCCCCAACGGTCTACACTGTCGCCCAGCAAATCAATATTGCTTAAGCCTGTTTTTACAAATACAGGGCCTGAAATATTTCCATCCCTGTCTACATATACTGCAGAGGTTCCGGGAAAATGATTAGGTGAAACATGGGAAAAAGTGATTAACGCACTGTGATCTGCCGCCCCGCCACCAATATAGGAAACAGAAGGGTAGCCAATATCAAGCGAATCATAACCGATTATTTTGCCGGTAATGACAGGTGTTTCTCCGGGCCAGGTAAAGGAGCTTATTCTTCCATAATAAACTCCCGGACTAAAATATTGCGTATCGATACAATTGGCTACGTAGTGAATAATCTCATTTTCCATCATAGCAGATAAAACACGGGCATCGTTGGTTTGAAGCTTTTTCAGGTTTGGCTGTATGGCGTTTGGTTGCAATCCATATTGCCTGTCTGTGCGCAAAATTCTGGTACTAAACTGGCTGCTCCCTGATGCAATGGTATTGCTTATCTCATGTAGAAAAACGGTATCGTTTTGGAGATCACTTGGCCTTACGGAAAGGAAATGCATTTTTGGACCGTATAAGGCAGAACCTCCTTTAACCGGGCAAATACTCCAGATAGATTTTCCGTTAAGTTTAATGTCTTTATACTGCTTTTGAGTAAGGGTTGCACCTGCATATCCCTTGCTTTTTTCCACCTGCCATATCAGCGATTCAATAAAACCATCTTTCCAGTCGGTATTGTCCTTTAAGCGGTTTACCGTTATAAAAAGTTCGTCTTTTGATAAGGAAAGAATAGGATAATCACTCCAACTGGAGTCGCCAAAGGTATTACCCGGAATAGCATAAACATGCCACTCTTTGGTGGGGTCATTTGTTTTGGAAAATGCTGTGATAATGCGCGTATCTGCGCTGGTTGATCCTTGCAGGAAGACTACAATAAAACGGTCGGCATCGGGGTCGTATACTACACGCGGATCATAGGTGCGGTTTAATGTTCCCAGTTGTTTGGCAAAAAAGGATAAGGATGCAGATTTGATAAAACCACCGGCCGGATTTATAAAGGTAAGGTTCTGGTTCACCACACTCACAATCATTCCACTGTCGCTAATGGCCATATCATTATCATTGGGGGTGCCCTGTGTTACAATATTGCCTTCAAAACCTGTAACCAGCGTTGGCGCAGGTGCAGCAGCCTTGCCATAAGATGTTGCAGGCAATGGTTGAGTTGCTTTTGCAGCCCTGCGTGCATCCAATTCTGCTTTCAGTTTTCTGTAGGTGGTGGCAGGCAGCGGGGCAGCACTTTTAATCAGTTGTAACCTGGGGTCATAATCAGCCACCTCATCATCCAGATGTATGGTATAGGAAAGGGGCGTATGAAAATCTTCTGTATGGTAAGAGAATTTGGTTTGAGCCGTTGCAGCTACCCCCATAAGTGAAGAAATAAAAAGGAATATTTTTCTCATATCACATGTGATTATTTAACGAAGTTACGATTTTATGAATTTTTGTTGCACATAGGGGTAAGTAAAAACGCTAAGTAGAATAATCACTGCACCTATGTAAAATCCTCCCGACATCATTTCTGTTTCACCAAAAAGCAACAGGGAAAACCCAACCCCATACACAGGCTCCAGGTTGTTGGTAACAATAACGGTAAAAGGAGTAAACTTTTTAAGAATTTCTATACTCCACGTAAAGGCCAATGTGGTGCAAAACAAACTAAGCAGCAACAGATAAAAGAGATTAGAGGATTCCGGGAATGAAATGTATACCCCTGTTTCAGCAGGTTGGATAAGTTTAAGTATAGCTATAAAAACAAAAGCTACTACAAACTCAATCAGGGTAATTTTGGTGGCCTCATGTTTGGCTATCAGTTTGCCATTGTATACCCCGAATAAAGCCCCTGTGAATGCAGCGAGTATGCCATATATCACCCCTGCTGCATAAAAACCCTCAAACTGAAGAATAATGGTTAATCCGCCTGCTATTACAAGCCCGTAAATTAAATCACCCCAGAAGAATTTTTTCTTTAATAACAAGGGTTGCAGCAAGCTGGCAAAAAGGGTAATGGTAGAAAATCCGGCAAGTGCCATAGAAACATTGGAAACCTTAATGGCATGATAAAAAAAGAACCAGTGAGCACCAACAACAAGGCCCATTAGGCTTATTTCACCCAATGACCTGAGATCTGTTTTTAGGTTTACCTTTTTCCAAACCATATACCCATACAGGCTGATAATGGCAAAAAACAAACGATACCAAACCAGGTCGTAAGAGCTTAAGGTAATGAGTTTGCCCAACACAGGAGTAAACCCCCAAAGCAGGATAATAATATGTAGTTGAAGGTATTTGTTTAATTTCATTGCTTATTTTGGAGCTTTTGCTGCAAAGAATAAAGCAATAAAAGAATAGAGAATATTCGGTGTCCACACTGCAATGGCTGGTGGCATCACATTGGTCATCCCGAAGGTATTAAATACCTGAATAAACAAAAGAAACGAAAGGGTAATAAAAATACCCAGTCCCAATGCCACTCCGGTTCCACCTCTGCTTTTGCGTGATGAGATGGAAACAGCAAGCAGGGTAAGTACAAAAAAGGAAAAAGGGGAGGCCATTCTCCGGTATAACTCTACTTTGTATTTGCTGATATTGGGTGATCCTTTTTCTCTTTCCATCCTGATATATTCATTTAGTTCAGGGTTGGTCATGCTGGAAATATATTGCGACTTAATAATGAATTCGGATGGTTGTATTTTTAGCACGGTGTCTTTAAAATCTCCTTTGATCACGATTTCTCCATCTGCTGTAAAAATGCGCTGGCGGTATCCTTCCAGTCTCCACATTGCTTTTTCCCTGTTCCATGTGAGCTTGGTAGCCGTTATGCGGTTGCTTAACCTGCTGCTGTCAAATCGTTCCATAGAAACATTAAATCCGGTACTGTCGAGATAATTGAATGAGGCCACATGCAGCATGCTTCCTGGTTCCATCTGCACATGAATATTTTGCGATTCAGTTACTTTTTTCTCTTTAATCCATTGCTCCTCGAATGCATACTTGTGTTTTTCGCTTACCGGTATTAAATAGGTATTAAGAAAAATAAAAACAGCGGTTAAGATAGCTGCACCAATAAAGTAAGGCCGCAAAAAACGTAAGAAAGTCATACCGCTATTGAGCATGGCAATAATCTCGGTGTTTTGTGCCAGTTTGGAGTTAAAAAAAATGCAGGAAAGAAAAACAAAAATGGGTCCGAATAAGCCAAAAAACCAGGGGATGAAGTAAATATAGTAATCGAAAATAACGGTTTGAAGCGGTGGTTTCCTTTTTAGAAAATCATCCAGTTTTTCTGATACATCTATAAAAATGGCAATAAAGGAAAACAGCCCAAGCGTAAATATAAACGTGAGGAGAAACTTGCTTATGATATATCTGTCGAGCAATTTCATATCAGAGCCTTACCGTAATTTGTTTTAATATTTGGTCTTTCCATGTACTGAAATTTCCTTCAATAATATGTTTTCTTGCTTCTTTAACCAGCCACAAATAAAAACTCAGGTTTTGTTTGCTGGCAATATGCGCCCCAAGCAGCTCTCCGCTATGTATCAGGTGTCGCATGTAGGCTTTCGAATATTGAGGAGTAAAAAGGGGATCAAGCGGTGAAAAATCTTTTTTCCACTTTTCATTTTTAATATTGATGATTCCTTCTGATGTGAAAATAAAACCATGTCGCGCATTTCTGGTAGGCATTACACAATCAAACATATCTATTCCGAGAGAGATGCATTCCAGAATATTTTGAGGGGTACCTACACCCATCAGATACCGAGGTTTATCTTTTGGCAGTATACCACAAACCAGATCAGTCATCTCATACATCATCTCTGCAGGTTCTCCAACAGAAAGGCCACCAATGGCATTGCCCTCCTGGTTTTGCCCGGCAATAAACTCCGCTGATTGTTTGCGAAGATCTTTATAGGTACTTCCCTGCACTATTGGAAATAGCGTTTGCGACTTACCATAGAGCGGTTCTGTTTGGTTAAACTGCGCCACACATCTTTCCAACCACCGGTGGGTCATATGCATGGAGTTTTTTGCATACGCATATTCGCAAGGGTAGGGTGTACATTCATCAAAAGCCATTATAATATCTGCTCCAATTTTGCGCTGGATATCAATTGCGCCTTCCGGGCTAAAAAAATGTTTTGATCCATCAATATGGCTTTGAAACCAAACGCCTTCTTCTTTAATTTTTCTGATATCACCCAGAGAAAATACCTGATACCCGCCACTGTCGGTAAGCATGGGTTTATCCCAGTTTATAAAGCGGTGTAAACCTCCTGCCTGTTCAATGGTATCAAGTCCGGGACGCAGATAAATATGGTAAGTATTGCCTAAAATGATTTGGGCACCAATATCATTTTTCAGGTTTTCCTGTGTTACCCCTTTTACGGTTCCCTGGGTTCCTACAGGCATAAAAATAGGGGTTTCAATGGTGCCCCGATCGGTTTCAATCAATCCCGCACGGGCATTGGATTTGTTATCGCTGGCACTTAAGGTAAATTTCATTGATCTGTGAATACTGTTTAAATGGATGTATAAGCGTTTATTCTTATTCAAAGTGAAGAGAAAACATAAACAATTTTGGAGAGAGCCTTTCCAGCGCATTGGTGTAAATATAGCCATCATTATACATGGCGTTACCGAATGTATTGCAAATTTTTATTTCCGGAGAAAATTTAAAATAGGGGAAATAAATATCAAGGCCAAAACCTCCTTCGTATCCGTAAGTAAGCGGAATAAGGGATACCACAGGTGCCTGTTGACTCCTTTTCTGGTTAATGGAAGAAGCCAGATCATAGCTGGCTCTGAATCCGCCAACAATATAAGCCCTGGTGTTTTTTCTGCGTGCTGATTTATATTTAAGTAATAAGGAGGCATCGCAATAGGCCGATTCTATTTTCACCTCTTTCTGTTTGTTAGGAAATTCGTAAACCAGGTTTCGTTGCACAAAAGAAATAACCGGAAACATCAGCCTAAGGTCAAAATTATCTCCCAGGTGCAAATTGGTGATGGCGCCCAAACCAATTCCCGGAAACGATAACTGGCGAACATTTAGTAAGGAATCTTTGGGTAGGAATGATGATTTGGTATCGGCTCTTACAGAAGCATTATTCAACGAAAGGGTAAATCCAAAATGAAGAAGACGATTGTCATACTGCTCCTGGTTTGGCTGTGCAAACAAGTGGAACGCGGATAGCAATACCCCTAGCGTGATAATTACTTTATAGCGGTATACAGGCTGCAAGTTCCGAATGTTAATGGTTTAATATCAGTATTTTTAAAACCGGCACGGGTAAGGTAGTTTAAAAAATCGCTGCCTTCCGGAAAATGTTTTACGGATTCAGGCAGGTATTCATAGGCTTGTTTACTATTGCTTATCAGCCCGCCCCATATAGGTAGTATGCGGGTAAAGTAAAAATTGTACAATTGTTTGTATGGGAAAGATTTGGGTTTAGAAAACTCCAGAACTGCAATTTTACCTCCTGGTTTTAGAACCCGGTACATTTCATTTACCCCTTGTTGCAGGTTCTCAAAATTTCTCACCCCAAATGCAACGGTAACTGCATCAAAATTATTGTCTTCAAATGGAAGCGATTCAGAATCTCCCTTTATCAGTTCAATCTGTTTGTTTAGTTGGAGTTTATTCAGCTTTAGTTGCCCGGCTGCCAGCATCTGTGCCGATAAATCAATTCCGGTTATTTTATCCGGATTCAGTTTAAGTGCGGCTATTGCCAGATCTCCGGTACCTGTTGCTACATCAAGAATATGTTTAGGCTTAACCTCCCTGAGGCTGTTAATAGCCTTTTTTCTCCAACCTTTGTCAATTCCCATGGAGAGAAAACGGTTCAGGAAATCATAGCGGTGAGCAATATCATTAAACATTTGCTCTACCTGAATCTTTTTTGAATCTGCCGACTTGTTATCCGGTTTTATTTCTATCACGTGTTTATACTAAAGGGTGCAATATTAAGTTAAATTAAAGGCATTACATATTTTAGCTTTTATTTGCAGTATGCGTTTATTGATAACAATATTAGCTGCTTTTTTGTTCATGGTTTCCTGCAAACCCAATCAGGATGCACCATGCCGCAAAGTGTATACAGACACGATAGCGCTGCAAACATCATTATCAGCCCTGTTTCCATATGTATTAAATGATTCATCGGTTTATGTAAGCAGTAATAACGATACCTTACTTGTTTATACGGATTCAACTGCAAACGTTCTGGAAATGAGTACCCTTTCGGTAAACCCGGAATGCCCGCCTGATAGTGTAGCCTATAAAGGGAAGTTTATGCGTATTGCCAATAAACAGGATAGCAGGACTTTTACGGCAGGCATTTTTTTGCTTGGTAAAAATCAGGTGGTGGAGATATGGACTGGTGCGTCATACTTTATCAACCCTGCTTCGTTTTTTACACAAAAGCAAACCGGGTATTACGATTCCCTCTCTGTTGGAGGTATATCTTATACAAATGTGTACAGGCTGGCTTCTTTAACGGATACCATTTACCTCAATTCATCTAAAGGTTTCATCAAAATGATCTCCGGAAATAAAAGCTGGACTTTATTACAACGTTAATCATGGAAATTAAAAAAGCAGTTTTTGTTAAGAGTTCATCAGTGGTATCACAATGCCCAAATTCAGATAAGCCTGAATACGGATTTATCGGAAGGTCAAACGTAGGAAAATCTTCCCTCATCAATATGTTGTGTAACCGGAATGAGTTGGCCAGGGTTTCGGCCAATCCGGGTAAAACCATTAATATAAACCATTACCTGATTAATGAAGCCTGGTTTCTTGTGGATTTACCTGGTTATGGTTACGCCAAACGTTCAAGAACGCTAAGGGAAGAGTGGAGCAGAAATATGATTGATTATTTTCAGCAAAGAGAAAACCTGCAAAACCTGTTTGTGCTGATAGATTCACGTATTCCGCCCCAAAAAATTGACCTCGAATTTATTGCCATGCTGGGCGAATATGAGATCCCGTTTAGTATTGTGTTTACCAAAACGGATAAAAACTCTCAAACTGAAACGTCCAAAAGCACCGAGGCATTTAAGAAAAAATTATTGGAAGAGTGGGAAGAACTTCCTCCGGTTTTTTACACATCATCAGCAAAAAAGAGGGGACGAAATGAGTTGCTTGAGTATATTGCAACTGCTAATAAACAGTTTAATACCAGCGTTATTTAAACAAATAAATCGGAAGCAATACCATCTGCGAAAAAACGCGCTTCGGGTGTAAGCCTGTAATGTGTTTCGGTTTCCTCTATTAAATGTGAGTTTATTTTTTTTGCCAGTTCCTTCTCCGTTAGCTTAAACTGAGTGGCGAAATCTGAGAGCAATACCTCTTTGCTGCAACCCCACATCGTTCTCAGTCCCGTCATCAGGTATTCATTAAAACGGTTTTCTATGGTTAAGATTTCTGTTTCCTGGGTAGGAAGGCCTTCTTCCATACACTTCATATACTGTTGGTTATTGCTTATATTCCAGCTCCTGGAATAAATATTAAATGAATGAGCAGAAGGGCCAATTCCAAGATAAGGTTCATTTTGCCAGTAACTGGTGTTGTGAACAGCATAACGTTTGTTGCGGGCAAAATTCGAAATCTCATATTGTTCATATCCGCTTGCTGCAAGCGTTTGAGTAAGTTGTGTAAACTGCTCATGCGCATATGATTCGTCTGGTTCAGGTGATTTCCCCGATTTAATCTGATGGGCAAGTACTGTTTTTTCTTCAACGGTAAGGCAATAAGAAGAGATATGATCTACCTGCAATGCCAGTGCCTGCTCCAGGTTTTTTTGCCACCGGGCATGGGTTGAAACGGGTATCCCATAAATAAGGTCAATACTGATATTGTTAAAACCTTTATCCTGCGAAAGTTTTACAGCTTGCTCAGATTGACCCGCAAGATGTGCACGGTTCATCCACTTCAACTCTTCATCTGAAAAAGATTGCACCCCAATGCTCAGTCTGTTAACAGGAGATTTACGCAGGGACAGGATGCGGTCTTCATTCAGGTCATCGGGGTTTGCTTCTATGGTAATTTCTGCGTTTACGGCCACCTTAAAATGTTTATATATTTCATTAAAAATAGCGTCTAACTCATCTTCTGATAAGAGCGATGGGGTTCCACCTCCAAGATAAATACTTTTTAAGGGCTGCTGGTTTAAATAGGCTGCTTTTTGGCCAATTTCCTTTACCAGCATTTCCGTCATTTGTTTTTTGTAACCTATATCGGTGCTAAAGTGAAAGTTGCAGTAATAACAGGCCTTCCTGCAAAATGGGATATGTATATACAGTCCGGCCATTACAATAATCTGGTTTAAAAACGGTTAATTTGAACGGGTGCAAAAGTATTTTAAATTACTTGTTTTATTGGTATGTGTGAGCATCACTGGTGCTTATGCACAAACTCCATTGTATCTCAAAATTTTAATTGCGGGTGAAAACAAAGGCCTCCTTGAAAAAAACATCACTCCGGTTTCAAGCCACGAAGATTCAGTTTCTCTTCAGAAGTACATGAAAGCAGCCTTGCTCAGTTGTTATCAGGCTTCATTTTTACAGGCATCCGTAACAGACATAAGGCAAAGTGGCGATACTATTATTGTTCAGTTAAATCCCGGTCCGGCATTTCAATGGATTAAACTGGGCAGGGGGAATGTAGGGGAAGATTTATTAAGTGCAGCAGGATTTAGGGAATCCGCTTTTTACGGAAAACCCGTGGATCATCAGGTATATACAAAAAGGATTCAGCGAATGCTCAATTACCTGGAGGCAAACGGATACCCCTTTGCGATGATCCGTCTGGACAGCGTAGAAGCCGGCAATGGGGGACTTTCAGCCATACTGTCGCTGGATAAGAACAGGTTTATTGTTTTTGATACCATTGCCATACTTGGCGGGGCCTCCATTAACAAACGGTTTTTAAATAAATACCTCGGTATTAAAGAAGGTGCGCCATATAATGAAAACCTGATCAGAAATGCGGGCAGCCGCTTAAGCCAGTTGCCATTTTTAAAAACGGTAAAAATGCCCTCTGTTTATTTTTATGGGGGTAAAGCATTGCCTTTTTTATACCTGGATAACAAGAGGGCAAGTACTATTGACGGAATTATAGGGTTTGCCCCCAATAGCCAGGTAAATAATGAGTTGCTCATTACCGGTGAAGCCAATTTAAAACTGCAAAACCTGTTTTCGAGAGGGGTAAGCTTTGACCTGAATTACAGGAGTTTTCTGGCCAACTCACAAGACCTGAAACTGAAAACGGTTTACCCTTATATTTTTAATACCAGCCTGGCACTCGATTACGAATTGAATCTGCTCAAACTGGATTCCACCTTTCTTGACGTTCGGAATGAACTTGGACTCCAGTACAGGTTTATTGGTACAGATTATTTCAAGGTCTTTTACAGCATCCAATCCACCGTATTAATTGAGGTGGATACCCAACAAATAAAGCTTACCAGACGCCTGCCTGAATCATCGGATTTAAGAAATGATCAGTATGGACTTGGTTTTAAAGTTACCCGGTACGACTATTTTCTTAACCCCAGAAGCGGGTTTAGTGCAGAGGCAACTGCTGCTGTAGGTATTAAAAAGATTTTACGTAATCCTACCATTGACGATTTAAAATTTTCTGATGGAAACGGGGCTATGGTTTCCCTTTATGATACCATTAAACTGCAGCAGGTGCAATACCGGCTCTATACCAATGCCGATGTTTACTTTCCTTTTGGCAGCAATTTTACCTTCAGAACCCAGTTAACAGGAGGGTACAATGTAGCAGAAAATCTATTTTTCAACGAGTTGTTCAGAATTGGTGGAATAAGAACCTTAAAAGGATTTGATGAGCAATCTATATTTGCCTCCGGTTATCTCGTTGCAAATACTGAATTAAGATACCTGTTGCAACAAAACTCAAATGTGATGATTTTCTGGAATGGGGCATGGTACGAAAACAAAGTACGGGTTCCCGTGATTTCAGATAATCCTTATGGGTTTGGTGCTGGTATTAACTTCGAAACAGGGGCAGGTATTTTTTCGCTTTATTATGCAGTGGGTAAGCAGTTTAATAATCCGGTACAATTTGAAAATGCAAAAATTCACTTTGGATTTGTAACCATATTCTGATTTGAAGAACCTAGTTATTGTTGTTATTTGTCTGTTGAACCTTGCAGGAAGAGCGTGGGCTCAAAATGACCAGGAAATTTCCGGTCAGGGAAGAGATACATTTCTTTTTGTGCAGGATACCTCATATGTGCTTGATTCACTTGCAAGCGATAGTGTGTTTTATGCGTACAAGGGAATCAGGAAAATGAGCCTGCTCGACTCCCTGTCAAACGATACCATACTTAAACTTATTCTCAAACCATACCTTGGTATTCAAAACCGATATGTGCAAAAAATGGCCGCCAGAAGGGATTTGCCAACAGCCAAAGAAATAAGTTACAGAGGTGCCGCAGATAACGGGTGGAAATTCTGGGTAATCGTGTTTGTTCTTATCTATATCGCGGTAATCCGGATTATTAATCCAAACAATTTCAAAACCTTTATCTACTCAGTATTTAACCTTAAACTAAGTGAAAAAATATGGGATGATCAGCGATCGGCCTTCAGGTTTATATTTTTTCAGCTTTTTGCCATTTACATTTTTATTGCTGCCATTTTTATCAGTTATCAGATGGAACTAAAACGAATCCTTCTGCTGGAAAACTACTTTATTCAGTTTCTGGCAGTAGTGGCATGTTTGTTTACCACCTACCTGTTTAAGTTTATCTTGCATGCTTTTCTTGGATTATTGCTCAATATGAAAAAGCTGGCAATAGGGTTTGTATCCAATACGGTTTCAGTAAACAATTTTATTGCTTTGGTTATTTTCCCCCTTACCATTTTTATGATATATAATTTTGACCCCCTTTGGAGCACGGTGATATCCCAATCAATTATGGCCTTGTTTTTCATCAGTGTTATTTATAGAGTAGTAAGAATCTTCATGTTAGGCAACAGTTTTTTCAGTTTTCCTGGAATCTATCTAATTCTTTATCTTTGCGCCCTGGAAATTTTACCCTGGTTCATCATTATTAAATTTTTAAACACCACACTGCTTTGAAAAACACCAAGATCAAAAGTATTCTGATATCTCAGCCAAAACCTGAAAGCGATAAGTCTCCCTATTTTGATCTCGCGAAAAAGTATAACCTGAAATTGGACTTCAGGCCTTTTATTGCAGTGAGTCCTGTTCCTTACAAAGAGTTTAAGTCTCAAAAGATAAATATACCCGATCATACTGCGATTATTTTAAACTCGCGCAATTCGGTAGATCATTTCTTCAGGATGTGTGCCGAGCAAAAAATTGAGATGCCACCTGAAACAAAATATTTCTGTGTAAACGACAGTATTGCCAATTACCTTGCAAAGTATATTCAGGTGCGCAAAAGAAAGGTGTTTACAGGAAAGGCTACAGAAACCGAATTACTGAATGTGATCAAAAATCACCCGACAGAAAAGTTTCTCTTCCCTTGCAGTGATTGGCGCAAACCGGAGATAGAGAAGTTTATGAAGAAGAATAAATTCAGTTTTAAAGAAGGATTCTTCTATCGCATTGTTTCATCAGATTTGTCAGACCTGAAGGATGTAAACTTTGATATCATTGTATTCTTTTCCCCGGCTGATATACGCTCCCTGTTTGAAAATTATCCAAAGTTTAAACAAAATCAAACCCGTATTGCGGCCTTTGGAGCCACCACGTCCAAGGCTATAAAAGAAGCAAGCCTTACGGTAAACATAGCTGCACCAAATCCATTAAGTCCTTCTATGGTGATGGCTTTGGATAAGTATATTGATGCCTTTAACAAGGAAAAAAAATAGTTTTTCTTTTCCACATTTTTTAGCTAACTTTACGCTGTTAATCATTTATTAATGTTTACTTGCATTAATACAATTTATTTGTATTATTGTTAAAATTAATTGTTGCTAAATCATTAAGATGAAGAAAATATTACTTGGCTTGTCACTTACGTGTTGTGCTTTTATTCTTAGGGCACAGCAGGATCCGCACTACAGTCAGTTTTTTTTAAACAGGCTCAATTATAATCCGGCATTTGCAGGAACAGAAGAGAAGATATGTGCCCTTGGGGTGTACCGTACCCAGTGGGTTGGTTTCGGCAGTGATAATACAGGATTATCTCCTACAACCTTTTTAGCCAGTGTTAACTCACCACTTGGAAACCGTTTCGGTATTGGGTTAAACGTGATGCGAGACCAGTTGGGTTTCGAAACCAGTATCAATCCGGTATTGTCTCTTTCATTTCGTACCACTTTCCAAAACCAAAGTATGCTTTCGTTTGGCGTAGGTGGGGGTATTATGCAAAAAACGTTGGCAGGCGATAAATTAAAGCCACTTATGCCGGATGATCCCAAAATTCCGTCACAATCAGTGGCTGGTTTTTCCCCGGATTTTAATATTGGGGTTTATTATACCATGCCTACCTTATGGAGGTTTCAAAAATTTTACACAGGTTTATCTGCTACCCATCTGAATCAGGGAAATGTAGAATATTCATGGGCTTCCAATACTGTTGATAATCCGATGAAATTGCACTATTATTTTATGACAGGAGCTTCTTATGAAATTAGCAGTGCTTTGGCAATAGAGCCTAATATCTTTACTAAGTATGATGGAGCCAATGCATCTTTTGATTTTAATGCGATGGCTATGTACAATAATAAGATCAGAGGTGGCTTAACATACCGCACAGGGGATGCTTTTGTGGTGTTACTTGGGTATAAGTTCACCCCTGAAATGCAGTTGGGGTATTCTTATGACCTTACAACCAGTGATATTTTGGACTACAGCTCAGGTTCACATGAGATATTGTTTAAGTATTGTTTTTGGCCAAAATTCAAGGATAAGCCTGAGAAACAACCAATACCACGTTTAACTCCACGGTTCTTATAACAATAATTTAGTATAAACAGCCGTTTGTATATTAAATATCTTAACAAAAACTTGGAAAATATTTTTAAAGTTATAATTTTGCCTTACTTAAACTAAGTATATCGTAAGTAAATGAGAAATCTACGATGGTTTTTATACGCCTTTGGGGCATTTGCTCTTGCCAGTTGTGGCAGCAGCAGCGACAGGGGTGAACTTACCGGGGTTCAGGGAAGGCCTACATGGTTTCATCCGCAGCCTTATGGTACAGTGTATGTTCCTACCGGTTCTATTCATATCGGAGCCAACGAGCAAGATGTGCCTATGGCCCAGATTGCACCTAACAAACAGGTTTCTATCGTGGCTTTTTACATGGATGAAACTGAAATTACAAACAACGAATACCGTCAGTTTGTAGTTACTGTATTGGATTCAATTGTTCGGGAGAAGCTGGCTGAGGTGAATGAGGAAAAATATACAATTAAAGACGAAGAAGGAAACAGACAAGGGCTTAACTGGGATGCAAAGATTGATGAAGAAGATGTTAAAAGTGCTGAAGAGTCATTGAGAGAGTTGATGTTTAATGAACAGGAGACTTACTACCGAACTAAGCAATTGGATGTTCGCAAAATGATTTACAAGTACGAAGATATTGACCTTCGCTCAGCCGCCAGACTTCATAGAAAACCAGGATACAAAACAACCCGTGATAGATACAAGAAAATGCAGGAAGTGGAAATATATCCTGATACCTTGGTTTTCATGAGAGATTATACTTATTCGTACAACGATCCAATGACCCAGGTTTATTTCTGGCATCCAAAATATGATGATTATCCTGTGGTTGGGGTTAACTGGAATCAGGCTAAGGCGTTTTGCCGCTGGAGAACCATTTACCTTAATTCTTTCTACTCTGACATGGATGAGTATGCTGTAACTGATTTCCGTTTACCAACAGAATACGAGTGGGAATATGCAGCAAGGGGTGGTAGAGATCAGAATATGTATCCATGGGGTGGTCCTTATGTAAAAAATGCAAAAGGATGTTCTTTGGCTAACTTTAAACCAATGCGTGGTGATTATATGCAGGATGGTGGATTGTATCCAATCCGTGTTGCTTCTTATTTCCCTAATGATTTTGGTCTGTATGATATGTCAGGTAACGTTGCTGAGTGGACGATCTCAGCATATTCAGAGTCTTCAAATTTATTTAGTCACGATTTAAATCCGGATTACCAGTATGATGCAAAATCTGATGAACCAGAAACCCTTAAACGTAAAGTAACCAGGGGTGGTTCATGGAAGGATATTGCCCACTATATCAACTGCGGAAGTCGTACCTACGAATATCAGGATAGTGCCAATTCTTACACCGGTTTCCGTTGTGTAATGAGTTATATAGGCCGTTCCAACAGGGATAAAAACTAATTTTTCAACTCAAACAATTTAAAACCTCAAACTCAATTTAATTTTTAAGAATTATGTCAGGATCAAACAGCTTCTTTGAAAGTATGGCTTTCAAAAAAATCATGGCCAAAGTTTATGGATTTGGTGCAGCCATCGTTATTATCGGTGCATTATTTAAAATTATGCACTGGCCAGGTGCAAACCCAATGCTTATCGTGGGTTTAGGTACAGAAGCGATGATTTTCTTTATTTCAGCTTTCGAACCATTACACAAAGAAATCGACTGGACCTTAGTTTATCCTGAATTGGCAGGAATGGATCCTAAAGAGAAAAAGGATAAACCTAAAGGAACAATATCTCAACAATTAGACAAAATGCTTGAAGAAGCCAAAGTTGGTCCGGATCTTATCCAAAGCCTCGGAAATGGCATTAAGTCTTTAAGTGATAATGTAAGTAACCTAAAAGATCTTTCCTCTGCTGCAGTGGCAACCGATGAGTATGCTAAAAATGTAAATCAGGCATCTCAGTCAGTAGCAGGATTAAGCAATTCTTATTCAAGAGCAGTTGAAGCAATGTCAGGTTTGGTAACCGCTTCAGAAGGTTCAAAAGAATACGGCAGTCAGATTGAAAAAATGACTAAAAACCTTACACAATTAAATTCAGTTTACGAACTGGAAATAGCAGAATCAAATAATCACTTGAAATCAATCAACGAATTCGTTGGTAACCTTTCAAAAGTTGTAAACAGCTTATCTGAGACTCATGGTCAGGCTGAGCAGTTCAAGAACGAAATAGGTAAGCTATCAAGTAACCTGAGTGCATTGAACAATGTTTACGGCAATATGCTTGCTGCCATGAATGTTGGCGCAAGAGGTTAATTATTGGTTTTATAGTGTAAATTTAATTTAAGTATAAAAGAAAATGGCAGGAGGTAATTTATCACCACGTCAGAAGATGATTAACATGATGTATCTCGTGTTAACGGCTCTTTTGGCGCTAAACGTATCTGCAGAGATATTAAAAGCCTTCCACCTGGTGGAAGTAAGTTTGGAGAAGTCTACAGTGAACCTTGATACAAAAAATTCCAATGTGATGAAAGGTATCGAAAAGTATCACAAGGATTTTCCCGAAGATTCAACAGGAAATATCGTTTTTGACAGGGCTAAAAAAGCACGTCAGGTTTCGGGAGATCTTATAAAGTACATTGATGAATTAAAAACTCAGATTGTAGCTGGTGCAGAAGGAAGAAAAGAAGACAGTAACGGAGATGGAAAAACTGAGGATGAAGAGATTACTAAGGCGGATGATACTGAAAAGCACGCTAACCTGATGATTAATAACAAAAAGGGGGAAGAACTTCGTGCTAAGATCAATAAAGCCCGTACTGATTTGATTGCCCTTGCTCCAAAAGAAAAACAATCGTCAATAAAATCAGATTTGATTACTGATGATTTTAAAGAAGAAGGTGAAGTGAAAAAGTGGGAATCGGTAATGTTTGAACATACCCCTGCTGCTGCTGTGGTAACTTTGTTATCAAAAATACAGAATGACACCAGAAATACAGAATCACAGTTGCTTGATATCTTAAAGGATATGCTTACTTCAGATATCGTGGTGGTAGAAAACTTTACCGCTAAGGTTATTCCTAATAATGGTACTTATATCACAGAAGGTGGAAAATATTCAGCAGATATCTTCCTAGCTGCCTCAACACGTCAGGAAGCTAATATCACTGTGGGAAGCACACCTATTACCAATGTTAAAGATGGTGTAGGTAAATACGAAGTTACAGCGAGCGGTGAAGGTGAGAAGAAATTTCAAGGGATTATTAAAACAAAACGTTCAACCGGTAAAGAAGAGTCTTATCCGTTTGAAGCTTCATATTTCGTGTTGAAACCGTTGGCGGTAATTTCAGCAACAAAAATGAATGTGGTTTATATCGGCTTGGATAATCCTATCTCGGTTTCTGTGCCAGGATACTCTGCAACAGATATTCAGGTAACCTCCAGTGCTGGTGGTTCCCTAACTCCTGATAAAGTAAAAGGAACATATTTACTTAAAGTTACCGGAACTGCCAGAGAGATTGTTATTTCAGCTTCTGTAAAAGATAAAAGCACCAATTCGGTTAAGAAAATGGGCGAACAAAAATACCGCGTAAGAGCAGTACCTGATCCAATTCCTCAATTAGGTTCTATCAAGGCTTCTGGTGGTCAGGCTCCTGGTGTAGTAAAATCATCCCAGTTTGTATTGGCTGTTTTGGAAAACTTTGCATACGAAGGTATCAAGTACACTCCGGTATCTTATCAGTTAGGTTATTTCCCTAAAGTAGGTTCATTCAAAGGAATGACTGGTAATGGTCAGGCTTTAACTCCTGAAATGAAGGCGGTATTAAGCAGGATACAGCCTGGTGACAGGATTATCCTCGCCAACATGAAAGTACAGGGACCAGGTGGAATGAGACCACTTCCAAGTGCACTCGTTATTGACATTAAATAAACTTATGAATAAAGTTGCATTAAATAGTATCAAACTCTTAACAGCATTTCTGTTGCTGCTTAATACAGCTTCTGCTCAAGGTGTATATGATGATTTTATTTATACCCGTCAGGCTGTGCAGGAAAGGAAAGTTGTTCCATGGCCATATTTAAGAGAGGCTGATGTGTTTTGGGCTAAAAGGGTACACCGCATTATCGATACACGTGAAAAAATGAATATGTGTATGCAGTGGCCTAAAAACCCGTTAAGTCTTATTCTTTATAATGCAGTGGTAGACGGTAAGTTAATTCCTTACAATGATGATTCGCTTACCTCTTCTATGACCATTGAAGAATACCTTGGAAAAGGTGCTGATACCAATTATGTAAAAAATATTATTGATCCGAACGGAGATCCTGAGGATCCTTTTAATCAACGTTTGGATACCGTAGTTGACAAGATGGATCCGGTTAGAAAAATTCTAAAATTCAGGGTGGTGGAAGATTGGATTTTTGATAAAAAGGAATCCAGAATGTATGTGCGCATTATTGCTATTGCACCACAATACAGACCTAAATTTGCCGGACAGGAAACAGAAGATGATCAGGATTTGTGCGTTTTAAAATACCATAGAGACGATAAGGACCCTGACCAGAATGATGTAAGGGAACTGTTAGTAAACATGGAAGTATTTAACCGTGGAAATGATGCTGCCAGGATAACTTTTGACGACTGGTTTGAACAACGCCTGTTCAGCAGTTATATCATTAAAGAAGCCAATCAGTACGACAGAAAGATAAGTGAACTGGAAGAATTTAAGGACAATGGATTGGCTGCCTTGCTTGAATCAGAAAGAATTAAACAAGATCTGTTCGAGCGTGAACACGACCTTTGGGAATATTAAGATTTTACGTTTCTATGTGAAAAATCCCGTCTGTTATTGCAGGCGGGATTTTTTTTATTCCCGGTTTTTGCTGTCAATAATAATAGTTACCGGGCCATCATTTAGGAGAGAAACTTGCATATCAGCACCAAAAACACCTGATTTTACCGGCTTACCCAATTCTTTTTCAAGTAATAGAATAAAGCTGTTGTAAAGTGGAATGGCGGTTTCCGGACGGGCTGCTTTTATATAAGAAGGCCTGTTTCCTTTTTTAGTGCTGGCATGGAGGGTAAATTGGCTCACGACTAAAATTTCTCCTTCTGTATCTTTTACAGAGAGATTCATCACCCCGTTGTTATCATTAAAAATCCTCAGATTGGTGACTTTATTACTTAACCATTCCAGATCAGAATATGTGTCTTCAGATTCAATACCGACCAGCATAAGCATTCCATCGTTAATTGACGAATGCAACTCCCCACTAATAGAAACGGAGGCACCGGTAACGCGTTGCAGAACTACTCTCATCTTTTATGCGTAAAGGTCTTCGTTGGCTAATATGCTCAGGTAGCTTTGGTATCTTTCGGCTGATATGGTACCATTGTCTACGGCCTTTAAAATGGCACAACCTGGTTCGCCTTTGTGTTCACAATTATTAAACCGGCAACTCCCAATGAGGGGATTCATTTCCCTGAAATAATGAGAAAGTTCTGCATCTTTGATATCAATAATACCAAACTCCCTTATTCCGGGAGTATCAATAATATACCCTCCAAACGAAAGCGGATGCATTTCTGCAAACGTAGTAGTGTGCTGACCCTTCATGTGGTGAGCTGAGATTTCCTTTGTTTTTAGCTGCAACGAAGGCTCAATCATATTCAGTAAAGATGATTTGCCAACACCAGAATGCCCGCTAAGAAGAGAAGTTTTATCCTTAAGCAGGCCTTTTAAAGTATCTATTCCTTCACCTGTGTTGGCTGAAGTTTTTAAACAAGGGTAACCAACCTTGTTCTGGTAAAGGTCTATAGTATCTTCCAGTATTTCTTCAAGACCATGGTGGCATAAATCTACCTTGTTTAAAACCAAAATAGCCGGAATATGGTAAGCTTCTGCTGTAACCAAAAATCGGTCGATAAAACCAAGTGAGGTTTGCGGGAAAGCTATTGTAGCAACCAGAATGGCCTGATCAAGATTGCTGGCAATAATATGGGTTTGTTTGGAAAGGTTGCTGGCTTTGCGAATAATATAGTTTGTTCGTGGCTCAATGGATACGATGATACCTGTATCCTGGTTATCTTCCATTTGAATGTGAACCTTGTCGCCAACTGTAACAGGGTTTGTGTGTTTCACTCCCTCAAGCCGGAATTTTCCCTTTATCCTGCAGGATACAATGCCTTGATCTGTTTTTACCTGATACCAGCTACCGGTTGATTTGAGTACTAATCCTTTTATCATCTGATATGGTTGATGAGGTTATAACCGGAATAAACGGCCAATAAACCACCAATATTTGAACCCAATACATAAAAAGCAGCCGGTAAGTATGCTTTAGCTTTTACCATTGAAAATAATTCCAAACCAAAGCCCGAGAAAGTGGTGAATCCACCTAAAATACCTACGGTAATAAAAAGCTGTATATCCGGATTTTTTTGGGTGCTAAACCAGGCAATACAAGCCCCGATAAGGGCGCAACCCAATAAATTAACCACAAAGGTGTTCCACGGAAACAGATGTGCAAAAGCAGGTTTTAGCCACAGGGATACCATATACCTGAAAACAGAGCCAAGGGCACCTCCAAATGCAACCAGTGAAATCAATTTCATTCAGTAAGAATTATGTGGCTAAGATAGGTAAATCGGTTTGAAAATGTTTTTATGAAAAGGAATTACCCTACCTGAAATGCCCTGATAAAATGGAAATTGATTATCTTTAAGGTTTCAACAGGAAAGTAACGATGCGTGCCATTATTGATTTGGGAACTAACACATTTCACCTGCTAATAGCGGAGGTGGTATCCGGTTGTTTGAAGGAAATAGCCAAGGTACAAGTTGCGGTAAAAATAGGTGAGGGGGGCATTAATTCAGGTGTAATCAGTAATGCCGCATTTAACCGTGGAATGAGTGCATTGAAAGAGTTCCGCCAGTTATTGGATACTTATGGGGTGCAGGAGGTAACAGCTTTTGGAACTTCTGCCATAAGAGATGCAGCAAACGGACAATTGTTTATTAAAAAAGCACTTGAAGATTATAGAATTCATATTGAGGCCATATCTGGAGACAAGGAGGCTGAGCTGATTTACCTAGGAATATCCAATTCTTTTCATTTGCCTGATGAGCCGGTTTTGGTAATGGATATTGGTGGAGGAAGTGTTGAGTTTATCATCGGAAAAAAGTCGGATATATTATGGAAGCAGAGTTTTCGCCTTGGGGCCGCCCGGCTGATAGAAAGGTATCACAGGCACGAACCTATTTTGCCAAATGAAATGACGATGCTTAAAAGTTATCTTCATGAAATGCTGGAACCCCTCCATCAGGCTGTTGCTTTATACAAGCCACAAGTATTGGTAGGCTCAGCCGGATCTTTTGAAACCCTTCATGATGTATTGGCTATTCACTTCCGCAAAACACCTGAAATAATAACACCCAATGCGAGTTTGGTGCACATTGCAGATTTTGATTTATTTCATGATTTAATGATTCATTCCGGTAAAGAGGAGCGTGAAAATGCAGGTGGTATGGTTCAGTTCAGGGTAGAAATGATCGTAGTATCAGCCATTATGATAAAATATGTGCTCGACACTTATGGGATAAAAAAATTAATCAGTTCATCATACTCCTTAAAAGAAGGTATGTTGTTTCATACCTGAGCAGATCTAATAGAGAATAAATTTACTGCCTTCAATGGCAAGTTCTGTATGCTCAAATTCTTTCTGTGCTTCAGTTAATAATACATTGAGATCATCATAACGGGAGGAAAAATGGCCGATAAGCAATTTTTTTACCCCTGCCAGTTGGGCTATTTTACCTGCCTGCAATGCAGTGGTATGCATGGTTTCTGTGGCCCTGTCGAGCTTATCGTGCGCAAACGTAGCCTCATGGTATAAAAGCTGAACCCCTTCCACCTGCCTGGCAACATTTTCATTGTATGAAGTATCGGAGCAGTATGCATATTGCATGGTTTCTCCGGTTTCAAAAGTTAAAAGATCGTTGGCGATAATGGTTTGTCCATCTGCACTCATATAATCTTTACCCTTTTTCAGTTCATTGTAAAAAGTAAATGGGATATGATTTTTTTCGCAAGCGGTCACATTTATTTTTTTCAGGCGAAATTGTTCTTCAAATAAAAATCCCGTGGTTGGTACCCTGTGGTACAAAGGAAATGAAGTAACACGGAGCATGGTGTCTTCAAAAATAACTTCTGTTTTCAGGTGGTTGGTTACATGACGGATAATATCAAACTTCATGCGTGCCTCGCTGTGTTTAATATACAAATCAAGCAACTCAAACAGTTCTTTCGGGGCAAAAATGTGAAGTGGTAAACTTCGGTTCATCAGATTCATGGAGAATATTAAACCTGGCAAACCAAGTATATGATCTCCATGCACGTGGCTGATGAAAATATATTCTATTCTGGATTTTTTGAGTTTGTATTTGCTTAGTTGCATCTGGGTGCCTTCACCACAATCAATCAGAATATGGTGATCCAGAAAATTAAGGTATTGGGCAGAGGGAAACCTGTTTGGGGTAGGCGTGGCTGAACTGCTTCCTAAAATGGTTAATTCAGCACTCATGCATCATTCAGGTCATCGCCCATATTCAGAAATTGTTTCTCCAGCTGATCCATAAATACAAAGTCGATGGCTTCTATATCAGTGGGTATAAAGGTAATATCGGCCTTGTTAAACAGGCGGGAAAACTGGTCATCGGCATGGGTAAGAATGAGCATCCCATTATTATTCCTGAGATCGAGTGCCAGTTGTATAAGCTCGCGGGTTCCATCTGCATTACACTCTGTTACCCCGTCAATATTTACAATAACGTATTTGCTATTGCTGGCCACCTCGTGCAATACCTTTTCACGCAACTTATTGCAGGTTTCCTTATTCATTACATTCAAATCAGTTTTGATCAAAGAGTAATGCTCATTTTTTTCGATGGTATAATTCATAGTGTAAAATTAAGGTTGTGGTTATATTTTTACAACGTTTAATGAAAATAAAAAATGACCAGGAGAATTGCCTTTATAACAGGAGCTTCGGCCGGACTTGGTGAGGCTACCGCACGTCAGCTTGCCTCAGAGGGGTATGATCTGATACTTGCCGCCCGCAGAACAGAACGGATTAACGATCTGGCAGATGAGCTGAAAAGCCGGTTTAATAGCAGTTGCCTTTCTCTGGCTCTTGATGTGAGAGACAGAAATAAGGTAAAGGAAGTGCTCGAGGCTTTACCGGAACCATGGCAATCCATAGATGTACTTGTTAATAATGCCGGACTTGCCAGCGGCCTTTCATCAATTGAAGATGGGGATATGGACGATTGGGATATCATGATAGATACCAACGTGAAAGGCTTATTGTATGTTACCAGAACTATTTTGCCATTTATGATTAAGAAAGGAAGCGGGCATATCATTAATATCAGCTCCATAGCCGGCAAAGAAGTATATGCTAACGGAAACGTGTATTGTGCAACCAAACATGCGGTTGATGCCCTGAATAAAGCCATGAGGATTGATCTGGTAAAATACCCTATTAAAGTTACAGCCATTAACCCGGGTGCCGTAGAAACGGAGTTTAGTATAGTTCGTTTTCATGGGGATGTGGAAAGGGCCAAAAAGGTGTATGAAGGATTTGACAACCTCGTGGCATCTGATATTGCAGAGGCCATTAGTTTTGTGCTATCAAGGCCAGCGCATGTAAATATTAATGAGTTAACCATTATGCCCACTGCTCAGGCTGTTGCCGGAGTTATTCACAGAAAGCAGGGTTAATCAGGGTTTGGCGTTTTCCAGACTAAAGTTTTCATCACCCTTTTGGTATGGAACGTAAGTAATAATCAGTTGAAACATTTCGTCTGTTGTTTTCATGCTTCCATTTCGTTCCCTTATTTCCTGTGGTGGTGAAAAAGGATTATTAGGATTGTCTGCTGTATTGTCATATTCACCTTCCACATAAATGGTGGTTCCTCTTGGGATATGAAGCAGTTTTTTTAGCTGATAAAAATATTGCCACCTGAAATCCCAGTTATTAATACGGATAAGCGGTATCGTGTCTCCACTTGGTTTTACTGCATAAGCCAGGTATTTTTTACCTATCAGGTGCATATGTGGCACAATGGTAATAAGTGATATGTCTTCAGGAATGGTGGCTTTAATATGAAATGTCTTTTTTTGTCCTGCAGGTACAATCAGTTGAGGTTCAACAGGAGTAATACCAAGGCTACCCATTTGAAATTCTCCAACGGGACGCACGGGCGGGGTTGAACCAAAATATATTTTAAAATAGGAAGAGTCAATGGCATCAACCGGTGACGGACCATAGTGCATGTCGTTGAGGTAAAATGCATTTTTCTTTTTTAAGGTATACCCTCCGATTTCTTTAGGGTAAAAACTAAATAAGGCTCCCGGAAGATAGTTACTCACACTGGGTGTCATTGGAGCATATGATCCGTCATCATTAAGCATTCCCAATTGCTTATGAATATACTGGCTGTTTGCCTGGTCCTGATTGATAAAATAGTTCCCGTCAAAAATCCCGCTCTTTTTGCCATCTTCATACTGTATAAGATGCCCATTTACATGGTGAACCAGTTTTTTGTTTCCTGGCACAAATTCAATGGCCCTTACAAATGTATCAGCAGGTAATTCAAAAGGGATTTTCATTACAAGGAATAAATCCTGGTTATTTCCCTGAATCTTAATGTTTGGAAGCTTCACCACCATATCGGGTGTTCCTATATTCAATAGTTTTTTAATATCCGGTAAGGCATAGGTAAGTGTACTGTCGCCAACCGGCATACCGTTATCAACCCAGTCTTCAATAAGTTTAATTTGCTCATTACTCAATACCATTTCGTTGGCAAAATGGCTGTAAGAAGCATCGGCAGGCCAGGGTGGCATTATCCTTTCCTTCACCAAATATTTAATAAGTTTGCCCCTTTTGGCAATATCATCATAGGTTATAAGGTTAAAAGGGCCGGCCTCTCCGGGCATATGGCATTTGGTGCAGTTTTGATGAATTACCAAGGCAATATGTTCTGAAAAAGTAATAGACTCACCGGTTAACCTGCCGGTTTGGTTGCTGCAGGAGTATAAACCGGTAAAGGCCAAACCAATTATGATTAACCGTTTTACTCTATAAAACATCCGATGGCCTTGGTTTTTGTAATCTTTAAACCCTTGTTTTCGGTAAATGCAACAATGGCATCTCTGAGGTTGTGATCTGTTATTACCTTTCGTTTCCTGCTTACCTCATATGCCCAATTGTCTATACGACCGCTGTAAAGCAATTTGCCTGTTTGATTGATTAAAAAAACTTCCGGAGTTACTGATGCCTGAAAGAAATGGACAAATTTTAGCTGGTTGTCGTAATACAAAGGAAAGGGAATTCCATATGTTGTTTGGTATTCTTTAACCTGAGCAGGTGTAAAGTCGTTTCCGGGAATAATGCCAATAAATGCTACTCCATTTTTCTTATAGGTGCTGTAAAGCTGTTTAAGTGTAAGCGAATAACTTTGACAGAGCGGGCATTCAGGAGAAATAAAGATAAAAACAACGGCCTTGTGTTTGTTAAAAACGGATGCAGGCACTGCTTTCCCTTCAATAGTGGTGAGGCCTTCGGGTAATGGCTGTGCCAGTAGCGAAGAAGAGAAAAAGAATGCCAGGATTAATAATCTCATAAAAGGCAAATATCTGAAAACTATTATGCAATTTTAAGCGTATATGCTCATACATTCACATCAATGGAGTAAATTTAATAAACCATGAAATCAATAATGAGCAACTTTTTAGGTTCTTTTGTGTTTTATCTTTCAATAACCGGATGCAGCAGGGCTGATGTAAAAACGGTACCTGCTGCGGCCATACCTCAATATATGCAAACAATTGAAACTGTAAATAAAGGAAACGATACCGCCATATTTGGTGCAGGCTGCTTTTGGTGTGTAGAAGCCGTTTTTCTTGAACTGGAAGGTGTAATAAGTGTTACATCCGGATACAGTGGAGGAGATGTGAAAAATCCTACCTACCGGGAAGTAAGTTATGGAAAAACGGGCCATGCAGAGGTATGCCGTATTATTTTTGATCCAGCCAAAATCTCTTACAGCGATTTGCTGCAGGCATTTTGGAGCAGCCATGATCCTACCACACTCAACAGGCAGGGTAATGATGCAGGAACACAATACCGGTCTGCCATTTTTTATTTAAATAATGAACAAAAGGAACTGGCCGAAAAATATAAAAAGGAACTTGACGGATCAGGAGCATTCACCGATAAAATAGTAACCGAAATTACTCCGTTTTCTGAGTTTTATGTGGCGGAGGATTATCATCAGGATTATTATAACCTCAATGGAGATCAGCCTTATTGCCAGTTTGTGATTAAACCCAAAGTGGAAAAATTTCAGAAAGTATTTAAGGATAAGCTGAAGAAGAAAAAGTAAAAATAAAAAGCCCTCATGCAGGGCTTTTTATTTTATAGTATATGTTCTTTATGGGCTCTTAAAACACTTTGGATGCAATGGCTTTGGTTGTTTCGCTTAATCCCATCGTATAATAATGTAGAACAGGAACACCGGCCTGTTTTAACTCTTTTGATTGCTGAATGCACCATTCAATACCGGCCTGTTTTACGGCTTTATCATCCTTACATTTTTCTACAGCTTCCACCAGTTCTTCCGGAATATCAATATGAAATATTTTAGGCAAAATAGTTAGTTGTTTTTTAGTGGTTAAAGGCTTCAGTCCTGGAATAATAGGTATGGTGATGCCCATTTCGCGGCATTTCTCTACAAACTCAGTAAATTTCCTGTTGTTAAAAAACATTTGGGTTACAATATAATTGGCCCCATTATCCACCTTGGCCTTAAGCCATTTCAAATCACTCATCATATTTGGTGCCTCAAAATGTTTTTCTGGATAACCGGCTACACCAATACAAAAGTTAGTTGGGGTGGCATTTTCCAGTTCTTCGTCCAGATAACGGCCCTTGTTCATATTCATTACCTGTTCGAGTAATTCCTGTGAATTTTTGTTGCCATCAGGCTCCGGTATAAAATTGGGCTCGTTCTTAATTCCATCACCACGTAAGGCAAGCACATTCTGAATACCAAGAAAATTTAGATCAATCAAAGCGTTCTCTGTTTCCTCTTTGCTAAATCCGCCACAAATCAGGTGGGGAACAGCTTCTACCTTATACCTGTTCATTATAGCAGCGCAAATGGCTACTGTGCCAGGTCGTTTGCGGGTATACACCTTATCAAAACCTCCGTCTTTGCGCTTACGAAGAATATATTCTTCCCTATGATAAGTTACATCAATAAATGCCGGTTTAAATTCCATCAACGGATCAATTCCCTCATACAGGGATTTGATATCCTTACCTTTCAGAGGAGGAAGTATTTCAATAGAGAACAAGGTCTCTTTGCTGTTGCTAAGTATTTCCGTAAGCTTCATATATCTATATAACTGAATACAAAAGTATGTGGTTTCGCCTTTTTTTAATGTTTTTTTTTGATAGCTCTATAAGCCTTTATTCACCCGGGTTTAAGCCGTTACGTTAACCAAATTGAAAATTAAAATCAGAGGTCGGATAAGAAACGTATGATGTAAAGAGGGTATTGTATATGGGGTGGCGAAAACAGTTACGCACGCATCAGAATGTAGTAGAAATACCTATCTGAGGAATGTACATATCTGTAGAAGACGATTTGGTGGAATAAGAAACACTATTATCAGCCTGATTAAATGTAACAGTTTCAGGATCAACATAACGGGCCCGGCCCCCATATTGATAGGCCAGCTTAAATTCAATACGCAAGTTATTACAGTTTACCCCTATACCTGCAGCCCATCCGTAATAACCAACTACATCAGATTCAAGGTTTTTGGAAAAACTTTCATTTACATTTTGCTGATTGCCACTCACACCAGATTTTGCAGAGCGGGTATAGGTAATATCGTGCGAGCCACTAAAAAAACGGAAACCGGCATTGTATTCAATAAAAGGGTATGCTATTTTGCTAATAAATTCAGACCGGCCGGCAAGGCCAATGGCAAATGCTCCTGTTGAAACCTTTGAATTTACTACAGAGCGGGTAAAGGCATCTTCAAAATTATAATCATCTGATTTTGAATCGAACCATAAATATTCCAGCTGCAAACCCAATAAAAAAGGGCGGATATAATCATTATCAAGTATATCGTGAAAGGGATTGTAGGCAATATACCCGGTAAAACCATAGGCCCAGTTGTTATTACTCACCGTTCTAAACTCCCCGTCAGGAATGCCAAGGGCGAAGTTGAAATTTAATACCACCTGCTCTTTACTATCAGCTCTTTTTGCAGCATTTTCGGAGGAAGGAGCTGCATTGTTGGACGATGTGGTGGTTTTTGCTGCTCCGGGATTGTTTCCAGTGGATTTAACCCTGGGGTTTTGAGCTTGTGTATACACAAAAGAAAATGAGGCGATTACAAAAAGTAAGGTTTTTACTGGTGGTTTCATAGATTCAAAATAAAGTTTAATTTTAATGAAAATCGTGCCAAATTGGCAAAAAAAGATGAGTGGCTTTATTTATGAGTGTAAAAAACACTCATAAGCTATTGGCAAATTGTATTATTTTTACGGCCCTTAACGCGATTAATTTTAATGATAGGAACAGTTTTTAAAGCGCTTACAAAAGTTTTTGGAAGTAAATCGGAAAGAGACCTGAAGGATATTCTTCCTTTGGTAAAAGAAATAAATATTGAATTTGATAAGTTACGTCAAATCAGCAATGATGATTTACGTGGTAAAACGATTCAGTTTAAAAAAAGAATACAGGATTATCTCTCAGATATAGACGCGGAGGTTGCCGCTCTGAAAGTTAAAACAGAGGTACCTGATATAAACCTTCATGAGAAGGAAGACCTGTATAAGGAAATAGAAAAACTACAGAAACAAAGAGACGAGGAGTTGGAGAAGGTGCTGATGGAAATTTTACCGGAAGCATTTGCTGTGGTAAAAGAAACAGCCCGCAGGCTCACGGAGGATAAAGAACTCTCTGTTACTGCAACAGAACTGGATAAGGAATTAAGTATCCGCTCTAAAAAGCCGGTGCGTATTGAAGGCGACAAAGCTATCTGGAGCAATAGCTGGGAAGCAGCTGGTACGATGATCAACTGGAGTATGGTGCATTATGATGTGCAGCTTATTGGTGGTATCGTATTGCATCAGGGAAAAATTTCAGAAATGGCAACCGGTGAAGGTAAAACCCTCGTTTCTACTTTACCGGCATACCTCAACGCACTTTCCGGACAAGGTGTTCATATTGTTACGGTAAATGATTACCTGGCACGAAGGGATTGCGAGTGGAACGGACCTCTGTTTGAATTTCATGGATTAAAGGTTGATTGTATCGACTATCATCAACCCAACTCTCCTGAAAGAAGAAGTGCTTACATGGCCGATATTATATACGGTACCAATAATGAATTTGGTTTTGATTACCTCCGCGATAATATGAGCCGCGATACTGCAGAACTGGTGCAGCGGAAACACCACTACGCCATGGTGGATGAGGTGGATTCCGTATTGATTGACGATGCCAGAACGCCATTGATTATTTCAGGTCCCGTTCCTAAAGGAGATGATCAGCAGTTTTATGCCTTGAAACCCAGAATTGAAAAGCTGGTTAATACACAAAAAACATATTTAAATACGGCATTGGCCGATGCAAAAAAACTGATTACAGCCGGTAATGAAAAAGAAGGTGGCTTTAAGTTATTACAGGCTTATCGCGGCTTACCAAAAAACAGTGCGTTAATTAAGTTTCTGGGAGAGCAGGGTATGCGCGGGATTCTTAACAAAACGGAAAACTTCTTCATGCAGGATCAGTCGAAAGAAATGCATAAGGTAGATGCTGATTTGTATTTTGTAATTGATGAAAAACACAATAGCGTAGAACTTTCTGATAAGGGCGTAGAGCTTATTACTGCTAATGGTGAAGACCCGCAGTTTTTTATTATTCCTGATGTTGGAAGTGAAATTGCAGAGATTGAAAAATTAACCATCACTGAAGAGGAGAAGTTGAAAAGAAAAGAACAGTTGATGCTTGATTTCTCCATTAAATCAGAACGGATTCATGCCGTAAATCAATTGCTGAAAGCCTATTGCCTTTACGACCGTGATGTGGAGTATATTATTGCGGATGCAAAAGTTAAAATTGTAGACGAGCAAACCGGCCGTGTGCTGGAAGGCAGAAGGTACAGCGATGGATTACATCAGGCCATAGAAGCTAAAGAAAATGTGAAGGTGGAAGCTGCGACCCAAACTTATGCCACCATTACCCTTCAAAATTATTTCCGTATGTATCATAAGCTTGCCGGTATGACCGGTACAGCGGAGACAGAAGCCGGAGAGTTTTGGGAAATATACAAGCTGGATGTAATTGTAATTCCTACCAACAGAGCTATTTTGCGTAAGGATGAAAATGATGTGATCTATAAAACCAAACGCGAAAAGTACAATGCGGTAATAGATGAGATAGTAAAGTTAACCGAAGCCGGAAGGCCGGTGCTTGTTGGTACCACATCGGTAGAAGTATCAGAGTTGCTTGGCAGGATGTTGACCTTGCGCAAAATCAGGCATAATGTATTAAATGCAAAACAACACCAGCGTGAGGCAGATATTGTGGCCGAGGCAGGACAAAAAAGTTCGGTAACCATTGCTACCAATATGGCTGGTCGTGGTACGGATATTAAACTTGGTGCCGGAGTAAAAGAAGCAGGAGGATTGGCCATTATTGGTACAGAGCGCCATGAGTCGAGGCGGGTTGACCGTCAGTTGCGTGGTCGTGCAGGTCGTCAGGGTGATCCGGGATCTTCGAGGTTTTATGTTTCATTGGAAGATGACCTGATGCGTTTGTTCGGAAGTGAACGTATCTCATCCATCATGGATCGTTTGGGAATGAAAGAGGGCGAGAATATCGAACACTCCATGATTACCAAAAATATTGAGCGTGCACAGCGTAAAGTAGAGCAAAATAATTTCGGTATACGTAAACGTTTGCTGGAGTATGATGATGTGATGAACTCGCAACGTGAGGTGATTTATACCAAACGCAGAAATGCATTATATGGCGATAAACTGGGTTTGGATATCAACAATATGCTTGCCGACCTGAGCCATGAGTTAGTGGAGATTTATCAGGATCAGAAGAATTTTCAGGAGTTTAAGTTCGAATGTTTGCGCTTGTTTGCCTACGAGCCAGCTATTGGTGAGGCGGAGTTTATGAATGGCAAAACCGAACAGGTGGCAGATATATTGTTTGAAGATTTATTGAAACATTATCTGCATAAAAACGAAACCATTGCAAAAGATGCCTTCCCGGTAATTAATGATTTGTATACCAACAGAGGAGGCCAGATAGAAAATATTGCAGTGCCGTTTACTGATGGTATCAGGGGTATGCAAATACCTGTTAACCTTAAAAAGGCATACGAAACACATGGGAAGGAATTAACCAAAACATTTGAGAAATTCGCCACCCTTTGGATTATTGATGACGAGTGGAAAGAACATCTGCGTGAGATGGATGAATTAAAACAATCTGCACAAAATGCGGTGTTCGAGCAAAAAGATCCGCTGCTTATTTATAAGCTGGAATCATTTAACCTTTTTAAAGCCATGTTGAGCAGAATAAACAGGGATGTACTATCTATGCTGTTTAAAGCATTTATTCCTGTTGAAAATGCCAATAATGTTCAGGAGGCACAGGTTCAGCGGAAACAGGAAAGGTTACAAACCAGCCGTACGGATGAAATAGCAGAGGCTCAACGGGCAGCGGCTATGGCAGCAGCGGGCAATACACAGGAAACCATTAAACAGCAACAGGTAAAGGGCGTGGTTAAAATAGGACGCAATGATCCTTGCCCTTGCGGTAGTGGTAAAAAGTACAAAGCTTGTCATGGTAAAGACGAGGCTTAATAAAAAGAGAATAATTTAGCTATGGAAATAATGGAAACAACATCACTGGCACCGTATATCGAACACACTATCCTGAGGCCGGATTGTAATCAGCAGGATATTATTACGTTGTGTGAAGAAGCGGTAGCACATCATTTTTATGGGGTATGTGTGCCTCCATATTATGTGCAACTGGCTAAAAAAACAATAAAGAAGGCCCCGGTAAGAATAGTTACGGTGGTAGGTTTTCCTATGGGATATTCTACCGTAGCAGCAAAAGTAGAGGAAACAAAAAAAGCAATCATTTCCGGTGCCGATGAAATTGATATGGTGATGAATATTGCTGCATTTAAAGCAGGTGATTTTGCAGCCGTACAAAACGATATTCAGGCTGTAATTACGGCTTGTCACCTTCAGAATAAACAGTGCAAGGTGATTATAGAAACCGCTTATCTTAGTGAGGAGGAAATTGAAAGGGCTTGCCGCATTTGTATAGACTGTGAGGCTGATTTTGTAAAAACATCAACCGGATATGCCCCAACAGGAGCAACTGTTGAAGCAGTTACCTTAATGAGAAAAATCCTTCCGGCCAAAATAAAAATTAAAGCTGCCGGTGGTATACGCGACAGGGAATTTGCAGAGAAGCTGATACAGGCCGGTGCTTCTAAGATTGGAACTTCATCAGGTATTAAAATAGCAGGTACAGAAAACGCGGAATAACTCCCATGCAATTAACAGATAGAAATATTTTTTATCCCATTGCAGCATTATTTATCCTTATGGCTGGTGCACACAACGTTGCCGCCCAGCAGAAATATACAGAGGTAATCAGTAATGCCTCAGTTGATTCACTGATTGAGAAAAACATCATTGAAAACAAACTGAATGATGGAATACAAGGGTATCGCATACAGATTTTTTCTCATTCCGACAGAAAAGGCGCTATTGAAGCCCGTACCAAATTTTTGCAATTGTTTCCTGATGTGGAAGCATACCTCATTTATCAGCAACCAAATTTCAGAGTAAGGGTGGGTGACTACAGAAACAAGCTGGAAGCCCACGCCATGTATAAAAAAATGCTGAGCGAGTTTCAGCAGGTCATTATTGTGCCCGATAAAATTAAACTACCAAAACTGTAATGAGAACTGGTGTAACAGACACTGGCAGTACATAAAAAATAGCCCCATTTAACAACAAATATTAAAATGAAATTAGTTACTTATACTTATCAGAATAAAACCAGGTTAGGTATTTATCATGAAGGACAAATAGCAGATTTGCAACTGCTGGATGCTTCATTGCCTGATAATATGCGTGAATTTTTGTTTGCAGGTGAAGCTGCAATGAATAAGGCCAAACAGCTTGATGCAGATATAAAGGCTAAAAAGGTAAGTCCTGCATTTATCAGCGAGAAAGAGGTGACCCTGGAAGCCCCGGTACCTCAACCAACATCGTGCAGAGATGGTTATGCTTTCAGGCAACATGTGGCTTCTGCCCGCAGAAACCGCGGTGTACCAATGATTCCGGAGTTTGATCAGTTTCCTATATTTTATTTTACCAACCACAATGCCATTCAGGGACCAGGAGTGGTAGCCTGTATGCCCGATCATTTTCAAAAACTTGATTTTGAACTGGAAGGTGCTATTGTGGTAGGGAAGAAGGGACGCAATATTAAAGCTGCAGAAGCAGATCAATATATTGCCGGCTATATGATTATGAATGATATGAGTGCGCGTACCCTTCAGATGGAAGAAATGCTGCTAAGTCTTGGGCCTGCAAAAGGGAAAGATTTTTCTACTGTAATAGGTCCATACTTTGTAACGCCTGACGAACTGGAAGCCTACAAGGTGCCTGCTAAACCGGGCCATACCGGAAACAACTATAACCTGAATATGAAATGCTGGGTAAATGGTAAACTGGTTAGCGAAGGAAACATGGGCGATATGGACTGGACCTTTGCCGAAATACTGGAGCGTTGCGCTTATGGGGCAGATATTCTGCCAGGTGATGTGATAGGGTCAGGAACTGTTGGAACCGGGTGTTTTCTGGAATTAAACGGAACCGGTTTGTTGCACGATAAAAGCTATACCCCGCAATGGTTGCAAGATGGTGATGTAGTGGAAATGGAAATAACAGGGCTTGGTCATTTAAGCAATACCATTAAACGGGTGGATACAGATTTTTCTCTTCTTGCTTTAAAGAAACAAACAGAAACGAATTAATATATTCTCTTTATTAATCGAATAAAAAATGCCGTGCTTTCCCGATGCACGGCATTTTTATTTACCCCCCTTAACAATCTCTTATATTTAAGTTATCTCATTTTTAAAACCTGCTTAACATTTTGAACATATCCTTATGTCAAATTTGAAGTGTTAATAGTTAAACAATGAACAAAGAAACTACACTATCTGTGCTGCTATTTCTGTTAGGTTTGGGTTTTATTAATGGGTTTACGGCAGATTTTCAGCAAGCCATATTTGCTATTGTTTGTTTTGCCTTTTTAGCCATGCCACTGTGCCTGCGTATAGCCGAAGTATGGCTCAGGGCTGCCAATAAGCAGGAACAAAAAATAAAGGCTGCCTGAGTTCAGAACAGCCTTTAAAGTGTAATGTTTTTTATTTTATAGAGAAGCAGTAATGGCTTCCTTGTGGATTTTCTTTACTAAACCCTGTAATACATTTCCTGGTCCACATTCAATAAATTCGGCAGCACCATCTGTTACCATGGCCTGAATACTTTGTGTCCATTTTACCGGGGCTGTTAATTGGGCAATAAGGTTTTGTTTAATGGTATCTACATCGCGCTCGGCTTTCGCAGAAACATTTTGGTAAACAGGGCATACAGGAGTGTTGAACGGGGTAGCCATGATGGCCTCCTGCAGTTCTACCCTTGCAGGTTCCATCAAAGGAGAATGAAAAGCTCCACCAACAGGTAATACCAGTGCCCGTTTGGCTCCAGCTGCTTTAAGCATTTCGCAAGCCTTATTTACTCCGTTAATGCTTCCTGAAATAACCAACTGTCCGGGGCAATTGTAATTAGCTGCCACCACCACTTCATCCGTAACAGAGGCACAAATCTCTTCTACTTTGGCATCTTCCAATCCCAATACAGCGGCCATGGTAGAAGGTTGTAACTCACATGCTTTTTGCATAGCCAGTGCACGTTTGTAAACCAATGTAAGGGCATCTTCGAAACGCAGTGTTTTATTGGCAACCAATGCAGAGAACTCACCAAGTGAATGTCCTGCCACCATATCAGGCTTAAACTGATCGCCTGCGGTTATTGCTTTAATTACAGAGTGCAAAAATATAGCAGGTTGTGTTACTCTGGTTTGTTTTAATTCTTCATCTGTTCCTGAGAACATGGTTTCTGTGATGGCAAATCCTAATATGGAATTGGCTTGCTCAAATAATTCTTTTGCCTGAGCATTATTGTCGTAAAGGTCTTTACCCATTCCTGAGAATTGAGAACCCTGTCCTGGAAATACGTAAGCTTTCATTTGATGTTATAGTTATATGTAGTGCCACAAATATGGTTAATTCAGCTAAAAAATGAAGGAAAGTTATTAAATGCCTGCCGGGATATTCCATAATATGTTGGGGATGTAATGGTGTTTGTTTTTCAGATTTTCTGATTTATGGCTTAGTTTTGCCCTCAAATGAGCAGGTATAATCAGTATTTTTCTACGGAACTCGCCAATAAGTTCCGGTATTTATGGCGTATGGTTGGTAATACGCCCATGTTGCGCATCAGCTATAAGTTTAAGGGCGAAAAGCGTGAGGTATTTGTAAAATGCGAACACTATAACCTTACGGGCAGTATTAAAGACCGCATGGCTTTGTACATTCTTGAGCAATCGTATAAAAACGGATCCATAAAACCGGGAAATATCATCATTGAAGCTACAAGTGGCAATACAGGAATAGCATTCTCGTCTATTGGTAAAGCACTTGGGCATCCTGTAAAAATTATTATGCCAAACTGGTTAAGCAAAGAGAGAATAGATATAATAAAAAGTCTGGGTGCCGAGGTTGTTTTAATCAGTAAAGAAGAAGGGGGCTTTGTTGGCAGTATTGCACTTTCTGAAAAACTGGCAAAAGAGGATCCGAATATTTTTCTTCCCTATCAGTTTAGCAATGTATTTAACTGCGAAGCACATGAAAAAACAACCGGACCGGAAATTTGGAAACAGCTTGATAATTGCGGATTAAAAGCAGATGCTTTTGTGGCAGGTGTGGGTACAGGTGGAACAGTGATGGGTGTTAAAAATTTCCTGCGCAAATTAGATGCTTCTATTAAAATCCATCCGCTTGAACCGGCTGAATCTCCAACATTATCAGTAGGGCATAAGGTTGGTGCCCACAGAATACAAGGCATATCCGATGAGTTTATTCCGGAGATTGTAAAACTAAACGAGTTGGATGAGGTGGTGCATGCATCAGATGGGGATTCTATTTTGGTGGCGCAAAAACTTGCATCCCAATTGGGATTAGCTGTAGGGATTTCATCAGGTGCCAATCTGATAGGGGCAATAAACCTTCAAAACAAATATGGTTCGGATGCTACTGTGGTTACCATATTTTGCGATAGCAATAAAAAATACCTGAGTACCGACTTAATGAAAGAGGAACCTGTGAAAGAAAACTACCTGGCTCCTCATGTAGAGTTTGTAGACTTTGAACCAATAGATCGGGCTTTTTAATGTTGTTCCGGTTTAAAAAATTCGATATAAGGCAGGAAAAGTCGGCCATGAAAGTAGGAACCGACAGTGTTTTACTTGGTTGTTTTTGTGAACTTGAATCAGCAGAAACTATTCTGGATATAGGTTGTGGTACCGGTTTACTCTCTTTAATGGCAGCTCAAAAGAGTACTGCTTTTATTGATGCGGTGGAACTTGATGATGCAGCAGTTGAAGAAGCCAGGCAAAATATTGCTTCATCCTCCTGGGCTGGAAGGATATCATTATTTCATCAACGCATTCAGGATTATGCTTTGCAAACCTCGAAAACGTACGATATTATTATCAGTAACCCTCCTTATTATCAAGCAAACAACAATTTAAGTATTGACGATTTACAACGGAGCAAAGCCAGACACGATCAGGATTTATCATTTACTGAATTTATTGAAGTTGTTGTAAAGCTATTGAATGAAAATGGCTCCTGCTGGGTAATTCTTCCTGTTGCTGAAGGAAATTTGTTTGCACAATTAGTTAGCGGTAATGGATTGTTTATGCAAACTAAAATATTTGTTCACGGCAAAGTTTCAAAACCTGCAAACAGGGTGATAATGAGATTTGGGAAAAAGAATACGGGCCTAAACGAAAAACAATTTACTATATACAACGATCAGGGCGAACCCACAGCTGCATATATTGAACTTACCAAAACATTTTACCTATGGAAACAGTTTGACGATGACGAGAGGTTGAAGGTATGAATTATAGTTCGAGAGTTCGAAGTTGGGAAGTTCGAAGTTGAGGAGTTTTGAGTGTTAAGTTTTAAGTTGGGATTTTGAACTTCCCTGAATAGTGTTGACCGGTTTTTAATTAGTTTACGTCATCATGTACATCGCTGATATAAATTGACTTTTGTGGTCAACCTATATCTGGGATATATAGGAGGTTAGTTGTTTAGAAGTTAGGGTTTTAAATTGTTAAGTTCTGAATTTGATGACAAACTGCAACCTATGACTCCCGCCTTGCAGGACACGCAATACCCAATGACAAGTGACAAATTCCTAGTGTCCAATGTCCAGTGCCTCCCGCCTTGCGGGACAGGCAATGACAAATACCCAATAACAAATGCCTAGTGTCCAATGACAAATGACTAATGCCCATAGCTCTATTCAACTTCTTCAGGCGTGTTCTGATTCAGGCGGCCTTTGGCGAAGTTCTTGGCAAACTCCATAAACTCGCGGTATGCCGGTGTAAAGGTGAATTTTTTATCACTGTTACGGTCAATAATATTTCTTCGGTTAAGGGTTCCTAAAAATTGTTTTCTGTTATCGCTGTTTTTAAGTTGGTTATTGTTTTGGATAAGGTCAATATATGATGAGTTTTCAAAGAGGTTATCAATCATCTCCTGATCAAACTCTGCATATTGAATTTCATCAAGAAAGTTTTTGCCTTCTTTATCCAGTTCGTAACATAAAACGCCAAGAAACACACAAATATCACGACTCAGCATTTCCATTGTTTCTTCACTTATTACAAAAGCATATTCGGTTTTAATTACAAGGTAGTAATCAAAACTTTCTTTAAAGAACTTGCCATAGAAATCGGCATTGTTTTTTAGCTCAACAAATTTGGCATCGGTTGCCAGTACAAACTTTCCATCAAGCAAATCGCCTACAATATCTTTGTGGTATCTAGGATAATCCATGTCGTTTTATTTTAATTTTTGGTACTCGTAAATTCATTTCTGTGGTTCTGATCACCTGCCGGTCTGTTTTTGGGTCAAATTCCAGCTCCACATCGTCTTCAAACAGAAGGGTAGAGAGGGAGAAGAATTTTTCTGTTTCCACCATTTTATATTCGCTGCGCAGGGTTTTACCCGCCCATTCAAAGAAGCTTGGTTGGGGTAGTTCTTTCTTCAGTTTATCAAGATAAAACTCCTTGTTAAAAATCCATTTATCGCTGGCTGAATCATCTGTTTCTTTCAGATAGATATCATCATTCTGCATAAACTGCTCCACGTACTCAAGCGCATTGTGGTATGGATTGTTGCTCTGCGGATACATGCGGTAGGCTTTGGTAACAAAAGGAACCTCTGATTTATCGGGATTTTTAAGAAACTCTATCCAGCCTGTTAAAATCAAAGATTCACTGCGTATACGTTCAATCAGAGGCAATAACTCATTGGTAAGGATTTTTGATTGCCTTAATAAATCGTCATTGGTTTGAACAAGGAATGTATATAATTTCTCAAACTGCTGACGGGCCATTTCATCATCAAAATTCAGTCGCCTGATATTGATATAATGTGAAATATCGAGTAACCTGTTTGTAATGGATTGCGAATGGCTCACATCAAGAATGGTATTTAGTGGCCTGATATAATAATCAATCCAGAAACTGGCTTTACGCACTTTTTCCCGGTAATCAATTTTATCTACGTTTGATTTGAGCTCTTTTGTTTCGCTAATCAACCGAATGGTATTTTTCTCTACCGCATCAGTAAAATCTCTTACTTCATTATTCAGATCGGTAATACGTTGCAATAAGATATTGCGGTCTTTACTAATGCCTTCCTTGATTTTTTTGAACAAACTTGTAATGGAGTGCTCATATTTTTCAATGGTTTCAGGCAGTAGGGGCTTAAACTCACTTAATATAAATTCAAAAAACTTAAAGTATACCGGACGGATTTCGTAGTCTTCCGATATTTTTTTCAGAAATTTATACTCAATCAGTTTGTTAAGGATATCACTTTCATATTGAGCCAGCGTGTGGTTCAGTACTTCCTTCTTTATTAATCCATCCTTCATTTGAATGTCAAAAAGGTCTTTGACAATATCGTAGTAGGTAGAGAGGAAGTTTAATATGGTACGTGGTTCTGTTCTCATTTGTTAACCAATAATGTTGTTTAAAAACTTAATCATGCAGTTTGAATTATACTTCCAGTTTTAAATTTTTATCCAACACTTCACCATAGGCGGCATTGGTTTTTTCGTTGATATTAATTTTGCCAGAACTTCTGAAGATGAAATAATATTTACCAAATCCGGGAACCGCATCAGGAGCGGCAAAAATCGGGATAAAGAAATGGTCTTTGCAGAAACGCACCAGTTCAGGACGATTTTGTTTGTCAATGGTAGCCACCTCATCAATAAAGAGGGCTATGCGGTTTTCGTGGTCGGCCAGAGCAAGGCGGTTAATAATGTTCATTACAATCACCAAACGAATCATTTTATCCGTACCGTCACTTTCAATCTGCTGGCTCAGGTCCACCTGTTTGGTGCTTCCTTTTCTGCTCAGGTGAAGGGTTATATCAAATAAATCATCGAACTCAATTTTGGTTCCTGTTTCCAGATAATGGTCGAGTACCTTTAAACTGTCGCTGTTATCAAATTCAAACATCAGCTGACCGGTAATCTGTTGGATCTGGCTTATTTTACGCACCTCTTCAACCAGGCGTTTGTTGTCTATCAGTTCAATCGTTAACGATTCGATATCCGAAATTCTGGTTTGGGTAAGTTTGCTGTTAAATTTATTGTAAATAAACTCTTTAAACTCCTCGTAACGTTTAAGCAGGGTATAGGCAGGATTGGCAAACTGGGTGGAGATACTTTCCAACAAGGATTGAATACTGCGTTCCTTATCCTCCACCAGCGCTACTTCCTCTTCCACATATTTAATGAAGTCGTTCTCATCTGCAAAAGTACTTTGAAGCTTATCGCGCAGTTTTTCAAACAGGTGATCTTTATTTGATTTAATGGTGATGCGATCCTGCCAGTTTAGTTTAATCTTATTATATAACTGATCAAGGCTCTCATTGGTTTCAAATTCTTCACCAGCTAATCCCAACTCGTCAATTTCATGTTTCATCTCAATCAACCTGTTGATCCTTTCCTGGCGTTTTTGCTTTTCATCCAGGAGGTCGCGAAGTTCATTGCTTTTGCGGGCTATGGTTTTAGCAATTTGTTTTTGCTCAGCTTCAAATTTTTCCTTATCCGCCATAAAGTCGTTGATTTCACCTTTCAGTTTGTCAAGCGATTTTACAAGGGTAGGTTTTAGTTTAATTCTGGCCAGTTTATGTTTAATCTCTTCAATTTGATGCTCAATTTTATGCAGTTGCTCCTGCGAGGCTTCCATGTCTTTTACTACCTTAAGCAATGCCTCTTGCTGCACCTTTTCTTCTTTTAATGCTCCCAGTTCTTCTTTCAGCTGGTCTACATTTTTGAAGTCTTTTATTTCAATATTTTTGGAGATATCAATTTGTCCGTCAAAAATATTGAGGGTTTCAGTGATCTTATGAATTTGTTTGAGTACCTGATCTCCCGGTAAGCTGCTTACCTGCTCGCTAAGAATGGAGTTTAACAGTTTACGGTTTTGCACCGAGCCTGAAATTTTATTGATCAGCAGGTTGCTGTAATTTTTAACCTGCATCTGAGTACGCTCGATCTGGCTGGTAATATTTACAATCTTATTTTCTATCTGCTGGCTGTTGAGGCGCTGCATTTCTGCCATAGTAATACGGCTTTCAATTGCCTTCCGATCCTGATCAAGGTTAGCCAGTTGTTCGTTCAGAAATTTTACCGGCTCATAAGCATCTATTACACGTATTTCATTTTCTTTCTCATGCAATAACTGGGTTCTGGAGTTTACCTCTGCTTCTTTACCCCCGATTTTTCTGTCCAAATCAGCTTTTTGTGGAATGAGTTCCTCATTCATTTCCAGATTCAGGCGACCAATGGCTTTATCTTTTTCATGCAACTGCACCTGCAACTCCGGCATGGTATGCGCATAGTTTTTATTAAAGCCATGGTAAAGTTCGCTGATGATATGTGATTTGGCATTGTACTGACTTACCAGTTCGCGAAACTCATCGAACTCGTTTTTAACCGATTTCAGGTTGCGGATTTCGTTGTTAATCCGCTTCAGGTCATTGATGTCTTTTTTGTTCTTCTGAGAGAAGTTAAGGGTCTCATTTTCCCTGTTATCAGCAACAATAAGTGCTTCTTTCAGGTTCTTATTGGTGATGAGTTTGGTATTGATAAGGTAGCGGTAAATGCGGGAAAAGTTATTGCTGATGCCTTCACTCCTTACGCTGTCATCTAACCATACCACGGCATTGTTTCTTTTACCACGCTGATAAACAAATTGAAATACATCGCGCTTGTCCCTGAATTGCTCCAGGGATAATCCTGATGAAGTGATGCGTTCTTTTACTTCCTCAAATTTCAACAACCGTTTATCCTCATCAACAAAATATTCCTCCTTGTATTCGCTGTCGAAACGGTAATATTCGAGGTTACTCTCACTATCTCTTTTTACAATAATGGAGTAATAAGATTTTTTAAATACCTCAAATACAATAAAGCTCTGGTTATGATTGGGAAAGTAGTGGTGGATGGTTTCTTTATCGCCTTTACGGTTTCCGCTAAAGCTCATCTTTTGTCCATCAATGATAAACAAAAAATTAAGGGCATAAATAAGGGTACTTTTTCCAATGTTGTTTGGTCCTACAAGTTGCAAACTATCACAATCGTCAAGTCTTATTTCTGCTTTTCCATACACTTTGGAATTCAGTACAATAACTCTGGTAAGCATGTTGATTTTTTAAATTTCTTGGAGCAATTTACAGCAAGGCTCCTTGCAGTTATGCCCACTTTATGCACATCAGAACGCCTTATTTTTCAAGCTTTTCAACTCATCAAACGGAAATGTGGATATGGTGTTGATAGGTTGGGTATTGGTCATTAGGCATTAGTCATTGGGCATTGGGCATTGGTCACTGGTTATAGGTCACTTGTCATTGGGTATTAGTGATTAGTGCTCAGTGCACTGTGTTTGGTGTGTTGTTGAGAGGTTCGGAGTTAATACTCAACATTTCATAAGTAACACCTTAATACTTCAACACATCAGCACATGAACACATTAACTCTTCCGCACGTTTTGCCTGTTGGTGTAATGGGGATAATAAATAGAGAATGATTATTCCAGTGCTTTCAGGAGTTGAATGGCGAGTTCATCAGCGCCACCGGCCATATTGCTTAGGAGAACCAGGATGGTGCCGGTTTCGGGGATATAACCGCAGAAACTGCTGGCTCCGGCTGTTTGTCCGTTGTGCCAGATTAATTGGGTTCCATTTTTTAGTGAGGTAACTACCCATGCATACGCTGTTTGCTGCTTTTCGTTCTCGCTAAAGGTAACCTGATGAACCAGTTTATAGGCTGGTGATTTTTCTTCCATATTGGCTTGCATATACACCATCATATCTTTTGCTGTTGACGAAATGCCACCGGCCGGGGCTATATCTCCAAGGTGCCAGGCAGGTGCATAGTGGCCATTTTCATCATATCCAAGTGCTACACGCTTTAATTCACTTTCAGGAATGTTAATGAATGTGCTTTTCATTTGATTTGGTGTGGTAATATGTTCCGCTATCAACTGGGCATAACTTTTCTTATATATATTTTCCAGCAGCATACCTAAAACGGCTATACCTAAATTGGAATACTCCGCAACTTTGCCAGGTTCTCTTTCAGGTTTAAATTGTCTCAGGAAATCCAGCAACATTTTTTTGCTGTAATTTTTATATGGATCAGTAGGGGTGTAGTCGGGTTGGTTTTCCAGATCCCCGGGCAGGCGCGGTATACCCGAAGTATGGTTTGCCAGTTGTTTTAAGGTAATAGGTTTTCCGTTTAACTCAAGGTTAGGAAAACTTGCGTTCAGGTATTTGCGGATATCATCATCGGCACCTGCCAATCCAGATTGTATGGCCTGGGCAAGCAAAAGTGCAGTAAAGGTTTTAGTCACAGAACCGATTTCAAAAATGGTCTCCTCATCGGGAATCTGATTTTTGTTTTTCTGCTTTTCTCCATACCCATAATAGGTTGTTTTACCTGCCTTGTATAAACTGATACTATAACCTATATACTTGTGTTCACTCAAATAATTTTTTACTACCTGATCTACTATACTATCAGTATGGGTTAGCAATTTATTATTGGAGAGTATGACTTTGGTGGTATCCTTTTTAACCGCTGGTGGTTTAGGCGGCAGAAACCTAATGCCTGCAATTTTGCTATCTGCATCTAATGTTAAATACATTTCAAGGATTCCTTTTTCGAACCGCGTAAGGTAAACTGCTGCGTGATTTTCCTTGCGCACGTATTCTGCAGATTTAATTTTCCCGAAATAAAACATCAGGTTAAACTCAAGAAACCCGGTTAGCTGATCTTCGCTGCTCTGCCTCCTGAACTCCTCGTTTAGCAAAGCATAAATATTTGAGAACTTACCGCTGTTATAATAATCCAACACGTTTTTTTGAATCTCGGTTTCCCAGCGGGTTTGTGCGCCTGCAAGGATGCTACAAGCCATAAGAACCAAAAGTGATGTTAAACTTTTTTTCATATCAATCTTTTTTTTCCAGTTCGAAAATTTCATTTACAGTGATTTTAAAATACCTGGAGAGCTTAAGCGCAAGTACAGTGGATGGCACAAACTTGCCTGTTTCAATGGCATTAATGGTTTGTCTGGAAACCTCTACCTGTTTAGCCAACTCCTCCTGTGTGATATTTCTTTTGGCCCGCTCTACTTTTATTACATTTTTCATTCTGATTTGTCGTTTGCGCTAAAAAGTTGGCTAAGCTTATCCTTTACATAAATCAGGTAATAAAACAGGATGACATAAACCTCCAGAAGAAAATTCACACCAAAATCCGTTTCAAGAGTTGAATCGCCCTGCTGCCAGGCAATCACTTTAAAAGATGCCCTTGCTGTGATAAAAATAAGTACAGCCCATTGCAATGAAACAAGCCTGTAATGTTTTACCAGTTCGTCTTCCGTTTTTTGTTTGGATCCTGTAAATAATAACAAACCGCATAGTATAAGCAACTGCACCAATAACCCTTCTCCGGAAGCCAGGTTATTAATATCCGGTTGATTTAAACCATTAAGAACAAAGCCTCCTGTAATGAAGATCAGGCCGATCCATTTGAAATAATTGGGTAATATTAAATAGGGTATCATAGGGCTAAAATGATTATTCAGTACAAATACTGCCAGGCAACACATGATTATAGATACAGGTATCATCAGGCATAAAATGATAAGGCAAAGATAATCATGATTTACAAAATGTCAAGTATGGTTTACAAAAAGATTGTTATAATTGTCTTTTGTTCTTCTGTTATGGGGGCTGTGAAATAAAAAAAGCCGCCCGGAAACCGGACGGCCTTTAGCCTATTTGGTTACTATGAAAATGGGGGCTTAAGCATTTGGCTCCACTGGTGCCGGAACATGATTTTTAACTGGAGGAAGTGATTTCAGGTATTCAAATACACATTCTATATCCGTATCAGACATCACAGCAAAGTTGAACCATGGCATTGGGGGCAATAACATTCTACTACCAGGTAATCCTTTGGCCTTACCCTCGCGCAATGAAGTTTTAAATTGTTCCAATGTCCAGTTGCCTATACCTGATTCCCCATCAGGGGTGATGTTTGCTGCGAAAGAAGTTCCCCACGGACCTTTCCATGCTGTTAATCCGTTATTTGATTGAATGATTCCTTTTGAAACACCATCTTTAAAAAACTCCGGTAAAACTTCTTCACGTGGGTGTCCTGAAAGGATGCGTTTGGTATCAAGCCCCATTCCTTTTTCTGAAAAAACTTTTGGTGTATGGCAATCATTACAACCTCCTATAGTAACAAGGTATTCCCCTCTTTTAATTAAAGAATCTTTGCTTAAAGGTGCTGGTGAAGCTGTGGCTGCTTTACTTTTTGAATTGTTGGTGCAGCCGGTGATATAATACACGATGCTAGCCAAACATGCTATTGCTAATAATTTTTTCATGATTACTTTTTCTGAGTTTTTTAATGCTGCAAAAAAACAACAGGCTTATTTGATCAGAAGTAACCTATGTTACGTTTTTAGAGATTGGGCACAAATTCTTTTTTCAGTCTGCTCAGAGAGTGAGAATGGATCCCCAGGAAAGATGCAATAAAACGTTGTGGCACCCTGAGAAGCACTTCTGGCCGGGTGTTCAGCAATTCAGCGTATCGTTCCTGAGCACTGGCACCTGTGATTTTTACCAGGCGGTCAATTTGTTCTCGGGTTTGAAGTTCTTTTTTTACAATATAAAAATTGGCAAATGCGGGACTAGAGTTAATTAATTCTTCGTACGAGTTTCTGTGAAGGCATATTAAGGTGCAATCTTCAATGGCTACCGCATTGTAGGTAATAGGTGATTGGTGCAGCGCATTGTGGCAGTCACTCACACAGTCTCCTTCAAACAAAAAGTTAATGGTAATATCATCTCCATTTTCTGTTACACAGTAATATCGTACTGCTCCATATAAAATATATCCTCCATAAGTTGGAACCCTGCCCTGTTCAAAAATATGCTCTCCCTTTTTAACCTTACGCAGGTAAAATTGTGCAAATAAGGCTTCATATTCTGCCGGACTAAAAGGATAAACGTCATTAAAATGATCAAATAGATGCTGGTATTGCTCTGTGCTGAGGAGGTTCTTTAACTGATTACTCATTGGCTATATGGTTTCATTAATCTGAAAAGACAAGCTACAGGATTAAAACCCCTATCAGGTTACTTAAAACAAAAGCCCGCTGATATGAAAACATATACAGCGGGCTTTTAAAAGGGGTATTGAATATATTAGTGCAGGATAATTTTCTGCACAGATCGTTTATCTCCTGACGACCATTCAACAAATACCACTCCTCTTGGAAGGTCAGCTACGGAAACAGAAGTACTTCCGTCAAATGCCTTCAGTTTAACTTCCTTAAGCGTTCTTCCAAGTAAATCAGAGATTCTTACAGTACCGGCTTCTATATTTGAACCTTTCAGGTAAATGATATCTCCTGCAGGGTTTGGATATAGGGTAAGCGAGTTTCGGCTGGTTAGTTTGTTTGTACCCATTCCGCCACCACCATGGTAAGTTAAGGAGTCAACCACTATAAACTGGTGCATCATGCTGTTATCTTCATGGGTAAGAATATGGCAGTGATACATAAATGCCATCATGCTATCAATCATCATCGAAGGGAAACTGTCAAATGCTGCAACAAAGGTCATGGTGGAATTTGCTCTGATCAGTATGTCATCTTTGTATCCCATCATATAGGCGGGCAGATTCGGGTATGTATAAGTGCCAAAGGTGGTACTATCTGTGCCAATAAATCCGGTGTAACGTGCTACCTGAAATTGTACTTTGTGTATATGGAAAGGATGAGCCACATTGGTTGTGTTGATAATGGTCCACATTTCTTTTTTATCTACCCAGATGGTATCATTAATAGTACTCATATTCATTGGAAGGGAATCAATGGTCCATTGACCTCCGGTGCCACTGCCACCTGCAATACTTACCAGACGTTTAACACGTTTTTTTACTACGTTGGTTACAGTATCAACTGAATAGGGGAGCAGAACGGATGGAGGGGGAGTCGTAATCTTGGTTTGTGGCTTCACATTGGTATCAACAATTAATGCGAGAAAGGCACTGCCAGGAGTTCCTGCTCTTGATTGTGGCGGATTGGGATTATTTCCAACCTGGCCTACAATAATATCAAGAGGTATAGACCGAACAAGGTTGCTCATATAAATAGTATCACCCTGTGCAGCATTGGAAAAGTTAACAAGCATTTCCATACGTTCTCCCGGAGAAATCAGAAAAGAGTCCATTGGGTGAGGTTGACCGGTGTATCCGCCATCGGTAGCTATTAACCATGTTGTATCAAATGAAGATGGGTTGTTGAGTATATCAGAGAAGCCAAGCTGAAAAGATTTTCTTGGTGACCCGTTAAGTACCCTGAAACGAACCATTGATTGAGGAACCTTAAGGTAAGGTCTGGTTACACCATTAATTAATGTTATGGTGCTATTGGCACCGGGCTTGGATCCGGCATTTAAGCCAGGTACCTTGCCGGCAACTGCAGGTAGAAATGCTTTCTCCTGTATAACAATAGGGAAGTCGTTTTTGCCATAATCGTGTGGAAGCTGATTTCTTAAGTTATCGTTTACAGTATCTTCTATAATAATCATACCGGCCAGTCCCATCACCACCTGCTCCGTTGTTGAGTCCATCAGGTGGGAGTGATACCAAACCGTTTGTATCGGATCAATCACACTAAATGCAGGATTCCAAACACTATCTGGTTTTATTACCTCATGCGGCCCACCATCCATTTCTCCAGGAAGGTTCAAACCATGCCAGTGAACGGTTGTTTCTGATCCGGGAAGGTTATTGGTAACATTAATCTGAATGGGTTTGCCTTTTGGCCAGATCATGGTTGGCCCAAGGTAAGTCATGCTGCTCGAGTCAGACTGATTATAACAATAAGTAGGTATACTTACGTTTAACGAATCTGAAGGAGCCGCATTAGGGTTAAAGTTGTGCGATGAGGTTTGAACTTTCAGGTTAAAGGTAGCACCCTTCATGAGGTAGGGAATAGGAACAGGGTTAACAAACTGGGCCCTTAAACTAACCGATAAAAGTATCGTTAGGGTAAATGCCAGCATTTTTACAGCAGCTTTCTTTTTCATAAGGTTGGGTTTAATGTAGTAGTTGTTTTAGTCAGGTAACAAAGTTGAATCCTTATTATGTAACATTCAAGAGTGAAAACACTCTTTTTATAGAGTGAAAACACTCTTTTTTTTTACAGAAAAACACCTGATAAATAGCTTAAATATTATGTTTTCAGGCTGTTAGCTGTATTTGAAGCATAAGTATTAAATTTTCGAATAAAGTATTCCATATTGGAATAGCGGCAGGTTTGTGAGTATGGCCACCGTATTCTCCATTGATAGGGAATTTAAAGCAATTAAGATTTTAGTATTCTCAGGTAGGCTGTCCACTTAGTAACTTAAGTGATATATTGTTTTGCCATTGTCAGCTTTCTTCAATAGGGATGAAGTATTTTACTTTTAGGTTCTATATTAAAAGATACTTGCACCTATACATGTTAAAGCAAGAATGGCGGGCAAAGCCTGAATAAAGAATATTTTTTTGGAGGCGGTAAATGCGCCATAAATTCCAGCTATGGCCACACAGCTTAAAAAGAATACAGCGATATTGGTTCGCCAGTTTATATCGGTAATAAAAAAAGTCCATATTAACCCGGCAGCTAAAAATCCATTGTATAAGCCCTGATTGGCCGCTAAGGTTTTGGTGGGGGTAAACAGGCTATCCGGCATGGCTCCTTTAAAGGCTTTTTTACCTGCCGTTTCCCAGGCAAACATTTCAAGCCATAAAAAATATAAATGAGCAGCGGCAATAAGAGCTATTAACAAGTTGCAAATTGTTTCCATTGGTTAACATATTTGGGGTTATTCAAATGTAGTTAAACCCTGGAATGTAGGTGACTTATTTTTTTGTGCGTTTTTTTCTTTGTTCAAATATCCAATTCCATCATTCCGGATTCCCGTATGCATTCATCTCAGGAGCAGTGCTAATAAAATAGATTGGAAAATGGATGCATTGGGTAGGGGTGATATTTGTTAAATAGAAGTAGAATGATGTTAACCGTTTTTTGTATAATGCATTTGTTCATTCAATGTGGGTGCACTAATTCTGAAATCTGTATGCATTTGTTTTGAATGGTTTGGAAAGAAAACGTTCAATAGTAGAATTAAACAAGTCAGGATTTTGCCTGGCAAGATGATGGGTTTCCCCGTTCAATAAGGCAAAATTTGCCAGAGGAGTATGTTTGTAGATAAAGAATGAATGTTCTTCTTTAATCACATCCCGGTCACATGTCATAACAAGCACCGGAATGGCAATCTTTCCCAGATCTGCTGCTGTCAGGTGGGGTTGAAACTCCATCAACCGGAAACGTTGTACTTTTAAATACCAGTTTTCTGAGGTGTCTTTATCTGAGTGTTTTTTTTCTGCATGCACCCTCTCTCTATGAATTTCGTCAACAGTCTCAGGAAAGAGTGCCGTTGAATCTGGAAAAATGTTCGCACCAAAACTGACTATTTTTTTTATCCTTTGGGGATAATATATTCCAAGCATCAAAGCTATAATACCACCATCGCTTTTTCCAATCACAAAAACAGAATCCATATTCATCAGTTGGATAAATGCGGCCATATCTTTTGCCTGTTGAATATATGTTAAAGAATCGGAACCCAACTCAGATTTGCCTCTTCCCCGGCAATCAATTGAATATACTTTGTATTGTTTTTTAAAATACGCTATTTGAGGCGCCCAGCCTGATGTTGCGGTACTATTACCGTGAATAAGCAACAATGGTGTTCCTGATCCATAAACTTCGTAATAATGTTTCACACCGTTGATATGAATGTATTTCCCGGCATCCGGGTTATTTCCGTAAGGAGGATTATGCTGAGCCTTCAGGGACCCTCCCAAACCAATTTGGAGGAGTAAAAACAGACAACAGGTTAATTCTTTCATGGTGTGTTTAGTTATTGGTGGATTGGATATTGGTTCTATCGTGTGTGGTTGCCGGTTGAGAAATAACAAGAAATTCCAGCATACCGTTATGCTCATTTTTTATCAGGTGTTGTTCACCCGGTTGTATATGCAGCGCCTCATTCGGATGTACCCTGATTTCCTCACTAAAGTTGCTAAATACAGCAATACCTTTTAATATGTAGAATACCTGCTGTGCCTGATGGTGAACATGCAGGTTTTCTGTAGTTCCCGGTGGCATTTTCTCCAGCTTCACGCTCAATCCTTCTGATTCAAGCAAAACAAAACTCTGGCATTTTTCTCCCCAGGTGTATTTAGCCAGGCTCTCCATGATGAGTTTTTTCATAACAGGTTTTTGCGGTAAGTTGGTTCATGATGCTGTATGAATCCGTTTTTTATATAAACAGGTTCGCCCTCTTTGGTAGCATGTAGTTCAAAAAAGCAGGTACCTTTTGATTTTGCTTCAGCCATTAGCCTGTTTAATATTTCAGTTGAAATACCTCTTTTGCGGAATTCCGGTCTGGTATACATACACATGATATAACCCTCTTTTCCGTTTGGATTTGCAAAATATCCGGCTCTTTGTCTCAATACCACAGCGCCTATACCTGCTATTTCATTTTGAACCAAGGCCAGAAAACAGATAAAAGAATTTTCGGATATCGCATTTATAAAATAATTATGCAGTGCAGCTTTTAATGTTCTTACTGTTTCTTCGTCATGAGGGCCTGATAATTCGGTGAGGAAAGCAATGCGCATATCAATCACTTCAGGTATATCATCAATGGAGGCCAGTTTATAGCTGATTTTATTCATGGTTAAAGTTTTAATAAATAAATGCGGTACTCCTTCCCAAAATGTTCAAATACCCGATGAATGGTAAATCCAAAACTTTCATACAAACGTGGTGCTGCTCCCATCATTTCAGAGGTGTGCAACGCTATGGTTCGTTCTCCGGTTTCCCTTGCTTTTTGTATACAAAGCGCGGTAAGACTTCTGCCTATTCCCTTTCCCGTATGTTCAGGGTGTACACCAACAAAACGTATTTGCGCCCATTCTTCCTGAAACAACTGGTTGGGATGGCCATGTGGAACCAAAAATGCCATGCCTACCGGAAGGCTGTTTAATTCACAAACAAATCCATGTGCTATCTGAAGTATATCACTAATGGATGTTCCTGTTGTAAAACTGGTTTCCATTTTCTTCCAGTTTTCCTCTGTGAGCTTTAGCCTGTATTGACTATAGGCCAGTAATCCCAGTTTTTTCAACTGCTCCAGGTCTTCCATTCTTGCTGTTCTGTACAGGTAATTGAATGTGTCGGGTTGTATATCTAAGCTTTGCATACAGGATTGGCTTTTACTTCAAAGTTTACAGAGTTGGCTATATAACAAATTTCGTGTGCCTTATGATGGAGTTCAAATGCCCTTTCCACCATGGAACTTTCTGCCACCGTTACTTCAGGGTTTAGCACCACTTCTTTAAAACTACCTCCTCCTTCTTCTTTCTCCAGCATCAAACCGGTGGCATGGTCGGTATAATTTGTAACCACCACACCTTCCAAAGAACACAGGTATAAATAGGAAAGCATATGGCAGGAGGCAATGGCACTTACCAGCAAATCCTCAGGGTTTAGTTTTGTTTTATCGCCAACAAGTGGATTATCTGTTGTAAGGTGTAGCTCAGGTTTATTTGATATGCTAACCGTATGGCTGCGGCTGTATGCCCGCACTCCGCTGGTTCCGGTTCCCAGGTTTCCCTGCCACTTAAGGGATAAATGGTAATGATGTTCTTTAGTCATATAATAGATAGGGGTTATATTTTTACTCCTTCAACAAATACCATTGGAACAGTTAGTTTAAGCTCTCCTTTTTGTGCGGCTGTTTTATTCAGGTTGGTTTCAAGTGTGCTGAATATCTGCATACGCTCATCTTCAGGAATCAGTTCCTTCCACGATCCAAGCCAGCCCGGTTTTACAAAATGATGGTTCAGAAAAGCACTACCATCTGCAAAACGCATCTCTATTGTTTCTTCAAAGAGACGTGTTGTTTTAAATCCATTCTCTGAAAACAGGTTGGTTAAACTTTGGATATTCCCTCGGTGTTCCTGATGGCTGATCAGTTTTTTTATCAGATCGTTTTTTCCAAGTTGTAGGAGGGTTTGTTCAAACAGATCGTAAAATTCTTTCCAATGTCCATTGATGTTGGTAGTTAGGGCCAGTTTGCCATCAGATTTAAGTATCCGGTTACACTCTTTAAAAATAACGGCCGGCTGGTCAAAATTATTGATGCCCAGATTTGACACCACCAAATCAGCGGAAGAATCGGGCAGTGGTATTTTATCAGCTGGGCATTCCAGTATTTCTATATTGGTATACCCATAGTTTTTTATTTTCAAACGTGCACGGGTATTTGCATTTGCCCATGGATCGACACCATATAATTTGGCTGTTTTACCAAGCCTGCCTGCCAGTTCCATTAAAGGGAAACCGCTTCCGGAACCAATATCAACAGCGGTAATTCCTGGTTTAAGTGTGATGTGCTTAAGCAGGAGAAGACCAAAAGGTGCGCTCCATAAAGGCAGTTCATCAAAAGTCTGAACAAACTCAGGAGAATCTTTAAATGTATAGGAGAGGTAATCAGTCATGTTTTTGTTTTTTATTTACAAGTAAAGATAAATGGTCATTTGTTTTTTTAATGAGTTCATTTGCCTCTCTGGAAAGATAAACTTGTTTAACAGGCAAAGGAAGGGAAGGGTTGGCAGGAAGCGGCTGCAGCAAAAGCTGATACCACTTTGTAGTATGCCAGCTTCCGTTTTTATATCCAATATGGTTAAATATTCCTGCCTCTGTAAAACCCACAGAGAGATGCAGTTGTTCGCTCCCCGGGTTTGGTATGGCTACTCCGGCAAATACATTTACAAAACCCTGCATTTTTAACAAATGAATAAGTGTTTGATACAGTAATTTGCCAATACCTAAACCTTGCCATTGTTTTTCAAGATAAATGGTTGATTCAACCGACCACTTATAAGCCGGCCTTGTTCTGAAAGTGCCTGCATATGCAAATCCGATAACCTGATTATTTATAGAGCACACCAGCCATGGGTATTCTGCGGTTATTGCTGAAATTTTTTCTTCGAATGCTGTAAGAGTAGGTACTTCGTATTCAAATGATACGGCTGTATGTTGCACATAAGGTGCATAAACGGAAATCGCTTCCCGGGCATCTGTTGTTTTAACCCATCGTATTTCAGCTGAAATCATATAGGCTTGCTTTTGTGTTTTACCTGTTGTATTAATTGTTGTTTTACATCCGGCCACTCCCTATCAAGTATGCTATAGAATGCGGAATCTCTGTTGGTGCCATTGGCCCGGATCAGTTCATTTCTAAGGATACCTTCATATTGTGCCCCAATTTTTTCAATTGCCTTGCGGGAGCGCATATTTAAAACATCGGTTTTTAGTTGTACCCTTACCAAGTGCAATTGTTCAAAACAATAGGATAGGAGCAATAATTTAGATTCAGGGTTTACCCGTGTAGCCCAGTATTGAGGAGCAAGCCAGGTACCTCCAATTTCCAGTTTCCTGTCCTTTGGTACAATTTCCATAAACCTGGTGCTGCCAATTATTTTTCCGTTATGCCTGAGTTTAATTACAAACGGATATTGTTCTCCTGTTTCCTTCTTTTTTAAAGTACTGTTTAAGACCTGTTCGAATATTTGCGGATTGCTGCCATCGAAAGCATAAAACTCCCAGATGCGTTTATCCCCGGCAAGTTTTGTCAATTCCTCGTAGTGGGCAGTTGTTAGTGGAATCAGTTCTACTGTTTCTCCCCGGAGGGTAATCTGTTCAGTGGTTATTGGGTTACTCATCATTGATGCTTACAAAGAAGAAGCAAAATTTAATAGCAATACAGATACAGTTTTGTTATTTTTGACCAATACAGTTTGATTTATGAAAAAAGAAATTTTGTATCTTCAAATAGCAAACGGAATAGAACATCAGATTAAAAATGAGGTAATCAAGATAGGAGATAAGCTCCCGTCATTACGAACCCTGAGTTCAGAAAAGGGGGTAAGTATAAGTACAGCGCAGCAATCTTATTTCGAGCTGGAAAGCCGGGGGCTTATTGAATCGAGGCCGCAATCAGGTTATTATGTTTCTTACGCACATAAACATTTTCATCACCTTCCTTCGGTAAGCAATCCACTTGTGGCAAAACCGGATGAGGATGTGGAGGAGTTGTATGCTACCATATATAATAATGTGGCTAAGGCAAAAATATTGCTATCGAGCAGTTTGCTCACCAAAGAGTTATTGCCGGTGGCTAAATTAAACAAGGCTATTATTAATGCTACACGCAGCCTGCCTGATAGCGGATTGAACTACGACCGCTATGGCAATAAAAAACTAAAAAGACAAATTAGTTTACGTGCCCTCATGTGGGGTGGTAAAATAAAGGATGATGATATTATTACCACTTCCGGTTGTATGGATGCCCTTTCATTCTGTATGCTTACGTTGGCAAAAAAAGGCGATACCATTGCAGTGGAGAGTCCGGTTTATTTTGGGATTTTACATGCTGCAAAAAACATGGGCTTAAAGGTATTGGAATTACCTACGCATCCGGTAACCGGAATTGAGATTGAAGCTCTTCAAAAAGCTATAGAGCGAAAGAAGGTGAAGTTATGTTTGCTGGTCAGCAATTTCAGTAATCCGCTGGGTAGTTGTATGCCAGATGAACATAAAAAGGCTGTTGTGCAGTTGCTGGAAAAACACCATATTCCATTGATTGAGGACGATCTTTTTGGCGACTTGTATTTTGGATCTCACCGTCCGACAACCTGCAAAACCTTTGATGAAAGTGGTATTGTGCTTTGGTGCGGTTCTTTTTCAAAAACGCTAGCACCAGGTTATCGGGTGGGATGGGTTGAAGCAGGTCAGTTTAAAGAAAAGGTACGAAGAACAAAATATTACCATTCGCTTTATTGTACCTCCATTACCCACGAGGCCATTGCTGATTTTTTGGAGAACGGCCGTTATGAAAACCACTTGCGTAAATTGAGACAGACACTCTACCGCAACTCTCTTCAGTTTTTAAGAACCATTAGCGAACATTTTCCGGAGCATACCCGCATTACCAAACCACAAGGAGGGATGCATCTCTGGATTGAACTGGATAAACAAATCAATACCGTTGACCTGTACAATAAAGCCATGGCTCATAAAATCAGTATTGCACCGGGCCGTACTTACTCTCTGCAAAATCAGTACAACAATTGTTTAAAGGTGAGTTATGGAATGGAGTGGAATGAAAAGGTGGAGTCGGCATTAAAATTAATAGGGAAACTGGCTAAAGGTTAAAACCTGTTATTTTTTAGTTTCACCGGAATCCATATTTCTTCTTCGGAATTGGGATCGTTATTTTTGTATTTATCTCCAAGCACTTCAAAGTGCGGGCGGTTATCCAACAGGTAATCAGAACCCGGAAGCCACGCTCCAAAGATGTATTGGAATACACGAGGTGCTTCGGCTGAACTTCCTTTAAAATGAAAAACTGCGTATAAACCTTCCGGAACAGTAAGTGTTTGCATCCCTTCTGGAATATGCTCGAAATGAGTTACAGGCAAAGTAGCCCACTTATCAAAGGTGGCGTGTATATCAAAGTTGCTAAAACTAAAACCTTCCGGGTATACCTGCACGGAATAAAAATCAGATGAAACAGGATTGCTGATTTCTTTGCGCCTTGGCATAAAAGTACTCCATAGCAATCCGGTTTTATTAGCGGCAATGCTCATATTCAGTGTTAACCCGATGAGTTTGGTTTCAGGAAGTGTTTTTATTTGAGGGATCATAGAGATAAAATGTCCCGAAATATAAATATTTTTTAACCTGATGTGAAAGTCATTTCGTGTTTTGTGGCTCTGGTATTTATTTCCCTGTTTAAGGTGGTATATGCCATTATTAAACTTATTAATATTAGCCCAGTGCATATCACAGGGGGTAGAAAGGTCAGGAACATCATGGTTAAAAAACAAAGTGAATAGGTAATGATACTGATCAGTAAAACACCTTTTAGGACATCAGGTGAGGTATTGCTTCTGATCAGGTGTATATGAAGGGAGGCGGAATAGAGGAGTAACAAATTGAAACAAATACTGAATGAGGTAAAGATATCCATCATAGAGTGTTTGAATCCGGCACCAAAATCAAACTGATAATTGATCATTAAATCGTACAGCAGCTTTTCCTGATCATTGTTTGCCTGCATATCAACCACCAAACTTAAAGAATGAAAAAGTGCAGTAAGCAGTTGTAAAAATATAGCTGATTTGACCCAAAGGTTATGCTGATTTGTTTTGCTTACGGTTATATTTTTCATATTGGTTATTACTACAGATGAAGTTACCCATAGGAAAGCATATTATTCGCTGTAAGACTATTTTAACACTATCTTGACAAACGCCTTCGCACCTGCATCATCTGTTACAGAAACCAAATAAATCCCTTTATTCAATCCTGATAAATGAATAGTTGTTTCTTCTTTTTGAACGTCCATGATTTCCCTGTATAATTCCTGCCCAAGCATATTAGAAACAGAAATAACGCTTAATTTATTCTGTGCCGACCTGATATGAATGAAACCATCCAGACTTGGATTAGGGTAAACGCTTACAGCCTTTTCTTTATGCTGAACGCTATTAACGGAGGAGTTAATATCTTCAAAAACCTGCACCATACGTAATACTTCATTGGCTATATTACCTGATGGATCCGACACCTGATAGGTAACCACATACAAATCCGGCACATGAACAATTAACCTGCTGGTATCAACGCGCAGAAATGGTTTAAGCTCTTCTTCATGGTAATAATTATCTACAAGTGTTACACCCGGATCTTTAAATGGTTTAAACCGCGGGTGATGCACCAGACTACCTCCATGCAAAATGATCCTTGGGGCAAAACGATCCACTACATGAATTTTACGGGTTAATACCACACAATTCATATCAATATCACAAACTTTATATGTGATGGTATAAGTACCCAGCCTGTTTGGGTTTAATGAATCCGTTTTTGTAACTGTGGTGGCAGAACTGTTGTCGTTTCTGATTATCCCCGGATCGGAAAAGGTGGAGAATACGTCAATAGTCATGTCTGATGAACCCTCCAATTGTGCTGCCGGAGGTACCAGGTCTTGTACTTTCACCGTTACCGTAAATGGAATGGCATTATTTAAAGAACCATCGGTGGCCGTGTAGGTTAACAGGTACTCGCCTCGTTGGTGGATATCAAGAAATCCCGACCTCACGGGGATTATATTTTTCCAGCAGGTATCTGATACTTTAATGTATGCGGCATCATCATAAGCCGCACCCAACTGATGGATGATGATTGAACTATTGTTTATTGTACGAATAACCGGTCTGATGGTATCTTTTACCTCAACCACCCTTGTTTTTGATTTGCTAAAGCCAAATGCATCTTTAATTGTGTAGGTAAGTGAATAGAAGCCAAGTTTTGTTAAATCAAGGTTTCCGTTACGCACTACCTGAGGGCTGATGTTTTTACCAGTATTGTCGAATGCTGTTGCACCTGGATCGTTAAATGAAGTATATGCGCCTACCATCACACTATCCCCACCAATGAGTTGCAGTGTAGGACCGGTTTGGTTAATATCTACCTGCACCGTGCGTATCACCGTATCTGATACATTGCCATAATAATCTTTTACATAATATTTTAAGGTATTGTAACCAACCTGTGTCGTATCTACCCCTCCGATTACTTCATACCGTGAATTAATATTTCCTTCCAGGTTATCCGTTGCAGTAACATGTTGCTCAATATATGGTTTGTTTAACTCTATTTTTAGAAATGCCGGACCATTTAAAATAATATCAGGTTTTATCTTATCGATTCCTATTTCAATTCCATAGTCTTCAAAGCAACCGGTTGTGGCCAGTTCTGAAGTAAGGCCCGTTGCACCATAACTAACACCGATACGCAACCTGCAATTACCAATTGGGGCAGAAGGAGCAATGGTTATCATATTGCTGCATTTTATTTTGTGCTGAGCTGTTTCATTTAAAACAGTTTCATCAGCATCATTAAAGCGGGCATTTCGGTTATAATCAATCCACGCCTTTGTGGTCATCGGATCTTTTGATGTATGGCGGAATACCTCCAGCTTATAGGATACACCACGGTATAAAACAGTTTTTTTGATGCTGCTTAAATTTAAATACACCGGAGTTTGTAAATCGGTACTGGTATCAATATCATTAAATGCCACCCCGCTTATTCCAATATCAATATTCACAGGAATTGGGTTTACAGAAGTGGCCAGGAAATAAGCACGTGCTTCTACATAATTATTTTTGGTAAGCAAAGCAGAACCCGCCTGATTGGTTGCCTTTAACGTGACATGGTATTTCACCGCCCGGTTTAACAATACCACGGGAAATTGGCTGTTGGCACTTGTGTTCATAACATATGACACATCGTTGGGGCTAAAAGTCCATTCCCATTGGTTGGCTCCAAGGCTGCTTTTGTCAAAAAAACGAAGGGTATCTTTTACAAATACAAGTGTTTTATCTACCATAAAATCGGGAACAGGCAATTGCGCTACAGGCAGAATAACAATGTCTTTAGAAAAGGTATCAACACCCCTGCAATTGCGTGTAATTAGTCCTATTTTTTTAATCACTGTTTGTGTTCCGGTATTTGTGTAAATCTGGCTTGGGTTGGTGGTCGTTGAGTCAAAAAATCCCGGCTGATCTGTTCCGAAAATACCATCGCCATTGATGTCCCAGGCATAGGTTAATTTATCACCCTGGCTGGCATTGATATAGTTAATCTTATATCCCGAGTACACGGTATCCGGACTAACAAAACCTGCTACCGGTTTATTAAATGTAGGAGGAGCTATGGTCCATCGGATGGCAAATCCGGAATCGTTAGGCCCGGGTGCACTTATAGGTGTATTTATTCTCATTTTTAGAAATACCTCTCCACCCGGAATGGATAGTCTTTTTAATGTATTGCTGATGGTAATAAAACTATTGCCTCCATATTTAGCTATTACTGTTCCATTGAGTCCACCTGTTAGAACCTCCAGTGTATCTATATTGCGGAACCTGTACCTGTTTATATGTAAAATAATAGAATCTGCACAGGCTGTAATTTTAAAGCCCTGACTGCAACTTCCCAGAAGAGAAGGGTAATACAAGCCATCTGTGGTATACAAATAAACCCATCCCGAATCTTCCGTTGATTTTATGTCTGTACCATTGCACATTAAATATCCGGGTTCCACCTCCACATAATTATTCTTGCACACCTTTGTGGTACCTCTCAGGTTTGCAGCTTCCAGACATACCTTAAAAATACCAGGGTCGTTTGTAAATAATTTAGGCCGGGGAGCATTGGCATTGTTAAACTGATTAAAAAACAGGGGATTTCCGCAATTGTTGCACGGAGGATCTATTGTCCACAACCATTGATTGGCACCATTGGAGCAAAGTTCAGTAAACTTAATTTCGCCCCACTTACCCATTTTAGTGAAATCGGAATAAAAATCAACAACAGGTGCAGTTGCAGGGGTGTCAACATATACAGTTTTCTCCACGCTATCTGTAAGTTGTCCGGGGCCATTAATTTTTAGCTTTACTTTATACCAGCCTGCTTGCTGAAAGGTGTAGGTAAAATTCTTTTTTAATGTTTCCATATAACACCCACCGGAAACAGGATCGCAGGTACGGGTGGCCACCCAGGGAGTATATGGCCCGCTGATGCTTGCCGAACTATACGAGAGAATATCCCAGAAACTTTCACTCGCATTGTTGCTGGTATTGATAAAGGTATGTTCACTTTGCATCCAAACGGTATCTGTATTGGCATCATACACAAAATTGGCCATTACATTATTGGAAGCAGGGGGTAAAATTTCAGCATTCCAGGTCTGCGCAATTTCAGTGGCTGACAAGGCACGGTTATACATCCTGAACTCATCAAGCAACATATTTGCTGCCATACCTGTTGCGGTAAACTGGCCGCCAATATAAAAGGGAGATGTGCCTGCAATGGTTACTGCCGCCTGATTGACGGTGTTGACCAAAGCCCCGTTTACGTATGCTTTTATGCTCGTTGCATTTCTTACAAAATGAATATAGTTTGGCCCTGTCGTTAGGTTGGTGCTTACAGGTACATCTGTAAAATTTCCTCTGAGCATAATACCATTAGTTGGCGCTGCTCCTCCTTTAAAGCAGCGAAATCCGGTGGTACTGTTATCACCAAAAATATGCTGAAGGGTGGTATTGGAAGGCATATTGTTTAGCCAGAAACCAATGGTCCATTCGCCTGTACCAAGTGCCGACATCACAAATGGTGTGCTGATATTATTGGTTGTGGTTGCTCCATTATTGCCTACAAGTGCTTTTCCCGTAAGGCCAGCACTGCCAATGGTTAAACCTGTTATCTGACCTGTATTGCTTATTTTGGTTGATGGATTACCCTCGTTTGAAATCGTATTTCCTGTAACAGCATTGAACTTGTAATACATCAGTTCGGGTAGGGGTTGGGCTTGTGTTTGCCGGGACACCAGAACGATCAGAAAAACAACAAATAGGGTGTTGATTATAGCAATAGGATTTCTTTTCATGGTTGCAGTAGTATTGATAACACGAAGTTAAGCAGGCAAACAAGTGCAAAGTCTTAAATATGCGTAAATAGTAACTCAAAAGATGTTTAACGGTTCCTTAAAAGAAACTAAAAATGAGGGCAAACGGTTTACATGTTAAACGGGATTGTTTCTTTTGTAAGAACAAATATTTAGTTAGTCATTTAAACTGATTATCGAACTGCGTTTTATTTTGAATCCAACGCAAGGTGGAGGTAACAGAAAAAAGTGATTGGGAGTACCTGCCACTATTCAAATACAGGTTCGGAAATAATTTCCTTTTCAGGAAGTAGCCTGTTTAGTATTTTTTCGAACAGCGGAATAAACCAAACAAACAACAGCACACCGGAGACATTAAACAGGAGGTGTGCATTGGCAAGTGCCCTTTCAACTGGTGCATTTTGGCTGATGATTTCTACCATTTGCAAAAAGGGGTTAAAGAGCAATAGTCCGGTTACGATAGTGAAAAAATTAAACAGCAGGTGAAACAATCCTGTTTTAATAGCCTGTCTGTTTCCTTTAATGGTTGCAAGTAAGGTATCGCTGCAAGTTCCCAACTCGGCACCAAGCATTACCGCCACACCCCCAGCCAGGGTAAGAAATCCTTTTTTAGATAGAATAATGGCCATACCTACCGTAGCCGATGAAGACTGAATAATTAAGGTAACAACTGCACCAATAACTGCTCCCATAAAAGGGTTTTCGGTTTTTTGAAGCCATGCTAAAAATGCCGGACTGTTTTTTAATGGTTCGAGCGCATTTTCCATGGTAAATAATCCGAAAAAGAGGATACCGAAAAATAATACGATCTTACCAATATTGCTTATTTTATCGGATTTGGAAACTACTATCAATATAAAACCAGCCATAAGTAATAAAGGGGAAAACTTAGAAACATCCATGGCAATTATCTGGCTGCTTATGGTGGTGCCTATATTTGCGCCAAGCACTATACCCATAGCCTGTCTAAATGTTAACAGGCCTGAATTTACAAATACGATGGTAATTATAATAACAGCTGAAGAGGAATCGAGTAGGGTGGTAACCACCATACCTGTTAAAATGGCGCTAAATATATTGGAGGTGAATCTTAGAATCCACTTTTTAGTGTTTTCACCTAATACTTTTTTAATTATATCTGAAAGATTGGTAACTGCATAAAGAAAAAGTACTAGTCCGGCAAGAATAAGAAGTATGATATTGAGCATGGAATAAGTGACAAGCATGGATGGGCCAAAAGTATTTATTTTAGCCAAATGCTATGTTAAACTTATGTTATGAGATTGTTTAGTGGTAAGACTGAACTAATTATTCATGGTACTCAAAAGGAGATTGATGATGGCACTTTTAAAGATATTTCTTAATAGATGTTAGTAGGATGTTATGCTAGAAAGGTATAGTTGCCGGATGCAGCCTTGTCTGATAATTATTGTGATTCCACTATTAAATGGGACCAACTTTTTTCTTTACAAAAAACCGCTCCAGGGCAAAGACTCCATAACCTAAACCTGCAAATGATGGAGTAATCATGGCCAAAATAATGACCAATACATATACCAGAATAGGGAAAAGCATCTCTTTTTTCAGGGCGGCTATATCCTCATTGGTATCCTCAGCTCTGAGGTTATTGGCAGGATTTAATACATATACAAACAATCGGTATGCTGTAAGGGTAGCCACTATATAATTGATATTATATAATATCATGGGCACAGGAGAATTGGATGCCAGATTCTCAAATACAAAAGCGGTAGAGAATGGAATAAAAATAATGGTAAGCAAAAAAGTAAGGTTCAGGTGAAGCATCTTGGTATTATAAGAACTCATATACCGGAGCAACTGATGATGCCTGAGCCAAAACACACCAATCAGATAAAAACTAAGAATAATTCCAACAAATGAAGGAACAAGTTCCAAAACAGCAGCAATGGCGTCATTCAAAGGAACATCATGTGGAAGATGAGGGGCCTTTACTTCAATAATCATCAGGGTAATGGCAATGGCAAATACGGCATCGCTAAACAAGGCTATTCGTTCTATCTGAAATTTCATAGGTGGTCAATAATACTAAAAAAAAGAGGCACGTGCAACTCTTTAATTATTAGGAGTAGTTCGAAGTTATGAGTTAGGAAGTTCGAAGTCAGGGATGTTTGAAGTTAGGGAGTTGTCATTGGTCATTTGTCATTGCTTGTCCCGCAAGGCGAGAGTCATTAGCCATTCATCATTAGTGCTTGGTGTGTAGTAAATGGGTTGAAGTTGAGCGTTTATGAAATATAGAATGCTTGGTTTTAAATATTGAGTTGAAAGGTAAAAGCATTTTTGCTAATGCTTGTTCTTTTGGTAAGGTGAGTCGGTTGGGTATTTATAATAAGTATATTTGAAGTACGTTAATTCCTTCATTATGGCATTTAAGTTACCTTCATTTACCAATATTTACACACACCTTATGGGTGTCTTGAGGCGTTTCCCATTTGAGTGTGCCATGGCTGTGGCAGGTACCTGGGCATCCATTCAATTGCTAAGTAGTAATGGGAGTTCAGAGGGTTTTTATATCAATATCATGATGACAACCAGCCTTGGTTTATCATTTTTGCTGGCCGGTAATTTATATAGCCGTAGTCTTAAAGATAAAAAAGCAGTTTATTGGATTACCCAAATGGTGCTTGTTCTATTGGTGCTGTTCTATCACCAAACCTTAAGCCTCAAACTAACGGATCTGGATCTGATCCGTTATTTGGTATTGAATATTTGCGGCCATTTATTGGTTTCTTTTGTGCCATTTTTGCACCATCGTGATGTAAATGCTTTCTGGCATTTTAATAAAATACTGTTTATACGTATACTAACTGCTGTATTATACAGCCTCGTATTATTTGGAGGTTTGGCTGGAGCTATCGGTTCTGTTGAGGCATTATTTGAGGTAGACCTGGATAATGATATTTACCTGCAGTTGTTCAGTATTATAGCCGGATTGTTTAATACTATTTTCTTTTTGGGAGGTATACCGGCTCAACCTGAACATAGTCATGTTGAAAGTGTTTATCCAAAAGGGTTAAAAATGTTTACCCAGTATGTGTTGGTTCCGCTGGTATTTATTTATCTCACTATTTTATTGTCATACGAGGTAAAAATTTTATCTTCATTTAAATTGCCTGAGGGCTGGATAAGCTGGTTGGTATTGGGATTTAGCATAGCCGGGATTTTGGCAAACCTCCTGGTTTATCCCCTGCGAGATTCATCAGATAATAAATGGATTCGTTTTTTTGCCAAATGGTTTTATCTCTTTTTGTTGCCTCTGCTTGGTTTGTTTTACTGGGCTATTTTATACCGGATAAGCGAGTATGGAGTAACCGAAGAGCGATATTATGTGTTGCTGCTGGCAATCTGGCTTAGCGGAATAACGTTGTATTTTATATTCTCCAAAAGCAAAAACATCCTGTTTATTCCGTTAACACTTGCCTTATTGGGTTTGCAAAGTTTAGGAGGCCCTCAGGGTGCATCTTCGGTATCACTAAGCAGCCAGTTAAAGCGTTTGGAAAAAACGTTGGCATCTGATTCTATTCTAACAAGCAGAAGCCAGCAAAAGGCTTCTTCCCGCATTGTGGATTATTGCCTGGAAACCCACGGATATGAAGTGCTGGAACCCATATTTGGAACCGGACTTGATTCCATTTTTTATGATACTATCAATGATTATCGCCATTCAAGTTATTATCCCTCAATTATGAAAAAGAAGCTGATGGCATTAAAAGGGTTAGTCTATTACGAACGGCATAGGTATAACTGGGGAGATCAATATTATAATATAGCGACTAAAAATGATGAAATGATAAAATTGGATGGTTATGAATACCTGTTTGATGTATCAGGAGATCATGCCAGAACTTTTTCCCTGAATAATGGCGATATCATCAGTATGGTAAACGATTCCAAACACCTGGTGCTTACCTTTAACCAAAACAAGAAGTATTATATTTCTCATGCCAATCACATAAAACCATTGATTTCAAAACTTGACAGCGGCAATCAACAGGAAATTTATGATGCTGAATCAAATGCAGATAATTACCATCATTTTTCTATAGCTCCTGAGCACATGTATTTTGATTATTCTGCAGGTAAAGACTATAAGGTGCGTATTCTATATAAAATGTTAAGTCTCGAAAAAAAGGAAGAGTCAGATTCTCTTTCCATAAACGAAATCGATTGTTTTCTGCTGGTAAAGAAAATGAACTAACTGATGGCATTGGTTACACGTTGTTATTGCTTGGTGTTCAATATCTGGTAAATAGTTGGAAGTTTTTGAAATGTTAAATGCTGAACGTTGAGTTTTAAATGTTGAATTTTAAATGTTGAGTTAGGTATCTGTACATCCCGGAATCTTATTGGTTGGGAAGTTTATCTGCACGTTAACCATTATTGAACAGAATGCTGAATTCTGAATGAGCTTTTCAGGGAGCACTGAACACTAATATCCAGTGACTCCCGCCTTGAGGGACAGGCAATGACTAGTGACTAGTGACGAGTGACGAGTGACAAATGACTAGTGACAAATGACTAATGACTAATGACTGAGCACCCTGCACTAAGCACCAGTTAATCAAGCATCACCCGGTCTTTGCCATCAAACATGGGTGCCTGAATAGAGATTACTTTTAGCGGAACCGATGATACTGTTTTAACGGAATGTGGCACTCCTTTGGGGATAAATATGAAATCGTCTTTTTTGATTCTGAAAGTTTTATCACCCAGTTGCATTTCCCCTTCTCCGTCCAATACCAACACGTGTTCGCTATGGCTATTGTGTTTGTGAAGCTTTACTTCTTTGCTGATATAAATAAGGGTGCTGGTTACCAGTGAATCATTAAACAGTGACTGCACCACTGTTTTACCCGGACCAATTTCCGGTTCAAGTATGGCGTTCAGGTTCAGGTGCTGCTGGGCTATGCTATTTGTGGAAATGAGGAGTAGGATAAGACATAGGGTAGAAGTTTTCATTGTTTTATAAATTTTTGGTAGGTGCCGTTTATTTCAATAAAATAAAGGCCGGGAGCCAGTATGCTGATATCAATTTCATTTTCGGCATCACCCTCAGAAATTGTTTTTCCGGTGAGATTGGTAATACTATAATGGAATTGTTGATGCAAATTTATATACAATTTTTCGGAAGCTGGATTAGGGAATAGTCTAAATGTATGATAATTCCATTCTTTTAAGGAAAGATTAACATGACCGTATGTTTTATTGCCGATGCGAAGGCCAATCAGTTCTGTGTTGTAACAATCACCACTAACTGAACAATAAGATGAGTAAATATCACCTAAATGTATGCTTTTTCTTAGCCACTTGCTTCCGTCCCACAGGGTATGTAAGTCACAATTAGGAGGGTCATAAGAAAATATATTGGATATAAATTTTCTCCAAATGATCCCATCCATTAATAGAGTGCCGTCAGCAATATATTCATACGAAACTCCCTTACTTGTATAACCCGATGAGGTGGTATCGTTCAGGTTGTAGAGTGAATAATGCGGACTGTAAAATTCCTGATCAAAAGTTGAGATATTGATTGTGTAAACTATATGCTGTGACGTAGAAGATGATGAAGGAATGAGCTGATAAATCTGGCGATAAGCAGATACCTGCAGGAAATCGTTTAAAGTGCTAACAGAAATAATGGAGTCTTTATATTCCGTCATCATTTCTATGTGATTTGGAGTTGAAGTATTGGTAATCCGATAACAAAGCATATCTCCGGTTTTCGGCAGAAAAGCATCCTTCAAAGAGAGTGGCTCTTTACCGGCACCAATGCCATTCTGATGAAATCCGGATAACCTCAGTATTAATGAATGAAAAGGATGAAAAAAGGTTAATAACCCATGTTGTTTACTAAGTATGATTTCGTCCTTGTTTGTCCCGCTGGTACACAAAATTCTTTTTATGGAATCTGTTACTGAAAGAAAGGTGGAATCTTTAATAGAATGGCATATACAGGTAGCAGAATAGGTTGGAGTGTTTACCGTCCAGGTATCATTCACCCTTAAATTGACGGGAATATAAAATTCACTATTACCGGTGTCCCACGAATCGTAGCGGTAGTTAAACTTCCAGTATTGAGGGGTTTTGATCACTTTATCAGGCGCCCATATGATCTCCATATAGTTAGGGTTGGCCTGGGTATGTCTCTTTGCACATGTATCATTTTTATAATGTTGGGCATTGTTTAAATAAACGGTATCTGTTCCTGCAGGGTAAACCGAATCAATGTGAAAAAATTCGAGCTCGGAAGTATTTCCGGAGGTTCCAATCTGGTAGAAATATTTCATGCCGGGCACAAAGGGTTGCCAGTCCTGAGCCCTACCTGCATAAGCGCACAGCAGGATAAGCCAAATGGTGAGTAGATTTTTCATAGGGATAAATTCAACTGACCTTTTTCGGGTCTTTTAAATGCGTTTAAATTAAAGTGGTGTTTTTCTTTACCACCCATATATCGATCCCTTGAAACCAAAAATAGTTGTCTGATGCTCTGTGCTATTTTTCCTTCTCCCTTCATGCGCGTTCCAAAACGGCTGTCGTTTAAGTTTCCGCCATGGCAATCTGCAATTTGTTTCAGGATTTTTTCTGCCGCATCAGGGAATGTTTTATGCACCCAGTCGGTAAACAGGCTGGCAATGGCTCCGTTTAACCTTACAATGGTATAACCTGCTGTATAGGCGCCCGCATCGGCTGCTGCCTTTAATACCTTACTGATATCGTAATTGGTTAATCCGGGAATAACAGGAGCTACCATTACCCCGCAGGGAATTCCTTCTTTACTTAATGTTTCCAGTACTTTCAGGCGGTTGTGATAAGTAGCAGTGCGTGGTTCCAGTTTTTGCCTGATATCTTCATTTAAAGAGTTAATACTCATAAAAACCTGCACCAGTTGTTGTTCATGAAGGGCTTTGAGCAAATCCAGGTCGCGCAATACCAGTTGGTTTTTGGTAATAATACCTACCGGATTTTGGTACTCCAGGCATACTTCCAGCACAGAGCGTGTGAGTTTGTATTTGCGTTCAAGTGGTTGGTAGCAGTCCGTATTTCCGGATAAACTGATCACCGCAGGTTTCCACTTTTTATCATCAAAGGTGCTGCGTAATAATGATGCAGCATGAGGTTTAATAATTATTTTACTTTCAAAATCGAGTCCTGCACTGTATCCCCAATATTCATGGGTGTTGCGGGCATAGCAATAAATACATCCATGCTCACAACCCTGATATGGATTAAGCGAATATTCCATACCAACATCAGGACTCTCAATTTTATTGACAATTTTTTTCGGGTACTCCGTAAAAACCTGTGTATGCACTTCATCTATCAGCGGTTCATCTATACCCTCCATAAATTCCTGCACGGTATGGTACCTGCTAAAACGGTTGGCAGCATTAAACTGAGATCCTCGGCCTTTAATAAATTCGGTTGACATTGGTGATAAACGGTAACCCAATATAATACAATATTCCCATTAATGTAATACCTGTAGTTGCCTTTAAAATGCCGGCTCATCTTTGTATCACAGTTACCGGATGTTAAAATTTTGTTAAAGTGTAACAAATGATTTCAATTATCGTATTACATGAAATCAACATTAATAACTTAAACAAATAATCATATGAAAACGCTGACTTTAATTTTGCTTTCTTTACTTGGAATAAGTTGGAGAGCAGCAGCAAGCCCATCATTTACTCCGGCAAATCCGGTAAATGCGTGTGGATCAACAACTGTTTATTTTGTTTGTCAGCAGGCGGACTTGTATTCAAATATTACCTGGTATTTTGGCGATGGGGAAAAAGCTTATGGAAAAACGGTAACCCATGAATATAAGGTTACAGGGCGTTATCATGTGAAAATGGTTACAGAAAAATCCAGCTTACTTGATAGTGTGGAAAGGGAGAATTTTGTAGTGGTGAATAATTTACCATTAAGCAAATTCAGTATGGAAGAATCAACCGTAATTGATGGCATGAAACGTTGGTTTATAAATGAAAGCGAACATCATGCAGATTCGTTTGTGAATTTTTTGTGGGAGGTAAATGGTGCGGAAATATCGCATAATAAACATATGAGGTATGAATTTGCAGGTCAGGGAATATATAAGCTCAGGCTTACTGTTACCAATAATAATGGTTGCACCCAGGCTTCTGAGAAAGACATTCAGGTGAGTGATGGCATGGTGATTCCGGTAGGTTTAGATGATCAATTCAACGGTGTATCACAAATCAGTCTTTATCCTAATCCTTCAGCCGGTATCATGTTTATTCAGTCCGGTGCTGAACAGGTAAAACTATTTATTATAAGTGATATAACAGGAAGAGAGCTGATGCGTGGAAGTGGCAATACGGTAAATACAGATGCCCTGCCAAACGGAGCATATAACCTGTATATGCAAACAGCCTCCTATTCCTTGTTCCAGAAATTTAGCAAATCCAATATGTAATACGCGCTAAGATATTTTTCAGGAGAACTGCATTCCCTTAACTCATATAAGTTGATTTCATTGGTGTACGAAACTGCTCATATTAAGGGTTTGCAGTTCTCCTGATTTTTTTTTGACGGTGGTGCATTTTTGTTTTGTTTTGCTGATATTGCTCCACTATGAAAAGATCAATACTTATAGCCATTGGTGTTACCTTATTGGGAACCACTGCATTTATACTGGCCGACAAACTGAAAGGGGTGGATACAGAATCCCTTAACCGCAAAGCAAATCCACAGGATGATTTTTTTGAATTTTCAAACGGAGGCTGGATAAATGCCAATCCTATTCCGGCAAGTGAAGGACGCTGGGGAAGTTTTAATGTACTTGCTGAACGCAATAATGATTTGTTAAAGAAAATTATGGAAGATGCTGCTGCTGATAAAACAGCCGCACCGGGAACCGCACGCCAGAAAATTGGCGATTTTTACAGAATTGCCATGGATACCGTTAAACTGGAAAAGGAAGGTATTACACCGGCCTATCCTTTGATTAAAGATTTGGAACAATTAAGTGGTAAGGAACAGCTTACGGCTACACTGGCACGTTTCCACCGCAAAGGCATTTCAGGTTTTTTTAATATGTATGTGGGCCTGGATGTAAAGAACAATGAAAAATATGTAACGTGGTTTTCACAGGGTGGATTAGGATTGCCCGACCGGGACTATTACCTGAAAGATGACGAAAAATCGAAAAAAATTAGGGAAGAATACAAATCTCACCTGATTAAGATGTTTGTGATATTTGGTTCAAATACGGAGTTGGCAGAAGCAGACGCCACCAATGTTTTGGAACTTGAAACCGGTATGGCCGAAAGAAGCATGAGCAGGGTTGATAACCGCAACATGGAAAAAAAATACAACAAGTTTACGTATGAGAAACTTAAAGCAAGCTATAACCATATTGATTGGGAAACTTATTTTAAGTTAACCGGCCTTACTGCAAAAAAGACAGATACCGTTATTGTAGCCCAGCCTGAGTTTTTTACACATATCAACGAACTGTTTGCTTCCGATATAAAAATGCTGCAATCCTATTTAAAATGGAAAATCATTTCGTCTTGTGCTGGTTACCTGAATAGTGCTGCCGAAAAACAAACGTTTGCGTTTTATGGTACCGTTATTCAGGGTGTAAAGGAGCAAAAACCAAGGTGGAAGAGGGTAGTGGCTTCCGCCAACGGGCTCATTGGTGAACTGGTAGCACAGGAATATGTGAAAGTAGCATTCAGTCCTCAATCTAAACAAAAGGTAAATGAGATGGTAGACAACCTGCGTGAGGCATTCCGCGTGCGTATTAATAACCTGGAGTGGATGAGCGCTCCTACCAAACAAAAAGCACTTGAAAAGTTAAATTCCTTTAACCGCAAACTGGGTTATCCTGATAAATGGGAAGATTATACCAAACTGATTATTAAGAAGGATTCTTATCTGGCCAATTATTTCCGTGCAGAGGAGTTTGGTTTTGATGATATGATTGATCAATTGGGTAAACCGGTTGATAAAACCAAATGGAATATGCTTCCGCAAACGGTAAATGCATATTATAGTCCGGTAATGAATGAAATTGTATTTCCTGCGGCCATCATGCAACCTCCGTTTTTTGATCCCAACCGCGATGATGCTGCAAATTATGGTGCCATAGGTGCGGTAATCGGGCACGAATTTTCACACGGTTTTGATGATCAGGGTAGCAAGTATGATGCTAAAGGGAACCTGAACAGTTGGTGGACAGAAGACGACCGCAAAAAATTTGAGGAGCGCACCAAAGTGTTGGTGGAGCAGTTTAATAAATTTCAGGTGCTTGATTCTGTTTTTGTAAATGGCCAGTTAACACTTGGCGAAAACATTGCAGATCTGGCTGGCTTAACAGTTGCCTATGAAGCATACCAAATGAGCCGCAAAGGCAAAAGCGCAGATAAGATTGATGGATTTACCCCTGAACAGCGCTTTTTTATTGGCTTTGCTCAGGTATGGCGCACACACGCACGCCCTGAGTTTTTGCGCAACCAGGTATTAACCGATCCACACTCCCCGGCAAAATTCAGGGTATATGGACCGCTTTCCAATATGCCGCAGTTTTATGATGCTTTTGGTGTGAAGCAGGGTAATTTAATGTGGAGAGAAGAAAATACCAGGGTAAAGATCTGGTAAACTAACCAATAGCTTCATTTAACGAAGGCAGGCGACCAATTTGTTTCAGGTACCTGAAATGAGAGGCCAGCGCTGCACCGAAAGTTTTGTTTTCCAGATAAGGGATATCAAACTCTTCTGCCGTTTCTTTTACGATGGAGGCAATGGCAGGGTAGTGCACGTGAGAAATTTTGGGAAACAGGTGATGTTCGATCTGAAAATTGAGTCCGCCTACGTACCACGAGAGCCATTTGTTTTCCCTTGAAAAATTAACGGTGGTATGCATCTGATGAATGGCCCAGTCGTTATGGATAATGCCTTTGCTGTCGGGCATGGGGTGATCTGTATTTTCAAGGGTATGTGCCAACTGAAATACGGTGGTAAGGATAATTCCGGAAATAAAGTGCATCAACATAAAGCCGCTTGCTACCTGCAGAAACGGGATATGAAAATACCATACAGGAGCTACAATCATAGCAAAAAAGTACAAGGCTTTAATGGCCACTATACGCAACAAAATAACCACATTTTTTGCGCCAGTGTTAGGGTTTACCCCATTGCAGCTAAACTGAAAATATTGCACGAAATCCTTTAACAATGCCCAGTAGAAGGTAAGTAAACCATAAAATATCATGGCATATAACCATTGAAACTGGTGAAACCATTTTACTTTGGTATGAGGGGAAAATTTGAGTACAAGCCGGTCTTCTATATCATCATCAATATGGGTAATATTGGTATAGGTATGGTGAAGGATATTGTGTTGCAGTTTCCAGTTAAAAACCGATCCGCCTACCATATTCAGCGTATAACCCATCACGGCATTTACATATTTATTAGAAGAGTAAGCACCATGGTTGGCATCGTGCATTACGCTCATGCCTATGCCGGCAAGCCCTATGCCCATTAAAGCCCACAGCCCCAGTGAGGCAGGCCAGGAAAGGGTATTGGAAAGAAACAAAACAAAAGGAATAATATACAGGGAGATCAGGCAAACCGACTTAATGATCATTTCCCCGTTGGCATGTTTGCTCAGGTTGTTTTCTGCAAAATAAGCATCAACCTTTTTTTTTAGCGTGGAAAAAAACAATGCTTTCTGCTCAGGTATAAATTTTACCTGCTGTTTAAGGTTGGTCATTGGTGTGAAATTTTGAGGAAGATAAAACTTAATTCTTAAATTCTGAGAAAGGGAGATACCTGATCAGGTTGTTTCATCTGTGGAATGCCTGTTCAACAGGATGGTATCAGGCCTAAAAACGTGCCGTAACTTATTGATCTTTTTCGGTATAATGGTCCATTACCCAATCCGGAATAACCTCGGCCCGGCCGCTTGCCAGATTAATCATGGTATAATCGAAATGTCCGTCACAGCTTAATTTGCCGGTGCTTTTATTGATAATTTCAAACTCCACCCGCACCCCAAATTTTTTGGCTTCGGTAATCCGGGTTTTTACCATCATGGTATCACCAATTTTAAGTGCCCGTTTAAAATAAATCAGGCAACTGTTAATTACCCAGCCAAGACCTTTTTCCAGGTAATCGCTCATAGGGTTTCCATAACAACGCGCCATCTGATCGTATCGGGCAGCCAGCACATAATCTATATATTTTGCACTGTGCACGTGCTGAAACATATCAATATCATCGGGTCTTACCTGTAATTCTGATTCGTAAAAAGTGGTATTTAGTTTTCTCATTTTAATTTAATCAATTCGCCTTGTATGGCTATATGAAACCCCTGCCTGATAACCTGCTGATGGATTTCCGTTTCGGCCTGCAACAGGGGATTGGTGTGGTTCATATGAATAAAATAGATGTTCTGCTTTAGTGCCTGAAACAGGCTGATGCTTTCTTTTACCAGCGGGTGGGGTACTTCTTTCATGGTGCGGCCCGGCAATTCATTTTCATCATAAAAGGTGGCATCAATAAATGCCATATCCATTCCGCTTATAAAGGATACCGCATTTTCGCTCCATTTATCCCATTTATCAATATCTGGTAAAAACAGTATTTTTTCGCTGTTCACCTTCATTACAAAACCAACGGTTTCGCTGTATTCATCGCGGTGCGGAACCAGGTACGGGATAACCGAAACGCCATCAAACAAATGATGTTCTTCCTTTTGGCTTAAAGCCACTATACTGATATTGCCAAGTTTTACAAGCTGGCTCCAGGGACCGTTTGTTTCAAGAAAAGTTTTCATACGCGGCATGGCATAAACTGGAATCTGTTTGGCTCCCATTACTTCCCTGCCCAATAACATCAATCCGGTATAATGTCCGATATGTGCATGAGTTAAAAAAATACCGGCCAGTTGGATGGAGTCGTTGGTTTTTTCTTTAAGCAATTGCCACTGTTCCCTGAAATCCGGTGTGGCATCAAACAACCAGACTTTGTTAGATTTGGGATCAACCAAAGCCAGGCAGGATACAAATTGTTTACGTGCGGGTTGTTTCCAAACTTTTGTACAACAGTTTTTTTTGCAGGCCACCTGAGGGTATCCACCATCCTGAGCAGTACCCAGTATAACCAAAATGGGTTCCTGCGCTACAGCAAATAAAGGATACATCAGCATCACCAGATAAAGCAGCAGGTGTTTATGGTTCATATTGCGAGTATAGAACTTAGAAACCAATAAAAAAACCGGCTCCGGGGTTGCCGAAGCCGGTCTTCACTGTTAGCGATGGAGCTTCCAGCGGATTAAGCCATCTTCACCTTCTTTGGTTTGAATAAACCGGTTTTTGATCAGCACTTTTTGTGAGGCAATATGGTCAGCAGGCGTATCTGCTATCATACAAATAAGCTCTTTGTGCGAAAAAGCCCAGTTGATTACCGCCCCTAATGCTTCTGTGGCAATACCAAGGCCATAGTGGTTTGTGTCAATTCCATACCCTACCATACAGGTGCCGGTTTGGTGTGGTGCCCCTGCAAATCCTACACCTCCAACAGCCCGGTTGCTTTCTTTAAGGATAATAAGCCAGTTGGTATACCACTCAAAAAGATGAGGGAATTCCTGAGTGCCTTTTAACCAAAATCCAATGGCTTCGGCTATCTCTTCTTTTACAGATTCGTCATCTTCTACAGGAACAGGTAAAATGCCAAGCTGTTTACTCAGTTGGTTAAAATGATCTTTATAAAGTACCAGCATATCATGATTAAGCGGTACCAGTTTTAGTCTTGTTGTTTCTAACATAATAAATAAATGAATGGAGGCAGGAATACTGCCATAAATAAACAAAAATAAAGGGCGCGTGAGAACGAGCCTTATTTCAGGTGGAAAAGCAAAAGCCTGTTAAACAATATCAGGCGTTAAGGAAATTTGAACAGTCAGAGGCGTTAAATTGTGCAGCGAAAATAATTAATTTTCTCCATTTCGTTTCACCAGCATCACAAAATCGTTTTCAAGCGGCAGGTATCCATATTCATAGCAAAAAAAGTAAGTGGCACCTGCTTTGGTGGTATAGGTGTGGGTATGGTACGAAAAGTTAAATCCCTTATCTGTCAATTTTTTTCTCCCAAGTTTTGCTTTCCCGTCTTTATGCTGAATAGACTCCTGAATGATTCTTCTATTCTTACGCAACATATTATTGATATTGCGCATAAAGGTGGTATCATTTTTTAGCCGGTTATTGTAGGAGGTGCGGCATTGGTCATCACAGAATTTTTTGTCGGCCCGGCCTTTTAATTCAAAACCGCAAAACACACAGGTTTTCGTTTCCATATGGGTAGATTTAAACAGCAATATAAAAATGAAATCCGTGTACAAACGCGTAAAAACGGGAACTACCAATTATAAACGTTCAACTATGCAATCCGTTGGTTTAAATGAATATGCGGACACTGTTTCTGGATACCTTATTGTTTAATTAATACCAGGCTGTCTTGTAAATCTTGTCCATTTGGATTGTTCCATCTTCCTGGTATCTGTTGCTGTACATCGAAGCCAGCCTCTTTAATCATTTGCTCAAGAAAATCCCATTCAAACAAGATATTGGCAGCTTTTACTTCCTTGCTCATCAAGGCATACCCTTCTTTTTTTACCGGAAAAGGGAAGTGTTCAGGCAAAACCTCCTGGTTGTATTGGATAAAAAAGGTAGCAAACAGTTTTCCATCTTTCTCAAGCACCCGTGCTGTTTCTTTCAAATAGTGCAATACCTCTGCCGGCATCATATGGGTAAACACAGAAAAGGCAAATGCCAGGTCTTTAGATTTATCAGGATATGGGAAATGAAATGCAGTGGCATCCGTTCCATGCGTTTTGTACAGGTCGTTTGCCAAATCAACAAATAAAAAGTGGAAGTGAGGATAGCGTGAAGTAATATGTTTGTTGCACCAGTTAATACCGCTTTCCACCACATCAAAACCATCATAATTTCCGGGAGGGGAAATCACCTTGGTAAGGGGTCTTGCAATCCGCCCAATTCCGCAGCCAATATCAAGTACCCGGGAGTGTGGTTGCAATGCTGCGTATTGCTGCAGCCTCCCCATTAAACGGTCACCCGTTTTTTTAAAGTCCCCCGATCCGGTAAAAATCATTCCTTTGGGAGGAACCATTTCCTGCCTCATAGTAGCGGAGGTAAAAACATCGTAAGGGAAATAGATACACCTGCGCAAGCCAAAACGCACACTTACCGGTAACCGGTAATACAGGTTACGAAAAGCCTGTTTGCTTTTTAGGAACAACATGCGTTAATAATTAAAGGGTAAGCAGGCAGCAGGTATAAACAATAGGCTACAAACAAAGTGGAGTTTATTCTCCCTTTTGTTCAATCAGTTTAAATACATCGTAACTAAATCCGGTATAGCTAAAGCCACCATCATGGAAAAGGTTTTGCATGGTTACTTTACGCGTATAATCGCTGAAGAGGGAGATACAATAATCGGCACAATCTTCGGCAGATGCATTACCCAGCGGAGAGAGGGCATTGGCATAATCAAAGAAATCGCCAAAACCTTTTACCCCGCTTCCGGCAGTGGTCATGGTCGGGCTTTGCGAAATGGTATTTACACGTACTTTTTTCTCTTTACCAAAACGGTATCCGAAACTGCGGGCATAACTTTCCAGTAAGGATTTGGCATCGCCCATCTCATGATAATCAGGAAATACGCGCTGTGCTCCTATATAAGTAAGGGCCACAATAGAACCCCACTCTTTTACGGCATCTTTTTTCCACAGTGTTTGCATCAGGCGGTGAAAGCTGATGGAAGAGATATCCAGTGTATCATGCATAAACTTATAATCCAAATCAGTGTAATCCTTCCCTTTCCTGATATTTAAACTCATGCCCACCGAGTGAAGCACAAAGTCGATTTTACCTCCAAGGATTTCCAAGGATTTATCAATCAGGTTTTCCATTTCGTCATTTTTACTTACATCACATGGAACTATTTGTGCGTTGCCGCAGGCTGCAGCCAGGTTATTAATTTCACCCATGCGCATGGCTATAGGTGCGTTGGTTAATACAAAGGTGGCACCTTCGGCATGCGCTTTTAAAGCTACCTGCCATGCAATCGACTTATCATTTAATGCACCGAAGATGATGCCTTTTTTGCCTTTCAGAATTCCGTTGCTCATAAAATTATCAATTTGTTTTATACGGTTATAAAGATGCAAGTTTATAGTTTTTCCCATTACATTTAAATAATTTGCTTTAGGGTTGGCTTAAAACTTGGGTATCAGGTCAAAATCAGCAGAAAATAAGCGATGAAAGACCTTTTTATCTTCCCCTGAAGGGATGTTTACTTCCTGTTGTGATACCACTTTCAGGGTATTCTTTCCGCATTTCTGCATTTTATAAGGTGGTTAAGGCAAATCTTCGTGCAGAATTTGCTATGTTCGAACACAGATACTATAGAGAGAATTTATGACGGTACGGGTTTTATTTGCCCTGATTTTAATTGGCTTTTTTGGATATGCGGGTGCCCAGCCCAGGTCTTTTTCCAGATACGATTACCTGCACGGGAAATTAAATCCCATGCGCTCCTGTATTGATGTAAAACAATATGAAATTACCGTAAAAGTGGAGCCTGATAAAAAGTATATTTCAGGCCATAATGATATCACCTTTCTGAGTAAAGCGGATTTTCAAAAACTACAGATTGACTTCTCCTGGGAGATGAAAATAGACAGTATTGTGTACGGGAATTTGCCTTTAAAATATAACCGCGACAGCAATGCCACCTTTATTGATTTTGGTTTTAAGGTGAAGAAAAACCAACTGCGCAGGTTAAAAGTATACTTCTCTGGAAACCCGCACACTGCAAAAAAAGCACCATGGGATGGCGGTTTTGTGTGGCAAAAAGATGATAACGGAAACGATTGGGTGGGGCTTGCCTGCGAGGGGATTGGTGCCAGTGTATGGATGCCATGCAAAGATCACTGGAGTGATGAGGCCGACAGCATGAAGATGCACCTGATTGTGCCGCAACATTTAACAGGTGTTTCTAACGGCAGGCTGGTGCGTGAGTGGGATGCCGTAAACGGTTTTAAACAATTTGACTGGAAGGTAAACAGCACCATTAATAACTATAATATCAGCATCAATATTGGTAAATACGGACATATCCACGATGAGTATGTAGCCCATTTTACCGAGATGAATACACCACTTACCCTTGATTATTATGTGCTGGATTATCATACAGAAAAAGCCACCTCGCATTTTGCACAGGTAAAGCGGATGATGGAATGTTATGAAAAACATTTCGGGCCTTATCCGTTTTGGGAAGATGGATATAAACTGGTGGAAACACCCTATTGGGGAATGGAACACCAGAGTTGTGTGGCATACGGGAACAATTATGAGAACAACCGTTACGATTTTGATTTTATTATTATACACGAAACAGCTCACGAGTGGTTCGGAAACAGCATCACAGCAAACGATCCGGCCGATATGTGGATACACGAATCGTTTACCACTTATGCCGAAGCGGTATTTGTTGAATATACCCAGGGCAAGGATATGGCCGTAAAATACCTGAAAGATCAAAAAAGGAATATAGAAAATACGGAACCCATGATTGGCCCTTACCATGTTTATTACCATGGGCGAAAGGACAATGATATTTACTACAAAGGTTCGTGGATGTTGCATACCCTGCGCCATGTGATTGATAATGATTCGGCATGGTTTAGTATGCTGAGGTCATTTTCCATTCATTTTAAGAAGCGCAATGTAAATACCCCTTTGGTTACAGGTTATTTCAGCAAACTTTCTGGTAAAAACCTGCAGCCTTTTTTTAATCAGTACCTGTATAAGGCTGGTTTGCCTGTATTTAAGTATCAGGTAAAATGGCGCGATGATGACCGGCTTGAAATTAAATATCGTTGGGATAATGTGGTGAAAGGATTTGAAATGCCGGTAAAAGTGACCATGACCAAAGATGTTTTTGAAACAGTAACCCCCTTGCGTTCCTGGCAGGTTATTGATCCCAATTATTTAAATCCGGAAGATTTTAAAATTCAGACTGACCTGTTTCTGATAGATGTAAATAAAGAGGTGAATATAAATCAGTAATATGGATTGGAAGAAATTCTGGAACGAAAAGGGAAGTGACCCCAATCCGTTGGCACAGGTGGCAAGGGTAGGCGGAAATGTGAAGCAACAGGAAGAAGTGTTGCAACAAATCATCACACATATTGTTTCGGTGCTGCAGATGGAACAAAAGGATCAGGTGCTGGATATTTGTTGCGGGAACGGATTGCTTACCTCGGTTTTGGCAGCGCATTGTAAGCAGATTACAGGGATTGATTTTTCTGAAACCCTGATCAGTTCTGCTAAAAAAAACTACCCATCTGTTCGATTTATTTGTGCCGATGCACTTCAACTGGATAAGCTGAGTATGGAGGTCTTGCAACCTGAATCAGTTGACAAAATAAACCTGTATTTTTCTTTTCAATATTTCGAAAATTTTGAGCAGGGTAAACTCGTGGTTAGTCAGTTGCTGCGTTATTTAAAACCCGGTGGTAAACTGCTGCTGGGAGATGTGCCAGACAGGTCGCGCTTTTTTGTTTATTACCATTCTGCAAAACGGATAGTTCAACTCATCAAACAACAATTACAAAACAGGAATGATATGGGCAAATTCTGGAGTGAAGAGGAAATGCAGCTCATTTGTAAGCAGCTTGATGTATCGGGCACTTTTTTAAAACAGCCTAAACACCTGCCATACGCGCATTACCGTTTCGATTACCTCATTGAGAAACCTGCCTGATCTTTATTTTTTAAACAACCTGACTACCTTACCCTGGCTGGTAAATGAAATGCCCTGGCCATTATAGGTATTGATCATGATACTTTCCATAATGGGTGATGATACTTCTTTGTCGCTTACCCATTCAACAATAAAATTGGCACCGCTGCCACCTTCGTTATCTTCATGTGCTACCACAATTTCTGTTGTTTGAAGCGGATTCAGTGTTACCGGAGTATCGAGGTAGGTTCTAATCCTCTTGCCTTCGGTATTGAAATAATCAATAGTTTTAAGATAAATGGGAAATGATATGTCTGTATTACGGATGCTTAAAGTAGAAGTTAAACCCAGTTTTCTGTTTTCATTCAGGATATAAATATCGGAATAAAGGGGGATGTAAATGGTTTCGCCCATCAACAAACTATCTGAATGGAATACGGCATGGGGGAGATTTATTTTATTGGGAATTGCTGAAACATCAGGCTTCTGCTGAGGGCTGTGGCAGGCAAGGGAAAAAGCAAGAAGAGTAAAGGCAGCTAATATTTTGTTTGGATATTTCATAACGCAACTGATTTAAAACAAATGTACAGGTAATTTTTTTTAACCTTTTTTTGTTTGTTTTTCAGCAAGCTTAAAATCACTTGCATGGCATAAATTATTCCTTGTTTAACAGGGGTTCTGCCGTTTTTTCTTTAAATCATGTTAAAAATAATTTATTCGATGTTGCTGTTGTTTTTTTTCTTAAATTCACTTCGAAAAATTTAAAGATATGAGAAGAATTAGTACACCAATTTTTAAGAGATCGTTGATTCTTTTTAGCGGTCTTTCAGTATTGTCCTTGTTTAGTAATAAGGCAAGTGCACAATTAACGGCCAACTACCCCAGTACAAACCATATTATTGTAACCGGAGGAACATACACAGATTTAGCTACAAGCGGATCTGTTATCTCTACAGCAAATACGGATGACGCTGTTTCAGCCGCCACGCCAATAGGTTTTTCCTTTGTGTTTAATGGGGCAACGTACACAGATTTTATCCTGAGTACAAACGGGTTTATTAAGATGGGAACAACCGCCCCTTCAAGCACAACACTATTTTATGCCGGACCGCAAAGTTCCGCTGTGGGTACTGGTGGAATATTCAATAGCACAAGTGTGCTGGATACGGCAATTATTTCACCTTTTAATCATGACTTGATTGGAGCAACCGGTGCGGAGTACAGGGTAGCTACAACAGGCACAGTTGGCTCAAGAGTTTGTACCATTCAGTTCAAAAATGTAACAGAAAAAAACACTTCTATTTTGGTTCAGTATTCTTTTATTAATTTTCAAATAAAGTTATATGAAGGAACCAATATCATAGATTTTGTGTGGGGTACTTTTACCGCAAGTGCAAATGCTACTGCTTTCAGGAGTACTGCTACAGGGTTAAAGGGGAGTTCAAATGCGGCCAACCAACTTGTTTCTATCACCAAGGGGTCTACCACAGCATGGAATCTTGCGACTTTTCTAAATGGCAATTATACCGGAAATGCTTTTAACTACGGCAATGGAACCCGCCCTGCGCCAGCCTCAGGCTTGGTTTATAAGTTTATTCCTGTTTATCCTAACGATATTGCCATAAGGGAAATTTACACATTGGGTAAACTCCCAATTGCCTATACCACTCCACATTTTATAAGAGCCGCCATTAAAAATTCCGGCACTTTAGCCCAAACTGGTTTCTATGTTAAGTTGAACATAACAGGGGCCAATACTTTCTCAGATAGTGTTTTAATAAGTGGTATTAACCCCAATGTAGATACGATAATCACATTTGCCGGGTTTACCCCAACAATTAATGGCACAAACAATGTAACGGTTTCTGTAAACCCGGATGATAATGCAAATAATAACTCAAAAACAGTTGTACAAACGGCCAATGACGTCATTTATTCTTATGCAGACCCATCATTACCTGCAGCAGGAGGAGTTGGTTTTACAGGAGCTACCGGAGATTTTGTTGCCAAGTTCCCATATTCAGGTGTAACCAATTCGATAAACCAGGTAGGTGTTAACTTTTTTGGAGGTGGCGTTGCATTAAGAATCGGAATCTGGGCTCGTAATCCAGCTACAGGACTTCCGGGAACATTGTTGTGGCAATCAAGTCAATTTACAACTACAGCAGGGTTAAACACAATTCCGGTTTCACCGGCTTTAGCCATTAATGATACCTTTTTTGCGGGTGTGCTTCAAACATCAACAACTAATGCAAATTTTGCCTTCCAAAATGAAGTGCCCATCAGAAATCAGACATTTTTTTATACATCTCCAACGGGTGGAACGGCATGGACAGACTTTTCGGCTTCTGCAAGTAACTTTAGGTTTATGATAGAACCACGTTTACAATCACCTAATGATGTTGGCTTTTCCACGGTTAACTATCCATGCCAGATTTTACCAATCGGACAGGCATCATTTAACCCGGTTGCAACTATAGAGAATTACGGAACTCTATCTCAGAATGCGGTGCCTGTTACCTGTCAAATTCTGAATCAGAGTAATACTGTTGTTTATACTTCAAATTCTGCAACCAGTACAATTGCAGCTGGCACTTCTTCTCAAATTACTTTTCCAACCATTTATAATCCTTCAGTTGCTGGTACGTATACCATTAAAGTATGGAGTGCTTTAGTGGGTGATGCTTCAAATGTTAATGATACTGCGATTTCTACGCTTATTGTTTACAGCCCTGCAAGTACAAATAACGCAGGCACACGGCTGGCTTTTGATGGGACTGACGATCAGGTTCAGGTCGCCCATAGTGGATCATTGCCCTCATCAAACAGTCTATCACTTTCTTCATGGGTAAATTTTACTAATTTCACCACATCAAGGCCTATCATTTCTAAAGATTCCAACGCTACCAGCTTATCCTACAATCTTTTTGTAAATACTCTTGGCCAACCGGTGTTTTCGGTTAACACCTCAAGTGGCTTGGTTTCTTTAATTTCCACAACCAGCATTCCAACTGCAACCTGGACTCATGTAGCTGCTGTTTATGATGGAGGAAATATGCGTATTTATATTAATGGTGATACAGCGGGTTCTGCTACTCAAACCGGGGCTATAGTTAACTATCTCAATCCTCTTTATATTGGAAGGTCTGCTTCAAATAATATCTTTTTGAATGGAGGTGTTGATGAAGTCAAGATTTGGAATAATGCTTTAACGGAAAACCAACTAAGGTCTTCTCTTCATTATAGAGATAGTAATTTTAGTAGTTTAAATCTTGTTTGCTATTTAAGATTTGATGAAGGAGTGAATAGCTTTTTGGTTAGTGATGCATCCGGCAATTGTAATAATGGAACCTTAGTGAATATGGATGTAATAAATGGCACAGCCACCCCTGCATGGTTTATTTCCAACATACCTATTGGCAGACCTGTGGTTACATCTGCTTCAATAAATTCGTCTGGAGTAACAAATTTTACAGCATCTAATTTCGCCATTACTGCGTATAATTATTCTGGAATTGAAGAGTATTACGTTCACAGGTTTGACACAATACCAGTTGGTACATCACCCGCCACAACTCCCGGTGGAATTACGGCCGTATATCCAAGAAACTGGATTGTTTACCGATATGGAGGAGCCACATACGATAGCCTTTATGGACAATTTAACTTAAATTCAGGAACGTTGTTACCTACAGTGATTGCATCCGACATAAGCCTTTTTAGAAGAGGAAATGGGGACGCATTTGGTTGGACCCTTCATCAAAATCCAGCTTCATTGGTTCAGGTTAGTCCAGCTTCTGTTACATTTAAGTTTACTAATTCGGCTCAGTTCAAAAGTCAGTTTGCCATAGGCGGCAACAACAACCCACTGCCTGTAACTATTTTGAGCTTTAATGCCATGCCAAAAGGTGGAGATGTGCTGGTAAACTGGATTACTGCATCAGAAACGAACAATAAAGGATTTGAAGTGGAGCGTTCGGTAGATGGAAAAACCTTTACTGCAGCTGGTTTTGTTGAAGGAAAAGGATCTGCCTCTGAAAATAACAACTACCTGTTTACCGATGCTTCAGCATTTATGAACACTGGAGTTTCTACCTTGTATTATCGCCTGAAGCAGGTTGATTTTGATGGCAAAGAAACATACAGCAATATGGTAATGGTAAGCAACCGCACAGGTATTATAGAAGGTTTGGGTATTTCTCCTAATCCTTTCACCAATCAGGTTGCCGTTACTATTCAGTCTTCAGTTTCCGGTACTGCTACCATTCAGGTGCTGGATATGCAGGGCCGTGTGGTTGCTCAAAAAGCAGAAATGGTTTATGCAGGATCTACTACTGTTAAAACAGATAACCTGGATGCACTTGCCAACGGGGTTTACTTTGTTAAAGTAATCCTGGGTAATGAGTCGGTAGTGATGAAACTGGTTAAATCAGATAAATAGTAAACAATTGATTTTGATGGCAACGCCCCATGCAAATTTGCATGGGGCGTTTTCTTTTGTACTTTCGCCAAAAAGAATCACCATGAACAAAAATGCCCTTATAGAATGTGTACCCAACTTTAGCGAGGGGGTAGACCTGAATATCATTAAACAAATAACCAATGAAATTGAATCGGTTGAAGGAGTGAACCTGTTGGATGTAGATCCGGGAAAAGCTACCAACAGAACTGTGGTAACATTTGTAGGCCACCCCGATGTGGTAATTGAAGCGGCTTACCGTGCCATTAAAAAAGCGGCCGAACTGATTGATATGAGCAAACATAAAGGAGAGCATCCTCGCATGGGAGCTACCGATGTTTGTCCGCTTATTCCTGTTTCCGGAATTACCATGGAAGAAACGGCCGGGTATGCGCAGAAATTGGGTAAAAGGGTAGGAGAGGAATTACATATTCCGGTGTATTTATACGAGTATGCACAGAAAAATGAAGCAAGAAAAAACTTGTCGGTAATTAGAGGAGGGGAATACGAAGGTTTTTTTGATAAGATAAAATTACCTGAATGGAAACCGGATTTTGGTGCGGCCGTAATGAATGAAAAAGCCGGTGCTACTGTTATAGGTGCCCGCGATTTTCTGATTGCCTATAATGTAAACCTAAATACCAAATCGGTAAGGCTGGCAAATTCCGTGGCATTTGATGTGCGTGAAGCAGGCCGTGTAAAACGCGAGGGAAACCCCGTTACCGGTAAAGTAGTAAAAGACGAACATGGAAACGATGTGCGCATTCCGGGTACTTTAAAAGCGGTTAAGGCCATAGGATGGTTTATAGAGGAGTATGATATAGCCCAGATATCCATGAACCTGATTAATTATAAAATCACTTCGGTGCACCAGGCTTTTGATGAGGTTTGCAAAAGTGCAGAAAAACGGGGCATGCGTGTTACAGGAAGTGAGCTGGTGGGTTTAATTCCGTTGGATGCCATGCTGGAGGCCGGGAAACATTACCTGAGCAAACAAAACCGATCGACAGGAGTAAGCGAAAAGGAACTGATCCATATTGCCGTAAAATCAATGGGGCTTGATGAACTGGCTCCGTTTGACCCTTACAAGAAAATTATTGAATACAAACTTAAAAATACGTCAGACGAAAAGCTGATTGCAATGAACCTTCGTGCTTTTGCAGATGAAACCGCAAGCGAAAGCCCTGCTCCCGGTGGCGGATCAATTAGTGCGTATGTAGGAAGTTTGGGTGCTGCATTAGGTACCATGGTGGCCAACTTATCAGCAGGTAAACGTGGCTGGGAAGATAAATTTTCCTATTTCAGTGATTATGCCTCACAAGGACAGCAGATAAAAGATGCCCTGCTTAAACTGGTAGACGAAGACACCGCAGCCTTTAATGCCATCATGAACGCCTTTGGACTTCCCAAAAATACGGATGAAGAAAAAAAGGCCAGAACAGAAGCGATAGAAAATGCCACCAAATATGCTTGTGAAGTTCCTTTCAGGGCTATGCAAACAGCGTATTCATCACTGGAGATGCTGAGGGCTATGGTAGAAAAAGGAAACCAAAACTCGGTTACGGATGCAGGTGTTGGGGTATTGTGCGAAAAAACTGCTGTAAGAGGTGCATACTTTAATGTACTGGTAAATGCCAAAGGATTAAAGGATCGCTCATTTGCGGATGATATTATTACCAAAGCAAAATCTTTGCTGCAAAAAAATCATACCGAAGCCGATACCATCCTGGAAATAGTTGAAGCAGCCATACTTTAGGGGTTGGTGCGAAGTGCACAGTGCTTAGTGCACGGTGGATTTTTGGAATAAATGCATGGCATTTTTTCAAATAAGATGTTGCGGGCATTATACTGAGCACCAAGCACTGATTACTAAGCACTGATTACTAAGCACTGAACACTAAGCACTGAACACTAAGCACCGAGCACTACTCACCGAGCACCAGCTCAACTACTCGTAGGCTCCGGGGGTTGGGGCTGTGGTGTTTCTTTCTTTGCCGGTAATATCTTTGGTGATATTTACAAAAGTGCCTTTGCCTTTGGCGGGCGTGTTTTCTTTCAGGCTAAATTTATAATCATTGATGTTTTCAAACAGGGGATCGGTGTTGGTGGTATTCGATTCACCAAGATTGGTGAGTTTTGTCCGTATAATATTGTTTCCAAGTATGCGATTGGTAAATGATTGTTGGCCTTCCTCTACAAAATTCAGAATCAACTCTTCTTCCTGGCTGCCAAAGATGATATTGTTTACCACTATAAAATTAAGCGGATATTTTGCCAGAATGTTTCCTGCTTCATCTTTAAACGGAGAATTATCGAGCAGAAATTGGGCATTTTGCCTGTTAAACCCAACATTATAGGCACCAAAGGTATTGTGGTACAATTTATAGTCGCCACCAAGCGCCCCGTAAAAGGTAAATTGCCCGCAATTGCCTACCACATTGTTGATGGCTACAATATGTGAAGAATAACCTACTAAACCTGCTCCCGACATATTCTGGATTTTGCTGTTCTGAATATACAGGTTAGGATCTCCGTTTACCGGCAGGGAATCTGCTTCAACCCCGATGATTCCATTTTTAATAAAGGCATAATTAATCACATTGCTTTTGCTGCGTGGCAGCAGGCGTATTCCATTCCACTGACTGGCATTATCACGGTAATCAAGGTCGAGCCTGTCGCCTTCAAATACCACAGGCTTATCTTCAGTTCCGTTTACAATAAGGGTGCCTTGCACAAAAAAGTTCGATTTGGTATGGGAGTGTATGCGTACACCTTTATTAATGGTTAAGGTTGTTCCTTCAGGCACAAGCACCGAGTTGTAAATCACATAAGGTTTATCATCATTCCAGATCAGGTTTCCGCTTCCAAGTATACTGTCGTTAAGGTAATGCGCATCCTGTCCCCACGCCACCAGATCTACATCCTGGCTATTGCCGTTTGTTTCAAACAACAACTGATCGGTAACAATAAAAGGCAGTTGTGCATTGTTCTGGTTAATATAAGCCTGAATAAAAATGACAATAGAATCTTTGCCCCTTATTTCTTTTCCTGAAATGGCGTTGCCTGGAACTCCGTCAATATTTAGCTTGTAAACGCCAAAACTGTTGCCCTTAAGTCTGATATTGATGCGTACCCCTTTTTCATTGGTATTTACTACCCAAAGTTGTTTGGTTACTGAAAGTGGACGGTTTTCTCCTACCTGAGAAAATACCGTATCAAACATTACCGTATCAAGAGAGAACCTCAGGGTTGCCCCTTTATCATCGGTAAACTCATCTTCAGTGCGGCAGGAGTGTAACAATCCCATGCCCATAAAGGCCAAAAGCAGCACACAGAAATAATGATGTGGTTTCAATGATTTTTTAAGGCTGTAATATTACGTAAAATTGGGTGAAATAGTATGTCAGATCAGGTTGCGCAGTGCTTTATCAATATCGGGAAAATGGTAAACAAACCCCGACTGTATTGATTTGTTGCTGCTTACCTCCTGATCTGCCAGCAGTACGCTTGCCATTTCACCAAAAATAATTCTCAGGGCAAAACCCGGTACCGGTGGCAGTAAAATGGGTCTGCCAAGCAGGTTTGCCATTCTATAAGTGATCTCTTTATTGGAAACAGGAATAGGGGCTACGGCATTATAAACACCATTCATGTTTGGGTTTTCTATAGCCATTATATAAAGCCTGCACAAATCTTCTATATGAATCCAGCTCACCATTTGGTGGCCTGTGCCTAAAACCGCACCAACGTATTTTTTTATTGGGGCGCACACTTCCGGGATAAAACCACCCTCTTTGGCAAGCACTACACCAACCCGCATGGTGCAGGTTCTGATGCCAAGTGCTGCTGCTTTGTTGTTTTCAGTTTCCCAATCTGCACAAACATTGGCCAGAAAAGTGTTACCTAAAGGGCTGTTTTCTTGTGCGCCTTTCACATTATTTCCATAAATTCCAATGGCAGATGTACCAATCATGGTTTTTACTTCATGCTTTTGGTTTTTTAAAGTCTCCACCAGCAACCGGGTAGATAGGATACGGCTGTCGTAAATTTCTTTTTTATAGGTTTTGGTCCAGCGTTTAGCCACCAATGCACCGGCCAGGTTTATGATGATTTTGGTACCTTCAAGTGCTTGTAAATCAATATAGCCTGTACCGGGATTCCAGCGGTAGCAGGTAAAGCCGTTAAAACTCCCTTCTTTTCTTCCAAGAAGTGCAACTTCATAGCCTTTTTTGGCCAATAATTTAGATAAATACCTGCCAACCAGACCTGTTCCTCCTGTAATTAATATTTTCTCAGCCATAGTAACTTAAAATCAATCTAAAAAACAATGTGAAGGTTTATATGTTTGCAATGTAAAGATTTAACGAACTAATCCATTTTGGGCGTATTTTCCATTAAAGATATTGAAGCGGTTTCAGGAATCAGGTGCCATACCTTGCGCATCTGGGAACAGAGGTACGGAATTATTCAGCCAAAACGCACCGATACCAATATCAGGTATTACGATGATGAGGATCTGCGTTTTATTATTAATATCAGCATTTTAAACCGCCATGGTTATAAGATTTCGGAAATAGCCAAAATGAACGGTGACCAGATCAAAGAGGCCATTTTAAAATTTGTTGAGCACCATAGTGAATACGAAAGCCAGATCAAAGCTCTTATTTCAGCCATGCTTTCCTTTGATGAGTACCAGTTTCATAAGATTATTACCACTTCCGTTATCCAGCTCGGGTTGGAACACACCATGCTTAAAATAGTGTTCCCTTTTTTAAATGAGGTGGGTATTTTATGGCAAATTGGCTCTATTCACCCTTCTCATGAACATTTTGCTTCCAATATTGTGAAACAAAAATTATATGTGGCTATTGACGGGCAGGTTGGGCGATATGCTGAAAACAGGAAGAAATTTTTGCTTTTTTTACCCGAACGCGAACAACATTCCATTGGTTTGTTGTTTGCCAATTACCTGCTTCGGTCACGAGGGCAGCAGGTGCTTTTCCTTGGTCAGGAGGTTCCTGTTGATGATTTAAAAGATGCGTGTGCAGGGCAGCAACCCGATTATATTTTTACCATTCTCACGGCTGCACATATTGACGTTGACAAACAAAAATTTATAGATACGTTATCTCAGTATTGGCCGCAGGCACAAATTTTTGTTGCAGGGATACAATTTAGCAACTGCGACCTTCAATATCCGGAGAATGTGAGGGTGATAAAAAAGATGGACGAATTTATTCAGTTTACAAACAGCCTTTCAGCCAATTTCAGCCACAATTAAGTAATTAATGATCAGATACAGGTCCGCCTCCAAGTGTGGAGGGATCAATTAACTGGTAACCCTCAGGTGTAATAAACATGCTGTCATCTACCTTTAAGGCGGTAACCTTTGTAGCTTTTATGGTAACCACAATACCTTGTTGTTTCATGGTATATTCCATCATAAAACCTTTTATCTTACTGTATATCGGATTGTCCTGGGTGGTATTGATGGTAGGGAGTTCATCTGTTACATAACAAACCGATGTTTCTCTTACCCCTGCGGTAACGTAACTGATAATTACTTTTTTGCAGTTGTATCCGTTTATTTTTTTTGTTTCCTTGGTGGTGGTTACTTCTATGCTGTCGTATAATCCCTTTGTCTTCAATTCCTCTTCTTTCTTTTTCAGATCCTCTTCGGTTTGTTTCATGGCCATTTTTTGTCCCATCATATCCATCAGGAGCATCATTTCTTTTTTCGCCATATCCATTATGATAATCATTTTACCGGTTGCCATTGACATTTCGGTTCTGGCTTTATCGCCTTTAAAATAAATATCCATGCTTTTAGGAAGCATAGATTCCATCTTTTTCATCTCTTCTGTTATCTCACCATAGGAGAGTTCGTAGGTTACTTTTCCTTCTTTTATTTTTGTTTGGGCAAACGCGGTGCAGGTAATCAGAAGGAGCGCTAAGCTCAGTAAGTTTTTCATGTATAGTTTTATTAAGTTATTACCAGGATAATTTTTCTTTATTTAAAAAAGCTGCAATTCCTTTTTTGCAGTCATCGGTTTTTCTTGCTTTGGCGTTCATTTCCGAAGCATAAGCAAGACCCTCATTAACGGTAAGGTGTTGCACTTCGGCAAGCATTTCTTTTACAAAGGCCAAAGAACTGGCAGAAGCCTGCTTGCATAATTTGAGCGCAAACTCTTCGGTTTTATTTTCCAGTTCTTCTTTGGTAAAAACCTCGTTGATAAGCCCGTATGTTTTAGCCTGAGCGGCATCAAAAATATTTCCGGTAAGCAGCAATTCTCTTGCTGTTTTTTCACCTGTTTTTCTCACCAGAAATACCATCACAATGGCAGGTACAAAGCCAATTTTTACCTCCGTGTACCCAAAGGTGGATTCAGCACTGGCAAATGAAAAATCACACACCGTTGCAAGGCCACATCCCCCGGCAAGCGCAGGTCCGTTAACCATGGAGATAACAACTTTTGGAGAAAGATAAATGGCCCTGAAGAGTTCCATCAGGTTATTGGAATCGGCCAGGTTTTCTTCGTGGGTATTGTTTTGCAATTGTTGCAGGTATGCCAGATCGGCACCTGCGCAAAACGCTTCACCATTGGCTTTTAAAACAATCACCTTACATTCCGCATCGGCTTCAGCTTTTTTAAATACCTCTTTTATTTCCTGCACAAACTCAAAACTCAGGGCATTTCTTTTCTCCGGCCTGTTGAGGGTAATATAACCAATGCGGTTTTTTACTTCGTATAATACCAGATTACTCATAAGAGGTGCAATGATATTGAATTTAGCGTAAACAATATGGACAAAAAATACCCTGCCAAACGTAGCAATGTTTTATAAGGGTAAAGAAAAAGATATGATAGGGTAGAATTAATTGAACGATTTCAAATCGGAAAGTGCTTTTTGCAGATCTGCTGTGCTTATTTCATGCTTGCGCCTGCCTACCCACAGTATACAGTTATTGGGTTCCTGAACTGCCGATGTTTTTGGAAAACTCAAGAAGATTTCGGGAGATAAGGTATAATCAATAAACATGGTTTCTCCCGGAGAGGGCCTGGCCTGCATATATTTATTTTTTACATCACCCCAGTTGCTTAAAAACTCAGCACACCTTTCTGCTGGGATATGCGCAAAGAAAATAGACAGATCGCCAAGCTGGCGTATAAAGTCATTTCCCCTTACATGAGAGTAAAGGTTGTTTACATCAAAATGGTAAAGGCTATCGTAAATATAAAACGCTTTGGCAATTTTATGAGACCCGATTACCAGAAATTTGGCACTGTCCTGCTTAAAAGCAATAAGCTCCAGTTGGGCTTTGTTAACCGACTCCTGTTTGCGGAATAATACCTTGCTTTTGCTTACACTTGCAGTGCCTGCCTGGTGTTTCTCTACATTGTTCTTAACGTAATAGTCCCATACATTGGTAACCGAATTGCTGCAGGCTGATAGAAACAACAGCAGGGAAACAACAAATAAGGAAGGGTATCGCTTCATGGTTTTGAGGTTCATTAAACCAAATATAAGATTAGAATCACTAAAAAAAAACCAATTGTATTAAAAATGTCAGATAAGGGATTGCTTACTCCCCATAATACTCTACAAATTGCCTTTCGGTTTCGTACAATTTTATGCAATGAAGTTTGCCTTTTTCAATATGCGGTTCCAGTTGATTCCAGATTTCAACCACCAGGTTTTCAATGGAAGCCATTTTACCCTTCATAAAATCTACATCTTCATTGATGTTTCTGTGGTCCAGCTTATTAATCACGTATTCATTCATGATTTTTTTAAGCTGTTTGAGGTCCATTACCATTCCGGTATTTTCATCGGCCTCCCCTTTAAGGGTAACATAAATATCAAAATTATGCCCATGGAAATGGCGGTTGGCGCATTTACCAAAAAAAGCTTCATTTTCTTCATCAGTCCAATTGGGGTTGTAAAGACGGTGAGCAGCATTAAAGTGCTCTTTGCGTGTTATATAAACGGTTTTTTTACGATTGTTCATCCGAGTAAAAATCGAGCCGCAAATATATAAATACTTATGGGCTTTCCGCATATCTCTGCAAATAGATGCAGAATCCCTATTTTTGACACGCAAACCTCATTTTTAAATATGATAATTATTACCGGTGCTGAAGGATTTATTGGCAGTTGCCTGGTGGCCAGGCTTAATGAACTTGGCTATAACGACCTTGTATTGGTGGATGACTTTACCAAGGGCCCAAGATCTCATAACCTCACCGGTAAAAAGTATAAAGAAAAAATACACCGCCCCCTTTTTTTTAAATGGCTTGATGAAAATGAAAATGGGGTACAGTTTATTTTTCATATTGGGGCAAGAACAGATACCACTGAAAAGGATGAGGAAATATTTAGGCTGCTGAACTTTGATTTCTCTCAGAAATTGTGGAATGCCTGTGTACGTTATGGTTTGCCATTGGTTTATGCATCTTCGGCAGCAACATACGGCAATGGTGAAATGGGCTATAACGATGATGAAACGGAGCTGGATAAGCTGCATCCGATGAATCCTTACGGGCATTCTAAAAACAATTTCGACAAGTGGGCTCTGGCACAGCAGGAGAAGCCGTTTTTTTGGGCCGGGCTAAAGTTTTTTAATGTGTATGGACCAAATGAATACCATAAGGAGCGAATGGCCTCTGTGATCCTGCATGCATTCGGGCAAATAAAAGAAAGCGGGAAAATAAAATTATTCCGCTCGCACCGGCCGGATTATAAAGATGGTGAACAAAAACGCGATTTTATTTATGTAAAAGACCTGTGTGAGGTGTGTATTTATTTTATGCTTACCAGAAAATACAGCGGAATTTACAATTTAGGTACAGGCCATGCACGTACCTGGAATGATTTGGGCAAGGCTATTTTTACGGCCATGGGTATCCCGGTAAATATAGAATACGTAGACATTCCGGAAGATATCAGGGAAACATATCAGTATTTTACGGAGGCCACCATGCACAAACTGAAGGCAGCCGGATATGATAAAGAATTTACCACCGTAGAAGAAGGAGTAAAAGATTACGTGCAAAACTACTTAGAACATAAGCGATATTGGTAAGAACGATCAATAAATACTGGATTTTATTGGGTATGGTGCTGGTTACACTGGCATCCCTTATGTGGTATGAACAATACCGCCTGAAGGATAATGAGTCTCAGCTTCAAACTGCCTATAAAAGGGTTCAGCAGGTAATTATTGATAAAGAGCTTGAGTTTATAAACCATATACAAACTACATTTTCTGATACGCAAACCCTGCAACGCAACTGGAGTAACCTGATTGATGGTATGCAGGAGAGGGGAATGGCGATAAATATTTTTAAGAATGATACCCTTGTACTCTGGGTAAACAACCACCTCAATACACAAAAAGTGTATCATGAAATCCATGAAGGTACCGGCTACTACGCAGGCAGCAATGGTCATTATCTTTCATTTAAGCAAAAAAGGGGAAGTTATACCTATGTGTTTCTTTATCTCATTAAAAATGAATACCCATTCAGAAATCAGTATATAGATAATACTTTCAGCAAGGAACTCGAGTTTTTAAAAGATGGTTTTGTATTGCCCAAACCGGTAGAGAATTTCACAGATATCCATAATTTATCAGGCGACTACCTTTTTTCGATGCAGATTTATGGCTTTACCAAATACACTCCGGTATGGCTTATTTGTTTGATTTCTGTGGCACTGGCCATTTTGGTTTTATTAATTCATTTGCTGGGACGGATTTATATCCGCAAAAATATCTGGCTTACTTCCATCGCTTTTTTTGGTTTGTTTGGCTACCTGCGCTGGATCAATATTTTTTACCACGCACCTTTCTTTTTATATAAATTAAAACTTTTCGATCCCATTGTTTATGCTTCCTCCGTGTGGTTTCCCTCCCTTGGTGATTTATTTATTGATAGCGCAGTCATTCTCTGGTACCTTATTCTTTTAGAAAGCCGCAGCAGCCAGATTAAACGTTATGCAAAAAGTACCAAACCAAGGTTTTGGGTGGTGTTTATACATGCCATATTATGTGTGCTGGCCGGCCATGCAGTGGTGCAATCTATAAAAAGTATTACGGTAGACTCTCAGATATCCTTTGATGTAAACAACTTTTTTTCCATTAATTTCTTTACTTATATCGGGTTGGTTGTAACCATTATTCAACTGTTATCGGTTTATTTTATCAGCCGCAATTTTGCCAGAATAGCCCGTTCAGGTGTTTATCTTTCTTCCAGAATGGTATTTGCCGCAGTGTTGCTGGTTTATTTTGGCGTTTCTTTTTTTCTCAACAGGTCAGAATTGTTTCTTCCACTTGCAGTAGTTATCCTTACCGGAACATTTTTTATATTTAAGTCGCTTACCCTTCGTTTAAACCGGTTTCAGCAATACTTCTTCGTTATTTTTGTCATATCCGTAAGCTCAGCAGTATGTATCAATTACTGGCTTGATTTGAAGGAAAAGGAGGGGCGTAAATTGTATGCCGTAAAACTCATTTCACAAAATGATATTACTACAGATTATTACCTGCGCACGGTAGAGAAAAAAGTAAAATCGGATAACTATATCACGGATTATTTTTTTAATCCGCTGGTTCTTAAAAGCCAGTTTGAAAAACGCATCAGGCAACTTTATTTTACCGGCTACCTCTCCAAGTTTGATGTAAATGTTTATGATTTTGATTCATCCGGCTACCATTTTAAACAACGGAATGATTACGGATTTAATCAGCTTAATGCCATATACGAAAGGGGAACCATTGAGTCGGCAAACAGAAACTTCAGGTATATAAACAGCACCGCAGAAGCCAAGTCGTATCTGGGCAAATTTGTTGTTTATCAAAACCGCAAGGTGGTTGGTTATGTATACATTTTATTAAAGCCCAAATTGATTCAGGATGAAAACCGTTTTGATGAGTTGCTGATTGAAGGATACCGGCAACGTGCCAATAACAGGCATTATTCCTATGCGGTGTATAAGGACAAAAACCTGGTTTATCAAAGTGGCGATTATCCTTACCGTATTACCAATGCCTGGGGGGAAACGGAAAATAATTATCGGTTTTTTGAAGAAAACAACTTTGATCACCTGCTGTATACGGATAAGCAACCGCTTACCATTGTGGTAAGTAAACCAACGGCCATGTTGCCTCAATCCATTGGGTTGTTCTCTTTCATTTTTACCTTTTGTACCGTTACGCTCATTCTGGTATTGTTTGTTTATGTTGGTGTAAATGCACAGGTTTTACGCAAGTCGAAGGTGCTTAATAATATTGTTGTTCAAAAAATACAGTATGTGTTCAACCGCCTCCTCATGATTGAGAAGCCGGAAATTTTATACATCCGCACCCGCATCCAAACATCTATTATCTTCATCCTATTTATCACCCTAATTTTCAGTGGTTATTTTACCATTTCCTTTACCACCCAAAAATATAATAACAGACAAAAAGAACGCCTCATGAAAAAACTGAGGAATGTGGTGCTTGCTGTAGAGAATGAAAAGGTAAAGGATATGAACTGGGAAAATACCGGAGAACTGGAAGCTTTTGTAAACCAGATTGCCGATTTCTACGACAGTGATATTACCCTGTTTAATAAAGATGGAAAAGTAATTGCTTCCAGTATTTCAAAGATATATGATGAAGGAGTGATTGCTAACCTGATGGATCCGATGGCATTTTACCACCTCAATTTGTTGAAGGAATCGCAATACATACAAAAGGAGAATATTGCTCTGCTCGATTTTGAAGCCGCATACGCTCCTGTATTTAAAAATAAAACCCAGGTGCTGGGTTATTTGCAGCTGCCTTATTTCAGTCAGCAGGCCGATCTGATGGCAGAGATATCTTCTGTGGTGGTTGGTTTTATTAATCTATATGTGGTGCTGTTTATTATTATTGGAGTAATAGCATACCTGGTTTCGCGCAATATTTCCTATCCGCTTACCCTTATTCAGCAAAAACTATCACGCACTGAATTGGGGCAAACCAATGAACCCATTAACTGGCAGCGTGACGATGAAATCGGAGAACTGGTAAAACAGTATAATTACATGATTTCGGCACTGGAAAAAAGTGCCCGCAAGCTGGCAGAAACCGAGAGGGAAGGAGCATGGCGCGAAATTGCCCGACAAATAGCGCATGAAATAAAAAACCCGCTTACCCCCATGAAACTGAGCATCCAACATTTGCAGCGGGCTTACCGGAACAATGATGCCAACCTGGGAGATAAAATAGACCGGACAGCCAACCTGCTTATTCAGCAAATAGATACCCTGAGTGAACTGGCCAATGAGTTTTCTTCCTTCGCCAAAATGCCTGCTCCAAACTATGAGCATATCAATGTATGCGATGCATTGCAGCAGGTGGTTGATTTATACAGCACCACCAATGAAGCTGCTATTGAATTAACCTGTTCAGTAACTTCGGAACTGATGTTCGACAGGTCGTACTTTAGCCGTATTACAGGCAACCTGATTAAAAATGGTTTGCAGGCCATTCCCGAAGACCGGGAAGGTAAAATATGGGTAAACGCGGAAGAAGACAATGATTATATCATTATTACCGTTAAGGATAACGGATCAGGCATGACCGATGATCAGGCCACCAAAATATTTATGCCATATTTCAGTACCAAAATAAGCGGAATGGGACTTGGGTTGCCAATTGTTAAAAATATGATTGAAAGCGGTAAAGGAACAATTGGGTTTGTTACCCAAAAAGATATTGGCACCATATTTACCATAAAATTGCCGAAAATAGCTTAATGCGCATAGCACTGTTCAGTTTGGTTTGTATGGTATATTGTTGTTATGCCTTCACTTTACAGGCACAACAAACCGGAAATACCAGAACCAAAACCATGGTATTGTCCTCAGATACCATCCTGCTGGATACCATGGTGGTTTTTAAGGGAACGGTAAAGGTTTCAGATGCCACCTCTGTTTACGTGGAGGGAGTTCACTATACCGTAAATTATAAAACTTCTTCTCTTATTGTGTTTCCGGTATTAAAAAACAAATTGGTATCGGTTAGCTGGCAGGTTATGTTGTTTGATATCCGCAGGCCTTATTTTAATAAAGATATCAGCCTGCTTAATCCGGAATATACGGTTACTAAAAATCCTTTTGTGTATACACCGGAAAGCGGCAATGGTCCGCTGTTTAATAAAGACGGGTTAAAAATGAATGGCAGTTTATCACGCGGTTTATCTTTTGGCAGCAATCAGGATGTGGTGCTCAACTCCAACCTCAACCTTCAAATGGCCGGCAGAATACAGAATGATATAGATGTGGTGGCTGCCATAAGTGATGAGAATAATCCCATACAACCGGAAGGCAATACGCAGCAATTACAGGATTTTGATAAGGTATTTATTAAAGTAAGCAAAAACCGGTCGTCTCTTACGGTAGGGGATTTTGAAATGACCCGGCCCGAAAACAGTTACTTTATGAATTATTTTAAAAAGTCGCGCGGTGGTCAGTTTTATTCTTCAGCACCTGCCGGTAAAAAAGGAGAGCTTAAATTTGGTGGCGAAGGAGCCATTTCCCGCGGACGGTTTGCCAGAAACGTTATTGCCGGAATTGAGGGTAACCAGGGTCCATACAGGCTCACAGGTTCCAACAATGAGTTGTTTATTATTATTATTTCCGGTACAGAAGCCATTTATCTTGATGGCCAAAAGTTAACCAGGGGCGAACAAAATGATTATACCATTGACTACAACAGCGGAGAACTGATATTTATGCCCAAACGGGTAATTACCCAGTATAGCCGCATTGTTGCAGAGTTTCAATACAGCGACCGGAATTTTGCCCGTTCTGTATTTCACCTCAATACAGAATACCATACAGAGAAATACCGCATACGTGCCAATTATTTTACAGAGCAGGACGATCCCGATCAGCCTTTTTTGCAGGCATTGAATGATACCACAAAAAAAGTACTGGCCGATGCCGGTGATGATCCATCAAAAGCATTTGCGCCAGGAGCCACACCAACCAATACTTTTTCAACCAGTAAAATATTGTATCGCAAAGTGGATACGCTTGGTTATACAGGTGTATTTATATTTACCAACGACCCTTCTTCTGATACCGTTTTTTACGAAGTGCGGTTCAGTTTTGTAGGAGAGGGTAAAGGAGATTATGTGCAGGCGCAGTCATCTGCCAACGGCAGGGTATTCCAATGGATACAGCCTGTTGGCGGTGTTTCGCAGGGCGGTTACGCTCCGGTGATTCAACTGGTAAGTCCCAAAAGAATGCAAATGGTTTCTGTAGGCACTGATCTGATGCTGATAAAAAATACCACCATCAGTGTTGAAGTGGCAGGAAGCAATTACGATAAAAACAGATATGCCTCATTTGATAAAAAGGATGATGCCGGCTATGGGGTAAAAACAGCCGTGGTAAATACGCTTAAACTTCAAAACAAGCCCACAGATTACTGGCAGCTAAAAACAGAAGCCGGACACGAATATGTAGATAAAAATTTCAGGTATGTGGAGCGTTACCGCAATGTGGAGTTTGACCGTACGTGGAACAGGTTGCTTAATAACCAAACTGCAGCCGATACGGGTTATGAAGAAAATATTCTTTCGTTTAAATCCTCCCTTCAAAAAACGTCAATAGGTTCTGTGTTTTATCAGGCCGGATATTTTAACCGTGCCGCCCTCTTTTCGGGTTTTCAGAGTTTTGCAGGAACGGCTTTACATATGAAACGCAACCACCTGGGCACCGAAGCCGAGTGGATCAATACCACCACCAGGCTTACAGCCGTATCAACCACCAACGAAACCAGGAGATACAAGATTGATTATGGAAGAGAAATATGGGTATTGCTGGCAGGGATTAAATATGAAACAGAAAAAAGCAATTTCAGAAAAAATTCCGATACGTTGCTAAACGGCAGTTTTGCCTATGATCAGTATACCGCCTATATAAACAGCCTCGACAGCGGCAATCTTCGTTACCGGCTGGAGTATGCCCAGCGGGAAGATTACCTTCCCAGAAATACAGAATTTGCCTCCACCACAACCGGTAAAAACCTAAACGGAAGCATGGAGCTGGTACAAAAAAATTTCAACCGCCTTTCGGCTAATTTTACCTACCGTGAGTTTACCATACATGATACCGGACTGGTAAAACAGCCACCTGAAAATACCATATTGGCAAGGGTTGAATACGATTATGGTTTTTTAAAGCGTGTATTTGCTGCCAATACCTATTATCAGGTTGGTTCAGGCAATGAATTAAGGAGGGATTTTCAGTTTCTTGAAGTTCCCGTTGGTCAAGGCGTGTATGTATGGAAGGATTTTAATGGCGATGGCAATAAAGACCTCAATGAGTTTCTTCTGGCATCGGGTATTGAGCGAAATCAGGCCAATTATATTAAAGTGTTTTTACTCACCAACTCTTCTATCCGTGTTCATTCCAATCAGTTTAACCAAACATTAAATATTAATCCCTCTGTGGTTTGGTCTGGCAAAAAGGGCTTCAAAAAATTTATAGCCCGCTGGTACAATCAAACCGCATTAAAACTGGATCGTAAAACCACCAGGCTGGCTACGGCAGATTTTCTTAATCCTTTTTTGCAGGGTATTAAAGACAGTGAGCTGGTATCAAATGCCTCACTCATCAGGAATACCCTCTTTTTTAATCGTTCCGAGCCCACTTTTGGGTTTGATATCAACTATAGCGACAACAGAAATAAAACGTTTCAGACAAATGGTTTCGACAGCCGTCACCGGGAAGAAAAGGGTGGCAATATGCGTTGGAACTTTAGCAGTTCATGGGGTGTAAATTGCGGATATACTTTTGGTAACAGGCGTTATACATCTGAGTTTTTTTCAGCAAATAACTACAGTTATGCTTTTCAGGAAATTAAACCCAGGCTGATTTATCAGATTACGTCAGCCATCCGGGCTACTTTGTTGTTTTCGTATTTTGAAGGAGTAAACAAGGCCGAGCTGGGGAATGAAAAAGGAACCAACAGGGAACTGGGTTTGGAAATGCGTTTTAATGCAGCCCGCCAGGGTGTGCTCAGCAGCAGGTTTAGTTATTACAAAGTGGCTTACAATGGCAATATTTCAAGTCCGCTCGGGTACGACATGTTGCAGGGATTTACTGTTGGGGAAAACATGGTTTGGAATGTGAATTACCAGCAGCGCATTGGCACCAATTTGCAAATTAATCTTAATTATGACGGGAGGAAGTCTGAAGGTCAGGATGTAATACATATTGGACGCATGGAGGCCAGATATCTTTTTTAAGCGGATAACTCGTACTGGCATATCTGCAAACTTTTTATTTATTTGTCAGTACAACAATGCTAGAACAGCAGGCCTTAATAAATAAAGTTTTAGGTGCCCTTGATGACCCTGTAGCCGTTTTTGACAAAAGCTACCGGTTCATATGGTATAACGATGCCTACAAAACAGAGGTTGAAAACATTGTTGGGGTACTGCTGGATGGCAAGGTAACCTTCGACACGGTTTTTGCCAATCATCCGCTTGGACGCGATACGGTGCGAAGCTATTGGAAACGCACCCTGTCTGGCGAAACTTTTTCCGTAGAGTATGATTACCTCAACCACGATACCAGGGAACAGGTTTATTTTCGGCTGCACTACAAACCCTTGCGGGATATAAAAGGCAATGTGGTGGCTGGTTGTGCCATGGTGCATGATATTACGGCCTGGAAAAGTAAAACCAGTGAACTTAAAAAACAGGAGGAACTTTTTCAGGATACGGCACGCCTTGCTAAAATTGGAAGCTGGGAACTGGATGCCAACTCGCTGGATATGGTTTGGTCTGACACCATTTACCAACTGCTGGAGTTTGATCCGCGTAACAAAACTACTTTAAACAAATCAATAGATTTTTATGATCCCCAGGGCCGCCAATCTATCCGGAGGGCCATTAACAACTGCCTGGAAAGGGGAGAACATTTTGATGTGATATTGCCGCTCACCTCGGCCAGGGGTAAAAAAATATGGGCACGTACCATGGGAAAACCGGATATCCGCAGGGGGCGTATTGAAAGGGTATATGGCATATTTCAGGATATTACGGAGCAGTACCTTTACGAAGAAAAAATTAAAGAAAGCGAACAACGCTTAAAAAATATTATTGATAACGCACCTGCATTTATTTACATCAAAGACCTGAGTGGTAAATACGTGATGGTGAACAAACAATACGAGACCCGTTTTGAAAGGCCCGAAGAGCTTATTCTTGGAAACCGGCTGGAAGACCTCGTATCACCTGATATTGCAGGCAAGCTGGATGAGCTCGATATTGAGGTACTGAACACAGAAAAGCTGAGTGTGAAGAAAGAGTTTATTACCATTCACGATAAACAATCGGTATTTATTACCACGCGTTTCCCGGTTTACAATATTGAAGGATCGCTTTCCGGTGTGTGCGGAATTTCTACTGATGTTACGGAGGTAATTAACCTCAGAAGCCAGCTCTCCAAAAACAACGAACTCCTGAGTTTAATTTTTGATACGGCCGAAATTTATTATGCCTCGGTTGATGAGGAAATGGTAATTACCTTTATGAATGCAGCCTGGTTAAAGGAGATTGGTGCCGAGGAGGTATCAGGTAAACATATGTTTGATGTACTTTCTTCGCTGAAAGGATCGGCATTTGAAGAGGCCATGTTTGATGTGTTTTACAGCAAGCAGCCAAAGGTGGTGGAATATTATATGCCGGAAAACAGACACTGGTATGAAAGCAGTATAAACCCTACCGAAGATGGGGGTATACATATTTTCTCGAGAAATATTACCGCCAATAAGGAAGCGGAAACAACGGTAAAACAAATCAATAACCAGCTTACATCGCTCAATACCAAACTTACCAAACAAAATAAACAACTGGAAGAGTTTGCCCATATTACTTCGCATAACCTGAGGGCACCGGTAGCCAACCTGGTGGCATTGATAGAGATATTTGAAAATGCAGAAACAGAGGAGGAGCGGGAAGCAAGTATCAAAATGCTGAGGCAGGCCACCCACAATACCTACGATGTGTTAAATGAACTCACAGAGGTATTGAGGATTCAAAGTCAGCAGGCCGGTAAACCTGAAGAGTTAAAACTGGATAGTGTGCTGGAAGAAGTGATTCGCGATTTTAACGATTACCTGAAAGAAACAAAGGCAGTTATTGAATACGATTTTTCAGCAGCTTCGGTGGTGCAGTACCCTAAGGAGTACATAGAGAATGTTTTCCGGGAACTGATTGTAAATGCTGTCAGGTTCAGAAAGGATAGTGAGTCGCCTCATATCCGCATTAGCTCACAACATTCAAATAACAGAATAATTCTTACCTTTACCGATAACGGCACCGGCATTGACCTTACCAAAAACGCAACCAAGATTTTTAAGATGCATAAAACATTTCACCGAAATAAGGGAGGAAAAGGACTTGGATTATTTATTATTAAAAACCAGTTGGAATCTCTTGGAGGCGAAATAGAAGTAAGCAGCAAGGTGGATGAAGGATCTACGTTTAAAGTAAAAATATAAAAAAAGCTACCTGCCTATATGAAGTTTATCTGTTTAGTAGATGACGATAAAATTTATCAGACCATTGTTCTGAAACAACTGGCTAAGATAGCTGAGGATTGCCGCATTGTTGCCCTCGATGACGGGGAGGAGGCCATTGGCGCCATTAAAAAAATGATTCTTGATAAGGCAGATCTTCCTGATCTCATTCTGCTGGATTTGAATATGCCTTTTATGGATGGATGGGACTTTTTAAATGAGTTTAAGGTATTGAAAGGCTATACTACCAAAAAAATCAATATCGTTATTGTTACTTCATCCGTGGATGAGCGTGACTTGAGCCGTGCAAGGGAATATGAAGAGGTATCGGGTTATATGGTAAAACCCGTAATTATGACCGACCTGAAAAAAGTGGTGGCCAGTTTAATGAGTGCTAATTAAGGATTATTTCAGCGTAAACTCCGAACTTCCAATGAGGAAACCATCACAAAACAATTCTGCTTTGTATTTTCCTGCAGCATAATCAGAGCCTTTGGCCCAATATATATTTAATGGCTGTCCTTCCTGTTTAAATTCGAAAGATGCCTTCATGGTATAAAGAGATTCTGTTCCCTGGTATTTAAATGTGCCCGATCCGGCTGCTTCGTTGTACAGGGTGGCTCCCTCTGGTCCAATTATTTTCAGGTAAATATCTTTTTGCCCGGTTTCGGTTACATAATTCTCCTCCAGGTTAAAAGATATTTTGAGTTTTTCTATTTGCGAAATTTTAATGGTTTCTCTTTCCTTGCCATTGTTACGCATTTTAATACCGGTAATAAAAATAGAGTTTGTTTTCAATTTAGCACCTATGGCCACTTTGTTTGTCAGCCTGATATTTTCCATGTTCAGGTCGTCATTCTTCCGTTTTTCCTGATCAATGTTTTGTTTTAGTGAAGAGTTTTCCCTGTGAAGTTTATCAATAGCCGTGCTTAAGGAATCAATCTGATTAAGGTATTTGCGTTTGTAATAGCGCAACTGATCTATTTCTGCCAATGCTTCTTCCAACTGATCTTTGCTGAGGCGGTTTTGGCGAAGCAATACCTGAATCCTGTCGGCATACTCCTGCAGGGAATCATTTTTTTCTTTCAGAAATGCATCAAGCTCGGAATTTTTGCCTTTATACAAATCCAGTTCATCTTCTGTTTCATTTAATAGTTTTTCTACCTGAAGGCGCACAGAGTCGGTGGCAAACAATTCTTCTTCTGTTTTAACCAGTTTTTTATCGGTAGTAAAATAATTGTAAATGAATATTCCGTTGCTGCCCAACAGAATGAGAATGATGATGATATAATATATTTTTCCTGATGAACGCGTTTTTGTTCCTGACTCCATACTGCGGGCAAAAATACTTTTATTTTAAGAATTACCTCATCAAATAATAGCACTCAAACGCATTTTTATTAGTTTTGTTTCACATATTCACATGATGCTCACAGTTGAAAAGATATCCATAGAAGGGCCACTTATTTTAAAGCCCAAAATTTTTTACGATGACAGGGGTTATTTTTATGAACCCTATAATAGAGACAGGTTTGTGCAAGCTGGTATTAATCAGGAATTTGTGCAGGATAACCAGTCGCTTTCTCAAAAAGGAACAGTAAGGGGATTACATTTTCAGGCTCCCCCTTTTGATCAGGGAAAACTGGTTCGTGTGGTAAAGGGTGCCGTACTGGATGTAATTGTTGATATCCGCAAAAGTTCGCCTACTTATGGAAAAACGTATGCTGTTGAGTTAACAGAATCCAATTTTGTGCAGTTTTGGGTACCACCGGGTTTTGCCCATGGATTTTCTACCCTGGAGAATGATACCATCTTTCAATACAAATGCACCAACTATTATAACAAACCTGCAGAAGGTGGAATAGTGTGGAATGACCCTGATCTGTCTATTAACTGGCAAACTACAACCCCGGTTATTTCTGTTAAAGATGCAGAGTTACCCTTGTTTAAAAACTTTATCAGCCCATTTGAATGATTAATATAAATGATGATATCAGGTCTCTTATTGAGCAGCTTGATGAAAAGTACAATATTACAGGCCAGGATTTAAAGGCATATCTCGAAGGATTATTACATGCCAATTACCTTAGTTATTGGGATTATACCGAAGTGGATACCTTGCTTTCCCTTCAAAAGCCACGCACTCCCATCAAGGATGAAATGATCTTTATCGTTTATCACCAGATAACGGAATTATACTTTAAACTAACCCTGCATGAGGTGGTGCAGATTGCTGATGAGAAGGATGGTATTACCCCGGAATTTTTTACCGCACGGTTAAAAAGGATGAATGCCTATTTCCGTAACCTTACCCGCTCATTTGAAATTATGATTGAGGGAATGGAACAGCAACAATTCCTTAAATTCAGAATGAGTTTATTGCCAGCCAGCGGATTCCAGTCGGCACAATACCGCATGATTGAAATTTGCTCCACCCGCTTTGATAACCTGGTTGATAAGGAGCACAGGGCACATATAAAACCGGAACATACCATACAGGATAAGTTTGAACATATTTACTGGAAAGCAGGCGCAACAGAGCTTGCCACCGGTAAAAAAACACTTACCCTAACCCAGTTTGAGGAAAAATACGCTACCCGGCTAACCATGCTTGCCTTCGAATATGAACATAAAAACCTGCAGGCAGTTTACGAAACAATGAGCGAAGCTGATCAGAAAAATGAGGCTTTGGTAGCAGAGCTAAAACAGTTTGACCTGAACGTGAATGTAAACTGGCCATTGGTACATTATAAATCTGCTGTAAGGTACCTTCACAGGGAGGCTCAGGATGTGGCAGCCACAGGTGGTACCAATTGGCAAAAGTACCTGCCTCCACGTTTTCAAAAGCGTATATTCTATCCAGGTTTGTGGTCGGAAACGGAGAAAGAAGAATGGGGTAAACAGGGAATTATTGATCTACTTAGCAGCAAGTAAAGCTTCTGCTATAATCAGGTCCTCCGGGGTGGTAATTTTTAAATTGCGATAGCTTCCTTCGGTTAGGAAAACGGATTTCCCAAATTCCTCCAATACACCGGCATCATCTGTAAAGTTATAATGCGTGGCATGTGCATAGGCCTCTTTTATTAAACCCGATTGAAAAGTTTGAGGCGTTTGTATCAACCAGTAATTGTTGCGGTTGGCATTTCGGGTGCGGCCATCCAGAGTAATTTCCCGTATGGAGTCTTTCAATTTTACTGCCGCAACGGCATTGCCTTTTTCAGAAGCCATATCAAAGGTTTTAGCTATTATTTCCTGGGTTATTAAGGGTCTCACCCCATCATGAATAGCTACCAAAGCATCTTTTTCCTTAATCAGTTCCAATCCGTTTCTTACAGAGTGAAACCGTGTTTCGCCTCCTTTGCATACCTGGTGGGGTAAGGTAAAGCCATTATTGGCACAAAGGGTTTTCCAGTATTCGATCTGCATTTCCGGCAATACCAGAATAATGGTGCAGCCATTAAATTTTTCCAGGGTATGCATCAGCACCGGGCGACCCTTTAACTCCATAAACTGCTTGGGTAAAACACTTCCCATCCGGCTTCCACTTCCTCCGGCTACAATCAGGGCATACTTTTTAGCTTCGGTCATTTTTTTCATTAAAAAAGCGCTATTCTAAACGAACAGCGCTTTTGCAATATCGGGAAATATTCAGATTATAAAATCAGCATGGCATCTCCGTAAGCCATAAATTTATACTTCTTTTTCATGGCTTCTTCATACGCCTGCATCAAAAAGTCATAACCGGCAAATCCTGCAGTCATCATCATCAGGGTAGATTCCGGTGCATGAAAATTAGTGACCATGCTGTTAGCAATTCTAAAATCGTAATGCGGGAAAATAAACCGGTCTGTCCATCCTGATGAAGCGTTTAAGCGGTCATTAGATGAAACGGAAGACTCAATTCCTCTCATTACGGACGATCCAACAGCACATACCCTTTTTTTATCATCCAGTGCCCTGTTTACTATTTGTGTGGTTTCAGCAGGAACTTCATAATATTCGGAATCCATTTTATGTTTGGTAAGGTCTTCTACCTCTACCGGTCTGAAGGTACCCAGACCATTGTGCAAGGTCATTTCACTAAAACGGATGCCTTTAATTTCCAGGCGCATCATCAGCTCTTTGGTAAAATGCAGGCCGGCAGTAGGAGGAGAAACAGCACCAATGCGGCTGGCAAATATGGTTTGAAAACGTTCCTTATCAGATTTTTCTACCGGGCGGTTCATATACCTTGGAATAGGCATTTCTCCAAGTTTCTCAATCAGTTTCCACAATTCTTCATCGGTGCCATCAAACAAAAAGCGGATGGTACGACCTCTTGATGTGGTATTATCTACTACTTCGGCTACCAGTGTATCATCACCAAAGTAAAGTTTATTTCCAACACGAATTTTTCTTGCCGGATCAACCAATACGTCCCACAATTTCATTTCCTTGTTTAACTCACGCAACAGAAATACCTCAATTTTGGCTCCTGTTTTTTCTTTGCTTCCGTAAAGGCGGGCAGGAAAAACCTTGGTATTGTTTAATATAAACACATCTCCGTCATCAAAATAGTTAAGTATATCATTGAACTTTTTGTGTTCAATTTTCTGTGTATCGCGGTGCAATACCATTAACTTAGAATCGTGGCGAACGTCTGCCGGGTATTTGGCAATAAGGCTGTCAGTAAAGTTGAATTTAAACTGAGATAATTTCATTCGTAATTATTTATGTATTAAAAATTTGAAAGTGCACACTACCTGCAAGATAGGCCAACTCATAAAATTTCGGATTGCAAAAGTAACTTTTAATGTGAAAATGGCAATTTTTATTAAAAAAAGAAAGGCGACCTGCAAAAGGCCGCCTTCTTAAATATCGGTATAAGGCAAATTATCTGATAGCTCCTTCAAATACCGGGTTACCCCAGAATTTCATAAACTCTACATCAGCCTTGGCATGTGCACGCACATTGGCGTTTAATTGTACAGCTTTGGTAAGGTTAGCGCTGATGAGGTCCTGGTTGCTTGTTCTTGCACCAATAATGGCGCGAAGGTAGTAGCACTCCCAGCTCATTTCTTCAGATTTCATATTATCAATAGTAGCTTTTGCACCATCTGAATTGCCGTTTAATAATTGGGCAAGGGCAAAATTAAAGTCTTTCATACCTGATTTGGTTAAGCTGTTCAGGGCTTCGCTGTAATTTCCACGTTTAATGGCAATTACACCCATTCCATAACTTACATCAGCACCTTTAGAAGAAGCGGCTTTAAACATTTCAGCAGCTTTGGTAAAATTATCGCTTCCAAGGTAAGCGTTTCCTAAATTGGCAAGTACTGCGGCATTTTCAGGCGATTTGCTGTTAGCCATTTCCAGGTTTTTAATACCTTCTGCAGCATTACCTGAAGCAACCTGAGCAGCTCCAAGGTCGTTATAACCTCTCCAGTCTTCAGGGTATTTAGCGATAAAGGCAGTGTATACGGTAATTTTACCAGCGTTGTCTGATACTTTACCTAAACGAAGCATTTCTACATCACTTAATGAGTTCAGGTCGCTCATTTTAGCTTTTAACTCATCATCAGTTTTGATAGGAGTTTGGCCCATTACCACTACTTCTGATCTGCGGAGTGGTGGAAGTAAGCTGTTTTTAGTAGCGTCCCAGAATTTAGGGTAGCTTTGCCTGATTTGTGCTTCTCTGTCGGCATCAGAAATACCTTTGTTGCGGATGATGGCTAAAACACCTGCTTTATCAGGATGTGTAGATGCATCAACAGCTTTTTCGTATCCGGCCCAATCTTCAGCCTGGGCATAACCCAATTTAAAGTTTTGGTCGTTTGCTTCGGTAAACCCTAATTTCTTTAATTCTTTTTTGAAATAGTTGAAAGTAGACTCAGAACGGCCTTTTGATAAACCATCATTACGTTCCAACTCACCGTCAGGTGAAGCAAATGCATTGATGGTGATCCCTTTTACCTGCCAGTCTTTATTTCCCTTTAAAAGGGTTTTTAACTCATTGATTTGTGCTTTGTTATCAAACAATTTAGCCATTTTAAACGATGGGTTAAATTTAGCTACATCAATAGGGAAGTAGATAAATACCGATTTGCTGGCTGATGATGAGGTATATTCTGTTGCATCATAAACCATATTGCCACCCATTTTCTTAACCAATAAAGGAGTAGTTACCACACCTTCAGCTAAAACTTTAGATTCTTTAGCTCCTTCAACGGCTTGATAATCATTACCTACCTTAACAGCAAAGTCAGGGTATAAGGTAGAACGCATCATATCAGGGTTGTAAGGAACACGGTCCTGATAAGTAATTTTTCCACCTGTTTTAGAACTGATTTTGAAATCTACATTATCTGTAACTGACTCACCACCTACGGTAATGGCTTTTAAAGGCATATCACCTTTAGCCGTTTTTAGGTATGGCTGAAACTGAATATTAGCTTTAGGATTGATTGACTTGGCAGGAATGTTGGCACTCATGGTAATGGTTACCGTATCGCCTTTTACTTCAAGAGGATTTGGACTAACGGTGTAGTTATTGTTAAGCATATTATTCTTAACACTACATCCACTTGCCAGAACCACGCCTGCGGTCAGAACTGAAAAAATCTGTCTGAATTGTCTCATATTTACTTAGTTTTGCTGTGCAATTATACAGTATTTTATGATACATGTATAAGAGCAAACTTAATTTTTTTGAACATTGTATATTATTAAGATCAAAGGAAAGGCAAAAATACCTGATTATGTGCAGTTGCGTGATGAGCATTTTACCCTGATTGCCTATTTCCGCACCGATCGGCCTGAACGGGCTCTTGATAAATGTGGATTAACGGATAAAACCGCTGTAATACTGGAAAAGGCTAAGGAAATTCCTTTCGGAAAAATGATTAAACTGGAACTCTAAATGGAAGAAAAAATAGTAATAGAACTAAATGATGCCACCGTTTTTCAGGGGCATAACCTCATTTTGTCTGATGTGGATATTAAAATAAACAAAGGCGAATTTTGGTATCTTATTGGCCAAACAGGCAGTGGCAAGTCCAGTTTACTAAAAACCTTATATGGTGAAATTCTTCTGGAAAAAGGAGCCGGCCGGATTGCAGATTTTGACCTGCGCTCCATTAAACCTAAAGATATTCCTTTTTTAAGGCGTAAACTGGGTATTGTATTTCAGGATTTTCAATTGCTTACAGATCGTACCGTTTATGAAAACCTGCGTTTTGTGCTAAAAGCAACCGGATGGAAAAGCGAGAATGATATGAAAACCCGCATCAATGAAGTGCTTGATCAGGTTGGCCTTTCTACCAAAGATTTTAAAATGCCGCATGAATTATCGGGCGGAGAGCAGCAACGTGTGGTGATTGCCCGTGCACTCCTCAATCACCCGGAAATAATACTTGCCGATGAGCCAACAGGAAACCTCGATCCCAAGGTGAGTGATGATATTATGAATCTCCTGCTTCAGATCAGCAAAGGCGGAACGGCCATTCTGATGGCTACACACGATTACCGGATTATTCAGAAATTTCCTGCTAAAATATTAAAGTGTGAAAACGGTGTGGTGCATGAAGCCTCCAGCGTAAGCCACTTTTAGCAAATATCGCTAATCAGCTTTTTTAGTAATTCCGCGTTGGTGCGGTTGCAAAAGTGTAACTTAAGCAGTTCTTCCCGTTTGCTAATATCTTCCTGCGTAAACGGAATATGTTTAAGCGCCTCTATTTTTTCAATAAAGCCGGATTCACTTGTGGCTATATGGCATAAGGATTCAATACCTGTGCGTTCTACCATCATAGGGTTTACCAGCAAATGCCTTCCCTGAAACAATACGTTAATCAGCTTTAGTTTAATTCCTGTGCTTTGAAAAGTAGGCAATACATTCACATGCGCATGCTGTATTTTGTAACTGATATCTTCTGTGCTCAGGTGTTCGTGTAGTTTAATTCCAGAACCCATCAGGCTTTTTTTCAGTTCCCTTGATGGCTTATCTCCTGCAATTTCAAAAGGGTAATCAATCTGGCTGAAAACTTTATTTACCAGAAAACGTGCTGCTTCATCATTTTCGCCCACACTTAGCTTGCCATGATAAAAAGCCATATTGCCCTTACCCGGTATACTGGTAACTTTCTGGTTGGGGTGAAATGCCGTGATATGCTTTACATTATTGTATTTTTTTCCGAGATACTGTTTATCGCCCTCAGAAATGGCCACTACCAGTTGGGCGTGACTCAGGATGTTTTCAAAGTCTTTGAGGCGGGTGGCTTCCTTGCTAAAAAAATATTTCTTAAAAAAGTTCCCTTCCACTTCTTCGAGGTTGGTATAATAATCATGCTCAATATTGTGGGTGCGCACAATTTTTATCCGCGATTTTAAAGCAGGATGATCCAAAAAATAACAGGTATGTAATCCTTCGAAAAGGATAGGATGGTTATCTTTTTTCAGGTTTGCCAGCAACTCATCACTGTTGCGTGTATTTACGATATAGGGTAGGCTGCCAATAAATGGATTTACAAAGTTTCTGCGCTGATAATAATACACCGTGCTGCAAAAATCATTTAAGGCTGGTGCCGGTGTGCGGCCGTATTCAAATGCATGGAGGATAATTTCCACCCCGCATTCATGCAGGGCTTTTAGTTTATAGTATACATCTATAACCCCTCCGTAATTTGGCGGATAAGGATTATCAAATGAAACGATATGTAACTTTTTAAAACTCCCCACTAATTGCTTAACTCCTGATAAATGTTTAGTAAAATCTGTTTTTCGGTTTGCCAATTAAAGGTTTGTGCAGCAATAACACAAGCTTTTCTCATCTTTTCATACCGCTCCGGGTTCATTTCCAGTTCTTTCACCTGCTGCACAATCTCATCAGTATTGCAATTGCACCATATGGCCACAGGGTAAGTTTCATTGATGAGCCTGTATTCCGGAAAGCCTGCACATAATTGGGGTAAACCTGCATGTATATAGTTAAAGAACTTATTGCTTAAGGAGTAATAGTAACTTTCTCCCTGATGTTTTAATAAATTTAAGCCAAGCCAGGCTTTTGCTGTTGTTTCGGCTAATGCTGCTGCATCAAGGTAGCCCAGAAAAACCACCTTATCCTGCAACCTGCGGGTATTTACCAGTTGCTGCAAAACAGGAAGCAGGGGGCCATTTCCGGCAATCAATAATTTTCTGTTTATTTCTGGCATAGCTGCAATCATTTCCTCCAGTCCGCGGCCTTCATTTAAATCGCCCTGGTATATCATATACGAGTCTTTTATGGCAGGGGTTGGGAGTTGCTGCAAAAAAGGCACGTTTCTTATTACCGAAAAAGGGTGGTGGTAAAGGTTTTCAAAAATTCCGGCCAGGCTTGCACTTACGGTATAAGCCCGGTGCACATGCGGAATGCAAAAGCGGGCCACCGTATGCCATACCTTTTTTGTGAGAGGGCGGTTTACCACTTCAGGTACTTCTGTAAAATATTCATGTGCATCAAACACCAGTTTTTTACTTCTTATTTTTGCTGCGAGGGTGCAGGCTGCCAGGGTATCATTATCTACTGCCGAAATAATATGCCGGGCATGGAAAAGTAAATACAGCAATAAACGTAAATTATACTCGAGGTAAAACAGTTTGCCATTTTCAAACCAGCAGGGCAGGCGCTTGCAGGCAAAGGGTTGATTTTTAAGAGGGATGGATTGTTTCTTTTTGCGCCCCACCAGTATCACATCATAACCTGCTTCTGAAAGGGTGGAGCATATCCTGATCATGCGCTGATCGAAGCTGAGATCATTGGTTACCGTAAATACAATTCCTGTTTTTATTGTTTTATCCACTCCAGTTGTTTTGAGTCGTTATAGCGCAATTTATGATTATCGAGCAAAAAGCGAACAGCTTCCAGTGATTGTGTTGCATGATAACCTTTTATATCCTCAACTAAAATATCTATATGTGTAGGCTGTGCAGATAGTTTTGTTTTAATGGTTTGAACCAGTTCATCAAACTGAGCGGCACTCAGGTCCATTTTTTTTCTGAGCAGGCAAACATCACATACCCCACAATCTTCGCTGTCGTACTCGTTAAAATACGCTACCAGTTTTCTGCTTCGGCATACGCTGGCATTTTCAGCATAACTGATCATGGCATCGAGCTTGGTTTTAACCGTTTGTTTGCGTTTTACCAAAATCTCAGGCGATAATAATAAGTGTGCAGTATGGGCCCGTTCCTGCAAAAACAAAATCTGTGGCTTATCGCGCTGTGGCTGGTAGTCCAGTATTTGCAGCTTGTGTAACCTGTTCAGGTATTCCTTAATCACGTTTATAGGTATTTTGGTTTTTGCAGTAAGCTGTTTCTCATTAATTACCATGTAGCCGTCAAACAAACCTCCGTAGCTGCGCAGCAATATTTTTATAAAGTCATCATAAGTTTCATGCTCTACCTGAAACTTATACAATGTTTCGTGCGATACGATAAACATCAGTTTGGATGGCTCATAAAAAACTTCGTTCAAACTCAGGATATCGCATTGCTCCAATATTTTCAGAGCCGGATAAACGAGCTGGGTTTTCATATCAAAACGTGCGCAAAAATCAACAATATCAAAGTCAAACGACCGGTCGGGGTGAGCTCCGGCAGGAATGGCGTAATAATTACACAAGGCCTGGTACACCCTTTTTATTTCTTTTTCCGGAGGAAAATGTTGTTCAAACCGGTCAAGTGCTTCCACCACATCTGAATGGGCAGATAACAATACTGCGTATGCTTTTTTTTCATCGCGTCCGGCCCGGCCTGCCTCCTGATAGTATGATTCAAGTGAATCGGGAATTTCGTAATGCACCACCACACGCACATCGGGTTTGTCTATACCCATACCAAATGCATTGGTACATACCATTACCCTTGTTCTGTTTTGGATCCAGTCTTCCTGTTTTTTTATCCTCAACTCATGGGTAAGGCCTGCGTGGTAGTAATCGGCATGCTCGCCAGCCAGGGCCAGATATTTGGCAAGCTCCTGTGTTTTGCGCCTGTTGCGCACATACACCAGTGCAGTACCTTTTACACGGCTAAGAATAGAAACAAGTTTGTTGTGTTTATCTTCTGTTTGACTAACCACATAGGAAATATTGGGCCTTGCAAAACTTTTTACAAACACATTGGGCTTTGCAAATTGCAATTGTGTTTGAATATCTTTTACCACTTCGGGTGTGGCAGAGGCGGTTAAAGCCAGTACCGGTACTTTGGGTATCAGTTCCCTTACCTCGGCAATCTGCAGGTATTCCGGCCTGAAATCATAACCCCATTGCGATATACAATGTGCCTCATCAACAGCAAGCAGGTTTACGTCCATTTGCTGTAAACGGGTTCTTACCAGTTCACTTTTTAAACGTTCAGGAGAAAGGTATAAAAACTTTATATCTCCGTGTATGCAATTGTCGAGGGTAATGTTTATTTCCCGGTACGACATACCTGAATAGATGGCTTTGGCTTTAATTCCGCGGTTTTGCAGATTCTCTACCTGATCTTTCATTAATGCAATAAGCGGAGATACCACTATACAAATACCGTCTTTAGCCATGGCCGGCACCTGAAAACATACCGACTTGCCACCACCTGTAGGCAGCAGTGCAAGGGTATCTTTGCCATCCATTACAGATTGAATAATTTCTTCCTGTAACGGACGGAATTGTTTATAACCCCAATAGGTGAAGAGTGTCTGATGAAGGCTCAAAGGTATGGGCTAATCGTTTTGGCGAATCTATTAACCAGAATCCATACCTGCAACAGTTAATAATCGGGGCTATTTACGAAGTATCAGTTTTTTAGTTACCGTTCTCCCGGCCGTGTGCAGTTGTATCAAATAGAATCCGTCTGCCAATGTTTCCAAATCAAGGGTAATTCGCTCTGCCGCACTTTCCGTTGTTGATGTGTAAACACTTCTTCCTGTTTGATCCAATATATCAACCCTGGCTGGTTCATGTGTTGTAGACAGGAATTCTATGAACACCTTTCCTGTTGATGGGTTAGGATAGCATTTAAATAACTCATTTGCTTCAGCACTTTGAAAGCCGGCTGTTACACTGTGGTTCATGGTGGCTTTAGGGTCGCCAATAATCACATACGATTCAGACAATTCCGGAATGGAAGAATAAAATGCATCGGCAAAAAACACTTTTTGTGTATCAGTTCTCAGGTAAGTGGTAAACCACCGCGGCTGTTGCGGAATAACAAAGGCAGAAATCATGTTGGCTGACTGATATCCTCCGGTGAGACCCTGGCTTATCAGGGTAAACAGGTTTTTCTTAAAGAAGGGTGGGTTACTGTAATCCAGAAAATAAATGGGCATATATGCGATACTTCCTTCTATCCACTCCATATTTATTGGTGAATTTAATTGATCCGAATTCCATCCGAAGGTATATGCACATACCTTTTGTTTGTTGGTGATATCCAAAGTGTCGGTGTTGCGGCTTACGTTAAAACCTTTGCTTTGCAGGGTATCGTAGCAATTTCCTGTAATAATCCTGTTCTCTTCTGCACCCATCCCTGATGATGGATTAAGTATAAAAATAAATTCATTGGATTGTTTGTTAAACAGTTTCCCATATCCGCTCCGGTCAATCATGTTTTTAACATCATCTACACTATAGCCATCCAGCCGTGTTACCAGATAGAAGCCAAAGGTGTCGCGGTTATACCTTTTGTTCGACAGGAAATAGGAATTGTTCACAAAATCTTTCGTGCCAATTTTATTGCTCTGTGAAGAGAAGAGCAGGGGTAGTTCATTGTCAACAGAACTGCATACACCGTAATTGTTCAGACAATCACCTCCGATAATTTTTGTTGGAACCCCTTTGGTAAGCACCAGGTAATTCAGTGAGTCTTTAATTCCCGCAGAGTCGAGTTTTAACTCAATTTGAGCCCTGATCTGTTCAAAAGTAGCCAGGCCTATTTCGGTGCTGTCGGTGCAGGAAATATGAATCATATTGCGTGCAGGGATTTGCCTCTTCTGGGCAAAATAATTAGCCACACTAACGGATGCGGCACTATTGTCGTTCACAATAATTCCCACATCGTTATAATTTATTTGTTGTGCATAGGAGGAGAAAGTGCATAATAATGCCATGGAAAAAAATACCTGTACTTTATTCATAAATATTAAATGGATGATAAAACGATAGAAGAAACGGACGTTATATTAAATTATTGTATACGGCTATACAATTACACCGTCTTTCATCACCAGTTTCCGGTCGGCACGGTTGGCCAGTTCCTCATTATGGGTAACAATAATAAAGGTTTGATTAAACTGATCACGCAGATCAAAAAACAGATCGTGCAGGGCAGCTGCGTTGGCAGAGTCGAGGTTTCCCGAAGGTTCATCAGCAAGCACTACCGAGGGATTATTTATTAATGCGCGGGCAACTGCCACACGTTGTTGTTCTCCGCCCGATAATTCGGAAGGTTTGTGAGATGCACGTGAACCCACCTGTAAAAAATCGAGCAAACGTTGCGCTTCTTTGCTTGCATCGGTATTGTTTTGTCCGCCTATCCATGCAGGTATGCACACGTTTTCAAGTGCAGTAAACTCAGGCAATAACTGGTGAAACTGAAAAATAAATCCAATTTGTTTATTGCGGAAACGGGCAAGGGCTTTAGCTGATAAGGAAGTAATATCGGTTTGGTTAATCATTACCTTGCCGCTGTCTGGTTTATCCAATGTGCCTAAAATCTGTAGTAAAGTTGTTTTGCCAGCACCCGATGCACCTACAATAGAAACAATTTCTCCTTTTGGAATATGCAGGTTAATTCCTTTCAGTACCGGTAATGAGCCGTATGATTTTTTGATGTCAACCGTTTCAATCATGCTTCTTATGGATAATGCGATGCAGTTTGCAAGTATAATATTGTGCCTCCACTTCTGATAAGTATTCTTTTTCTAATTCATTATTCCGCTCGTCTGTAAGTGTAATTACCAATTGATTTGGTATGAAGGCAGCCTCAGCCGGTGGCACCAGGTGAGAACTGAAACCTTGGATGGAATCCCTGCTCAGGTAAAATTGGATGGGATAACGCATGTGTCGCTCATAAACATACAAGGGTTCTGTTACCTGTTTTTTATCTCTGAAATACGTTAAGGCATGCGGAAAATTAAACTCATCAACCGGATGCAGGATACGCTTGTTGATTTGATAATAAGGGTAAATAGCGGCCACACTTATCAGCATCACCATTGTTTTTTTTAAGGGATATGATGTAAATCCTGTTCCAATGATTAAGGCAAACAAGGGATATAAAGGGGCATCGTACCAGGGAAGTTTTGTTTGACTCAGGCTGATCACAGTTAGTATGCCGAGTGCCGTAAGCAATACAAATACACCTGCCTGATTTTCCTTCTTTATAAAAATGCCGGGCAGTGCAAGAGGTAAAAACCAGATCCAAAGCTGAAAACGGTTCTCAAAAAACATGGCATGCAGGTAGGCATAAAATGGCGGAGCTCCGGCCGGGTTTATAAACGTTTGGGTATGCAGACGTCCGCCAAGTTCATTGGTTAATACAGCATCCAGATATCCCGGTTGTATATTGTTTCTTAAAACATAATACCCGAGTACCAGCAAAACAAAAAGAAGAACGCCTGCAATAAGGTGAGGTAAGGCCGGCAATTGTTTGATGCGATTCCCAAAGAGTAAAAAGAGGAAACATCCGGGTAAAATCAGGAGTCCGGTTATACCCTTGGTAAGGCAGGCCAAACAAAGAGAGGCAATAAACACGTACCACCAGCGGATATGTTTAGTTTGCAGGTAATGGTAAAAACTGAGCGCGGCTGCCAGCATAAAAAATGACAATATGCTGTCGGTATCGCCACTGCGGCTTATATGCCAACCTGCCCAGGCATTGGAGGTGAGCAATACCAGTGCACTTACCCAGGCCGCTGCCTTATTGCGCAATACCCTAACGCAAAAAATAAATACCAGACAAACACTTAAGCACCCGAAAATAGCAGCAGGTAAACGCACGGCAACCTCATTAAAGCCAAACAGGTTTATACTGCCTGCCATCAGCCAGATGGCCAGTGGTGGTTTGGTATTGTATAAGTCAGGTTGATCAAAAGCGTATATTACCAGCGGATTGCCATGTTTGAGCATTTGTAATGCATTATGTGCATAACTGGCTTCGTCCCACATATAGGTTACGGGCTGCCCAAGCTGATTAAAAAATATGGGATAACAACCTGCCAACAGGCTGATAAATAGCAATGTTGTTGCGTTTTTGCGGATAAAATCAAGGGCGGCTGACACGGGTACAATTAACCCCAATTTTCCGGGGATTAAAAATGTTTTCCAAAAGTCGGGTTTAATCCTATTTTCGCACACAAATTTTTAAGAAATGAATATTCACGAATATCAGGCAAAACAGATTTTAAAATCATTTGGCGTAGCTGTACAGGAAGGTATAGTTGCTGAAACTGCTGACGAAGCACATACTGCTGCGTTAAAACTAAAAGAACAGTTTGGTAGCGACTTTGTTGTGGTAAAAGCACAAATACATGCCGGTGGCCGCGGTAAAGGTACCATTGAAGGCAAAGAGCAGCGTGGTGTAGCGGTAGCCAAAAATGCAGATAAAGCCAAAGAAATTGCGGGTAATCTATTAGGTGGTACCCTGGTAACCATCCAAACAGGCCCTAAAGGAAAACTGGTAAGCAAGGTATTGGTGGCTCAGGATGTGTATTATCCTGGTGCAGGCCAGCCAAAAGAATATTACATGAGTGTGATGCTTGATCGTTCTCAAAGCAAAAATATTATTGTTTATTCTACTGAGGGAGGAATGGATATTGAGCACGTGGCTGAAACCACTCCACACCTGATTCATAAAGAAACGGTTGATCCTAAAGTAGGATTGCAGGCTTTTCAGGCACGTAAAATTGCTTTTAACCTGGGTTGTGAAGGAGAGGCGTTTAAACAAATGGTAAAATTTGTAACTGCTCTTTACCGCGCATACGATAATTCTGATGCTGCTATGTTTGAAATTAATCCGGTTCTTAAAACTTCGGATGATAAAATTATAGCGGTTGACGGAAAAGTGAATATTGATGATAATGCCCTTTATCGCCATACTGATTACGAGGCTATGCGCGACCTTGCAGAAGAAGATCCTACAGAGGTAGAAGCTGCAAAACATAACCTGAACTTTGTAAAACTGGATGGAAATGTAGGTTGTATGGTAAACGGTGCCGGTTTGGCAATGGCTACCATGGATATTATTAAGTTATCAGGCGGAGAGCCAGCCAACTTTCTTGATGTGGGAGGAAGTGCCAATGCAAAAACAGTAGAAGCAGGTTTCCGTATTATCCTTAAAGATCCGAATGTAAAGGCCATCCTCATCAATATCTTTGGTGGTATTGTGCGTTGCGATCGTGTGGCTCAGGGTGTGGTTGATGCTTACCAATCTATTGGCAATATTCCTGTTCCTATTATTGTTCGTTTGCAGGGAACAAATGCAGAGGCTGCTAAAAAACTGATTGACGAAAGCGGATTGAAAGTTTACTCAGCCATTGTATTAAAAGAAGCTGCTGATCTGGTTCAGAAAGCTGTTGCCGGAACTATTTAATTATTCCCTTTTTTACAGATAAAAAACGCCCCTGCAAATGCCGGGGCGTTTTTGTTTCAGGCTTATTTATCTCCGCTTAAAATCTTTTCCGTTGCGTTTTAGCTGCTCGTAGTTTGAGCGTAAACGCAGGAACCAAAATATACGTTCTTCCTGATAAAACTCTTTTATTTCGGGTTTGTATTGCTTAAAGTAATTGTAAAAACTGAATAAGACCGATACCGATTTGTCTCCATTGGGGTAGGACACGCTATAATAAAGCGGAAACAAACTTTTTTCCCGCTTTTCCGGCAGGTTCACATTGGCATATAACAAATGAAGCAAACGTGTTTCATAGCTGCCATTATAGTACCTGTCGCGTTCATAAACCTTCCACAACAGGTTTTGTGACACCACCGTTCCGGGTATGTTGTTGTAATGGTACAAAAACCAGCCCAGCCTGAAGGTTTGTTTTGTTGCGCTCTTGTATTGGTAGGTAAGCGGAATACATGCAAACATGGATGCAGTATCCGATTTGGTTTTCCAAATAAATGGGGCTAACCGGAATGTATTGTAATGTGGGGTGCTCACCTTTTCGCACAAAGGCCATAATATGGATGTACGCGTTTGATTGGGTTCTTTTGTTCGCCTGTAGCCAAATAGCAAAACTGATGTAAATGTTTTAGCTGTTTTTTTCTTATAATTAAACAAAGGGAAAAAGAAACGATGATCCCGGTTATCCACTCTAAACCTGCCGGCCAAAGGTGTTATCATCCAGTATTTATTGTATTTTTTTGTAGCATGCCCAACTGAAAACAAAGGAAAGAGGGTAAAGGAATGATAGTGTTTGTTTTTAAGGCTGAATATAACCGGGAATAATACTTTGTTACTGTAGCTATTGCTTTGCCCCGACCAGTATACCGGAAATAATACCCTTTTGCGTATGGTATCACACCAGTAATAGTTGTTCTTAGCCCAAAACAGCAGAAACAATGCATACCTGGATTTATCTGTTCCTTTATAATGCCAGTAGAGCGGAGTAAGAGCCAGTTGACTCTCCTTTGTAATTTTGTTATTGCCAATGGAAAACAAGGGAAATACAGTGAACGATTTCCACGAAGAGTAACTTTTAAAAGAATATAAAAGCGGAAATAAAACTTTGTTTTTATGAAGGCTGTTTTGATGAGACCAATACACAGGAAATAGAATGGCGGATGTATCTTTCCCATTTTCAGATCGGGTTCGGTTATACCACCATAAGGGGAAAACAATATGTTTTACCGATGTCAGATTCCTTTGGTACCAATAAGCCGGAGCAATCATTAAGTTCTTAGCGCCTTTATCAGAGTACCCATAATGAAAAAAAGGAATCAGGGTAAGCGATTGCCATCTCCAGACCTGACTGGATTGTTTGCTTTTATGTGACCAATAAACAGGGAAGAAAATGTTCTTTATATCTACACTATGTCCCGTGTAATATTTCTTTCTCCAGTATAAGGGGAGTAGCCAATCTTTTGTGGCGGTGGTGTCTTTGATGTGCCAGTAAAGCGGGGTAATGGCCTTATAGCTGCTTCTTAGATCAGTGCTGTGCCCGGCACTGTAAACAGGAAACAAGGTGAAAGATTGGTATGCCTGATTGTGGTAACTGTAAACTAAAGGAAATATTACCTGGTTGTTTTTTTGATGATTCTGAACCGACCAGTAAACGGGAAATAAGGTTTTAAATATGGTGGTGTCTGTTGAACCGTAATTGCGGTAATACCACCACAAAGGAAAAATTACCCTTGAGTTTCCGGCCAGGGTATGATGCTGCCAGTAAAGGGGGAACAGGTTGAGATGATGTGTAAGCCCGTTATTTGATCGTCCGGCAGAGAACAAAGGCAGTAAGGTAAACGAGCGGTATGCTGTATCGCGGTAACTAAAAACAAAAGGGAAAAATACATGGTGTTGCTTAAAGCTGGTTTTTAAATGCCAGTATACAGGAAATAAGGTGGTGGATGTTTTTTCCGGTGATTGGTGGTGCCACCACAATGGTGTTACTGCATAAGTAATACCTGTTGTTTGTTTGTTCCGGTAAAAGGTATAAAATGGAAAAACAGTAATCGATTTTCTTGTTTCATTGTTTAGGCTGTAAACCATAGGAAACAAAATCCTGTTTGAACGTTCTTTGTCTTTTATGGCCCAATATATTGGAAACAATATGTGGTAGGCGGAGGTATCATGTTTTCCATATTCACGCAGGCTCCACCACAATGGTAAAACGATATGTGACGATTTTTGCTCATTCTTTTTATGCAGGTAAAACGGGTAGATGTTCAGGTAATGTGAAGATTTATCAGCAGAACTACCGGAAGAGAATAATGGAAAAACAGTGAGCGATTTGCTTGCGGTATCTCTAAAGCTGAATAGCAGCGGGAATATTACCTTGTTGTTTTTATAACTGGTGCGTGTTGACCAGTAAACAGGAAATAAGGTGGTTTCACGCAAAATATCACCGTATACAAATGCTTTTTTCTGCCAGTATAGCGGGAATAAAGTACGGGTGGTTTCCAATGGTGTTTTAGCATACCACCATAAAGGGAAAAATACATGACTTGTACTTTGCGGATTTTTGTGATGCCAGTAAAGAGGGAGAACATAAAAATGCTTATTCATCCCTTCCGGTGATTGTCCCTTTGAGAATAATGGAAATACCGTAAGTGATCGGTATTGTGGGTTTTTATAGCTGAATAGAAGCGGGAAAATGGTGAGGTTGTTTTCTGTATTATTCTTTTTAAACCAGTATACTGGAAATAAAACACGCGTGCGGGTTATTTCTTCATTGTGATATTTGTTTTTATACCACCACAACGGGAAAAGGCGGTGACTGTTTTTTTTAGGGGATTTCTCGTGCTGATACAATAAGGCAATATTTAATTTTTTGTAACCAGGGTTTTGGTAGTGATAAAAAGCGGGTAGCAATAAATGAGATGAAGAAAACGTGTTGCTATTGTACCAGTAAAGAGGAAAAACGATCAGCCTTGATTTATTCTGAATGGAATCGCGCTTGTACCAGATAAAAAAGAACATATTGTTTTCTACAAACAAACCTTTGGATGAGCGGCTTAAACCAAGCATAGAAATATTGGGAGCCAGTTCTAAAAAGTTAAATGAACGTATCTGATCACCTCCTTCATTTCTTTTTGTGAGGTGCAACAAACTTGGGTAATAAAGAGAAAGCAAACGGGTTTCTGTAATGGTGCTGCTGCTGTCTGCTATATAAAAGGGAATAGCCTGGCTGTGTTTAATACCAAGCCTGTAATTGATGGTTTTTGAAAAGAGGGGATAGGCTACCTGAAGTTCTTTTTTATCAGCGTCTTTGTAACGTTTAAATATTGGCCACAAATTAATATTGCGCCCGCGGGTTATGCCAAAGTCAAAAGCAAGTGAAGAAGTTGAATCCGTTTGTGCCCGGGTACTATTGAACAGCAACAGGTGAAAACAAAAACTGAAAATAATGAATATTCGGAAGTTCATCCAGCGGCTTGGCTGTTTATTGCGCGCAATTTAAGATACCTTGGTTAAATAGCCGCATTATTGCTGTTCCCTCGATTTTATTTTCAGTTCCAGAGCAGGCAAATCTTTTTTATATTGAACCGGATCCCATTTAAGTTGCCAATTGCTTACATATTCAGCCAAAGGTGGTAAACCAACTTCCAGGCGCCTTTGGTCAACATGCTCCGGATCATCAAGCGGTTCCACATAATAGAGGGATGTTTCCGGATCGCGTCCAATCTGGCTGCCATAAATTTGCCTCCTGCCTTGTCCTAATGCCACGCGGTCTTCCAGCAATGCCAGGCTGCTGCCTTTGGCTTTTTTCTTCTTTACCGCTTCTCTCATCATGGGCAGGTATTTTTCCTGTGTGCCTTGGTCGGCATGTTGTATCACCAAAAACAAGGCGCTGTTTCCCTGCTCGCCCACTTCATCGGCACCCAGCCACCCATACTTGTCTAAAATACCTTTTACCAGCATCAGGTTTATCGAATCCTGTATCATCATTTTGGGAATAAGTTCTTTCATCTCTTTCGATTCCCAACCGTGTTTTTTTTCAATCACAAGCATTTGTTTTCTTGTTTCCTGATCGTTTATATAAATACTATCCAGTTGTTTTGCCAGAGGTTTGTTCAGGTTGGCTTCGGCCTTTTCTTTATTGGCGCGTATAATCTTCAGCAGGGGTTCCCATCGTTTATCGTTGTGCAATACATCTAAATCGGGATCGGTGCTGATATGCCCGATATTGGTGTAGTTCATTAGCGTGCTTATGCGGTATAAATGAAAAAATGCGCTATCAGGAACATGCGCCAGTGCCCAGGAGCAGGCTGCATTGTATCTGTCTGTTGAAGTAGCTTTCCATCCGTTGGCTTTAAATGCTTCTGAATAGGTAAAAGCAGAAGCCTGGTAATTTCCGGATTGATAAAGGGAGTCGGCTTTTTGTACCAGTTTGGTATACAAAGCTGGTAATTGGGCATACGTAATCTGGCTAAGCAACAGAAATAACAGGGTAGTTTTTTTCATGGAGTTTGTTTGTTATTGTTTACTCGCTATCACCACCCAAAATTCATTCTTAAGGGTTTCTCCCCAAAAATCGAGGTCCGGTTCTTTTTTATTAATCACATCAACCAGCTTAAATCCATTGGCTGTAATTGCAGATTTGATATCATCTTCACTGAACGTGTTAAAGCCATACTGAGTAAATGGAAAAGCATCCATAATATGTTTGGGCCTGAGGGCAATTATTAAAGTTCCCCCAGGGGCAAGTACCCGTTTTATTTCAGAAAATACCTTTGCCGGATTATCCCAAAAATAGATGGTATTTACGGTAAACACCTTGTTAAAATAAACATCAGGGTAGGGCAGGGCTGAGGCATCTGCCTGCACAAATGCAGCACGTTTTTGGTTCATCCAGTCTGTATTCAGTTCTTCTGATGCTTTCACCATCTCGACAGAAAAATCGCAACCATGGTATGTTACGGTTTCTTTTTTAGAAAGGATGTCTCTTACAAAATAACCATTTCCCATTCCTATTTCCAGCAAGCGGTCGTTGTTTTCAATATACAAACAATTGATGGTTTCCAGGTTCATCAGGTTATTGGCCTCATTCATCCTCAGCCCAACTTCTCTGGCCATTTCTCCTTCAGGTTTTCTTAACTGTCCGGCAATTTGTTTAAACAGTTCTTCGCTCATGGTTGCTTATTTAATGATAATGAATAACAGGATGGTGAGTGCTATAAAAAATGTTAGGGTTTAAACCTGTTTATTTTCTCTTAGCAGATAAATATAAAACAAAAGGCTGGCTGAAAGAAACAGAATATTAACAGTACCTGCAAATGGGGGTGCACCTTCAGGCCACAATTGCCCAAGCAGCACAACGGTATTTAAAACAAGGAGGATAATAAGGAGTGGTTTTCTGGTCTTTTGCATGAATCTGTTTATTAGGTTTACACGAATGTAATAAAAAAGAGAAACGGGAGTATCACCCTGTTTTATTGATACACCTGAATGGAATGGTACCTGCATCTTTTACCTGAACGATTCATTTAATCAAATACCAGTTTGTTTTAACCGGACGAGTCCTCTGGTTGTTTTCTTATGCCTAAGGTAATGGCTATTGCAAGGCCTATGGTAAGTTGCCAGGTGATTAAAAAGAGCCCCATTATATCATCATGATGCAAGCCTTTAAGAGATGCCTCAAGCAGCAAATTGCTAATAGGAATGGTTAATGAGAAAAATCCGGTAATAAATAGTCCCCATTTGAGTTGATCTATTTTTATTACTAAGGATAAGGCAAGTAATGCTGCAATGGAAGAAAGAAAGCACACCAAATACATAGACATCATACCCTTGAATAACTCCGCGATAACAATACCTGAAACAACAGTAAACAAAAAGACAAATACGGCTAATAAAGGTGTAAGTATAAATGCTTCATATTTTTTTCTTATATTAATGATGTCGAAATTGGCTAATGGAAAGGCAAGTGAAAAAATAACAGGTACAAGAAGGATCATATCCTGAATCAGATGCATGTAATAGGAGATCAGCACGGCAACAGAACTTACCACAAACGTGATCAAGGTTCTTCTGAAATGGAATGTATAAGTTTTCATGCTTTTTTAGAAATTGGTGTAAAGCGTATTTCTGATAAGTAATGATAACGCATAAAATTATTATTTAATACGTAAGCCCTACCTAAGTGCCTGAAAATTCGGTAAATTGGGAAATGGCCTTATTTATGGTGTTGTAAATACCAATTTAATGCCTGTTGCTCCACCTCTTTTACAAAATTGTTTTTTGCCTTATTATATTCCAGGTGATTGTTGAATTCCTGAAGTGATAATTCCAGTTTTAACTGCTCATAACTGTTCCTGATTTCCGGATATGTTCGCAGAAAATCGCGGAAAGCAATATGCCTTGTCCAATGGTGGGTGTCTTTTACCAATATATGTATATTGGTAACCGGCATAAAGTGAACTCCGGTAATATAATCATCGTCTAAATCTATTATAGGCGGAACTGCTTTATCTGAAAGTGGTGTTAGCCTAACAAAGAGTCTTCGGTAAGGCATATCGGGTTCATATTTTTTAAAATAGGTATAACCTGTCTGCATCATAGGTTCAATCACCTTATTCAGGTCTTCATCTGTATTTAGCCCAATCAGAATATCAATAACAGGTTTTGCTGCCAAACCCACAACAGAGGTACTCCCTATATGTTGTGTTACATGGGGTATTGCTGTCAAAACCTCATCAAGGTGTTTGTTGATGTTCTCAAATTGCAATGGCCAGCTTTTGTTATACGCTTCTATTTGTATTTTCACCGTTCAGTTGTTTCCGGCTGCAAAATACCAATTCAGCGATTAAAGGTGTATCAGGCCATTTTCCGGTATCTATTGGAGGTTTGTTTAAGCAAACTCAAACAGGTTAACGTTCATCCATATAAAGTTTAAGTTCATTCAGCAGAAACTCAAAATACAAGTAGTGTTTAATGGTATTTTCGCGGCAAACTAAACCTAACAATGAAAAGAATTTTACTAACGCTTTCTGTCACACTGGGTGTGCTTGTGGCTCAGGCACAAAACCTTTTAAACGAAAATTTTAGCTACAACGTGGGTCAACTCACCGCAAATGGTGGTGGTTCAAACGTGAGTGGTGGTAACTGGACACTTATCGGAGGCACCGTTCAGCTAACTGTGGATACGGGCAGCCTCACCTACGCAAGTTATTTATCATCGGGTATTGGCAATAAACTAAGAATGCGCGATACTTCTGCTTCTGCTGAAGATTCTTACAGAAATTTCAGTGCTAATATATCTACAGGTTCTGTTTATGCTTCTTTTCTTCTTCAGGTAAACGATACCGCCCGGATGTTAGATAATTCTACAGCAGGCGATTATGCCATTTCTTTTTTACCTTCCGGCAGCACAACTAACTACGCAGCAAGGCTTACCTTTAGAAAAGCCAGTTCAGGAAATGCCTTTAATTTAGGCATAAGAACCACATCAACCGGATCTACAGTAGTTGTCTATAGTCCTGTCAATTACACACCAGGTGTTACTTATCTTGTTGTTATTGGATATACAGTGGTTACAGGTGCAGCAAATGATACCTCTTACTTATGGGTAAACCCAACATTAAACGGAACAATACCTGCACCGGATGCAAAATGCCCTCAGTTAGGTGCATCAACTGATGCTGTAGATTTAGGCCGGTTTGCGGTACGCCAAAGCGGTGGAACTCCTGATTTGTTTTTGGATGGTATCAGGGTAGGAACTTCCTGGACAAACAGTGTTGTTCCTGTTAAATTGTTGAACTTTGATGCAGTTTCAGCTAACAAACAAACCATACTCAACTGGTCAACTGCAAGTGAATTAAATAATCAGGGTTTTGACATACAAAAAAGCACTGATGGAAAATCTTTTGAATCAATTGGTTTTGTTAAAGGAAATGGAACTACCGATAAAGTGAGCCAATATACCTTTACAGATTTTTCTACCACTTCCGGTACCGTATTTTACCGTTTAAAGCAAATTGATTTTGATGGTGCGTTTACCTATTCGCCTGTGGTTTCAGTTAAGAACAAGGAACTGAGTGTGGAACTGACTCCTAATCCATTTTCAGGTACGCTTGTTATTAACAGTGAAACCACTATCACGCAGGTTGAAATAGCAGATATTACAGGTAAAACCAGAATGTCTCATTCGTTTGATACCAATAAAGCAATGATCAATACAGATGAGTTGAGCAGTGGTATTTACTTTGTAAAGATTTACTCGGGCGAAACCATTACCACCAGAAGAATAGTGAAAAACTAAAACTACGCTTCATCCATAAGCATTATTACAAAGAGGCTGTTCATTTAGGGCAGTCTCTTTTATTTTTTACGTGCTGTAATGATGGTGTGGATATCAGCGGTGCCATCTGCCTTCTGATAATTAACCAAAAAGGTGTTTAGCTCATTAAAATGATTTTTCTTCAGGTATTGCATCATGTCTGTCAGGCGGTGATAATTAAAATAAACGCTGTCGCCTGTGCTGCCTGTTTTATATCCTGATTGTTCAGGATCCCCGTCAACAAAACTCAGGTAAAGTATTCCATTCTCCGTTAAAAGCTTCATGGAGTCAGCAACCAGTTTTTCTACCTCTTCCTTATTGAGGTATGGGATGCAGAAGCCGGCAATTATTCCATCATACCGGTTTTCAAGTACCGAGATGTTTTTGCAATCCATTACTTGAAATTCTCCCTCAGGAATGTTCTGTTGTGCCAGGGTAATCATATTCGGTGCGTAATCAATTCCGTGAATATTAAAATCAGGTCGCCTGGTAAGCAGGTATTTGCTGATATTACCGGGTCCACAGCCGATATCGAGAATGGAGGCAAGTTGTTTATCTATGGCATTGCAGAAATAGTCATAACTCTCATCGTATATATCCAGATGCATAAACTTCTCCTGATATAGTTCTGCCAGTTTGTTCCAGGTTTCTGCCGTTTCTGGATGTTTGTTCATGATGGTAAATAGGGTTGTTTTTTGTAGATAAGGGTATTCAATATTATATTTTATTTTAATAAAAAAAACGCGTTCTTTTTTCATTGAAATGCTGGTGAAAAGTCGCGGAAGACTAATGATGTTTATATATATTTGTGATTCATCTAATAACTATGAGACTAATTTCTTTTGCTAAAAAAGCAATTTTGACGGTATGTTGTCTGCTGTTTTTTGTGGATATACAGGCACAACCGGAGGGTCGCAAATGGGGTGGGTATTCGTTTTCTACTTCACCTGGTTCCGAATTCGGGCATAAAATTCAAACAGATATGAATGGAAATATTTATGCCGGTGGTGAATACGCAAGTCCATTTGTAATTGGAACAGATACGTTAGCTGATGATATTTATGGAGGCAACAATTTCTTAATAAAGTATAACAGGTTTGGGCAGAGACAATGGATAAAAAGAATCTATGCCATGAATTTTTCTGAAATTACTGCGATAGAAGTGGATGCTCAGGAAAATGTTTACATAACGGGCAGATATAGTGATTCCCTTCGGATTGATCATTATGGAATAGCAGGAGGTAGCTCGTGGCATCAGCCAGGTTTTATAGCCAAATTTAACAGGCAGGGTACCGTTCAATGGTTAATGCGAATTGGAAATGGCACCACCAGCAATGCGGTCGCTGCCAAGCTAGCTGCAAATGGCAATCTTATTGTGGCAGGCAATTTTTCAGGTATTTCAAACACTTTTGGATCCTTTAATCTTATCGCATTAAGCAATAGCACTCACTTATATGTGATGTCTGTTTCTCCAACAGGAGGAGTTAATTGGGTAACTTATTCAAAGGGTGAGTATAATCAATTATTTGATCTCGCTTTGGATAAAAATAACAATGCCTTTATCTGTGGTACCCACAATTCCAATATTACTTTTAATGGACTCACTTATTTATTAACCGACCAGTACGGTATGTATGATACCTATCTGATCAAGCTGAATGCTTCCGGTGCTGTGCTCTGGGGAAAATCGGCCGGCTCGGCTTCAACTGAAATGGGTAAAAGCCTGGCTACCGATCAGGATGGGAATTGTTATATGACCGGTTATTGGGGACTTGGGTCAGGACCATATGTGGCTATATTTGATTCCACACATACCATCACTAAAACACCTGGCACTTATTATTCCTACTTTTTGGCAAAATATGGCCCGTCAGGACAAGTGCTCTGGGTAAAAAAGTTTGATGAGCTTGATGATGCTTCTGATTTACGTCATGTGGTTAGAACTGATAACAAGGGAAATTGTTATTTGTCGGGATATTTCACAGGAATATGGTTTGGAGAAAATATGCAGGACACCATACTGTTTTCAGGAGCATCATCCTACTACAACGATATGGCCATTCAGCAATTCCTTCCGGATGGACAACGAGGTTGGAATGTAGTGGCTGGTAATAAATTTTATGGCACTTATGAATTAATTGAAGACTTGTTGATTGACCGGCAAGGGAATATATTTGTAGCAGCTTTACATGGTGGATATGATTCCCTACGGATTGGAGATACTGTTGTTAAAAATCCCAGTTCACAATACCTGGATTTTTTTCTTGCTAAACTTGGTTACGACAAGCAAAAAGTGGAAACCAATATATCCGCCATTCCAAAAACCTGTAACGGGGATTTTGTGAGTGTACCATTTGAAGTAACCGATACTAGCTTTGCATCCAACAATGTTTTTACCTTACAGCTTTCCAACAGCGTTGGGTTATTCAGCACCCCTGTAAATCTTGGCACAAAAAACACCAATCAATCAGATACTTTTCGCGTACAGATACCTCTTTCTGCTTCACAAGGTAACGGATACCGTTTTCGTGTGGTTGCCAGCAACCCTGCCTATACTTCCTTTGACAATGGCACTGATGTTGGCATTTTTGCAACTCCGGCTTTGCCTGTTATTACCAAAAGTGATACCGTGCTAACCTGCAACCTTAATTTACCGGGTTACCAATGGTACAGAAACGATACCTTAATTCCCGGTGCAACGGAAAGGATTTATCATGCTTTACAAAATGGTATTTATAAAGTAATGGTAACAAACTTTAGTGGTTGTTCCCGCCTGTCGGATACCATCAGTTTAATAAAAGGGAATCCGGTTGGTTTAACTGAAGGGGAAGCTAACAGCTATTTTGTGGTTTATCCTAATCCGGTTTCCACCTCTCTTGTTATACAAACACAAATCCACGAAATGCCTTCGTGTTTTGATCTGTTTGGCAAACAGGTACCTGTTCAAATAATTAAATCACAAACAGGTTACGTGGCAGATATGAGCGGATTAGCAGATGGTGTTTATATCCTTAAACTTTATTCGGATGGTAAGGAATGGTGTAAAAAAATAACGGTTCTTAAAAATTAAGTGTTTATAAGGTCTGCAGATGCAGAATATTTCCATTGATATCATTCCTCCAAAATTTACTTCTTCATACACCAGAACAGGTATAAATATTGTTTTTACGCCCTTCCGGGCAGCGATATCTTAAAGATGGTTCCCTCATTTTCCTTGCTTGTAAAATTAATGGTGCCATCAAGTAAATCAACATAATGTTTAACGATGTTTAATCCCAGGCCGGTTCCCTGAATGGAGCCCGCATTGCTTGCCCTGAAAAATTTACTGAACATATGTTGCTGTTGCTCCTCAGGTATTCCTATTCCTTTATCTGTTACTGTTAGTATCACCTTATTTCCGGCTACTTCTGCGTGGAGTTCAATATCCTCGTCAGAATATTTAATAGCATTGGAAAGCAGGTTAAGCATGATATTTCGCAGGATTTTTTTATCAAGTTTCACTTCTCTTTTGCCGGAAGAGGTAAGTCTGATATCCTGTTGTACTTTTTTTATTCCTTCCAGTTCTGTCAGTATATCCTGAATAAAACGGGTAAGGTCAAGGCTTTCATTTTCTACGGTTACTTTCCCTTCTTCAAGCCTGCCAATGGAGAGAAAATTATTTAAAAGATCTACCAGGTGGTTCACTGATGACCTGATACGTCCGAGGTGTCTTTCACGCTTATCCTGCTGTTCTGTCTGATCATATTTTTCCATGAGGGAAACACTTGAAAGAATAGTGCTCAAGGGGGTGCGTAATTCGTGGGATGCCATTGAAACAAATGCCGATTTCATTTCGTGAGTCCGTTTTTCTCTTGCCAGCGCATCAGCCAGTTCCCCGGTACGTTCTATCACTCTTTCTTCCAGTTGGTTTCTTACTTCTATATTTTCTATAGAAACTGCGGTAATATCGGCAAGTGCCTGCAACATTTTAGTTTCTTCTATGGTAGGCTGGCGTTGTTTGGCCCAGTAATTACCTATGGCACCAAGGGGCTGCATGGTTCTTATAGGTACCATGGCCAGGCTTTTTACAAAAGTGGGCCGGTAGGCATCAGTAGGTATGCGCTGGTCGGCATAAATATCTTCAATAATCACAGGTGTTTTGTTTAGCATCACCCACCCGCTGATGCATTCTGTGATTGGAAAACGGCTGCCTTTCCACAATGGACTGATAGCATCTTCATCTGCATAATAACATTGGTCTCCGTCACGCAGCACAAAAGTCGCCCCGTCTGCTCCTGTAAGTTTACGGGCAACCGTGCGCACAATCAGCATCACCTGCTGAATATCTTTTGCAAGGGACAATTTCTGAACAGTTTCTACAAGCAGTGCGGTGTTCAGTAACTCAGGTTTCATGTCGTCTCTTATCATATGCTTCTTTGTTTTAACGCTTTTATGGGAGAGGTAACCAAAGTTGTTTTGGATCTCCTGCCATAAAAAAACGAATAAATTATTACTCAAAGTCGTGTGTAAATGGCCATTTAGACTTGTTTATACAAACCTCATAAACTTCTTTTAAATAAAAAAGAGTGAAAACACTCTTTTTATAGAGTGAAAACACTCTTTTTTTTGGTGGTAAATGTACCTTTAAAAGGGAGGAACCGGTTCTGTTGGTAAGTGGAACCTCCGGAGAAGCCATAAAAATAGGCCTCCATGGTAAAACGGTGAAGAAAGAATGATGTTGTAGCGGTTTTAAGCCATTTTATTCTTTTAAACAGGTACATTTCTGAAAAGGAACTGCTGATCCTTACGTTTTGCTATATCTCCTGTAAGGGAAAAAGTTAAACCTGTCAGACTTAAATAAGAAATTACCATGAACGCTAAGTTTTATGTTGTAGAGTAGCAACACGAATAAGTACTCATGGAAGTGCTATCATATTAAATGAAAGGGTAGTAGGATCAGGTGAAATTGTTTCTAACCCATCTGGTGATAAGACTTACATTTTGTAGAATGTTCTATAAAAAGTTATTGGCCGGTTATTTTTTTCAGTACTTCCTGTGCGTTTTTATTTGCCGGGTTTAACTCAATCGATTTTTTGTATGCAACTATGGCGTCAGCGGTTTTATTCAGCGCAAGCAAACATTCCCCATAGCTGTCATAAACATTGGCCGATTGTGGGTACAATTCTGTATTCAGAAGAAAAATAAGAAGAGCATCTGCTGTTTTTTTCTGCTTGATCAGGTTATATCCCAGAGTGTTCAGCGCATCTTCAGAGAGGTTATATTCCGGTTCAGGTTTCACAAAATCTTTCCTGCATAGTTTGCTTACCTCTTTGGCTGTTTTTGTTTTTAGCAAGGGCTCCACATCTTTTTTGGTTCTCCATTTTACCGACTGGTATTGGGCTTTGTTTTCCGGGTAATACTTCAGGTTCAGTTCGGCAATGGCAAGTGCTTTTTGTGGCTGCTGCTTATAAAATAAATACCATGTAAGCCCGCTTTCATCAGCTGGCGGGTTACAGGTATATCCCAGTTTTTGCGAAACGGTTTTATAATAAGCTTCATACATTCCGGCAGCTTCTGCAGGTGATACATTGGTATTAAAAAAAGTTTGATAAAAAGTAGGCTTAAACCAACGGAATAAATAAGTGATACCCTCATACATGGCTATCTGAGTGAGGCTTTGGTGCGATTCTTCAGGATAATACTTCCACCTGAAGCGGTCATTGGTTTCCTTGTTTTTCCTGTTCAGGTTTTCTGAGAATTCCATGATCCTGCGCATATGGTTTGATTGCCCGCTGGTATCCTTTTTTATTGATGCGGTATCACGTGGCATATGGGCTGGCATGGTTTGAGCCATGGCAATGTAGATGCTGCTTTTCTCAGAATAAAAGCTTTCTGCTTTGTTTCTTACACTTTCGTACCAGGCATTTCTCCGGTGTCCCAAACTCGGATCAATGGCTATATAACCTTTAAAAAGCTCTTCATTGGAAAGGGCTGTATGAATGGTGCTTAAACCCGCAAGTGAATGGCCAATCAATATCCTGAAAGGTTGTGTGGGGAAATGGTTGTCAATATAGGGTAGTAACTCATCTCTGAGAAATCCGGAAAAGATATCTTTATTCAGGTCAGGGTTAAAATCCCTTTCCCGGTCAGTATTTACCAGGCCCACCACAATCATTGGCGGGCAAACTTCATTACCGGGATTGCGGCTAAAACGGTCGAGCATTCCGGTGAGCGAATAAAAATGATCTGGTCCGTCAAGTACCAGCGCCACAGGAAATTTCATTCCTTTCATGTCTGCATGAAAATCGGAAGGCACGCTTACCCATATTTCCCTGCTTTCCTTTAATATATTGGAATAAAAGGTGTGAATCGTTCCAATGGTAATCTTCTTTGCCGAGTCGCTTGCTGAACCTGAATGTTGTGCGTGTACCAATTGTGCCGGTATAAAAGATAACAGTATAGCAAATGGGGTCAGTATCTTCTTGTGTATTATTTTCATATGTTTACTTAAGCGGGGTTATGTGTTTAAGTGAACGAAAGAGGGTAGTAAAATAAATGACGGTATTATATTTAAAATCATTGCTGATTAAATGCGCTTATTTTTGCTGCTTCAACCAAATGATCATTCCTGAAAGCACAATAAATTTTGTGTTGTCATTCCTTACCGTTACTTCTTTCATTTCCTTATCGGTCCCTTTGTAGCAGGAAAAGGATTTGTCTTCTGCCTGGTAATAAAGGCGTGGTTCTAACACAAGGTTGTTTAAATCGCGAATGGTCATATGGTTGATTACACTATCCTTTTCAGGCAGATAAAAACGGTATATACCAAATTTCTTATTGTATTTTTTTACCTTCAATATGCCGGTATAAATACGCTGTGTCTTGCCCATTAAGGTCATTTCCTGAAATTCCCATTTGTCTATTTCTACGTGCCATTCACCGGATTTAAGGTCCTGGCTAAAGGCGCTTGTGGAAATAAGGAGCAACAATATGATTCCGGTAAATAATAACTTACTTTTCATGCGTACAGGCAATAATGGTCTGTTTGGTAAATCTATTAAAATAATTGGAGTTTCTATAGACCCGTATGCAACAACAGTTAAGCATAAACATAATTTTATTCAGGGGTTAACAGGAACTGCAGCCCATACTGATTAAAATTTATTGGCTTGTTTCCAATATCCAACAAGCTAAATATGATCATGTATTATTTTAGCTTTTCGTTTATAAATGCTTCCATCCGGTTAAAAGAGGAGCCCCAACCATTATAAAAGCCCATCTTTTCCTGTGCCTTGCAATATTCCTCAGTTGCATGAATAACACTAAAGGTGAAATGAGTTTTATCACCATCTTCTTCAAAAATCACATGCAGTTCAACCCCCTCTGTCATTGGCTTAAAATCTGCCGAGGTAACTATCTTTTTATAAGTTTCTATTTCCAAATAAGTCCCTTCAGAAATAAACATATTTCCATCTGGCATAGGCATACTATACTTCCATTTGCCGCCAACTTTAAAATCATGTGATAACACTTCTATTTTCATACCTGGAGGTGCCCACCATTGCATGATATGATCTGCGTCTGTCCAGGCCTCCCATACAAGTTTTACCGGTGCATCAAGCACTTTCTTTAAAGTCAGCGTTCGGTTTGCTGCATCATCTGTCGTATTCATTTTTTTAATTTTAATTGGTTTTTCTTTTTTTGTTGCAACTGGTTTACATATTTCTCAAAGGAATCAACCCGCTCGGTCCATTGTTGTTGGAATTTTTCCAGCCACATAAATGCAGGAACCAGGTTCTCCGGTTTTATCATGCAATAACGTTCCCGCCCCCTTTGCTCAATTTCTACCAGGTTGCATTCGGTTAAGTGTTTTACATGCTGAGAAATGGCCGGCCTGCTCATATCAAACTTTTCTGCAATGGCATTAAGCGTCATCGATTCCTGAGAGAGCAGCTCAATAATTTGCCTTCTGGTGGGGTCGGCTATCGCTTGAAAAACATCTCTTCTGATTTCGGCTGGCATAATCTGTAAGTAAAAACTTACGCAATTATATAGGTAAGTATTTACTTACGCAAATTTATTTTTGAAACAGGATCTTAAATGGCCATGCTAAACAAGGATATCAGTAGTTGTAACCGCTTTTTCTGTAATCGGTTTCTTGCCAAAAATGAAAAATACCGGATGTATTCATCCAATCCCTTGTGTCTGTCTTGTTAATGCTGATTATTTATCAATTGCCAGATGTTTTCATTATAGTTTTCTCTGGTGATGCCTGTTAATTTTTCAAGTGTCTGATAGTATTTTTCATTGCCTTTTTCAAAAGGACCAATGGTTAAGAATTCCCATACGCCTGCAAAACCTTTTTCTTTTTCAATCTTTTGAACCAATAGGGCATTCACAATATAGTCGGCAGAATTTTTAAACTCTTTGGTTTTAAAGTAAACAGGGGTTTCCTTTATTTCCTTCCAGTTGGTGTTTTTATTTGCGGCAATTTGTTCCTTAAAGGCCTTAAAAATTTCATCCCAGGTAAATCCCCAGCTTCCTCCATACAGATAAGCACAACCTTCATCAACCGGTTTGTTCACTTTGCTTCTGGCAATTACCAAACTCAATCTGTCATGCCATAAATCATGTGGGTCAAAATTGTTAAAATCCGCATTGTTATTTCCCAAAACAAGTAGTTTTCTGTTGCCCGTTATAGCACTCCAGATACTTGAGGTTCTTCCGTTATAGTCAGATTTGTAAATAACCCCAATCAGTTTTTGTAACTCCATGATATTTTCACAACAATAGTAGTCCGTTGTTTTATTCTCCGATTTAAGTTTCCGGTCAAACGCTGAAGAAAGTCTGCTTATTTCTTTTACCTTGGTTTTATTGATGTGTTGCTGATAATGAAAAACATGGCTGCCTTCACGTTTGATATGCCAATTCTGTGTATGTTTAAGCAGGGTGGAGGAGAAAACAAAATGATCATTTACCGGATATGCCATAAACTCAAAAACAGCTCTTAATAATGCTATGCTGTCCTGTATGCCAATATAGGAAACCTGAATAAGGTATTGATGGTCCTTTAATGAAACTATATTGGTAAGATAAGGTCTGTAGAAGTGGTTGTCGTTTAGTTTTGTATGTTTTTCTATCCCGTTTATTTCATCCAACAAAATAAAGGTTTCTATTTTTTCACTTTCCAAAACAAACCTGTTTTCTTCATTTGGTTTTTGTGCTGCACTTAAGAAGTCATTGATGGCGCTTATCAGTCGTTTGCTTTCAGCGCTGTCTTTTGGCAACACAATAGTTGGATTTATTCTCAGGGTTTTTGTTTGTGCACCCACCATAAAGGCAGTGAGCAGAAAGGGTAAGAGACAGGTTAGTTTCATAGGTATTATTTTTTTCGGGGCTGTGGTATAAAGAAAAATTAGCTTTAAAAGCTAATCCAGGGCTATGGTATTGGTAAACGGTTGTCCTATACCCATAGTATTTAAGTACGGCCAACAGGCACTTTATTATGATAAAATTATATTAAAAGATTCTCCCGGTATTTTTATTCAGGGTATTCCGATATTTCCCAAATGGCTGTTGCCTTCCATACGGGAATAGTTGTTAGCACGTTTATCGATGCATTAATTGTTCCCTCTGGTTTTCTTAGTTAAACAATCACGCTCCGCTGTTTGCGACATCTATCGCTGCAATATTTTACCTCATTCCAAACCCTTTCCCATTTTTTTCTCCAGGAAAAAGGCCTGTTGCATACCACGCAATTACGCTGAGGAAAAAATTCTTTTTTGATGCGTTTCATGCTTCTGAATAAGTACCTGTTTGTTCCGGTTATGGTTTTGCATATGGCAAACGACCTTTCTCATTTGCGGTATAATATGCATCAAGTCCCTGGCTAATCAGCACATCAGCGGCTGTTAAGTTTACAAATCCATCGTCAAGAACCAGTTCATCCGTTATATCTACCTGCGTAATACTTCCAACTATAAGGCTGGTTCCGTTGATCTTCACCGGAATATTTTCTTCAAACTTCATGGCAATTTTTACCACCGCCTCTTCTGCAAAAGGAGCAGAGAAACCCGGCAGGTATAAGGGTGTAAATCCTACCTGATCAAACTCAGAAATTCCTTCATCATACCTGGCAGAGGTTTGGTGGGCTTGCTTATATTGGTTGGCCTTAATAAAATTTAACGTATAAACTCCAGTATCGATTATATTTTGCAGCGTATGGCGTGGCACACTGTCTGGCCTGCTAATTAATCCAAAGAAAGCCGGATGGGCACCCAAATGAATAAGTGAATTAAAAATAGCCAGGTTGGTTACTCCCTGTTTTGACCTGGTACCAACCAATACAGCCTGTCTGAAACCGGCCAGCGAGTTGATAAAGGTGGTGCGGTATCGTTTTTCCAGTTGTTCTATTTCCTCTTTATTAATACGCATGCTTAGTGTTGATTTGATCGTTTGCTTATTTTATTGAGTGAAATGTGTTTTTGCCTGCTGCATTTAAAGCGGGTTATTTCTTCATTTCTTTTATGTGCATGTTTATGGCTAATTCCGCTGTTCACCCTTTTACGCCACAATTGAAAACTGCTTCGTTTGAGTTCTTTTCGCATCAGCATAATTACTTCTGCCTCCGTAAGAGCGAATTGTGATTTAATGACTTCAAACGGGGTGCGGTCTTCCCAGGCCATTTCTATCACCCGGTCAATATCTTTTTGCTCCATTTGCCTGATTTTTTACAAAGTAGTTCGTTTCCATTTCACCTGTACCGCTGACCCTTCTGCCATTATCACCGAATCGGGTTGCTGCTGGTTTAAGAAAGAAAAATCTTTTCCATACATGGATTCAAAATCGCAGTCAATAGAAAAATAATGTACCGGATTTACCTGCCACCTGGGGTGTTTTACTTCATATTCCTGAGATTGGTGCTCATTGATTTTGGTATAACCATAGTAGTGCTCAAAGATAAACTCCTCTATACTACCGGGTAACATGTGTTGCTTTTCAGTGGAGGTTTTTACTTCGAGGTGATTCCATCGCTGATTTGTTTTCCATTCATACCTGATCTTCTTCACCTTAGCATCAGTTTCAGTTGTATTTCTGGTTGGTATGGCTATATAATGTTCTTTATATAGCTTATTGGCAAGCCATGCCACTGCTTTATACGGTACAGTCTCGTTGATAAAAACCACCCCTCTTTTTAGTGTATTTCCTTCTGTTCGTTTTACATAAAACCTCAGGTTCACTTCTTCAAATGTTCCTAAAAAGGGGATAGGGATATGAAAAAGACTTGTTCGCTTAAACATAAAACCTACCAGACTTACATATGCTTTTCCCTCGTAAAGATCCACTTCCACCCCATGAGGCAGATAAGGTGCAAGCACTTCGGGAGCTACGGCATAGTTGGCCATAATCAGGTTTTCCCATTGGGCTGTTAAAAAGGTATTTGTCATACAACAATGATTATATTTTCACTGATGACATGCCACCATCAACATGCAGGATTTGTCCTGTAATCCAACCTGATTTTTGAGATAAGAGAAAAGTGGCCATATGAGCAATATCAGTAGCAGTACCGATTTTTTTAAGCGGATGCCTTTGCGCATTGGCTTCTCTTTTTTGCTCATTGTTAAGTAAAGAAGCTGCCAGAGGCGTATCTGTTAATGAGGGAGCGATACAGTTTACCCTGATATGAGGTGCATATTCTGCAGCAAGGGCCCGTGTTAGTCCCTCCAGGGCGCCTTTTGAAGCTGATACCTGACTGTGAAAGGGCAAACCGGTTTGCACGGCCAGGGTAGAGAACAATACCACCGAGGCATTACCGGATTTTTTTAGTTTCGGCATCACCAGCTGAAGCAATTTTATTGCGCCCGTTACCTGCAGTTTATAATCTGCTTCAAAATCGGAGGGTTTTATTCTTTCAAAAGGTCTCAGGCTGATACTGCCCGGACAATACACAAAACCTGCAAGTTCATCGGGTAAGAAGTCAATGGAAGGAACATCATCCAGCACATTTAACTGATGGAAATGGATTTGAGGATTTTCGAAATCGGGTTGGTGTGTGTTATAGGTTCCAGTCACCTGTTTTCCTTCTTTAGCCAGTTGCAAAGCCAGTTCCCGGCCTATTCCGCTTGATGCCCCAATGATGAAGTAATGCTGCATGATTGTTGTTTTTTTTGACTGTTGTTTGTCTGATTCGATGAACTTTTTGAACATGATATTGTTTGGATTTTTTTCATCATATTCAACTACAAATCATAACAATCGGTTGCTTTTTTTGTTCTGATGGAGTTGACTTTTCGCTATTTTAAATTCGAAGATTGCTGTAATCGCTGATAGATAAGCCCTATCACCTCATGGCCAGGTTGAATGGCCTTGTTCGCATATTTCTCATTTATTGATGGCAAATTGCACAGCCATGAAAAGACACTGATGTCTATTTAGCCGTTTTGTCTGGTGTTTTTCTGAAAATCTCGTAATAAAACCCTGCCACCATAAAATCACGACCGGTTTCGTCATTTATTTTATAATCCAGTTGGTGTACATAACCCAGTTGTATGGTAGTGTGTTTTCCTGTTTTATAATTTAATGCAAAAAGCATTCTGTTCCGTTCAAAGTATGGTTCATGGTCGGTGAAAAATAATTCATTGCTTACATTGATCTGAAACGGCTTGTAACCTTTGGTGTTTTTCCCGAAAGGGTACGATACCCCAATTCTGTAGCGGTACCGGCTTCGATAACCATTGTTTGTCCACCTCATTTCGGCCCTGTAGCGTTGTTCTACCTGCAGTTTGTTTATTTCCTGATATAGGGCAATCTGAGGCCAAACCCTGAATTCATCATTGTTCTGAGGGGTTTCAAAATTTCCGCCTTCTTTATAGGTTTGATAGCTGCCGGCACCCAGGGTTAGTTTTACAGATTTAAGTACCTGATAAGTGAAACCTCCCTTGTATTCGTAATAATGGAAATGATTGTAAAAACGAAGAGAGCGAAGCTGCCCTTCACCGAAGAAACTCCACTTTTCATTGTGCTTGTACTTGAGCTGAAGAATATTCCAGGAGCCTATATCTGCGGATTGAGCCCGAAGCATCGTGAATGATAAACTAACAATGAGGAAGATAAAAACAAGTTGCTTCAACCGGCACTTTTCAGGAAGAAAATAAATCACCAGATGGTATGTGATAACCCATATACCTGAAAGCGGAAACCAACGCAGGAGTAATGGTATTCTGCTATTGTTCAATGATCAGTTTTTTTACCGCTATCAATTTATTTCTTTCTGTAAGATGCAGAAAATATGTGCCGGAAGGCATTCCATGGAGAGGCAATGTAATTTTTTGTTCAGTAATCGTTGACATGGTTTTTATCACTTCTCCTTTCATTGTGTAGAGAGTTAAACAGGCATCAACGGGTTTTGTTTGAAAACTTATGGTAACACTGTTGCCGGCAGGATTGGGATAACTGGTACACTCCATAACCAGATTTCCGGATTCTTCAACTCCTGAATTACCGGTGCTCTTATACCTCACAAGAGCCATTTCCAACTTTGATCCAATATGTGCATATCCTCCCATTATTATCCTTCCATCGTTTTGTATACCTAACGAAGTGCCCTGACTATAAGTGGCACTTAGCGGGGTAATTACTTCTCCGTTTATCCCAAACGAATGATCCAAATCTCCATTATTCTGATAACGGGCAAGAGCAAAGGCAGATACAGAACTGTCGATGGAGTAACCTCCCGAAATGATTTTACCATCCTGTTGCAAACCTATTGTATATGCCCAGCTTTTTGGTAATGACAACTGATGAGTAACGATACCTCCTGTACCAAAGCTACTATCTAAATTTCCTGAGGGGTGGTATCTGGATAATGCAAATGCGATGGTTAACACTTCTTTAAAAGAATACCCGCCCAACACTATTTTACCATCCGGTTGAATAAGGAGGGATCTGGCTTCACTGCTTAATCCAATGGGAGTAGCAACTTCTCCATTGGCACCAAAGCTGCTGTCTATTATTCCGTTTGTGAGGTATCTTACTGCGGTAAAATGATTGTCTGACGATCCTCCTAACACAATCTTCCCATCGTTTTGCAGGGCTGCTGAATGGCAGTGCATTTTTCTGCCTATAGTGACTCCATTGATACCAAATGTGCTATCCCGTGTGCCATTGGTATGGTACCTCAGCAAAATCAAAAATTGTTTATCGTTGGAAAAGTGCGAGGCATAACCTGCCACTATAATTTTGCCATCCGGTTGTATCAATACCGATCGGCAGGATTCAGCATAATATCCTTCTAAATCTGTGATTATGGTACCTGCCTCACCGAAGCTGCTGTCTGGTTTTCCATCGCTGAGATAACGCGCCAGATTGATATACCAACTGGAATGCCCGCCTAAAATAATCCGGCCATCTTGCTGTAAAGCTAATGATTTTCCCTCACTCTGGTTTTCAATATATGTAATGGCCTTTCCTCCCACACCAAAAGTAGTATCAACTGATCCATCCGGATTGCAGCGCGCAAGCGCAAAATCTGAGCTGGTAAGAGTGCTTCGGGTATGTCCACCATACAGTATTTTTCCATCCGGTTGAATGGCAATCGCATTTGCCTGATCCCCAATATTGCCTATGGCGGTAATAACTTTACCTCCTGAGCCAAATGCCGGATCTAAAAAAATATCCTGAGCCCGGAGGGTGCTGGTGGAGCACACCAACAGAAGCAGCCAGGTAGCAGCTTGAATTTTTTTCTGATTCATTTTGAATTACTCCCAGCTAAGTTATACATAATTTATTTTGTTAACCATATGTGAACCCATTTCTCACATGGCCGTATGCGATTGCCATTTCTCTTATTTAGCCTGTGGTTCACTTATCCCCTCTGGCATCACAGGCAAATTGGCCGATTCCAGAAATTCAGGTGTAAGTATCTGTTGTATCTGGTTTGCCAATGATTCCGGAATATTGCTTATAACATTCATTGGATTGGTTAACTGGTCGCCCAGGTTTTTATAATCTGCCGATAATTCCCCGCTGCTTACTGCATCGTTAATAATAAACTGACACAGGTTATGCATATTGGGCATACCCATCAGAAAATCGTAGGACGTTACGTGCTGATAAGCCAGTTGTATCAGGAACAGCAGAGCTCCTTCCAGTTGTTTCAGCACGGCTTCCAGCAGGTTCAGCAAGTGTATCAGAAACTCATGTTTGCCAAATATACTTTCCAGTTTTGCTTCCAGGTCACTTATCAATTCGTCAATGGTTTTTACACCTTCATAATGACTGATAATGGCATTCAAAGCAGCTATTACGGCATCGGCCATAATGGTGCTTACACCTAATTTGGTCAATATTTTTTTAGCTTCCAGATCAACAAAAGCTTCTACTACCTGAGTCGCTGTAAGTGGTGCTGTAAGCCCAATATTTACCTGTCCGGGCAGGGGAGGGGTTTGTGGTTGTAGCTGGGTATAGCGTCCTCCGGCCGGGTAAGGTTGTGTGCCCTGCAGGCTTTGTTCCAGTACCACTGCAGCAAGCGATTGTACCAAAACATTTGGAACCAGATAAGGATAAAACAGGAATGGGATATTTTCTACCATATCCGTTTGCCAGGCATGCGGAACCGGATCGAGTTTGTTCCAGAATCTTACGGTGCGTGAACCAATCTGGCTGCTGAAATAGTCAGAGAAGGCCTTGTTGCCGGGTGTGGCGCCTGCAGTAGGTACGGCAGATACGGAAACTGTTTGCGCAGGGTTAAATGTATTCAGGTTATTGTTAATGTATAGGGCAAGTACTGAAGAGAGCGCACCTCCCAGACTGTGTCCGGTAACCACCAATTGCTGCGGACTGTTTACCGCCTGAAAGGTATTCTGCAAAAACTGCATGAGGGTTTTGCCTGTATTTGGGTCTTGCATGCTCAACAGGTGTCCTAAACCAATACTGCTTCCATTTGATATACGGGGAGAATCCGGTGCATCCGGAAAACCTTCCCATAATACCATGGTGCGTACATCAAAATCTTCAGTAAGCCAGCCATAACTCGAAATAGGATTGGTGCCTGCTGTTGCCACTGCATAAATACCCTGATTATTGGTAGCTACAAACAAAGCATTGGATGATACCTTTTTATCCGCATCCTTTCCATAAGAGCCCACTACCGGCCCCCAAACCACCTTCCAGTTGCCAATATAGTTTTGCATTTGGGTATTGCCGGTTAGTTTGGTAAGAATGGTGCTCAACTCGCTGGTAAGTTCCTCTGGTGTGCCTTTTTTATTGCTGGCAAAGTTCGAAAACAGATTCATCGCAAAAACCTGTTGAATGGTGTTGTAAACTGGAGTGGTCATATGATTAATGTTTGTTGGTTTTAGATTAAATCTTGTTGGTGAAAACAAGATAGGAGTGAGTGTTTGCAAATGCAACAACGAATAAAATTTTTTGTATTAAAACAAAACATTGCGCATATATTATTCTAAAAGAGAATAGACAGCATCCGGTTTATGTTAAACTTTGTTAATAGGAAAACTTCTTACAACCTTAAACACTTATTTGGTGATTGGTAAGTAAATCAAAACAGCAGTTCTATGAAAAAAACAATTACATTTCTTACTTTTTTATTCACCCAAACATGGGTTTTGGCTCAAAGCTTTCTCCCAGAAGTGGTGCCGGATCCGGTTACTGGGTTTAATAAAATTAATAATGATCATCCTTTTGTAATGACCCAAATCATAGGAACTGATAATTTATGGCATAATCTGGTAAGTTATACATGGATACCGGCTGATATTCCCGGATATAAAAAAGAGAAATCAAGCTCTCAGTTTATGGGCGATACCTGGGTTCAGATTGTCTTGGAACAAAATTCTTTTACGGGCGATGCACAAAAAAAACTCTTATCCGCTATTCAGGAAACAACGATCGATTATGGAAGCACCATCGAAAAAACGAAGCTAAAATACCAATATACATACAACAGTAACCAAAAACATTCCTATATTTTGGTGCAACAGGCGTTGCCTGCTTCATCCTCCAATTTTAAAGATTACTACAATATCAATTATACGTATGATAATACGGGTCTACGCATTAAAGACAGTACATATTACTACACAACATCCACATCAAAGAAACGTTTTTATGCTTATGATGGCAACAATCTTCAAACACTTACTGAAGTAGATGGTTATAGCGGAGATACCATTAACCATTCTTTTTATACCTACACAGAAAGCAGGTTGCATACGTCATATACACTTACACGTAATCAAACATCCGATATTCTTGAGCCATTAAAAACAGATACGCTTGAATACGATGAAAATGGGAATATATTGAGACATGTGTCTTTTGGATTATATGATGATAATGGCCAGTTATTTCCATTTACGCCTCTCAAGAATGAAGAATATACATATGACAGCTCCGGACAAATGAAGGAAATGTTTCGTAAATCTTGGGATTATAATCAGGTTCAATGGGTAAATGTTTCGAAAACAGTTTTTACCAGTGAAAGCGATATTCCACGGGTAGGATACAGGTATGGTTGGAATTCAGGATTGATGAAGTACGACCAAAATCCTTCTGTTCGTTTTCTGTTTAATCTTCCCACAGGATTGCCAAAAAGTATTGATGATACTAAGGCGGATGTTTTGCTATATCCTAACCCGGCAACAAACAAAGTAAACCTGGTATTTCCTTCAAATCTACTTTCAACGGAATCTGTACAGTTTGAGATTTACAATATGCAGGGGGAGCTTGTTTCTTTGCCTGTTTTGGTTAAAGATGATATGGCAGAATTTGATATCAGCATCCTTCAGCAAGGGATATATCAGGTACGTATCATTTCAGGTGATCATATTGTAACCAAAAAACTTCAGGTAGATTAATGTCTTAGCCCAAAGTTTAAGATGAAGATAAAGTTAAGTCACTTTGTTTGTGGATTACTGTTTGTTCTTGTAGTGCAGGTTTGCGCAAGTAATTTTGCATCAACACAATCTCGCCAACTAGACTCGTTAAAAAGAGCACTTTTACATACTAAGTCTGATAGAGCTCGTATAGGTTTATTGTACGCAATTGGAATAAACACTGATATTGCCAGAATGAGTTATTGGGATAGCTTATTGGCTGATGCACAATTGTACCATGCTCCTTTGTATGAGGCTAAAATTCTGAATAGAGAGGGTGTTTTGTTTAGTACTCAAGGTAAAGTATTTAAAGCGATAGATTCACACGTAAAAGGTCTAAAAGTTGCAGAACAGATTCAGAATAAAGCAGAGATGATTTCCGCTATAAAAAAATTAATGTATTTATATGCTGAAGGGTTAGATAGAAAAAAGACATTGTATTATTTATATAAGGGGATACGGATAGCAGAGGAGTTAAAGGATAAAAGGCTGGAATTGGATTTTTATTCTGTTATGGCTTTACACTATTTGTCATCCGGTGACGTTGAAAGAGCACTTCAAATTCATTTGAAGTGTTTAAAAATGAGTAAGGAAATACAATACGACTTTGGCATTGTAGGCTCGCTTGTTGACATTGGGAGTGATTATTATGCGCTTAAACAAGAAAAAAAGGCTGGTTTTTTTTATTTACAAAGTCTTGCATATGTTGACAAAATGAAGGGAGTTCCTGTAGCTGTTTTTCATATTTATAATTCCGTGAGTGTTGCGTATAGATTTATGGGCAAATACGATTCGGCTTATTATTATGCTTATAAATGTGAAGAATTGGCCAAAGAAATGAATAATACCAGAGCATTGGCCGGAGCGATACTTACCATTGCAGGAATTAAGCACGCAACGGGGGAAAACAATGAAGCCAAAAAAATGGGGTTACAAGCATTGGCCATATGCAAATCAACCAACTTTGTAGCCGAATTGCCTCTGGCCTACGAGTTACTTGAAAAAGTGTACACCTCTGAGGGTAACTATAAGGAGGCTTTTGCCATTTATAAAGCAAGCAGAACACTTGCTGATAGTCTTTCCAATGAGCAAATAAGGAAAAAGGCCCTGGAGAAAGAATTTGCCTACAATTATGAAAAAAAGGAACAAGCCTACAATATCTTGGCTCAAAAAAATCAAATTCAAACGTTGCAATTAAAACAAAACAGGTTTATGATGGCAGGTTTTGTCGCTTTATTGCTTGCAATAATAGCTATAGCTTATTTGTATTTTAAACAAAACAAGTTCAAAATAGAGCACACCAAAATACTGATGGAACAAAAGCTGTTGCTTTCACAAATGAACCCACATTTTATTTTTAATTCGCTAAACTCCATACAGCAGTTTATTATGAAAGGACAGAATACACAGGCAGAAGTGTATTTGTCTAAATTTTCTAAACTGATTAGGGAATTGTTAGAAAACAGCACCAGGGAAAGCCTCACTATTCAAGAAGAAATTGAAATGCTCCAAGTGTATTTGGAGATGGAGTCGCTTAGGTTTAGTGGGTCTTTTGTTTATGATATTTCGGTGGATGATACCGTTGATATCACCCATGTAGCTATTCCGCACTTGATGGTACAGCCATTTGTGGAAAATGCCATTTGGCATGGTTTATTGCCAAAAGCCAATGACAGGCATTTGCAAATTAAATTTGCGTATCATTCTAACCAAAGCATTGAATGTACCATAGACGATAATGGGGTAGGACGCACTGCATCTGCACAAAAACAGCCATTGATGCACAAAAAATCGTTGGCCATGCATTTAATTAAAAAACGCATTGGGGTGATGAATCAATCGAACGCCCAAAAGAGTAATATCACCATAGTTGATAAAAAGGATACCACAGGGAACAGTTTGGGAACTACTATAGTATTGGTATTGCCCATTTTAAATGTATAACCAGAATAATTGTAAATATGTTAAGAGCCATTATTATTGATGATGAAGAAGCAGGGATTGAAACGTTAAAAATATTAGGAATAAGAAACAGACATGCTATTCGCGTGATAGCAACAGCATTAAATGCAGAAGAGGGCATAACCTTAATAGAAGATTACCACCCTGATGTGGTTTTTTTAGATATTAACATGCCCAATATGAATGGTTTTGAGCTTTTAGATAAACTTACTTTTAGAGCATTTAAACTCATATTTACCACGGCACACCGTGAATACGCCATACAAGCCATTAAAAACAGGGCTTTCGATTATTTGCTGAAGCCGATTGATGATAAAGACTTTAAGGAAAGTATTGAATGCTTATTGACTGCACAAAAAGAATTGTTTCCTGTTACCAAAACGGAAACAGGGGGATTGTTGGAAATTCAGGTAAAGGATGGCATTATTTATTTAAAGCAAAAGGAGATCGTGCGCCTGGAAGCATCCAGAAGTTATACGGATATCTATATGGATAATGGGGTAAAATACATTGCCTCTAAACCATTAAAAGATTTTGAGCAAAAATTGGATACGAACCTTTTCTACCGTTGCCATAAATCGCATATCATAAATTTACAAAAGGTGCAAAAATTTGTAAACCATGATGGCTTTTTTGCTTTTATGAGCGATGGTTCCAACCCGGAAATATCTAAAGCGATGAAGGATATTTTCTTAGACCGCTTGAAGAGTCTGTACTTGTTATAATGCCTCAATGGTTATAGGCCATTATTCCCGTTTTTCTTGTTTTTTTCTAAAGTGGAATTGTCATAGGGAAGTTTAAAGCTTGCTTTTGCAGTTTGAGCAGTGTGTTTGGTAAACCCGCGAAAAATAAAGACTGGTTATGTGTTAAGTTTGGGTAATTGATATCAAGATTTTTATTTATTAACCTCTCAAAATCTTTACTATTATGAAAAAAAACAATTTAATTTTAACCTTTTTATTGTTGCTTACGGCAACTTTTTCTAAAGCACAAATTGGCACCTTAACAGGAAAAGGTATGAATGTTTGTGCAGACTTTAGTTTTAGCATTTGTGCTCCACAAGTCATTACTCCTTTGGCCTATGGAACTGAAGGATATCGATGTGATAATATGAATAATCACACGTATATTTCCTTTAATCCTCAGGGTAGTACTTGGCGTGTTGAAGAATTGAGCTGGAATTTTGAGCCTTTTGGAACAAATGCCACAGTTAGTGGTATTGATCCTTCCGGTGCTACAATTTCACATGTATTTACTCCAGGACAAGTTTTAAAGCCATTCGCTTACACCACAATTGCCAGTATTGATTATGTTACATTTTACATAAACAATGCGGCCATAGGATCGGGGTTTACGGTTAAAAAAGCTAATTTTCAAATTTCATTAAACGCTGCTGCTCCATCAGCATCTTTTTTATTGGGAATCTCAAATTCTACCTTACAGGGAAGTAGCACTTTTACAGGAACACAAACTTGGAAAGTATACAGTATTTCAAGTGGGATTAGCGGTGCCTATACACTTGTGGCAACTTATAATACACCTACTTTTACGTATAATATGACCGGTACGGCTACTTGTTATTATGTTACCCATACCATTGTTACCCCTTGTGGAGAAATTTGCGAGGCACAAATAATATGCGAAACCAGCTGCGATGAACAATCGTGTAACCTAACACCACCAACTGGGCTTAATGCTACTCGTGTTGGGAATCAAGACAAATTTACTTGGAACCCTGTTCCTGGTGCTGTTTCTTACACGTTAGTAATTATCCCTAATGATCCAAAGTGCTGCGGAGGAGAAGCAATTAATGATCCCATCGAGATTCCAAATATTTTAACACCTGATTATATAATGAGTGTTGATGAAGATTTTCCTTGCTATTCATGGAGAGTTATAGCAATATGTCCTCTTGGAGAAGCTTCTTCAGAGGTTAGATGTTCTCCAAGTGAAGAACGTAGTTCAATGGGAAAGCGCACCCTTACTTCAGATGATCAAACAACATTAGCGGATAAATCAGCGGTAAATGTATATCCAAACCCAACCAAAGGAATGATTTCGTTTGAAATAAACACTGTAAAAGAAGAGGTATGCAATATTACTATTACAGACTTAGCAGGTAAAAAATTAGAGTCGTTTAATAATATGAAAACCAAAAATAACAAGCTAACCGTTAACTGGAATACCGAAGCGTTAGACCAAGGAGAGTATTTGGTAAAAATAGTGACTTTAGATAATCAAACTTTTGTGAAGAAGTTTATTAAGGAATAGAATACCATAAGAAACTACTAAAAAGGGCCGTTTACTATTGCAGTAGCGGCCTTTTTCATGCCCACCACTTTGGTATAATCTGATTGCTCATTTTTCAAAAATAAACACACCTGTAAAATTAAATTCTGCAATAGACAACTTTATTGAAAACCCATAATAAATAATCCGATTAACTCTAGACCCTAAAAGCCACCAAAGCTTCCCCGCATTTACGCGGGGCAGGCAGTCAACATAGCTCAAATCGAAGTGAAACTTCGTTTGAGCCTTATTTGTTAGTGGCTGCTTTGCTCTGTCCGTTGTTCATATTGTTCTATGGTTTGATATTCTGCCCAATCAATGTCTGACGGTAAATTGTCCACTATAAGTTTATAGGCCTCTTCTGGATTGCCTTGTCCGATGCAATCGATTGTTCCGTCCCAAATGTTTGTTACTGCTTGTTTTTCTGTCCGCACAATAATGTTGTCGTCTGTTATTGTTGCTCTCAACAAATCATTTTTCAGATCATCACCATTTTCCCCAATGTATCTGCTAAGTCCTAAGTCCAATAGTTGGTGGAAGGTCATTAGCTTATTCACTCTATTGTCTTGGCTTAAAAGTCTAACAAGTTCAATTTCATTTTTTGATTTATACTTTGTATTGTCAACCGAATTTTGCCAATGCCATTTGATATACTCTTGATTACTTATCTCTATTTTCTTTCGTTGAACAGGAAACCTTATTTCAGAAATTTGTTTTTCAATTTCGTCACTGTTTACTCGTAAGTCGTTCCAGAGATATGCAGCTAAACTTACTTTGTCCGTGTCAAATAAAAACTGACAGTGCCAACACATTCCATTCTCCCAAAAGTCAATGCTAATAGAACCGTCTGCAAACGATGTATAAAACTGTGACATTCTGTTTTTGTCCTTTACAAACATACTTTCAGTAACTGTAAGTTTTGTATTCAGCTTCAAAAGACCGTCCTGTATTGACGTAACTTTCTCAGGTCGAGAAACAATTTTTTTGAAATGTTCCCAACCGTCTTTCCAAGTCCAGTTTTTATGTTTTCCGGTGTCTGTCATAAATTTGCCGCTAACGTCAGAGTCATGCCCTCGGCTGGATATATATGAAAAAACCTATCCACAGTCTAACCCTATAAAATTGCGAATAAAACAGGAGAAAAGCAAGGCGTAGCTGGATTAAATTTGTTTCAATAACAGGTATAAATATTTTTAGAAGAACTAATCAGTATACCGGATCAGTAAGAAACTTGTGGTATATATTACCATACCACTCACGCATTACAAGACTTGTCCCGATTACGGGATGCGCGACAGCGGGGGGGGGGTACTTATTATTAGTCTACCTTCTTTGTCAAGTCCAACAGAGGAAATTATATTGTACCTAAGCCATTGTAAATATTTTGTTATTCGCAATTTACGTTATAATAATTTACAATAAATTCCAGATGGTCTTTGCTATATTCATCGTTCTCTATTTTCTTTGCTAATTCAGGGCAATCGCTAAAATATGCAATCATATCTTTTTTAAAGGCCAAGCTCCGGGGGTTTTTAAATTCTCCGTCTCCTCTTTGCATAATGTATATCTCTGCCATGTAGTAGTAACTTCCGCCCATAGTTCCAGTTGAGGCATAATATCTGCCTGCTGAAAGTTGTTGATAGTAATAAATAAATAGTTTTACTTTCCCATCAGCTTCAAGTTTTAAGAAAAGGTTTCTGTTTTTTTTTGAAGCTACGACTCCAAGCGAATCATACCTTGATAGCATGCGCACGCTTCCATTATCATAGTCAAACTGTATCTCTTTTGCATTTTCCGGTTTAAGTACCATTTTTTTTCCGGTTGAATCATAATACTTTACCTCATGCTGTAAAACCGTATAGTTCGGTTCTTCTGTGGATGACAAAATCGGAATATTAAAAATCACATCAACTGTATCATTCGCAAATATAATTTTCCCTGGAAACTTCTTAGCCTCAAGTTTGAAAGCCATAACCAATCCTATTGTAATAAAAATGACTAATTTTCTCATGTTTGTATATTTAAATTGTTTGTTTTAAATACTGTAGATGTGGGTGGCTTATTTTGTGGTTAATGTCAAAGTTATGCCTTTGCTTTTTTATATGGGAAACAACTATCACACTCTGCTGTATAAAAGTCATTATAAAACGGGAGAAAAGCAAGGAATAGCTTAGTTAAATTTGTTTCAGCAATTTAGGTATGAGAAAAGCAATTTTCCCTTATAATCCTAAACGTGGACCGCTTTATTATGCAGAAGTCACGGATGACACCTCTGCGACAGTGTGGGGTAAGATCTTTCAAAGTATTTTTGATATACTTTCAGTTTTCTCTGGCCGTTCTTAATATCCTCTTTCATTGATTATTTCTCTAGGTCGAAGTTTTTTGCGTTTAAATAAAAATATTTTCAACACATCAAAGATACATTTAAAATATTGAATAATACATATAATGTATTATTTAATTCAAATAATGAGTTTAGTTGTTGATTTCGAAAGATTTAGATTTCTATATAATGTATTAAAAGCATCATATTTTGAATACATTTATGCACAAAACGTATTCAAATGGCTAAAAAGAAGACACCAGAAAAATTAAGAATTAATCGGTTAAAAGTTGTTTTAGCCGAAAAGGAAATTTCTCATAAGGATCTCGCTGGAAAGGTAAAAAAAACACCCAACACAATTACCAGAATCTGTAATAATGATAGTCAGCCTACTTTGAAACTTTTGCGTGCTATTGCTATTGCATTGGACGTTGATATTCGAGATTTGCTTATTCCGACTAAGGAATAACTCGATTAGAATTTTATTAAAAGAGTAATTGAATCTTTCATAAACTAAAATTATGCTTTCACAAGAATTAAAATCAAAAATCAATAAATTATGGGATAACCTCTGGAGTGGAGGACTTACAAATCCCGCAACCTCTATAGATCAACTCTCTTATTTGCTGTTTATTCGTAGACTGGATACAATGGACAGCCAAAAGACCCAAGAGATTAAGGGGTATAGATCGATTTTTGGTACAAGAAAAGAATTAAGATGGAGTGTGTTTACAAAATCATTCAAAATTAGGGACAAGAAAGGGAATGAAAAAATAGACTATGAAAAGATGCGACTGCATATTGAAAAAAAAGTCTTTCCTTTTATAAAGCAATTAAACGATAAAGATTTACCGTTTACTCGATATATGAAGAATGCTTATTTTGGCATTCCTAAGGATACCCTTCTTAAAAGTGCAATAGAATCAATTGAAGACATTTACACAGAAATTGAGAAAGAAGTAAAAAGAGGGCAGGTATTTCAGGATACACAAGGAGATATTTATGAGTATCTCTTGAATCAACTAGCTATTTCTGGTAAGAATGGGCAATTTAGGACGCCTAGGCACATAATTCAGATGATCTGCGAATTAGTTAATCCTAAGCTTGGAGAAAAAATCGCTGATCCAGCTTGTGGCACAGGAGGATTTCTTTTGGCGGCATATCAGCATATCCTTCGTGATTTTACAAGTGAGAAATATATTTCGGATGACAAAGAAGATGATGAAGGTGATGGACTAAGAAAGGGAACTAAAGCTGATAAATTAACTGCTTCTCAAAGGAAGAAATTAGATGAGCAAACTTTTTTTGGATTTGATATAGATATCAATATGGTTCGTGTTGGTTTAATGAATTTAATAATGCATGGAGTAACGCGACCGAACATTGAATACATGGATACTTTGTCAAAAAAGTATAAAGAAATAAATACCTACGATGTAATTCTTGCAAACCCTCCTTTTAAAGGAAGTATAGACACTGAAGATATAAATCCAAGTTTGGAAATAGGACAATTAGGTGGTAGTCCGAAAACGGAATTACTTTTTATTGAAAGAATAATAAAATCTTTAAAGAAGAATGGTCGTGCTGGGGTGATTATACCTGATGGTGTCTTATTTGGGGCTTCAAAGTCTCATAAAATTATTAGAAAAATGCTTTTGGAACAATGTCAAGTCAATGCTATTATTTCTATGCCAAGCGGGGTCTTTAGACCGTATGCCGGAGTTAGTACAGCAATATTGATTTTCCAAAAAGGAGAGCCAACTAAAAATGTGTGGTTTTATGATTTGAAATCTGATGGACGCACTTTGACAGATGATAGAAAACGTATCATAGGAGAATATCCGTTACCTATTTTAGTAAATGAGTACTCAAATAGGAATTTAAAAAAAGATCAGGATCGGACAGCAAAGCAGTTCTATGTGCCAATAAAGGAGATTATACAAAATGACTATGACCTTAGTATAAAAACATACAAAACCATTGATATTATAGAAAAAGATTATCCTGCTCCAAAGCTTCTTTTAAAAACTATCATGGAACTTGAGAAAGATATATTAAAAGAAGTTCAGCAATTAGATAGAATGTTGAGATGAAAAAAAATTATTTAGAGATTTATTCAGTTTTAGAGACAAGTCAGAACTACAGGCTGGTGTCGGCACAATTAGTGGAAAATATCCGTTCTATACATCTAGCCCGATTTTGTCTAAATATTTCGAAAACTATCAATTTGAAGGAGAGCATTTGATTTTTGGTACAGGAGGAAGTGCATCTGTTCATTATAATAAAAGCAGGTTTGCCGTCTCAACTGATTGTCTTGTAGCTAAGCCTAAAGAACAAGACGAACTGTTTAACTCTAAGTATGTTTTTTATTATCTCTATAGTAACATGCATATTTTGGATTCCGGTTTTAGGGGAGCTGGTCTGATGCATATTCCTAAGGCTTATATTGATAATATTATTATTCCTCTACCTTCTTTCGGTGACCAAAATAAAATCGTTGAAGTCATTGATCGAATTACAAATGTTCTGAGAAATCAACAGCTTATATTGAATTATCTTAATCAATTAAAATTTAGCATTTTCCAAAGCCTATTCGGTAATTTATCTGAGAATGTAAATAAATGGAAAGAGGAGCCTCTGAGAAATCTTATAATTAAAGATGATAAAATTAATTATGGAGTAGTGCAACCAGGAAACGATTTTCCAAATGGAGTTCCGGTTATTAGAGTTGGGGATATTTTTGAAATGGGAATAAATCAGTCTAATCTAAAATTAATTGACCCGAAATTAGAAGCTAAAAATTCGAAAACAAGACTTTTCGGAGATGAGATACTTATTGTATGTGTTGGCTCGACAATAGGAAAAATAGGTATCGTAGATCAAAGCCTTAAAAATTTCAATATTGTGCGAGCAACTGCAAGAGTAAGATGTTCTGCAAATAAAATTAATCGTATCTATTTGGCTTATTTTTTGGAAACTCCGCACATCCAAGCCCATTTAAAAAATTTGACCAAATCAGTAGGTCAACCGACTATAAATATAAATTCGATTGAAAAACTACCAATTATTCTTCCTCCACGAGCCATTCAAAATAAATTTGAAAAACTATGGAGTCAAATCGAAACGATTAAAAGTAAGAGAAAATTCATCGTTTTACAACAACAAACATTGCTGCAATCAATTATGCAGGAGGCATTTCTTGGGCGATTAAAAACTAACATTAAGGCATTTAGTTTGGATGATCAAGTAGTTGAATATATTGAGAATGAGGATCTGAAAAAAGATAATCTGAATGAAGAAGAACAATTATTTAATGATATTAAGAATAGAATAATAAATCACTTTGGCAATCAACCGTTCACTTTTTTAGAAATGCAAAATGTTATCAATGATGAAGGAATTAATTTGGAATATGAATATAATATAGACGAAAGAAAACAAGGCCTTAAGGATTTTATTTATAACTCTGTTATACCTAATAGTGAACGAGATCCATTTCTAAAACAAATCTTTAAAATAGATGAAAATAGAGATATAGAAAAGGGGATAGATAATTCACGAGTAGTTTTTGCAATCAATAATCAATAATGCAATTAGTTAAATTAAAATTATTAAGTGATTTTAGAAGCTTAAAAAAGGGCTTTGAAATGCATTTCTCGCAAGACCCAGTTTCTGATCCGGATCAACTAATTAGTCCTGTTTGTTTGGTTGGTAAAAATGGTACTGGCAAGTCAAATACATTAGAATTGATCTGTGAAATATTTTATTATTTAGATTCTCTATTGCTTGATTATCCTGCCGAAAGTGTTTTGAAAGAGAAGAAATTTGGGTTTGAAATAGAATACAAATTCGAAATTACGTGGAATGATGTATTTGAAAAATGGAAGGATGCTAGTTTTTCGTGGGAGGATTCATATAGACACGTCAAAATTGTAAAAAGTCCACTAGATCAGGAACCTGTCTACTGGTTAGTCGATAATAAGAAAAATGAAACTAAGGTACTTAGGAAATCTGATACTCGAAGAGAATTAAAGAAAAAAATTAAAAGTCTGTTGCCCCAAAAAGTAGTTGGATATTCTTCAGGCTTGAATGAGTTAATTAGTACTCCATTTCTTAAGATGCAATTTCACTATTTTAATGAATACCAAAAACGACTTGAAGAAGATGTTTTAAATGGATTTGAGGATGGGGAACTCTTCTATATGAACTATGAATCAAATGCTGCAATTGTAGTTGCTAATTTTTTGTTGCAGCATGAAAAAAAGCTTAATGTATTAAATGAAACTTTGGAAATTTCGGACATAGACTCATTTCGAATTGTTATTGAATTTGGTAATTATATTGAAATTAATGCCGAAGCCAGATCAAATGAAGAGAAATATGATTTGACTGATTTCTTTAAAAGGGAAATCAACAATTTAAAGCAAATTGCCACAGCTTATAAAGAGACAACAAAAGAAGATATATCAACTAGCCAAACTAAAACTATTCTAACCTTAGATTTCAAGGTCAATGAGGCGACAAAGTCCGCTTTTAAACATTTTTTTGGTGATACTTATACGCTATATAGTTTTTTCCATAGAATGCATTTACTCAATCTTTATAAAATCCCTCAGGAGAAAAGGGAAGCGGTGCGCAATGCAGTGAGTGGAGTCAATATTTCTAATTTGTTACCGAAATTAGCCACTGATGAGTTAATTTTTAGAATTGATAGAGTTAGACTTGTAAAGTCTGAAAATTCAACAATCGTTGAATACAAAAATATTTCTGACGGAGAGCATCAGTTCATGCACATTATCGGCACAATGATGATAATGAATCAGCCTAGAACATTATTAATATTGGATGAGCCAGAAACACATTTTAATCCTAAGTGGCGATCTAAATTAGTAAACACAATAAATAAAGTTGAGAAAGCTGAAATAGAGGTTTTGAAAGAAAATAATCAAAAGAGAACATCAAACTCAGTTGAGGTTATTCTTACAACTCATTCGCCATTTATTCTTTCGGATAGTTATCGAACAAAAGTTTGGAAATTTAATAAAGAAAATGGCACCCTTTTATACGATCTCATTAAGATAAAAACTTACGGCACTTCATTTTCTGTATTATTAGAAGAGGCTTTTGATAAGGAAGAAAGTATTTCTGAAATGTCTTTTGATTTTATTGAGTCATTAAAAACCGATATTAATTCTCCTTCTGATATTGAAAAAGCAAGAGACCAACTCAGAATTTTAGGTGATTCTACAGAAAAAATCTTTCTGTTAGGATATTTAAACGAAAAGGAGAAAGAATTTAAAAAGTAATAAGATGCTAAAAGCGTATAAATTTTATACATCTGATCACATGAAATTGCATAGTTTCATGATGGGCTTTTTTCATAATATAACTAGTCATAGAGCTGCATTTGATGACTCTTTAATTCCAAACGATTTTCTTTCTATTGCAAAAACTCATAAAAAGGTTATATATAATAGATTAGTGGTCATACATACTGAACTCAATAAGTTAACCCCTGAAATCCAAAAAGAATTTTGCGAAAGAGTTGCTGTAAGTAATAACATTCAGCAAATCTGTAGCAGAACAATTACACCATTAAAACTGCTCGATATTCCAGAAACCATCAGACAAATTCTTACTGATTTATTTTTGGATTTGTATACTCAGATTTTGCGGGGAAATAATACTTTTTCAAAAAGGTACGGCACGATTAGATTACATTTCGAAAAATTCCGTGAACTCAATTCAGCAATTACAATTTGTCCGTTGTGTGGCATAAGTGAATTAAAAACGGAATTTGACGATTCTCTGGAACAATATGATCATTTTTTTTCAAAGACATTATATCCTGTATCCTCTGTGAATTTTGAAAATCTCGTTCCTACGTGTAAGGATTGTAATGGACTTGATTGTAAATCAGATAAAGACACGTTTGAATTGGGAACCGAGAAAATCTTCTATCCTTATAATACAGAAGAGCAAGATGTTAATATTGGTTTTTTAATTGCGAAAGAACCAGAAATAAGGGACTGGAATTGGACCGTCAACATTTCTGGTCGAGGAATAGATTTGACAGAAGAAATAACCTCATGGGATAAAATTTATAATATAAAAAGTCGTTATATCGGCCACGTAAAAGGTCGGATAGGTAAATGGATTAGCTTTTATAACGAGTATAAAAGAAAGGCACTTGCTAAGGGATATACTGAAGCCCAAATAAACGAGTCCTTTTTACTATATATTGAGACAGAAGAAGAGTTCGGGTTGAATTATTTAAGAAAGCCGGCATTCGATGCCTATTTCAATTCTTTAATTGCATAGAAGTAATGTGAGCGAGGACGATTGCAGCTCTTTTACAAGCCTTTGGTTGTGCGGTCGATTTTTGAGCGGGCTTGGAAATGTGCTGCAATGTGTGATAGCCAAAACGGCTTTGCCGAAAAATGTGCGGTGGTGTAAAATTTAAACTTTTGAGCGGTCGGAGAAGCGGTCGCCCGAGTGTGGGAAAGTCTGCCGATTTATTTAAAATTAAAAATGCTTTTGGCTAACGATAATTTGTCTTCGGAGGATGTCAGCCCGCCTTACTTATAACTCATAAATATACGCAATGCATAATTCTGTATCTGCACATATTCAGTGGGTTATCTATTGCGTTTTTAAATATTTATTTATCGGAATAAACGTGTACAAACATTTATATCCGTTTATATTCATTTGAACACGTTTACCCTCCCACAAACCTCCACATCCTTTTCATCAAAAACAAGAGTGAAAACATTCTTTTTATAGAGTGAAAACACTCTTTTTTTTTACCCCCGTTTTTATGGGTTTTTGCCTGTTTTAGGGCAACCGCTCCTGTATTTATGCTTTTTTACCCCTCTAAATCCCTTATTTTAGCACCTATGAAACTGTTATCCATCCCTGCAACACTCGCCCTGCTGCTGCTTTATGCCTGCAATGGCACACAAACCCCAAATCCGGAAACGACTTTTGAATCCTATAAAGAAAGAGTAGTACTCCAACTGTGGAAACAATACCCGGCCTGGGCCAGCAGTGTAGGTTACCACGATTATGATAGTGTATTATCCATCCACGATGCGGCCACCAGAGAAAAAGAACTGGCCTTTTGCCAGCAACACCTGGATTCCCTCCACGGGTTTGAACTCAAAGCCTTATCTGCAAATAATAAAACAGATTATTATATGCTGGAAAACTTTTTCCGCTTTACCATCTGGGGCCAAACCCACATGCTGGCCTGGGAGTGGAACCCATCCGATTATAACCTGGGCAGCACCTTTGCCGATATGCTCAATAACAATTATGCTCCCTTAAAAGAAAGACTTACCCGCTTTTATCAGCGCCTCGCTTATGTGCCCGCCTATTTTGCAGCCGCCAAACAGAATATTAAAAACCCCACTATTGAACATACCCAACTGGCCATTGATCAAAACACCGGTGGCCTCTCTATTTTCGAAACTGATTTTATGGCCGCTGTAGATACCGCAGACTTTACGGATGCCGAAAAAGCCGCCATGAAAACCCGCGCACGGGAGGCCGTGGCTGCCATTCAATCTTATATTACCTGGTTAAAGGGCTTAACACATACCCAACCCCGCTCTTTCCGTTTGGGCAAGGAATTGTATCAGCAAAAATTTGAGTACGATATCCAATCCGGATTTAAGGCCGAAGAGATTTACCAAAAAGCCCTTGCACATAAAAAAGATCTTCACCAAAAAATGTATGCACTGGCCAATCAACTATGGCCAACCTATATGGGCAAACAACAAAAGCCTGCCGATACGCTTCAACTCATTAAAGCAGTCATTAACCAGCTCTCCTTAAAACACGTGCAGCCCGATTCGTTTCAGGCAGCTATAGAGCAACAAATACCGGTGCTTACTTCTTTTATCAGCAACAAGAATCTCATTTATATCGATCCATCAAAACCATTGGTGGTGCGCAGAGAACCTGATTATATGGCCGGTGTGGCAGGTGCCTCTATTTCAGCCCCCGGACCTTATGATAAAGGCGGAAATACCTATTACAATGTAGGTAGCCTCAGTGGCTGGGATAAAACCCGTGCAGAAAGTTACCTGCGCGAGTACAACCACTATATTTTACAAATCCTCAATATACACGAAGCCATTCCCGGCCACTACACGCAACTGGTGTATAGCAACCAAAGTCCGAGTATCATCAAATCCATTTTGGGCAATGGTGCCATGATAGAAGGCTGGGCAGTGTATACTGAAAAAATGATGCTGGAAAACGGATATGGTGCCGATGAGAAAACAGGTGAAGTATCGCCCGAAATGTGGCTGATGTATTACAAATGGAATTTACGCTCTACCTGCAATACCATTTTAGATTATAGCGTGCATGTAAACAATATGAGCAAAGAAGAAGCCTTACATTTATTGGTAGATGAGGCTTTCCAGCAACAGGCAGAAGCCGAAGGAAAATGGAAAAGGGTAACACTTACCCAGGTGCAGTTATGCTCTTATTTTACCGGCTTTATGGAAATTTATGAGTTCCGCGAAGAGCTAAAGAAAAAACAGGGAGAAACATTTAACCTCAAAAACTTTCACGAAAAATTCCTGGGTTATGGCAGTGCTCCTGTTAAATACATCAGGGAACTGATGATGCAATAAACAGAAGCAACAAACAACAAAGCCGGCAGCATTCTGTAATGGAATAGCTGCCGGTTTTGTTTTAACTGTTAAAGTGAAATTTTGCTGTAATAATACATAATGGTTTTTGCAGAAGTATTGGTTTTAAAATCTTCTCTCAATATCATTTTTTCAGTGGTTAATTCCGTAATCAGGTACTTGGATGCAAACTGATTATTGTTGTTAAATAAGCGTGCGCTCAATACCAGCGTATCGCCCGAGAGCGACCAGCTACCTGAACTGATGGGGTTGGCCAACATGGTTTCGTTTTTAAAAGTTTTGTCGGAGCGGAAGCGAACATTGGATGATGATGATACCTGCACTCCGTTTCTGGCACTGTCAAGCAACCAGGTTTGGTCTTTAAGAATGGATTCTTTGGTTTTTGGAGTTGATGGGGTGTCCGAATCATCGGAGTCTTTGCACGATACAAAGGCGATGCCAAAAGCGATGGCCATAGCGAAAATTAATTTGTGTTTTTTCATATTCATTTATGATTTCACTCATGGGAACAAGGGCTGTTTTGTTACCCCCAATGGATGATGAAAAAAAATTGAACCACACTGATTTTCAGTAGCAGAATTTGAAAAAAAGGAAATAAAACGAGGGTGTTTTTTTTAGCAAATGAGGTCGAAAAAAGCAGATAAAAAGGCACGCAAAACCTTGCCATACCTGCACCATAAAAAATAAAGTGTTTAACGGATAATACGCTTTGCCCTTTTTAAAAGACAAAAAAGGAAACCCCTTTTTATGGTTTTACATAAATGAGTTTATGAAATAAAACCGCTTTGTTTTCTGTGGTTATTTCCAGCAGGTAAACTCCGGAAGGCAGGCTGGAGAGATCAAGTACTTGTTTACCTGTTATCAATACGCCACTTTTTTGTTCGGCCCCCTGAATATTTAATAAACGGAATGGAGCGGCTGTTGGTTGTGGCCACTCAACGTTAAATACGCCATTTGAAGGGTTGGGGTAAACAGATAAAACAACAGAAGGATCAGGTGTGTGCAAACCGGTATTTACACCAATATTTACCCTTTTAGATAAGGTATCCCATAAGTTGCAATCACCGGTACTCAGGAGTTTAACCATATAACTTCCGTTGGCAGCATAGGTATGTGTCGGGCTGGCATCGTTAGAGGTGGCTCCGTCACCAAAATCCCATAAATGGGTTAAAACGTTGCTCGATTGATTTAAGAATTGAACCTGTTTTGCAGGCAGGTTTAGATTGAAAGAAAAATTAGCTTTGGGGTCGGATATACCGATGCGCCATTTACCTAAGCTATCCAGTATGGTTCTTCGTACTACATTTTTTAATCCGCGTGAAATGGTGGCATCAATACCTGTTGGCACGTATGCCCTCAGTTCAGGGTTTTTTCTGAAAAATGCGGTATAAAAACAGCAGGCTGCCACATATGTTCCATAAAGGGAAGGATGGCTTTCATCTGACTGATAAAGATCAATGGATAAAAAGTTTTGGCGAACCTCGTTCCACACGGCTCCAACAGGCACCACCATGGCATCATTGCTGTCGGCCATCATGCGGTAGCGCAGGTTTAATAAACTGTCCATGCCTTTATAGGTGCATACAGGAGGCCAGAAAGCACAATTGGAAGCATCACCATTTTTGCGTCCCCAGGTCATATAAAATACGGTTTGGGTGCAGCCGTTTTTGCCAAGTGAAATAATGCTATCAAGGTAGCGGGCATAAGGAAATACCTGCGTTTGCACCTGCGATAATTCAAAAGATGGGAGTTGGCTTTGCTCTTGTAATACCACATAATCCCAGTTGCCGGTTTTAATTTTGTTAATCAGGGTAGCGTCACCGGCATGTTGCTCCAGGGTGGCTCCGCCCGATGTATGGCTGTCGTAAATGAGGGTATCTCCGTTGGCAGTGGCAAATCCGGCCGTCATCATGGGCAGATCGTTTACATAAGTATAGCTATTGCCTACAAACAATACCCTTTTGGTTTGGGCATTGGTAAATAAAGAAACAAAACAGGCAATGGTGAGTAGGGTCAATTTGTTCATACACGTAAGATTGTTTTTTTTAGAAAAGGTTGTTTTGCCTCAGGAAAAATCTACCTTCTGATGGGATTATGCTCTCCATCATATAAGCAAGGTATATGATGTGGGTGGTTTATAAAAGGGCCGGAAACGCAATTGGGTAAAGCAAGGGGGTAAATACAAGAAGACCGCTTCATTAAAAAAGACTGAAAAAAAATTTACCTTGTTTGAACCTTTGTGTCAGGCAGGTGTATAATACCAAAAGAAGCAAAAAAATATGAAAACAATCTTAATAACCATAACACTCTGTTTAATAACAAGTGTTTTACAGGCCCAAAAACCGGAACCCATTTTAAGCTTTGCCACCCAGCTAAAACCGGTAAGCTGGTATGCTGAGCAACGGAATTTGTGGAAGGCCGAGATTGATAAGAACAGAAGCAACGGATTGGCCTGGTACAATTATTACCGCTCTACCCGCAACCTGCTGCGCCTGGATACAACAGATAAAAGGCCGCATAAGGAAAAGGTAGAGCAGATGAGAAGTCTGATTAATGAAATGGCCGCAGCTGTGCCGAATAGTTTTGAGTACCATGCTTGCAAATGGATGTTTGAAGGAAATAATTTTGCTTACCTGGATCACCTGAAAAAAGCCGAAGAACTGGGTAAGGACCGCACAGAACACCTGAGTGATATGATTGTATGGGGTGAAGTGGAAAGGGATATAGCCAAACGCGATAAGTATTGCAAACAGTGGCTGGATAAGGCACCTTACTCTCCCGGCTTAATGTATTATAACTACAATGTGCTGGCCGGATTAAAGCCCAATGCCATTTTGCTTACCTGTGGCGATAATGATTCATACCCGGTATGGATGCTGCAACAAAAAGGTTTCAGAAGGGATGTAACAGTGATGAATGCTTCCCTTGTTCGCATTGATTCGTACCGCGAGAAACTATTTAAAGAACTGGGCATTCCTAAATGGGAAGCCGATACCAGCAACCAGGAGCGTTTTGAGAAGGAGCTGATTAAACACATCGCCAATAACAGCAAAAAGGCCCCGGTATATGTGGCATTAACCTGTGGCGAAACCTATACCAAGCCCATTGCTGAAAATTTATACCTCACCGGTTTGGCATATGAATACAGCAAAGAGAGCATTGATAATATTGCTATACTGAAAAAGAATATGGAGCAGGTATATGCGCTGGATTATATAGATAAACCTTTTTTCTACGATATATCCGAGCATTATACCCGGCTTACCAATGGGAATTATGTGGTGCCTATGGTAAAGTTATACGATCATTATAAACTGTCGGGCGAGGAGCATAAGGCGGAAGACATGAAAAACCGGATTTTGCAGATTGTAAAAGGCAGGCCTGAAGAAGCAGAAACGCGCAAGTATTTTAAATAAGAAATAACGTTTTTTTGAAACAGGCCAACGCACAAATGCAAACTGACGAACAGTTGATGAAACAGGTTTGTAAAGGCAATAAACAAGCCTTTGAGCAACTGTATGAGCGATACTTTGATAAGCTGGTTTGGTTTTCCATGCAGTTTCTGAGCAGCAGGCAGGTGGCCGAAGATGTGGTGCAGGAGGTATTTATAAAAGTAATTGAACAGCCGGAGTCTTTTGATTCCGGCCGTACTTTTTCTACCTGGGTATATACCATTACGGCCAACCTCAGTAAAAATATATTGCGAAACGAGGGCAACAGAAACAGGTTATTGAATGAGCGCCCTTTTACAGAAGAAACCCGCATGCAACAAACATTTGATTACCAAAAGCTGAAACAAACCCTGAGCCGCGTGGTGGGAGAGATGAGTGAAAAAGAGCGTACCCTTTTTGTGCTTCGTTTTGAGCACGACCTGCCCTTAAAAAATATTGCCGAAATTACCGGATTGCCTGAAGGCTCCGTAAAATCCGGCATCTATTATCTCCTTAAAAAATTATCGAAACATATAAACCCTTTTCGTCATGGCAACTGATATAAACCAAATTCCCGTTGACATATTTGAGTGGCAGCACCGGTATCCTTTCAGCAGGTTGAGCGTGTTGCAGCAGGAAGAAGTGCTTCGCCATTTTACACAGGTGGAGTATGATGATATGCATGAAGCGATACAACAGGTGCAGGAAACCCTCCAAACTCAGCCCGACAGAAAGCTGGCCATAAAACAACAATTGTTAAACAGATTTGATGAGGTGCACCACAAGCCCAAACAACAGGTATGGACATTACCCCTGCAGTTGTGGCAGGCAGCGGCTATGGTACTGTTACTTGGTGGAGCATACTTGCTTCTCAATAAAAACAAAACCATAGCACCGGTGCAGGTAATTGCTGAGGCAGATACGGTTTATGTGGAGCGGGAAGTGGCTCCGGTAAAAGTGTATGATACGGTTTATATAGAAAGAAGTACCGGAGAAGTTAGGAAGGTTTCGCGCAGGTTAGAGAGGAGCAAAAACCTGAGGGAGGAGGAACGCTACCCAACCCAGCATGATTTGCAAATATATACCATTAAGGACCTGAATGCCTTGCCCAACCAGATTAAAGGCAACAGCATAAAAGACGATAGCCTGATTAGCAATTACAGGTTTGTAACGTTGTAGGGAGATTGGAGGATTGGTGGAGGCCAGATGGAAACAAGCGATTAGTTGGGTTATGATGAAAGTGTTTTTTTTATCCGAAAGAATATTTCACTTTGTGAAAAGATATAAATGAATAAAACTTTAAAATCAATTAAAGAGAATGGTTCCGCCATTTTCATTATTGCCATTACGCTCTGTTTTTTTCTGGTGGGTTGTAAAGATGATACCCCTTGTGATACCAAAACCATTGAAAATAATATGGATGCTTACCAACGCTCCAGGTGTCCACACAACGGCAGCGATGCTTTGGTATTTATTAGTAACAGAGGAGATACAGTAAATTGTGCAGGGACAGGTGAGAAGAAAGGCTTCGTTACCTATTCAGAGGGGCCAGCGGCTTGCCCAACTACGGTTAGTGATGAACAGATCTATTTAGAATATTTTCCAAACAAGCCAACATTTGCCAATATCTTAACTATCAAACTTAGGGCAGGAGCAGAAACATTCTTAATTTCTGTAAACAATAAAGAATACAGAACCTACTTTTCTTTTATTCAGGAGTATAAGTATACGTACCTTATAAATACCAATAAAGGATTTAAGTCTTGTACGTCAATTGGAGATAGTATTTACTACAACCATCAGGATGGGATAGTAAAATACGTACAGAATGACTCAACCGTTTGGAACAGGAAGTTATAATGAGTACACAAATTTGTTACCCAATATTTAAATGATTTTTTGTTGTTTCTCCTCAGGATGTTTATTTACCGGATAGAATGTTGTATCCCTCTATTTATAATTATGCATACCATATCAATCCCGCGACCAAACTAAAAATTCCCGGTTATCAGTAGAGGTTGCAGAAGCAATCACCTGATCAAACTGAAATCCCGGGTATTGTGATACGATATCATACACCTCATCATAACCCAAACAACCCTGTGGTATGAGGCATCCGTTATGATCACCAATTAACGCAAGCCACAAATCAGGAGAAAGCGGACCTGCATCCGTAGTAATCACTTTTATTTCCATAATATCATTCCAGTTTATTTCTTCAGCCTGGCGTCTGGGATGTTCAACCTTTACAGATGTATCCGTGATGGTTACGGTAAATTCACTTTCGGGATCTAAGTGGGTTACCTCAACCTGCGTATCAATTGTTTCATGCGGGGAATCTGATAAACTCTCCCAATCAAGTTGTGCAGCCGGCATGTCATTATTTCCCCGGTGAAGGTCTTTTCCGCTAAATGTTTCCAGCAGGGTAATCAGCTCTTCCGCATCCCACGAGGCGAGGTTTTTCCCGAACCTGAATGGATTTTTTCCATCATCAATTTCCAGGGTACCATCTTCAATCAGGTATTGCACTTCTTTTTCTGTCATGCTCAGGCCTGTAATATCAAGTGTTTGGCTGTGCATGGGATGTGGCGTATATTCCCTTTGGCCTGCATACCGTATTGCAAGTGAATCATTCAATGGATACGTAGCCAACTGTTTGCTGCCGGAGAAATTGGTTTCAAGCAAACTCAATTGAGTATGTGTTATTTCAACCACCTCTCTGCTAAACACCCTGTTGATGTATTTACGGGATACAAATAAATAGAGCATTCCAATGGCACCAATATATAAAGCCTCCAGCAAGCCGTCATCACTCACTTGTAAAGAAAAAGAAGCGAGCAAAACAGCACCAAGGGTATAACCAATACCTTCCATCACAAGCATCAGTTTTACACTAAATTTCATAGGTGGACGGATTTCTATTTTTAGTTTTTCATCCGTTTGGGTAATGGTAAATAGGCTGCTCATGCAAAAAATATTTGGTGAAACAATATAAGAAAATATTTGCATTTATACGGTTTCAGATAACTGATAGAACGAATAAAGGCGGAAGCAATTTTTGCTCCCGCCTTAGTTCTAAAAAACAAAATAAGACTTAATGGATTTTTATCAGTTTTTGTGAGGTACGTAGCTCATTGCCATCGTAAATTTTAATAATATATACACCCTTGGCCCAGGTTAGGCAGTCTATATCAATATCCATATTTTTTGGAGATATGGTTTGTGTAAACACCGGTTTACCAAGTAAGTCGCACACCACTACTTTGCCTACCGACCGTAACTCGTTTTTGAAGCTAACCCTGAAGGAGGCGGTGGCCGGATTTGGATAAATACTGAGGGCTCCCATATCATGAGTTTCCATTATGCCGGTTGGCGATTCTGCCATGGTTTCGTAATCATGGGTCTCATCGTTTGCAGTAAGCCCGCAATCGTAAAAATTATTACTCCTGTGTCTGTGATTGAAAAATCCGCTTACAAGAGGACTGGTATTGCTAAAATTATTAAATGATGTTTGCGGTAAACTTAATAAAGCAGGATCATTAATTCTGTGCTGACCTGCACTGGAATTTGAAAAATATACAAATGATGAGGAGGCATTATTGGAAGTGAGATGGAACCAGAGAATATCCCATAATGTATTTCCCGTAAATCGATTACCCGGATCAGTATGATTTAGTGTTTGATCTGCCAGCATACCGGTACCACTAATACCAATCTGATTATGATCGAACTCATTACACAGAATAGCTATATTTTGTACGGAACCGTAATTGGAGGAAAGGTCATATCCTGGTCCTTGTAAATAAACATCATGCAAAGGGGCAATGGTAAGTCCTTTTTCTACATAATGAAAAATGTTTCCGGCAATCATATTAGGATCCCAGTTTGAATGTACGGTATAATCATCATTATAACATTCTATACCTCTTTCGATATTACTTCCTGTTGGTCCTCCGTTAAACGTATTCAGCTTGATCTTAAATCCGTTTATTTTGGTTAATAAAATCCCCTTTACCACATTCTGATCAAAGGTGTTTTCGCGAATGAGCAACTTGTTATCTGCCGCAGCAGCAGTTTCAGGATCAGCTGTGATGCCGTAATTACTGATATTGTTGAATGTGTTTAACTGGATGGTGTTGTCGTAGTTTTCAGAATGAATTTTGATTCCGTTGGTATGGTTGTCAAAACTATTCTGGAAGATGCGCATACGGTTTGCATCCTTTCCTATAAGGAGACTACTCTGAACAGATGGGATATGATTAACTATACCGGAAAATCCATTATCCGAAATGTAAAAATCGCCTGTACTTTGAGTAGAAGAATGGATAAAAACATATGCATGGTTATTATCAATTGTTGAATTATTCAGAATATTATCAAGCTGGCATAAAGCCATATTCTGAAAGATATTGTTTGTAACAGTGAATGAGCCACCTGTCAAAGGTCCCTGTGAGTATACGGAAATATGGTTATTGCTGAACGTATTCCCATCTATCAGAACCGTTCCGTTATAAGTTTGATCAATATAAACTGCAGCTTGTGCATCGGAAATGGTTGAACCATTAATAATATTCAAGGTTCCGTCCCTCACAATAATGCCACCCCAGCCTGCACATGATCCCGAAATAACAGCATTGTCAATGGTAAGAGACGCACCATTTTCGATTATTATTCTCGTATTAGGAGTCATTTGTACGGTTATTCCAGTAATATCTACAACAGCCGCACTTCCGGATAAAATAATTTCACCATCAAATATAAAAGAGGCAAAATTAAAACTTCCGGGAATGGTAACCGTTGTATTCGACATGGATGGAATTTGGTTACAATCCCCTGTTACGGATATTTCATTTGATTCCTGATATCCGCAATTTCCTGATACCACAAGTTTATATTTACCAGGTAAAGTAGCCACATAATTGGAGTAAGTAGAGGTGGTGGCTACAAGAGTTCCGTTTCTGTACCACTGATAGGATGTCCACGGATATGAAGCAGATATAAGATTTGAGGTAAGTTCATCTATTTCTAATGGAATAGAATTAACCCCATTGCTTAAAGAGGTAGTGCCTCCCTGAGCTGCAGATAAAATAGCCAGGGAGTTAATTTGCCTTACTACGGCAATATTATCACAATATTTAGTGCAGCCGGTAGCAGTTTCAGTAATCTTATATCTGTACTGTCCAATTTTATTATTACTTCCCGGGTCAAATAATTCTGCCTGTGGTATATTATAAGAAGCATTTACTGCTGAGTTAATCTCTTCCCAGGCGGATGAACTGTAGTTCCATTTTTCCCATTGAATGGTTTGGCCTGTAGGAATAGATCCGTAAGCGGTTGTGCCATTGCTGATGTTGACAGTAAAATTGGATTGCGGGCACATGTAAAAATCTGCATTTGTAGCTCCGCCTGTTCCGCCAAAATAATAAGTATTTGCCGGAGGTGGCAAAATGGTGATGTCCGTAACTGCTGAGGTTACATCCGCACTTGGAACATATTGATAAACAATCCAGGGTGGTGTGGTTATTGGATGCGAAACCACAGGATTATTATCATGTATGCTAACCCTGTATTTATATTGTCCCGGAGTAAGACCCAGACTGCTGATCTGATATGCATAGCTGGTGGTGGTGATATTGTTTGCTGTGTGAACAGTATTCCAGCTTAATCCACCGTCTGAACTTAGTTCAAAGGTATAAGTAATAAGAAATGGGAGAGGAGGGTTAAAACTCCAAAGAAAAGCCCTGTTAAATGGTGTCATCCATTGGTCGCATATTTCCGCATCAAGTGTAAATGAAGAACCACTGCAGATATTAGATGATGAGGGGGTAAGCGTGGGCAAGGTCATATTATACTGGAACTGAGTTTGAAAAACCGTACCCGGATTATTGCCGGTTGGATATAAAAGGTTTACCTGTACCGTAATTAGCTCATTTGACATTACAAAAGGATTAAAACTGTTGGTATAGGATGTGTTTAAGGTCCAGCCGGCATCATTCAGGGCACTTGCACTGGTGGTAAAGGGAGGCAAAATGGTAACATAGTTGGATGATGGTATGTACTTGTAAGTGTGCACAACAGAACCTCCTGAAGATATCCATGTACATTCATACCAGCCTGCATCCGGAAAACCTATCTCAAGCGGAGGGTAAACCCATTGGCCTTGCTGAACGAAAAATTTCCATCTCTCCTCAATAAGATCAGAGGTGCCTGCACAAGGTTGTGGCATCCCGTTGTATAAGGATGGTTTCGGGTTAAAATCGTTGTACATATAATATTCGTAAGCCGTATTGTGATAGCTTAATGCACATGAACTTTGTGCGAGTTCTAATGTATAAGGCGTACCGGATACAAACATCCCATTGCTAGCAGGCACGTTAAAAGACAGGTTCACAAAATAGCCAGCGCCATAGGTATAAATAGCTGTTTGACTAATCGGATTACCGGCACTTGCAACCACCATAGAGGGTGATCTGAAATGGAGGATGGCACTATTCAGAAAACTGATGTCACTTGTCTGAAGACTTGCCGGCATGTTACTAAGGTTTAAGATGGCCGGATCTAATTGAACAGCTACACTGATTTGTGCACCATATCCTCCGAAAGGTACACCACTGTAAGTTTGCATTGGATTTCCAACAGGATACATTGCAGGTTGACCTGCCGGCCAGGCCCCCTGAATATATACAAAAGAGGGGCAGCTGGCTTTTGCGACCGAGCCCCAAAAGAGCGAGGCAAGCACTGCCATAAATAAAAGAGTCTTTTTCATAAATTTTGTTGATTTAATAATTCACACACAAAACTATTGGGAAGACCCTTATGAGACAGGTGGTAATGTATAAACGTGCAGGTTGCGTTTGTATATGTGCAGTAACAGGATTAATTCGTTAAGGGAATCAGCTTAGGTTTAATATTTTCATCAAGTCATCTTTTTTTCTTACAGAAACCTCGAGCTGTGTTCCGTTCTCCATTTTAATGTATCCACCCCTGCCTTTAATATAGGCTCTTACCTTTTTCAGGTTAATGAGGTAAGAGTTGTGGATCCTGAAAAAGTGACTTAACTCAAGCAGTTCCTCATAAAATCCGATGCCCTTTGAAGATAAAAGTTGCTGATTGTTTTCCAGGTAAATGGTCGTATAGTTGCTGTCACTTCTCATATAAATAATGTTTTCGATTGGCACAAACTGCACTTCGTTAACCATTGATATGGCCAGTTTATCAAAGAGATTTTTTTTCTCAATGGCTTTTTTAAACATCATAACCGGTGCTTCTCCGGATGGTTTCAATTTGTCGAATTGGTTCAACGCCTCATTTAACTCATAAGGGTCAACAGGTTTCAGCAGGTAATCAAGTGCCGAAAATTTAATGGCTCTTAAGGCAAAATGATCGTATGCAGTAACAAAAATAATTTTGAAATCAATAAAATCTGTTTTCTCCAGAATGGTGAAGCCATCATAAACAGGCATTTGAATATCCAAAAATACCAGATCGATATTGGGCTGATTGATTCTGATCAGTTCTATTGCTTCAGCAGCATTACCGGCAACGCCAATCACCTCAATATCGTTTCGCAACTCCGATAGCAGTATTTTCAGAGCATCAATGCTGTGTGCTTCATCATCAACTATAATTGTTTTTATCATATTTTTATAATACTGGTAACTTAATTTCTACCCTTGTTCCATTGGGTTTACCTTGTTCATCATGCTGATCAACAATAATAATAGGGGAGGTTATTCGACCTCCGAATAATAATTTTAACCGATCCCCGGTATAACGAATGCCTGTTGATTCATGTTCTCGTCCTGAAAGTTCCTGTTGGCGCTTGATAAGAGCCCTTCCAACCCCATTGTCTTCTACTATGCATTCAATATAGCTTCCTTTAATGCAGAAACTAATAGCAATATGGCCATCCTCTTTACCTGCCACACCATATTTGATGGCATTCTCAACAAAAGGCTGGATTACAAGAGATGGTATATAATAATCAGTGTCCTGTATTCCACCAAGATCAATTGAATAGCTAAACGAGCTGCTAAATCTTGATCTTTCCAGTTCTAAATATAAGGTGAGCAGTTCCCGTTCCTCTTTGATAGAAATGGATTGACTGGAAGAATGGCTCATAATCATTCTGATAAGTCTGGAAAATGAAATGATAAAAAAACTGGCGTTTGTCCAGTTTTTTTGAAGGATAAATGAATGAATAGAATTGAGGCTGTTGAATATAAAATGGGGATTCATATACAATTGAAGAGCCTTGAGTTCACTGCGTACCAGTTTGTATTTGTAATCGTTTTCCTTAAGTTTAATATGAATGAGATAGCCCGAAAGTAATAATAAGAAAGCGCTGACGAAAAGAAAAAACCAGGTGCTTTTCCAAAACGGAAAGCCAATATTAAAACTGAGTTCAGCAGGTTTAATACTCCATAAGCCATCAATATTTTTCGCCCAGGCTTTGAGTAAATAATTTCCCGGTTGGAGTGAACCAAGCTGGATTACAGGATTATTTACAATGATGGTATCGTGGCGGCTTCCAATTAACAGGTAGCGGTAAGCCGTTTTGTTTCCTGAACGGGTACCCGGACTGTTAAATTCTACTGTAATATTGTTTTCAGTATAAGAAAGTTCAAAATGTTGTTGAGCGGAAGCAGCCTTGTTGTTGATTAAAATATGCTCAATAAAAACCGGTGGATAAGCTTTGATAAATTGTGCATTCATTGAAAAAACGGACAATCCGCCTGATGTGGCAACTATCACATTGGAATCTTTAAATAAAAGATCATTTACTTCATCACTCAGTAAAAAATCTGCCGAAGTAAAATTTGTGATTGATTCTATATCATCTGTTTTGGTAAGTTTTACCCTGCTGAGACCCTTGTTGGTACACACCCAGATACAATCTCCTTTAAGGTATACTTTTTTGCAATAAGGTGACAATAGTCCATTTTCGGTGTTGATGTAGGTAACCCCCTTATCTTTAAAAACAGCTAACCCATTGTCCAGGGTTGATACAATAACATTCCCACGGTTTGTGAAATTAACTTCCGTAACTTCTCCTTTTATTTTATAAAATCTGCTTGTTAATTTCCTGTTCTGATGATCTCCCGTTGGCCTAACTTTAAAACAGATTCCTGCCAAACCTTCTTTTGCCTGATAATAAATAATTCCATCCTTAACTCTGAGTGGGCGGTGCAGAGAGTTGCTGTCTAATACAGACAGGTAATATTTCCATATTTGTCGTGATTCATTTCTGTTTAGAAGCAAGTGATTGGAACTGTTCAGGTAAATCCTTCCTCCCTCTGCCATATAATAAACACCATCTTCTGATTTTACCGGTAAAGTATAAGAAAAACAGGTGTCCTGATGCATTCTTTGCTGTTTTCCTTTCTTAATAGAATAAACATGAGACGTGTAATAATATATGATCGTGTCAGAAACAGAAAGGGCGTAATATATATTTGGTGAGTGAGTGGTGTATGGAAATGGCTGAATAATTTTGTTTCCTTTCAGCTTCTGAATCCTGCCATTCAGAGCGAATAAATAGATAGATTCATTTTCGCGTTTTAAAAAGGTGATATTATCAACCACTCCGCTTTTTTCATCATAATGAATAGCAAGGCTGTTGTACCAAAACACTCCTTTCCCAAAAGTGCTTATCCAGTAGTTTTGATCTTTACTGAACATCACATGTGTAACGGAATGGTTTGCAAAAGATTTTTTTGCTGTATTGAATAAGTTGCCATTTTTAAAAAGGTATGTTCCTCTGGAAGTTCCAAACAGTATATCCCCATCTTTTGGTGACATACAGCAGCTAAATACCTGGTTTTCGTTTAAGGAAAATTGTTTAACGGTTTTTCTGTTTTGTTGGTCAAATTCAAATACCCCAGTATGATTTGAAATCAGAATTCGGCCATTTGCCAGCCTGAAAAACCTGGGCGTGACATGGTTTTCGTAGGTAGCAGAAGATAATAAGGGAATAGGCTTACCTTTTTCATAAGAAAGGTAGACAGATGTGGCACAACCAACTAAAAAACAGCCTTCCCCAATATGTAATAACGAGTAAGATGCTCCCGATATAGAAAGTGGTATTTGTCCATGGATTACTTTACGAAGGCCGTGGTTTAACCCTAGTTCATAAATTCCACCAAGTCTGCTCAGGAGCCATATTTTATTCTCTTTATCAATATCTATCCATCCGATTTTATCGCTAATAGGATATTGCCTGAACTCTCCGTTTCTATAATAATAGAGTTTAAAGCTTACAGAAATAAACCAAAGCGTTCCATCAGACGATTCCGCCATATGAAAAGCGCGGATATCGGTGAATCCATCTTTTGAACCGAAATTTTTATATGCCTTTCCATCAAAGCAAGAAATACCCTTATCCGTAAGTATCCATATATATCCACGGGAATCTTCAAACGACTGATAAATGGAAGAACTTGGCAATCCATCTTTATTGGAAATATTCCTGATATTGTAATGCTGGCATAGAGAATCATATCCGCTAAAAAGAATCAACAGAAATAGTATTATTCTCATTAATTCCTTCTTTTTATGAATCTGATCTAAAGATCGCGTCATGATGTAAAGGTATAAATAAGCATACTAATTTAAGTGTAGAAAGGCCGGGAGCCTAAAAAAGTGGTATGAAGAAACATGCGGAGGGCAATTGTTGCACGAATAAATTATTCCTGAAACAAGAGAGAATTAAAAATATACCATTCATTCTGCTCACTTATCAGCGTAACCGATATGTGTATTCCTGACAGGTAATGAGAATCAATTTATGATTGAAGAGAATAGCTTGCCCTAAAGTAACATCCGGGCAGTTTATTATACTGTTTATTCTTATTAAGGGATAAGAATAATGAAACTTTTTATGATTTTATTTATTAGATTTTATTCATGTTTTAACATGAATATTGAAATCCACAACGGTATTTAATAAAGATTCAGGTAAAGCGTATGAAATGTAATTGGCAAACCAAAGGATCGAAATTATTTGGCTTTCATTTGGTTGCCTCTAGCCTCATGTGTTACTTCTGCCAGCCCAAGTTTTTCCATCAGTGGCGGAATATACATCCCAAACCGCCCGCGCAATCCCTTTTTCAAACCATACCAGCCTCCAACCGGATTTTTCTCTGAGCGTCCCCAGGCTTCCACCGTTCCTTCTTTAGCTGGTTTTTGCTCATCGGCACTGCCCAGTTCCATCCAGTCTCCATGTTTTTTAAGCATGGTATGCAGGTCTTTAATACAGCGGTAATCATACAATAAAGTGGTTTTCCCCACTACACATACAATCACTTCTTTTCCGTCTTTATCATCCTTATACATTTCATAGTCTGAAGTCAGGGGTGGGGTTTTTAGTTTCCACGGATTTTCTTTTGTTCCTTCGGTTGCCATAATGGATTTATTTCAATTGTTGAATGGTTTCTGCTTCTTTTTTTAAATCATTTGCAAATTGCTCAAACGACTGATCGAATGAAGGAATCTTTCCTGCAAATAATGGAAAAACCGGTCCCCCGATTTTTTCGGTCATGGTAAACAAGATGCCATTTTTTTGCCGAATTAACAAATACTGCCTCTTGCCAAGGGCATCTCCCCATTCCAGTTGGTGCGCGGGTAAAAAGGTTTTTACTTTAAGGCTAAATACCCTGGTAGAGTCGAGCGTTGATTTGAGTTTGATGGTAGCACCGGCTTTTATTTCTCCTTCAATGGAAATAACGGTGGAGTTCCATCGTGGATAATCGGAAGCATTGGTGAGCAAAGCCCATATCACAGAAGAATCGGCTTCAATAAGAATGCTTACCGTTGTTTGGCGGCTAAATGTTTTTTTGGTGGTAATGGCTTTGCCTTGCTGAGCCATGGTGGTTAAGGTTGTCATCATCAGAAAAAGGGTTGTAAGGGTTTTCATTATTTGTTTGCTTTTTCTTTAGACGAACAACACCTTCAAACCGATAGGACTAAGCGCTGTTTTTTTCGGTATATTTTTCCATTACCTTTCTATTGTGCTCAAGATGATGGAGTTGCAATTCGGCCGCACGGGATAAATAAGGATCAATTCCCTTCACAACTTCCATCCTTAAATCGAACAGGCGTTCTTTACCGGCATTACCTGCTTCCTTCGCCATTTGTATTTTTACCAGTTCCTGTTGTATATCCTGCTTGGGGTTAAATATGCCGTTTAGTTCTGTACATTGGTGGCAAACGCCTTTTTTATTAATCAGCGCACAACGGCCTTCAAATATATCTGTCATTTTAGAGCGCCCGGTATGCAGGTAATATTTTACCATGGCTTCTGTGTTCGCAATAATCACACTTATTTCAGGTACAGTAAATTCGTACACCTCTTTTAAAAGCAAACACAGTTGCTGCTCCAATGGCAATGATTTGGATATGCAGGTAAAACAAAAGGTAATATGTTCCCTTATTTCAAAATCGCCCTGAGGTGATGTGGTGCGGATTTGCATGGCTTCGCCAAAAAAATGCGGATTCGAGAGAGCTGCCTCTTTACAGATATCCGTTACCTGCTCCGGCCATCTTTTTTTGGCCCTCAGGTTATCTTTAGCCAGGTTGGAAGCTATGGCAAACAACCAGGTTTTTACACTTGATTCCTGTTTAAAAGTATCTGCCTTTTCCAGCGCTTTCATAAAAGTATCCTGCACAATATCCTCCGCATCGGCAACACTGGCTGTAATTCTTAGAATATATGATTTAAGAAGGTGACGGCTGGTTTCGTATTCCCTTGTGAGTTCTTCGGGTGTCATAGCTGGTGGCAGTAATATGGTTTATTGATTTACGCTGTCAGTTATTTTTTGTACGTCCTGTTGTTCCATACAATTAAAATGTTGTTTGGGGCAAACCTTGTAACCTATTTTGCTGCATGGCCTGCAACTTAATCCCTTCACTTCATGGTTTACCGGACTTGTTGTTTGTGTATTGTTTTCTCCCAGATAAGCACTCATGCCAAACTCCGGAATGGTATTGCCCCAAATGGCAATGATGTCTTTTTGTAATGCCGCTGCAATATGCATTAATCCTGTATCGTGCGTAATTACCTTATATGCCTTGCTCAACACATAAGCCGACTCGTGCAGGCTTCTTTTGCCACAATAATTGATCACACTTGCCCCGGCTTGCTGTACAATGATCTCTCCGTTGGTTTCATCTTCTTTTCCTCCAAGCAATACCACCGGAAGTGGAGTGCCTTTGCAGATATCAACTATTTTATGATTGGGTAAACGTTTGGTGCCATGTTGTGCACCAATGGCAAATGCCACAAACTTTTCAGGAAGAGCCGGTACGTTGTTGGTGTTAAAATCGGGAGGGAAAAAATAATCAAGCCCTTTGCCATCATTCCTTACACCAATACTTTCGAGGGTTTGCAGGTATCGTTGGGTAATATGTACAGCCGGTAGGGTATTGATGCCTGTTTGTACCAGCAGCATTTTTTCGGCATTTAACTTATCAAATGAAAATGCAGGAATATCCAGTAACCCTTTTAAAATACGTGTACGCAGGTTATGGTGCAGGTCAATGATATAATCAAAACCCATAACCTTCAGTTCAAGTGCTTTTTGTATGAGTGGTTTATCAAGCACATGTAACGTATCAATATAGGGATTATACTCCAGTATGGTTTTAAAGGCCGGTTTGGTTAAAAAATGCACTTCGGCTTCAGGTACCTGTTGTTTAAGGCAACGGATTACCGGTGTGGTGAGCACAATATCACCAATGGAACTGAAACGTAAAATGAGAAATTTAGGCAAAGGTGCTGTTGTTTAATGGAAGTGTAATAAAATCCCGATATGCTTTACAAACATATTTATTTTTTACGCTTGTTAAAATGGGTACTGATCTGCTCAAGATTAAGTGCATTAAAACACATTTCTTTAAACAGTCCGCCTTTGCGCGCCACACATACCCCATAATACATATCATGGTAGCCGTTGGTTTCATGCGCATCGGGGTTAATGGATAACATCACCTCTTTGTTCAGCGCATAATCCACCCACCTCCAGTCGAGATCAAGGCGGTAAGGGTGCGCGTTAATTTCAATCACTACCCCATTGGCTGCACAGGCATCTATCATCTTTTTAAAATCAACCGGATAACCTTCACGTGTTAGCAGCAAACGCCCTGTTGGGTGACCCAGAATAGTGGTGTACGGATTTTCAATCGCCCTGAGTAAGCGGCTCATGGCTTTTTCTTCGGTCATTTTAAGGTTGCTGTGCACGGATGCTACCACAAAATCAAAAGTGGCAAGTACCTCGTTGCTGTAGTCCAGCGAACCATCGCCCAGAATATCGCTTTCTATTCCTTTAAAAATGCGAAAAGGAGCAAACTGTTTATTCAGCTTATCAATTTCGGCATGTTGTTTAATAATTTCTTCTTCACTCAGTCCTCCTGCATACTGTGCACTTTTGGAGTGGTCGCAAATGCCCAGGTATTCATAACCCAGTTCTTTGCAGTAGGCACCCATTTCTTCCAATGTATTGGATCCATCGGAGTAAGTGGTATGGTTGTGCAAAATGCCTTTCAGGTCGCCCAACTCAATCAGTTTAGGGAGGCTATTGTTTTTTGCTTTTTCTATTTCGCCTAAGCCCTCGCGCATTTCAGGTTCTATATAACTTAAACCGGCAGATGCATAAATAGCCTGCTCTGTGGGTTGCGATAAATCTGCCCGATATGTTTCAAGTGCTTTTAAATGCACTGATGTGGCTGTGGTAGTAAACAGGGTTTGGGTAAATACTTCTTCATTGCACAGGTAAATACGCAATGGTATTTGCTGGTTTAGTTTAGCCGTAAGTGTATTTTCAGTTAATACCAGATCAGATGCGTTCTGTGTTTCGGCAAGCCAGGTTTGTAATTTTTCTTCCTGGGTTGTAGTTACCACCAGTTCAACCAAATCAACCACCTCACATTTTCTTCTCATATCACCGGTTAGCCCAACCTGCTGCACAAATTCCTGTGCTGAAAGATTTTTTACCAGTTCAAAGGATAAAGTTTCTAAACGGGCATAATGGAATTTGTTGGCATTGGCAAAAATAAACTCAATGCTTTGTTTAACGGTATCCTGTGTTTTTACACCAAATCCTTTGGCCTGTGCCAAGCGGTTTTCGTTGCAGGCATACAACAATTCGCCTATACTTTCTATGCCCAGTTCTTTCCAGATAAAAGCAATTTTTTTCGGGCCAATTCCTTTTACCTTAAACAGGTCAATTACGCCCTGAGGGGTATCGTTAATGATATCTACCAGTTCAGGAAAAGTTTGCGTTTTGTTGATCTCATCAATTTTTACTGCAATACTTTTACCTATGCCTTCTATCTTTTCCAGTTCTTCCACACTTTTTCCTTCCAGCGGAATACTCAGTTTATCAATTCTGAAAGCGGCAGCTCCATATGATTTTATTTTAAATGGATTGCCTCCGTGCAGTTCGCTCAGATCTGCATACCATTTAAAAAGTTCGGCAATTTCTTCGTTGCTCATGTTTAGGTATTTTTATCAATAATATGTTTCGCATCCTTATCCAGGTGTTTAAACAAATCGTTACTGATCTGGTCATAGGTATCCTTCCTGTAGCTTCTCTCAAAGGTGCCATTCTGGATAAGGTGCATGCTGTCGCAAAGGTTAAACATATTTTCAAGAATATGAGAAGTAATCAGAATGGTTTTGTTCTTCTTAATCAGGTTTTGTATGGTGAGCTCCAGCAGGCGCGAACTTTCCAGGTCGAGCCCGTTAAAGGGTTCATCTAAAATAAGGATATCCTTGTTTAAACACAACAAAGCAATAAGAGACAGTTTCCGTTTCATTCCGGTGGAATAATGCGAAATCAACTCATCAAGGGGCAGCTTAAACAATTCTCCCAGCTCTGCAAGATTGATCTGTTGGTTGTTGTGTGCAAACAGGTTTATATATTCTCTGCCGGTAATATTGGAATAATAATATGGGTTGGTTTCCAAAAAGCCAATATGGTTTCTGCTCAGTTTGTTTCCTTTCCATTGCATCTCCCCACTTTGATGGGTAATGGTTCCGAAGAGGGTATTGAGCAAAGTGGTTTTGCCTGCCCCGTTTAATCCGATAATGCCATGCACCTGCCCGGCTTCAAAGTTGATGCTGATATCATGCAGAATCTGATGCCCGTCAATAGATACATTTAGCTGATGGATGCTGATCATACGAAATAGGTTTTGAGAAGTTGTTTGGCTGAAGCTAAATTACGGAAAATCATGAGTAGAAATACCGGAAACAATACCGGCATCAGTACACTGATTAATGCTATACTGGTAGTAATCTGGGAGGCCGTTAATTGATGTGCCGGCTCATACTGGCTGTATTTGGTGGTAATAAAAAATACCAGCAGCAGGTATTGGTATACCATAAAGCCCAAAAGAATAAATACCGAATCGAACTGAAAAATGGCATATGAAATTACAATAGGCAAAACAAGCAACCCATACAGTTTGGAGTGGGCTTTTATTTTGTTCCATAAAAAACCGGCCGGAGTAACTGAAGGATACGTATGCTGTATCATAATTGCGGATTCGCACTCCACATAAAAACTACTTACAAGACCTGTTATCAGCCAGATTACAAAAAGGGAAAAATAGGGAAAATACACTCCGGCTATTCCAATAAGCAAAAGAATAACAAGCGATACATGCATTTTTCTTATACCTGCTGTCCATTCAAAGTTTGAAGGGCCGGTAAAACGGGAAAGCGAGGCCAGCCTTGTTTTAGCATGTGATAGCACAGGAATAAAAGCCACAACCGCTGATAACACCAGCAACAAAAGCGCTGCCCGAAAATTGCCGGCCACCAAAGCCAGCAACCAAACCGGAGAACCTGCGCAAATATACTCCGCTACCAGATAACGAGAAGGTTGTAAAAAGAGGTGTTTTAGGAAAGAAAAATCTTTGCGCTGAATATGCACTGCCAGCAGCAGCACAACATAAGCACCACAGATATACCAGGCCGATGGTGTTTCCTGAAATTGTTTATAGCCGGCAACGGTGAGGTAAACAACAAGGAGCAGGAGTGGGATAAGAATGAGCGGACCAGATGAACGTGCTTCGCGGTAGAGTTGAATAAACCTTACCCTGAACAACGCCCTGGCCGCTTCATACATCAGAAAATAATTTCGTTTAGTTCAACCGCCTTATCAATCTCTACCCAAATCATGGAAAGTTTGTTTCCTGTGTATAAAATCATTACCTGTTTTTCTTTGCCCTCTACTTCAAACACACGCAAGGCGGCAATCCTGTATTTTTTGTTCCCAAATTCGCAGGGAAGTCTTTTGGCATCAAAATCTCCCGGAGCAAAAAAGTTTTCAAATACCCCGTTACCGGTTGTTGAATCAATGTCAATGCCACTTTCGGGGTAACGTGTTTTGGTATACAAATCCATTGACACAAAACTTTTATTCCCTTTTTTACAAGGAACAAGTTTTACCCATCCGCCCACTTCAATCTGCTTTTCGGTAGTTTGTGCATTCAGGTAAACGCTGAATAATAAAAACGATATGGTGTAAATGAATTTCACTGAACCTGTGATCCTCTTCTCCATTTTTCTGTTTTAATAACGGAGCCTTTGGGATTATAATATTTCCAGATACTGTCTTTTTTATCTTCTATAAAATAACCTGTGCAAAGCAGGTTGCCGGAAGGGTCGTATTGAGTATACGGGCCATGTTTCATATAAATAAGCGTGTCAACATAGTTTCCGTAGTTCTTTTTATCCGGAACAATTTTAATCATGTCCTTATGATGGTAAACTTCTTTGAGTTTTTTGTGGGTGGCTTCATCATAGTAATAATACGTTTTGCCTGCTTTGTCATCAACAACCTGGGCGAATAATTTAGAGCCGGCAATCATCAAAGCGGCACTGAATAGCATTTTCTTCATTTGTTATTTATAGAGTAGGTCGCAAATAAATGGTTTTCTGTGAAACGAAATAACACTATTCCAGATTGTATTGTTTAATTTTCCTGTAAAGTGTACGCTCTGAAATGCCAAGCTCATTTGCGGCTTTTTTCCTGCGGCCATGGTATTTATCCAGGGCTTTCTTAATCATTTCTAGTTCTATTTCTTCCAGCGAAAGGGATTCGTTGGCTGGCTGTGCTACCTGTAGTTCAATAACCTGTGGATTATTTGTTTGGTTAGTAATGGGCATTACCTGCTGCTGAGGATTTGGCGTGTGATAAACCTCTTCAAATACCCGGTTTAATTGTTCCCGGTGCTGTGGCGCATTTAGTTGAGTAGTGGCCTGCCCGTTTTGCATCATATCAAAAACAATTCCTTTCAGGTCCATCACATCTTTGCGCAGGTCATACAATACCTTGTAAAAAATATCACGTTCACTCATGCCATGATCGGCCGGGGTATTGCCAAGCAACATAGGGAGTCCTGGTTTTTCGGCCGGTAGTACACGCAGCAATTCCTGTCCGGTTATGGTTTTATCTTCATCAAGAACCGATAGTTGTTCGGCAATATTTTTTAGCTGACGGATATTACCCGGCCAGCGGTAGTTGGTTAATAATTGCAATGCTTCAGGCTCCACCACCACAGGTTTTGATTTGTATTTTTCAGCAAAATCGGCCGCAAACTTTCTAAACAATAAATGAATATCCTCCCTGCGTTCCCTTAAAGGTGGAACCTTAATAGGCACGGTGCTTAAGCGGTAATACAAATCTTCGCGGAATTTATTGGCAGCTGCAAGGTCAAGCAGGTCGCGGTTGGTAGCCGCAATAATGCGCACATCTGTTTTTTGTACTTTTGATGAACCCACTTTAATAAACTCCCCGCTTTCCAGCAAACGCAACAGGCGGGCCTGGGTTTCCAAAGGCAGTTCGCCCACTTCATCCAGAAATATGGTTCCACCGCTTACGGTTTCAAAATAACCTTTGCGGGTATCATGTGCTCCGGTAAACGATCCCTTTTCATGACCGAATAATTCAGAATCAATGGTACCCTCGGGAATAGCACCGCAGTTTACGGCAATAAAAGGCCCGTGTTTGCGGTTGCTTAAAGCATGTATAATTTTGGAGAAGGCTTCTTTTCCCACACCACTCTCTCCGTTAATCAGCACACTGATATCCGTGGGTGCTACTTTAACAGCGGTTTCCAGGGCAATATTCAGCAGGGGAGAGCCACCTATAATTTCAAATCGTTGTTTTATGTCTTGTATGTTCATTTTATATTTCTTTGGGACAATATTTATTTCACCACCTCAATCACCTTGCCTATTAAACTGGTTTGGGTGCTTTTTTCAATCAGCACTTTTACATAATCTCCTTTGCCGTAACCTTCGCCCACCGGGAAAATAACGGGTTTGTTCTGGTCGCTTCTGCCTTTGTAATCGGCATCAGATTTTTTGGAATATCCTTCTATCAATACCGTTTGTATAGTACCAATATCTTTTTTGTTTTTCTCAATACTGATGCTGTTTTGCAGGGCTATAATTTCTTTAAGTCGCCTGCTTTTTGTTTCTTCATCAATATCGTCTTTGTATTTTCTGGCGGCAAGGGTTCCCGGCCTTTCGCTATATGCATACATATAGGCAAAATCAAACTGGCTCTCCCTAAACATATTCATCGTATCCTGAAACTCTTCTTCTGTTTCGCTGCAAAATCCTACAATCACATCTGTGGAGATACCACAATCAGGTATAATCTCCCTGATTTTTTTCAAACGCTCCCTCAACCAGTTGGCATCGTAAGTGCGGTTCATTAACCTTAATACACGGGAGTTACCGGACTGCATAGGGTAATGTATATAGTTGCAAATATTTGGATGCTTTTTAATGGTATACAATACCTCATCGGTAATATCTTTGGGATGAGAAGAAGAAAAACGGATGCGCAGATCGGGTGCAATCAAAGCTACCTTTTCCAGCAATTGGGCAAAATTGCAAAGTGTTTCACCGGCCTCATTCTGCCATTTATAAGAATCAACATTCTGCCCCAGCAGGGTTACTTCCTTATATCCTTGTTGATACAATTCCCTTGCTTCATTTACAATACTCTCCGGATCACGGCTTCTTTCGCGTCCGCGTGTAAAAGGTACCACACAAAAAGAGCACATATTATCGCAACCCCTCATAATGCTTACAAAAGCATTTACCCCATTGCTGCTTAATCTTACCGGGGTAATTTCTGCATAGGTTTCTTCACGGCTCAGCAATACGTTCACCGCCTTCTGGCCTTCCTCCACCTGTTGTATCAATTTTGGGATATCACGATAAGCATCGGGCCCAACCACAATATCAACCAACTGTTCCTGCTCAAGTAATTTAGATTTAAGGCGCTCAGCCATGCAGCCCATCACACCAACTATCATTCCCGGATTTTTTTTCTTCTGGTGTTTGATTTCCTTTAAACGCCCCCAAATCCTGGATTCTGCATTATCCCTTATGGCGCAGGTATTCAAAAATACCACATCGGCTTCCAGCGGATTATCCGTTGTTTTAAAACCGTTGCCCATCATAATACTGGCCATTACCTCACTGTCAGCAAGATTCATGGCACATCCATAGGTTTCAATGTATAAGTTTCGTGTGGCTGTTTCCGGTGCCACATCTGCAACAATTCCTCTCATGTAAAAACTAAAATTGAGGCGCAAAGATAGTAATTATTCTGACAGAGTGGCAGCTATTTTCGATAAGCAAAAGGATACGAAATAGCTCATTTGGGTTGTATGAATGGTAGGAAAATTGGGCAATAAAAGGACGGTTTGCCTGTTTTTACAATCCAAACCTGCAACTAAACAAATGCCCTTGTTTAAGCAGAAAGGGAGTGCTTATTATTTCTTATGTTCGCAGCATGAAAATTTTGGTTACCGGAAGCAACGGTTTATTAGGACAAAAATTAACTGATTATTACAGAACTCAGCCGGATACGCAATTGATAGCAACGGCAAGGGGAGCCGACAGGTATCCGTTTCAAACAGGTTATACCTATGCCTCTTTAGATATTACCAATGAAGCTGAGGTACAAACAATACTTTCAACCCATAAGCCAGATGTGGTAATTAATACCGCAGCCATGACCAATGTGGATGCCTGTGAAACAGACCATGCCGGATGTGATGCCCTGAATGTAGATGCGGTGAAATACCTCGTAAGTGCCTGTAACCAAAACCAGATTCACCTGGTGCATGTTTCCACCGACTTTATTTTTGATGGCACACATGGCCCCGTTACAGAAGAGGAAAAGCCAAATCCATTGAGTTATTATGGCAACTCCAAATGGCTTGCTGAAAAGACAGTAATGGAACAATGCAAAAGCTGGAGTATTTTAAGAACAGTGCTGGTTTATGGTGTGGTAAATGATATGAGCCGCAGCAATATTGTATTATGGGCTAAAACAAATCTGGAACAGGGCAAAACACTCAATGTAGTTGGCGATCAGTTCAGAACACCAACATTGGCTGAAGACCTGGCACAAGGCTGTGTGCTGGCCGCGGCCAAAAAGGCTAACGGAATTTATAATATCAGTGGAAAGGATTTTATGAGTGTATTCGATTTGGTTTACCGCGTAGCTCATTTCTGGAAACTCGATAAATCCCTTCTGAACCTGAGTACCAGCGAAGGAATTAAACAACCTGCCAAACGCCCGCCTATTACCGGTTTCAGACTGGATAAGGCCATAGCGGAACTTGGCTATAAACCACACTCTTTTGAAGAAGGGCTGGCTTTGCTTGACGAACAACTGAAAGCAAGGGGCACCGCCTGATGAAGTTAACGATGATTTAATAAACGAACAATGGATCCTAACAATTTTTGGGTATGGTTTGCTACCGAGTCTTTTTTTGCAGTGTTTGTAGCACTTATGCTTTACTATTTCTTTAAACAAACCCAACCGAAAGACAAGAATGATGATCGGTCAGGCAAAAACAATCATTAAACAATATTTTACCTTTTCGCGTCAGGAGCGGAAAGGTATTATTTTATTGCTTGCCTTATTGTTGCTGTTGTTATTGGTACGCCTGTCTATCAAATGGGTACTTCGCCCTCAACCCTTGCAACTTACATTCACTGAATTACCCCCGTTGCCTGCTCATCATGGTGCGGATACCCAAATTCCGGAATCATCCGATTTATTCACATTCGACCCGAATACAGCCTCTGATGAGGAATTAAAAAGCCTGGGTTTCACAGAAAAAAATGTGTTGTCGTTAAGAAAATACCAAAGCAAAGGAGGGAAGCTGAGAAAACCTGCTGATCTTTTGAAATTGTATGGACTCAGTGATGAACTCAAACAAACATTATTGCCTTTTGTGGTTATTGCTACACCGCATTTGCCGGGAGATAGTACCCGTACAAAAAGCAAAAAAACGGCAAAAGTGGTGGAATTAAACAAAGCAGATAGTACCGAACTGGTTGCCCTTTATCGGATTGGTCCAACAACTGCCGGTCGTATTGTGGAATACCGCAACAAGCTGGGTGGATTTTTAAAAATGGAGCAACTCACCGAATTATGGGGTTTTGATGAAGATATTTTATATGATCTGAAGGGTCGTATCTCTCTCGATCCTTCCGTTGTAAGGATATTCGACCTCAATACCGTAACCCTGGAAGAATTGAAAACGCATCCTTATTTTAAATACAAACTCAGCCACGCCATTGTGAACTATCGCCAACATCACGGACCCTTTAAACAAATGGAAGAACTAAAGAACATTGTGCTGGTAAATGATTCTGTTTATCAGAAGATTACCATGTATCTGAGGGTGAATTAACTTTACACTAACCATACACATAAAATATGGTATAAAAGATTGTATAATTGCACCAAACTAACTGTACTAAATTACTTCATGGAAAATACCGGATTAAGCTTTGAGCACACCGAAAATCAGAAAATGGTGGCTCAAATGGCTAAAGATTTTGCGGAAAAATATATACGTCCGCATGTTATGGAATGGGACGAAGCGCAATACTTCCCTAAACTCACCATGCAACAAATGGGCAAACTGGGTTTATTGGGCGTACTTGTTCCCGAGGAATATGGAGGAGCAGGTTTAGGATATTTTGAATACATTACCGCTATTCAGGAAATTACCAAGGTATGCAGTTCTGTCGGTCTATCTATGGCTGCACATAACTCATTATGTACCGGACATATTTTGCAATTTGGAAACGAAGAGCAAAAAAAACAATGGCTACCTAAACTGGCCACCGGAGAATGGATTGGTGCCTGGGGTTTAACAGAAGCCAATACCGGCAGTGATGCCATGCGTATGCAATGTGTGGCTAAACAGGATGGGGATCACTGGATTATTAATGGATCTAAAAACTGGATTACCCACGGAATTTCAGGTGATGTGGCTGTTGTACTTGCACGCACAGGCGACTTGCTGGATTCTAACGGAATCACCACATTTGTGGTAGAACGCGGTACTCCGGGTTTTAAAGGTGGTAAAAAAGAAAACAAACTTGGTATGCGCGCAAGCGAAACAGCCGAGATGATATTTGAAGATTGCCGGGTACCCGCTGCCAATATTCTTGGAAAAGTAGGCGAGGGTTTTAAACAAGCCATGAAAGTGCTTGATGGTGGCCGTATTTCTATTGCCGCTTTATCATTGGGTATTGCCAAGGGCAGTTTTGAAGCCGCTAAAAAATATTCAAAAGAGCGCCATCAGTTTGGTCAGCCAATTTCCAATTTCCAGGCCATTGGGTTTAAACTGGCAGATATGGCAACCAGGATTGAAGCTGCTGAGTTGTTAACCTATCAGGCTGCCGATTTGAAGATGAAAGGAAAGCCGATGACCACAGAAAGTGCCATGGCTAAATATTATGCTTCTGAGGTTTGTGTGTGGGCATCAAATGAAGCCATACAGATATTTGGAGGGTATGGTTATACCAAAGATTTTCCGGTAGAAAAGTTCTACAGGGACTCAAAACTCTGTACCATTGGCGAAGGAACCAGCGAAATACAGAAACTGGTAATTGCCAGAAATATTCTAAGAGACTAAATACAAGGGCCGGTTTGCCGGCCTTTTTTTATGGCCTTGTATACACTTTTCTCTACTGCATGTGGGAATGTGAACTTTCAATCAATGGTTCATTGAAGCGAATAGTGAAATTTGTATAACACTTAATACCTTGTTATCATGAAAAAGATTGTCCTGCTTTTAATCTTGTCAGCAATAGGTTTGGGAGGATTTGCGCGGTTCACACCCAAATCTGATGATGGAAATCACCATGTTGATGGTATCCGGTTTAAAAAAGTGGTATACTCGGTAAAGATAAAAACAACCAACTCCACCAGGCTTAAAAAGATCGTACTGGATTAATAATCCATATTGGAAATAATTTCAAAGGTGCTTCACAAAAATGAGGCACCTTTTTTTTGCCGTTTTTTTATCATTCATCATTTCGATTGATGAAAATAAATGATTCACATATACCCTTTAATGCAGGTATTTAATGAGCAACCCGTAAAAATTAAATTTTAAAAAAGGATAAAAGTGCAGGTTAAACAAATGGATTCTATCCTTTAATAAATAGAACACTAACCTGCTCAGTAATTAGAAAACCCAATTTTACATTCGAATAAACACAAGTGGTATTCAGACACCACCAGTGGAGTTTTTCTAACCTTAATTGAAACACAGATATGAAAAAATGTTTATTCGCTTTTCTCGCATGTATTCTTGTATCAGGAGCTCATGCACAATGGTCAGGTCCCACAAACGGATGGCTTTCTACTTCCACCCCGGTTCTTATTACACAAACAGGTGGGGCAACCGGTATGCCGGGTACGGTTTTTAAACCGCTGTTATCATTAAGTTTAACGGGGTTTCCTACTTCCGGTTTTGGCTCAGTTCCGGGTGGTACTTTATATCCCCTGCATGTATCTTATGAAGGCAGGGTAGGAATTGGAACCAATGCTCCTGCTGTAGGATTGCATGTTTTTAATAACCAGTTTTTATTGAGCAGAGCAAATGGTACGCCTGCTGTTTCATTTAATCCGACCGGCAGTTTCACCTTTACAACAGATGGAACCAATTCTTCTGCCCGTGGGCTCTTTATCAATAATGGCTCAAATAATTTCTTCAGTGTAACCCCGCAAAGCATATTGTTTACCGATGGTAATGCTGAATTGTTTAAAGTAAATAATACCGGATACGTTTATGCCCGCAAGATGATTGTAACACTTGCCAGTCCATTCCCGGATTTTGTATTTGAGAAAAACTACAGGCTGATGCCATTAACCGATTTGGCCGGGTTTATTAATCAATACAAACATTTACCTGATATGCCCGCAGCAGCAGAGGTTGCCGCCAATAACAACCAGATAGAGGTAGGAGAAATGCAGGCAAAACTCCTGCAAAAGGTAGAAGAACTTACTTTATACATATTGCAACAACAGCAACAAATTGATGAGCTAAAAAGTAAATTAGCAAAACAATAACCAACTTACAGTTAGCCATGAAAACACCAACATACTATTTTCTTGGATTGCTCTTAATGGTGGCATGCCGGAAGGATATAGCGCCAGAGAATCCTTGTGATTCTGCTCAGGAAGTTAAAGCCGACTTCGTTATTGAAGAGTTGGTTGGAGACCGGTGGTTTGAAGGGGATACCATTGGTGGATCTAATAAAATTCGTTTTAGAGCACTGCAACAGGCCGATTCATACGAATGGGTGCTTGGTGCAGAAACGTTGCGTACCCAATCATTTATTAGAACGTACTTTCCAAAGGGATGGATTGACGTAAGTTTGACTATAAAAAGAAATCCCAATAAGTTATGTTTTCCATTTGATGATGGGATTGACTCTTCATACAGGCTATTTTATTCTTGGCCTGCCTATACTAACCATAGTAATACGCCTCCGATAGGACCATATTACCCAATTTACGGTCACTATCGCGGTTATAATCTTTCAAATCCCAGCTTCTTATTTACTGTTAGCATGCTTGATACTTTTTGGTTAAACGAAAGCAAAAAACCAGCTTATGTCGGGGTATTTAATGGAATCCCGCATTACTACATTAATTTAAGATCTGTTTGTGAGAGTTGTGGTATTGGTAGTTTTGCTGATGCCGCTTCCCCCAAAGCACTAAGACTAAAATGCGATGGATTAGGGGGGGGGGTATTCGGGATGAGAATACCTGTAATAGGAGGATATGCCTGGCTAGACAGAGCCAATACAGATAAAATATTTATTGAGTACAGTTATGCCGATACAGTACCATATAGCAGCACAGTGCTAAAACACAACGACATGTTTATTGGATACCGAATTAAATAAATCAATATGAAAAAATCTATACTTTTAGCAATTACCATACTGGTTCTTTACCAGCCTGTTTTGAAAGCTCAGCATTATTGCTGGAATGACATTAATACCTTAACAACCAAATGGGATAACCCAAATTCAGCCAATATAGAAAAATGGGATTGGACAAAACCAGGCTTGGTTCATCCTGTATATTTAAAAGACAATCTGAATGCTCCTTCGATCCTGGTAGAGCTACCCTATTTTTGCACTAAACCACCGCATAGCAGCAGTTGCGGAAATGCGAACACACTTTCTTATGAATTAACTGGACCACCATCGGATCAGGACATTTATCCTGAAGATGGATGTGAATTAATACTAAAAGATTTTGGGTCACCAAATGATGTATACCCAGGTAGAGGCATAACAAGTCCTATATTTATTATCTATAATAAATATACAGGGAGATTGAAAGTATATGTAGCCTTAATTGGTAAATTGGAGGCTAATAGCGCATACTTACGAGTAGGTTTTGCTGAAACAGCTGTTGACATTGCTAAGCGTGTGCTTTTTGCACATGCCGATCCTATAACAAAAACTTTAATAGAATTCGATGCTAAAAACAACTTTAAGAGCCTTAATGATTATTCCATCCAAAACTTTGACGACAGTTACCAATGGTTAGTAAGCGAGATTCAAACATCCTACGATCCTTGCAATTGTCAGAATTTGGGAAAACCGACTCCGATAGAGGTTAGACCAAATCTAATAGAAAATTCACTGGTTGAAGCAACTATTGAAGGGAATGTAAATCAAGTACTAATGGATCCAGGCGGAGTAACGGGGGAAACTGGAGGAAAAACTTCATTCGAGGATTTGGTGCTTGGAGTTGGAAAATCAGCAATTCGGGGCTATAATGACTTTACAACCTATAAAAGTCAGATAAATGGAATGCTTGATAAGGGAAATGCGGAATATAAAAACAAGCTGATTACAGAATGGTTTAATGAGTTTGTAAAACAAAATCCACAATATCAGGGCATAAATAATTTGCAAAAAAAATATGAATTATGGGATGCTTTTTTGCGAACAGATGATGCATATAAAAAAAGTTTAGGTATTGCTTCAATAAATGATTATGAGACTGATAAGGATTTTCAGTTTGTTAAATCAATTGCATCCGCAATTCCTTATGTTGGGTCAGCTATAGGCGTTATAGATTTTCTTTTTAGCGGTGGTAAAGAGGCTATACCTTCTAAACCATCACCTCCCATGGTATTTAATGTTAGTTTAAAACTTTATGGAAAGATTACAATTCAAAAACAAAAAGATCCGATTACTTTTTTAGCACCTGGGTCAACATTTAGATCGAATGAGAATTTATTACCAATATACAATAATAACCTTGGGGTATTTAATATTATAAAGCCTCCCGCTGTTAATGGTGTTGGGATAAAACCTGTGCGTGATCCAAGCATCAAATTTTGGGGTAACCATCGCACAGGAGAAATAGCCTCTGCTGATGTAGTCGTTTCTGTGCAGAATAATAAAGATATGAAGGCTGCTTTTGATGTCTTTGAAAAGACCGATATTTTCAGACAATATAAACTTAAAGAGGATGTAAAGTACATTGTAAATCCAGCCGCAGGTCTATTCGTAGAAATGATTGACGCTTGCTTTGTTTTGGAATATAAGGGAGATAAATCATTATTAATAAACCAAAGAAACTACATAGACAATATAGCCAATAACCCATCTTTTCCCTTTTACTCCGGAATCTTAAATTCAGTTTTAACAAGAGAGCAGCGGATCAGCCAAATTGAAAATACAGGCCTTGATCTTGAGTTTATAAGTGACCCATTGGATGTAATTCGATTCAGGACCAAATATGTACCGCTAACATGCTTAGCAAATCAATCTTTTACTCTTTTTGCGGGTGCCCCACCTACAGTTTATCTTAAGTTACTAATCAAGTTCAAAAGGAAGGATAATCCAAACAGCGAACCTATTACACAAATTGTTACATACGATATAAGTTCGACTTTTGTAAGTCCTAATATGCTTCCAACAGATTGCCGGGTTAATCCATCTATTGGCAAAATGTTACATCGAATGTTTGATTTGTCAGGAAAAGAATCCAGTGTTTTGGTTAGTGGTCTTCTTGCCGATTTTTATACGATTCGGTTATTGGATATGGAATCATTTCCAGAGATACCATGCTTAAGTTTTGCAGGAATTAAAAAAAGTGCTGATATTAGTTATACCTCTGCAATGCCAAGTCAGTCTGTTAATGGAACGATTTTTATCCCTGATCATACTATCGTCACTCAAAATACTTGGTTAAAGGCAAAGAGAATAGTACTTGGCAATGGCATAACCATAGAAGATGGGGTTAAGCTTATTTCAGAGACCGAAATCAATATTACTCCGGAAACAGAAATACATCCTAATGCAAGCATTAATATAGCCAGATATACCAATGTTGATACTTGGAGCTGTCCAGATGTCTCTATAGCAACTCTACGAGCAACTGATGAAGAAATAGAGACACAGCTTTGTTCTAGTACTCTTTATAAAAGTAAAGTGATGGGTAAAGGCGGAAATAATGAATCTCCAGCACCTTTAATAACACAGAAATCAACATATGGGTTTACGCTAATGCCTAATCCGGCAAGTAATAATATTGCGTTGATTATTTCTACTGCTCGCGAAAAAGAAACAATCACCATAGATATTATGGATGTTTCAGGAAAGTTGCTCATATCGGGAATTGAATTAAATGATGCAAGTAACAAGTCAGAAGTTAACCTCGATGTAAGCACCCTTGATGTTGGAATCTATTTTTGCTCCCTTACAAATAAAAACGGGGAAAGGGTAGTGAAAAAATTTGTGATTGCTAGAAAATGAACGTTTAACCAAATATTATTTAAGTGTCAAGTTATATTAACAAGTTCTTGTTTCCAACCATTTTTGTAATTGCATGGAGTCATGTAAATGCACAACATCTTGGAATCTCAGTATCATATCATGTTACTTCTTTTCAACATGATTCTACTTTTAATAAAGATCGAAGTACTTTGGGCGCTGGATTTTCTTTTGAACGGAAAATCAGCTTAACGAATTTATACTTTGCCGCAGAACTAAACTATTTTCAAGTGTCCGGACAAGGTACAGTAAACTACTATAATCAATCCGGAGATATTGTTTCTGCTTATGAAAAAACGCAGCAATTACAATATCTGTCATTGCCTCTGCTGTTGCGTTATCAGGTTAGGGATAATAAGAAATGGAACCCTTTTATTGAGGCTGGTTGTACCTATAGTTATTTGATAAATGCATGGCATAATCCTCAACGAGCCGGAATTGATCATGATGTTAGCAACTTGTTTAATAGACACCAGATAAGCTTGCAGGCAGGAGTTGGTTTAAAATGGACACCTAAAAAGGTTGCTTGGTCATTTGGGTACAGATATCAGCAAGCCGTTCTTGCTTTATCAAATTCTCAAGCGAATAGCTCATTCCAAAGCCATACTTTTCAGGTAGGAATGTCTTTACCTCTCAATCGATTTTTTAGAAAAGATACAAAGTCTCCTTAGAAAATAGTTATGCAAACCGGCAGTTTAAAATGTTTTTATTTTCTCATAATTGTAATAAGTTTAACTTCCTGCCGCAAGGATCAAACACAGGAAAACCCTTGTGATTCCGCTCAGGAAGTTAAAGCCGACTTCGTTATTGAAGAGTTAGTTGGAGACAGGTATTTTGATAGAGCTACAATAGCTGATTATCATAAAGCCAATAAAAAAAGCCACCAGCACGCTGATGACTTTTAGGATATATAGTAATGATTAGTGCTTACTTAGGAACATTTTTATCAGGGCTGCTTGCGCTGGCATCTGGTTTTTTGGTGTTGATTTCATCATCAACGGAAAGCTCATAATTAAGAAAACGGTTCTGTCCGCAAACCCATCCCTGACCTTCACCTGTAAATAAAACCTTGGTTAAAATTCCATTGGCCATTTTGCCATCATTGCAGGGGCTCCATACTTTTCCGTCATAACAAAACATTACGCCCTTATCTCCAACAGCCCAGGCTTTTTTATCATTTAAAGCAAATACACTTCTTAGTCTTTGTCCTTCTGCACCTCCAACCAACATTTTGCTCCATATACCACTTTCGTATACAAGGAAAGTTCCGTTTTCTCCAACAGCAAATCCGTAGTTTTCATCAACCATAGATATAGAGCGCAACTTACTTATGGTTGGTGTACCCATCTTGCTCCATTTACCATTCTCATATTTAATCACTACTCCGTTTTCGCCTGCTGCATATCCTATATTATTTACAAACTGAATGCTGAATAATTGTTCTGTTACTCCTTCACATGCCATTTTACGCCATTTTTTGCCGTCAAAATTATAGATATGTTGTCCGTCCGCAACTGCCCAGGCATTGGTTTTTGAAATAGTGTATACGCTCTTCAGATCAATCATGATCTTATTATCCTTGCCGATATCTTTTTTGTCGATCTCCACATTTTTAAAGAATGCCCAGCTATTGGTTAATTTATTATATTGAAAGAAGGTGGCGTTTTCACCAATAATCCATCCATTGGTATCAGGAGAAAAACTGATGGCATAAAATGCCGATGCCGCATCTTTAGGTGTAGGTTGTTTTTTCCACGACATACCATCAAACATTAAAATGGTTGAACGGTCGCCTACTGCAAATCCATAATTGGGATTAAAGAAATGCATGTCATTAAAATAAGTAGATTGTGCATGTGCATCGTCAATATTGCCGATTACATCGTGCCATTGTGCTGAAGCACCTAGAGAAAGGATAGCTGTAGAAAGGAAAGTGAAATATGTTTTTAACCCAATTTTCATGATGTCAAATTTAGGTTAAGGTGCTTTTGATTCATCCACAATATGTTTATTGGATGTGCATAACTATAAAAATGACAAGGCAGGAATTGATATGCTTTTTATTCACGAAATTCCTTGGCTGAAAATGGTTGTTTTGTTAAACGTTAGTTTATTTTTTTAATAAGCCAGCTAAGTAAATTTTATGCAGAAATTTCACCCACCCGTTCCGGATTCAACTGTATTTCGGAATAGTCACTGATCTTATGAAGGAGCAATTCGGTTCCCTGGTTTTTTGATGATCGGTTAAACATGGGGGTAAATTTAGCTCCCCAGATCAACTCATTTGCATGGTAAGAATTACGGGTATAAACAGTCTGCGAGTAGGTATCATCAAATCCCTTAAATATAAATATAAACTCTGCATCCATTTCCTTCAGGTCGTTTAGCGATAATCCCTTCAGCGGACTGTTGTCATTAATCGGGTGAACAATGGTCCAGCTAAGGGCAAGACTGGTAACCCGTTTGCGTTCCAGCTCCAATGTAATAAACCTTCTCAGGTTTGATTCCATTTCAATAAAGCTGAATAATACCTCTCCTTCACACTCCACCAGTTGATTGTTTCTTTCATTGGCTATTCTGAACATCAGTGCATTGATGTCGGTGTAAGGTGCAATAATGGCCCATTTGCTGTATGCGAGCCTGGCATTTGGTCGGGCAAATCTGGCAAACACAAGTCCGGTAAGCAATGCTGCAACCATAATACCTACCAGCGATTCAATGGTAGAGATGGCTCCCGCCCAGTGTCCAACAGGATTGATACGTCCGTAACCAACGGTAGAAAATGTTTGTGCACTAAACGTAAATACCTCAAACCAGGTTCCGGCAGGCGAGGTGCTTTGCAAACCCTGAAGCTGTTCCGTACCTGCCATCATATAAAGCAGGGTGAAAATGAAATTGATAACAATGAATGAAAACAATACCCAGAGGTTAAATGTATTCCACTTCATCCGGATTAAATCGTGATAAAGGTTAACGCGGCTCAACAATGGCAATCCTTTCCGGATCACATTAAATGAACCGTCATTGTTTACCAGCCTTTCTCCCTGAGCATTGGCTGAGTTGCCAAAACCTGTATCGGCATTAAAATTAAATCGTTTATACCAGCCCTTTCTGATCATGTTTTAGGTGTAAAATTTAACAAATCTATCATTTTGCTTTTCATTCGCATTATGGTATTATTGACAGATGGAAAAACAATATTATTCGCATGAAACAGCCATTGTGGATGAGGGCTGTAACATTGGAAAAGGAAGTAAAATCTGGCATTTCTCTCATATCATGTCAAACTGCACATTGGGTGAAAATTGTAATATCGGTCAAAATGTGGTTGTTTCACCCGAGGTGGTTTTAGGCAATAACGTAAAAGTGCAAAACAATGTTTCTATATATACCGGAGTAACCTGCGGTGATGATGTATTTCTTGGTCCATCTTGTGTATTTACCAATGTTACCAATCCGCGCAGCGGGGTAAACCGCAGGGGGCAGTATACTAAAACACATGTTGGTAAAGGTGCCTCCATTGGAGCCAATGCTACCATTGTATGCGGACACGATATTGGCGACTTTGCTTTTATTGGTGCCGGTGCAGTGGTTACCAAAGATGTTCCTGCTTATGCCTTACTTGTTGGAAATCCGGCAAGGCAACTGGGATGGATGAGCGAATACGGACACCGTTTGGCTTTTGATGAGAAAGGTTTGGCTACCTGCCCGGAAAGTGGCCAGGTGTACGAACTGAAGGACAAAAAAGTAAGCCGCATCAGCTGATCATGACATTCATCAAACAGGAGCACCCTTTTATTGTTCCAACAACCGATGGTAAAACAATAGAAGAGCATTATGGGCTTGCCTGCTCCAATGCCAATGGTTTTTCCGTAGCAAGGATGGTGGCACCGCCTGGCTGGGAAGAGCCATTTCAGACTCCATTGTTTGATGAGGTAACCATTGTTATAAAAGGGAAAAAGCTGGTAGAGGTTGATAACCAGAAAATAGCATTGCAAGCCGGAGAAACCATTCTCATTAAAAAAGGAACCCGGGTAAGGTATTCCAATCCTTTTGAGGAGGAAACAGAATACTGGAGCTTATGCGTACCTGCATTTAGTGTGGATGCGGTTAACAGAGAGTAACATGAAAAAACGAATACTGCTTGTATGTTGTGTGTCTCTGGTTTTCAGCAATGGATTCAGTTGGGGATTTTTCGGGCATAAAATGATTAACCGCCTGGCCGTTTTTACATTGCCTGAAAGTATCCTCGGGTTTTATAAAACCAATATTGAATACATTACCGAACATGCCCCTGATGCAGATAAACGCAGGTATGGTGATCCGCATGAAGCTTGCAGGCATTATATTGACCTAGATGTTTATGAAACCACCGCCCCTGTTGATACGGTTCCCAGACGCTGGAAGGATGCCATAGCAAAATACACAGAAGATACTTTGAAAGAATATGGCATCGTTCCATGGCATATTAACCTGATGAAGTATAAGCTTACGGAAGCGTTTAAAGCAGGCGATATGGAGAGAATCCTCCACCTGTCGGCCGATATCGGGCATTATATTGCCGATGCCCACGTGCCCTTGCATGCCACCCAGAACTATAACGGACAATTTACCAACCAGCATGGCATTCACGCCTTCTGGGAATCGAGGCTGCCGGAATTATTTGCCGGTGAATTCGATTTTTTTACGGGAAGGGCATTTTATATCAGCGATGTGCAGGAAGCGGCCTGGCAGGCCAGTGAAAGCAGTTTTGCGGCTAAAGATTCCGTATTGTTATTTGAAAAAATATTGAGCGCAACATTTCCTGCCGATAAAAAATACAGTTACGAACAAAAAGGGCAAACTTCTGTAAAAACATTTTCAAAGGAATATGCCAAAGCCTACCACGATATGTTGCCCGGACAGGTGGAAAGGCGCATGAGGGCTTCAGTATTAATGGTTGGCTGCATCTGGTACACCGCCTGGGTAGATGCGGGTCAGCCTGATTTGAATAACCTGAAACTGAAGTCGAAAAAATTAACGGAGGAGGAACGGAGGCAAATTGCTGAGGAAAATAAAAAACTGAGGGAGCAAAAAATGATTGGAAGGCAGGAGGAGTAAGCCATCCGGTTGCCATCCTGCAAAACCCAATATGCTGGAAATCTACCCCCTGAGTAAAATCCCCAAACTGTGCATAACTTGTGTTTAAATGCTATGCCGTCACCTCTATTTTTGGTGCATCAACTCGGTATTGCGGTCTTTTGTTTATCGTAATTCTGTCGGGTTCATTTTTCAATAACAAACCATAAAAAAATGAAATTTATAGTAAACAGTACAACCTTACTCAAACACCTTTCATTAATTGATGGTGTGGTGGTTTCAAAACCCATCATTCCCATCCTGAATAATTTTCTGTTTGATATAAAAGATGGAGAATTAAAAATCTCATCAACGGATCTGGAAACAACCATGACCACCGGAATTAAGGTGGATGCCAAAGAAGATGTTGCCATTGCTATTCCATCTAAAACCACGCTGGATTTATTAAAAACACTTGCCGATCAGCCGCTGGCTTTTTCTATCAATATGGAAAAAGGTGCTGTTGAAATTAAATACGACTCAGGCCGCTTTAAACTTACCGCACAAAAAGGAGATGAGTTTCCTAAAAATCCGGTAGTAGAAGATGGAAAGAAATTTACCATTCCATCAAAAGTGTTGCAAAAAGCCATTGCAAAAACCGTTTTTGCCACAAGCAACGATGAGTTACGCTTAAATCTTACAGGTGTTTACGTGCAATTAAGCACCAGCGATATCACATTTGTAGCAACTGATGCAAACCGCCTGGTACGTTACAACCGTATGGATGTAAAACCTGGCGTAGAAGATTCTTTTATCCTGCCTAAAAAAGCATTAAACCTGCTGAAATCATCATTACCAAACGATGATACTGAAGTAACCATTGATTTTAACCGTTCCAATGCACATTTCTCAACTACCGATCTGAGCTTGATTTGCCGCTTAATAGATGAGAAATATCCTGATTATAAAGCAGTAATTCCTACTGAAAATCCAAACAGGCTGATCATGGACAGAAATGAGTTTTCTACTTCGGTAAAACGTGTTTCTATCACCTCAAATAAAACCACTCATCAGATCCGTTTAAAAATTGCGGGTAGCGAGCTCACCATCTCTGCAGAAGATATAGATTTTGAAAATGAGGCACAGGAGAAACTGAAATGTCAGTATGAAGGAGAAGACCTTGAAATCGGGTTTAATTCTAAATATTTATCAGAGATGCTCAATTCGATGGATTCACCTGAAGTAAGGCTGGAAATGTCTCAGCCAAACAGGGCCGGTGTGTTAAGGCCAACTTCCGGTGATGATGGAGAAGATATCCTGATGCTGGTAATGCCTATGATGCTCAATAGCTATTAATCTGCCGATTAATATATTTCCCCAAGCCCCTTCCTTAATTGGTTGGGGCTTTTTTGTATCAGGTTCATGCCGGCAAAATTGCACCTTCACCCTTTTTTCTGTATACTGCAACAAAGTTTTACGCAATGAAAAAAATTGTTCATACCACCTGCTTGCTCCTGTTCTGTTTTACCGTTTTGGCTCAAAACAAAATGCTTACTGTAGAGGATGCGGTACTTAAACAAAGAACCTCTCTTGCCCCTGAGCGTTTATCACAACTGATGTGGATTCCCAACTCGCACAACTTTGTATATGTGGCCAAACGCAATGGCAAAGAGTGTATTGTAAAACAAAACGCGGATACGCAAAAACGCGATACCATATTTACCATAGAAGATTTTAAAACGGTGTTTGCCTCTGCAGGCACAGAAACCAAAATGCCTGAAAGGTTTCCTTTTTTTACCTGGATAGATGAACAAACATTCCGCTTTTTCTACAACAACGGATGGTATAACATCAATACCGTATCGCGTGTGGTGAAAACCTTAAATAAAGTTCATACTAACGGGGAGGAAGCTTCCTTTGAACCAAATACCTCTTTGGCTGCTTTTGTGATGCAAAACAATGTGTATTTATACGATAAGGATCTCTGGAAAAAAATGAAGGACCTGCCAACCTCTGTAGATGGAGATATGGCACATAAGGATTTTTTGGTTACCACCGATGGGTCTTATGGCATTATCAATGGTAAATCCGTGCACCGCAATGAGTTTGGAATTAATAAAGGATTATTTTGGTCAACCACAGGGAAACGCCTCGCCTATTATAAGCTGAATGAGTTAATGGTTACAGATTATCCTATGTTTAAACTCAGCACCGATACCAATAACAATAAGCCTGGCAGAACCGAAACCATTAAATATCCAATGGCCGGTAATACCAGTCATCATGCAAAAGTATATATCTACGATACAGGAAAACGCCTGAGTTATATGGTAGAAACAGGAACACCGGATGAGCAGTACCTTACCAATGTTTCATGGAGCCCTGATGATGAATACCTGTTTATTGCTATTGTAAACCGGGATCAGAATGAAATGAAGCTGAACAAATATGATGGCCGCACGGGTAAGTTTATTAAAACACTGATAACAGAAACAAGCAGCAAATACGTGGAGCCCGAACATGGTCCGGTTTTTCCTTTGAATATCAAAGAGTTTATCTGGTTTAGTGAGCGCGATGGTTTTAACCATTTGTACCTGATGGATCACAATGGAAAAGTATTGAGAATGCTTTCCAAAGGCAAAGGAGATGTAACAGAACTGTTGGGTTTCAACCAGGCCAAAACAATAGTATACTATATGCAGGCCAGCGAAGATGGATTGGAGCGTCAACTGTTTTCAGCAGAAATAGCAACCGGAAAAATTACCCAGATTACCCGTAATAAAGGTGTTCATACCGCATCAGTAAGTTCCGATGGAATGTTTGTGCTTGATTCTTACTCAAGCACCACCATGCCAAGAAGAACAACATTAATGAAAAGTGACGGAGCTGAAATAACCATTCTGCAACAGGCACAAAATCCGATGATGGATTATAAGGCCTGTGGTATCCGTTTGTTTAACCTGATAGCTGACGACAATAAGACCTCACTTAATTGCCGGATGTTTTATCCTCCTGATTTTGATTCTACACGCAAATACCCGGTTGTGGTTTATGTTTATGGTGGTCCGCATGCACAAATGATTACCAATAGCTGGCTGGGTGGTGCCGATATGTGGCTATACTATATGGCACAACAGGGATTTGTGGTATTTACCATGGATAACCGCGGATCGTCTTTCAGGGGTATGGAGTTTGAACAGGCCACACACAGAAACTTTGGAACCGTTGAACGCAATGACCAGCTCAAAGGTGTGGAGTTTCTGAAAAAACAATCGTACATAGATGCTTCACGTATGGGCGTTTTTGGATGGAGTTTTGGTGGATTTATGTCTACCGGATTAATGAGCCGCTCTGATGTGTTTAAGGCTGGTGTTGCCGGAGGTCCGGTAATCGACTGGAGAATGTATGAAATTATGTATACAGAAAGGTATATGGATTCACCTCAGCAAAATCCACAGGGTTATGAAGACGCAGATTTGACGAATTATGTTAAAAATATTAAAGGGAAATTACTTCTTATCCATGGTACAGAAGATGATGTGGTGGTTTGGCAGCACACATTAACCTATTTGAAAAAATGTGTGGATGAGGGTGTTCAGGTTGATTATTTTGTTTATCCCGGACACAAGCACAACGTAACCGGAAAAGACCGCGTGCACCTGATGCAGAAAGTGGCCAACTATTTTAAAGATAATTTGTAGACAACAGTGAAAGTAACTTTTTTAGGTACGGGAACTTCTCAGGGTGTGCCGCTTATAGCTTGCGATTGCAAGGTTTGCGCCTCGGCTGATCCGCGTGATAAAAGATTACGTTCTTCTATACTTGTTCAAAAAAACGGAAAAAATATCGTGGTAGATTCCGGGCCCGATTTCAGGCAGCAAATGTTGCGCACCGGAATAAAAAAACTCGATGCATTGGTGTTTACTCACGGCCATAAAGATCACCTGGCCGGTATGGACGATATACGTGGTTTTAATTTTCGTATGAAATCTGCTGTACGTGTGTATTGTGATGAAAGGGTAGAGCGGCAAATGAAAACGGAATTCCATTATATTTTTTCCGTAGAAAAATATCCCGGTGTTCCCGATGTGGAATTAAACCGCATCTCAAACGAACCCTTTGAGGTTGATGGTTTTCAGATTACCCCCATTGAAGTATTACATTATAAACTACCTGTTTTGGGCTTTCGTTTTGATGATTTTGTATACATCACCGATGCCAATTTTATTTCAAGGGAGGAGAAACAAAAAATAATAGGATGCGATACCCTGGTATTAAATGCATTGAGGCGTGAACCTCATATTTCTCATTTTTCCTTATCTGAAGCCATTGAACTGATTCAGGAGATTAAACCCAGAAAAGCTTACCTTACCCATATCAGCCACCAGCTTGGGCTTACCACAGAACTGGAAAAAGAATTACCATCCGGTATCCATCTGGCTTACGATGGATTAGAGCTTTCATTTTAATATCCATGCATCAACATTATCATACCATCAGGCAGTTAAGTGCTGCCCTGTTGCACAAACTTTCCGGTGCGGTATTAAAGGATGCATATACCTTAAGTAAAGAAGAACTGTTTCTGTTGTTCGCTTCAGATGCGCTAACGCTAAGCATAAAAGTGGTATTAAGAAATAACCATTGTTTTTTGCTCTTTGGAGATGAAGAGATAAAACGGCCCCCCAATGCCCAGGCTATTTTTACTTCTATTTACAACAAACATATAGACTCGGTTCAGCAACACCCGTACAACCGTTCTTTTGAAATCCGGTTTGAACACGAGGCCATTCTTGTTTTTAAAATGTATGATGCGCTTGTCAACGTAATCCTGTTTCAGCACGGGGAGTTGGATGATTTATTCAGGCCTCAGATCAATAACGACCACCAACTGAAACCGGAAGATTTTTATCAGGTAAATGAACAGATAAAAAACAAGATAGAAACAGAACCGGTTGTGGATGGCGAATTTGGAATAATCAAAACAGGTAACCAACAGTTGCCTTATTCCCTGGTTTTATCTAAAGCCGATCAGCAGGTGTATTTTACACAAAACGTGTTTGACGGGTTGAATCAGTTTGCCCGTTTAAACCTGGCCTACCTGCATTTTGCACATTTAAAAGCCGGGGTTCTGCAAGCAATTAAAGCAGAAGTAAAAAAAACAAAGGCTCTTATTCAAAAGAGTGAAGCGCAGCTGGAAGTGAAGGAAAATGAAATCACCCCTGAAGAAACCGGTCATATTATTATGGCCAATATGCATATTATCCCGGCCGGTGCGGAGAAGGTAAACCTGTTTGATTTTTATCACCAGACAGATGTGGAGATTAAACTGAAAAAGGATTTAAGCCCCCAGGAAAATGCGGCATATTATTATAGGAAAAGCCGCAACAGGAAAAAAGAAACAGAAGAACTGAATGGCAAAATACTACATGCCATGGAAAGGCTAACCAAATTGGAGTACGACCTCGCCATGGTAATGGAGGCGCAGGAAATGAAAGTTTTGAAACCATTTATTAAAGAAAAAATCAAAAAGGAAGAAATCGTTCCGTTTAAAGTTTTTTTGAAAGATGGATTTACCATTTGGGTAGGAAAAAATGCAGCCAACAATGATTTACTTACCACCAAATATGCCCACAAAAATGATTTGTGGCTCCATGCAAAAGATGTAAGTGGTTCGCATGTAGTAATTAAACACCAGGGTCAGGTTTTTCCGCAACAGGTTATTCAATATGCGGCATCTGTGGCGGCATATTATTCTAAATTAAAAGGAAGTGCATTGGTCCCTGTTAGTTATACGCATAAAAAATTTGTACGCAAACCTAAAGGGCTGGAACCCGGTCAGGTAATAGTGGATAAGGAAGAAGTGCTATTGGTAGCTCCTTCAATTGATTAAATGAGCAGCATCTTTCAGGTCGTGGTAATCAATTTCGGTATGAGAAACATGGTAAATACAAATGCCGTTTTTAATAACCAAAACCTGTGGCGACTCATGCGCTATTTGAAAACGCTCAGCTATGGCGTTTGAAACATCCCTGTACTTTAACAGATCAAGGTAATAAGTGGTAATGCCCGAAAATTCTTCGTTTTTCCAGTTTCTTTCGAGGCGACCCAAAGCGGCATTGCTGATAGAACAGCGGGTGCTGTGCTTAAATAAAACCTGGGGCTGTTCAAAAGATGAATGGATAATATCTTCGAGTTGTGCTGCTGATATGAGGTTATTCCAGTTCATTGAATTTGCAGGTGTTGTTTGAGAAAAGTAGTGGTTTTTTGTAAAGCATCGTTTGTGGCGGCTGCGTTATGTCCCGGATTGCTGGGGTTTGCAAAGGCGTGGTTTGCCTGGTAATTGTAAACCGTCAGTTTTTTGCCAACCAGTTTCATCCGTTCTTCAAATCGGGCTACAATTTCAGGATGTATAAATTTATCCTCTGTACCAAAAATACCAAGCACTTCGCAGTTTAGTGTTCTCAACCTTTTATCATCCATCTCAGGCATTCCGTAATATATAACACATGCCTTTACCTGATTTACCCTGGCAAGGGTGGCCTGTAACGACCATGCACCTCCAAGGCACCAGCCAAGTGTAGCCACCTGAGCAGCTGACCCGATATAGCCGAATGCGCCAATCACAATAGAAACGCTGCGTGCTTCCACCATTCCCTGCATAAGTTTTTGAGCCTCCTCGCGGGTATTGGCTACTTTGCCATCATATAAGTCAACAGCCAACACAGTAACCTGTCCGTTTAATGAATCGTACAAACGATCGGCTTCTCTTTTTATATAATCGTTCAAGCCCCACCATTCATGAAAAACAAGAAGATACTTATTGCTTTTGACTTTTGCCTTTATCTCATATGCAGTTGCATCAATGCTGTCTTTTGTTTTGTATGTAATAGTGGTTCCCTTTTGATGATCTAATATAAAAGGAAGCGGTTCGAGGTGTGCTACGGTGAAATCCTTGTTACCTGCCAGCATGGTATTTTGAGCATGCACAGAAAGCATACAACAACTTTGTTGTGCCCTGGCATGCATTGTTACCAGCATCAATATCACCAACAGGTTTTTCATAGGATGTTAAAGGGTTAGAGCCGTTTTTTTCTATGCAACTGCATGTGCGTTTGCAGCCAGAAAACGTTCAGCATCAAGCGCTGCCATACAACCCGATCCGGCTGCTGTTACAGCCTGCCTGTACACTTTATCCTGAGCATCTCCGCAGGCAAACACTCCTTCAATATTGGTTTTACTGGTTCCCGGAATGGTTTTAATATAACCGGTCTCATCCATATCAATCCAGCCTTTAAAAACACCTGTATTAGGTTGGTGACCAATAGCCACAAAAAATCCCTGAATAGCCAATTCCCTCGTTTCACCAGAAACGCTGTTCTTTACACGCACACCTTCCACTTTATTGTCGCCCAATATTTCATCTGTTTCTGTACTGAAAAGCACTTCAATATTTGGAGTGGTAAGAACACGCGTTTGCATGGCTTTAGAGGCGCGGAATTCATCACGCCTAACCAGCATATATACTTTGTTACAAATTTTTGCGAGGTAGCTGGCTTCTTCACAGGCAGTATCACCGGCACCAACAATAGCTACATCTTTGCCTCTGAAAAAGAAACCATCACATACGGCACAGGCAGAAACACCTCTTCCATTTAATTTTTCTTCCGATGGAATGCCCAACCATTTTGCTGATGCTCCGGTTGCGATGATGACTGTTTCTGCTATAATTTCTTTGCTCTCGTCAACTTCAATCTTAAAAGGTCTTTTAGAAAAATCTACTTTGGTAATCATACCATAACGCACATCTGTTCCAAAACGTTCAGCCTGTTTGCGGAATAATTCCATCATTTCAGGGCCCATTATTCCTTCCGGATAGCCTGGATAGTTTTCAACGTCAGTAGTAATGGTTAGCTGGCCTCCCGGCTGCATTCCGGCATACATAACCGGTTTCATATCTGCACGGGCGGCATAAATTGCTGCGGTATATCCTGCGGGTCCGCTTCCAATAATTAAACACTCAATGGTTTCAGTAGGTGATGACATAATATGATGATTCTTATTTTTTGATGTAAAACTAAATTTCCCTCTTCTGAGGTTATGCCAATTTTATAAACAATAACCATTCCCTCACGTAGTTAGTTGAAAATCTTGTGTTTAGTAATCGGCAGAAATGGCAGTGTTTTTTTATGGGAAAAGCCCGGATAGGAAGCGTCAGGATGTGAATAATCTCCTTACATGCAGTTTTTCTGCTTATTAGCATGGTAAAACCTGTGAATATAGCCTTGTTTGACCCGCTTATATTGCGGCACTTATGATTGAACAACTGATATCAGCGGAATTGAATCTTTCTCCGCGTTTTATTAAAGCAACTATTGATTTGATTGATGAAGGAGCAACGGTTCCTTTTATTTCCCGTTACAGAAAGGAAACTACAGGCGGAATGGATGAGGTGCAGATAGAAACCATCAGGCTTGCCTCCAACCGATACCGTGAACTCATCAGCCGCAAAACATATATACTGGAAATTATTGGAGAGCAGGGAAAATTAACACCCGAACTCGAGCAAAAAATTAACGAGTGTTGGGATCACCTGGTATTGGAGGATATATACCTGCCATATAAACCGAAGCGCAAAACGCGTGCTACCATTGCCAGAGAAAAGGGACTGGAGCCATTGGCAGAATGGTTGCTAAAAGAAACAAATGGAGATGTATCTGCAGAGGTTTCCAAATACCTGACGGATGCGGTAACAACCGAGGAAGATGCCCTGGAAGGAGCAAGGGATATTTTAGCCGAGATGATAAATGAAAATGAAATGGCCAGGGGAATAGTGCGGATGCAGTTTGAAAAAACAGCTGTTATTTATACCAAAGTGGCCAAAGGGAAAGAAGAGGCCGGCAACAAATACCAGGATTATTTTGATTTTGACGAAACCTTGAAAAAATGTCCTTCTCACCGCTTGCTGGCTATGTTCAGGGGAGAGGATGAAGGGTTTTTACGCCTGAATATTGAACCCGATATAGACCTCACCCTCGAAAGACTGGAACGGTTGTTCATAAAACGCAATACCCCTTCCAGTGAGCAGTTGGTTATTGCCATTGAAGAAAGTTACGACCGCCTGCTGGCTCCTTCTATAGAAAACGAGTTCAGGGCATTGGCAAAAGCCAGCGCCGATGAGCAGGCCATTCAGGTATTTGCAGAAAACCTGAGGCAACTATTATTGTCGGCACCACTTGGAAGCAAACGGATACTGGCACTGGATCCGGGTTTCAGATCGGGGTGCAAAGTGGTATGCTTAAACGAAGAGGGAAAATTGCTTGCCGATGAAATTATTTACCCGCATGAGCCGCAGCGTGATGTGCGTGGTTCTATGGAAACCATTAAAAGGTTGGTAAAAGATTATCAGATTGAAGCCATTGCCATTGGAAACGGAACAGCCGGTCGCGAAACAGAAGAACTGGTGCGGGCAATGACCTTTGCCAATCAGCCCGAAATTTATATGGTAAATGAAAGTGGTGCCTCCGTTTATTCGGCATCCGAAGTAGCAAGGGAAGAGTTTCCGGATAAAGATGTAACCGTGCGCGGAGCGGTGTCGATAGGCCGCAGGCTTGCAGATCCGCTGGCAGAGCTGGTAAAGATTGATCCGAAATCAATTGGTGTTGGCCAATACCAGCATGATGTGGATCAATACAAGTTAAAACAAAGCCTTGATACCGTGGTACAGAGTTGTGTAAATAATGTAGGAGTAAACGTAAATACGGCCAGTAAAAGTTTGCTCACTTATGTTTCTGGTTTGGGTCCGCAACTGGCACAAAATATTGTAAATTACAGAAATGAGAACGGTGCCTTTACCAGCAGGGCCCAATTAAAAAAAGTAAGCCGCCTGGGTGAGAAAGCCTTTGAACAATGTGCCGGATTTTTGCGCATTCCTTCAGCTAAAAATCCATTGGATAATAGTGCGGTGCATCCGGAGAGCTACGATATAGTAAACAGCATGGCTAAAAACCTGGGCTGTAATGTAGCTGATTTAATTAAAGACGAAAGCCTGCGTAAAAAAATTGTTCCTCAACAATACGTAACTGAAAAAGCGGGTCTGCCAACCATTACCGATATTGTGAAAGAGCTGGCCAAACCCGGACGCGATCCACGTGAACAATTAAAACAGTTTGTTTTTGCTGATGTAAAAAAGCCTGAGGATTTACATACAGGAATGGTGCTGCCAGGTATTGTTACCAATATTACCAACTTTGGCTGTTTTGTAGATATTGGTGTAAAACAGGATGGCCTGGTACATATTTCGCAACTGGCCGACCGCTTTGTGCGGGATCCGAATGAAGTGGTTAAATTGCAACAACAGGTTCAGGTAAAAGTACTCGAAGTGGATATGGTGAGAAAGAGAATTCAGCTGAGTATGAAAGAACTTTAACAGAAGTCTACGCCATGTATACAGAAGACAAAACTTTTGAAAAGATAGATTATACCACACAACCATTACCGGTTGGAGAGTATGAGGGTTGCACGTTTACTGCTTGCCATTTTTCCAATACCAATTTGTCTGATATCGTTTTCACAGATTGTGTTTTCGATTCTAGCGATTTAAGTTTGGCAAAGCTCACAAGAACAGCTTTCAGAAATATCCGTTTTCGGGATTGCAAGTTGCTTGGCTTACGCTTCGATCATTGCAATGAGTTTTTATTTGAAGTACATTTTGAAAATAGCATCCTGCATCACTCTTCTTTTTACAGGCGAAAAATTAAAAAGGCGGTTTTTAACCAATGTAAATTGTTGGAAGTAGATTTTACAGAGGCTGATCTTACAGGTGTTTTATTTGATTCATGCGACTTAACGGGAGCCGTATTTGAGCAAACCATCTTGGAAAAAGCAAATCTGGTAAGCGCATTCGGCTATCAGATTAACCCTGAAAGCAACCGCATTAAAAAAGCCCGGTTTTCCTCATCAGGCCTGGCTGGTTTGCTGGGTAATTATGATATTGTGATAGAATAAGGGGATTAAGTTTAAAAGGCACGTGCAAATGAAACAATACTTTAAACAATAAAACAATGGGACTCATCAAAGAACCTAAAAATGTTGACTTTACCGTTCTTGACAAGCCATGGAATGCTGAAGAGCGAAAGGAGTTGAGCGATTTTATTAAGTTGCGTAAAGAAAAGCGCAAGAAAAGAACTTCCAAATCCACAAAAGTGACAAGAAAAAAAATGGTGTAACTTTTTTAAGTGAACCGATCCTGAACATTTCCCCCTCCATACTACTTTCGATGTATATTGCTTTCCATGTACCACTTGATAAGCGCTGGTCAATAGATTTTATGGTGGTCAGCAAAAGTTATCAATCTGCAGTCCCACTTCCATAACCATTCCTCTTTGTCTTTTTGTACATTTGCCCTCCATGAGCAAATTTATTCCATTTAAAGAAATGATTTTACAGGAGGATGAAAACCTGATTTTTATTAATAAACCTGCAGGTATTTCATCGCTTGATGAGAGAAATAACAATGCTCCAAGTATACTGTCCATGGTTAAAAGGTATGATGAACAGGCCCAGCTATGCCACCGGATAGATAAGGAAACAAGTGGTGTGTTGCTGATTGCCAGAAACGAAGAAACCTATCGTTCCATGGCCATGATGTTTGAAGCAAGGGAAGTAGATAAAGTGTATCATGCAGTTGCTGAAGGTTATCTTCAGGTTAAAGATAAAGCCATTCAGTTACCCCTCTCACTTACCAAAAACGGATTGGCAAAGGTGGATATAAAAGATGGTAAAAAAGCTGAAACCATTGTTACCACCCTCAAAACATTTAACCATTATTCTTTATTGGAATGCAGGCCTGTTTCAGGGCGTTTGCATCAGATCAGGGTTCATCTGGCTTCGCAACATTTTCCTTTGGTGGCCGATACCAGTTATGGAGGAAAAATACCGATGCTTTCCAGATTTAAACGCAATTACAGCAATGGAAAAACAGGGGAGGAGCAGGGAATGATCAGGCGTGTGGCTTTGCATGCCAGCAGTTTGGAGTTTACCTTAAACGAAAAACATTACCAGGTAACAGCACCTTACCCCAAAGATTTTGAGGTATTGTTAAAGCTGCTCGAAAAGTTCGATCACTGATATTTAGAAATCCCAGCGCCTTTCAGGGATATTCCACCGAATGGCTAAACCGCCAAAAAAAGTTTGTGTATTAAAGATGTCTTCGGAGCTGCCTGTTTTGCGATAGGTAGCCTGTAAATCAATAAACAGGTTGTGTTTAATCATATAGGTTACCACCAGATCAAACATATAATAATTGGTTGTTACCCCCTGACCAATCACGTTTCCAAACTCCCGCTCATAGTTCTGATAATTGAGGCGGATATCCTTTCCCCAGTTGCTGTTATTGGTATCATTTCCATAGCGGGCAATGATGGCTGTACCTTTTAACATTAGCTTTTCAATAGGCTGATACCTAACCACACTTATACCTTCAAAAAAGTTGGCTCCAAACGGATGAGCCATATTCTGGTTATAATTAACGTATGCGTTGCGTGGATTAAATGAGGTGTACATATACGGCCTCACTACATTTCCTTCCACCTGCAAGTCCAGGTTTTGTATGCCAAACACATCAATGTATTTTAAACCCAATTGCACGGCCTGTTTATTGCCAAACCAGCCATTAGCTTTAAGCACATTGCTCATTACAAACTCCGATATGGCAAATTGCCCGTAAAGCGAGTATTGTTTAAGAAAATTGTATTTAAAATCTATACCAAGCAAGGTTTTATCAGGACTGTTTAATCCATTTTCAATTGGCTTGTAAAAAATAATGGGGTTCAGGTATTGGAGGTCGTATCCTCCGTCAGCATAACCACTGTCTCGCTGGAAGGAGATGGTTTGAAACATTCCAATATTCAGGTTTTTTGTGATATTTACATTGGCATATGTGGTTGCGTAATAATGCCTGCGAGGCAGGTTGCGCTGACTGGCTTTGTTATAATCGTGTATTTGCCCCCAGATATTGGTATAGTTAATTTTCCAGATGCGAACATTGGAACGAAGAAATAGGTGATCGCGACTAAAATCCGACATAAAAAGAGAGCGGTAACCATTTCCCAAAAAGTTACGTCCGTGGCCAAACTGAAGGTCGATATATTTATTTGGTTGCACCACAATATAACCGCTGGCAAGGCCATAGTTGAATGTTTTGTAGTCATCGGTTTTAAGAAAACCTGCACCGGGAATCACGGTGTCTTTCCAATAATAATCTTCTACCCAACTGTTTATTTTATTAATCTCATCGCTAAACTGGGTATAAAATCCAAACCCTTTGCCAATGCTTCCCCGCATTTCAATACCCCGGTTATTCAACATAGTGGTTGATTTTAAACGCGTATCATAACCGGCCTGCAAATAAGTCACCGGATTTACTACCAAGGTAAAATCGTTTTGTTTTTGGTGGTAAAATGCAGCTTTACTTTTAAACAGACGGCCTAGAACCGGTTTGTTGCTTCTTGTACTTTCAGCCTGGCTAAATTCAAAATTATCATTTTGCAAATAGGCAAGGTTAAAATAGTCCTGCCTGCTAAGGCTCATACCCGAAGTGGCGAAGCTGTCAGTATACAGAGCCACCCTGTTTCGCTGGTATGATTTGGAAGCAGTACTGAAAGCAACCGGCTCAGCGAGTTTTCCCGATTTAATTTCAAAACGATCAAGGATATGGGTGCTGTATCCACCAAGCGGAATATAACTCCCCTGAGCAAATGAGTGATGGGTAAACAAAAGCAAACAAAAAAGTAAAGCCGGGATTCTGTTCAACATTACAGCAAAAATGCACTTTTTAGCTGATAATTAAATGTGTTCAAATAATTGGAGCAAAACCGGGCAAACGATCCAATAAGATCGCTTTAATAGCGTGTCCGATCATTTAATGTGCAAATATGAAGATGTTCCGAGATGTGCAGATGTGCAGATGTGAAAATGTGCAGATGACTTCCTAACTTCGAACTTTTCAACTTCGAACTAAGTAACTAAAATCAGTATTTAAGGCTTAAAGCGGAACACAAAGGTAATGGTACCATATTGTTCTTCCGGTCCGTCAGGTTTGGTGGAGAAGCGGGTTTCCATGGCCCCACTTTTAGCTTTTTCAAGCAGTACAGGGCTTAGGGTGGTGGTACCTTTTTGACCAGGGGTGGCTTTTATTACTTTACCTGTTCTGTCAACAACTACACTTACAACTACGCGGCCGGTTTCTCTCGAGTTTTCTTCTACTTTTGGTTTACGGGAAACGGTACGGCCTTTTAAATCAAAAGATCCAATGCCATCACCACTGCCATTTCCTATTCCATCACCGGTTCCATAGCCTGATCCATTGCCTCCGTTTCCACCTGTTCCATCAGGTGAACCGTCAGGGCTGCCATCGGGGCTACCTTCATTGCCTGGAATATTTCCATCACCAGATCCGGAAGCTGTGGCGTTGCTAGTTTTTTTCTTAAACAAGGCGCGGTCATCTACTTTTCTTACCACAGGTTCAACCGGCTTTTCTTTCACGGGTTCAACCTTTTTCTTTATATCTGTATTTTTCCTGGTTTCTTTAGGAGCCTCCACTACCGGTGCATCTTCTGCATCCTGAGTAGCCACCGGGTTTTCTTCTATAGGATCTTCAGGAGTTGGTGTAACAGGAGCAGGTTCTTCTACCGGTATTTCAGAAGGCCCGCCCATATCAGGTTCGCCAAGACTAATGGCCATGCCTGAACCACCTGCATCAAGAGGAGGATCGGGAGGGTAAAGCATCATATACCACAACCCCAATAAACATAGCGCATGAAAGATAGCTGTACCAGTGTAGGCAGCCAGTTTATTTTTGCGCTCACGTTTTTGTATATCTGCTGATAGAATCATGTAATGGTTACTTAACGGCTTTTTTAAATGGCTTATTGTATCATAAACTCATATTCAAAGGCAAGTAAATAAAAAAACAGAGGAATTTGGAAAGCCACTTAGGCACATTTACACACAGGAAATGATGGGGTGTATAGTAAGAAGGGGAATTATCTTCTTTTGGTTTGAGATAAAATCCAGGCACCAGGATTTTCACCTGTTTTAATACTCATCAGCATCTGCTCGGCTTCTTTGCGTGAAGGGAAACGGGCATAACTTACACGCTGGCAGTTAATCCTGTTATTCAATAACAATTCCGGCTGATAACCTTTTTCTTTAAGTTGGTTAAAATATTTTACTGCGTTTCTTTCTTTACAAAACACACCGCCTATAACAAAATAAATGGAATCAATAGTAGCAGATTTACCTGCCAGTTTATTAGCAGGCATTTTTTTAGTGGTTGGTTCATTGCCAGGGTCGGCAACTACTGCCTCTGCATGAATTTCCGGAGCTATAGCCTCTATCTCTTCTGATGTTATTGCAGGAACCTGAGGGAAAATCCATGTAGGTCGGGCCAGTGCAATATGAGCCGCATGTGAGTAATAATCAACCAAGGCAGGTTCTGGATTTGTTTCTTCGGCCAGTATCGGCTTGTCTTCCGAAACAGGATTTTCTAAAGCAACTGCTTCATCAGCTGCGGGTTGGTTTGAAACAAGGGTGGTATCAACTGTTGCCGGTGGGGGAGAAACAGGCTCGTCAACAATAACAGGTGCTTGCTCAGGAAGGGCTGCTTCCGGTGTTTTGTTGCTATCGTTAAATGCTGAATCAAACCAGGAACTCAGGTTCATTTCATTATTACTTAAGCGCAGGTCGCCAAGGTTGTGGTCTGAAAGGAATATCCATGCGTTTACACCCAAAAGCAATACCAATACACTTACCAGTACTTTAGGCCACAAATTGCCACGAGATTTGGCATGTTTGAGTTCTTTGCGGTCTTTAAAAACGCGTGATTTACCAATGCGAGCTGTGCGAGCTGAAACTGGCTCAGCCTGAAATGGCTGCAATCCAAATGAAGAAGGTAAGTAGCTGTTATGTTTATCCGGAAGAAAAACGTAGTTGGCATCAGCGTTGAGGCGAAAATTTCCGAAATAGTTGATTTCGTAATGTTTGGCTTCCTGCAATACATTTTTCACATGGGTGGCCAGATCATCCGCCATTTTCAGGGCATCTGTGTAGCTGATCTGCAATTTTTCAGCAATTCTGTTTGCCAGCAACCCATCGTTGTTTTTCAGGTTCTGATTAAAAACAATTCTTTTAGCGGGTGGGGTAATCAAATGAGAAACCTGATCAATACGGGCCGGTTCGCGGTTACCCACAAAACCGCCAAACCCGGGCACAATTACACAATCGTGCTCGTGGAGCAGGTCTTTAACAAATTGCCATACCAAGTTGAGGTCTTTTTCTGCCATTTACTGAAACGCAATTTAACCCAACACAGGCATTTTGACAAAAAAATGCAACAATAGCCTGATAATTAACCTTAAAAAGTAAAGGTAATACCTCCAAGTACATTAAATCCGTATACCGGAAGGTTGTACCAGCGCTGATACTTGTTATTGGTTAAATTGTTGAGGTTAAGGAAAAGGGAAGTATAACGGTTGTATCGGTATTCAATTCCGGTATTCAGGTCAACAAAACCATCTATTTTGTTTACAGCCTGGGTTTCTTCCAGTAAAACCTCTCTTGCGTTAAAGGTATAAATTTCGCCTTTTATCAGAAACTTATCGGCCATATTATACAGGATATTGGTTTGGGTGGTAAAAGTAGGGCGCGAGAATGGGGCTTTTAATCCAAGGCTATAACCAAAATAATTCATTACAAACCCCAGTCTGAATTTTTCTCCAAACTCATGGTTCATTTCTGCCTTAATATTGGTTACTCCTGCTACGGTATTGTCATAAACCGGGCGCTGGCTGTACAACATGGTATCGGCTGAATAAAACATCAGGTTTTTAACCGTGGCCAAAGAGGCCTGCAATAAGAACGAAGTTTGCGGACTAATAAGGCCTTTTATTCCACCATAAAACTCAAACGTATTCTCCGTATTTTTTAACTGCAGGTTTCTTACAAACGGATTTTCCAGGGCTATACTTCTGTAAGTGTGGCGTTGCAGATTGCCCGTAATACCTCCAAAAGCTGTCAGGCTATTTTTAATCAGCATATATCCGGCTTCGGCCACCGGGTAAAAATGTGGGCTATTCCCTTTGTTATCATTATAGAGTGTGAAGTTAAAGCCAACACTTACATATAGTTTATCACTCATGTTTAAACGATACCTCGGGTTTAAATCCACAAACACTCGATCGAGGGTAGTGGCATTTCCTACACTTGCAATTTGAACATTGGTATATACTTCCAGCGGATTTCCCTTAAGACTCTTTTTAAATGTGCCTCCGAGTTGAAAGTCGTTTTCTTTTACATCTCTGTTATCGCTGAAGTTATAATATTTTAACTCCAGTTTATAGCCCAGTTTGCTGGTATCTTTTACCACATTGCTGTATGAAGTTTTGAAATCGAATGTGTTAAACAAATTGGTAATATTGCTGCCGGCAGGTCTTAATGCCGATTCTTTTCCGTAAACATTTACCCTGTTTCGGTAATAATAGGCATCTGCACTTAAGATTCCTTTACCCAGAAATTTTTTACCAAACAGGTAGAGGGTATTGTTACTAAAAGTATTGTCTCCGCTTGGGTTGGAAGAAAGGTGTTTGTAAAATACGCCTGTTTGCAGGTTTTTGTTTCTTACACTGTTCAGGTAAATTTCGAAAAGAGGGGTGGCGTAATTGCCAAAACCAGCCCGTGTATAGTTGTTTTTAAGTTTGGGTAATAATGAAGTACCCATAGAAAGAGGCTTTATGGTATATACGGTTGGCGTTACCCCATGCTGCAGCACTGGAATATTGTAGGTAAAAACAGGTTTGTTTACTTCCGGAATTTCAGGATTGGGGTTGCTCTGAATTTTCATGGCTTCGCTAAGCACCGGTTTAAATGCTTTCACCACATCTACCACATCTGTTCTCAGGGTATCCTGCGCCCGGGCAATAAAAACGCCTGTAAGCAACAATAGAATGATACTATATTTTTTCATGTTCGTGTTTTGCTTAGTTGAGGTTAATTTCCTTTTCTTCATCTTCCGGTTTTGGTGCCGGTTTTAATTTTTCTTCTTCGGCTATAATGAGTTTCATTTTCTCTGCGGCAACCGTTTTCAGGTCTTCACCGTCATAATTGTCTATTAAACTTTGTAAGGTTGCCTTGGCCTGGAAATAGTCCTTTTCTGCCATATAAATATCTGCTAAAAGGATATATGCGCTTGCTACCCAATATTCATAAGAAGAAAAATTATCAGCCAGATCAAACACTTGTTTTTTTGCATTTTTAAAGTCTTTGCGTTGGCTCAGAATAACCGCCTGGTAATACTTACACTCAGCCGCCCATGCATTTTTTGTTTCTTTTAATACATACTGAATATGGGTAATGGCGGAGTCGGGCATTTGTTTATTCATATAGTTTTTAGCCAGATAAAACCGTGCTTCCAGCAACCCCTCTTTTTGTGTAATCATAGAGTATAAATAACGGCCTGCTACCTGGGCAGCACTATCTATCCGGTTTAATTGTCCGGCACACTTCATTTGCCCAAGGAGTGAAACAGCAATATTGTCTCTGTTGCTTGCAATACGCTCCAGTGAAGCATAATATTCAAATGCTTTGTCGTAATTTTTTTTCATCAGATAAAGCACCGCTGTTTGTCGGGTGGCTCTTTCCGTAAAATCATTGCGGTTATAGGTGGCAACAAATTCGTAGTTAACCAGCGCTGAGTCGTAGTTTTTTAATTTAAAATCGCACTCGGCTTTATAATAATTGGCTTTTAGAATAAAGAAACCTCCCTGAAAACGGGTGATGTAGTTACCAAAACCTTTTGATGATTTGGCACAATCACCATTCTTATATAAATTAAATGCCGACTCATACGTAATAGAATCCTGGTAGGTGGGCGATACCACCACATTAGGCAAAACTTTAATAAAATCGAGGTACTCATCACTCTGCCCCTTATTCACAAAAATGTTTTTAATCACCACAAGTGCTTCACGTGCTTCAGGAGAAGTAGAGTAGTTGGTAATTAATTGTTTAAATGCTTCCAATGCATCTTCATCTTTACTTTGGTTATAATTGGCAAGTCCTTTATTCAACATTGATTTACGGATATAGGTACTACGTGGAAAATTATCGATGATATGCTGGAAGCCGCTGATGGCCTCTGTATAGTTTTCGGTTTGCAGGTTCACGTTGGCTATTTCATACATGGCATCATCAATGTAAGGTGAGCGTTTATGGTTTTCTATGAGTTGTTTCAGGGTACTTATCTTATCGGTATTTTTGTTTTGTACACCAAGAATCATTGCTTTCTGATAGAGGGCATAATCACTTCCATTCAGCTTTTTGGAAATAATAATATCGTATGAAATGATGGCCTTTTCATAATTTCTCAATACAAAAAAACAATCGGCAATGCGCATAGAGGCATCAGTAAACAGTTCGGGATTGTTTTTGGCGTAGTCTGTTTTTGCAAAGGTTTCAAACTCAGCAATTGATGCAGCGTAATCCTCAAGCTTAAGTTTGCAATATCCCTTGTTGTAGTTGCCAAGGCTGTAAAAACGGGTGTCCTGAATTTCCCTAAAGCCTGAAAATTTGGTGTAATTATCAAAAGCCTGCTGATAATTTCCAAGTTTAAAGCTTAGCTCACCAATCCAGAAATGCGCCAGGGCATATAACTTTTTATCATAATCTGCTTTAGCCGATTTGGTAAACAAATCAAGCGAACCAGGATAATCATTATTGAGATAAAGTTCTTCGGCCCTGTAATAACATACCCTCTGGTAGGCTATCATATTATTTTGCGAAGGGTTTTTAATGCTCTCCAGAATTTTTATGGCATCTTTATAATTGCGGGTATTCAGGAGTAAAGCGGAAAGCAGGGTTTTTGCCTCATCAATATTTTCTGATTCAGGATACGTATTTACATATTTTAATAAATCCTTCAGGGCATCCTGCTGGTTTCCTAACTCATAAGAGAGTTTAGCAAAATTATATAAAGCCTGCTCTGTAAGCTGAGGATTAAATCCGTTATGATATGCTACATCAAAAGCATTTCTGGCTTTCTGTTTTTCGTTTAGTTTCAGATAACAATCAGCCATGTGCATATTGGCGTATTGTGCGGTGGTGTCTTTATTGGTGGCAATTTCAGCAAACTGTTCTATGGCCTTATCAAACTGGTTGCTTTTGTAGTATGTAAAACCAAGGCGGTATATATCCTGATTTGTTTTAGATACAGGAGGGTTGCTGTTAAACTTTTGAAGATAGGGTAATGCCTTTTCAAACTCACCCAGGTGGTAATAGGATTGGCCAACAATACCTGCTACATCAAAAATAATTTCTTTGTTGCTGATGGTATCACCAAACTGAACCACATCCCTGTACTGTTTGCGGGCAAAATAAATTTGTGAAATATATACCTGAGATAAACCTCCGAAAACTTTTGATTTTTGAGCCCGCTGAAAATGATCTAATGCCTCGGTTTGATTGCCTTGTCTGTACGCAACATACCCATAGTAATAATTGGAAGCATCGTAAAACCGGCCTTGCTTATCTTTAATATTCTGGAAAGCTGTTTTGGCATCATCAAATCGGTCGGTTTTAAAATAACAGTACCCTTTCATAAACCAGAACTCATCAGCCTCTTCCTGTGTTAAGGCAATAGGATCGGTAAGCTCGAAATGTTTTACAGCTGTTTTATTATCCTTCGAACGGTAAAAGTACTTTCCAAGCTGGTAGTTTGCCAGTTGAGCCTTTGAGTGGTCGGGGTATTTAATCCTTACATTATTCAGCAGGTTTATGGCATCTGCATTAAACAGTTCCATGGCGCATACCCCAGCATAATACTCTGCATTTATGCGGGTTTCGCGATCTTTGCTGATTCCCATATACATCAAAAAATGTTTTTGGGCTACCGCATATTTTTCCTTATTAAATAACTCCAGCGCCCGGTTATAGTAGCGCAGGTTTTCTTCATACACACCGGTTCGCTGGGCGGTTACACAAAAATGAAAAAGCAGCAGAAATGCCAGCAAAGGCATCCCTTTTTTAATTACATGTATCGTCATCGCAAAGTATCTTTAAACGTATCTAACGCCCAAAGCTATTTTGCACCTAAGTATCAGAATGATAAATTTATCCCCAGTGTGGGAATAAGCGGAAGTTGGTCAACCCGTTTATAGTTGGCTCTGTCGAAGTAAAAAATATTGGCCCTGTTGTAAACGTTGGTGGCAGCGGCAATCACGGTTAATGAAGTACGTTCATTAAATTTTATTTTTTTAGACAGTGATACGTCCATCCGGTGGAAATCAGGTAAACGGCCGTTATTAATATCTTTATAGTAAGTGCCTAATTGTCCGTTCTGGTTGAGTATATTGGTTGATACGCCTGTATTAAAATTAAGCTGTTCGTAAAATCCCTGTGTTTGCGTAAAAGGAAATCCCGATCCGTAGTTCCATCGCACGTTGGCACTCCAGCTTGATTGTTTGCCAAAAGAGTAGGTGGCCACAATATTGATATTATGTCTGCGGTCGAAATGTGGCATGTAAGTTCTGTTGCCATCCGTGCGTGTAACATAAGTCAAAGAATACACAGCCCATAAATAAATCCTTTTAAACTCATATTTATATCTAAAATCAGCACCATAGGAACTTCCTGTTTCCAGAATAAAGTCCATGCGCTCATTTACCGGTTTGTTTTGATTTTCTTGTGTATTGTCAAATCGTTTATCGCGGTTAATATTGGTTAATTGGGTGAAGTCTTTGTAAAAGCCTTCAATATTAATTTCGCCATGGTTACCTACCTCCAGTTCTATTCCTCCGATATAATGGATGGCTTTTTGAAGTTTGTGTTCCGGATCTGTGCCGTCATTTTTCTTCAGGTCATCAGGTCCGGAAAGAAAACCATAAAAGAGGTTAATTACATCCTGATCGGAAACGGCACTGATGAGGTTTTGCGAATAATAACCTGTTGCAGCCTTTAGGCGAATGCGGTCTGTAACATTCCATTTTGCACCAAGGCGTGGTTCAAAAGAATTGTTGCCAAGAGAAGCGTAGGCCTGTACCCTTATTCCGGGTTCAACAATAAAGCGGCCAAATGTCTTTTTGTATTTTACAAATCCACATAATTCAGTAGTGCTTTCATCTTGTTGAAGGCGCCTGCCATATTGATTGGTATAATCGAATGCGGTATTGAAACCATTGATTTCAAACCCGTATTTTACATCATCTTTTCCAATAAAATTGGTGAAATTAAGGGAAACGGTAAAGCCTGATACACCGCTTTCACGGGGAGCATTATCGTTTTCTTTTTGCTGCATTTTATAATTGGAATAGTTTACTGCACCATTAATAATGGTTGACCCTTCCGGCACAATAAAGAAGTTGCTTCCAATACCAAATGAATTCCAGTTGAAACGAGTTGCCGGGTAGTTTACCTGGTCTGTAAAATTAAACCCGAAAAGATTAAACTTACTTCCGCCATTTCCTACATAAGAAAATTTGCCATAAAGGTCGTTAAAGCTAAATGGCAACCCTTTCACACCTCCCTCTTCAGCATAAGAGTACATTGTTTTGGAAGTTTGATCAAGGTATGATGTTTTGTATGAAATGAGGTAAGATGAACTGCCACTGCTGGATTCACTAAATGCAGAAATAGGACCTTCCAGCAACAATTTGGATGTTATAGGGTTGGCGGCAAACTTTCCGGAGAAGTGTTTTTTATTTCCTTCGCGCGTGGTAATATCAATAACGGCACCTATTCTTCCGCCATACTGGGCATTAAAACCACCCGCATATACATCTGCACTTCTGATAATATCTGCATCAAATACAGAAAATAATCCAATGGAGTGGAAAGGATTGTATATCAGCATTCCATCAATCATTATTTTATTTTGTACAGGAGGTCCGCCTCTGATATAAAGTTGTCCGCCCTGGTCGCCACTGAAAACCACCCCTGGTAAAATCTGAAGATATTGAACCAGATCGGGCTCTCCGCCAAAGGTTGGTAATTGTTTCAACTCCTTTTGCGTAATGGTGATATTAGATATTTTAACCTCTGTTTGCGACTTCTGTTTTTCACCAGATATGGTCACCTCATTCAGTTGGGTACTTGCTCTTTTGAGGTAAATGTTTTGGTTGGTAATATTCCCTTCTTTAATGGTAATATTAATAGAAACCGTATCATAACCAATGGAATAGCATTTTAAGGTGTATTGTCCGGGCTTTATTTTATTGATCGCATAAAACCCATTTATGTCGGTTGCTTTTCCCACCATTGTTTCCTTGATGTAAACGGGGGTATAAATAATCGGCTCACCGGTTTCTTTGTCATAAACAATTCCCCTCACTTCACCAGTTTGGGCCCAAAGTATATTCGTACAAAATACCAGCGTGCTGATAATGAGGAGAAAGTGAGATTTTTTCATTTTTTTAGCGGGGACGAATATATAATTAAACAGGGATTAAAAAGGTAATGTTGAATTGATAAGACCACCAAAAGTGCGGTGATGGTTGTATCACTCAGCACTCTTTTCTTCGGGTTCATGCAATTCAAAGGTTTGCTTCACGTTTATTTAATGCTATTTTTGCGTGTTTGCTAAAAAAACAAGATCCTATATTATCCATATGAATTTTAATAAATTGCTGATTAGCAGTTTGCTAATGGTGTTATCTTTTTTTGTTCTCACCCACCAAGCATACGGGCAATCCCAGTCTTTTGACCTAAGTGCTATTGGTCAGGTTAAAATTGATGAGCTTTCTGATGAGCAGATTGCTTCCATAAATGCTCAGATGCAGTCGCGTCAGATGGATTTTATTCAACTGGAGAACCTCGCATTACAGAAAAAAATGTCGAAAGATGAGTTTAATAAGCTGAAAAACAGGATTATTAAAGTTAGGGAAAGCAGCAAAACTGCTGAATCAATAAGCGCACCTGCTACAGAGCATACTGATAATGGGGCTGTTGGACTTAAATCTCAGGTATCTTCTAAAATATTTGGTGCTGAACTGTTTAATAATAAACAACTCACTTTTGAGCCAAATCTAAAAATTGCCACTCCGGAGAATTACCAGTTAGGTCCTGATGATGAGTTGCTTATTGATGTATACGGATATTCTGAAGCAACCTATAAATTGAAGATTACACCCGAAGGGAATATCAGGATTCCCAATATTGGCATTATTCAGTTAAATGGATTAACCATTGAGGCCGCAAGAAGAAAAATAACCACACAGTTGAGCAGTATTTATTCCGGCATTAATAGCGGAGAAACAGGTGTTAATATTATGCTGGGCAATATCCGAAGTATCAAGGTTTCCCTCATTGGAGAAATCACTTTGCCAGGCACTTACTCATTGCCATCGCTAGCCACTGTTTTTAATGCCCTGTATGTTTCCGGTGGCCCATCAGTAAACGGCTCATTCAGAAATATTAAGGTAATACGTGGAGGAAAGGTTATTGCCACTATGGATGTATACGAGTTTTTAATGAAAGGAAATGCCACTGGAAATATTCGCTTACAAGATCAGGACATTATCAAAATATCACCTTACGAAACCCGCGTGGAATTGAGCGGAGAAGTAAAAAGGCAAGGTATATTTGAAATGAAAAAAGGGGAAACACTAAAAGATGTAATCAACTTTTCGGGAGGTTTTAGTGATGTAGCCTATTCAAAACTAATTAAGGTTGTGAGAATAACAGGTAAGGAAAAAAAGGTGGCAGAGGTTCCATCAGAATTATTTAATGTTTTTACACCCCAAACCGGAGATGTGTACCTGATTGATAAAATTATTGAGCGGTTTGAAAACAAGGTTGTTATAGAAGGTGCCGTATTCAGACCTGGTGTTTTTGCTATAGATAATGGACTTACCCTATCTCAGCTATTAAAAAAGGCTGACGGGGTAAAGGAAGACGCATTTATGGAAAGAGGGTTCTTGATGAGGGTAAAGGAGGATAACACAGCAGAAATGGTTTCATTTAATGTGTCTGAAGCATTGGCCGGGAAAAACGATATCAAATTAAAAAGAGAAGATAAGGTGGTGATCAATTCCATTTTTGATATCAGGGAATCTTATAAGGTATATATTAATGGAGAAGTATTGAGACCAGGCGAATATGATTACTCAGCAAATATGAAAGTGGAGGATCTTATTTTAATGGCGGGTGGGTTAAAGGAATCGGCTGATAAGACGAAGGTTGAAGTGGCAAGAAAAGTAAAACAGGTAAACACCGTTAGTAAGAATGCAGAAACTGCCAAAATATTTAAAATAACCCTGGATGATAAGTTAAGCGCTGGCGGTAGCAGTGTAGTTTTAGAGCCATTTGATCAGATATCAGTCTATCAGCTTTCCGGGTATACTAAAAGTGCTCACGTGGTGCTGGAAGGTGAGGTAATCTCTCCGGGATATTATGCGCTAACCAATACCAATGAAAGGGTATCTGAAGTAATAAAACGCAGTGGAGGAATTACTGCAAATGGATATGTTGAAGGGGCTGTGTTGGTGAGAAACCGAAAATTAAGTGCAGCAGAACAATTGCTTAAAAAACAAAAGCTGGATGCATTTCTTAAACAAACCAGAGACACAGCAAGGGCAAATGAACTTATTGACAGGGAATACAGTGAATCAGCAAGTGTGGTTGGAATAGATTTAAAAAAGATCATGAACAATCCGGGTTCCAAGTATGATCTGGTGCTTGTAGATGGCGACCTGATCAGGATTCCAACCAATATGCAAACGGTAAAAGTGAGTGGAGAAGTGCTCTATCCGGTGCGGTTAAGACATCAAAGCGGAAAGCGGTTAAAGTCATATGTTTCAGGTTCCGGAGGGTTTACCCAGAGGGCTTTGCGCAGAAGGGCGTACGTGGTTTATCCAAATGGAACGGCAAAGGCAACCAAGAGTTTTCTGTTTTATAAGTTTTATCCAAAGGTATTGGCAGGTTCCGAAATAGTTGTTCCTCCTAAAGAAGAAAAAACCAAACTCACCCTAAGTGAAGCATTGGCAATTACTTCGAGTTTAACAACGTTAACCTTAATAATTTTTACTCTAACTAAATAATGAATTAGCTCTTTGATTTATTAAAGAAACAAAATATATGTCGAATCGGAAAATAAAGTTTGCAGTTGTTGGGTGTGGCCATATCGGAAAACGCCATGCCGAGATGATACATCGAAATGAAGAGTCGGAATTGGTAGCTCTTGTTGATATCAAAAATAAAAGTGAGTTAAATATAGACCAATATGATGTTCCTTTTTATCAATCCTTAACAGAACTCATACAATCTGGAACGGAGGTGGATGTGGTAAATATTGCATCACCAAACGGACATCACGCCTCGCAGGCCCTTGAAGCTCTTGAAGCAAGAAAACATATTGTTGTTGAAAAACCAATGGCACTGAATAAACAGGATGCCGAGAAGGTAATTTTTAAGGCTTTACAAGTACATAAACACGTTTTTGCAGTGATGCAGAACCGCTACTCTCCTCCATCTGTCTGGATCAAGGATATGATAGAGAGTGGAAGGTTAGGGAAGATATTTCTCGTTCAGCTAAATTGTTACTGGAACCGTGACAATCGTTATTATAAAAAGGGAAGCTGGCATGGAAGCAAAACTCTTGACGGTGGTACTCTCTTTACTCAGTTTTCACATTTTATTGATATCATGTATTGGCTGTTTGGTGATATTGATAATATTAAGGCAAAATTCAACGATTTTAACCACAAAGAACTAACCGATTTTGAAGATAGCGGATTGGTAAGTTTTGATTTTGTAAATGGGGGTATGGGGTGTATTAACTATTCCACTGCAGTATGGAATCAGAATTTAGAAAGCAGCATGACTATAATCGGAGAGTTTGGCAGTATCAAAATAGGCGGACAATACATGAATGAGGTGGAATATTGCCATGTAAAAGATTATACCATGCCAACCCTTGCACCTACAAATCCGGGAAACGATTATGGTGCCTACAAAGGTTCTGCCCAGAACCATCATTACGTTATAGAAAATGTAGTAGATGTATTGAAAGGAAGAGCCCCGATAACCACCAATGCATTGGAGGGATTAAAGGTGGTCGATATCATTGAACGTATTTACCATGCGTGAAGAAATTCGCATCATACAGTTACCTAAAATTCCTGACGAAAGAGGGAATCTCTCTTTTTTTGAGGGTGGAAATCATATTCCCTTTGAAATTAAAAGGACTTATTGGGTGTATGATGTTCCGGGTGGTGAAGTAAGAGGAGGACACAGTTACAAAAACAACAAAGAATTTATCATTGCGCTATCGGGTAGTTTTGATATTGTGGTAGACGATGGAATGGAAATAAAGAAATACTCCCTAAACCGCTCTTATATGGGTTTATACGTACCAAACGGTTACTGGAGGCATTTGGAAAATTTCTCTACCAACTCACTGGCATTAATCATTGCCTCAGAAACCTTTGACCCTTCTGATTATGAAAGGGATTATGAACAATATAAAAGAGATGTAAATGGCTGATAAAATAAGTGTATACCATTGTTCGCTTATTGAGTTACCCAGAATAACCTTCAGGGCAGGAAATATTACACCTGTTCACAATAACAGGGAAATACCGTTTCATATAAAAAGGGTGTTTTACATATACGATATTCCCGGTGGAGAATCAAGAGGAGCTCATGCCCACAAAGAATGCCATCAGTTTTTGGTTGCTGCAAGCGGCAGTTTTGAAGTGTTGCTTGATGATGGAAATACCAAAAGAATAGTTCAATTAAACAGGCCTTATACCGGATTGCATATTCCACCTGGAATATGGGCATCCGAAATAAATTTTTCTTCAGGTGCTATTTGTCTGGTTATGGCATCACATGTTTACAACAACGATGATTATATACGCGATTATCAGGACTTTTTAGCTTTTACTCAGAAATGAACATACACCCACTGGCAGATGTACACACAACGAGAATTGGCGAGGGTACCCGTATCTGGCAATTTGCAGTAGTGCTACCAGGGGCTGTTCTTGGTAAAAATTGCAATATTAATTGTCACACCTTTATAGAGAATAATGTGATTGTTGGTGATAATGTAACCATCAAATCCGGGGTTTATTTATGGGATGGATTGGTAATTGAAGATGATGTATTTATTGGCCCCAATGTAACGTTTATCAACGATCCGACACCAAGGTCCAAACAATATCCGGAAGCTTTTTCCAAAACCATTATACGCAGGGGTGCATCTATTGGAGCTGGTTCCGTTATTAATTGTGGTGTGGAAATAGGTGCCTATTCCATGATAGGTGCCGGCAGCATGTTGTCAAAATCCACCGAAGCCTTTACCTTATGGTATGGACATCCGGCTACGCATAAAGGTTATGTTACCAGAAAAGGCATTACACTTAATCTGAATCTGGTGGACAAATGGAGTGGTAAGCAGTATGAACTAAACGGGCTTGAGCCTAAAGAAAAATAAGATGATTAAATTCCTCGATCTGCAAAAGATAAACCTACAGTACGAAGAAGAGTTAACAGGCGCCTTCAGGGAGGTACTCCACAGTGGGTGGTTTATTATGGGTGAAAGCCTTAAAAGGTTTGAAAAGGAGTATGCAGCTTTTTGCGGAACCAAACATTGCATAGGGGTTGGAAACGGACTTGATGCCCTGGTACTTATTTTAAGGGCTTATAAGGAACTTGGGGTAATGAAGGATGGAGATGAGGTGATTGTACCTGCCAATACCTATATCGCCAGCATTCTGGCTATTTCGGCCAATAACCTTGTTCCCATATTGGTTGAACCGGATATTCGAACATACAATATTGATCCTGCATTGATTGAAAAGCATATCACCCCAAAAACCCGGGCTATTCTGGCGGTTCATCTTTATGGTCAGATGGCCAATATGAGCCTTCTTAATCAAATAGCCGAAAAACACGGCTTAAAAGTGATAGAAGATGGCGCTCAGTCACATGGGGCTTTTCATCATGGTAAACCGTCAGGGAGTCTTGGTGATGCGGCCGGACATAGTTTTTATCCCGGTAAGAACCTTGGAGCACTTGGCGATGCAGGTGCCATCACTACAAATAACGACAAACTCGCTGAAACGATTTCTGCCTTAAGGAATTATGGATCTACCGTTAAATATCAAAATACTTACAAAGGATTAAACAGCAGGCTTGATGAGTTACAGGCCGCTTTTCTAAGCATCAAATTAAAGTATCTCACAAAAGAGAATGAAGTGAGGAAGGCTATTGCTAACAAATACCTGAATGAAATAAAGAATGAACGAATTATTTTGCCTTTTGTAGATGAAGGTAACGATATGGTTTGGCACCTTTTTACAGTAAGGGTGGAAAACAGGCACTTATTTCAGGATTATTTAACTTCAAAAAGTATTCAAACGGTTATACACTATCCGGTTCCGCCTCACCAGCAGAAAGCCTTTATCGAATGGAGGGAAATGAGTTATCCGGTTACAGAAAAAATTCACAGTGAAATAATAAGCCTGCCCATAAGCCCTGTGATGGATTGTGATGAAAATGAAAAAGTGATATCTGTTATAAATGAATACCTTGGGTAGTTGGATTTCTTTGTGGCAGGTCACTTATTTATATAACCAACAGTAGAATAATAAAGATGAATGATTTATATTTTACAGGTTTAATTGATATTTTTGCCGATTATAATTCTATTAATGTTCGTTCAATTCCAATAATTGTCAGTTTGTCAAGTTGTAGATTCTTATGTTAAAATAACAATAGAGATGTATTTTTTTAATTTTTTTTAGTCTATAGCTCAACACTATGAATGCAGATCAAATAACAATCGGATACATAAAAGAATATATCAGGGGAATAATCATTTATCTCAAGAAAAAAATGATTTATATACTCGGATCTGCACTCATTTGTGCAATAATGGGTGTTACTTATTCAGTTTTGAAAAAAACAAGATATGAAGCTGAAATTAGCTTTTTTCTGAACGAAAAAGAGGTTGGAATGGCAAATGCATTCACCAGCTTTGCAGGTCAATTTTTAAATGTCGAAAGCAATTGGCCAAACGAGGACAAGATAAAAGATTTGATGTTTACCAGACGAATTTTGGGAACAAATTTACTTACACCAATAGAGGTTGATGGTCAGCAAGAACTTATGATTAACTATTTTATAAGTGTTAATAGGTTGAATGAGAGTTTCGTATCAGATACCATATTGAAAGGATTTGAAAAATTTACTGCCAAATCAGTGGAGAAGTTAACATTTCAAGAAAATTATGCGATGAATGCAATTATTGCATTTATAAAACAAATCGGGATGATTAAGATTGGGTCTACAACAAAGGAAACGCTAGTAGGAAGTAAAGGTGGGGGAATTATTACAATTTCAGTTCAAACAAAATCAGAAGTTCTCTCCAGAGAGTTTACTATAAATTTAGTTAAAATTCTAAGTGAGTTTTACGTTCAAAAAAGTATTCAAAGAGAAACGGAAAATTACGCACTAATTTCATCACGAGCGGATTCTATTTTATCCGTAATGGAGAGCAAGGAAGAAGATTTAGCAATGTTTAATGACCAATCATATGGTTTGGTTAAGTCTGTACCCGCTTTAACAAAATTAAGATTGCAAAGGGATTTACAGATATTAAGTGTGATGTACGCAGAAGTAATGAAAAATAAGGAAGCACTAAAGTTCTCAATGAGCTCAAAAACACCATTGTTTCAGGTGATTGATTCACCTGAGTATCCGTTATCGGTTATTAAACCGTCTAAGTTAAATAATGGTTTAATCGGTTTTTTAGTTGGGTTTATACTCACTTGTGTGTTTTTTGTTTTCAAGCGGACATTCTTGGCACAATAATTTAAACTATAATATGAAAATGATCCCACTTTCATCTCCAGATATTAATGATGAGGATATTAAAAACGTAATTAAAGTCCTTCAATCAGGAATGTTGGTTCAGGCTGAAAATGTTCTGGAGTTGGAGTCTCAAATTGCAAAGTATTTACATGTTAATAATGTGATGGCCTTGTCAAACGGCACAGCAACCCTTCATACAGCACTCGTTGCATTAGGAATTGGCGTTGGTGATGAGGTGATAGTTCCTGCGTTTTCTTATATCGCAACAGCAAATGTTGTCGAGATAGTTGGGGCAAAACCCGTTTTTGTTGATATTGATATAGATACATTTAACATTGATATTTCTAAGATTGAGGAGGTTATAACATCACGTACCAAAGCCATTATTCCCGTGCATGAATTCGGTTTGTGTTGTGATATCGAAGGCATTATGAAAATAGCAGAGAAATATTCTATTCACATAATTGAAGATTCAGCTTGTGCTCTCGGAGCAAAACAACGAGACAAATTTGCAGGTACTTTTGGTACTTTCGGATCTTTTTCTTTACATCCAAGAAAGGCAATTACAAGTGGAGAAGGCGGATTGCTCGTAACTAATATTAAGGAATTAGCTGAGAAAATTCAAGTTTTGCGGAATCACGGAATAAAAATTAGTGATGGGAAAATGGAGTTTATCGAGGCTGGTTTTAATTATCGACTAACTGATTTTCAGGCTGCGTTGGTTAACAATCAATTAAAAAGACTTGATAAGATCATTGCTTATAAACAAAGGCTTGCGGAAGTTTATTTTAATGAATTAAAACACACTGGCATCAAGCTGCCTTCAATTCCAGATGACCGTAACCATACTTGGCAAACCTTTCATTTACTTTTGGATGAAAAAATGGAAAGAGATAAGGTAATTATGACCTTAAGAGAAAAGGGAATCGGCACCAATTATGGAGCTCAATGTATTCCTGCTCAAAAATTTTATTTAGATAAGTATAACCTAAATTCAAAGGAACTTTATCCAAACTCGTTGAAAGCCTTTTTAAATGGGCTCGCCATACCAATTTATGAAAAACTTACTCACGAGAATATTCTGTATATTGCCCAAATTATTAATCAACTAAAATAGTTTTATGTTACAAAATAAAGTAATTTTTATTACAGGAGGTGCTGGTTTTATCGCTAACACCCTTATCAAGCATTACATTGCACATAATAAGATTGTGGTATATGATAATTTTCACAGAGACACCCTAACCAATAGTGGTTTAGCCAATCATCCGAATATTAAGATTGTAAAAGGAGATGTACTTGACCTCGAATCACTTACTCTTGCTATGAAGGGAGCTGATATTGTAGTTCATGCAGCTGGTATTGCAGGAATTGATACAGTTATAAAGGATCCGGTAAGAACCATGAAGGTAAACATGATTGGTACGGCAAATGCTCTGGAAGCGGCATTGAAAAACGGTGTTTCAGATCGTTTTATTGATTTTTCCACCTCTGAGGTGTTTGGTTCTATGGCATTCAAATCGCGTGAAGGAGATCAAACTGTTTCAGGATCGGCTGGTGAAGCACGCTGGACATATGCAGTTAGTAAGCTTGCAGGAGAGCATTTGGCACATGCTTATTACTCTCAACACAAATTACCTGTTGTAACAGTAAGACCATTTAATGTGTATGGTCCTGGACAAACAGGGGAGGGTGCCATTCAGATTTTTATCAAAAAAGCCTTGAGCAACCAAACCATACATATTGATGGAGACGGTAGCCAAATACGCGCCTGGTGTTATGTTGATGATTTTGTAAATTGCCTCATTCGTTGTATTGAAGACCCTAAGGCAATCGGACATAGTTTTAATATAGGAAATGCACGCGCAGTAATTACTATTTTAGGGCTTGCCCAAACTGTTTGTCGCGTGCTGAAGTCAGATTCTAAAATTGTATTTGATCCACCATTATCAGCAGATATTGCCATCAGAATACCAAGTGTCGCCAAATCAGAGGAAATATTGGGCTTTAAGGCAGCGGTAGATTTGGAAGAGGGTATTGCAAAAACTGCAGAAGCCTTTAAACTGCAATTAAATTAATATGATTGATGATATTTTTGATAAGGAGACATCTGGCTTAAGATCCCAGATATTGAGTTATGCGATGTCTTCAGTGCTAACTGATTCGGAACGGGCAAAGTTTTTAGGACTTCCGGAAACTTGCCGCATAAGAGAGGGTGCTAAAATTATTTCAAAAGAAAATCTGGAGTGTGGTGAACATGTATGGATAGGAGAGGGTGCCGTTTTGGATGCTTCTGGCGGGTTATCTATAGGTGATCATACCAGTATTGGGTTGGGCGTATATATATGGTCGCATACAAGCTTCCTTAATAACCTTACGTTTAATAATGGGGTAAGAAACAGCAAATTGCTTATCCGTAAAAAAACTACAATTGGTAAAGGATGTTTCATAGGAGGGCCTTCAGTGATTTATCATGGTGTAACTATAGGAGACCGTGTGATAGTTCTGCCAATGTCTGTTGTTACGAAGGATATTCCCTCTAATTGTATTGTTGCAGGATCTCCTGCAAAAGTGATCAGAGAAATTGATGATGATTTTATCAACGCACAGGTTGAGGAGGTTTTAAAGGCTAATCAAAAATGAGCGGTACAGAACAAAAGGGTTTTATAATTTGCTCCCGTTGCATTTATGATAGTAACGTATCAGGAATATACTTTGATGCAGAAGGTGTATGCAATTATTGCAGGCAAATAGATATGCTAGAAAAGCAATATGAAACAGGCAAACCTGGTGGCGAAAAAGCGTTACAGGCCATAGTTGAGGAAATAAAGAAAACAGGTAAGGGTAAAAAATACGATTGTGTGATAGGCGTGAGCGGAGGTACGGATTCATCGTATTTAATGTTAAAGGCTATTGAGTGGGGGCTAAGGCCATTGGCTGTTCATTACGACAATACCTGGAACAGTGCAACCGCCACAGAGAATATTAGAAAAGTAACTTCGGCACTAAAAATAGATCTTTCTACTTATGTAATTGATAATAAGGAGTCTGATGATATTTTCAGGTCTTTTTTCTTTGCAAGTGTTCCGGAGTTCGATGCAGCTACTGATATTGCTTTTGTTCAGGTTTTAAGAAGTACTGCAGCCAAATATGGTATCAAGTATATATTAGAAGGTCATTCTTTTAAAGCCGAGGGTATTTCCCCAATGGGCAAAAATTATTTTGACGGAAAATACATTCAGGATATTCATAGGAAGTATGGCAGATTGAAGATGAAAACCTACCCAAATTTGACCTTTTTCAGGTTTTTGAAATGGGCATTGTTTTATCGTCAAAAGTTTATTCGACCGCTTTGGTATATTGAATATTCTAAACCATCTGCCAGGAAAATTCTTGCAGAGAAAACAGGTTGGGAGTATTATGGCGGACATCATCTCGAGAACAGGTCTTCCTCCTTTGCGCATCTCGTGTATCACCCGGTAAAGTTTAAAATTGATGGACGTAACTGGAGTTTGGCAGCCGAGGTAAGAAGCGGAATTCTAAATAGAGATGAAGCTCTTAAAACATATAATACACCTATAAAAGAAAGTCCTGAACTTGTAGAATATGTAAAGAAAAGGCTCAATGTTTCTGATGAGGAGTACAACAAGGTAATGACCGGCCCGAACAGAACGTTCAGAGATTTTAAAACCTATAAAAGGCGATTTGAATTATTCAGACCACTATTCTTTTTACTTGCCAAAGCCAATCTGGTACCAACCAGTTTTTATGTAAAGTATTGCTTTCCATTTAAGGATAACTAGATTGGACAATGATAACAATTGTTGACTACGGGATGGGGAACCTTGGGAGCATAAAAAATATGCTTAAGAAAATTGGTGCTGAAAGCGTAATTACTTCCAACCCTGATTTTATTTCGCAAAGTACCAAAATGATTCTACCTGGAGTGGGTGCTTTTGATACGGCCATGAAGAGAATTAATGACTCTGGTTTGAGGGAGTTATTAGATCAAAAGGCCCTAAAAGATAAAATACCTGTGCTAGGGATATGTCTGGGAATGCAACTTCTTACAAATTCAAGTGAGGAAGGAGTACTCCCGGGACTTGGTTGGATTGATGCTCAGACCTGCTCATTTCAGTCAGTAATAGACTCTTCTTTAGCAATACCTCACATGGGTTGGAATGTGGCTGAGTTTTGTAAGCAAACTCCAATGAACTTGGGTTTTGAAGGAGAAGTAAGGTTTTATTTTGTGCATTCTTACTATGTAAAAGTGAACAATGCTTCTGATAGCATGATGAAAACGAGTTATGGAGTCACTTTTGATTCAGCCGTTTCCAGAGAGAATATTTATGGTGCTCAGTTTCATCCGGAAAAGAGCCATAAATTCGGAATGCAGTTCCTTAAAAATTTTGCGGCTTTATAATTTATGTATGCTTCGTACCAGAGTTATTCCATGTCTTCAGTTAATAGATACCGCTTTAGTAAAGACGGTAAAATTCTCCGCCCCTGCTTATATAGGCGATCCGGTAAATACAGTAAGGATTTTTAACGAACTTGAGGTTGATGAGTTATCTTTTTTAGATATACGTGCAAGTGTTGAAAAGAGAACTCCAAATTATGACCTTTTAAAGGAAATCGCAGACGAATGTTTTATGCCAATGTCATACGGTGGCGGAGTTGTTGACGCGGAGATGGCCAAAAAAATTTTAGGCATAGGATTCGAAAAGATTGTCATCAACAGTGCATCATTTAATAACCTTCGTGTTATTGAGAATATCGCATCATATTCAGGCAGGCAAAGTGTTGTAGCTTCAATAGATGTAAAGAAGAACATTTGGGGGAAATATCAGGTATATGCCTTTGATGGTACTCAAAAAATGGATAAAGACCCCGTTAGTTGGGCAAAGCAATTGGAGAGTGCCGGAGCAGGAGAATTGCTGTTAACCTCAATTGATAATGAGGGCACCTGGAATGGATATGATTGCACCATCATTTCAAAAATTGCAGCAGAACTCCGCATTCCGGTAATTGCAAACGGAGGCGCAGGGCAGTTAAACCATTTAAAAGAGGCAAAAAATGCCGGTGCTTCTGCTCTGGCATTGGGAAGTATGGTAGTATATCAGCAAAAGGGTATGGGAGTGCTTGTAAATTTTCCTGATAAAGAGGTTTTAAATGAAATATTGTCTTAATTGGTTGATATGAAGGGAAAGCCCAGAATATTTATTGGTGTGATTGAGATAGCAGGGTATTTTTCCAATCTATTTGTTGGACTTAAAAAAAATGGTGTTGATGCAGCCTATCTTAATTTAGGGTCACACACCTATAAATACACCAATTACCAAAATTACAATCCAGCTTTTTTTAACTGGCTAATTGAATTGGCCTCTTTTGCAAATAAAAGACACAAAAGTATTTTAGGGAAATTCTGCTTAGTTGTTGTTTATTTAATAAAACCAGTTACATTTTTATATGCTCTTTTAAGGTTTAACGTGTTCATTTTTGCAGGAGGATCTACCTTTTTTAGATATTATGACTATAGAATTTTACGTTTATTCGGAAAGAAAATAATTTTTGTCTCTTTGGGGAGTGATTCGAGACCTCAATTTATGAATGGAAATTTTAAGGATGACAATTTCCAGAATGGCGCAGATATTAAAAAAATCGCATTTTTAAATAAATTTATATTCGAAAGAGTAATATTAGTTGAAAGGCTTGCAGATGTATGCATTAATTATCCTCAGCATGCTCATTTTCACCAAAAGGACTTTATCTCCGGAATGCATTTAGGTTTTCCAACAATAATTGAGGATGTTCCCTTAATTCATAATTATGAAAAATCAGGCAAGGTAAGAATATTGCATGCACCAACTCGACCAAAGGCTAAAGGGAGTGATTTTTTTCGCTCTGTTTTAAGAGAATTAAGTGATGAAGGACTTAGTTTTGATTTCGTAGAAATAACCGGTAAAACAAATCAAGAGGTCGTAAAGGAAATAATTGATTCAGATGTAATCCTTGATGAGTTATACTCAGATATGGCGCTGGGGGGACTAGGGGCTGAGGCGGCAGCTCTTGGTAAACCAGTCATTGTTTCAGGGTATTATGCTTCATACATTGAAAAGGATACTGAGTTTAATGAACTTCCACCTTCTCTATTTTGTTTACCTGAGAATGTAAAAAACAATCTACGAAACCTAATTACCAATAAAGAGTTAAGGATTAAAATTGGAGAACAATTAAATGCATTTGTGAAAAGAGAATGGCGTGATACAACTGTAGCAGATAGATATCTCAAAATTATTCTAAATCAATACCCTGATAATTGGATTACCCCAATTGACAATTTGAGTTATTTATACGGGTGGGGCCTCTCTAAAGATGAGTTAGTTCATATTTTAAAAGAAATGGTTATAAATTATGGCGAAGAATCATTGTGTTTGCAACATAATAGTCAATTGAAGGGGAAATTTTTAGACTTGCTTAAATAAAGATGCTTAATCTCACTAATACATTTAAACAAACAAGTATATACACACTGGGTATTTTTCTAACCCGTGGAATTAACATCTTATTATTACCAGTTTATACGAGATATTTAAACCCCTCAGATTATGGAACAATTGATATTTTAACCATATTCTCTACTTTAATCAACCTTACAATAGCATTGGAAATACATCAGGCAATTGCGCGGTTTTATTCTGAATGGGGAGTCCAGGAGAGAGTGATTAATATTTCAACAGCCTTATATTTTACATTGATTATTTATACCGTATTTGTGCTGTTACTTTTCCCTTTTGGTCAGGTAATGCTGTCATCCCTTTTGGATGGAAATGCCTCTGGTCAATTGTATCCATTCATTACAATGATTTGGACATCTGGTGTCTTTTATTTTACACAAAGCCAGCTCAGATGGCAACTTCTCGCGGTCAAACACAATATTGTAAGTTTATTATTTACTGTGGCTACCGCCTTATGTACTGTAGTCTTAGTTAAGTATAGTGGCCTAGGTGTGGGCGGAGTTATGTGGGGCTTAACTGCCGGAAATACAATAGGTATTTTTTCAGCCCTTTATTTCACAAGAAAGAGCTATGTCTTGTGTTTCAAACTTTCAGCCTTACGGGAAATGCTTAAATTTTCATCACCACTAGTCTTGTCAAGCATAGCCGTATTCCTTTCTCTTTTTGTTGATAGGGTATTGATTAAAGAATTGCTTTCATTAGAAGAATTAGGGTTGTTTGGGGTAGCTGTGCGGTTCGCCTCTATAGTTGGAATTCTGCTAACAGGACTGAATAATGCACTTACTCCATTAATTTATACATACCATAAAGAAGAAAAAACTCCTTTCGCTATTGAGAGAATATTTAGAGCATTTGTTTATGGTGCAGTTGTTTTTTTTACCATTTTGTCAGCTTTTGCTGAAGAAATGGTGATGATATTTACAAGTGCAGATTACCATGAATCCTACAGACTTATTCCTCTAATTATATTAACAACATTATTTTCGTCAGTATATAATTTTACCCCAGGGTTATTTATTAAGAACAAGACTAAAGTAATATCAATAATTAATTTGTTGGTCTCTGTTTTAAATATAATATTTAATCTCTTTCTTCTGCCAAAAATTGGTCTGGTTGGCGCGCCAATATCAACACTAATGGCTTTTTTAGTTGGCATTGGGTTTTACTATTATTTTGGACAAAAATATTACCCGATACCCTATAAGTTTAACGGAATTCTCATTGCGGGTATTATGGCAATTGTTCTCATTTTCGCTATATTCTTTATTCCTGTTGAGGCAGTAGTCCTAAAATATTTAATAAAGTGTCTTGTTGTATCTGGAATAATGGTTACTGTCTACCTGTTGGCTAAAAGAGAGGAGTTGTTCTTGTTCTCAGGGATACTGAATAGGTTTGTAAAAGGATAATTATAACAAACAAATTTGACTGAAAAGGGAAGATACAAGCGGCCAATTATTTGTCAATATGATAAAAAAAATAATACTCTTGTTCAATCAATTAAGAGCAATTGAAATTTGAAATGGGAATACAACTAAGCAATTTTAGACGTTTCGAATTTGCGGGAAGAGTATTGCCATTAGGTCTGTGTGTAGTTTGGTTTTATGGAGTAAGAACAATACGTTATTTTTGAGTTATTATACATCAATTTAGTTGCATGAAAAAAATTATATCAATTATAGGTGCCAGACCTCAATTTATTAAGCATGCTCCAATGCAATTACAATTGCAAAAATGGTTTAACGCAGCAACATTGCATACAGGTCAGCATTATGATAAGAACATGAGTGATGTTTTTTTCAATGAATTGAATATGCCCCCCCCTGATTATCTGTTTGATATTGGGGGCAGTAAACCTCAAGGAGAGCAGACGGGGCTTATGATGACGATGATAGAAAAAACCTGCATTGATGCTAAACCTGATGCAATGATTATATATGGAGATACAAATAGTACGTTGGCTGGGGCATTAGTTGCGGCAAAGATGAATATCAAGCTTATTCATATCGAAGCTGGCCTAAGGAGTTTTAACAGGGAAATGCCAGAGGAAATAAACCGGATTGTTGCCGATGAGTTTTCACAATTATTATTCTGCCCAACTCCGGTTGCCATTCAAAATCTTGCGAAAGAAGGGATTAATCATTCTGGTATTTATCTTTGCGGAGATGTAATGTGTGATATGCTGGAATTAATAAAACCAAGATTGAGTCGTCCGGTAGATTATGAGTATTATTTCGCTACCCTGCATCGCCCTTATAATACTGATGATCAAGATAGATTAAAAAGAATATTATACACGCTTAACAAGCTAGATAAAATGGTTGTATTTCCTGTTCATCCGCGAACGATCGCCAGAATGCAACAATTCGGTATTGATAAAGAAGATTTCAGAAATGTTAATTTTATTAGCCCGGTTGGTTATGTGGAGTCTGTTTCTTTTCAGCAATACTCCTCTGGAGTTATTACAGACAGCGGTGGGGTGCAGAAAGAGGCGTATATGCTAAAAAAAGTATGTATAACCCTGCGGTCTGAAACAGAATGGAAAGAAACGCTTGAAAATGGATGGAATGTTCTTGTGTTTGATGGTATAGAAACGATTCAGGAACAGATTGTTAGGAGTCCTGGTGTATATAAGGTTGGGTTATATGGTGACGGTCAGGCGGCTAGGGAAATTAGCGAAAGAATAAAATCTTATATTTATGATTAATTTTGTTTATTGAAACATATCGTATTTATAGCGTTTTTTTATCCACCCATCAATATGGTTGCTTCGGATAGAAGTGTAAAATACACTAAGGTTTTACTCGAAAAGGGTTTTAAAGTATCAATAATTACCAATTCAAATACAAATCTATTGCATCAACTTTCGGATTTTGCTCAAGATATTAAGCATCCAAATTTAGTTATTCATAGAGTGCCTTTCCTTAAATATACCGAACCTAATTTTTTGTATGAAAAGGATCATTATAAGGTGTTCAAAATATTGAGTAAACTTATCTCAGCATTTTTTTTTAGAATATTATATGATTGGGGAATAGGATGGAATCGTGGTGTAAAAAAAATTGCTGAGAAGATTATAACCAATGACAAGGTTGATGTTCTTTTTAGCTCGGGGGCACCTTACACACCATTTTGGTCATTAGCAAAATTATCTGAAAAGTATAAAATACCTTTAGTGTTGGATTACAGAGATTTATGGGCCAGATCGCCTGTAGGACTTGGTTTTTTTTCAGTTAGGTTTATTGCCAATTTTATTGAGAGATATGTAAATGATCGTGCATTTATAGTCACTACAGTCTCGGAAGGTTGTGCGCAAATCTTGAAATTAACCTCGGTAAGGGAGCCATCAAAAATAAGGGTACTATATAATTTCCCTTCCCAAAAATATGAGCACTGGTTGTTAAGCATAAAACAATCTCATCGGCAAATCTCTCGTTCAAGCAAACTAAGATTGATTTACACCGGTAGCATTTATCCCGATGCTGATTTTAGTGGCTTATTAAGTGCCATAGCGAAATTAGATGAAAGTGACTCTTCTAAACTTGAGTTTATTTATTGTGGAATGTCAGGCGATATAGTTAAGCGACAATTTGAACATTACAACTTAGGGTGTATTTTTCAAAATAAAGGCTTTCTTTCAAAAGAGGCTACAGTCAAAGAACTTCTCGATGCTGATATTCTGATTTCTGTAGTTAAAAACTATGATTATACCGAAGACCCAGCCATTTCCGGAATTATAACCACAAAAATATTTGACTATATTATTCTAGGTAAATGTGTATTAAACATTTGCCCTAAAGGCTCCGAATTACTAAAATTGATTGATTATTATGGCATAAAAAATATTCATAGCTTTACGGGAATAGAGACTGAGCAAATGAAGATTTTTTTGCTAAAAATGATCAAAGGAGAGATAAAGGTTGACGAGCAAAGCAATCAGAAGCAAATGCAATGGGAGAATCAGAACTTTGATTGGCTGGAACTAAAATAATGGATAAGCCAACAGATTTAGGTAAGAAAGTAATGAAATCTATACAAGGGGTTTCTGTATACACTATTTTCGTTTTCCTTCTTTTTTATTGCTCTCCATTTATTGATAGCTTAACCGGATTTTTAATATATTCAGATATAATACCAGTTGGTGGGGGAAATCTGTCGCCATCCGTGGTTTTACGGCTGATTCTTTTTGGTCTTGGTTTCTTTTTCATCACCATAAATCAATTTAGAGTAATTTTTCTTATTTTACTTTATATAGTCACTTTTGAGTTTATTGGTTATGCTGCTATTCATCATCAGTTACCTGGCTTTTTTGTAGGGATTAATTATTCGTTTAAAACGGTTTATGCAATAATGCTTTGTTTGGTGTTATATAATTTTATTCATACCCAAAGGTTAAGTTCTGAAGAATTACTCATAATGATACGTACCACTGTTTTGTTATATGCCTTAGTGATTATTGTTCCTTCCATTTTTGGATTAGGTGTTTCGACATACGGAAAAAACAGCACAACTTGGGGAAAGATAGGTTTTTTAGCAAGTGGCAATGGGGCAGGTGCTGTTATGGGAATGGGGTCGCTCATTTCTCTATTTGTTTATCTCCAAAGAAAACGAACGGCAGATCTTTGGGTATATATAGTAACCATTATTACTTGTTATATAATTGCAACTAAAGGGACTTTACTCTTCACCGCTGTGAACTTACTTCTGGTGTTTTGGTATATGAAATGGCGGTACAAGCTTCTTTCAGTTCTCCTTGTGTTTGGATTAATTTCAGTGCTTTCAGATCAAATTATTGGGATTTTGCTGCAATCTATTGATGTAATTAAGTTCAGATATGAGAGGGCTCCCAATTTTATCCTGTTTCTAACAAGTGGTAGAATTGATTATTTAAGTTATGCGTTGGAGCAATATAATTTAGATGGGTTCTCTGTTTTTAGAATTTTTTTTGGATTAGGGGCATACCAATCTTTTAGAGCTACAGACTTTAATTTTGCTTCAGGAAGCAGCCAATATTATCTGGAAGCTGAATTATTTGATGTATTCTTTATTTATGGCGTAGCTGGGGTTGTTTTTTATCTATTTTTTTTTCTATTTCCTTTTTGGAATGGAATAAAAAACAAGAATTTTTTTCTAGTCATTCCCTGGATGTTGTGTGCTATTTACTCCATGTTCGCTGGTCATATGTTATTTAATGGAATGTCAATTCTTGTAATTGTTGTATTATTTAACCTATTATTAGTTCCTAAAGTTGAAACTACCATATTGAACTCTAAGATATATTAAATGCAAAATAGAAGAAAAAAAATATTGATTGTATTTGGAACCAGACCAGAAGCGATAAAATTAGCTCCTTTACTAAACCTCTTAAAAGAAGATGTTCAGTTTTTTGAAACAAGGTCTTGTTTCACAGGCCAACATAGGGAGATGGTTGAGTCGATTCTTCAATTCTTTAATATAAGACCGGATTATCAAATGAACATCATGAAACCCGGCCAAACCCTTATTGAAATTCTTACCGGTGTATTGAATGAATTTTCCAAAATTTTGGATGAGTTTATGCCTGATGTTATTGTTGTTCAGGGAGATACATCTACTGCCTTTGCTGCAGCCCTTGCAGGATATTATAAAAAAATTAAAATTGCTCATGTAGAAGCTGGACTTCGGAGCCATGATCTGTATTCTCCTTTTCCAGAGGAGGGAAACCGGAAATTAATTGGGCAGGTTGCGGATTTTCATTTCACTCCAACTTATAATGCCACAAAAAATTTACATCATGAAGGATTTAAGAATGGTATTTATCAGGTTGGAAATACAGTAATTGATGCACTGCATAAAGGATTAGAGATTATTAATGCCAATCAGGCTCCTTATAAAGAGTTTTTTAGCCGGTATTTTGATATTAATCAAAAAATAGTGCTTGTTACAGGACATAGAAGGGAGAGTTTTGGAGAAAAGTTCGTTGAATTTTGTGATTCAATTAAGACATTGGCAATTCGCTACCCCCATTATAACTGGGTTTACCCTGTTCATTTAAATCCCAATGTTCAGGAACCTGTCCGTAAATACTTATCAGAGTTAAATAATGTTTATCTCCTGGAACCATTGGAATATCCATTTTTGTTGTGGTTGTTAAAACAAAGCGAATTTGTTTTAACAGATTCGGGAGGAATTCAGGAAGAGGCTCCAAGCCTTGGAAAACCTGTACTTGTTACAAGAGATGTAACAGAAAGGCAGGAAGGAGTTGATGCAGGAACTGCAATATTGGTTGGTACTGATAAGGACAGGATTGTTCAGGCAGCTTCTCAACTTATTGAAAATAAAGAGTTTTATAGTAAAATGGCAAATGCAGTTAACCCCTATGGAGATGGAACAACCTCCTCGCAAATAGCCAAAGTATTCCGCAAACATTTATAATTTTGTAGTAAAACATATCCTGAATGAAAGTATTATTTCAAACGAGAAGTACATTGTTTACAGTGCCAGGTGGTGATACAACACAAGTTTTAAAAACTAAAGAGTTTTTAGAAATAAATGGTGTTAAAGTAGATATTTCTTTAGACGCGGAACCTGACTTAACAGGATACGATATGGTTCATGTTTTTAACCTCATGGAACCGCAGGAGATTTATTTGCAGGTAATGAATGCCGTAAAGCAAAAAGTACCGGTAGCTCTTTCAACAATTTATGGTCTATATACGGAGTTTGATTTAAAAGCTAGAGGGGGACTTTTAGGTTTTATAAATAATGTGGTTGGTCCACGTAAAGCAGAATATGTTAAAAGAGTAATAAAGATTTTTATCAGAGGACAATTCAATAAAGGTTCTTGGGTATTCATTACACGGGGCTATCTTAGGCTTCAAAAGAAGCTTTGCCGTCATGTAGCTGTTTTTTTACCAAACTCTCAATCTGAAATGGATAGAGTCATAGCAGATATGGGACTTAAATCTCCAACTTTTGTGGTGGTGCCAAACTCTGTCGATATTAATTTGTTTAATAAAGTCGAGGAGAACGAAGAGTTTGCTGAATATAAAGGTTGTGTTTTGTGTGCAGCCAAAATAGATGGCCGTAAAAACCAACTTAATCTCATTAGGGCCATGAAAAAGTTGCCTTATAAGTTGGTTTTGGCTGGTAAAGCAAGCAAAAATAGTATGTACTATTATAAAAAATGCTTAAAAGAAGCAGATAGTAATCAAGTTATTTTTCTAGGTCAAATTCCTCATGATAAACTTCCAGCACTCTACAAACAAGCTAAAGTGCACGCTCTTATTAGTTGGATGGAGACCCCAGGTTTAGTTTCTTTGGAAGCTGCTTATGCCGGATGCAATATAGTTGCCACCTTAAAAGGTGATACATATGATTATTTTGAAAACTATGCAACATATTGTGAGCCAGATAATGTTGATTCGATTACTAAGGCAATTGAGTCAGCGTATCTCAAAGATTATAATCCATCTTTTAAACAAAAAATTACAAATCAATATAATTGGGGAGTAACAGCATTAAAAACAATAGAGGGATACAATAAGGTATTTCAAAATAAAGTCAAAGTGTTATAATATGGTTAATTCATTTATAGTATGCAAATTGTAACCTGCATACTATAAATGAATTAATTGAGATTAAAATATAGCAGTTCCATCTGAGGCAGAGGTAGGTGCACTGCTCTTTTTACCCATTAAATTACTACCGTCCCACCAAAGGTAAACATCTCCAATTTTTAAATAGCCTTCATCCCATTCCCCGGTTTGTGTAACCAAGATTCTGTTATAATTTGCCTCTTGAAATGTTTTGATGAATGACTGAGGAGCACCTACTTGTGTGATATTAAGGTTGGTGCATGCATTATCTTCAATTGTATATGGGTATGATGCACCTACCACTATGTCAATATCATGGTTTATTACAAGATTCTTTGATACATTAAAACGTTCACCAGAATCAATATATATAGCAGCACTTGAACTTGCATCCGGATAAATCGTATTGCTTAAAACTTGAAAATCCCTGGTTCTGTTTATGTATATTCCATGAAGGAACTTCGAATCCTCTGGTGATAAACATTTTATTTCATTTCCCGTAATCTTTACCCCTCTTTTGTTTTCAATTGGACAGGCTATTCCTACAGAATCGGAATGGTTTTCAGCATAAGCTACAATATAGTTGTCGGCAATTAATACTTCATATACGTAGTCTGAATCATTATTGTCGATATATACCCCATACGTTGCATTAAGGTCGTTTTGAACGGCAATGTGTGAGTTCTTTATTGAGCAGCCATTTGCTGCGTATACATAAAATCCATAAAGCCGACAATAATCAAGATCCATTTTGTCGTATCTCGCAAAAAGGGCATTTTCCTTATATACCCCAATTTGATGCTTTACCATTGAACAGTTAATAAACTTTACGGATTCTGGGATTTGCATTGTTCCGGTGTGGTCAGATCCGGCAACATAAATTCCGTGAGAGATATCGTCAAGTAATGTTGTGGTGAATGATGTATCAAAAATTGGAAGTTACATCGAAGAAAGAAGCCTGTACAACTTGACCCAAAAGGATGATCCCATTCTTACAATTTGAAATTCCAATATTTTGTAGAGATAGTCGGAAAATGTCGGAAAATTGAAAAGCTGAACCGAATTGATGGTCAGAAGGCCCTCCATTTCCAATTTCAAGATATGAGAACTTAAAACCTGATCCCCTTGATCCACTAGGCGAGTCGGATTGTAATGAGCTAATTGCAATTTTGTTTGTACCGTTGTTCGCTGAGGAGATAACACGGAAATTACTTATTACGTTGTTACCCTTCCGCCTGTTAATGGTGTTTTAAAACCACCCGTGTCATCAAGATCAAAAATGGTAGCAATACTTCCTGCTCAAAAAAATCCTGAGTGGATAACATGATAGGTTAAGTGATTTTATAGACTCCAGGAGGAATGAAAACCCACTATCGATAGCGTTTTGGATTGGGATAGTATCATCATGAAATCCATCACCAAAAGCAAAGAAGTCCTTTTTTACATTACTGCTAGCTTTTCCATAATTATATTTGTTGGTTAAGTCATAAACGAATGTGCCCACCAGCTTTATTGTGATGTTTTATTTTTATGCAAAAAAAAAACTTACGAAGTATTGAGTCTTTCTAATTTGTATTTTGTTTTTATAAATTTAGATTTGGCATTAACATTTTAAGTTAATGAGGGTTGCAATAATAGGAACAGTGGGTATACCTGCACGTTATGGAGGATTTGAAACCCTTGCAGAGCAATTGGTGCACTATAAGGGTGCGCAGTTAAATATTACAGTATATTGCAGTTCAAAAGCCTATAAGAATAAGAATACACATTATAAAAATGCCCGCCTTAAGTACATATGGCTTGATGCAAACGGTGCCCAAAGCATTTTGTACGACATAATTTCTGTACTGCACGCAGTTAAACGTAATGATACATTACTTATTTTGGGTGTTTCAGGAACAATAATACTACCGCTTATACGCTTGCTTTTCCCCTTTCGCAAAGTTATAACTAATATAGATGGGTTGGAGTGGAAACGCGAAAAATGGAGTAGAGGAGTTAAGCGGTTTCTTAAATTTTCGGAAAGGTTGGCAGTTCAATACTCAGATCATCTAATTGCAGATAATCAAGCGATTAAAGATTATGTAATGCGTGAATATGGTTGTGTTCCTAAACTTATTGAATATGGAGGGGATCATTGCGATACTATTTCTCCGCCAGATATTCGATATACAGAAAAGAGTTATGATTTTACAGTTTGTCGGATAGAGCCTGAAAATAATATTCACCTAATATTAGAGGCATATGATCAATTAACTTCAGATAAATTGGTAATAGTTGGTAATTGGAATATGAGTGATTATGGTAGGAATCTTAGGGAAAAATATCAAAACTTAATGCATATCCATCTTCTAGATTCTATCTATGATTTAAATGAACTGAACAAATTGCGTAAACATTGCAGATACTATATCCACGGACACAGCGCAGGTGGAACTAATCCATCCTTAGTAGAGGCAATGTATTTAGGTTTGGATGTTTTAGCTTTTGATGTAAGTTATAACAGAGAAACCACAGAAAATAAAGCAAGTTACTTTTCTTCGGCTCTTGATTTAAGGAGATTATTGGAATCAGGTGGAAGTGTAAGGAATGGGGAAGCTAATAAATCAATTGCCCTAAGAAGATATACCTGGGATATAATCGCTTCAAAGTACACTTCTTTGTATCAAACTCCTATTAAGATTGAGAATTCACTAAAAGTGAGTATTATAACAGTTGTTCTTAATAATAATCAATTTATTGAACAAGCTATTCAATCCGTAATTTCGCAAAGCTATCCAAATATTGAGTATATAATTATTGATGGCGGTTCCACTGATGGTAGTTTGGAAGTTATAAATTTATATAAGGATAAAATAACAAAAGTAGTATCGGAAAAAGATCACGGTCCTTATGATGCGATGAATAAAGGAATACAACTTGCCACTGGTGATATCATCGGATTTCTGCATGCTGATGATTTTTATTCTGATTGTGACGTAATTGCAAAAATTGCTTCTATGTTTAACGAACCAGATACTGATGCCGTTTATACTGATCTTGAATATGTAAGCCGTAAGAATAAAAGTGAGGTAATAAGAAAGTGGAAGGCTGGATTATATAATAATAAGTCATTTTATTATGGCTGGATGCCCCCTCATCCCACATTCTTTTTGAATGCCTCAGTTTATAAAGAGCTAGGAATTTATAACACCAAACTATATTCATCTGCGGATTATGAACTTATGATTCGTCTTATCCTTAAGAACAAGGTTAAGCTCAGTTATATTCCTGAAGTAATGGTAAAAATGCGCGTAGGAGGCCAAAGTAACCGTTCTTTCAGAAACAGGGTTAAAGCCCACCTGGAAGACAGAAAGGTTTGGAAAATGCTTGGACTTCAACCGAAGTGGTATACCTTGTGGCTCAAACCATTGCAAAAAATAAAGCAGTATTTTTAATTTACCCTCTTTTTACTCACAAACCCGGCAGGCTATTGATTTAATACATTAAGCTGGATAACTTTGTTTTTCAGGCATACCAAGGGGTAAAATTCTTCGTTTTAAAACCGTTCATGAAAAAAGATATACGTTTCCTCTTCTTTGTTTGTTTGATGGTATCGGGCAAGCTGTTTGCTCAACCATATGGATTTGAGTGGATTAAGCCTTATCAGCCCTATTATAAGTTTAAAATAGCCCAAACCGGGGTCTATCGCCTGGATTCAGCACTGCTTGTTTCAGCAGGTGTTAACCTTACCGGTTTGCATCCGCAAAGGTTTCAGGTGTTTAAAAATGGGGTGGAGCAATCTGTGTTTGTTCATGGGCAAAATGATGGCGTTTTGAATTCAACGGATTTTATTGAGTTATATGCAGAATCCAACGATGGAGAACTGGATAAAGAGTTATATGTATCATCAACTGCCCAACCCCACCCATGGTACAGCCTGATTTCAGATACGGCTGTTTTTTTTCTTACGGTTTTGCCAGATACATCCTCTCTTCAGGGCAAACGCCTGAGTCCTTTTTTTGAGAATAATTATGGAAGCTACACCCCTGAAAATTACTTTATGCATGAAGAAAAATATTTCAGGCCGGAAGAGTATATCGATGGAATTAATCTCCTTGGCTCCGGGGAAAAATATAATTCATCGGAATACACCGATGGGGAAGGCTGGGCTGCTCAGCGCATAGGGCTTGGCGGAATCCAAACCTACACAGTAAATACCCCATTCCCATATTCATCCGGACCATTGCCATCAATAGAAATAAAAGTGATCGGGGTATCCGACTTTTATTTTGGGAATCCACCTGTAAACCACCACGTGCAAATGCAAATTGCACCGGCCGAAACACCAACATTTACCCTGGTTAAAGATTTTTTATATAAAGGATATATCTCCCAAAAATATAACGGGGTAATTAATTATAGCCAGATAGGAACCGCCCAAACATTGGTAAGAATGAGTGTAGTGAACGATTTGCTGGTGGGTTCGGATTTTAATTCTTTATCATACGTAAAGTTTACTTACGCCCGCCAGTATAATTTAGGAGGAGGAGATAACCTCAAATTTAAAGTGGCTCATAATCATGGTGGATTGCGCTCATATCTCTTGTTTTCAAATTATGGAAACGGCAGTTTAACCAGGCCTGTACTTTACGACTTTACCAATAACCGCAGGGTGTTGGCAACATACGATGCAGGTGCATGTAAGGCCATCGTGGAAAATAATGGAACCGCCAATCAAATGGTGGTTTTTGATAGTTCATCCATCATCAATATTTCTATATTAAAACCGGTAAATTTTAAAATAATTGATCCGGCAAGTGCTTATGATTTTATTTTGGTTACACACCCATTATTAAATAATGCAGCCACCCAATATGAAAACTTTCGCAAGCAACGGTTTAATGTATTAAAGGTATACAGTGAAGAGCTATACGATTATTATTTTTATGGGAATACCCACCCGCTTGCTTTAAGAAGATTATCAAAGCACCTGGTGCAGCAGGCATCCACACCTCCAAAGTTTATGTTGCTTGCAGGCAAAGGGTTTCAGTCCAGTTTGCTGCGCACCCAAAAGTATTACGATGGAAATCTGGTACCTGCCTTAGGTGTACCCGCATCCGATCATCTCATTTCAGCAGGTATTGACGGTAACGGTTTTTATGCAGAAATCCCTACAGGAAGAATAGCCGCTATTAACGATCAGCAACTATTGAACTACCTGCAAAAGCTACAGTTTTACGAAACCTCTCCTGATTCCATCCAGTCATGGCGCAAAAATATCCTACACCTCAGTGGTGGGGAAAATGCCGGGGAGCAAGATCAGTTTAAAGGCGTAATGCAGGGATATACGGGTGTCATACAGGGCAAAAATTTCGGGGCATCCGTAAGTGCTTATCATAAATCAACCACAGATCCACAGCAGGTGAACCTGAGGGATGCCCTTATGCAGATTATCAATAACGGAATAAACATGATGACTTTTTTAGGGCATGGCTCTGCTACCGTTCTTGATATTAATTTTGGCAGTTTGGCTGAGTTAAACAATGCCAATAAATATCCGTTGTTTTATTTCAATGGTTGTAATGTAGGAAATCCCAGTGATGTGGATCCGGTTACAGAAGTAGATTTTTATGGTCGCGATTTTATCTGTGCGGCAAATAAAGGTGCCATAGGGTGGCTGGCTCATTCAAACCTTACCCTAACCGGTGATTTGTTTTCTCAAATGACAGGTTTTTATCAGCAGTTCACAAATATTAATTATGGAAAACCCGTTGGCGAACTGGTGATGGAAGCAACCAAATCATTGGCGGGTGGCGGTTCTGTTATTACCAGAATGCACAATATGCAGCTTACTTATCAGGGAGATCCGGCAGTGCGGATTTATAGTCCTTCCCATCCTGATTATAAAATTGCTTCCAATGATTTATACCTTACTCCAGGGGATGTAAATGCCAAAATGGATTCGTTTGCGGTGGCTGTTATTGTAAATAATATTGGAAGGGCAACGGATGATACAGTGAGGATTCAGGTAAGCAGAACATATCCGAATAATTCAAAATATGTATATCCTGTTTATGAATTTAAACCTGTGTTTAATAAAGATACAGCATACCTGTGGATCAAAGGAAACGACCCGGCAGCAGTTGGGCTAAATAGTTTTGAGGTTAGTCTTGATCCGCTAAATATGGTGAGTGAGATCAATGAAACCAATAATACGGCCATATTGAGTGTTTTTATTCCCGGATCTGGCGTAAAAACACTATTCCCATACAATTATGCTATAGTAAACCGTGATACGGTGGAACTGGTGGCACAAAACAATAACCTGTTTGCTAAAAATGCGGAATACATTTTTGAGTTGGATACATCCCCAACCTTTACTTCCCTCATGTATAGAACCTCTGGTATTGTAACAGCAGGTACCATAGCTAAATGGAAGGTTGTGCTGCCACAAACAGATACCCTGGTTTATTTCTGGCGCAGCAGGCTTAATTTACCGGTAAATCAGGGTGGGGGTTGGAGTGAAGCATCATTTACCTATCTTAAAAATGGATTTGGAGGTTGGTCGCAAAGTCATTTTACCCAGTACAGCAATGCTGCATCAGTTGAGCACCTGATACTGGACACCTCAAATAAAAAGGTTGCTTTCGATTTATTTGAACAGGATTTAATTATTCAGAACAAACGCTGGTCGCATCCGGGAATGGGTATTCAGGCTCCTTACCTCATGAACTCCGGCTCGTTTAATTGCGGCTTGTTTGCATCCAACGGAGGTATTATCTGCATTCTTTTTGACGCCCGTTCTTTAAAACCTCATGAGAATCCACGCTATCCGTTTAATTGTTCGTATGTTCCATCAAGCGGGCAGTTTTATTATCCGTTTATCACCTCCAATCCTTCCGGTGAAGCTGAGTTTAGGGCATTTCTGGATTCGGTAAACCCCGGAACCTATATTGCGGCATTCTCTTTTTACAATGCCGGTCAGGAAGGTTGGCAGCAGTCAACCCGCGACAGGCTGGCACAGTTTGGCTCGGTAAAGGCAGCCAATATTCGCAGTTTTTATTCGGCTTTCAGCCTTATCGGCAAAAAAGGGCAGGCACCAGGTTTAGCCATTGAAGACACTATTTTTAATGATCAGTTTAATACCAGAAACGATGCCGATTCTGTTTTACTTACCTTGAAAAATAACCTGATTGGTGTGCGCCCACTGGGTAATCTGCTCTCTGATAAAATTGGTCCTGCTTCATCCTGGGATCACCTGTTTTTTCATTTTAAATCGGAAGAAAATCAGCTCACCGATTTTACACAAGTATCCGTTTATGCAATTGATCAGAATGAAAAAGACTCATTGGTATACTCCGGTATTTCCCTTTCCGGTTTTAATCTAACCGGATTAAATGCTTCAACATATCCATATATCAGGCTTAAATTGGAGGTGGTTGACTCTGTTTACCGGACACCCAATCAGTTTGGGCGCTGGATGGTTACTTATTTGCCACCTGCTGAAGGTACGCTCAATCCGGAGATTGCTTATGCTTTTCACGATACCATTCTGGAGCAGGGCGATAGTTTAAAGTTCAGGATTGCATTTCAGAATATTTCCGCAACAGCTTTTGATTCCCTCCCGGTTTCACTTCGTATTATAGATGCAAACAGAATTGAACAATACAGTTCAACGGCTAAACTCAATGGATTAGAGGGTGGAGAATATTGGGTTTATGAAACATCTGTCCCCACATACAATATGGAAGGACCCCAGCAGTTTACTTTTTCTGTAAATGGCTTGCGCCAGCAACCGGAATTGCAGTTTGCCAATAATTTTCTAAATATGCCATTTGTGGTAAATGTAGATAAAAGGAACCCACTGCTGGATGTAACTTTTGATGGCTACAGAATTATGAACGGGGATTTTGTTTCACCAACTCCGGTAATAAGAATCACTTCCAAAGATGAAAATCAGTTCCGGTTGCAGCAGGACACTTCTACCTTTAGTGTATTTCTGAAACGCCCTGGAAACAGCAGTTTTGAGCTGGTTCCAATGGAGTCGGCACAAATCAGATTTATACCTGCCAGTGCCGGGAAAAATACGGCCATGGTAGAATTCGCACCAAACCGTTTGGAAGATGGGATTTATACTCTAAAAGTGCAGGCGCGTGATGCCAGCGGAAATCTTTCGGGAAAAAGTGCTTATGAAATTGATTTTAATGTAGTGAATGAAAGTACCATCACCAGCTTTTTTCCATATCCAAATCCTGGTACTACCAATATTCGTTTTGTATTTACCCTCACAGGCAGTTCCACCCCTGAAGACCTGCTGGTGCGTATTACCACCCTCTCCGGAAAAATTGTAAGGGAAGTAACACGCTCTGAATTTGGTGCCATTAAAATTGGTAATAATATTTCGGAGTTTGCCTGGGATGGCACAGATGCTTACGGAGACAGACTGGCAAATGGTGTTTACCTTTATCAGGTGTTTAGCCGTATTGGAGGTAAAACCATTAAAAAACGTGATACAGCAGCAGATCAGTTTGTACTCCACAATACAGGTAAAATATACCTCATGAAGTAAACGAAAATGCGCCTTAGTTGTAATTCTTCATGTTCTATGCTTACTTTGATTGGTAAGTGAAATTTTCAAACCAACATAAACCCTTTATTGATACCCTCCGGTTGTATGCCATAAAATGGCAATATGGTTTGCTCAACGGATTCCTCAAATTGGTGGCCCGTGTTCTCTTTGACCCAATAAAAAATCCAAAACGAATCCTCGTTATAAGAAAAGGAAACCTGGGTGATCTGATCTGTTCCCTACCTGCTTTTAAAAGTATCCGTCAACAGTTTCCTGATGCAAGGGTGGTGCTGCTTACCACACACGGTGGCAATAGTTCACTTGGATTTAAGCAGGTTTTTAACAACCACGTATTTGATGATATTATAGAAACAACAGAGTTCCGTTCATCAACACTTTTTAAGGAGATAAAAGGGGGGGCATTTGATGCAGTGCTGGAACTTCCGCAGGATGTTGATACCTGTTATACCCAATTGCGCAACCTCGTTTATTTCAGGTTTGCCGGAATTACCCAAGGTGCCGGCTGGACCATAAGCAATACCCTTCTCTTTAGACATACCCAGTTGAAATATATTTTATTTGAGAATGAACAAAACCGCTTAAAGGCTATTCTGAAAGAAGCGGGTATTGTTGCCTTAGCCGGGAACGATATGGTTGAAGTTACAGAAGCAGCAAAAAACAGGGTAAAGGAACTGCTGGATGCAAAAGGATTTAGCAATAAGCAAAAGAATATTGCTATTGCATCCGGAGCAAAACTGGATAGGAAAAAATGGCCACTTGATTACTATAAAGAAGTGATGAACTGGCTTATCTCAAAAGGATATCATATTGTTCTGATAGGAGATAAGAGGGATGCTGATGATTGGGGAGAGGTGAAACATGATCAGGTTCTGAATAGCTGCGGAGAATTATCAGTAGAGGAGAGTGCAGCCATGTTTGCCCAATGCCGCTTAACCATTTGTAACGATTCAGGTCCTATGCACCTGAGTTATGCTTCAGGAACGCCTGTGGTTGCATTGTTTAGCGCCAGAAATTATCTCGATAAATGGTTTCCTCCGGCTAATTCCCAACATAAGGTATTTATCCATACAGATGTTCCCTGCGCCATATGCCGCCACCGTTCCTGTGAATCTAATATTTGTTTGCAGCGTATATTACCTAGTGAAATGATTCAGTATTTAAATCAACACCTGCATTAAATGAATACCAGAACAGCAGATATAAGTGTGGTCATTCCTGCATATAACGTGGAGGCGTTTATCAGGCCGTGTCTGGAATCCGTTCTTTCGCAAACCTTGCCTCCAACAGAAATTCTGGTGGTAGATGATGGTTCCACCGATCTCACGGCAGAAATAGTAAAGGAATTCATCCGGCATCATCCACAAATACAACTGTTGCAATTGCCGCCAAAGAAAAACAACCAAAGGAGGACCGCAATGGCCATAAATACCGGCATTTCCAAGGCCACTTCCACCTTTATTGCCTTAATGGATGCAGATGATATATGTTTTCCTGAACGCCTTCAGATTCAGGCTGAATGTTTACTGCAGCATAAAGATATTTGTGCAGTTGGCAGCACTATTCAGGTAATAGATAAAAATGGAAGGAAAGGAAAAATACTGCGTAAACCTAGAGATGGCAAAAGGCTCACCATTCAGTTGCCGTCAGAATCGCCATTTTACCAAAATACTGTGATGTTCCGTTCCACCTTACTTAAGAAAACAGGATTAAAGTATGATGAAACGTTTGAATACGCAGAGGATTATGAGTTTTTCAGCCGGCTGGCCAGGCAGGCAGATTTGATGAATATTGAGCAGCCGCTTGTTTACTATCGCCAACACGAAGGCCAATCGGTAAAAAACAAACAATTTGAGAGGTCTGTACAACAAATTTCTGTAAGAGAGGCACAACAATCCCTGAAACTTTCCGATGAAGAAGCACAACAGTTTTGGTTATTCGTGAATCATCGAAGTGGTTTAAATGGCATGCATCCTAAACAAATCAGGTACTACGCAAGAAAATTGATTAATGATAATATCCGGAATAGAAATTTTTTACCTGATTTATTTGCACCATGGATAGATACAATCGTATTCAGGCGTTTATTTTCAAGGAAGAAATACACTCCTCTTATGTTGTTAGAGTTATTTGCCTACAAACCACTCACCCTGATAAGCACTCAGCCATTAAATGTATTGCGTTTTATTGCCAAATGTTTGCTCGGTAAACGAGTTTTGGATGAACAGCTTTAAGTTTTAGAGCGGGGGTTAAAACTCTGGTGCCAGTGGTGTATCAGCCCTTGTTGTTTGTTGCGTATAATGGTAAATCTGTTTCTTACCATTCTTTCCCACAAATCGTCATCTTCTGCGCCCCATTCGGTAAATTTCTCATTCAATCCTCCCAATTCCTGATAATCATTCTTTAAACAGGCCAGCATTCCTTTACCTGAGTATATCATCCAAAATCCATTTTCTTTATGAATAACCGGAGGCTTATCCCGGTAAAGGGTAAAAACAATAGGGTACCAGGCTCTTTTATGTCCCACAAAATTATTGCACAGCTCAACAATATTTTCAGGAATCCACATATCTGCATCACAAATAAAAATAATTTCATCCGGAGCGTTATTCACGGCTTTGTTAAATGCAAATGCCCTGCTGAATGGTGCTTTTTCCTGACAAAAAACAAGTTTACCTGCCCATTTTTTTCGGATGGATTCCTCCAACGATTTTAAATCGGTGCTACCGCAATCGAATACAGAAAGGGTAATCAGGTGTTTGTTTGTGGTTTGATTAACACGCTCCAGCAGTTTGTTCAGGTACATATCCGACCGGTTATAAAGCCCGGTACAGATGGTTACAGGTCTTAATGATTCAGGCTTATAAGCTGGTTTAAAAAGGTAAATAAGCATTCCATATACATCTTTTATTAAAGTATACATCCCAAACTTTCTTTGAGGTGCTTTAAACACAAACCACAAAGCATATTTGAGGTTGTTTGGAATAATAGTTTTAATATGTTTGTATAAATTGCTCAATGCAATATTGGTAATATGCCGGAAAACGAACGAAATATACGCGTTGTAAACATAACCTTATATAATTTTATCGGTAGAATCGGTTTTTTTATCTTTCTGTTCTTTGCCGGATTGTATTCCTCCCGCGTGCTTAGTGCCAGTGATTTCGGTAAGGCGCAGTATTTTATATGGATGGTGAATTTTACCTGGCTGGTATTGAGTTTTGGCGGAACGTCTTCTATTGTGAGGCACCTTTCTTCCGCCTTCAGAAAAAATCAGGTGCAGGTTATCCGTCAGATGATCCGTTTTGCCTTGTTGATGACCCTTATCAGCACCATTGCCGCAATTGCCACCTGGATTTTGTATAGCAGACACAACCAGTATTATTTCAGCACTTTTGCTTACACCTTACTGATTACTCAGTTTGCAGTAAATTATCTTCAAACATTAATGGCGAGCCTTTACCGTTACCGCTCCCTGTTTTTTATCAATACATTCGTTTCTGTATCTGGTATTGTGTTGTTGTTGCTGCTATTGCCGGAATATAAACTGGAAGCTTATCTTGGTGTACTTACCATAGTGAACTTGCTTTTGCTGGGGGGGTATGTCTTTGAGATACTCCGGATTTATTTCAGAATAAAACATAACAAGGATACGGTCTCTGAACCGGACACAGAGGAGATTCCCCCTTTTCGACAATTAATAAAAACATCAGCCTATTTTGGTTTATCCGCTATTTTGGCCGCTATACTCTGGCAACGAACCGAATTGTATTTTATCAGACTGCAGCTTGATTTTAGTTCAATAGCTGTTTATGGTGTGGCATTATCTCTCATCGCTTTGTTTGCCGAGCCTTTTCGGATTATTCCCGCTGGATTGCTTACTTATTTTGCCGGTATTCATGAGAATAAAGAACTCATTAATGTGCAGTTCTCTCGCTTTTTTAGCCATTTTGTATGGGCAGTGGTATTTGTGCTGTTGTTTGTATGGTTTAACGCAGATCAATTGGTATCAGCCGTGTATACAGACAGGTATTACCAGTCGGCAGCTTTAATTAAAATATTGCTCATCGGTTTTATACCCGGGATTTGCAGTTATGTCATTATGAATATGCATACAGGACTGAGCAAAGCAAGGTTTTTATTGTGGCAGGATTTGTTATCAGCCGCTGTGTTTCTTGTACTTATTTATTTTTTGATTTCAGCTGACGGGCTTATAGGAGTGGCCTGGGCAAAAGCATTGGCCATGTGCTTTTCTGTTGCTGCCGGGGTATGGTATACCCGATTTAAATTACATATATCATTTCCGGTAAAAAATATCCTCCTGTCTTTCATACTGGCCATTTTGGTTCATTGGCTCACCGGTTTTATTTCTGTTGGCGGACTTCAGGGGCTTGCCATCAAAATGGTTTTGGCATTCGTGTGTTATTTCAGCATATCCTACTGGCTAAAAATACTTGCCAGAGATATCATTAATAATATTGTTGAAGAAGGGTTAAAGATTCTCAAAATTAAATCCCGGATCTGATATAACCGGCCTTTGTTAACCAGGTTTTAATTGTTTCAAAAGCCTGATCTGGTGAATAGGGAGCCTGCCAGCCGGCAAGCATCACCGGGGTAAATGGTGTACTGCAGCTCAATACACATAATACATCTGTTTGAATCATATCTTCTATTTGGTACAGAGGCAGTTTGTAATTGGTGCTCTTTTTTCTGCCTTTGATATGAGATGCAAAATGCATGAGCTTCTGCATATAATAGGCTGTAAAGCGTCCGTTTTTAAGAGATATTAAAAATTCCCTCAGGGTATGAACCCTTGTTTGACTTAATTGTTCGTAAAGAGATGTTGGGTAGAAGGGTGCTTCCGAAAAGATTTCTGCCTTGCTGTTTATAGCCTCTTCTAACCACAAAATCCATTGGTTCCAGCCGATATCACTAAACTCGGCAACATGATGTATTAGCAAATGGTGATTACTTTTAACCACGTAAATAAGGTAATCAATCAGATTATGAATAAAGGTGGTATTGGAGTAGGTTTTGCCAGCGTACTTAATTGGCAGGTGATACAATACACCGTCAGCTAACGGCTGTGTCCATGATGAATTAGCCGGTCCCCATATATTTCCGATGCGCAATAGCTGAAGCTGATCAGAAGAAAAATGGGTAAGCAGCAGATTCTCCATATGCAGTTTTGAATACACATAAACCTCATCAATACGGTTGCTGATGGGTTGGGGTACTATTGGCTGATCCAGGTTTATTCCAAATACGGCCAGCGAACTCAGATGTATTATTTTGGTTTTTTGATGGGTGTGTTTTTTCAGGTAAACCAACAACTCTTCGTTCTGCAGGCGGCATTGCTCAAGGGTTCGTCCATTGCTGTAAGCGGTATTTACAACAATATCAAAAACCTCATCATGTGTTTCATTTACGGTATAATAATTTGCGCTGGGGAGTTTTTTAAATACAGAAGATGCTGAGTGAACGATCCCAAATAGTTGTGTATGTTCCTTTAACGCTTCCATCAGAAACGAGCCAACATATCCATTGGCACCAATTACAGCTATTTTATCTGATGCGTGCGGCATGTCCAAGTTCTTCTATTAAATATGTGAGGTTGATGAAGCACGATGAATCGAAAATACCCTCATCCGCATTTCTCAGAATTTTATCCAGCTCTTTTGAAAAGGCTTCGCTGAAATAGCGCGTGTGGTAAGGGTTTGCTTCCACCCGCTGAGAGGAGGAAGGAGTGGTAAATTTTATAAAAGGTTTGAGTGTTAAGGGAACCTCCAGCAAACCTTTATTGGTGTAAAGGTTAATCTTATTGGAAAGTGCTTCAAAACGGGAAAGTATCATATTTACCGGGCAATCATTCACTGCAAATAATGCCTCAAACTCATGAGATGGTTCTTCACTGTTTTTAAATACTTCTTTAATCACTACTTCAATGGGTTGTTTGTCCCATCCACAGATATAGAACAAACAATCGAGTGCATGAGAACCGGTATCAGGCAATACGCCACCGGCTTTGCTTTGTGTGGTATAGCCTGAAGTAGCCTTGTATGAAAAGCGGCTTCCTTCAAAAACGGCTGCTTTTTCTATATGCAGTTGGTGGGTTTGTACAAACTGTTTGGCCAGTTCAATTGCCGGAAAAATCCTGCGTATATGTGCTACCAGTAAAGGGGTTTGGTATTGTTTTGCCAGTTCAGTTAGTTCCACGGCATGTTTATGCGTAAGCACAAATGGTTTTTCGCATACCAGTTTTTTCCCATAAGGAATCAGTTTTTTTAACAGATCGTAATGCGTATCAGGTGGCGTGGTAATAAATATGATATCGGCTTCTTTTGTTATTTTTTCCAGATCACAGGCCAGGATATCAAATTGCTTGTGCAGGTTGATGAGGCGTTCGGGTTGGGTATCGTAAATAAGAACGGGCCCCTGGTAGCATTTTTTTAATGCGGGCAAATATTGTGTTACCGCAATATTCCCTGCACCAATTAGCCCAACATTCATACCCATTAAAACAACGAATTGCGGTAATGTGGCAAAATGCCAAAATGTTTAAAGGCTTTTTCTGTTACCTCACGGCCCCTTGGTGTTCTGGCCATAAATCCTTCCTGAATGAGGTAAGGTTCGTACACCTCCTCAATGGTTCCACCTTCTTCACCAATGGCTGTGGCAATGGTATTAATTCCAACCGGCCCGCCTTTAAATTTTTCAATAATGGTTTTCAGGATTTTATTATCCATTTCATCTAATCCTTCTGCATCTACATTCAATGCGTTTAGTGCATATTTGGCTATATCAAGGGTAATGGTTCCGTCTCCTTTAATCTGGGCAAAATCCCTGGTTCTTCTTAGCAGGGCATTCCCTATACGTGGTGTTCCGCGGCTTCTTCTGGCAATCTCTTCTGCCGCCTCATCATCAATTGGAGTTGTAATAATGGTTGCTGAGCGTTTAATGATTTGTTTCATTAAGGCCTTATCATAATATTCCAGTCGGGCATTGATACCAAAACGTGCACGCAAAGGTGAAGTAAGCAAGCCTGAACGGGTGGTGGCACCAATCAATGTAAACGGATTAATATCTAACTGGATACTCCGGGCATTGGGTCCCGAATCAATCATAATATCAATCCGGTAATCTTCCATAGCAGAGTATAAAAACTCTTCCACTACGGGACTCAACCGGTGAATCTCATCAATAAACAATACATCGCCCTTTTCGAGGTTGGTTAATAAACCGGCCAGATCACCGGGCTTTTCTAAAACAGGGCCGGAAGTGGTTTTAATATTGGCATTTAATTCCTGGGCAATAATATAAGACAGGGTGGTTTTACCTAAACCCGGAGGGCCATGCAGCAGCACATGATCCAAAGCCTCCTCACGCTGACTCGCAGCCTGCACAAATACTTTCAGATTTTCTATAATTTTTGCCTGTCCGGTAAAATCATCAAAGGTTCTTGGCCTTAATACACGTTCCAGTTCTCTCTCCGCACCGGATAGCTGATCTTCTTCTGGGTCTAAATTCGGGTTTCGCACAGGTCAAATATAACAATTCTTCCGGGTTATGAAAAAGCCCCGTATGCAGGGAGCATACAGGGCTAAATCTGATACAAATCAACAGCTTATTGCTTCAGTATCTTATGCCTTCCAACCACTTCCCCGCCAACTTCAATTGCACTGAAATAAAGTCCGGTGGTAAGGTTGGTTAAATCCATTTTCACTTCACTGTTTCCGGAAATAAGATCTGTTTCCATTTCACTCACTTTTGTTCCTTTAATATCGAACAAAATAATTTTAACACGAATATTCTTTTTGCTTTCTATGTTAAAGTGAATCTCATTGTGAGCCGGATTTGGATATAATCCATGTTCTGTAATCACAGCGTTTGTTTCATTAATACCAACATTTGTACTGGTATCCATTGTTTCAGATGAAATGCGATAGTAGCGCATCAATTGGCCACGAATCTCTCCGTTTGCAAAATTGGAGGTATGAATGTTAAAATAAATACTATCGTTTCTTCTGAATGGTATTGATTGTGCGTTGTTAAAACCCAATGCACTGGTCCAGTAGTTATAGTATCCATTATTTACAGGCATTCCCGGATCAAAAACCACTCCGCCAGACTGGCCTTTTGCAGCTTTGTGAAAATGTGCAGCGGTTACTGGAGATGTTAAACCATCAAATGCAATCATGTAATGAAGATTAGTGCGATCGCGGTCATATGTAGCTATGGCTGTCCCAATCCCTGTGCTTGAAGTCATGGCCTGGTTTCCATCCAGTTCGCCAATTAAGCCTTCACGCGCTGTTCTGTAAATTTGCCCCCTGATCTCTCCTCCGGGGTTACTGTCTGTATGAATTACAAAATATAAATTGCCTTTCAGTAGTTCACTCAGCATCATTCCTGTCAGCGGTTGTGTGGCATCCGTTTTTGTCCACATTCCGGAGATCATATTGCCACTTACAGTTAAATCTTTTACTACACCACCGCTTGCATTTGGCTCCGCATTGTGAAAATGTGCTGCTGTAACTGAAGACGTTAATCTATGAAATAACATATTGAACATCAGTGTATCCATGGTGTTGTTTATCCTTAGGGTGGAGATGCCGTAAGCAGTTGATGCCTTGGCAATGGTTCCGCCACCTGCAGCAATGGCTGCCTGGTTTAGCCATGAATCAAAACGAAGTGTTTTGCTGCTGCGCAATTGTCCGCGTATTTCACCACCAGCATTTGTTGTGGTATGAATGTTTAGGTAAATACTGTCTGACATCATTGCAGTCATTAATGCCGTCCACGAAGAAGGTGATATACTCACCCCACCAACCAATGATAAACTGTCGGTTGCAATGGTATTGTCGAGCCCTAATGCAACCCCTCCGTTTTGTCCTTCTTTGCCAAAATGTAAATGCACAGCGCTTATTTTTCCGGTTAGGCCATTGGTGGCAACACGAACCACGGCAGAATCTCCTTTTAAGCCAAAAACAATTGATGCATGTCCAATGGCTGGGGAAGCGGTACCGGCCTGTGTTCCATCAAGCGATGCGGCAAACCCCCAGTCTGCTTCGAGTTTAATAAATCCGAGAATTTCTACTGTTGGATTGTTTTGGGTATGGACGGCAACATATAAATTACCTTCAATAAAATCTGAAAGCATGCCGGAAAGTTGAGAACCTGTAATAAAACTGCGTACAGTACCACGTACAATTTTTCCATCAAAATCAATTACCACATTTCCTCCGGTACGGCTGTTATGAATATGATATCCTGTAATACTGCTGCTGAGGCTTGTGGCGCTTATGCTGAAATAAAGCGTGTCATGGGTGGAATTGAGCATAAAAGCAGCTACTCCATTCCCGTTGGTTGTAACTCCGGGAGCAGGCAACAACCTGGCCGAAAAAGTAAGCCGGTCGGATAAATGATCGGCAAATGCGTGCATTATTCCTATCAGGAGAAATGCGGATAAAAGAAGTCTACGTCTTATCATATCTGTATTTTTTGGTTTTACAGAATGATATACGGAGAAAAATAACTTATGGATTTTGAAGGACTGTGATTTGTTAAAGCAAATTGTAAAAGAGGGTATTAATAACCGTATTTTTCCTTCCAGCGCCTTTTCAGAAACTCCCGTAACTCGTTTTCCCTTGTATTTTTTCCGGGATCATAAAAACGGGTTCCGCTTATTTTTTCGGGCAGAAATTCCTGTTCTATAAAATTATTCTCATACTGATGGGCGTATTCATAGTCTTTGCCATAGTTCATTTGTTTCATCAGTTTGGTTGGAGCATTTCTCAAATGCAACGGTACCGGCAACTGCCCGTGTTTTCTTACAGATGCCCAGGCATCATCAATAGCCATATAGGAAGCATTGCTTTTGGCAGAGGAAGCAAGGTAGGTAACACATTGTGATAATATAATTCTCGATTCGGGCATGCCTATCATCTGAATAGCCTGCATGGTATTGGTGGCAATTACAAGGGCCGTTGGGTTGGCATTGCCAATATCTTCGCTGGCCAGTATAATCATTCTGCGGGCAATAAATTCAATGCTTTCTCCACCATCAAGCATGCGGGCCAGCCAGTATACAGCTGCGTTGGGGTCGCTTCCCCTGATGGATTTGATAAATGCTGAAATGATATTGTAATGCTCTTCTCCATCTTTATCATGAAGTGCAATTTTTTGTTGCAGGAGTTTGGTTACCGTTTCATTATTAAGTGTAATGTCTGTTTTGGGTTGGTTACATACCTGTTCCAGAATATTGAGCAACTTGCGGGCATCCCCACCTGAGAAGGAAAACAAAGCTTCTGTTTCTTCCAGGGTGATCTTTTTTTTCTTTAGTTCTGTATCGGTTGTTATGGCATGGGTAACAATCTTTAGCAGGGAATCTTTATCAAGATCTTTTAATATATAAACCTGGCAGCGGGAGAGGAGGGCATTGTTTACCTCAAATGAAGGGTTTTCTGTTGTTGCACCGATGAGGGTAATGCTGCCATTCTCAACGGCTCCCAATAAGGCATCCTGCTGGCTTTTGTTAAACCGGTGTATTTCATCAAGAAATAAAAGAACCTTACCAAACATTTTCGATTCTTCTATAATCTTTCTCACTTCAGCAACCCCGGCACTAATGGCACTTAGCTGGTAAAACTGCAAACCCAGGTGTTGGCCAATAATACGTGCGAGCGTGGTTTTGCCTACTCCGGGAGGTCCCCAAAAAATCATGGATGGAATATTTTTATGGTTCATGGCTTCACGCAGCGGTGCACCCTCTCCGGTCAGGTGTTCCTGTCCGATATAGTCTTCTAAGGTATTGGGCCTCACCCTTTCTGCAAGCGGTTTAAGGTTACTCATAAAGAAATAGTAAATTGCAGCAAATGCCTGTTCAAATTAAGCTAAAATATTATTGCTTTGGGCTCCTGTTTTTTTTGCTGGCTAATGCTTATGCACAGCAGGCTGATTCTGTTGACACAAAAGAATTATATCGGCAGGAAGGATATGCCTCTTATTATCATAAAAAATTTCATGGCAGGAAAACAACCAGTGGTGAACGTTTTAGCAATAAGGAACTTACCGCGGCTCACCGTACCCTGCCATTTGGTACCTTGGTAAAGGTTACCAATATCCAAACCGGTAAATGGGTAATTCTTAAAATAAACGACCGCGGTCCACGATCGCGCAAACGGGTAATTGATGTCTCATACCGCGCTGCCAGGCACCTTGGGATGCTAAACGGCAAAGGAATAGTAAGGGTAAGTGTAGAAGAACTGCCAAAATCGGATTAAGTTTTTTTGATTCAAAGGATATACCACACAAAAATGACTTGCATGCCTTTTATTTGTAACAAATGGATGTGTTAACTGAACAGTTTAAACAAAAAGCGTTGCAATGGGCTTCTGGTTTTGATATTACCCTGGTGCTTGATAATAATAAGATACCCAATGCCTGTAACCTGAATAGCGCTGAGTATATTGTGGCTGCCGGAGCTTCCGATTTGCTGGTATGCGATACCGATGGCGCTTTTGAGCAACTCAAAACATTCAGGCAAAAAAATAAAGGCAAATGGATATTTGGTTATTTTACCTACGATTTAAAAAATGATACTGAAGATTTAACCTCTTCCCACCCCGATTATATCAACTTTCCAGCCTTATGTTTTTTTGTACCTCAGCATTTATTGGTGATTGACAAAGCCGGCAGGTGCATTACAGGTGAAACGTTAATTACAGAAATAAACCACATACAAGTATCAGATGAAAAGGTATTACCCCCTGTTGAATTAAAACACCGGGTAAGTAAGTCCCGGTATTTGGATACGATAGAAAAACTCAAGGCACATATTATTGAAGGAGATATTTATGAGATCAATTACTGTGTAGAGTTTTTTGCCGAAAACGTTAAAACAAATCCGCTGCTGCTTTATCGCTTACTATCTTCACGTTCTCCTGTTCCGTTTGGCGCATTTCTTAAATACCATCACCGCTATTTATTGTGCGCAAGTCCGGAGCGGTTTATTAAAAAGGAAGGCCATAAACTCTATTCCCAACCGATAAAAGGAACCATTAAAAGAGGCAGTAACCACGAAGAAGATGAATATTTAAAACAATCATTACTCCACTCTGAAAAAGAAAGGGCGGAGAATCTGATGATTGTTGACCTGGTAAGAAATGACCTTGCCCGCTCTTCAAAAACGGGAACCATACGTGTTGATGAATTATTTGGTATTTACACCTTTCCACAGGTACACCAGATGATTTCAACCGTATCAAGTGAAATACATCCTGAAATAAATATAGTGGATGCCATAAAAAATGCATTCCCAATGGGTAGCATGACCGGTGCTCCAAAAATTAAAGCCATGGAATTGATTGAACAATACGAATGCACCAAACGTGGCCTTTATTCTGGCTCAGTAGGATATTTTACTCCTGATGATGATGCTGACTTTAACGTTGTAATCAGAAGTATTCAATACCATGCAGAAAATGGCTACCTGAATTTTGAAGTTGGGGGAGCCATTACCTACGATTCTGTTGCCGAACAGGAATACGAAGAGTGCTTACTGAAAGCAAAAGCCATGATGGAAGTACTGCGAGGCGGCTAGTGCTCAGTGCTTAGTGCTCAGTGCTTGGTCATTTGTCATTGGTCATTTGTCATTCGTCATGGGTCATTTGTCATTGCCTGTCCCGCAAGGAGGGGGTAGGTAGTGCTTGGTGCACAGTGGCTGGGGAGTTAAGAGTTAGAATGTTTGAAGTTGGGATGTTCATTCATTACTGTCCCGCAAGGCGGGAGTCATTAGTTATTGGGTATTAGTGCAGTGGGGATGGGAGTCTGTGCAATCTCATGCCTCAGGCTTGACAGGTGTGAGAAATTTAATAAGATCTAAGTTGAGAAAAAAAACTTAACACTAAAAATTTAACATTTAAAACTAAAATATCCTCAACACATGAACACTTCAGCACATGAACACTTCAACACATGAACACATCAACACTTGATGTTTTAATAATCTTGGTAAAAACCAATAATTGCTTAGTTGGCAGGCATCACCTTTGTGCCATCAAATAATCAAGATCATGAAAAAAGAAAAAGTTATTCGGGTGCTTTCCGGTGTGTTTATCGGATTTTCGGCACTTAGCCTGTTGTCTGTAAGTGTAATGGCATTTGCCAATCCGCAGTCTGTAATGGATCTGGTGGCGGTAAAGCTGGAAAATAATGATGCTTACAGTTTTATCCGGGGAGTGTATGGCGGTGTTGGTTTAACCATTGTGATCAGCCTGTTTTATTTATTGCGCAAACATGCCCAGATCGCCCTTGGATTTTTGGTTATGCTTTGGGGATTTTATGCCATCTCGCGCATGATAACCGTTTTTTCTGAAGGAGCCCTGGGAGCATTTGGTACACAATGGATGATTACCGAAACTGTTTTTTGCCTGATTGCTGTAAGTTTGTTTTTCTTAAGAAAAAAATGGGTGTTCTGATATGGCAACTGTTATAGATAAAACCGACCTGCTAAACAAGTTAGAGCAGCAAACAGAAGAGCATTTAAAAACGGCTATACAGGTGTTTCAAAACCTGAATGAACTTGAATTGCTTCGCCCATCGCAAACAGGAGGGTGGAGTATAGCCCAATGTCTTTGGCATTTAAACAGCTATGCCTGGTATTACCTTCCTGCTATTGAAAAGGGAATGCTAAATAAATCCCACGGTTCACCCATTTTTAAGAGCACCTTGCTGGGATCTTACTTTACCCGCCTCATGGAGCCTAAAACAGGAACAAGAAAATTTAAGGCATTTCATTTACATGTACCTCCGCAGGAATTAAAGGGTTATGAAGTAGTGGCCGAGTTTATCAAACAGGAGGAATGGTTATTGAAATGTTTACGTGAGGCCAAACAAGCTGATTTAAATAAAATAAGAATTCCTATTTCCATCAGCAACCTCATCAGGTTAAGATTGGGCGATGTGTTTGGGTTTTACGTGGCACACCATGAGCGACATATACAGCAAGCCTTACGGAATGTGGGGGGCTAGTGCGCAGTGCTGGAAATTAGTGCCCGGTGCTAAGAAATGTTGAATGCTGAATTTTAAATGTTGAATTTTTAGTGTTAAGATGGACATTGGACATTTGTCTTTTGTCATTGGGCACTGGTCATTGGTGTATGGTGGTGGGTGCTTGGGTCGGTTATAAATTCGCAAGTTCGAGGTTCATCTGCACATCATCAACATTGCGCATTATGCGCCTTTGCGGTGAATAAAATGTTGAATTTTGAATGATTGGTTAAGATCGAAGTTGGAGATTTTTAACGCATCCGCATTTTCATATCTGCAGATTCAACACTATTGACTCTTCCCTCGAGGTTATTACTGTAATATATCTCTTAAAATATTCATAACTAAATAATTGTAAATTGTTTTTATATTTTTGAAGGAATCACAAAAGGCTATGAATCTGACAAAAATACCAAGGCATATAACATACATCTTGTTCCTACTCTTGTTCAATTTTATTTCTGAGAATAAAGTAGAGGCATCACATGTAGTGGGGAGTGATTTAACTTATGAGTGTGTTCCGGGAGCACCTCCAGGCACTTTTTTGATCCGATTGGTACTTTTTCGGGACTGTGCTGGTGCAAACATATGCACCGGCAGTTGCAATTCGGCTTGCTCAAAAACTATTCAAATCGTTGGGGCGGATCCACCATGCAATGGTACTAGTTTTGGAAGTATAACACTAAACCTGATTAATGTAAGAGATGTGCAACCAGTTCCAGAATGCCCAACAGCAAAAAGCACTTGTACCAATATGGGTTGTGTAACTGCAGGAACATTTACTCCGGCAATTGAGCGCTATGAGTTTACCGCGCAGATCAATTTTAGCACAATGGGAATTTCTGCAAGTTGCTGTAATATTAACCTTGTCTGGCAGGAGTGTTGCAGAAATGGTGCAATCACAACAGGGTCTGCAGGTCAGAATTTTTACACGAAATGCACAATTAATAGATGTTTGTCTTCAAATCCTTGTAATGGTTCACCTACCTTTTTTAATGATCCATGGTCATATGTTTGTAAAGGGCAGCCCTTTATTTATAACAATGGGGCGTTAGACTATGATTTAGACTCCTTATCCTTTGCTTTTGTTCCTGCTTTGCAGGCTAATTTAACTCCGGTTTCATACACCCCCCCATTTTCTTATACAGCACCTATGCCATATACGGGATTAGCCACGGATCCCTTTCCAAATGGTATCCATTGTGATTCATTGAACGGTGATGTAAAATTTACAATCCCACAAAACTCTCCAGATGTTACTGGTGTGGTAGCTGTTGAAGTTACCCAATGGAAGCGAATAAATAATGTGCCCACTATTATTGGTAAAGTTAGGCGCGACATACAATTAATCGCTTTGACTTGTGCGCCTAACAATAGCCCTATTCTAAAAACCCTTCCCTCTATGACTAATAATGAACCTAAAACGAATTGGGAAGTTGGTGTTGGGCAGCAACTTTGTTTTGATATCATTGCCCATGATTCTGATATTAATGATACAACAAAAATATACTGGACAGCTAATTTAATAAATTTGGGGGTCACTTTTACACCAAATTATAACCCGGCTACCAGGGTATTAAATGGTCCAAGAAATGATTCAGTTAAAGTATGCTGGACTCCAGATAGCACAAGAGGGGCGGACAAACCATATTATTTCAATATACATGCAAGGGACAATAGATGTCCAACCATTGGTCATAACACGCGTTCTTTCTCTATACGTGTTTTTCCATCTCCTAATGTAACATTGCAAAAAATATATAGTTCTTGCGAATTATTAAATGGAAAGGTGACCATGAGTTATGTGATTCCAGCTACTGGGCCTGAACAGTTTTTCGCATTCAGTAGGTACACCATATCTTCTCAACCATTTGATTACGGATTTGTGCAAAATCCCTTGGTTTATGATAGTGTGCAAACAACCCCTCAACTTCAATTCAATCAACCTGGTAAATACCTGGTGCGTTTGGAACTTACATCTAAAGGACCGGGAGGCACAATAGGGAGTTCTAAAACCTATTATGATACAATTACGATAAACAACCTGTATTCGGTTACAACAAATGATACCAATATTTGTAAAGGAAGTTCGCTTGTCATTACAGCTGCAGCAAATGGTGGCAGCTCTCCTTATTCATATCGTTGGTATCATACAATTGCGGATAGTTCTGGTCAGGCATTGAATGCTCCTAATTTTACAAATCCCAATCTTTCGGTTACTCCGGCAGCAACAAAAAAATATTATGTGCAGGTAAGGGATCTGCAGGGATGCAGGAAGTGGGATTCAGTATTGGTTACTGTTCATAAAATTCCTTCCGGAGTGTTACCTGATAGTGTTCGTTTATGTGCCGGTGAAAGTTATACGCTGAACCCCGGTAATGATTCCAATAGGGTAGTATCTTTTTTGTGGAGCACCGGAGACACCACTCAAACCATTAGCAGAAACGACTCGAATAATTATATAGTTAAACTTACCAACAGCATTGGTTGTATTGGTTACGATACCTTAAAACTGCGTGTAAATGCCCCCGTTGCAGCCAACGCAGGAAATGATATGACCATATGCAAAAATGCATCGGTTACACTTAGTGGTAGCGGTGGACAGTTGTATGAATGGAAAAATATAACAGGCAATACAATTGTTTCTGCCAAATCAGCAAACAGGAATATTACAGTTGGTCCAACTAATACCAGCGCACCAACCTATTATGAATTAACCACCTATTACGGATATCCGAATGCAGCACCCGGACACAAGGAGTGCACCAATAAAGATACCGTTATAGTTACCGTAAATCCACTACCTGTTCTTACCAGGCCATCAACAACAAAGGTTTGCCGCTCTTCAGATACAGCAACACTTGGAGATTTTATTGCAGACATTCCTGGTGGAACCGGTGTTTGGACTTATAAGAAACCAGGCGCCTTGTTAAGCACCAATCCGTTAAATGTCTTAGTAGACAGCCTTGCAAATATTCCTCAAACAGACACCATCAGAACCTTTGACAACTGGATTGTTTATACGTATACCACTGCACAAAATTGCACAACAAAAGATTCCGCATTGGTTACTATCTATGGTAATCCTCCGGTAAACTCGGGCCCAATATTGCTCTGGTGCGAGAATGCTGGTGTGTATGCCATCACCACTTCTAATCAAAAATATTCGCCATCATCACCATCCAATAGTGACGTTCAGGAAGAGTGGACCGGAAACGGAATTTATCATACCATTAACGGACTTACCCGTCAACATTTCTTTGATCCGCTTGCTTCCGGGGTTTTAAAATTACCATTAAGCAATATTCAACAGTACAAATACACGCATATTTACAATCCTTCTATTCCATCCCTTCGTTTAGCATGCATAAATTCAGATACTGTTTTGTTTAGGGTAACCCCAATTCCAACAGCGAATGCAGGAAATGACATTACTGTTTGCAAGGACGATGGTTCTTTTGCAATTTCAACTCGTTCCGGTGCAACCTCATCAATGTCTGGCAGCTACTGGGCTCCGGAGAATGTTTCGATAAAAGCAGCCATGACAGATTCAGCAACATTTAATCCTGCCTCACCAGCAGTTCCCAATCCTTCAATCCCACCAACAAATGATGTTTACAAACTATATTATATCAATACGGCTTCGGGTTGTATGGTAAAGGATAGCTTAATGCTTTATGTAAAAGCAAAACCAGCAATTGGTAGTGTTTCAGGCCCTTCATTAATTACCAACGATACCTTGATTTATACTTACACTTTGCCAAACCAAACGCAGCATCAATACATCTGGCAGGTAAACAGTGGCACTGTTTCCGGAAGGTCGGACAGTAGTGTGGTAAGCGTACGCTGGCAGATTCCATCCAATACAGCAAAAGGAAAACTAAAAGCTGCAATTACCAATTCCTTAGGATGTACAGATTCCGCAGAAATGGAAATATCCCGTTTGGTTCAACCTGTAGGTATGCAGAATTTGCAATCCCTGAACGGTTTTGATGTGTACCCCAATCCAAACAATGGCAGGTTTGTAATCACAACGGAGATGAAAAGTCAGGCTATGGTTTCATTCAGCATGACCGATATGTTAGGTAAACAGGTTTGGAATGATCAACAACTCTATCAGCAAGGCTTGCAGCAAATGGAAATGAATATCACATTACCATCAGGCGTATACCTCTTACAGGTAAGTGACGGCAGCGGCAAGGTTACGAAGAAACTGGTTGTTCAATAGTCATTTTATATTAGTGCTTAGTGCATAGTACTTAGTGCTTAGTGAAGAGTTCAGGAGTTCGAAGTTGGTAGGTTTTCTGCACATCATCACTTTACGCCTTATGCGTCTTTACGGTGGGTAAATGTTGAATGTAAGTTCGAAGCTGTTCCTTTGCGTCTTTGCGGTGAATGGAAGTTGGGAGTTCATCTTCACACCTGCACATCTCTTCATACCCCCGCAAGTATTCTCAAGTAAATGATATGCTGGTTAATTTCATGGTTATGGCTTAACATGCAAATCTCAACAGGGTTCTGATAATTAAATATTGACTATTTCAAAACTTTCCTTCATTTTCGGGGCATGGCTAAAACAAAGTCAAAACCGGAATGGAAATTATACCTGCGCATTACTTTGGTGGTTGCGCTTGTTTTGCTTTTAGCTGCGGCATTTCGTGTTTATGAGGATTTTTTTGCTTCCAATATCAATTTGCCAAAAGGGGAGTCGGCCTATATTTATGTATACAGCAATAAGTCTTTTGGGGAAAGTCTGGAGATGATGAATCAGGATAAGGTATTTAAAAATGCCAAAGCCTTTGCCAGGTTGGTGGCTTTAACCGGGTGGGAGGGGCAGTTAAAACCGGGAAGGTATAAAGTAGATGCTTCTATGGGAAATCTATCTCTCTTACGTTTGTTGCGCTCGGGGAAACAGGAGCCTTTGGATATTACTTTTAAATACGCTGAAAGAAAAAGAGACCTGGTTTCTTTCTGGTCGCAAAAACTGGAGGCCGATAGCAATGAGTTGCTGGCCATTCTGAATAATCCACAATGGCTCGATTCTGTTGGTCTAGATACAGAAAACGCCATTTCTATGTTTATTCCCAATACCTATAATTTTTACTGGAATACTTCGGCAGAAAAACTCTACAGACGCATGAAGGGGGAATACCTTGACTTTTGGGATTCGACCCGCCTGGAAAAAGCTGCTGCCTTACAATTAACTCCTGCTCAGGTAGCGGTAATGGCTTCAATTGTTCAAAAAGAAACCCATAGAAAAGATGAGATGCCGGTAGTAGCCGGAGTTTATTATAACCGTTTACAAAAAGGCATGATGTTTCAGGCCGACCCAACCGTGATTTACGCCATGGATGATAGAACCATCAAGAGAGTGGCCGGTGCGATGCTGGATGTGGAGTCTCCATACAATACGTATAAATATAAAGGATTGCCCCCGGGGCCTATTTGTGTGCCATCGGTTCAGGCGGTAGATGCGGTGCTGAATATGCAAAGGCATAAATATATCTACTTCTGCGCCAAAGAAGACCTTTCCGGTTATCACAGTTTTGCAGCCACCTATGCCCAGCACCAGGTAAATGCCACTAAATACCAGCGTATGCTCAATAAAAAAGGCATTCACTAAGCAAGGGTTATAAAATACCAACCCGCTATCTGCTTTCGGAAACTGATTTTATGTATTTTCGCCACGTGATTAAAAGTATAGGCGCATTTTTACGCTATTATCTGTTCTGGTACCTCATCTTTATTGCTGCCCGTATTGTTTTCATTTTTTTTAATTCATCGGGTGCCAGTCAGTTTTCCGCTGCTGAGTTGTTCTCCACTTTTTACCATGGTGCGGCACTCGATATTTCCATTGTATCATACCTCTGTGTTTTGCCACTTGTTATTTGGGTAATGGCACACTTTATTTCTTCCAGTGCCATATTAAACAAGGTATTAAAGGGATATAATATATTGTTATTAACCTGCGTAATCCTGCTGGTATTGGCTGATGCGGAACTGTACCGTTTCTGGGAACAAAAAATAAATGCCTATGCTTCTTCATTTGCCAAATTCCCAAAGGAAATGGCCATATTCTCATCGGGAAGCCTGGTATTGCAACCGATTATTACCTTGTTATTGTTTGTTGCTTTTGCGTGGATCTTGTATAAAAAACTTGCCACCGATTTTGATCCTTCTTTCACAACCATCAAAAAAGCGGTTCCCCTTATTTGTTTTCCTGTTTTTGGGGTGCTGTTGTTTTTAGGTATTCGCGGTGGAACAGGAAAATCCGTGATTAATCAGAGTTCGGCTTTTTTCTCAGTACATCCTTTTTTAAACCATGCTGCAGTAAATACAGCCTGGAATTTTCTGGCCTCCGTTGTTGAACCTTTGGAAACCACTAAGAAGAACCCATACAAGTTTATTGATGATCAGGAAGCCGAAGCGTTAATAGGGGAGTACCTGCATAAAAACAATGTATCAAACGCTGTTTCCTTAACAGATTTGAAACAGCCCAATATTTTATTTGTATTGCTGGAAGGCTGGGGAGCTGATGTGGTAGAACCTTGCGGGGGAGAAGCCGGTGTAACACCTCAACTGAATAAATTAATTGCCGAGGGGTATTTTTTTAGCAGGTTTTATGCCAATGGCAACCGCACCGATAAAGGCTTGGCAGCTGTGTTAAGTGCTCAGCCGGCTTTGGCCCACAGTTCTATTATTAATCATATTGAAAAGTTTAACGGGCTTCCATCTCTCCCGGCAGTATTTGCAAACAGTGGTTATACCACCTCTTTTTATTATGGAGGCGATTCCAAATTTGCCAATATGAAAGGTTACCTTCTAAGTGCGGGTGTAAAAGATATTTTTGATCTTGATGTATTTCCTTTAAACCAGAGAAACGCAGAATGGGGTGTGCATGATGATGTATTGCTGAATAACCTGGCTAATGGATTAGGAAAACAAACGCAGCCATTTTTTAGTATAGCTTTAACCCTTAGCAGCCATGAACCTTTCCGGATACCGGCTGTAAAAAAGTACGGAAGCAATAACGATGCCGATGATTACCGCTCTTCTGTTTATTATGCCGATTCCTGTATCGGAGCTTTTTTTAATCGGATAAAGGAGGAAGCCTGGTATAAAAACACATTGGTTATTGTAGTAGCTGACCATGGACACCAATGGCCTAAAGACCGCAAAGCATACGATCCGGAGCGGTATCATATTCCTTTTATCATTACAGGAGGCGCGTTAAATCAGGAGTTAAAAGGAAAGGTGAATAACAGAATAGCCGCACAGGTAGATATTGCGTCTTCTTTGCTCAGGCAATTTGGATGGAGCGATACTTCGTTTACCTGGAGCAGAAATTTTATGGATACAAGCACCAAAGCTTTTGCCTCCTTTGTGTTAAATGATGCTATCGGGTGGGTAAACGATTCGGCCAGGTTGGTATTTGATCAGGAAACAAAAAAATTAATTTATTATATAGGAAACCTTACCCCGCAAAGGATAGAGTACCATACAAAAAAAGCGAGGGCATACGAGCAGGTTTATTTTAATGAATACATCAAAAGGTAAATGAGTTCAGGGAAAGAAGTATTTGAGTTATACAGAAACAGGGAATTCTCGGCCTTTATACTGATGCGCATGTTGCTTACCATTGCTCTACAAATTCAGGCAGTGGTGGTGGGATGGCAGGTGTATAAATTGAGTGAAGATCCGTTTTCTTTAGGCTTAATTGGTTTGGCTGAAGCAATACCTGCATTGAGCATTGCCTTGTATGCCGGGCACGTGGCTGATACCAGCAGCAAAAGAAAAATCCTTGTATGGTCTCTGTTATCTTCATTTGTTTGTTCGCTTGGTTTGTTATTGTGCACCATGGATGATTTTGTTTTGTTTTTTGGAGCCACAGCCAGTTTACGTTCTATTTATACCTTTATTTTTCTTAGCGGAATAGCGAGGGGATTTATGGCACCAACCGGATTTTCTTTTTTATCACAAATGGTAAAACGGGAATTGCTTACCAAGGCATCAACCATTAACAGTACAGCCTGGCAAACGGCCGCCATTATTGGTCCTGCCGCGGGCGGATTGTTGTATGCAATGATTCATATTACGGCCACGTTTGGGGTGGTATTGTTTTTTACCGCTATGGCAATTATTTCTTTACTCACCATTAAACCAAAACCTGTAATAGAGCAAAAAGGGAATGAAAGTATTATCCTGCGCTTAAAGGAAGGGATTCGTTTTGTGTTTGATAATAAAGTGATATTAAGTGCACTTTCTTTGGATTTGTTTGCGGTACTATTTGGAGGAGCAGTGGCATTGTTGCCTGTATTTGCAAGTGAAGTATTAATGGTAGGACCTGAGGGACTGGGGATGTTGAGGGCCGCCCCTTCGCTGGGTGCCAGTATTACCATGCTCTGGCTTTCTTTCCGCCACTCTATGGAAAAACCGGGACTGATTTTATTATACTGTGTGGCCGGCTTTGGTGCCTGCATGATAGGGTTTGGCCTAAGCACTTCTTTCTACCTTTCCCTAATCTTATTGTTTTTAAGCGGAGCTTTTGATAGTGTGAGTGTGGTGGTAAGAGGCAATATCCTGCAGCTGCAAACACCTGATCATATGCGGGGAAGGGTATCGGCAGTAAATACCATGTTTATCGGATCATCAAACGAAATTGGTGCTTTTGAATCCGGACTGGCAGCAAAATTATTAGGAACGGTTCCTTCGGTGGTATTTGGTGGAAGTATGACATTGCTGATTGTTGGATTCACTGCCATGAAATCCAAAGCGCTGAAGGCTTTCAGATACTAAGAAAATTTTTCTTTGCGCAACACTTCTACGGTGCTTACAAAAGCAATTACACTGTATTTATCAAAATATTTTTCGGATAATAACTGCATAATGGTAAGTGCCAGGTCTTCTTTTACCAGCGTATCTATTCTCACATTGCGGCCTTCCCAGCCTGATAAATGTTTGGATTGCAAACCTTCGCCCTCTACTTCGCTTATGGTATAACCTTTTATGCCACAAAGTTTGAGGTCTTTAATAATGCGGTCGGCCAGCGAGTCGAGGGCAATTATAGTCACCATTTTAAGAGGTACCAGTTTCATACAAGCAATAGTTAGAGTTGAACAATCATTTCAGCCAAACGAAAATACAAAGGAATACCAATGGTAACATTAAACGGAAATACAATGGCTAATGCAGCCGTGAGGTAATAACCGGGATTGGCTTCAGGCAAGGCAATACGAACCGCTGCCGGTGCAGCAATATAGGAGGCACTTGCGCTTAAAACCATAAATATGGCTATACCACCTGCTGTGAGTCCGGCCACCTTTGCGGCAAAAGCACCCACCATGGCATTAATGGCAATGAGCAGGAAACAAAGCAGGATGAGTTTTATTCCTACTTTTCTGATATCGTTTATTCTTCTTCCTGCCACCAATCCTACTTCCAGCAAAAATAAACACAATACCCCTTTAAATGGTACATCAAACAAAGGTGCTACGCTTTCGTATCCTTTGTCGCCACTTAGTAAACCAATAATGATTCCACCAATAAGCAGGATGGTTCCTTTACCTGTTAATAATTCCCTCAATACTTCGCTGTTGTTGGAATTGCCTGAGGTGTATTTTCTGGCAATAAATAAAGCAATCATCACCGCAGGCACTTCCATAATAGCCAGCAGGGCCGGCATAAAACCTTCGTAAAAAATACCACTGCTTTCTGCATAAGAAATACTCTGACTAAATGTAACCGCACTTACCGATCCGAAATGTGCAGCGAGGGCTGCTGCGTTAATGGCATCAAACCGGCCCACCTGTTTAAAAAGAAAAAAAGTAATTACAGGAATAAGGCAACAGATACATATAGCGGCTAAACCAGGTAAGGCAAATTCGCTGAAGCTGGTATGTGAAAGTTTCATTCCGCCTTTAAGACCAATGGCAAATAGAAGGTATATGGTAAGCCCCATATACATGCCTTCAGGAAATTTCAAATCGCTTTTTAATAAAGTGGCCAGCACACCCAGCACAAAAGCCATTACCACCGGAGATCCTAAACTGCTGCCAACTGACAATAACAAATGATGTTCACCCATTTCGGGGTGCAAATAAAATCTTTATTGGGCTTCGCTGATATTGGTTTCTTCAATAAGGTAATCGGGGCGTTTCATTACGTTTTCCATAATGCGGCTGATATACTCACCCACAATACCCATGCAAAACAGTTGGGTACCTCCAATCAGGGTAAAAATAATCATCATGGAGGTCCAGCCTTTTACGGTATCGCCCCAGATGAATTTAGATACCAGTGCGTAGATAATGGCCATTACCGATAAAAAGGCCATGGCAATACCAATATATGTTACCAGCCTGATGGGGAAACGGGAGAAAGAGGTAATTCCATCCAGGGCAAAATTAATCATTTTAAAAAGAGGGTAGGAGCTTTTGCCATGCAGCCTGGCCTCTCTTTGATATAACACAGATGTTTGTTTAAAACCCACCCAGGCAATTTGCCCGCGCAGGAATTTATTTTTTTCAGGCATGCTGCAAACAATGCGGCACACGCGCTGGGTAATAATCCTGAAATCTCCTGTATCCAGCGGAATATCTATGGCGGTAATTTTATTGAGCAGGCGATAAAACAACTGGGCTGTATATTTTTTAAAAACGGATTCGCCTTTTCTGGCTGCACGTTGCGCATATACCACATCAAAACCGGTAGTTGCCTTTTGGTACAATTCATTGATCAGTTCAGGTGGGTCCTGCAAATCGGCATCAATAATAACCACATATTGTCCTTTGGCTTTTTGCATGCCGGCAAATACAGCCATCTGGTGACCAAAATTGCGGGAGAAAGAAATATACTTTACATGAGGATATTGAGTTGCCAGTTCTTTCATAAAAAACAGGGAGGCATCTTTGCTGCCATCATTTACAAATATCAGCTCCCAGCTAAGTGCATGCAGGGTTTTGCCTAAGCGTTCAAACATGGGTTCAATGTTTGGCGCTTCATTAAATACTGGTACTATTACGGATAATTGTGGTTGCACCGCCATATATGTCAGCCGAAAATAAGCATTTAATTGGTTATGATGGTTCTTGTATGATCATTTTCTGTTTTTATAGAAATGTCAAAGGTGTTTTCTCCTGTTAATAATTCATCCATTTTTTCAGGCCATTCTATGAGGCAAATATGGCCGCTGTAAAAATAATCTTCATAACCTATATCATATACTTCTTCAATGCGATTTATGCGGTAAAAATCGAAATGATAGATGATACCATCGGTTCCATTGTATTCATTTACCAATGAAAATGTAGGGCTTGAAACATCGTTGTCTGTACCCATTTGCCTGCACAATGTTTTGATAAGGGTGGTTTTGCCTGCACCCATTTCGCCTCTAAACAACCATAATTTCCTTCCATTGGCCGCGTGTATAATTCCGCCTGCCACTTCATCGAGGTTATCAAGGGTTACGTGATTAAAAACAGGCATGCTTAAAAATCAATATGGTAGGTATAGTGTATCTTGGTTGTTTTGGCGCCAAGGGCATCAAACAGGGAATGCATTTTTGGGTTAAAATCCCCAATCCAGGCCAATTCAGAAGCCCTCAGGTGAGGAAGCTTTAAAATACTCTCATGCATTTTCATAATCATGCCGGCTTCCAGTCCGTGGTTTTGATAAGCCGGAATAACACCAAATACAATACCCCTGCACCGGTCAATTTTACCAAACTTTTTAAACCATAAAAACTTGATTTTGGCCCACAAATCCATCTTGCCATTCAGGTGTTTAAAAATCTGGTTCACATCAATTACATTAATATAAAAACCTGCAGGCTCATTGTTGGCGTATACAAACCAAATAATTTCCTCCAGCAAAATAGGCCGGAGTGCTTTTAAGGTAGTTTGTATGCGGTCCATCGTCATGGGTGTAAAATCCGGACGGTGTGCCCATGCCTGGTTATAAATAGCCATAAAATCAGCCGCAAACCGGTTTAAATCAGCATCGCGGTAATGCTCAAAACGGTAATTGGTATTGTTTAATACCCTTGATGCAATTCTGCTGAAACGCTCATAATTAAAACCCTGCTCCGTTATTTCAGAGGTAGATTGTTCAACCGTTTTTATAAAACCGTATTGTTCGAATAATTGCTGATAATACGATGGGTTATAATTTTCCAGATAAGATGGATTTTTAAATCCGCTTACCATCAGTCCCCAAAAGCGGTCTTTCTCTCCAAAATTGATGGGTCCGTCAGCCGATTCTATTCCATTGTTTTTCAGCCAGTTTTTTGCCGTATCAAACAACAAATTAGCTGCGGCCATATCGTTTATACATTCAAAAAAACCTATTCCACCGGTTTTTGCATTGGTTTGTTTGCTGTACTGATCGCTAAAAAAAGCGGCTATGCGGCCTATGGTTTCTCCTTTGGCATTTTGCAATAACCAGCGCTGGGCAGTACCACCCCTGAAATAAGGGTTCTCTTCGCGGTTAAATACGGCTATCAAATCCTTATCCAACGGCCTTACCCAATTGTTGTCGGCTTTGTAAATAAAGCGCGCCATGCTTATAAATTCACGCTCCAGGGAGGGTGTGGTTACTTCAACAATTTTCATCATGAGCTAAGCAAAAATTGCTTATTTTGCGGGCACTAAAATATAAATACTTTCACACTATGTTACAGATAGGCGATAAACTTCCCGAATTTAATCTGCCGGGATACGATGATAAAATGCACTCACAGTACGAATTTGCTGATAAATATGCTCTGGCTGTGGTGTTTACGTGCAATACCAGCGAGCAGTCCATTGCTTACAGCGAGCGGTTAATTAAACTGTTTGAGCGATATGAGGACGATAACCTCGGCATCATTGGTATCAATTCAAATGATTCCACCAAATCACCGCACGATTCGCTGGAAGGAAATAAAAAAGCGGCTGAACATTACCATTTGCACGAAATGCATTTTATGTACCTGAAGGATGAAGAAGGAAAAGTGGCAAAAATGTTTGGTGCTGCAGTAAACCCTGAAGTGTTTTTGTTTAACTCCAAACGCGAGCTGGTATATAAAGGCGCTATTGATGATAACTGGCAAAGCGAATCGGGCGTTACTGCGGCTTACCTCGAAGATGCCATTGAAGAAGCCCTTGACGGTATGGAAATAGATTTTCCGGAAATACCGGCAACCGGAACACCCATTATTTTTAAATCATAACAAACCGTTTTTATTCCATCTTGAATACACTTAGGGATAAAGTAGTGATTATAACAGGAGCCTCATCAGGAATTGGTGAGGCTTCTGCTTATGTATTTGCCCGCGAAAAATGCAAAGTGGTATTGGCTGCCAGAAATGCCGATAAGCTGGAACACGTAAAACAGGGTTGTGAAAAATTGGGTGCCCTGGCCATGGTTGTTCCATGTGATGTAAGCAAAGAAAGCGATTGCAAACACCTGATTGATGAAACCATTAAACAATTTGGCAGCATTGATATCCTTATTAATAATGCAGGCATCAGCATGCGGGCCTTGCTGGCCGATCTGGATTTGCAGGTGCTGAAACAGGTAATGGATATTAATTTTTGGGGAACCGTGTATTGCACCCGCTTTGCCATAAATGAACTGATTAAAAACAAAGGCAGTGTGATAGGCGTGAGTTCTGTTGCCGGTATTAAAGGCCTTCCGGGACGCACAGGTTACTCTGCATCTAAATTTGCCATGAATGGGTTTATGGATGCCCTGCGTATTGAAAATTTAAAAACAGGATTATTTGTAGGTGTTATTTGTCCGGGGTATACCGCTTCCAATATTCGCAATACGGCTTTAAATGCAAGCGGCAAAGCACAGGCTGAAAGTCCGTTTGATGAAAGCAAACTGATGCCGGCAGAAACCGTAGCCGAGCGCATATTGCAGATGATTAAAAACCGGGAAGCCGAAGTGGTGCTTACCTCTCAGGGCAAACTCACCAAACTCATCAATAAATTTTTTCCTCGCTTGCTGGATAAAATGGTGTATAACGTGGTTTCAAAAGAAAAAGACAGCCCTTTTAAATAAAGGCTATCAGCGGTTTTTAAACTCCCTTATATTCTTTTTTCAATAAAGAAAAAGCAACGGTATCTTCTATGGTATCGCCAACTTTGTAGTGTTCTCTTAAAATCCCTTCCTTCACAAAACCAAAATGCGCCATGATGTTTAGGGAAGGCGTATTGTCTTTTCCTACACCTGCCTCCACACGGTTCAGGTTCATCTCATTAAATCCGTATCTGAGAATGGCATACATCGCTTCCGTCATCAGGCCTTTGTTTCTCATGGATTCATCATTTAATACATAACCAATTTCAGCCCGCTGGTGTTTTGGAAACCATTTGTGATAACCGCACCAGCCTATATTTCTGTTGTCTTTTTTATCAAGTAAATGGAAAATTAGAAACGACATATTTATGGTGGTTAGCCCACCTTCCACCCTCGATCTTTCTATGGCCAGTTCTTCATCTGTGGTAATTCCAAAGAAGAATTTTAGTTCTGTTTCATTCAACGTTTCAAAGCAGGAGCGGTATACCTGCTCATCTACCGGCCTCAGGTATAATCTGTTTGTTTCTATATTGTTTTGCATATACATTTGAGAGGCCAAGGTACAAAACCAGAATGACTTTATTTAAAACATGAAAAACAGAACCGTAAACCGTTTATTATATGCCCAGGAAGTAGATATGGGAGGAATACCCATCAGGCAACCTTTACCCACTTATCAGGTAGATGATATTGATCCGTTTTTATTATTGCATCACCATCACTCTACGCTAAAAGAGGGAACCAATGCGCGTCAGGCTGGTGTGGGGCCTCATCCGCACCGTGGATTTTCTCCGGTAACTTTTATTTTTAAAGGCGATGTGCATCACCGCGATTCACGCGGAAACAGTGCTGTGGTAGAGGCAGGAGGGGTGCAATGGATGAATGCCGGAATGGGCGTGATACATAGCGAGCGCCCTTCTGAAGCTTTTGCAGAAAAAGGAGGGGAGCAGGAAATTATTCAGCTTTGGGTAAATACACCTGCATCTAAAAAACTGGAGCAGCCTGCTTATTTTTCTTTAAATAAGGAAGAGATACCCGTGTTGTTTTCTGAAGACCAGTTAACGGTGGTAAAAATTGTGGCCGGTGCTTTTAATGGGGTAACCGGATTTAACCATACACAAAGCCCCATGCTGATGCTGGAGGTACATATACAAAAAGGTGGGGAGTATACTTTCCCGGTGGATGAAAGTTATAACCTGATGCTGTATAATATGGATGAACGTATTTGGGTAGAAGGTTTTGGAATAGTGGATGGCAAACACCTGGTATGGTTTAAGAATGACGGGCAGCAGGTGCAAATAAAGGCACAGGAAACCACCCGGTTTTTATTGCTTGCCGGAAAACCTTTAAACGAGCCGGTAGCTACTTACGGACCTTTTGTAATGAATACCCAAACAGAAATTATGCAGGCCATGAGGGATTACCAGATGGGCAAAATGGGGATATTGATAGAGGAGTAAGGTTGTTATTGATGTTAAATGCCTTATTTGCTGTTTGTTAACGTGTTTTTGTTGCCCCAAACGCACTTGTTTTCGCCCAAAAAAAAGAGTGTTTTCACTCTATAAAAAGAATGTTTTCACTCTTGATTTTGATAAAAAGGAAGGGGAGGTTTGTAGTGGTGTAAAAGTGTTTAACCGTTTGTATTTGTTTGTACACGGGTATGCTTGGAAATAAATATTTAAAAAGTGTAATGGGTAACTTGCAGAATATGTGTGGATACAGAATTATACATTTGCGTATATTTATGAGTTATAGGCAAGCATAAAGACAAATCGATATGAATAATAATCTAATAGAAAAAGCTTTCAATTATACAGCGAGAAGAGACTATCGAAAGGCTTGGAATATATTCGAAGAAATTGACAAAACTGGCAAGTTGACAGAAGAACAATTCAATTCATATTTGAAATGTGCTAAGATTCTCCATAAACCAAATGCAAAAGAACTATTTGAAAAGGGATTGAAAAAATACCCCGACTTTTTACACATCAAACGGAACTTTGCAGACTTCCTAATAAGAACGAAAGATTTTAATTATGCAGAAAAATTAGTAAATGAACTTTTAGAGTATGACCCAAGAGATTTTTACTCAATTGACTTAAGAGCAGAAATTTTCAGTAAAACTAATAGACTCAAAGACGCTGTAGACATAATGGATAAGAAGCTGAACAATCCGTCCATTATGAACAAAAGTGCAAAAGGAGAAGGGGGAGAAATGGAACACACTTTTAGATCTTTTTTCAAAATTCTCGAAGAGCATTTAGATGTAATTAAAGCTAAGAGTTATGTCATTGACTTGTTGTTAAAAGAGGGGAAAACAATTGACAACATTAATCTTGCTTTTGATGAAGTAGAATGCAATGAAAGCTTTACTACTCTCAAAACTAAATATAAACTGACTCCAAAACTAAACGAATTTGTCGACACTTATAGTCACCTTTTTGGAAAGGTTGACAAACTATTTAAGTTGTTCAAACAAAAGGAAATTGATAAAGACAAAATTGAAAATAAAGAGAAATTAGTAAAAGAGAGTTATATATTCTTTCAAAAAGCAAGAACAGTAATCATTAAGCTTTCAGACAACGTTAAGAAAATAGAATTTGAAAAGAAATATTCAAAAAAATCAATTTTCATATCATATAGTCGCAAAGACAGATATGAAGCAATGCTTGTTCACGATAAGTTAAAATCCGTTGGTTATGAAGTGAGAATAGACGAGTTTGTTTTAGAAATAAATGACTATTTGGCGGGAAAACTCAAACATCTTGTTCAAAATTCCGATTACGTTATTTCAATAGTTTCAAAAAATAGTTTGCTTTCAGAGTGGGTAGGAATAGAAAGTATCGAAACCCTTCTCTATGAAAGATATAAAAATCCAACAAGAAAATTTATTTCCTTAGTTGTTGATAATAGAGTTTTTGATAATCCATTTTATCTTGAGATAATTCGAGAAATTGACAACAATTACGACAAGCTGTTGGACCTTACTGTTGACGCTGGAAAACTTCGTGTTTCTTCAGAAATTTATGACATTAGCAGAGAAAGACTTATTGACCTAAGAAACAATATGAAAGATATTTTTATTAGAATAAGAGAGTATTTATCACTTGACTGCAGCGACATTAAAAATTTCGACTCTTTATTTGAAAAACTGATTCAATTTATAGAACAACCAAAACCATCAATCGCTGCTTGAAAAATGAAGACAATACTAAAAGAATGCCAGCCCATAACAGTACATTTGCAATAGGTGGTGTTTCGTGCTCCGCAGACAGTATTGTGGTAGCCGAAAGTTTCGTGCTCCGCTTAAAGTTCAGTGGTTAAAATCCGGCTCATCTAAAATGTGCAAACCATTACTGGTAATATTATGAACAATCAATTGCAGGATATTAATAAGCTTCACTCAAACTCAAATTTTATTGAGCGACTAGCAACGCTTGATGGAAATAACAATGGAGTTCCGAATCCTAAATTTTTTAATGAACAACCTTACGTATACGTTTTGAGTGTTTCAAACTGGATTAGTTCCATAGAAAAAAATAGGAAAGTACTGAAGACAATAAAAAAAGCAATATTGAATCCACCACCAGCATATTGGCTAGAGAACGTTGAAATGAGTTTGGACGATTTCTATGAGGAAAAAATTCAATTATTTGTGATTGCTGTAACATCGAGCGTGGATGGGATACTAAATCTGATTAACGAAATTTACTTATCACCATTTAAAGGACGGGACATTAATTCAAAAAATCTCAAACGAATAAGTCGAAATGACACAATAAATAAAATAATTGATCAAATGATGAACTCCACTAGAGAAATTAGATTAAAAAGAAACTCCTTAGTTCATAGCCTTGAATCACCTCACATAAATATACTATCTGAAATAAGAAGGATGAGACTTGTTATCGCCAACTTCAAGATGCCCAAAAGTAATTTAATATATAATTATGATGAAGGAATTATTTTTTTCATTGATGAACTAGACAAGTACTACAATATTTTTGGGGTACACTATGATGAAACTTGTAATTCTTTACTAAGTGAGTACAAGAAGAATATAGAGACTTTTGGCGGTATAAAAGAACCCAACCACATTGAAATTGAGTTAGCCAAAACAGTAATTCAGTACTTTGATGGAGGAGAAAAGCCTTTGCATTGGTGAGATACTGGCACTAACAGCTAGCGTTTCCCCAGTTCTCGCGCATTTGTAATGCGTGAGTGGGATAGTAATACAAGCCACAAATATTTTGCTTAAATTGTGCTGTATTAAAACCGGTACATGTCGGAATTTCTTAAAATAGAGCCAGAGAAATGCTATTTTGTTACATTTACAGTAGTGGATTGGCTTGATGTATTTCTTAGAGAAGAATATGCAAATATCTTAATAGATAGTATCAGGTATTGTCAAAAGCACAAAGGACTTGAACTATACGCATATGTAATCATGCCAAGTCACGTACATATGATAGCGGCAGCAAAAGAGGGTAATCTTGGTGAAATACTTCGTGATATGAAAAAGCATACAGCTAAAGCCATTGTGAAGGCCATAGAGGAAAATCCAGGAGAAAGCAAACGTAAGTTGTTTATAGCCCATTTTTATAAGGCAGGTAAGGAGAGTAAACGGCACACCAATTTTCAGTTTTGGGAAGAAACTAATCATCCGGTTGAATTATATTCGGACAAGTTCATCATTCAAAAGGAAACGTACATATATATGAATCCGGTTGAGATGGGATTAGTAAGCAAGCCGGAACATTACAGGTACAGTTCAGCATGCGAGGAAAGTCCGGTGAAAATATTACCTTGGAGGTAAAAATATAGCTTGTGACTCACGCATTACAAATGCGCGAGAACGTGCAGAAATCACCAGCCTATGATGCAGTCATTCATAACAGCCTTATTACAATTTTTTTATTATGAATTCTTATTAGAAGAACAAATCGTAGCTATATTTTCTTTGATAAAATTAATAAGCAAGCAGTAGTGTGTTTTGTTTAAAAAACATTGCTGAAGGTTATCCCCTTCAATAATAATATTCAATATTTGACTTTTAGAATAACCCATATTGTCGAGCCTCTTGATTTTCATAATCAAGTACTCCAAAGTCTCAAAGCCATTCTTGGTTGAATCAAAATCCAGATAAACAACCAACTTTTCATTTTTTAATAGTGGAGCAATTCCAGCTGCTCCAGACAACTTCATTAGATCGTACATTTTTAACAGAATCTATTACGCACAAAGTTAAAACATGAATTATTCTCTAAATTAATAGATTATTCACATGGTTTAATAATATAACTCATATATTCGCATATAAATAAAAGGAACCTATTGTTAGGTATAGATTATTGATATTGTTTATGAGATAATGTTAAGTATATTCTTATTTTGTGTGAATATATTTTTAACCCCTAGATGTGTTAAGATGAAAAGTATGTATGTAATATCTGCAATTCAATATGATTTTAAACAATTCAGCGATGATAAACACCTACGTACTCGCATTTTTATTGGCTATTTTACTAATCTTAAAAAAGCATACAATCAGTTAAATGGCAAAAAGATTCTTTCATATTCTACAATTGCACGAAAGATGAAGCAAGACAAAGTTGTTATGATTTTGAATGTGAATCTTGTCATTAATGGGATTTTGATTAAAGTTAAAAAAGTTACCATACGACACTTATTGTTTAATGAATTTTACGAAATGCACAACTATGTAGATATTGAATCTTTGCTAGTAGCTGAGCTGAATAAGAATAATTTGGAATCTTTTGTTCAAATACAAAGGAAGCCATGAAGTAAGAATTCAGTTCCCCGTTCTCGCGCATTTGTAATGCGTGAGTGGGATAGTAATACAAGCCACAAAAATTTTGCTTAAATTGTATTGTATTAAAACCGGTACATGTCTGAATTTCTAAAATAGAGCTAGAGAAATGCTTTAACTATTCAGGCATAATCAAAGCGCGAGAACCAGGGGTTGACAACAATATAAAACAGCAACAATGAACAAAACATTTTACCATTATAGGAATCTCATTCAAGTCAGAAAAGTCATTTTTGGAATGATCATTATGGCATTTTTGACTTCCTGCCATATGCAAAATGATCAGACTGAACAGAAAGAAAACCTTGAACAAAAGGCCAATCCAATTTCCAACCCGGACGTGTTCATCGGAAAACATAAGGCAAAAGTGATGGTTTTAGGTGTATTTCATTTTCAGAATCCCGGATTGGATACTTATAAGCCTAAATACCCTTTCAATATACTTGAAAGAAAAAGACAGGAAGAACTGGAAATACTCCTAAATCAAATTGCCGAATATAAACCCACTAAAATCCTGGTGGAATGGGACAGAATGAAAGACGATAGTATTGCTAATGAACGTTATCTAAATTATCTCATGGGAACATTTAGCATAGATGATAAAAGCAATGAAGTGTATCAACTTGGTTTCAAACTTGCAAAAAAATTGGGACACAAAAGGATATACTGCTCGGATGCATCTGCCGAATGGTTTGGAGTGAAACTAGACTGGGACAAGTATGACGCGGAGGCTTATTTAAAATCAAAAGGGCAGTATGAAAAAAGTACACGTTATGATTTTCAATCGTTTTACGAATGGAATGACTCCTTAAAAACGGTACAAACACTCACTGAACATTTGGCTATGCTCAACAACCCTAAAAACAGGTTAAAAGACCATCAGGCATATTTAACTGATTTGGTATTGGAAGGAGCAGGAGATAATTATTTAGGCGCGGATGGTGTGGCGAATTGGTATAGAAGGAACTTGAGAATATTTGCCAATGCCTATGATTTCACAGATTTTAACAAAGAAGAAAGATTGTTGCTTATTTATGGCTCAGGGCACGTTTGGCAGTTAAGGCAGTTTTTTATGGACTCTCCGGATTTTGAATATATTGAATCGGTTAAATACCTGAGAAAATGAATACTGTTGCCAGCGGTAATTATGCCTGTTCTCCCTTGTCCCGCAGTTTTATTTCTCCAAATCAGTGGACAATAACAAATCGATCAAAGTAAAACTAAATAAATGTATCAAAGAATAGCACATATTGCCTTAATAGTTGATAACTATGATAACGCAATAGAATTCTATACCCAAGAGCTCGACTTTCAAGTACTTGAAGACACCAGGCTAAGTGAAGAAAAGAGGTGGGTAGTGATAGCACCCAAAGGAGCAAAAGAATGCTCCTTATTACTTGCCAAAGCAGCTAACGAAAGGCAGACAAGTAGGATTGGAAATCAAACAGGCGGACGAGTTGGATTCTTTCTCTTTACGGATGATTTTTGGAGAGATTATAATAAAATGATAGAAAGACAAATAAACTTTGTAAGACCTCCGGAAACCTTTGCATACGGAACAGTTGCGGTATTTGAAGATCTGTATGGCAATATGTGGGACTTAATTGAACCCAATGAAAGTAATAAAGGAATAATCGGTTGACAGATTTAAGGAATAAAATTACGAAGCTCATACAGTCGTCATTCTATTAAGAATAAAACAACGAACCGATAATACATGAGAAAGTTACACAAGCACAAATATTGTTTAAATTGTACCGTATTAAAATCGGTACATGTCTGAATTTTTAAAAGAAGGCCAGAGAACTGTTATTTTGTAAAGTTTATTATAGTGGATAGCCTCTAAATTGCTGCAAACTTGTATTAAATTCGCATATGCACCAGTTAAAAGCCCTCACTCAACTTATTCATCCATTATCTGAAGTCGAATGGGAGCGCTTTTCCTCAGCTTTTAAGCCCTTTTCCTGCAAGCGTAAGGAGATCATCACCTCATCTGGAGAAAAGGAGAAATACCTCTATTTTGTGGAAGAAGGAATTCAGCGTGTGTTTTACCTGGACGAAGAAAACCGGGAAGCCACATTGGTATTTACCTATCCGCCTTCATTTGGGGGGGTATTGGATTCGCTAATGCTGGAGTTGCCCTCAAAATATGATTATGAGTCGCTAACGCCATCCACCTTTTTGAGAATGCATGTAAACGACCTGAAATTATTAATGGAGGAGCACAGGGGTATTGAAATCATGGTAAGAAAAGGTATTACTCAGGCTACATCCGGTGTATTAGAAAGACTGGCAGAACTGCAGTGTTTCAGCGCAGAAGAACGGTTCAGGAATTTATTAAAAAGGAGTCCGCATATTTTGCAGTTGGTGCCTCATAAATACCTGGCCAATTACCTGGGTATGGATGCCACCAACTTTAGTAAGCTGATGAATAAGGTGAAGATCTGACTCATTTAGTTACGATCGAAATATTTTTTACGTTTGTTGAGGTTTATATTTTTATTGTCTTTTACCAGGGTTCTGATTACAAATCGTTCACATGGAAGAATGGTATTTCCACCTTTGGCTGCTCTTCCCTGAACGGAAAGATAGGTAATTATAGCAGCGGGAACCAACCCTGTAACAATTCCAACCAAAAGGAAAGTTTGCAGGTTGTTGTCAGACTTTATTGATGCATAACTTAGCGGTACTATTAATACCGCTGTCAATGCATAAATCAATTGCCCCCTTGCATAAGCAGGATTTGGTATGGCCAGTTGTTTTATTGAACTCAAGGCAATAAAAATACTGTCTTCAAATACCAGGGTATCCTGCAAGGCATCAGTTAGTGCAAGGTATTGTTCTTTCACCGGAGCATAAAAGGTTAATACGCATGAAGTGCCTAATGGAATATCTACCAGTTCGTTGGTTTCAAAATTTCGTAATTGAACATAGTTATATTGAGCCATGGCGTATGGCGAAAGAAGCAGAAATACCAAAAGGGTAAAAACACTTTTCATCAGTTAAATAAATAGGACATTCCTATACTCATATTAAAATATTTATAGTCTCCAAATCCTATTCCGGGGGTATAATTAAACATGCCTGAAATGCCCGGGTATTCATTGATAAAGGGGTTTTTTTGTGATTGTTTAAAACCAAGTGCCAAACCAGAGGTAATTGAAAATGCACCTATCAAGTGAAAGCTGGAATAATATTCAAACTCTATGGCCGACTGTAATTTGGTGCTGGTTTGCGTTTTTTCATAAGTTCCAAGCAGGCTGTCCTCTGATTTTATGATCAGGGTGTAAAAATTCCATCCCATGGGATAATTAAAGAGAAGGCATGAGGTGGCTTTGCGATTGTTGATTAAACGAATTCCTACACCGGGCCTTATATGCACCGAAGTAAAATCACAAGTCATGGTAAAAGCCTTATTATTTACATTATTAGATCTGTTGTTACTGGAGAAGCTCCCATAACCATCTATGCCGATACCGCCTCTTACCATCCATACCAGATATTTTGTAAAACCGGCATAGGCCAGTTCCACCGGAGCAAGGTCAAAGGTCTTTAACTGCAGTCCGCCCATTTGCATGGTTTTACCCTCAGAACGATATTGGGAGTAAACGGCTTCAGGCAAAAGCAATGCGAAAAGAATGAAGATAATGGCAGCTTTCATTTGTTAGTTTAAAGTGATGGTTAATCGTTTAAGATAATTATATCCGTTATAAATGGTGGTATCTTTAATTACTACCTTATTGAGCGTATGTTGTACCACATAAGGAACGTTACTTCTCACTCTGTAAACATTACTGCCTGAGCATGGCCCATTAGAATAGCTGTATTTGTTGGTATAAGCGAGTGTTAATGTATCTGTTTTGTTTTTTCTACTTATAAATAAGGTGGTATTTGTATTTTCAGACAGGTTGATAAAGCTTGAATCATTCAAAGGTTTAAGAACAGTTGGCACTTCCAGATAACTGATTTGATATAGGGTGTCTGTGCTATCAGCCATCCGCAATATAGTTTGGTTTTTTAGCTCACTACCGGATCCATAGCCGCCATCATCACCCCAGCAGCAACTCCCCAGTACAAATAAGCAGGGTATCATCCACCTGGAAATTTTATTTAAAAATTCTTTTGTGTCCATTTGTATTCATTTAATCGGGTGAAGGGGTAATCTGACAGTTTTTCAAATAGAATGTATGTTCTCCGTGTTTAGGTGTTGCAATTAAAAAGGCACTAAGCCCTCCCAACATTACTGTAGCTCCAAACACTGGATTTACCGCGCTAATCGGAATGGAAAGCAGGGCAGCTCCTGATAATAAAAGAATAGCAAGACCAGAACCAGTACTTGGCGGGTTTTTAAGAAAAGTGATTTTCCTGATCTGATTAATGGCAATTATTTTGGTATTTGTGCGGTTTCGGTATTCAGCACATAACATGCTATCGTTACCAACTGCCTCAATAATCGTTTCAAAATAATAGATTTTTTTCTCGTCCCATATTTCTATTTTGGCGTAAACCGGAAGTTCGTATTCCTTGCTACCTTCACCACAATCCAGATAGATGGATGACTGCGCCAGGCATTCCTGAAAAACAGCCAGCATAAATATAATGTACAAACAGAGCCGGAGGAGTATTTTTTTCATGCAGGTGTTTTATGCATAACATGGATTTCTCAGGGGGCAATACTTCCTAAGGTGTGCGTATTGAACCATAAAGATTTAACCTGATGGTATGTTTCTTATTCTACACCAGATTTTTAGTCTGTAATGCAAAATCAAGGTATAAAAAAAAGAGAAATAAACTATTTTTTAGTAAAAATACCTGAGAAATCAGTTCAGCAAATTCATCAGTGCATCCGGATATAAACCTAAAGCAAGGCCTAAAACCACGCATAATACACCAACTATCCAGAAAGTAACCGGAGGCTCAGGCATCCTTTCGTCTGCAGGTTTTGTATACATGGCTAAAACAATTTTAAAATAGTAGTAAACCCCAATCATGGAATTAATAATGGCAATAATGGTTAAGGTGAAATAGCCATTTTTTACTGCCTCTGAGAAAATATAATATTTACCCAGAAAGCCTGCAAAAGGAGGAATACCTGCAAGTGATAACATACTCATGGTAAGTAAAGCTGCCATCAGCGGATTCTTTTTGGCAAGGCCGTTAAACGCTTCTACGTTCTCACTTCTCATAGCGGCAAATACAGGAATAGCCAGTGCAAACGTACCAAGTGTTGCCAGGGTATATCCGGTGCCGTAAAAAAACAGGGCTGATGAGGAATTACCATAAACACACATTAATGTCATTAACATATAACCTGCATGCGATATACCTGAATATGCCAACAGGCGTTTTACATTGGTTTGGCTGAGTGCAACAAGATTACCCAAAATAATGGTTGAGGCAGTAACCACCACCATAATGGTTTCAGCATATTGGAAAGTGCCAAGGAAACAAAACTGAATAAGCCTGTAAAAAGCTGCAAAAACAGCAATCTTCACCAGGGTCGACATGAGTGCAGTAATGAGAACGGGTGCACCCTCATACACATCAGGGCTCCAGAAGTGAAAAGGTACAGCAGCCACTTTAAACATCATGGCCATCATCATGAGCAGCATACCCAGATAAAATAAAGGACTCACATTGCCCGACATGGCATAGGCAGAAATATGATCCATGGTAAACGATCCGCTTGAACCATAAACCAGGGCAATACCTAGCAATAAAAATCCGGATGCAAAAGATCCCATTAAAAAGTATTTGAAACCGGCTTCATTGGAGCGCACATCGAACCTGCGGCTTCCGGCCATGATATAAAGCGATATGGACACAATTTCTATTCCGAGGAATAACATGGCCATATTGTTAAAGTTAAACAGAATGAGCGCACCGCAAAGGATAAAGAGCAGGATAGACAGATAATCGCTGAGGTGGTGTTGCTCGTTTTTATAATAATCATGCGACATCAGGAATATCAAAGCAGCCAGAAAAATGCTGAGCCCGCTAAATGCCACAGAGAAATGATCAACCTTTACCATATGGCTCATATTGATGCCATAAACAACAATATCGCCCTGATGATTCCAGTCGGATAGGTTTACGTAAAAGATGGCAGCCAAACCAAGTAAAATAGCAGGGATCATTATTTTGCGCAGGTTCATCACTTCTGCTATCATGCAAAATAATCCGAGCGCTGAGGTATAAATTAATGTATTCACGTTTTATATTGTTTGATGTGGTGCTGTTTACTTCATTAATGCTTTATTCAGAATCAAATCGAGGGCAGGCTGTGCCATGTCGAATACCGGTTTAGGATAAATTCCCATTACCACAATTACGGCTGCTATAATGCCCAATACCAGGGTTTCATTCCATTTTAAGTCTTCAAAAGCAGAGGTGGTATCGCTTACATTTCCTAACATCACGCGCTGGAACATACGCAACATATAAACTGCACCTAAAATAATGGTGAGTCCGGCAAATGCAGATAACCACGTATTGTATTCATAAACTCCGTAAAGAAGCAGGAACTCTCCAATAAATCCGTTGGTTAGAGGAAGGGCCACACTACCCAATACAATAATCATAAACAAGGTAGTAAAACGAGGAGCCACATTTCTGATTCCGCCTAATCCGTCAACATTTAAACTTCCTGTGCGGTTCATAATAATATCTGCACAGAAAAACAAACCAACCACATTTACCCCATGTGCCAGCATTTGAGCCACGCTGCCCTGAAATCCCTGCATGTTTAAGGCAAATATACCGGCACTGATTAAACCAACGTGTGCTACTGAGGAGTAGGCAAACAGTTTTTTCAGGTCGCGCTGCATAATGGCAATAACAGACGCGTATACAATTCCAATTACGCAAAGGGTAATAGCCAGTGGTCCCCATTCAGCCACTCCTGCAGGTACAATTGGAAGCAACCAGCGGAGCAGGGAATAGGTTCCCATTTTTAGCATAATACCTGAAAGCAGCATGGTTCCTTGTGTTGGTGCTTCTTTATACGTATCGGCCTGCCAGGTATGGAAAGGAACAATGGGTATTTTAATAGCAAATGCCAGAAAAAACATCCAGAACAACCAGCTTTGGTTACAACTGCAAATTTGCATATTGTAAAGATCGCGGATATCAAACGTATGCTGTGGGTTGTACCAGTAAAGCATAATAAACCCAAACAACATCAATAAACTACCGGCAAGGGTATAGATAAAAAACTTGAGGGTAACAGGAACCCTGTTAACACCACCCCAGCGCAAAGCAATAAAGTAAATAGGGATAAGGGCCAGTTCCCAGAATATATAATACAACAACCCATCCATAGCCATAAACACACCAACAAGTGCAAACTGCATCAGCAGAATAAGGGAGAAGTAGGAACGGGCGTTTTCTATTTGGCGGTTAAATGTACTGAGAACAATTAACGGGGTTAAGAAATTGGTGAGCAATACCATTAATAAGCTCAGGCCATCCAGGCTTAGGTTAAAACTAATTTTAGGATTGCTTATCCATTCCCTGAAATAGGTGAGTGGTTCAGAACCTGCTGCAGTAAATGCCTGATAGGCAAAATACGTGATCACCAGTTCCGCAACGGCAAACAGCAATGCCACGCGCGATGCCCATTTATTGCCGGCCAATAATACCAGCAACGAAGCTAAAAGCGGAAGAAAGAGTAGTTGTAGTAACATCATCAGATAAACAGCCTTATAACAAATAAAATAATCATTCCTGTAACCATGGCAAATATGTAAAACCCGGTATTGCCATTTTGTACCAAACGTACCGTACGACCGGTAAACCCAACAATCCATGCTGTTGCGTTTACGGCCAGATCAATAAACAGCTTATCAACCAATACCAGAAACAAATCCGACAGCACTTTTATTGGTTTTACAAATACCATATCATACAATTCATCTACATAAAATTTATTCACCACTGCACGTTGCAAAGGCGATAAGGTTTTTTCATCATCAGCCGGACGCTCAGCTTTACTTACATATTTATTGCGGGCATATAAAATAGAAACAATGGCTGCAATAATAGCAGTAGCAATTAAGGCATACTCTGTATTATGGCTTAAATGATGGCCATGTGGCAACAACTCTTTAGACGCATCGGTTACTGACGACAGATACGCCTGAAATTTGTGTGTGATGCCTGTTACAGCTGGCATGCCTAAAAATCCTCCGAAGATGGAAAGGATAGCCAGCACAATAAGCGGAATGGTCATAATTGCCGGACTCTCATGAATATGTTTACGTGTTTCTTCGGTTCCGCGGAACGCTCCGTTAAAAGTTAGATAAACCAGTCGGAACATATAAAAGGCGGTCATCATAGAACTGATAGATAAAATAGCCCATATGATGGTATTGTGTTCAAAGGCATTGGCCAGAATCTCATCTTTTGAGAAGAAACCTGCAAATGGCGGTATACCGGATATAGCGAGGGAGCCAATCAGAAAAGTAATCCAGGTTATTTTAATGTATTTACCAAGCCCGCCCATTTTACGGATATCCTGTTCTCCGTGCAGGGCATGGATCACACTGCCTGATCCGAGGAACAACAGGGCTTTAAAGAACGCATGCGTAACCACATGGAACATACCGCTGCTGAATGCGCCTAATCCAAGTGCTGCAAACATTAATCCCAATTGAGAAACAGTGGAGTAGGCCAATACCTTTTTAATATCGTTTTGCATTAAACCAATTACTGCTGCAAATACAGAAGTAGCTACGCCAACAAACAAAATTACATCAAGTGTATGTGGGGCCATGGCAAACAATACATTAGAACGAACCACCATATAAATACCTGCTGTTACCATCGTAGCCGCGTGGATAAGCGCAGAAACCGGAGTGGGTCCGGCCATGGCATCGGGTAGCCAGGTGTATAATGGCAACTGGGCCGATTTTCCCATAGCACCAATAAACAGCAGCAACGTAATAGATACCACCAGCATATTATTGCTTTCCATTCCTTTGGCAGCATTCATTACCCCGTCAAAATCGAGGGTGCCAAAATGGAAAAGCATAAAAAACATACCCAGTAAAAAACCAAGGTCGCCAATACGGTTCATCACAAAAGCCTTTTTAGCCGCATCGTTATATGCATCGTTTTTAAACCAGAAACCAATAAGGAGGTATGAGCATAAGCCAACACCTTCCCAACCAATAAACATCATGAGGTAGTTGCTGCCCATGATGAGCATAAGCATGAAAAAGATGAAGAGGTTGAGGTAGGTAAAAAAGCGGGTAAACCCTTCATCATCGTGCATATAACCGATGGAGTAGAGGTGTATAAGAAACCCGATACCGGTAACCACCAACAGCATGGTGGTAGTAAGCGAATCAATCTGAAGCCCAAAACTGATTTGCATATGGCCAAAAGAAATCCAGTCGAACAATTCTATGGAAATAGAGCCGGCTGCATCCATGCTTTGGAAAATGTAGAAGGAACAGATAAATGAACCCAATACGGATAAACTGGCTATCCAGCCGGTAATGGATTTGGGAAGTGATTTGCCAAACAGTCCGTTTATTAAAAAGCCTATAAGCGGAAGCAGCGGAATTAATAATCCGGGCATAAGAAGTGCTGTATCTTGTAATATATTTTCAGTCATTCCGGTTACTTATTACCATTTTAATTTATTCAATACATTGATATCGGTACTGGCCACATTGCGGTAAATGCTCATCAGCAATGCAAGCCCTACAGCTACTTCTGCAGCAGCCACCACCATAATAAAAAATACAAATACCTGTCCGTCACTGTTGCCACTGTATGCCGAGAAAGCAACCAGTAACAGGTTTACGGAGTTTAACATGAGCTCTATGCACATTAAAATAATAATGGCGTTCCTGCGCATTAATACACCCATTACGCCAATGCAAAACAAAAATGCACTTAGCAGCAGGTACCAGTTTTGAGGAACGTTTTGTATGGTATTTTCCATTGATGAATTCTTTTTCTTTAATAGGTTAATGTTTTTCTTTTTTAGCCAGTACCACCGCACCAATCATTGCCGACAGAAACAGGATAGAGGATACTTCGAACGGCAATAAAAAATCGGTAAACAATTTTTGACCAACCTGCTCCACAAATCCGATATTGGATTTACCCGGCATATGGTAGCCAGAGGGTAAACCCGCTTTCATGGATGCCACAATGGTTAGAAATAAAACACCACCGGCAATTACGGCTGCCAGTTTTAGTTTGGTTGTTTTATGCGGTTCTGTTTCGGCATTGAGGTTAAGCAACATCACCACAAACAGGAACAATACCATAATGGCACCCGCATAAACTATCAGGTGAACAATAGCCAGGAACTGTGCATTTAGCATAATATAATGCCCGGCTATGGTGAAAAAACATACGATAAGCGACAATACACTGTACATCGGATTTTTTGCAAAAAGCACAAACAATGCACTGAGTATGGTTAATGCCGAGAGTATAAAAAAGATCACTTCACTCATTATTCTGGTTCTTTATAAGTAGCTGTTTATATTCTTATGAGGTAATCAAACCTCCATTTCATAGTTCTTTTTACGTTTTCCTATATCTATCCGCTCTTCCGGTTTTACGCCTTCTACCAGCACATCTTTTCCATAAATAAAACTGCCACGTGTATAGGCTGAAGGTACTATGCGGTCGGTTAAATAAACGGCATCTTTCGGACAAGCTTCTTCGCACAGCCCGCAATAGATGCAACGCAACATGTTTATTTCATATTTGGCTGCGTATTTTTCTTCACGGTACAAATGCTCTTCCCCTTTTTTACGCTCGGCAGCCTCTATGGTAATAGCTTCTGCAGGGCAGGCCACAGCACATAAACCACAGGCCGTACAATTTTCCCTTCCTTTGTCATCGCGCTTAAGCACGTGCATACCGCGGTAAACCGAAGCAATTTCACGTTTAACTTCCGGGTACTTTACCGTAGCATTTTTCTTAAACATATGCTTAATGGTAATAGAAAGTCCCTGAAGAATAGCAGGTAAATAGAGCTTCTCCATAAAGGTGAGCTCCTTTTTTACCACCACTTTTGATCTGTTGGTTAATTGCATAGTGTTTGATTATTCAATTATTCCGTCTACAATTCCGTATTCAACTGATTCTTTCGCATCCATCCAGTAATCGCGGTCCATATCGGCAAGTACCTTTTCAACTGGTTGGCCGCAATTTTTTGCTAAGAGTTCAGCACTTAGTCGTTTGGTTTTTAATATTTCAGCAGCCTGTATCTGTATATCTGAAGATTGCCCCTGCGCCCCACCACTTGGCTGGTGAATCATGACCTTGGCATGTGGGTGGATAAACCTGCGGCCTTTTTTACCTACCGATAACATAATAGATCCCATGGAAGCCGCTAAGCCCATGCATACGGTTGATACAGGTGATTTAAGAGAGTTGATGGTATCATACATGGCAAAACCAGAGGTTACATATCCACCAGGGCTGTTTACGATAAGTGTAATTTCTTTACCCGGATCTACCATATCCAGGTAGAGCAAACGGTCTATAACATGTTTGGCAGAATCATCATCTACCTGTCCCCATAAAAATATCTTACGCTCTCCAAGTAGTTTAGCGTCTATAATATCGGTTATCTTTTTAGTTTCTTCCATGATTTGTTTAGTTAAAAAATGTCATCCATGCTCCGGTGAGCAATACATTAATAATTGATAGCGGGATTAATACCATCCATCCCAAACGCATGAGCTGGTCATAGCGAAAACGGGGGAGAGTCCATCTTACCCACATAAAGAAAAAGATGAAGAAAATGATTTTAGCGAAGAGCACACATACACTGACTATAGCAGCTACATTTTGAGACAAATCCAGACTATCTATTCCCGGGAAATGGTAGCCTCCAAAATAAAGAGAAGCAATAATGGCTGAAGAGATAAACATATTGATATACTCAGCAAAGAGGAATAATCCCAGCTTCATAGAACTGAATTCTGTATGGTATCCGCCAATCAGTTCCGATTCACTTTCAGGCAAATCAAAAGGTGCACGATTACATTCTGCAAAGGCACAAACCAAAAAGATTAAAAATCCCAAGGGCTGATAAAATACATTCCAGTGTCCGTGTTGTTGCCCATCTACAATATCGCGCAGGTTTAAAGAATTATTAAACAAGAGCAGGGCAATAATGGCCATACCCATTGATAATTCGTAGCTGATCATTTGCGATGATGCACGTAATGCACCAAGCAGGGCAAATTTGTTATTGGATGCCCATCCGCCAATCATAATGCCATAACCGCCAATAGAAACAACTGCAAAAATGTACAGGATACCTACGTTCAGATCAGCTACCTGAAGGCTGAATTCGTGTCCGCCAAAATTAAATGATTTGCCCCATGGGATAACGGCACTGGTCATCAGGGCGGTCATCATAAAAATACATGGTCCAATAATGAACAAAAATTTATCTGAGGCATTTGGAATAATTTCTTCCTTTAAAAACATCTTTACACCATCGGCAATAGGCTGGAGCAAACCGAAAGGTCCTGCCCGGTCGGGTCCCACACGATCCTGAAGAAATGCAGCAACTTTACGTTCGCCATAAGTGGCGTAGGCGGCCACACCAAGGCTCACCAGAAAAATGATTACAATAAGAATTGTTTTATCCAGTAGTAATGTAAAATCCATTATTCAGTGATGGCTTTAATATCGTTTAATGTAAATTCTTTTGGCTTAAGCAATTTGGCGTATTTGTTGGCCGATATCACCGAGTGGCGGTTAATAGGAGCCGGGCCTTCAATTTCCCAATCGCTGGTTTGTTTTTTATCAAAGCGGCAGGTATTGCAAATAAACTCTTCCACTTCACCCCACTGGTCTTTTCTGCCAGTAACACGCAATACTTCTTCACCCTGATACCACAATGCCACCTTACCGCTGCACTTATCGCACTGGCGGTGTGCATACATGGGTTTGGTAAACCATACACGGCTTTTAAAGCGGAAAGTTTTATCGGTAAGTGCACCAACAGGGCACACATCAATCATATTACCAGAGAAATCATTATCAATGGCCTGCTCTACATAAGTAGAAATCTCCGCATGATCACCGCGGTTAATTACCCCATGCACCCTTCCGTCAGTAATTTGCTCAGCCGTTTTTACGCAGCGGTAACAAAGGATACAGCGGGTCATGTGCAACTGAATGGTATTGCCAATATCTATTTTTTCAAACGTTCTGCGTTCAAACTCTGTACGTGTTTTGTAGTTACCATGTTCGTAGCTCAAATCCTGCAGGTGGCACTCACCGGCCTGATCACATACAGGGCAATCGAGCGGGTGGTTAAGCAATAAAAACTCCACCACACCGGCACGTGCATCGCGCACTTTTTCGGAGGTGGTATTTTTTACTTCCATACCATCCATCACACCCGTGCGGCAACTGGCAACCAGCTTAGGCATAGGGCGTGGATCTTTTTCTGATCCTTTGCTTACTTCCACCAAACAGGTGCGGCAATAACCACCACTTGTTTTCAGTTTGCTGTGATAACACATGGTAGGAGGGGCCACATCAGGCCCGATCATCCTTGCTGCCTGAAGAATGGTGGTTCCATCAGGCACTTCTATTGTTATTCCGTCTATGGTTACTTTAGCCATTTGCGTTTACTCTTTTTCGTTTAAATCATTTATCAACTTACCTACTTCTAATTTTAGCTTGGGTAAATGATTAATAATTACAGCCCAAACTACTTCTTTATCGATACTATCATATGCATGGATTACCCGATTGCGAAAACTGATAATTGCTCTTTGGTTTTCAATGATCAACTCCGGTGCATCCCGTTTAATCCTGCTCATAGCCTCACCAATAATTTCAATCTTTCTTTCCACTGCACTTATGAGCATTTTGTTGTTTACAAATTGATCAAAAAGTTTCTCACTCCCTATGAACGAATCTATATCCTCAATTGCCTCCATGATATCGTTTAAGTGTGCCTGAATATTAAGAGACATAAACCATTTTTTTAGTCTTGTTTACACTCTCAATAAAATACTTGTTCCTTAAAGATTTCATGGTTAGTAAATCAACTTTCCGTTTCAAAATATGCTCTAAACCGTCTGCCAAATCGAAGAAATTATCGGCATATTCCAACAACGGAACGTTTTCAAAATTAACCAAAAGGTCAACATCACTTTTATCGTTGAATCTTTTCTCATCCACCACCGAACCGAAAGCATACAATTCCTTCACCTTGTGTTTGCGGCACAGGTCAGATAATTCGGTTTGGTATTGTTGAATCAGGTTCATTTCTAAGTTTATAAGCTGCTATAAGCTACAGCAGCATCTAAGTTATTACAATGAAAATAATATTTTACGTCACGTATGCTTTTCGGATTTTTTACAAACTCCTCAAACTCGCTTCTGAAATGGCGTATAGCACTTGCCACAGGCCATGCAGCTGCATCACCCAGCGGACAAATGGTATTGCCCTCAATTTTACGTTGTATATCCCAAAGCAAATCCACATCAGCAAGAGTTCCATGTCCGTCAAGAATCTTATGCAAAATCTTTTCCATCCATCCCGTTCCTTCGCGGCATGGGCTGCACTGTCCGCAACTTTCATGGTGATAGAAGCGGGCAAAGGTATGCAGGTTTTTTACTATGCTGGTGCTTTCATCCATTACAATAAAACCTCCTGACCCCAGCATAGTTCCGGTAGCAAATCCGCCATCGGCAAGACTTTCGTAAGTCATGAGGCGTTTTTCTCCGGCAGCAGTAGTTAAAATAAGTTCAGCAGGTAAAATAGGAACAGATGATCCTCCGGCAACAACGGCCTTTAGTTTTTTATCATTTAATATACCACCGCAATATTGGTCGGAGTAAATAAACTCTTCAACAGGTACACCCAGTTCTATTTCGTACACTCCTGGTTTTTTAATATGTCCCGAAGCAGAAATAAGCTTAGTTCCGGTTGATTTGCCAATACCAATAGCAGCATAAGCATCACCACCATCATTTACAATAGGCACTACGGCAGCAATGGTTTCCACGTTATTTACCACTGTAGGGCATTCGTACAAACCTTTTACAGCAGGGAACGGAGGCTTAATACGGGGGTTACCACGTTTGCCTTCCAGAGATTCCAGTAAAGCGGTTTCTTCTCCGCAGATATAAGCACCAGCACCGCATTGCACGTATAAGTTGAGATCGTAACCTGAGCCTAAAATGTTTTTGCCCAGCCAGCCATTGGCATAAGCCTCAGCAATGGCATTTTCAAGAATGCGGATAATGTAAAAATATTCTCCTCTTACATAGATATAGCCGGTATTTGCGCCAAGGGCAAAACTGGAAGTAATCATCCCTTCAACCAGCAGGTGAGGGATACGTTCCATGAGGTAGCGGTCTTTAAAAGTTCCCGGTTCCGATTCATCTGCATTACAAACGAGGTAACGCGCCACACCTTCAGGCTTGGCCAAAAAACTCCATTTCATACCGGTAGGAAAACCGGCACCACCACGACCGCGCAAGCCCGATTTTTTCACCTCCTCCACCACCGCATCCGGTGTCATGGTTTTGATGGCCTTCTCCACACTGCGGTAACCACCTTGTTTGCGGTAAACCTCATAGGTGTTGATTCCCTCTATATGATCATTCTCTAAAAGTAGTTTTCTGCTCATATTTTAAGCCACTAATTAACACTAACTAATTATAATACAATTCGTTCATACTTTAATTTATCGTTGCCAAAGTTCACCAGAAGTGCAAGTTTGAGTTTCGCAATGGCCAAATAATTTAAAGTTTGTTTCATATGTTCTTCTATTATTCCTGATTGAGCTTTTACCTCAAGTAAGATTTTATTATCAACTACAAAGTCAGCATAAAACTCATGTTTTAATGTTATTTCTTTATACCTGATACTGAACTTTTTTTCTCTTTCAAAAGGAATGTTTTGTTTATTAAACTCATATTCCAATGCATCTTTATAAACCACCTCTAACAAGCCTTTTCCCAGAATTCTATGCACTTCCATGCAAATACCAACTATTTTATATGCCTCTTCTTTATAAACAAGTTCATATGTGTTTAACTGAGACATAATTACTAGTTGTTATTAGTGGCTATCCTTGTTAAAAGTGTTTTCACCTTCTTTCGTGTCCATTCGTGGCTTTCACTTTCGGAATGTTGTTTCATCGAGGTAGGCGCTGTGTTTCGGGGCGTCTTTCCATTCTTCCAGAATCTGATCCACCTTTTCGAGGGTCAGGTTCTCGTGGAATTTTTCTCCGATTTGTAACATAGGTGCCGTACCACAACTTCCCAAACACTCCACAGTTTTTATGCTAAAACGTCCGTCAGCGGTTGTTTCCCCATCTTTAATACCCAACCGTTTTTCGATATGTTTCACCACATCTTCTGCCCCCCTGAGCCAGCAACTGCTTGTGCGGCACACTTCTATGAGGCACCTGCCAACAGGCTTCAGGTTATACATGGAATAAAAAGAAGCTACTTCATATACTTCTATTGCTTGTATGCCCAGCAATTCTGCTACCTTATCCATCACAGGGGCACTCAGCCATCCGTCAAACTCAGCCTGCGCTATATGAAGAGCCGGTAAAAGTGCTGATTTTTGTTTTCCTTCCGGATAACGTTTCATCAGGCTCTTAATTAAAGCCTCACTTTCTGCACTGAATTTTATTTCTTTTGAATCCATATTGTTGTTTATTCCAAATTCAACCGTTGTACCTTTATTTATTAAGCATCCAGCTCTCCTGCAATTACATTGATGCTACTCATCGTAAGAATGGCATCACTCAGCATTCCTCCTTTAATCATTTCCGGATAAGCCTGATAATAAATAAAACTTGGCCTGCGGAAATGCAGTTTATATGGAGAACGGCCTCCGTCACTTAAGAGGTAAAAACCTAACTCTCCATTACCACCTTCAACGGCATGGTAAATTTCTCCCTTAGGCACATCCGTTTCTCCCATAATAATTTTAAAATGCCAGATTAATGCTTCCATATTATGGTATACATCTTCTTTTGGAGGCAGATAAAACTCAGGCACATCTGCAAACCATTTACCCTGGGGCAGGTTGTTTAGGGCCTGTTGTATTATTTTCAAACTCTCTCTTATTTCCTGCTGGCGCACCATAAAACGATCATAGGTATCACCGTTCTGGCCAACCGGAATAATAAAATCAAAATCTTCGTAAGAACTATAAGGATTCATTACCCGCACATCGTAATCAACTCCTGCAGCACGCAGGTTGGGTCCTGTAAATCCAAATGCCAGCGCACGCTCCGCACTAATAGGGCCGGTGTTTACTACGCGGTCGTAGAATATGCGGTTGCGCTCCAGCAGGTTGCTGAATTCGTCAAACACTTTTGGGAATTCTACCAGAAATGCTTTTATTTTTTTGAAAGCTTCTTCGTTAAAATCGCGTTCAAGCCCGCCTATACGTCCGATATTGGTGGTTAAACGGGCTCCGCAAATCTGTTCAAAAATGTCATATATTTTTTCGCGCCACTGGAACACATAGGTAAATCCGGTAAGCGCTCCGGTATCAACCCCTATTACGGCATTACATACCAGATGATCAGCAATACGTGCAAGTTCCATAATAATAACGCGCATGTATTGGGCACGTTTTGGAATTTCCACATTCAGCAGTTTCTCCACTGTCATATGCCATCCCATATTATTAATAGGAGAGGAGCAATAGTTGAGCCTGTCGGTTAACGGAGTAATCTGGTTGTATGGCCTGCGCTCGGCAATTTTTTCAAATGCCCGGTGAATATATCCGATGGTTTGCTCAGCTTCTACAATAATTTCACCATCCATTTTCAGGATATTCTGAAAAATACCATGTGTGGCAGGATGGGTAGGGCCAAGGTTGAGCGTGGTATATTCCGGCTCTTCTATTTGTTCAATACTTTTGTCGTCAAATTCGTTCATGAGGCCTGTTGAATTTTATCTGCCAAAATATTTATCTTCCTTATCAGTGCGGGTTCCGTCTTCAAGCGGAAATTCTTTGCGGAGTGGAAAGTAGTCCATCTCATCCACATTGAGTATTCTTTTAAGATTGGGGTGCCCTTCAAATTGAATGCCGTAGAAATCGTAAGTTTCTCTTTCCATCCAGTTTGCTGCCGGGAAAGCAGAGGTAAGTGATGGCACAACCGGATTTTCAATCGGCATAAAACACTTCAGCCTGATCCTGAAATTATTGATCATGCTTTGCATATGGTAAATGGTGCACAACTCTTTTCCCGGTACAGCCGGAAAATGACTTCCGCAGATATCAGTAAGGAAGTGTGCTTTGATGGTGCTATGGTTTTTGAGCCAAAGCACGATATTTAGAATTTGAGAAGGTTCAGTAACAATGGTAAGCATACCATAAGGCTCATCGCTGGAGAGTATGGCATCACCAAATTGTTTAATGAGTTCTTCTGCTACGTATTGGTTAGTAATTTCAGCCATAGTTTATTGAATTCCGTATGAACCTAATAATGCTTTGTATTCAGGCCCGTTGCGCCTGCGTAATGATTCGTTTCTTACCAACTCCTGAATCTGCATAAATCCATCTATAATCTGTTCAGGGCGTGGCGGGCAACCCGGAACATACACATCAACAGGAATTACTTTATCTATTCCCTGAAGAACAGAATAGGTATCGAATATACCACCGCTGGAAGCACAAGCACCAACAGAAAGTACCCAACGTGGTTCGGCCATTTGCAAATACACCTGACGCAAAACCGGGCCCATTTTTTTTGCAATGGTTCCTGCAACTATCAGCAAATCTGCCTGGCGGGGAGAGAAACTGATACGCTCTGAACCAAAACGGGCAAGATCGTAATTGGAGGCCATGGTGGCCATAAACTCAATACCGCAGCATGAAGTGGCAAACGGCAAAGGCCAGATCGAATTGGAGCGGGCCAGTCCTATTGCTTTTTCAACCGATGTGGCAAAAAAACCTGGTCCTTCCACACCTGCAGGCATCTCAGCTATTTTTATTTCTTTTGACATATCTGTCTGTTGGTTCTGTTAATTTAATGAATCAAACCTGAACTGTTATTCCCACTTTAGGGCACCCTTTTTAATGATGTATACAAAACCTATCAGAAGGGTACCGATAAAAAGAAACATTTCTACAAATCCGATAGTTCCTAATGCCTTAAAATTTACAGCCCATGGATACATAAAAATCACCTCCACATCAAACATCACAAAAAGGATGGCGGTAAGGAAATATTTAATAGAGAAGGGGAGACGTGCATTACCGGTGCTTTCTATACCACATTCAAAATTTTCGAGTTTGTCGGAAGTTTTACGTCTGGGACCAACATAATGGGTTACCAGCATGGTTGTTACCACAAATCCTGCAGCTACCGCAAATTGAATAACGAGGGCTAAATAATCTATTGATGACGACATGCGAAAAAGGCTTTAAAGGCGTGCAAACTTACATAAATAATTGATTTTACCATATGGATTTACCCACACCAAAAATATGCGAAAATGGGGTCAGGAAATAGAATTTCTTACCCTATCTATAAATTCCCGGGTGGCCGTTTTAATATCTTTACCTTCTTCTTTTACCCTGGTAAGAATATCTATGGCTCCAAGAATATGGGTAAGTTGCTCCCCTTCGTCTGCTCCATCAATTTCAATGGTTGGTTTTTCTCCCTCAAGCAATTGCTGCTCAGCATCAATACACTGTTCCAGGGTGTAGCTTTCTACGAGTTTCTTTAAGGCAGGTACTTTCATCGGTTCTTTATTCAGAAAGTTTGTTAATCAGGTTTTCCACGCCTTCTTCTTTTGCAGTGGTATCGGCAGCTATCATTTCTCCGTTTTTAAATACGGCAAAATAAGGCAGGTTGCTTACCCCGGCCAGTTTGCGGGTTTCAGGGTTTTCCTCTGCATTTACATCCAGAAACAGAATGCCGTTAAACTCTTCCTTGTCCGACATTTTTTTGTATTTGGGTGCGAAAAGCCTGCAGGTGCCACACCAGCCTGCAAAAAACTTTACCACCACTTTGGGGTTGGCTGCAATTATTTGACGGAAATCGGAATCTGTGGCTATGGTAATCATATTAGGGTTAATTTATAATATGACACAAAAAAACGGGAAATGTTTTGCAAATAAAAAGCCCGTCAGGTTTTGACGGGCTTTTGGGCTTAAGTTTGGTATTTATTATTAGAGTTTAAATGGAACAATGGATTGCAGGTTAAGCCCAACACCAATAGTTGCCATATTGTACTCTGCAAATGTATAATCACCGTGTATGGTGAGAATTAAAAACTTGAAACGGGCACCAAAAGTGGCTCTGAAACCACTTGTTGTTCCATTTAAGGAAACAGCATCTTTTGGGGTAAGTACCACTTCTTTTTTGCCAATACTGGAAGGGTCGTTCTGATCAATTGCCTTGTACTGTGTGTATGGAAACTGACCTTTTAGTTTAAAGTCGGTTGATGCATGCTGGAATCCCAGACCCATATAAGGTGTAAAGAAGAGCAGTTTGGCAGATGTTAATATCTGAATATTCCATGCTGATGAGGTCATCTCAATTGAACCGTTATCCGGTTTAACGTTGGTATTGGTTGTGTTGCCGGTGGTTGTGCCGTAATCCACATCGGGTTTTACTTCATCCAACCCTAATTTAGAGCTAAAACTGGTATACCCGAACATGGCCGAAAGATCCCATATTTTTTGTTCTTTAATAACCGGTATCCACTGTTTAATATCATGTTTTACGCCAAATCCCCATAAACCAACCTCAAACTTGTCGGCTTTGGTGGTAGGCACAAAACGAATCATTACTTCGGTGTTTTTATAAATGCCAATTGCAACCTGTGCAAATGGAACGCCAAACATATTTGAACCTAAACCAACCGGGGTATTAAAAGTTCCCACACTCGTATCTGGTGACATTCCTGTTGTTGGTAAACCATTCTTCTGAGCGTATTCGTAAGCCGGATTGGATGTTCTCAATTCCAGGGTTGGTACCTTATTTTTATCATCGGATCCAAAAATACTTGGTGCTGTAGTTGCCCCGTTTAGCGGGCGCAATGATTTGAAGTTTGTGATACCGAATGTTTCATCAGCAGGAGGAGCAAAGGTTAGGGTAGCACCTAAGGTAATATCAAACCCACCTGTGCCATGAGGTTTTGCCGTATTATACCAGCCGCCATTTAAACCAGCACCGAAGGATTTTAGAATCGGGCCAAAATACCCATTCATCAAGGTATTTGCATCTGTAATACCACCTTTTAATAAGTCTCCAGCGCCTCCCTGGGCGAAGGAATGTGTTGTTGAAGCCAGCATGGCTGAGAGGCAGGCTCCGGCAATAATCAGCTGTTTTTTCATAGTAAATAGTGTTTTTCGGTTTTGAATAGTCAAATATATGGAGGCATAAATTATTATAAGCAACTTATTTTTTAAATACGTTTTATAACGTAGGGCTATAAAACACCTTTTTGAATAATCAAATACTTGTAGTACAATGCACTAAGTTCCATAACTTCTTTTTTTATTAATGCTTCCCTTTTTATGTTAAATAATTATTCGGTATTTCGCACCTTCAAAAAAATTCAAATGGCTTTCAGGGATATAGGATCTAATATTATTATAAAGAACGCGGAGCAAATCGAGGGAATCAGAAAAAGTTCCCAACTGGCTGGTAAAACCCTTGTTGCTGTTGCCCCATTTGTAAAGGCTGGTGTTACCACTGAATACCTAAACCGGATTTGTGCAGAATTTATACGCGATCATAAAGCCATTCCTGCTACACTTGGTTATAATGGATATACCAAAGAAACCTGTATTTCTGTAAATGATGTGATTTGCCACGGGATTCCGGGGCCGCTTGAGTTGCGAGACGGAGACATTGTAAACGTAGATGTAACAACTATATTGGGTGGTTATTTTGGTGATACAAGCCGAATGTTTGCCGTTGGTGAAATTACCGAACACGCCAGAAAACTGATTGATGTTACCAGAGAATGCCTGCGTATAGGAATAGATCAGGCCGTTGCAGGAAATCATGTGGGTGATATCGGATACCATATTAATAAACATGCTGTAGCCCACGGGTATTCTACGGTATACGAATTTTGCGGCCATGGAGTAGGACTTAAGTTTCATGAAGAACCTGAAATCTGCCATATTGATGATAAAGGAACCGGTGCAGTTTTCAAACCCGGAATGATATTTACCATTGAACCTATGATTAATGCCGGTAAAGCAAGAGCCCGGGTTGATAAAAAAGACGGGTGGACAGCCAGAACCATTGATGGGAAACTTTCTGCCCAGTTTGAACATACCATTTTGGTTACCAATGGCAAGGCAGATGTATTGACTGATGTTGACGGCAGTTTCTAATCTTTAGAATAAATACAAGGCAACAGGTTGGAGTAAAATACCAGTTCAATCCTGTTTCTTCCCAGCCCGATAGCTCCCTTTCCCGGTTTTACTGAAGCTCCACGGGTGGCGCTGAAAATACGCTGATGGGTAATTCCTGATTCTTTTAATAATAACTCTGTAATATGCTGGCTTTTTGCAGCTCCAAGTTCTGTAAGTGAATTGATCTTTTCTTTGGTATGGTTAAACGTATCTGTATGGGCAATAACCATCAGGTTCAGATCCGTGTTTTTCGACAGGGCCTCTTTTATGCGTGCAAAAACAACAGCGGATTTGGTATCTGGTTTTATAGAATTGGGTGCAAATAACAGGCGGTCGCTTACTTCTACTATAATTTGTGAGCAGTTGGTATAGGCCGAAACATCATTGGTGCTTAAATCAGTGAATAATACATGCACGCTTTTTGCCAGTTTTCTAAAGGATTCTTCTTCCTGCTCTTTTCTCGATTTCATATCGCTCAGGCTAAATTCCCTGTCGCGCAGGAGTTTTTCCTTGGCATTTAGTGAATCTTCCTTTTCCTGAAGTCTTTGGTTTAAAGCCTGCTCTGTTTGCGCACTTTTGTTTTCCAGGTAGTCTTTTTCATCAACCAGTTTTCTTATCCTGTTTTCCAGGCTTATGCTGTCAACCCGCAGCCTGCTTACCTGAGCAGTTGCCTCCTCGTATTTTTTAGAAGAAACACAAGAGGTAAGGATAAACGCCCCAATAAGAATATAATAAACCCGCATGCGCAGCAAAAATATAATTTAACTTGGTTAGAAAAACTGCTCTTGATAACTTGCGCCATAAATAAAGAATCTGTTTTATGACCAAGTATTATAACCACAAAAAGAATTTTCTGGCCATTACCGAAGATGAATTGTGTTCTTACAAACAATCAACCTATGTCATCCAGTCGGCCCCTTATGAATACACGTCTTCCTACCATTCCGGCTCAGATAAAGGTCCGGCAGCCATTATAAAGGCCTCCCAGTATGTAGAGTTGTACGATGAGGAACTGGATCAGGAAACCTACCGCAAGGGCGGAATTTGTACGGTGCCTCCTATGGATTTTGGAAATAAAGTAGATGAAAAGGCAGTAAAACTGATTGAAAAAAATACCCAAAAACTGCTTAAGGATAAGAAATTCCCGGTTACCCTCGGGGCTGAACATACCATTTCACTTGGTTGTGTGCGGGCGGTAAAAGAAAAATACCCTGATGTGCACGTGCTTCAAATTGATGCACACTCCGATCTGAGGGAATCATACAACGATAATCCTTATTCACATGCTTCGGTAATGTACCGCATACACGAACTAGGGGTGCCGCTTACCCAGATTGGTATTCGTGCCCAATGCATAGAAGAGGCCCAGCTGATTAAGTCATCAAAAAATATCCATACGTTTTATGCCCACCAGATCAGAAGAAACCCGAACTGGGCGGAAGAGGCCTTAAAAACGCTGGGAGACAATGTGTATATATCTATTGATGCCGATGGGTTTGATCCTTCCATTGTTCCGGCAGTTGGAACAGCTGAACCAAACGGGATGTTCTGGAACGAAACCACTGAGTTTTTGAAAAAAGTGTGCGAGAAAAAAAATATTGTGGGTTTTGATGTGGTAGAAATAGCACCGGTAAAAGGAAACACCCTTACTGAATTTACTATGGCCAAATTGGTTTATCGATTAATTGGTTATATTTCGCTGTCAAATAAAAAGTAAGCTTATGACAGAAGCAAAAAGGGTTTACCTTGATAATGCGGCAACCACCCCTTTGGATAAGGAGGTAATAGAAGCGATGATTCCCATGATGCAGGAACACTTTGGCAACCCTTCATCCACACATGCCCACGGCCGCGTGGTGCGCACCTATCTCGAAGAAGCCCGCAGAGCAGTTGCCAAACTGATGGGATGCACCCCTGGTGAAATTTTCTTTACTTCAGGTGGCACCGAAGCCGATAATATGGCCATCAGAAAATCAGTGGAATGTTTGGGAGTAAAACATATCATTACTTCACCCATTGAGCACCATGCCGTTTTACATACCATAGAGGAACTTGATAAAACGGGCAAGGTAAAAATGCACCTGGTAAAGTTAACCGAAAAGGGCCATATTGATATGGCACATCTGGAAGAGTTGCTTAAAAGCAATTCCAATGCTTTGGTTTCTCTGATGCATGCCAATAATGAAATTGGCAATATGATTGATATTGAAAAGGTGGGAGAATGTTGTAAACAGTACAATGCCTTGTTCCACTGTGATACGGTGCAGACTGTAGGTCACTTTAAATTTGACCTGAGTAAACTCCATATTCATTTTTTAGCCTGCGCAGCTCATAAATTCAATGGGCCTAAAGGTGTTGGTTTTATTTATGTTAATGCTTCCACCAAAATTGATCCATATATTACAGGTGGAGCACAGGAACGCAATATGCGTGGTGGTACGGAAAATGTTTATGGTATTGTTGGTTTGGCCAAAGCCCTTGAAGTTTCATACCGTGATCTGGAAAAAGATAAGGCGCATATCAAAGAATTGAAGGATTATATGAAAGCCAAACTGGAAGCCAATATTCCAGGTGTTTCTTTTAATGGCGATCCTGATGGGAACTCATCTTACACGGTATTGAATACTTCGTTTCCACCAAGCCCTATTTCGGAGATGATGTTGTTTAAGCTTGATATTGCAGGCATATCTGCATCAGGTGGCAGTGCCTGTTCTTCCGGCTCCAATGTGGGTTCGCATGTGCTTACCGCTATCGGATCAGATCCGGCACGCTCTGCCGTGAGGTTCTCCTTTGGAAAATACAATACAAAAGAAGAAATTGATTATACCATTGCTCAACTCAGAACCATGCTGAAACTGGATGCTGTTGCATCTTAGTCTTTATACCACACCTTATGAAAACATTTTTACTCACAACAGCCATGTGTGGCTGCCTTTTTGCTAACGCCCAGCAAACCACACCAACTTTACCCTCCGCCTGGAAAACAGAAGTACAAACCGGTGTAAATGTAAACCAGTCAAGCTTTAGTGATAACTGGAAAGCGGGTGGTGTAAATTCTATTGCCCTTAGCGGGTTTTTAAATGCAAAAGCGGAACTGAAAAAAGAAAAATCCAACTGGATAAACGACCTGCAGTTGCTTTATGGAAATGTAAAAAACGAAGACCAGGGACTTAGAAAAAATGCCGACAGGATATTTTTTGACAGCAAGTACAGTTATAAATTATCTAAAAACTGGAATGCCTTTGCCTCATTAAACTTTCAAACACAATTTGATGCAGGTTTTGAATATGTTAAACTCAAGGATTCAACAGGAAAGGAAACAGGTGAGGAGGTTTCAAACCGCATTTCCGGCTTTATGTCGCCCGGTTATTTTACAGAAGCGCTCGGTATGGAATACAAACCGGTTGAATACTTCTCTGCACAGTTTGGTGTGGGTGCCTTACGCCAATCTATTGTTACCGATCAAACATTGTATGATGTGAAAGGAGAAGCAGAAGTGTACGGGGTAAAAAAGGGAGAAAATATCCGTAATCAGGTAGTGTTTCAGTTTGTGGCCAATTTTGATAAAGAAATCATGAAAAATATTGTGCTTAAAGCACGTTATATGGGGCTTGCAGATTATGCCAAACTAAGCGGGCAGGGATTGGTTCACCGCCTTGATGCCAACCTTACAGCCAAAGTAAACAAGTATGTAAATGTAAACCTGTCGGGGGTGTTGTTGTACGATTACGATCAGGATAAAGATGTACAATACTCTCAGGTGCTTTCCCTTGGTATCTTATACACCTTTAGTAATCAAAAGGCTAAATAAGGTTTTTTTCTGTTGATATTTTAATTTCCTCACGCGGGCTGCATAGCCTAATTTCGCTATGTGAATTATCTTGAGACGCTAAATGAAGCACAACATGATGCTGTTGTGAATGTAGATGGACCGGTTATTATAATAGCCGGTGCCGGTTCCGGCAAAACACGTGTGCTTACCTACCGCATTGCCTACCTGATTAGAAACAAGGTTGACCCCTTTAATATCCTCTCCTTAACCTTTACCAATAAAGCTGCAAAAGAAATGCGGGAGCGCATTCAGCATGTGGTTGGCAACGAAGCAAAAAACCTGTGGATGGGAACCTTTCACTCCATTTTTGCCAGGATTTTGCGTATAGAGAGTGATAAAATAGGATACCCAAGAAATTTTACCATTTACGATACAGATGATGCAAAAAGCCTGATTAAATCTATTGTAAATGAGATGAAGCTGGATGATAAGGTGTATAAACCAGGTGTTATTATCAACCGCATTTCGGCAGCTAAAAATGCCATGCTTACCTCGGCTGAATATGCCAACGATTCGGATAATACCATGTATGATGAAAGTTCAGGCCGCCCTCAGTTTGCGGCTATTTTCTCTGCATATGAAGCGCGTTGTTTCAGGGCAGGTGCCATGGATTTTGATGATTTGCTGATTAAGACATATCAGTTGTTTAATAACCATCCCGATGTGGTAAATAAATACCAGCATATGTTTAAATATATTCTGGTTGATGAGTTTCAGGATACCAATGGAGTGCAATATTCCATTATCCGCAAACTGGCCAATGCCCATCAGAATATCACGGTGGTGGGCGATGATGCCCAAAGTATTTATGCTTTCCGGGGGGCAACCATAAAAAATATCCTCAACTTTCATAAAGATTTTCCGGATACAAAAGTTTACCGCCTCGAACAAAATTACCGCTCCACTCAAACCATTGTAAATGCGGCTAATTCCATTATCAAACAAAACAAGGATCAGATACAGAAAAACGTTTGGACAAGTAATGAAATAGGCGACCGGATTAAAGTTTTCAGGGCATTAACCGATAATGAGGAGGGTAAGGTAGTGGCTTCTTCTATTTTTCAGGAGAAAATGAACAGCCATTGTTACAATAAAGATTTTGCCATTCTTTACAGAACCAATGCACAAAGCCGCGCCATTGAGGAGTCGCTCAGGAAACTAAATATCCCATACCGCATTTATGGCGGACTTTCGTTTTATCAGCGCAAGGAAATAAAGGATTTGATTGCTTATTTCCGCGTTACCATTAACCCGTCAGACGAGGAAGCCCTGAAAAGAATTATTAACTACCCGACCAGAGGGATTGGAAAAACAACACTGGATCACCTGGCTGTTTTGGCGGCTGAGCATAATAAAAGCTGGTGGGAAATTATGGGAGAGGCGCACACTTATGGTATTAAAGCCGCTTCCACCTTGCAGGATTTTGTGATGATGATCAGAAGTTTTCAGGCGATGCTCGACCGGAGTGCGTATGACCTGGCTATGCATATTGCCAAACAAACCACCCTGCTGAAAACATTGTATGAAGATAAAACGGTAGAGGGTATTGCCAGGTATGAAAATATTGAAGAGTTACTGAACGGATTAAAGGAATTTAGTATAGAAGAACCAATAGATGAAGATGGGGTGGTAAGGGTGCGCACCATGCCGGAGTATATGCAGGATATTGCCTTGCTTACCGATGCCGACAGGGAAGATGATAACGACAATGATAAGGTGAGCTTAATGACCATCCACGCTTCAAAAGGATTGGAGTTTAAGTACGTATATATTGTAGGTCTGGAAGAAAATTTATTCCCTTCGCAACTCTCTTTAAACAGCCGCGCAGAGCTGGAAGAGGAGAGGCGTTTGTTTTATGTGGCATTAACCCGGGCGATGAAAAAACTGCACCTTTCTTTTGCTACTTCCCGTTTTAAATTTGGCACCATGATTAATAGTGAAGCAAGCCGGTTTTTACAGGAAATAGATCCGCAGTTTTTATTAATGGAAGGTTTGTATAACCGTTCGCAGCAATCACAACAATCTAAAGGTTATGGGCAGCAGCGTTCAGGAGCACAACAAACCAAGGTCATTTCATCATCTACGCCTACCAAATCGTCCATTACCCTGCCTAAAAATTTTAAACCCATTAATAAGGCAACAGCCAACCAGCAAATAGATCCTGATTTTGTGGGTGACGATACCTCCGGATTGGAAGCCGGACATTTGGTGGAGCATCAGCGTTTTGGCAGCGGCACGGTTTTGAATATTGAAGGAGCAGGAGATAACCGCAAAGCGCAGGTTGATTTTGGTGAGCACGGTAAAAAAATGCTGGTACTGAAATTTGCCAAGCTTAAGGTAAAGTTGCTTTAAACCGGATAGTTTTATAGCTAACGCAGCAAGGTTACATTGCCCTTCACTTCTTTAATCTGGCCTCTTCTTCCAATACCACGGGCTATATAAATATATACATCAGAAGGGCAGGGTTTACCCTCAAAGTTTCCATCCCATCCTTTATGTATATCATCTGTTTCAAACATCAGCAAACCCCAACGGTTGTAAATTTTTAATTCAAATTTATCAATAAACAGTCCGCCCAGTTTATAAGTATCGTTCAGGTTATCTCCATTTACCGTAAATACATTTGGCGGATGTAACCGGGGTGCAGTTTCTATACAGGCAATATTCGATTCACTGATGATATCGTTGCTGTCTTTTTGGAATGCCGTCACTTTATAACAATAATCCTGCTGCTCCAGATTCACATACCTGTGTCTTGCTGTTAGATTATCCGGTTGATTCCGGCTTATCAAGCTAAAGTTGTCGAGGGAATCATAAAAAAACTCAACATGATAATAATCTACACCGCTATACCAGTCACTATAAGCATTCCAGTTAAGCACCGGGTCATGTGTGAGGATATCATTTCCTACCATTTCCAGTTGAAGCAGGATGCTTTTTGCCAGATTGGATGCCGGACTTATACCACCGCAGGAATCAATCAGATAGGTGATGTAGTTATAACTATGTTTTTGAACATCCACATCCAGATCAAGCAATAGGGTATCTGTGGCCTTTATATCTTTGTAAAAAGCAGGTGGGGCATTATCTTCCGACCTGAATATGGCATAGCGGAAAGGGAGTTTATATGCCTGCTGTCTCCATTCCAACCTCACGTATTTATTGTTTTCTACGGTGGCACGTATATTTCTTGTACCTGGAACCAGCGGCACAAATTTCGGTGTGGCGGTGCTCGTATCACTCCATGAAACCTGTAGTTTGCCTCCTTTTTCAACAGCCAGAATACGGTAGTTATAAGGTTTAAAACATACAATATTTGTATCGGTATAATTCAGGGTATCCTGTTGGGTTTCGGCAATTTTATAAAAACTGTTGCCAAAGTCGGGGTCGTTTTTCCAAACTTCATAGCGTTCGATAGAGTCCCAACCCTTATATGGTGTCCATTTAAGAAATACAGCATTGCCGGTAGCAGTGGCCGTAAGTTCCACCGTGGTATGCGTTTCACTAAAATCAGAAACATTTCTGCAAACATCAATGGCATATAACCGGTAACTATAATTGTTGTGAAGTGTGTTGATTCCTGTTTCAGTAAAATTGGTATCCGAAATTTGATATCGTGTAGCAGCAGAATTAGGGAAACCACTGATATAGTTATAGTGAATAACATACTCCTTAAAGTCGGGTTCTTTGTTTGCATTAAACTGCATCAGCACTGAAGTGTTATCTTCAACTGTTGCCCTTAGCAGGTAAGGTTTGTCGGGAGGAATAGAGTCGTAATACACATGAATCAAAGAATCTTTTGTAATGGTATTGGTGCATCCAAGGGTATCAGTTCCTGTAAGTGAAATGGTAAATTTACCAGGCTCTGCAAATGGGATGGTATGTGGCCCGAACAAAGTGCTGGAGTCATTGGAACCAAAATGCCATTTCCATTGGGTAACAGGAATATGATGTGCGCCTGTCGTATTATTAAAGGTAATGCTTGATCCTTTACAAATCAGGGTATCTGATGCAGCGAAATCAACCGGAGGTAAAGGGTGAACAACAATGGAGTCGATAGCATCTAAACCAAAATCGCAGGTGCCTGAGCTATCCACCAGGGTTATTCTTGGATAGTATACACCGGGCAGGGTATATTTATACTGATGGTTTTGTACCTTAAGGGTATCTACATTTCCATCGGCATGATCCCATATAAAAAGCATGGCATTGGGTGAAACGGTTTGAAAATCTACATCAAGCGGAACGCAGCCTTTTCTTGGCGTGTAGGAATGTGTGCCATACGGCCCGCCAACCACTACAAAGTCGGGCATGGTTAATTTATTCTTGCACCCTATTGAATCTGTTACTTCAAGGGATACTGAATATACACCAGGTTTTGAATATACTTTATCCGGATATTTTAATGCCGAAGAGGAATTATCTCCGAACTGCCAGAGGTATGAAGCAATACCGGCTGCCCCGGCTTTTGTTGAATCTGCGAAATGAATGATTTTGGCAGGTTTATAACAGTCGAGTTTTTTTGGGTCGGCATCAAATTTCGAAATCGGGGGTGTGGTATTTATCCGGTAATCTTTTGTAACAGAATCTACACAGCCTGCAGTATCTGTTATGGTTAATACCGCCCTAAATGTGGTGTCTCCTGTAAATCGTTTCATTACAGTAGGTCCGGTGAGTATGCTGCCATCACCAAGGGCCCACTTAAATTTGGGAACCCAGCCGGTACTTTGATTATTGGTGGCAATAAATCTTACAGAGTCCTGACCACATTTTTTAAAAGTTTGAATATTTATAATAGGTGCAGGCTTAACCGGTTTTATCACTACCGGAGGAGAAAGAAACCGGCATCCTTTATTATCAATTATTTCCAGGGTGGCCGAGAATCCCACTTTCTGATCGAATTTTGGAGCCAGATAAGTATAATTAACACTGCTGCTGGTTGATACCAAACTGTCGCCATTACCCCATCTGTAAATATAACTTGCTACCGGATTCTCTGTTGTGCCGGAATCAATACCGGTAACCAATAATGGTACACATCCAATTGGAGGAGTAATATGGAGTTTGGAGAAACCCTTGTAAACGTAAATGGCAGAATCTTTAACTAGTACATGCTTGCAACCACCGGTATCAGTAATGGTTAATGTAATGGATTGAAAACCGCTTGTGCCAACTGTAAATGTACTTTGGGCTGAATTACCTACCTGCCCGTTTGATAGTTTAAACTGGTAGTAGGCAAACTTAACAGGTGGAGTGGCGGTTGAAGTATCCCGAACCTGAAAAGTTAAGGGAGAACATCCGATTGAATCAGAAACAGTGAAGTTTAGTTTTGGGGCCTCGCCAATAAATATTTCCTTGGTTACGGTATCTGTGCATGAAGTTGTTGTATCATAAACAATGAGCTTTACTTTGTGTGCTCCTGTAAGGTTAAATGTTTTTGAAATGGTATCTGTGTTAGCCGTTGTGCTGTCAGGAAAAATCCATAATAACTTATTGGCCTGCAATGATTGGTTGCTGAAACTAAATTTATTAGTGGTACAGTGTACTTTTGCGAATACAAATTTACCTTCCGGCCCGCTTATATTGATGGCATTGTTTATACGCACCGTGGTTCTGCAGCCGTTTATAGATACTATTCCTTCAATATCGAAATTACCCAACCCCAAATCAGTAATAATAGCCCCCGTATCATAATATTCTTTTACCAACACACCGTTTTGGTATAGCTTCCAAATTACCGTATCTGCAGTGCCGGGATTAAGTGGTGGATTTAAAATCAGTTTCCCTGCGTAGGTGGAGTAACAACCAGATGAGGGGCTTACTGAAAAGCTGAATGGAAAAGGTAATCCTACATATATCGTATCTGTTCTTGTTGCCTCACAACCATCAGAATTTTTGCCTTTTACGGTAACTACATATTTTCCCGGACTGCTGTATGTATAGTTCACCAACGTGCCGTTAGCTGTATCTCCGTTTCCAAACTTCCATGAATAGTTGGTAAATGGCACAACACCCGTATCTACTATATGAAAACTTGTGGTAAGGGGGGCACAACCCGACCTATTGCCGGTATTCTTAAGTATAAAACCTGAGGGAAAAGATTTAATATAATTAGGGGAATCGAAAGTGTCTTTACACCCATCTGTACTGGTGGCTATAAGTTTTACAGAATAACGTCCGAAATTTGAATAACTCCTGACAGGATTGGTTTGGGTAGAGGTTCCACCTTCACTAAATATCCAGTTGTAAGTGCTTGCTCCTGTTGAGGTATTAATGAAACTCACATTAAAAGGGGCAACACAAAAATTGTTTTTAAGAGAGGTAAAACCAGCCTCTGGTTTTGGCAGTACGCTTACGTTTATTGTTTTTTCTACCGTGTCGGCACAACCGCCTGTCCACCTGCTTATTAACCGGTAAGTATACTGCCCCGACTGGTAAACTTTTGCCGGAAGGGGATTTTTTTGTCCCGAGAAAAAACCATTTGGACCAGTCCAGGTATACACCATACCAATGGTATCGGGTGTGCTGGTATTGGTAAAATTCACAGAAACGGGTGCACATCCGGCTGTAATGGTAGTGGTAAAGTCAGGTTTTATATCAGGTATAAAAACGTAATTCACTTTTTTGAGTTTAACGGTGCAGCCTGATGCTGCGGAGGTTACCGTTAATGTAACCGTTTTATTTCCGCCAGTGGTATAGGTATGCACAGGTGCAGCCTGATTGGAGGTGTTCCCGTCACCAAACTCCCATAAATAGTTATACGATGCGGTTGGGGTTACCGTGCTGTTAAATGTAGTGGTTAAGGATGGTCTGCATTTTGCAAGCGGGCTTCCTGTAAACGCTACGGTATGTGATGGGGTAGTATTGATATAATTGTTTTTTGTAACCCTGCCTTCGCACCCGTTGTTATCAGTAACAATAAGGGTAACGTTGTAAGATCCGGCTGTTGTGAACGTCTTACCAGGGTTTTGAACAATAGCCGAACTGCCGTCACCAAAATCCCATAACCAGGAAATAATATTGCCGGATCCTTTTGTGGAAATATCAGAAAAAGTGGTACCCAGTGGTGTACAGCCACCTGCAGGCACACTGTTAAAGTTGGCTACCGGACTGGCATAAACAGTAATATAAGAGGTACGCACAAGAGAATCGACTCCGGAGGCGTTAGCGGCAGTAAGGGAAACAGTATATGTTCCCGGAAGCACGTATGTGGCTGATACAGTTGGTGAACCAAGGTTTGAAATATTTCCATTGCCAAACCTCCAGGTATAGGTAATAGGGGCTCCACCAGTGCTCGAATTGCTGAAAATAACCGTTAACGGGCTGCAACCTGATGTTTTATTAGCGGTAAACCCGGCTTTGGGAATTTGCGCCAACAGTTGCCCTGCCAACAAAAACAGGAATAGGAAGAATAAGAGGGGCTTTATTTGCTTAGAAACGGGCAATTATTTGAGGACGCGCAAAGCTAAGCTAAGGTTGCAAATATTCAGATAACAGAATATTTAAAATATTCTTAAGAGATGACGGTTCCGGGTTTGGTGGATAGTTGTATTTTCTGCTCCATCAGGTGTTGGTGCACTTTGAGGTATTCGGTAACCAGATCCTCATTAGACTCCTGCTGGGCCTTAAGGATTTCCTCTTTGTTTAGTTTAATCAGTTTTTCTGTGTTCTTTAGTTTTAGCCGGTTCATGGCCGATGCGATATCCTCCAGGTATTTATCCTCCAGTTTTTCTATAATAATATCGTACTTATGCTCCCAGTTGGGACTTATTTCGTATTGTATCGAAAGCATTTCGGCAATAAAACGGCTGATAGATGGGTTGATATGGTTAACCAGCCTTTGAATATCAATCTCATCGGCTTCCAGCAGGGTATGGATTTCATTTAAGATTTCCAATATCACCGGATTCTCTATTTCTATTTCTTCGTGGGCTATTTCAGCAAGGATATAATGTGCTACATTTTTATGCCCTTCATAAGGCAGGTTGGCAAATAAGAGGAGAATACGAACAATATCTTTTTCCTGATGGTCATTTACCTGAATATCCAGTAATGCCCTGATCTCTTCTTCATAATTTTTAGGCTCGTCTTCCGGGGTATTGATGGTGGTTTTTGCCTGCTGCGAAAGTTTGTTGCGTAGTAACCGGTTTGTTTCCGAAATCAGCAGTTGCTCTTCCACCTTTAGCATCAGCGAGGTTTCCTTAATAAAATTCGACCGTTTAAAGGCATCAGGAACTTTAGAAATGCTTTGCACAATCTCTTTTACCAGCTCTGCTTTTTTAATGGGATCATTGCCGGCATCTGCAGAAAGAAGTTGGGTTTTAAAATGAATAAAATCCTGCTTGTTGGCATCCAGAAAAGTCTGAAAATCCACAGGGCCCATTTTTTTGCAATAGCTGTCGGGATCTTCTCCATCCGGAAACAACAGCACTTTTACATTTAGCCCTGCTTCCAGCAACATATCTATTCCCCGCAACGATGCCTTAATACCTGCAGCGTCTCCGTCATACAATACGCAAACATTGTCTGTAAACCGCTTTAATAACCTGATCTGATTTTCTGTTAAGGAAGTTCCGGATGATGCCACTACATTTTCAACCCCGGCCTGATGCATCTGAATCACATCAGTATAACCCTCTACCAGGTAAACATAACCTGATTTGCTTATTGCTGTGCGTGCAAAGTATAATCCATAAAGTTCATTGCTTTTATGGTACAGGGCAGTTTCTGGTGAGTTTACATACTTGGGGCTTTTGGGGTCGGATTTCAGAAAACGCCCGGCAAAAGCAATGGGCTTTCCGTTTAAGCCATGTATAGTAAACATCACCCGTCCGCGGTAAGCATCGTATATTTTTCCCTGCTCACTTTGTTTGGCTAAACCGGCAGTAAGCAGTAAATCCTGATTATACCCGCTTTGTATGGCTTTATTGGTAAGGTGGTCCCAGCCATCTTTGGCATATCCCAGCTTAAACTTCTTAATGGTTTCCGGGCGAAATCCCCTTTCTTCAAAGTAGGAGAGGCCAATAGCTGTTCCTTCCTCATCATGCTCCAGTATATCGGCAAAATATTGCTCTGCAAAGTTGTTTATAATCTGCAGGCTTTCTTTTTCGCGCTGTTTCCGTTTTTCTTCTGCTACTTCTTCGTTGGTTACCTGCTGCTCAGGCCATTCTATCGAGTATTTTTCTGCAAGAAATTTAAGAGCAGCCACATAATCCAGGTGCTCGTATTCCATTACAAAGTTTACTACATTTCCAGCCTTGCCGCAGCCAAAACACTTGTAAATTCCCTTTGCTGCCGATACATTAAAGGAAGGTGTTTTTTCCTGATGAAACGGGCAAAGTCCCAATAAACTGGCTCCCCTTTTTTTTAAGGACACATACTCGCCAATCACATCTTCAATACGCGAGGCATCAACAATCTCATCTATTTTACTCCGGGGAATCATTTGGGGGGTTAAAAGTAATACAAAACAATAAAATCCGGCCTATAAAAATCGGGCAAATATTACCACGGCTCACAGATGATGTCTCAGAGAACTGAAACTAAGTAAAATGAAGTTTAAAACGCAATCAATCTTTGATGAATCTGGCTGAAATTTCCTGCCCGTTGGCAAGCTTCACCTCAATCAGGTATAATCCTGCATGCAGTGTTTCTGTTTCAATCACTATTTCTTCAGTATCAAGGCTTATAGAATATGTATTTACCAAAATACCAGTTGGGTGATAAACAGAAACCTCCAGTGGTTTACTTTCATATCCCGAAAGATTCAGGGAAACATAATCAGAAGCCGGGTTGGGTGAAACCGTTAACTGAGGTAATGCCGATGCATCTGTGTGATCTAAACTAATGATACGTGTTGGGGAATACACAAATGAGCCGTCCATATCAACCAGTTTTAGCCTGTAGTAATAGGTGTTGGATAATTGTGGTTTTAATAAGGAGAGAAGGTCTGTAGCAGTATAATGGTTGGTGCCCGATCCGCCATTCGCCTTGATGGTTTCAATATGTTCAAATACAGAACCATTGGTACTGCGTTCTATCTCTGTATGAGAGAAGTTAATTTCGGAGCTTGTTTGCCATTTAAGCAAGGCGTTTTTTTCTTCGGTTAAAGAAACAGTGAAGGATGGGAGAGAAACAGGCAACGTAGCTGAAGAAGAAATAATGATACTAAACCTGTTTTTTCCAAAAGAAAGTGCGTTGCTGTTCTGAAGTGTCCACACGTATTCGGAATGTGAATTGATGGCCGTAACCGTATTCAGAAAGCGGTCAACCAGATAAAAATATTTTCCGGGTAACGAAGGAACCTGCCTGAATGTAAGTTTCTTTAAACCATTTGCACCGGTTACATTTAACAGGATGGTATCATTGCTGTTGCCTGAAAGTGGTCTGGCATGCAGGGTATGCATTATACTGTCAGCACCGTACGCAGCTATATCGTTTGTACCATTATTCAGCTTCACTATATCATACAAATCATGCAGCACCGAGGTTCCCGTCATACCAAGTTTTATAATCAAATCATCATAGGTACTGGTATCAGATTGCATGCGGATAAACATTTCATCAAGCGCACTGCTTTTGAACATTTGTGTTGGCGCGCCACTTGCTTTAAATTGTTCTGTAAAGTTCATTGCTGTTCCAACACCGGTAGATTTTACAAAAAAGCTGTGCCCCTGTGCAATAATTCCATTGCTAATGGTGCCTGAGTTGGTAAGGGCATTATAACTTTTGTATGAACCAGCGGTGGCATCATAAATAAAAATAGTAGGAGAGAGGTTGGTATAATTTGTTCCGTCATCGCCACTGTTGCCAGCATCGTAAAATGCGTTCCAGTCGTACTGGCTTGGGTAGGGATTGCCCAACAGATTCCATCCATCTGCACTGCTGTTTCCTGTATTGGTAAAGGATACAGGCATGGCTATTGTTCCGGTATTAACAGGACCGGTTAAGTTCAGTGTTACCGCATTCTGCGAAGGATCAGTTTCATCTAGTCTGCTCAGGGAGCTTCTATCGCCACGAACAAATATCCGGTAGCCCCTTCCAACTACAAGCGGCACATTGGTAAGTGATGCCGTATTATTTGTTTGAGCGGTCCAGCCGGTATTGGTGGATCCTGAGGTTGTCTCATCATAATAAAATACACTTGCCGCATTTGATTGAGTGGCATCAAAACCATTGCTGTTTAATGTGCCAACGGTATTGCCTGTTCCTGCTCCTGTGATATACATATCGCCTCTCCAGTCTTCCAATGTACCGTTGGTGATATTAGAAGAAAGAAAACGCCACCTGCGTGCTGTGGAAGGAATAAATCGTTCTGCCACTACATTGCCGGTGATTGCACCTGTGCCTGCAATAGTTGCAATGCGTGCTGTTCCGCTTGCATTCGAAATTAATCTTAGATTTCCTGCACTTGCCAGTGTGCCATTATCAAGCGTAAGTGTACCAATTAGTTCGAGGGTATTGCCAAGTGTAACGGTTGCTGATGTGCGGTTAATGGTTAATTCATTTAGGGTGCGTGTGGCCGAACTGGCCTGGTTCATATTCAGATCGGAACCAATAGCGCCTGTTCCGGTAATGGTAATGGTGGAGGTGGCCGAACCGGTAAAACTGGTTGTGCCGCTCAAGGTGCCGTTGATGGTAAGCAGGTTGGTACCAACTGTAAGGCTTCCTGTGGTAAAAGCTAAGGCACCGTTAACCGTAAATGCCTGACTCAGGCTCACACCTGAAGCATTGTTTACGGTAAAGCTATTTACTGTATTGGCTGAAGGGGTAGTGGTAAATGTGCCGGTAGCCGCTCCCCTGAATTCAAAATTAGCTCCGCTGCTAATGGAAAATAGGGTATTTACATCATTAAAGCTTCCTGAAACGCCTGTGGCATTGGAGGTAATTAAGGTGCCTCCGGAAAAAATATAGATGGAATCCACACCCGCACTGGCATCCTGATCGGAAGCTACAACCGTAAAGGTTTGCATATTTACGGTACCTCCATTTTGGATATATAGTTTTCCGGCAAATGCATTCGTCTCTCTCTCAAGCGACATATTGGAGTTTAACTGCATTACAGTACCACTTTCCGCACTAAAGTTTATCCATATTACATTTGTTGCAGTGGTATTGGAATAGGTTTGTGGTGAACCTACTGTACCGCTACCGTTAAATTTTACCGTACCGTTAGGGGCTGTTCCGCTGTTCTGAAAAACACAACCGGTATTGGAGAAGTTTCCTTTGAGGTTAATATTGGTAGCACCTGTGGTTCCGGGATTGCAATCAACTCCACCAGAAGTAAGCACCATATTGCCATTAACAGTCAATTCGTTGCTGCTGTTGTTATTGATGGTAAGATTACCACCATTAACCGACAGGTCACCGCCAATAATTAGAGTAGCTGCCATTGTTCTTGTACCACTGCTTATTTCCACATTAAAATAATTGGCTCCGCTTGAAACCGGTGGTACCGGCAGTGTTGTGGAAGCAGTTACAAATCTTACGGTGCTGGTTCCAATGGTATACAAATTGGTTCCGGTCGTAAAGGTTGAAGCAATTTGTATCACACCTGTGCTGCTAAATACCCTGCCTCCTGTGGATGATGAGGTAAGGTTGTTATAGGTAAATGCAGGTATGGTTTGTGAAACCGTTCCGTTAAAATTAATGGTATTATTGGTTACTATATAATTGCCTGAAGTAAAGGTAGCAGAAGGATTAAAAGTTCCGGCTATACCAACAGTGCCTGCGTTTATTAATGTAATGCTGTTGGTTGTGCGGGCATTACTCAGGGTAAGGTTATTAAAGTTAAATGCAGGAACCGATTGTGCTCCGGTTCCATTAAAATCTACCGTGCTTCCGGTTACCGTGTAGGTTCCGGCACCGGGAGTAAATGTAGAAGAGATGCCAATGGTGCCGCTTGCTGCCAGGGTGCGGTTACCACCTGTTCCGTTTAAGGTGGTATAATTTCCAGCTACTATGGTTTGTGGTGATCCGCTATCGTAATTTACGGTAAATGCCCAGGTAACACCTGAAGGGATAGGAGTGGCACCTACATTTTGCGTACGCAGGGTTCCTGTTCCGCTGGTTGATGAAGGTGTGCCTGAAAGCTGATTGGTTCCCATATTCAGAATACGGCCTGAATTTATGGTTAATATACCGTTTACAGTAATAGCTTCGCCTGTTTTATCTCCGGTTCCGCTGCAGGTTAGGTTGGCATAAGTGCCGGCCTCAACTGTTTGCGCTATCCCGTTGTATTCAACCGTAAACGTCCAGGTTTCTCCTGTAGGAATGGCAGGGTTTGCCGTGTTTTGTGTTTGCAGGGTGCCTGTTCCGCTGGTAGAAGTTGGGTTACCACTCAGTAAATTGGTTCCCATACTCAAAATCCGTCCAGAGTTAATGGTAAGTGCACCATTTACCGTAATAGCTTCCCCGGTTTTATCGCCACTTCCGCTTATTGTGAGTGCCGTGCTATAAGTTCCGGCTTCCACAGTTTGGGCGCCTCCATTGTATTCAACTGTAAATGCCCATGTTTCTCCACTTGGAATAGCGGGGTTTCCTGTGTTTTGCGTTTGAAGGGTACCCGTGCCACTTGTTGATGTGGGATTACCGCTTAAGGCATTGGTCCCCATATTCAGAATTCGCCCTGAATTTATGGTTAATATACCGTTTACAGTAATAGCATCGGATGTTTTATCTCCGCTTCCGCTAACGGTTAAAGCTGTACTGTATGTACCTGCTTCTACAGTTTGTGCTCCGCCATTATACTCTACGGTAAATGCCCATGTTTCTCCTGTAGGTATAGCTGGATTGGATGTGTTTTGCGTTTGTAGGGTTCCTGTGCCGCTTGTTGATGTTGGGTTTCCGCTTAATAAATTGGTTCCCATATTAAGTATACGGCCCGCATTGATGGTTAATATTGCATTAACAGTAATGGTACCTGTAGCGGTTTTATCACCTGCCCCGCTAATGGTTAGGTTGTTAAAGGTGGCAGCAGGAATATTCTGTGTATTACCGTTAAAATCAAACGTGTTTCCGGTAACGGTGTATGTACCCGATCCGGGTGTATAAGTTCCCGATACTGCCACGGTTAGTCCATTAGGCAATACCCTGTTTCCTCCTGTTCCATTTAAATCGGTATAATTTCCGGAACTGATGTTTTGAGCAGATGCAGAATTATATTCTATGGCAAATGTCCAGGTTTCGCCTGCCGGAACAGGTGTTCCTAAATTCTGGGTGCGCAGGGTTCCGGTACCGCTGGTAGATGTGGGATTGCCGCTTAGTTCATTTGTTCCCATATTCAGAATACGGCCCGCATTGATCGTTAACACACCATTAACTGTAATGGCTTCTCCTGTTTTATCTCCGCTTCCGCTAATGGTTAAAGCAGCGCTGTAAGTACCTGCTTCTACCGTTTGGGTGCCACCATTGTATTCAACAGTGAAAGTCCAGGTTTCGCCTGTTGGTATAGCAGGATTAGAGGTATTTTGTGTTTGCAATGTTCCGGTGCCGCTGGTAGATGTAGGGTTACCACTTAAGGCATTGGTTCCCATGTCAAGTATTCGGCCTGCATTTATGGTAAGCACCCCATTTACAGTGATGGCTTCCCCGGTTTTATCACCACTTCCGCTTATTGTTAGCGCAGTGCTGTAAGTTCCTGCTTCTACGGTTTGTGCTCCACCATTATACTCAACAGTAAAAGCCCAGGTTTCACCGTTTGGTATTGCCGGGTTGCTGGTGTTTTGTGTTTGAAGCGTGCCTGTTCCGCTGGTAGATGTAGGATTTCCACTCAACGCATTCGTACCCATATTTAAGATACGTCCGGCATTGATGGTTAATATACCGTTTACAGTAATGGCTTCACCCGTTTTATCTCCTGAACCACTACAGGTAAGGTTTGCATAGGTTCCTGCTTCCATGGTTTGTGCAGCTCCATTATACTCTACCGTAAATGTCCATGATTCTCCTGAAGGAATAGCTGGGTTGGCCGTGTTCTGTGTTTGCAATGTTCCTGTTCCACTGGTTGATGTTGGGTTGCCACTTAATAAATTGGTTGACATATTAAATGTACAACTGGCATCAATGGTAAGTGTTCCGTTTACCGTTACTGTTCCACCGGCTGTTTTGGTTCCTCCAGCGTTTGAAATGTATAAATTTCCGTAGGTAACAGCCTGTACGGTTTGTGTTCCGTTTCTGTCATATCTTACAGTTGATCCGCTGTTTAATGTTCCTAAAGTTGGTGTATTGGCATTGGTAGTTTGCCCGAGATAGGTATTGCTGCCGCTGCTGGCCGCATTAATGTCGAGTGTTCCGTTAAAATCTCCTCCCGAGTGTGTAAGGGTAATGGCTGTTACAGAGGCATTTCCTAAAACCACTTTCGAACCGGTTCCGCTTACTGTCCAGTTGCCACTTAAAGTAACTGCTGTGGTATTTCTAATTTCAAATATTTGATTGTTCGAGGAGAAGTTGCCGGGGTTGGAACCGCTTCCGTTGGTGTTTGTTCCCCAATTTGATGTGCTGCTTAAACTTCCCGATCCATCGTAATAATAGGTGGTTTGAGCCTCTACTGAAAAATGAACAAGGTAGCTCAGGAGGAAAACAAGTAAAAGCCGGACAGATTTCATCGGTTACAAAGTTCCGGCTGTTTAATTTTCTTTTCCTGTAAATATGATGTTCAGTGGTTTTATTAAACGAGTAGCGGATAAAGGCAATAAAAATAAGTAGTGGTTATATGAGTTGAATATTTGGAATATTTTATTCGTTTTTTAAATACCTAATTGCCAGTTAAATAAAAATGTGCTTGTTCACTGTGCTATTTACACCTTTCACGGTTATTGCCATCTGCTTAATTTTCTTACTCATTTAACTAAATTGTTTCTTTGCTACGCTTTAAAACGGTAACCGCCAAATGACTGCATGTATAGCCATAAAGATTTGAGATATATGCTGCAAATGCTTTTTTACCAGCAAAAACCTTATTTATGGTTGCAGGTATAATTGCCGGAGTATAAATGAGTAGTTTCTATTTAAAAATAAGTACGGTCCAGATGGTAACATGCAATCACCATAAATTAAGTTTATCTTTAATGCCATATCATGAATAAAGAAAGTACAACAACCATATCCGACAACAGTATTCAGGAGATTTTTTTCAGGTTTTTAATGCAGTATACATTTGATGAAAACGACCTGGACTATTCATTAGTACCCAAACATATTGCAGCGCTGCAAACTTTATCAGAAATTGGCAACTCCGGGGTAAATATTTTCGATATCAATAAAAGAGAAATTCTTTTTTACTCGGCAAACTTCGGCAAGCTCCTCGGATATAGTCCTGCTGACTATGCCGCAACCAGTTATCAGTTTTTTGAAAGTAAAATTCACCCGGAAGATAAATTGACCTTATCGCTAAATGGAGTTTCAACATTAAAGATGTTCCAGGTTTTTCCTGTTCATGAAAAACTAAACTACAAGCTTATCAATGAGTACCGGATGCTCAATGCACAAAACAAATATGTGAGACTTATTGAGCAATATCAAATATTGGAATTGGATAAAAAGGGACAGATCTGGCTCATGATGGGAATTGTTGATGTATCTCCAAATCAGGAGGAGAACGACCAGGTGAAAAGCCAGTTGTTAAATTTTCGCACAGGTAATTTTATTCCTTTTGAAGCTGTTCAAAAAGCGGAAATAGAGTTAACAAAAAGAGAATTGGAAATTCTGAAGCTGGTGAAAGAAGGGTTGCTTAGTAAGGAAATTTCCGACCGGCTTTATATCAGCGTACATACGGTGAATACCCACAGGCAAAAATTTTTAGAAAAACTGGGTGCCAATAATTCATTCGAAGCATTGTCTTTTGCTTCCAGATTGGGGCTTTTGGATTAATATACTGATTAATCAGTATTGTGTGAGGCCGGGGTTAGATTGACTTTTGCAAGCACTAATCCAACCTCTTTTTATGTTACGAATCAGTACACTTTTTACCCTGCTCTCTGTTTCAGTGAGTATGTTAGCACAACCTACCCAAACCATAAGCGGAACGTTGCTGGAACAAACATCCAACCACCCTGTTCCTTATGCCACCATCGTTATTCTTCAAACAAGTCCGCTAATGGGTTGCACCAGCGATTCATCAGGAAATTTCACTTTAAGAAATGTACCGGTGGGCCGCTACGATCTCAAAATTACCTGTGTTGGTTTCGATCCGGCTATAATCCGCGAAGTGGTGGTTGGTTCAGCCAAACAAACCTTTATTACCATTCAGTTAAAGGAAAGCAGCCTCATGCTCAGCCAGGTGGTGGTAAGGCCTCAGGTAAACAAGGAGCGGCCTTTAAATGCAATGGCAACAGTAAGTGCGCGTATGCTGAGTGTGGAGGAAGCCAAACGATATGCGGGAGGATTTGATGATCCTGCCCGTTTGGCATCTTCGTTTGCCGGGGTTGCCGGAAACACAGGTGTAAATGGAATTATCGTTAGAGGCAATGCCCCCAAATTTTTGCAATGGAAAATGGAAGGAATAGAAATTCCCAACCCCAACCATTTTGGCGATTTACAATCATTTGGTGGTGGCTTGCTTACTGCCATGAGTAGCCAGATGTTGGCTAACTCGGATTTTTTTACCGGTGCGTTTCCTGCAGAATACAATAATGCCTTGTCAGGTGTTTTTGATATTTCCATGAGAAAAGGGAATAATGAAAAAAGAGAGCATACGTTTCAGGCGGGCATTATTGGCGTTGATGCTTCATCAGAAGGTCCTTTTAAAAAAGGGGGAAAATCCTCATACCTGTTTAATTACAGGTATTCCACTTTGGCTTTACTTAAACCATTATTGCCTAAAAATGCAGACGATATCAGGTATCAGGATCTTGCATTTAAACTGCATTTCCCTACACAAAAAAAGGGAACATTTTCTGTTTGGGGAATAGGTTTACTGAATGGCGCTACGGCCCTGCCGGAAGCAGACAGCACCAGGTGGAAATACTTTGATGACAAGGAGAAAAACGAGATTAAACAATACGCAGGAACTTTAGGTGTAGGGCATAAATACGTTTTTAAAAACAATGCCTATATCAAAACAACATTGGCTGCAACCACTAATGGTACCGAATGGAAAGCTCAGAAACTGGATATTGCAAGGTATTTGCAGCCACAAAGCAATATTTCGGTTGCTTATTCAAACCTGATATTAACCTCGTTTGTAAATAAAAAATTCAGTTCAACTCATACCAATAAAACCGGACTATTGCTTACCGGAATGATGTACGATGTGCAACTCAATAAGTCGTTGGCTGCCGGCACGCTGCCGCAGGAAATTGTAAACTCAAGCGGGGTAAGTTCATTGGTATCGGCATATAGCAGTTCTGCATTTCAGCTAACAGGAAAGTTGCGGTTGAATGCCGGAATAAATGCCCAGCTTTTTACGCTGAATAATCATTATACCGTAGAACCGAGGGTTGGGTTCCACTACCAGCAAGGGCCAAAACATGCATTCGGGCTTGCTTATGGCTTGCACAGCAGGTTAGAGAGTTTGAACTATTATTTCAATAACTCTTTAAAAACCGGAGCAACTGCTGTAAATAAAAACCTCGATTTTACCAAATCTCATCACCTCGTATTTAGTTATGATTGGAATGTAACGGATTTGATGCATGTAAAAGTGGAACCTTATTACCAGCACCTGTTCTCTGTTCCGGTTGTAGCCAACAGTTCATTCTCTTTTCTTAACCTTCAAAGTGACTGGTTTTTTGCTGAAAAACTGCAAAATACAGGCGAAGGGATGAACTATGGAATTGACCTCACCATTGAAAAATACATGTCGCGGGGATATTATTATTTGTTGAGTGGTTCCTTATTTAAATCAGTTTACAAAGGTGGTGATGGTTTATGGCGGGATACCAGATTTGACAGAAATTATGTGATTAATTTTCTTGCAGGCAAAGAGTGGCAAACTGGTAAAGCCAAACAAAATATGTTAAGTGTCAATATCAGGTTTACCTATCAGGGTGGCAATCGGTACACACCTGCGAATGAAAGTGCTTCAACTTTATCTCAGGAGGTTTTGTATGATGAGTCAAAAGCATTTACCATGCAGTTTGATCAATCATTAAATGCACACTTTACTGCCAGTTACAAAATAAATAAAAGTAAAACAGCTCAGGAGTTTGCGCTTAAAATTTTAAACATCACAGGTCAGCCGGATTTTAATGGGTTTAAATACAATTTTATAGAAAACCGGGTAGACAAAGATTTAGCGTCTATAGTAATCCCAAACCTCAGTTATAAAATAGAGTTTTGATTTATATTCGCACCCTTTCTGGTACAAGAAAATATGAGTTGGAAAATATTACCCAAAAGAGAATTTGGCTGGCAAATGAAGCCTCTTGATTCAGCGAAAACCAATTTTGTAATTGATAAAAATGAGGTGTTTCGGCTCACAATAGAACACGATATTGTAAAAGGTGTTACTCCTGAAATGTTGCATTGGTGGTTTTGCAATATTGGTGGTTCAATGGTTTATCAGGGTAAAACTTATCCAAAATACCTCGTATGGCATCCGATAGATCATATTCATTGGGCCTTGGCAAAACCTGATCCATCAGGTAATGCATCACAGGGCGCATCGTTTAGGATTGTGGAGGCATTTGGGGCCGACCTGAATTGTTTGGTAGATAGTGTGGAGTACGTAGAAAAACTGGATCAAACAGGAATCAGGCTGGTGAGGAAAATAGGCGGTATTGAAATATTTTCTCTCCAGCACGATTTTGAAAAAGCAGAAAACGGAACCAGGTACATTTCCAACATGGTGGTTGGAACTTCAATGCCCATAATGAAAACAGTATTTAATCGAATCGTAAGACCTTTTATATTCACAGAAAAAATGGGACACGCGTGGCTCAAACACAATATAGAAGAGGTGGGGAATTTCGAATATTTTCTTCCTGAGCATTATGCGGAAAGTATTAGGTTCTCTCCGAAGTCTTCCTAATTGAGGCACAAGCTCTAAATAAACCAACAAATACCGAAAGACAGGAATTTGTTTTCATCTATAGAGATATCTTATAAAGGAAGCTTCATGTAAACTGTTAAGCCTATTGAGGAGGGAGATGTTTTGCTTGTTGCCAAATTGGTTTTGAAGGATTGGTTTTTAAAATGTGTACACTTTTAAATGCGCCTAAAGCCTTGGAATAAACCTCGAACTTTTCGAAAGGAAACATAGAGAAACAGAAACAGAAACAGAAACAGAAACAGAAAGAGAAACAGAAAGGGAAAGAGAAAGAGAAAGGGAAAGGGAAAGAGGTTTTTGATGCTCTTTATGTTAGCTGGTTGCCAAGGAATCGAAGGAGGTTTGTACCATTGATATTAACTCAGGTTCCTTATCAAAGCATAAAGAATTTTTGAAATCTCCTCATAATTTGATTTAAGCTCTTGGTGCAGGGTAGGTGAAATGTCTTGCTGTGCCAGCAACAAATCAGCAATTGCAGCGCATTCAAATGCAGACCCTCTGGCATTTACAAAAAAACTTCGTCTATCCTTATCAGTCATGCGTCCGCTACCTTCAGCAATATTCAGCATAATGCTCAGACTAGCACGTCCATATTGATTTTTCAGGTAAGGAGCAAGTGATGGAGTGGCTTTTAAAAAGGCATGCACTTTTAAATGTACTCCAAAAGCCTTTGAATAAACTTCGAGCTTTTCGAAAGGAAACATAGAATTGGAATTAGAGAAGGAGAAAGAAGCAGAAAGAGAAAGAGAAACAGAAAGAGGTTTTGGGATTCTCCTTCTCTTTCTGTTTCTCTTTCTGTTTGTAGCCCCGCCAGGAATCGAACCTGGATCTTAAGTTCCGGAAACTTACATACTATCCGTTGTACTACGGAGCCATGGTGCAAATATAATAAAAGCCCTCAAATAAGGGCTTTTATTATGGAATATGAATGTGTTTTATACCTACTCTTTCATCAGTTTGATATGGCTGCCGCTGCCATTTTTCCTGATATTCAGAAGGTATGCTCCCGGTTTCAGAAAATCAATATTCATTTCAAAGGAGAAGCTTTTTTCGGTGATGGTTTTTGATAGTAAATTTTTTCCGGCCATATCAAAAATGGTTATTTCTGCCTCATCCAGCATTTCGGCCGAACGTATGGAAATGGTGTTTTTTGCCGGATTCGGGTATATCGTAACGGGCAATTTGGTTGAAAACAATGGAAGACCTACGTTGCCTATAAACACCGGCAGGGTAGAAGAAGCCCCACAACTTCCGGCATTTCCTAATACAACTTCAATACTTCCCGGTCCGCGGGTAAGCCATTTCACACGTACACTATCTGTTCCCTGTCCGCTTATGATGATGCCGTTGGTAACCGTCCATTGATAAGTAAATCCGGGTTGTTTTCCTGTTGAGTAATAAACAGTGTCATCGTGATTTTTCACATTGGTATCACCGGCAATCACCGGTACTAATGCCCTGATATAAGGGGTGTCAACAGTTATCGTATCGTAATAAGCTACTTCGCACGGAGACTGAGATATGGGGCCTGGTGATTGTATCACAAATTTTACCAGGTATTTGCCGGGTTTGGTAAACTGAATGGCGGGAGTAGTTGGAGATTGGTAAGTATATGCACCGTTAGAAAAGGTATAATCACCAGGTTCTTTTGAAATGGAATATAAGCGTGAGCTGATAAGTATATGTTGTTTGTGTGTAGGGATGGAATATGAAAAGCTCCACAAGCCGCAACCATAATTGGTTTTATGTAATATGGCTGCCGGCAGTGGCCTAACAACTATGCCAAATGAACGCGAAACGCTGCCCTGAACCGGACATTTATTGTCTTTGCCTGTTACCGTAAAATAATAAGGGTATTGCCTTGCAAGGGAATCATCAGGGGTCCAGCAGAATTTGTATGAGTCTTCCCTTGGGCCTTGGGTGCTTCTTGTAGCAGGATTGTAGTTAGGGGTAAATGTTGCACCTAAAGCCACAAGTGCGGAATTCCATGTTAAATAAGTAGTATCTGAAATGGCAGGTGGGTTAAAGTTGGAATCTTTCACAATGATATCAAAACAAATCTGGGAGTTGGCACATACATCAAGGGTTGTTTTTGGGTAGTTACCCGGACCGGCCGGTACTGTTGCTAAAAGTGGCGGGTTATTGGGAGGGCAGCTTATTGTTGCCATTTGTATATCCCTTCTGGTTACACTCATAATAGTTGGAACACCTCCTGTGGTTTTCCATTGGGTAATAGCAACGCCCATTACACCTACTTCCTGAACATTTGAGGGAGGGGTAAAAGCAATATCTCCTGTAAAGGGATCGCAGGAAATACCTGCAGGAAATACTCCAGTTGCCGGACCTGTCCATGGCATAGGTTTATCGTAGCTGTAAGGGGATATAAAGTTTACTGAAGTACCTGAACTTATTAAGGGTGGCGTAAAGGCAAAACTCAGCGAGTCACTTTCCGGATCTGTAACACCATTGTTAAAATAAAAGGGTTGCCCTTTACAAACGTATACATAAGGATCATTGGTAAATTGAGGAGAATTGTTGCACGGGTTTGCAGCAAGGCAGCGGTTCATCAGTGCTTCCATATAATAGTTCTGACCCGAAGCTCCTGTTGTAATATCCGTATTTCTGCAGCATTCCTGCCACATAAACCTAATATTGCAACAACTGGCAGGAATAGATAACGTGTTAAGATCTATTAACCCGGTAAACTCATACCGCTCTACTGACGGTGTAAACGTTCCGGGTGCAACACAGCCCATATTGGTACAGGTGTTTTTTGAGTTTGGGCAATTGGGGTTAAGTGCCACATCTCTTACATTTATCAGGTTGAGGGTGATATTTGCGAAAGAAGTACCATTGCAGGAGGCGTCTGCTCCCATTACCTGAACAGTTCTTGAGCATTGTGCTCCGCAACCACCTGAACACATGGGAATACCTGAACAATCTCTGTATATTACCAAACGGATTCGGTATGTTCCGGGTGAGCCGGGTACACATTCGTAAGAAAGATCACTACCTACGGCATGTGATGCAAATGTTTGTTGGCTACCTGCAAGAACAACAACAAGTAAGGCCAGGTGGAATAATAATGTTTTCATTTCAAGGGCTGTTTATCAAAGTTATTCCTTAATACGGTACATGGCGATAAGCCGTTGGCTTTTTATGTTCATTTTAAGAAAAATCACCTGATCAGGGGATGAATGGATTGTAATTAAAGTAAACGCCTGGTCGTTTTTTTATAAAGGAGAAACTTTTCTCCATGCTGCTTTTGCAAAAATTCTTCTTCCAGCCTTATTTGTATCTGTATAATAAAGTATGTACACCACAAACAAAAAAAAGTAAGGATATCCGGAATAATAAAGAATAAGCCAAGCACAGAAACCATCATCCCCAGAAAAACCGGATTTCTCGAAATGCTAAAAAAGCCTTTGGTTACCAATGCTGTTTTATTTACTTCATCAATTCCAATGCGCCAGCTATTGCTCATCTGAAACTGGGCTATGGTAATCCATATCAGGGACAAATGAATCAAAACTAGTCCCGTTATATCAAAAAGAAAATTGTTCATGTACTTGATTGGAACAAGGTATCTGGCGTAAAAAGGATTGGCAAAAGAGAAAAGAAATACAGCCGAAAACAGGAGTATGATGAGGATTTTCATCACATAGCCAATATAATCATGAGCGGTATTTTTTTTGCCAAACGTAACCGGGTTTATGCCGGTTTGCCGGTATGTTCGGTATGAAGGAAAAACAAATGCAATAACAAGATAAATAATCAGGTATACCGGGAGGTAAAGTTTAAAAAAAGCTTGCAGGTCAAATGTCATAAGTGTTGAGTTAAAGGGAATATTTGATGGCAACAAAGTTCAGCAAAGGGAACGGTTTAAACTTGTATAAACCGGCTAACTTTTAAGGACAAATGCCGGGCTGAATCCGAAATTTTCTTTAAAGGTGCGGCTGTAATGTGCACCATCTGTAAAGCCAAATTCATGGGCTGTAAGGGTAACTCCGTGTTCTTTCAGGTAATGGAATGACTTGCTTAGTTTATTCCATAAAAGGAAACGCCTGTAGGTAATTCCTGTTGTTTGTTTAAAGAGGTGTAAAAAACGTGTAGGAGAGAGGTGAACCTGATCTGCTGCTTCAGCCAGAGGGATAACCCTTTCATAATGCGATTCCAGATATAAAATGGCCTTTTTTATTCTCATATCTCCGAAATGATTTTCCTCCATACATAAACAATCTGCCTGTTCCAGAAGGTTTTTGATTATACCTGCAAGAGTTTCAAAAGATATAGAACCGCTGATAAAGTTGTTTAGCCTGTTTTTTATATCATGTGCAATCGGATGAGAAAATGAGGCTATATGAAGGTTTGAAAAAAGCTGGTTCAGGTAATGGCCTGCCGGTGAGGTGGGATTAATGAGCAAGGTGATATGTGGTTCATTGCAGGCCAAACGATGAGGCTCATTGTTTCTGATGATACAACTCTCATAATATTGTTCATTGTTTTTACCATCCGAGATGATGATACATTTATTGGTGGCTATACTGATTTGAATGGCGTAATGCCGGTGCAGGGCGTTATGCTGAAATATGCCTGCAAAAAGCCACCAGTTTCTTCCTATATAATAATTGTTCTTCATTGGAGATATGCAATATAGTAAATCAGGAATATCCCAAAATACAGACCAGGCTAAACAAAACCGCAAACAGCTTGGAAAGAGAACTTGTCCTGCTGTTCCGCTCCGGATTACCGATTATTGTATCTTGCAACACTATAAATTAAGAATATCCAATAGCTGATAAATGAAAAAAACGGAATTAGCCGGTAACGTAATAGCTTTGCTTGATGAATACAAAAAGGCAATTGATGAGTTAATAGTGGTAATTAAACCTTTAAGCGAAAATAAGCTCACTACAATAGTGGATGATACCACAACAGATCCTGATTGCAAATCTATTCAGGCCATTCTTGCTCATGTGGTTTGTTCCGGTTATAACTATACAGTTGCTATGGAAAACCACCTGGGGCATTATAAGCCACGGAGGGAGCGCGAAGTTGCGGATAGTGCCGATATTTATATCAGCCGGCTGAATGATATGTATGCCTACTGCTGTGAGTTTTTTTATGCCAACCCCACGGTGCAGATAGAGCAAATAGATTCCGCTAAAAAAATAACGGTAAGCTGGGGGCAGCAATTTGATATAGAACAACTGATGGAGCATGCCATTGTTCATATTCTCAGGCACAGGAGGCAAGTGGTAAACTTTGCCGGCAAGCTAAATACCGGTAGCTGATTATTTATTTAACATTTCGTTTGCAATTGCACTGGCTTAGCGCAGTTGGTGCTGCCACCCTGCCTGTTCAAAGCAGCAGCTTTGTTGGGTAAACCCGCTTGCAAAGAGCCGGTTAACTGCGTTACATTTTTTTTTCTGTTTAAATAAATGATATTCGTTTGATATTTTTTTTAAATGAAAGTTGATTTTTTATGTAACCTGTGTGGTGGAAAAACAGGGCATCAGATTCCGTTTCGTTATGCGTTTAAAGACAGGTTTCTCTGGGCTGTGAAATGTGATTCCTGTGAGCTCGTATCCATTTGGCCAAGACCATCAGATCAGGAGATTCAGGAAATGTATGAGGCCGAATATTTTCAAGGCTCCGATGCCAAAACCCACCATATGGAAGTGAGTTATATCGACCTCCTTCAGCAAGGTGATTATGTGGATGGACTGAAAGAGATCAGGCGCTATTGCCAAAATGGAAATATACTGGATGTTGGTTGCGCTACGGGAAATTTTCTGTATGTATTGAAGCAAAACGGCTATGGAGTAAAGGGTATAGAATTATCAAAATTTGCTTCTGAATATGGACGCGAGAAGTTTGGTATTGATATTATTAACAAACCATACAGCAAGGAATTGCTGAACAAAGAATTGCCGGAAAACCATTTTGATGTGGTAATGATGGGTGATGTGCTGGAGCATTTTACAAACCCAACTGAGGCCATACAGCTAACCTATCGCATTTTGAAAACCGGTGGGGTGGCACTGATACAGTTACCAGGTACCCTGAACCTGCTTTCAAGTAAACTGGCGTTTTTAATTTTCCGGTTAATTGGCTCACAAAAAACCATGTATATTCCACCTTTTCACCTTACAGAGTTTAATGCCAAAACGGCCCGACATATGCTAAAACATTGTGGGTTTAGTAAAATAATCATCAAAGAAGATGTAAAACCTCCTTCCACCATTACACTTCGGGGGAATTTTATTGAAAATGGGTATAAACTTTTCTTTCAGGCTATTAATTATTACCTGACCAAATGGTTTGGATTTGCCGGAGATCGTATTATTATTGAAGCTTACAAATAAGGGGCGTAGAAGGTTTTTCCCTGGTTGTAAATCGTTTAGCAGAAAATAAATTAATTTGTTACCTTGGCTTTAATCATATTCCTTTCCATTTAATGAAAATATTGCTGGTATATCCGGAGATGCCGGACACATTTTATGCCCTTAAGCATTTTACCAAGGTGATTGGTAAAAAAGCAGCCTTCCCTCCGCTGGGCTTGCTTACCGTGGCTTCCATGTTGCCGGAAGTTTGGGAAAGGAAACTCATCGACCTTAACGTTACTTCTTTAAAAGATGAAGATATCCGCTGGGCTGATTATGTATTTATATCTGCCATGAATGTGCAGGAGGAGTCGGTTAGGGCAATCATCAAGCAGTGCAACACCAATAAGGCGAAAGTAGTTGCAGGCGGCCCTCTTTTTACCCATGAGCATGAGCGGTTTGAAGGGGTTGATCATTTTGTACTGAATGAAGCCGAGATAACCTTATATCCTTTTTTAGAAGACCTTGCTGCAGGTACGGCAAAACCTGTATACCAATCGAAAGATTTTGCCGATGTGAGCAAAACCCCGGTTCCACAGTTTGATCTGGTGGATATTGGCAAATACGTTTATTCTATTATCCAGTACTCGAGGGGATGCCCATACCTATGCGATTTTTGTGATGTAACTGCTTTGTTTGGAAGGAAACCACGCACCAAAAGTGCTGAGCAGATAATTGCTGAGCTTGATAAAATAAGACTGACCAAGGATGTACAACTGGTGCTTTTTGCCGATGACAACCTGATTGGAAACAAAAGGGTACTGAAGGCAGAATTGCTTCCTGCATTAATTGAATGGCGGAAAAAATACCAGCCCGCGTTTTATTTTGCCACACAACTAACAGTGAACCTGGCTGATGACGAGGAATTGATGCAATTGTTACTTGATGCAGGTTTCAGGCATGTGTTTATTGGTATTGAAACACCTGATGAAGCCAGTTTAAAAGTATCACATAAAAACCAGAACCTCAAGCGGAATATGTTGGAAACCATACATGCCATTCACGAAGCAGGGTTTATTATTTCCGGTGGATTTATTGTTGGTTTTGATACAGATACCGAGCAAAGTTTTGAATTGCAGTCGCGTTTTATCCATTTAACCGGTATACCGCTTCCCATTGTAAACGTATTAAAAGCCCCGCCCGGAACGGAATTATTTGATCGGATGAAAAAGGAGGGAAGGCTGGTACGTCATTTCGCATTCTCTGAAGGGGAAACAAATATTAGACCGGTAATGGGTATAAAACCTCTGTATGATGGGTTTCTGGATGTAATTGGCAAGGTATATAAACCGGAATATTCGCTGGAACGATTAAAGAGTTTTTTCAGACACCACCGTTTCCCTAAATCAAATGTGCGTATTCGAATGCCTTTTCGCCCTGATAATATAAGGATTGGACTCAGGTTTTTAATCCTGCTCTGCATTCTGGATAGCGACCGGTTTTATTACTGGAAACTCTTAGGCTGGACATTCTTTTATAACCGCAAGTTTATGGATAAAGCCGTATTGTATTCCATTATGATGTACCAGATGAAAAAGGGATACGAAACCATTTATAAACAGGTGCAACATCAGTTAGCTTCAGTAAAGGAGTCGGACAACTATGCAGCACCATTAGCAACAGGAGTTGCTTCCTGATCAATCTCCATTTCCGTTTTCTATAGAAGCAAATTTAACCTTGCAAGCGCTTGCATATTTGAAGTTTTATCCCAACATTTACATACAGGGCTGTGGATAGGTTAATACATAGTCTGCTGTTAGCAGGCAATTTCAAAACCGAAAACTAAAATAGATATTTGCAATGAATTTCATTCTTAAAGACACTGATGTCAAACTGTTGAGTTGGAAAAAAATAGGCAATAATGTGGTTTCTCTCTATTTTGAGAGGGTTCCAAGAAATATATTAACTGCTGGTTTTGAAAATGGGAAGCTTGAAGTATCTGTTCCAATTGACTTTGGTTATGTTGAATTAAAATTGACAAGGACGAATATTGCCAACGAAGTTGATTGGTTAGACACTTATCTAAACTTTACACATAACTTATACGTGGAGGAAGAATTAGAGGGGCAATTGGTTTTTTCTATTTCTAGCGAATCATATACAGATGAATACACAGTTCAAGAAACCTTAGAATTTGATAGTAAGGAAATGATTAATTTTCCATTAAGCATAGAAGAATGGCAAAATAAGTATATCGCTTTAGCAAAAAATACGCACAAATGGTATAATGAGAGAGAATTGTTTTCTTATACTAATCTCTTCGATAATTTTGATAAAGAACTAGACAGTATCACCAACGAGATTTTACGGAAGACTGATGATGATGTTAAAGAATTTCGAAAGAAATTATTAATTAGATTAAAACTTTTATCCGAAAAATTCAGACATCAAATAAATGAGCAACTGGAGTTCAACAAAATTATTAATCCTAATAATATAATGAAACCATTTAAATGAACTCAATGGATAAATAAAATAATCAGCAGAAATGTCAAATAAGAATTAGATGCTGCAACACGGGCTAAGTACAATAGCAGCATTACCACTGCGCTTATTTGCCGCTGCTGCACCTGACCCGGGAACATTATCAGAAACCCTAAGACAACATGACAATGACGAAAATATTGACCATATTATTTCTCCTCTTTCTGATAACACAAACATTCGGACAGACGAATAAAAAAATAACAAAAAACAAAAAGGATGATATCTCTCAAAAAATTGAAGAAATAAATGCACTGCTTGAATATTACGGGACACTTTCGCCATTTTCAGACAATGATAACAGGTTTGAATTAATTGATTCAATTGGTAATGGTATTACAACTCGACTTTTGAAAATACTGAATGACAAACGAATAATCAATTATCCAATCGAAACACTTCTCAATCAAGATAAAATTTCTATTTCAAAATCAAATGACAATAAAATATTCTTTTTTTCAATTGATGAGAAGACTGGAGGTTCATACAGAACTAGCAAAACTATCATACATTATCGACTTTTAAATGGGGCAGTAAAAGCCGATTTCTTTGGAGGCGAGGCTTCAGAAACCCTTGCGGCTTCGACTTATGGACATGTTTTTTTACTCGACAGTTTAGACCAGGAATATTTTGTCATTGGAGGTGTGCAGACTTGCAATACTTGTAATGCATCTGTAGCAATTACTATAAAACTTGATACAATCTCATATAAAATTGACCATATTGCTCAATATGATGGACGTTATTATGATTTAAAGGTTTTTGAATATGACAGTATTGAAAAAGTATTTTCTTATGAATATCACGCAGCCAATAATGATGACTCTCTTTATGGAGGAGATAATGAAAACGGACAACTTCAACATAAATACAAGCGTAAATTCAAATTTATAAATGGAGTATTTCTTGAAATTGAAAAGTGTGAATTCTGGGACAAAAAAGAATGACTGAAGCGAGAAGGGCAGTTGCTAACAGCACATTTTCAAAAGGCGGGGTTTCGTGCTCCGCAGACAATGTTGCGGTAGCCGAAAGTTCATTGCTGCGAATAGACATTAGTGCTGAAAAGCTTGCCCAACGCAAAGCCCGCCAACCGTTAGGTGTAATTTATCACAACCAAAAACAACAAAACAATGCTAACAATTGACAATTACTTAGACAGCCATTTTATACACAGAAGCAACTGGCTCAGAGCTGCTGTTTTAGGAGCTAACGATGGAATAATTTCTATTTCAAGTCTTGCTATAGGAGTTGCTGCTGCAAGCTCAACCAGAGAGCCTATTGTTTTAGCAACGGTAGCCGGACTTGTTGCCGGTGCATTATCAATGGCAGCAGGAGAATATGTTTCGGTAAGTTCTCAAACAGACACTGAAAAAGCAGATATTGAAAGAGAAATTAAGGAACTTAAAGAAATGCCAGAGGAAGAACTAAATATTTTGGCTCAAATTTATGAGAAACGAGGCTTGAAAAAAGAAACAGCTATGCAAGTAGCTATTGAACTGACTGAAAAAGATGCTTTGGGAACACATATTAGAGAAGAACTAGGCATAAACGAGATCAGCCAGGCAAATCCTATACAAGCAGCCATTGCTTCAGGAGCATCATTTACTGTTGGCGGACTATTGCCACTTTTAGTAATACTTTTTGCACCAATTACAGGAATGGAATATTGGTTATATGGGTTCACAATACTCTTTCTACTTGTTTTAGGAACAACTGCAGCAAAAACAGGAGGTTCAAGTATTAAAAAGGCCATTCTACGCATTACTATCTGGGGAACAATTGCAATGGGCTTATCAGCATTTGTGGGCTATCTCTTTGGTGTTAAAATATAATTTGTGCTTTTAACTCAAATGAAAACCACACCTAATAAGGGGTTCGCGATACCGGGCGGGCCGTGCTTCGCAGACACATTTACTCATGCAATGATTGATTTTAAATGGAATTCGTGAACCTTCGGTTTGTACAGGTTGGAAGTTCCGTTCTCCGAATAAAGTTTAGTGCTAAAAATCCCCGCCAGAGTAAACCCACTAAACGTTAGCACCAATTTTAGAATAAGCCTGTCAACCGACAATTCCGGGCGCTTTTCAACAATCTGACCAAAAAATGAAAACAAGTTTGCGAAACCGAATAGTTGCACATATATTTGCAACCGAATAGTTTCACGAATAAACAAACAGACTAATGAGACGAGATATTTTTCAAGCTATTGCAGACCCAACAAGACGTGCCATCATTGTCTTAATTGCATTACAAGCAATGACACCAAACGCCATTGCCGAGAACTTTAACACGACAAGACAAGCAGTGTCAAAACATTTACGCATTTTAACAGAATGTGAACTTGTAAAACAAGAACAAAAGGGTAGAGAGATATATTACTCACTTGAAATTGACAAAATGAAAGAAATTGACAAGTGGATTGAGCAATTCAGAAAGATTTGGGAAACCCGATTTAATCAATTAGATAACCTGTTATCAACTATTAAAAAAAATAAAAAATGAATAATCTGAAATCAGACTTTAGGGTTGACAAGTCAACCAAAACTGTGTTCATAGACAGAGAATTTAATGCAGAACTTTCACTTGTATGGGACGCATTTACCAAACAAGAAATCCTTGACCAATGGTGGGCACCCAAACCATATTTGTCGAAAACGGTGAGAATGGAGTTTAAAGTGGGTGGACGAAGATTTTATGCAATGGTAAGCCCGGAAGGAGTGGAAATAGGTTGGCATATACAAGACTATACTTCAATAAGCCCGAAAAGCAACTTTAAATTCTTAAGTGTTTTTGCCGACAAGGACGAAAATCCCTTTTTACCAGGTTCCAATTGGGATTTGAATTTTAGTGAACAAAATGGTATCACCAAAGTAAGCATAACGATATACAATGATTCTCTTGAACGCATGGAAAAAATGATGGAAATGGGCTTTAAAGAAGGCTTTACTGCGACATTAAATGAATTAGAAACATTACTATCAAAATTTAATAAATAAAGCTATGAAAAATGATGGATTTAAAATTTTGGTTGCATTAATAATCGTTCAGGCGATGGGTTGCGGAAACTCAAAACAGAATTCAGGCAACAACGGTAAAATTGATACAATATCTAATCAAACTTTGACAAACAAAACTGATATGATTAAACAAAAAATAACGCCTAGCCTGTGGGTTGAAACAAAAGATGCAAAAGCAGCAGCGGATTACTATTTATCAATATTCAAAGACGGTAAGTTGAAAGAGCATCGAAAATATAAAAATCCACCGGAAGCAGGCGGAGGAGACTTTGAAACAGCCGTTATTGAAATTGCAGATATGGAATTAAGTATTTTGGCGGCAGGTCCATTTTTCAAATTTAATGAATCTGTTTCGTTTGTTATTAACTGCAAAGACCAGGCGGAAGTAGATTATTATTGGAGTGCTTTGACTGCAAACGGAGGGGAAGAAAGTTCTTGTGGATGGTGTAAAGATAAATATGGTTTATCGTGGCAAGTTGTTCCCGTTGAATATTTTGACCTTATTAACAGCGATGACCCTAAAGTTAGAGACAAGGCAATGAAAAACACATTAACACAGAAAAAAATTATTTTATCAGAACTTAAATAATAGCAAATAAAAACAATGGCACAAATTAATCCACACACTGCTGACATACAGTTGTCACCAGACAGGATTAATTTGCGCATCAATTATGTTATTTTACTTGTCAAATTGATGCTCAATATAATTGCTGAAACAAGGAAATGATGGTTAAAGTACATCAACTAAACATGCATGACTAAAAGGGACACAGATACTTTTTATCCTGCCAGCCGGAAGGAGTGGAGGTTATGGCTAAAGGCAAATCACCAAATGAAACAATCCGTTTTCCTTATTTGCTATAAAATGAAATCTAACATGCCAAGTGTTGGTTGGAGCGAGGCTGTTGATGAGGCCCTTTGTTTTGGCTGGATAGACAGTACCAGAATTTCTATTGATGATGAAAAGTTTATGCAGCTTTTCAGTAAGCGCAAACCAGGAAGTGTATGGTCAAAAATTAACAAGGGAAAGGTTCAGCAATTAATAGAAATCGGACTCATGATGCCGGCCGGTTTTAAGAGCATAGAAATAGCCAAACAAAATGGTTCGTGGTCCATTTTAGACGAGGTGGAAGAGTTGATAATTCCTAAGGACCTGCAAAAGGAATTGAAAGCCAGAAAAGGCTCGAAGGAATTTTTTTTAAGTTTAAGCAAATCATCCAGAAAAGCAATATTGCAATGGCTTGTACTGGCAAAACGACCCGAAACAAGGCAAAAGCGGATACTGGAGATAGCAGAACTTGCTGCGCAAAAGTTAAAACCCGTGCCCTTTAGATAAAGGTATGTTATTGTAACAATAAGCTGGAATATAATCGTTGTACCCGGGTTGGCAAACAGGGTATCACAAAAGCTTCGGCAATAAAAAATATTCACGATGGCATCAGTTGCCGCGTTGTAATTACTGCTTTTGCCAGAAAAGGATTTTGCCCACTGAAAACCACAATAGCGGGTTTGAGAAAAAATCGTTGAAACAGAAAAATCAAAACCGGTATAAAAAGAATAATGCCTTCCCTTTATTCTATGGCCGAAATATTAACTCGTAAGGCTCTTGCATTTATGAAGTTTTATCCCAACATTTACATAGGTGACTTTGGAGAGATTGTTTCACAACTTGTCCCGCATGATTGCGGGAGTCTGTCTTTAGCAGCAATACAATATGACAATAGACTATTTAATTAAAGGATTAATAATTGGCTTCTCAGTTGCTGCCCCCGTTGGGCCAATTGGTGTACTTACCATAAAACGCACGTTGACAGAAGGACGCCTCTCAGGTTTTGTTACCGGAATGGGAGCAGCTATGGCGGATAGTGTTTATGGTATTATTGCAGGTTTCGGGTTGACAGCCGTTTCCTCATTTCTTCTCACACAAGAATTTTGGATGAAATTACCTGGTGGATTGTTTTTACTTTTTTTAGGTATAAAATCATTTGTAACAAAACCTGCATCAAAAGCTGCAAATATTGACAGCAAAGGTCTTTTCAATAATTTTATCTCAACTTTTTTCTTAACCGTTACCAACCCTGCAACTATATTGTCTTTCTTAGCCATATTTGTTGGACTTGGCTTAGGTACAACAAGCACAGATTATTCTTCATCCAGCACCCTTGTACTGGGTGTTTTTATGGGGTCTGCTATTTGGTGGTTCATATTAAGCTCTATAGTTAGCTATTTTCAATCTAAAATTACACCAGACAGACTTATTTGGATAAACAGACTTTCTGGTTTAATTATATTTTCATTTGGACTTTTCGCGTTATATTCATGCATAACAATTAAACATTAAAATGCACTACCGGTAAAATGGGTTTCGTGTTAATCGGCAGGCAGTGCGAATAGAAACTTTGAACAATGAATAAAAGTGGGTGCTGGCATATAGTTTACTATTTCAAAACCACACCAACACAAAGCCCGGAACCGTTAACATTAGTTGCAGGACACATGTATCGCACTCTGGCTCTTAATCTGAACATAAAAAAATGGAAGTTTACGATGACAATATGCTAATTAAGGATGCACTGAAGCAACTGTTTGGCAGATTTAATTTTCCGGCTAACGCTTACACTTCAAAAACGTTCACTATTCGTGTAGGACGCATCCCGGTTTATCTGCCTAATATTGATGCCCGGGTAAAAGTTGCCCGCTTTCACGACATACACCATATCATCACAGGCTATCCTGCTAATTGGCGTGGCGAAGCAGAAATAGGAGCCTGGGAATTAGCCACCGGTTGCAAAACATCTTTTATAGCGTGGTTTCTTAATTCCGGTGCGGTTTTTATAGGGCTTTTTATGTGTCCACGTGAAGTAATAAAAGCGTTTAAACGTGGGCGAAATACGCTAACCAATCTTTATCACAACTTCGAATATGAACCGCTTTTAGAGATGACTGTTAAAGAAGTAAGAGACAAAATCGGGTTAGATAAAAATCAACGATATGAAAAGGGTTAAGTTTATTTTAAAGCTGAATTTGACTCTGGAGCAGTACTTCATTTTTGCACAATGGATGGGAATTAGGAGTCTAACGATTATGCCGATGTAACATGTTGACGCAAACTACCCCTTTTTTGCCGCTTTTATACCCTACTTATTTAAGGTTAAATGCTACGTTTGTAATATAAAACAGAATAAAATAAAAAATATGGCACTTATCAATCCCCACATCAACTTTAATGGCAATGCCGAAGAAGCATTCACTTTTTACAAATCTGTATTTGGCGGAGAATTCGCAAGGATTATGCGTTACAAAGACCTGTCAAGCCCTGAATTTCCTATTTCAGAAAAGGAAGCCAATAAAATCATGCATATTGCTTTACCTATTGGTAAAAACGTTTTAATGGGTAATGATGTTCCTGAGTTTATGGGAAAAACAAATGAGAACGAAAACAGGTCTAAAATATCCATCAGTACAGAGAGCAAAGAAGAAGCCGACAAGTTATTTAACGGGCTATCGGCCGGTGGGCAAGCAGAAATGCCAATGGCTGACAGCCTATGGGGTTCATACTTCGGAATGTTTAGAGATAAATATGGAATTGAATGGATGGTAGATTTTAACCCTAATGATAAAGGTTAAAACCAGCCAAATAAAATAACGATAGCCCCCAAGGTATTACCCCAATACAAGCTTACACTATATTCTTTGTTTGTTGAGGTTTTATCACAACCTTTACAAAGTATGCTGTGAATAGGTTTTTCGCAGTCTGACCTTAGCGGCAATTATGAAAAGACTATTCTACATATCGGCAATAATAATTATAACGAGTTGTTCGAGACAAAAAGCAGACAACTGCAAAGGACAAATTTTGGATTTAGAAATGGCATCGTTTAACGACCCTAACAATAAACTTCTTAATTATTATAAGACAAATTCGTTTGTTGAAATCATAGACACCAATCAACTTTTAAGGTTTGAAAAGCCAGAACGAATAGCTCATTTTTTTCAGCCTTCGACCACAGACCCGACCCAAAGGAAATACACATACAAAGTAAAGGAAGCTGTGATCAAGACAGCGAATTACCAATGGGATTTGCTCGTGCTAATTGACAATGACAAAAAAGAGGAAAACATTGGGTATTGGCTAAAATCATATAGCAATGATAGAAAGCAAGTTGGACATTTGGACTTTGCATTCTGGTCCGCAGGTAGAGAATTCTTCTCATCTGGACGTATTGACTGTGATTCCTCATTACATATGATTTTAAATGACCGAAAGGAACATCGAATTTTCAAAACAGACGAGATGGGTAAAAACAATTTAACGGAAACTATTCGACAGTGAAAATAGCTGGTACTAACAGACGTGTTTAACAAACTAACAGGTTCACCTAATAAATAAAGCTTTTTGCGTCTTGACAAGTTTAATGTTGGCAGACAGTTTAGAGCTTCGAACCCCGTTTCTTCGCCAAATGCAAACCTTTAGCAGTAAACGTGAAATAACGCAAAACAGAAATTAAAATAGAATGACAAAACAAGAACTCATACAGGCTTTCGGTAACAATCATAAAGAAATGATTGATTACGTAAACTCATTGAAAGACGAACAATTTACCTATAGCCATAGCGGAAAATGGACGGCAGGTCAACAATTAAATCATGTTTACCTTACCTTGTTGCCATTCCCAAAAGTTCTGCCAGCTAAGGATTTTATAGCAAAAAAATATGGAAGAATAGACCGGCCAACCTGGGATTATGACACCGTTATTGAAAATTACTTTAAAACAAGTCGTCAGGCACCACAGCAGTATTTGCCGGAACAAGTTACGCCTGAACAAAAAGAAATGATCACAACAAGTATACAGAACGTTATTCTAACCATTCAACAGTTGTTGGACTCATATACAGAGGAAGCGCTTGATTCACTCGTTTTGCCTCATCCTTTGCTGGGTCTGTTAACCATAAGAGAAATGTTTTACCTCATGACCTACCATGCAACACATCATCTCAGACAAACTGTTGGAAACCTCGAGCAACCCGCAAAATGAAACGCCTGCTATTATCACCAATTCAGCAAGATGGTACACATCCTTAAGGCTTCCTGATGAGAAAAAGACTTGTAACTAAACGCTACTGCTGACAAGGGTTGCCGGAGCGGGGTTGATGACCAATTTATACCTTATACTAAAATAAGTCTGTTTACAATGGTATCTTCCATATATTTAAATAGTTTTACCATACAGATGGTGAGTTGGTCTTTCACAGTCTGATATTAAACCGAAGCAATTGCTGGCAGTACTAATCAAAAGCTACCGCGCAGGAAAGAAGCAGACCAGAACAACCAACAGACATGAACGCATCAAACAAAGAATCTTTATGGAAGCAATTCGGAGCAAGTATTGATATGCTTGAAAATGCAATAATACTTTGCACAAACGAACTATGGGACAATGATAAAAAGTTTTGGTATAACTCTTATCATTGCCTTTTTTGGTTAGACTACTACCTCACACCTGAGCCAGACACATTTAATCCTCTATCACCGTTCACCCTTTCGGAGTTTGACCCGGCCGGTATTTTACCTGACAGAGTTTACAGTAAATCAGAGATACTTACTTACCTTCATCATTGCAAACAAAAATGCCACAACCTGATTGCAGGTATGACAGATGAGGTTGCTAACAGCCGTTGGGTAAATGAGTATAAAGATTATTCGGTTTTTGAAATTACACTTTACAATATGCGACATGTACAACATCATGCTGCACAACTTAATTTACTTTTAAGGCAAGAAATAAACAACGCACCAAATTGGGTTGGTCAAACAAAAGAAAACCTTTACGCAGATAACAACAGGCAACTCGATATATAAACTAAGCATAAACTCAAATGAACAAAGATTTTAAACCAAGTGGCTATAACTCCGTTTCGCCTTACTTTATCATAAATGGGGCTCAACAATTCGTTGACTTGATGAAAATTGTTTTTGAAGCAAAAGAACTAAGGCGATATGATATGCCCGATGGATCAATTATGCACGCAGAAATTCAAATTGACGATTCAGTAATCATGCTTGGTGAGTCATCAGACAGATTTCCACCTGTTCCATTGGTAATGCATGTTTATGTTTCCAATGTGGACGATGTTTTTAACAAAGCCATTCATGCAGGGTGTGAGGTAATAGAAAAGCCAAAGGAACGGGAGGGAGATCCTGACAGGAGAGCAACCTTTAAAGATTTTGCAGGTAATTTGTGGTCTGTAGGGACTCAGCTTATAAATTAACCCGCAACAATAAACATCAAAGAAGAACTATGGCAAAGGCTGGGTAAGGCCAGTGAAAATCAGAGTATAAAATAAGAACCTAGATGCAGAGTTTGGTGATTTTAGTAGTCCCAACAGGATTATATCGGGGATATGTTCCTTCGTGCCTCATGTTGAAATAGCAAAGCAAACGCTGCGGTCGCAGCTGCTTTCTTTATTTCCGTAAGTTTATGAAAGTGGCCTTTCAACACTCACGGAAATAAAGAAAGCCCAAACGCTGTTTGGGCTTTTGCTCTTATCTGTAGTCCCAACAGGATTCGAACCTGTGACCTACGGTTTAGAAAACCGGTGCTCTATCCAGCTGAGCTATGGGACCATCAAAAGTGACTATCTATCATCTTATATGAAGATGAAAGACACTTTGAGGGCTGCAAATTAAGATAAATTATCCTATTGATGCAAATTTTTGCGTTAAAAGCTGCCTCTCAGAGTAATAACAAAGTTTCGGCCGGGTGCACTTATACCTGATGCAAATACCCGGTAATTGGTATCCAGCATATTGTCCAGAGCGGCCTGCACCTGTATATGCTTATTCAGGTAATAGGCTGTTCTCAGGTTTAAGGTATACCAGGCAGGAGTTCCGTTAATGGTGGCATATTGCTGGTTATCCTCGCCTCCAAGGTTGTAATCCTTCATGTATTTCCAGCCATTGTATAACAAGAAAAATTCGCCCCTGAATTTCTTGATTTTCAGGTTAAATCCGGTGCGCCCAAAAACAGGTGGAATATGATCCAGCGGATAATCAGTTGAATCGGTTTTTATACGTCCATAGGTATAATTAATGGTTGAACTGATGGAAAAGGCATTGGTGATATCGGCCATCACCCCCATACTGTATCCGTAAATATATGCTTCGTTTGCATTCATGGTTGTCATTACAGCACTTTTTACACCGCTGTATACTATGGAATCACTCCCGTTAAAGGTTGATGATTTTAAACTGAGTGCATCTGTTAAAACGGAATAATAACCGGTTCCTTCCACCTTTATTTTCCCCGAAATAATTTTACTTACAGTAAACTCTCCATTGTAAATATATTCCGGTTTAAGATCTGGATTGGGCACCACTACACTTCCGGGTTGCGAGTCAAATACCTTGGCCACGTCATCTACATTCGGAGCCCTGAAACCGGTTGATAAAACAACACTGAACTGCCAGTCTTTTCCGGGCATTACTGTTAAGCCCAGATTTCCATTAATGGCTGATGATTTTTGGGTGATTTCAGAAAAGGGGAAAGGGAAAAACGTGGTATCGTTAAAAGAAGAGTTAAGAAGAATATTGCTGTAACGAATCCCGTCCGATAGCACCATATATTTGTTTATTTCCCAGCTATGTGTTAGATATGCGGCAGCAGTTTGCATAATCGATCCTCCGTCAGGATAACGCGTATCAAGAGGGGAGGAGAGGCCAGTGGTTATATCCACACGGTTGGCTGCAGAGTTTACCTTGTTATAAAAAAACTCGGCTCCATAACGCAACTCATGTTTGCCAAGGTCTTTTTCAAAATCGGCATTTAAGGAGTATACCATCACCTTTTCGTTTCTGTGATTTAAATTGTTATTATTAAATCTTCTGTCGTGCCTGCTTTCCTCAATATCCTGATACGCCAAAATAATATTGGCTTTAGTAAACAGCGGATTTGCCGACTGAATGCTCAACTGATAAGAACCAAGCAGGCGTTTTTGAGGGCCATAATACCATTGAGCAAAGCGTAATTTCCCCGAACTGATTTCTGTTAACCGGTCGTATCGGTTAATATCAGACGAGGAAGAATACTGAAAATTGAAGAGGTGAGTAACCTTATTGTTTTGTTTTACCAGAATTTTTTGCAGGATATCATACTGGCTGTATCCTGATCCTTTCTGCACATTAAGGTCGCTGTTGCGTACCATGGAATCAACACCTGCAATACGCTCTGCATAAAATTCCCGCTTACCCCAGGCTCCATAAAAAGGATTTCTGATATTGCCCTGGCGTAAATCACCAAAATCGGAGAAAGTAAAGCCTGTAAGAAAGGCAATACGTTTTGTTCCCAGATTCAGGTTAATATGTCCTGTTTTTTCATTGGAGGCAGTAGAATATCTGGTAAAAGCATTTACTTTAATATGGAGTTTATCGTTATAAGAAAGCAATGGTTTACGGGTGTAAAAATGCATCACCCCGCCAAGGGCATCACTTCCATACACCACAGAACCCGGTCCAAATACCACCTCCGTGCGATCCAGCACCGCATTATCCATAGAGATGATATTTTGCAAATGGCCTCCCCTGAAAATGGCATTGTTCATTCTCACCCCATCAACAACAATCAGTACTTTGTTGGCTTCAAATCCCCTCATTACAGGACTGCCGCCTCCAAGCTGGCTTTTTTGAACAAATACGTTTCCGGTATTTTGCAGCACATCAGCCGAAGTTTGCTGATTCATAAACTGCAACTCTTTGGCGTTAATCACCATAATTTGCTGTGGCACATCAGATTTTTTTTCTTCGAAACGACTCGCTGAAACAACCACCTCGTTAATGGAGTATGGAACCTCGCTGAGATGAATGAGGTAATGATTGCTCTTTAGAGAGGCTCCTGTATAACTGCCCGTTTGAAAACCCTGCGCAGATACATAAATGCTGTCTGTGTCTGCAATAAAATCGAGGGTTGCCTGACCTTTTGGTGTGGTTAACAATGTGCCTGTTTTGTGTTTGATCATTGCATTCTCTATCGGATGCAAGGTGGTTTTATCCCGCACTGTTAGTGTTTGACTAAACAGGGAGTAAGATGTTAGCAGCATTGCCAACAACATCATGTTTTTTTTCATAGTGTTAATAAACCGGTCTATCTATCCGGTTAAATAAATTGATTGAGTATAAATACAAATGGTTTCAGCAAAAAACTGCTGATCATAAAAAAGGTAGAATAATTATACTTCAGGCCTTGGGTGGGGGAGTGGCTGGTTTAACAGCATAAGAGGTGCGAAAATGATTAACAAAATAAATTTCCGGCAGCATCTGTTTGGGTAGCGATATGGAAGTACGTTCAGTTGGGATATCAGCAATACTCAGTAGTTGCAGCAATTTAATGGTTTGATGGTGTTGGTTGTTTCCTGTATGCTGTTTATGATAGCGGATAAGAAAACTAAATATGGTCTGGTCGTTTAAATCATGATGACAAATAAGCCTGTATTTACCTGAAGGCAACAATTCTTTTTTCAGCACATCGTACATATTGCCATTTAGCATAAACTCCTTCTCGTCTTTCCAGTCGAGTTGTTTGTATTCAGTTTTGCTAAAAGTAAATTCCTGTTGTAACTCTTTTGCTCCGCCTGAATACAGAAGCTGTTTGATTTCTGTTTTGTGATGTTTTCTTAATATCCTGAAAGCCGCATAATATCCAAAAGTCATAAACACCATAGCTATAAGAATAGTGAAAGTCAGCACAAGCTGAACAATTTTTGATATATGTTTATTGGTGGAATGCAAGGATTCTGTTGGTTCTCAAATATCACATTAGTTTTAGATATTTCCTCGTTTCAGTCCTAAATTATTTATGCTTTTTACCAGGATATATAAAAAATAAACCCCTGCCGGAAGGCAGGGGTTTTAGCTGGAGAAGAAGCCTTGTTAAGCTCTCTTTCTTTTGGGATTAATGTGTTGTTTTCACCAGGCGAAGAGTTTTGGTCATATCACCTTGTGTCACTTTGATAAAGTACATGCCATCGGCATATTTTTCACCCATTTCAACATGTAAATTAGAATCTGTTACCTGGTGTGAGTCAAGTAAACGTCCGTTGATGTCATATACGTCAACTGAATAAGCATCGGTTGAAGAGCTGAACAAACGAAGGTTAAACTGATTTACAGCCGGGTTAGGATATACATCGGCTTCAAAGTAATTGGTAACCAAACCACCTTCATCGGCAACAAATGCAGATTTGTAATTGCTGTTGGTACAGGTTGTATTTGGATTCCAGTAGAAGCGTACATATTTTTCAGCTTTTACCTCATCACCAATAAATAAACCTTTCATGGTGGTTATTGCATTGTATTTACCATTGATTTTGATGTCTTCACGAGAGTAAACATTTGCAGTTACGTTAGATCCTTCTTTCACTTCAAACTTTTTCTCTACATACATGCTCACTATGCTGTTGTTACCTGTATTGAATTCCACATCTTCGCCAATTTTGGCATGGTTACAGATACGGATTACAGCACAGTTTGTAAAGTTAACAGTAGCACCATCCTTTATTTCAAGTCCCTTGATATAAATCTGGGGAGCTGTAAAGGTAACAGTAGCATTACGGCCTATCACAACGGTTCCCATAATGGAATCAGTAATGGTTACAGTGGTGTTTTGTCCGATGTTCTTGTTGTTGTTGCTGTTATTGCCATGATTATTGCAGGTACTGTGATGTGAGTGGTTACAGTTATTACCGCAATTAGATTGGTGATGGCTGTGTGAACAGTTATGGCTGTTATGGTTACAAGAGTTGTGATGTGAGTTGTTACATCCATGGTTGTGGTGGTTATGCTGACCATGGTGGTTATGCCCACATGAACTGCTTCCGCAATATGGATTGTAAAGGAATGGTGGAATAATATTGGTTGGGGCAGCTGTAAATATTTTGGTTGATACAGCACTGTTGCATTTAACTTCAATTTTCTTGGCTCTCACAAATGTTCCACTGGCCGTAATAGTCGATTGGTCTTCAACCTCTACTTCACCACAGTTACCTGTTACACCAACACCACCGTTAAACACAGTTACATGGTCTTCCAGTTTTACTTCTTCCTTACCAATAATTACGTAAGATGAAAGCAGGTTGCTGGCGTTATAGGAAACAGTAGTTGATCCGTTTACAGTACAACCATAAGAGTTGGTAGCAGTTACAGAGTAAATACCTGATGCATATACATTATAAACGGCATTGGCAGGTCCTGCATTCCAGCTATAACCAACGGCTGTAGGAGAACTGGCTGTTAATACGATGGCACCACCTTGTGTAAAGCCTGGCTGAACGCCCTGAGTTATACTTACAGTTGGGATAGCACCTACCACACTAACGGTTGCTGTTGTACTGGAAACATTTCCATTTGCATCAGTTACGGTAAGTGTTACGGTATTGTCTCCAATATCCGAACAGTCGAATGATGATGGAGAAACATCCATAGAAGCAATACCACATGCATCAGATGAACCGTTGTTTATATCAGTTGCCGAAACAGATGCTGTTCCTCCGGAAAGAGTAACAGTAACATTTTGTGCAATTGCAGCCGGTGCAGTTACGTCACTAACGGTTACCGTTGAGGTGGCGGTCGACACATTATCATTATTATCTGTTACCGTAAGTGTAACCGTGTTGTTTCCAACCTCAGCACACGTAAATGATGATGGAGATACAGAAACAGATTTAATGCCACAGGCATCAGATGAACCATTGTTTATCTGAGCTGCTGTAATCGAAGCTGCACCGGATGAACTAAGATTTATACTTAGGTTCTGTGCAATTGCATTTGGTGCGGTTACATCCTTAATAGTTACTGTTGATGTGGTTGTAGAAACGTTGTTGTTATTGTCTGTAACGGTTAGTGTAACTGTATTGGCTCCTACATTTGAACAGGTGAAAGAAGAAGGAGATACAGCAAGTGATTTAATACCACATGCATCAGCCGAACCATCATTTACCTGAGCTGCTGTGATAGAAGCTGCACCGGTTGTGTCCAGATTAACGGTGATGTTTTTGGCAACAGCACCCGGAGCAGTTACATCATTTATAGTAACTGTAGCTGTTGCGGTAGAAACATTGTCGTTATTGTCTGTTACAGTTAAAGTAACCGTGTTGGCTCCAACATTGGCGCAGGTGAAAGAGGAAGGAGATACAGCAAGTGATTTGATTCCACACTCGTCTGATGAACCATCATTTACCTGAGCTGCAGTAATGGTAGCAGATCCGGTAGCACTCAAATCAACGGAGATGTTTTTAGCTACTGCCGAAGGTGCGGTTACATCGCTAACCATTACAGTTGCGGTTCCAGTGGCTACATTGCCATGTATATCTTTCACACGAAGTGTTACCGTGTTGCTGCCCACCTGAGCGCAACTGAATGAATTTGGTGAAACAGTTATAGAATCAATTCCACAATTGTCTGTTGATCCGCTGTCTATCTGGCTGGCAGTAATAGATACTGTTCCCGATGAACTTAAATTAACGGAGAGGTTTTTAGTTAATACAGTTGGTGCGGTATTGTCTTCAACAGTGATGGTGGTATTGCAGGTGCTGCTTGCATTTTTTGTATCTGTTACAGTTAAGGTTATATTGGTTGTTCCTATGCTGTAAGGTCCTGCAGGAGAAACGCTGAAAGTAAGTGCATCACCTTCCGCATCGCTTGAACCATCGTTAAAGTCTGAGGCAGTTGCCGTTCCTTTACAATCATTTCCGGCTGATACAGTTACCGCTTTGCATGAAGCAACAGGGGCTGTATTACACTGTATTGTTACCTTTACGTCATCAGTTGCCGAGCAACCATTACCTGTTGTATATGTAACGGTATAAGTAGTTGTATTGGCTGGTAAAGCAGTTGGATTTTTAATATTCGCATTGCTTAAGCCTGCTGATGGGCTCCAAACATAGGTTTCACCCGGAACCAACACCTCAGCTACGATACCTGCAAGAGCTGTTCCGCTTCCTGAAGAAACATCAACACGCAGGGTATTGCTTCCGCTGCTGTTCCATAATGAACTTACCTGTGCCTGCGTAAAACTTTGTGTAAACGGATATGTACCGGCTCCCTGAGGCTGGCAGGTACACTGGGCGCCATTGTAGCTGTATGATCCGATATTGGTGCCATTTAAGAAGAAAGTATAGGTTGCAGGGCCGCAGGTAAAATATAATTTAAAGTTTAAGCCATTCACCGAGCTTGCACTCACCGCTTGTGAGTAGCTTGCATTGCTTACCCAACTGTAGTTGTCGTTGCAAAGGTCTGCGGTAAAATTACAATTGCCTTGTCCTCCAGCCTGATCAAACATGCAATAGGTTTGCGTAACAGGTGTTACAGGTGCTCCGTTTGGATTTCCTGTAGCATTTAACTGTGCTGCACTCGAACAGGTGGTTACATCAGCAGAAGCTGCCACAGTAGGAACCGGCTTAACGGTAACTGTTGTAGGTTGTGATACTTTAAAACAACCTTGTGCATTTGTTACGGTTACTGTGTATGTACCTGATTGGTTAAAGGTAGCAGTTTGTGTAGTGGCTCCATTGCTCCACAGGTAAGAATTTCCTGATTCTGTAGCTGTGATAGCTACATTGCCACCTGCACAGAATGAGGTAGATCCTCCCACACTTATGGCAGCAGTAGGAATGCTTCCTGATTTTATGGTTACGCTGGTTGGTGCTGAAGTTGATGAACAACCACTGGCATTGTAAACAGTAACACTATAATTTCCGGCTGTACCTACTGTAATAGATTGTGAGCTGGCTCCGTTACTCCACACAAACGCATTACCTGCACTTGCGGTTAATGTAACGGTATTGCCCTGGCAAAGATCAACAGGACCCGAAGCTGAAATAGTTGCAGGCGTAACTGCACTTATTGAAACAGTGGTAGCTGATGATGTTCCTGAACAACCACCTGCATTTGTTACGGTTACGGTGTAATCACCTGAGCCGGTAGCCACATAAGTTTGAGCCGTTGCTCCTGATATAGGCGAACCATTCAGGTGCCACTGGTAGCTGTCACCAAGATTAGCTGTTAAGGTAACTGTTTGTCCCTGGCATACGGTTGTTTGTCCGCTTGCTATAATTGCTGCAGGCGCAACATTAATGGTAGCTGTACATGTTGATGTATTTCCGGCACGGTCAGTTACTGTTAAGGTTGCTGTGTTGGCACCAATATTTGCGCAGGTATACGATACAGAAGCGGAGCCGTTAATTGCCAATGAGCCGATACCGCAGGCATCGCTGCTACCGTTATCAATCATGGCTGCTGTAACTGTTGCTGTTCCGCTTGGGCTTAAAGCTACTGTAATGTTTTTACAGATGGCAGTAGGGTTGGTTACGTCTTGCTGTGAACTGGTATTTCTATGGAAACGGATGGTATTGCTGTTAATACCGCTTGTTCCGATATCAGGCACGTAATCTCCGTCAAGGTCACCAATTACAATACCACTTACTTCTGCCGTTGATGAAGAAGAGTAGTCGAAACGTGCACCAAAAGATACGTTGCCCGGCCCTGTGCTGGTGTTTGGATAAACAGAAAATACATTTACACCTAATGACTTGGTAACGATATCAGGCAATCCGTCACCATTTACGTCACCAACACCAATACGGTAGTTGGCAGTTGGAGCAGCCAGATTAACTGTAGTTGCAAAAGAAATGTCACCTGATGTAGATGTGTTTCTGAAAATAGCAGTATTGGTTGCTCCGTTATAGTTACATGTAGTCAGGTCAATTTTGCCGTCTTTATCAAAATCGGCAATCTGACATCTGTATGGATAGTCGCCATTGGAAGCCCAGAATTCTGCGCTTTCAAAAGTTAAGCTTCCGCTTCCTCCTGATGTGGTATTTCTTACTGATACGGCTCTGTTGTTTCCACCTTGTGTTCCAAGGATATCAGCAACGCCATCACCATCAACATCTGCCACCTGAAGTCCTGTACAATGTCCGCTTACATCAACTACAGTACCTTGATTAAAGCTGATTACACCCGCTCCGGTACTTGTATTAATGAGGGTATACACATTACTTCCTGCACCGGTTGCTATATCAATTTTTCCATCGTTGTTTAAATCACCAACTGCACACTGATAAGTACCAGGTCCAAAATTAGGAATCACAAACGGAGAAGAAAAACTCATGGTACCGGGAGTACTCAGGTTTCTTACGATGGAAATACCTCCGTTACTGGTAACAATAATATCTCTTTTTCCGTCACCGTCCATATCTCCAACAGCTACACTTTGTGTATTAGGAGCAATGTTTACAGCAACAAAACTGATGGTTCCGGGTGTACTGTTGTTTTTAGCCACAGTTATACCGCTGAATCCGGCTGAAATAACATCAGGCTTACCATCCAGGTCCATATCCTGAGAAAGCATATTGTATGCACCATAGATACCTGTAAGTTCAAAAGCCACATTCTGGTAAGTGGAGGCATCAATAGGAGTCGGACAAAAAATGCCGTTAAATGGTGCTTTAGAGTAAGCAATTCTGCCGCAACCATTTTTTACGCTGATTAATGCGGTAGTAGAACCAACTGGTGCTATTACTGTTAACGAGCCAAAAGATGATGCGAGCACAGTTGCCTGTGTGGCACCAAAAAATACCTGGTTGTTGGCAGGTGTAGGATCAAAGAAAGCTCCGGTAATGGTTACCGTGCTTCCAATAAAACCTGTATTTGGGGTAAATGAATTAATTACAGGTGTACTGCATTGAGCAAAAATCAGTTTGCTTACCAACACAGTTAAAAATAAAAGGGTTATTCTTTTCATAGCTGGTTAGATTAGTTAAATGTAATCGTTACCGTTAGGTTATTTGGATCATAACCTGCAGGTAAATCAATTTTAAGTGAGTTGGTTGATGTGCTTGACGAACAATCAGCCTTTACAAGCGCAGCTACAGCGGAAGTGTAGGATATCTGCGTTGAAAAAGTGGTGTTGGTAGCGTTGTTCTTTACCACAATAGTCATGTTGGTAGTTTGAGCAGAAGCGCTTTCGTTAAAAACCGAAAGGTGAATCTGATTGGGTGTCGTTAATCCACATTTAACAATCCGGCAGGAAACGTCAACATGTGTGGCACTTTCACCTAACATTACCCATTCTTTATAAATGGTGTTGGGGTTGTTTTGTGCTTTTGCTTCAGAAAACACAAAAACACATAGCATAAGCGCAAAGGCAAGAAGCGTATTCTTTCTTGCCGGCAGGTGTAGCTTTGTTTTTTTCATAGTTGTTGGTTTGGTTATTACTTTTTGTTATAATTTATTACTTTATGCTGTATTCACGTAGGTTGGCGGAGGTTTAGCAGGTGTTATGTCATATCAGAAATATTAAGTGGTTTTTAAGAATTCAGTGCACTCAAATATTCACTATGCTTTTCATTCTTTTATGTCGCCTTAAGGTACATAATCATGTACCCTAAATTTAAATGGTTTAAAATCTTCTATAAGCTAACAAATAGTAAAATGGATTCAATTATTTAACTTATTAAAGGTATAATTAAGAAGATTTGGTATTTTATACGCTATAAAAGCAATTTGTTGTTTTTAATCACACTTCTGCTAAAAAAGGCAGCTCGTTTTACCCATCAATATGTACCTGCAGGCAAGTTCCATTTCAAAGGATTATATTATCTATGCATTATTCCTAACCTGATTCATGAAGAGACTTTTCCTGTTTTGTTGTTTTATCTGCAGCGTATTGGTGTCAAAATCCCAATACATCCAACATTGGGGTGAAAGGGAGGGATTGTCAAACAGGATTGTGCATCATGCAATCAGAACCTCGGATGGTTTCTTATGGGTGGCTACTGCAAATGGCTTAAATCGGTTTGACGGGTATCATTTCTGGAGCATCAATAAGTCCAATCAAACACAACTCTCTTCCAACCTTATCAGTTACCTTTTCGAAGACAGGAATAAAGTACTTTGGGTGGCCACAGATCATGGCATACACTTGTTTAACCTTACCAGCAATCATATCACAGATGTGCTGCAGCACAATGCCAGCGATTACTCCCTTTCAGATAATTATGTCCTTCAGATTTTTCAATCCTCCGACCAAACCATATGGGTAAGCACTGCAGATGGCATTTTGCATAAGTATTTAGGGAAAAGCAGATTTCAGCGGTTTAACAACTATACATCAAGAGACAAGTCTTTTGGAAAACGGCTAAAGATTACAGAATTTCAGAATCAGATCTGGCTGCGTACAGAAGATAAAGGGTTGTTCAGGATTGATCCCAACACAGGCAAAATTCTCGGACGTTATTTTACCGGAATGCCATCTTATGAAGGTGGGCTGAGTTATATACCCGGAACCGGATTGCTTGCCATGATGCCCGATGGAATGCAGGTTTATCAGCCTCTTAAAGATACCTTCCAAAAACTCCCTGTTCATTTTAGTGACGAAGTTTTTGCTGCTGTACTGGATGCCAATAAGGTTTTATGGATTACAGCTGCCGACCGTAAAAAAGTATACCAATACACGGGCAATCAGCTTCGGGATATTACCTCTTCCTTATTTGATTTCTCAGAAAATGTGCATATCAACAACATGATCAGTGCAAACAATAATAATTTATGGATCTGCACAAACAATGGATTGTATAAGCTTATTAATGAAAAACCAGTTTTCAGTTCTGTGCTGAGAAAAGATCAGTACCTCCAACACCTGTATGTACCAAGTTTCAGAGGGTTAATGCAGGATAAGAACGGTGATATATTTATGGCCGGGTATGGAGGTTTGTTTAAACAAACCAGTGATCAAAAAATCGTGAGGTTGTTTGATAATAAAATACCCCATAGCCCCAATGTATTAATTGATGAGGATAAGAAGTACCTGTGGGCCATATGCGAAGGATCGGGGCTCATCAAGGTAGATAAAAACAGCGGGGAGATACGCTTTCATGATAAGGATAAACATAAATACAATTACCTCATATCAGGAATAAAGGATACCAGTGGTACTTTCCTGCTTGGTGGTTACGATGAGCTTGCCTGGTATCATCCGGAAACAAATGTTTACCACGATTTACAACTTCTGTTCAGGGGTCGTTATTTTGTGAGACCTTTTGTGAAGTATATTTACCGGTGCAGTGATAACCATATCTGGATTTGTACCAATTACGGGGTATTTGTACTTAACCGTGCAAGGCAGATTGTGGCCCGCTACCATGAGGATGCAGAGGATGTTTTTCGTATTCCCGCAAATACTGTTAACCATATCTATGATGACAAACGAGGAAATATCTGGTTGTCTACCGAAGGTGGTGGTGTATGTGTTATCAATAAAATCAAACCGGCTTTTAAGGTAATCAATACAGAAAACGGTCTGGCAAATAATTCAGTTGCATCTGTTATCAGCGATGCCTCAGGAAATATGTGGATTGCCACCTATAACGGCCTGTCTGTTCTCGACAGAAAAAATGAGCAGATAGTTAACTTTTTTAAAGAAGACGGGTTGTCTGATAACGAGTTTAACTCCGGATCTTGTCTGGTAACAAAAGATGGATGGCTGATGTTTGGCGGTGTAAATGGAATTAATATCAGCTATAAATATAAGCCTGAAACAGATATTCAAAAGTATGGCAATAAAATAAGTATTTCATATATCGAATTGCTGGATCAGAAAGATGAGATTAAACAAATTCACAGCCTGTACGAAATTAATAAGGGGGTTGTTCTGTCTTACAAGTCGAGTTACCTTACTTTGTATTTTTTTAATACAGATTTTTCTCATCCTGAAAAAAATATCTTCTTTTATAAACTGGAGGGGCTCAATAATCGCTGGATTCCCTTAGGCGAAAAGAACTCCATTCGTTTCGCCTCCTTGTCTCCCGGAAATTATTTGCTGCGTATTAAAGGAAAAGGCTCCAGAAATAATACCGATGCCACTGAAACCATTTTGCAAATACAAGTGCTCGAAGTGTTTTATAAACGCTGGTGGTTTATTCTGATATTGCTCTTAGGCATCGGCTCTGTTTTTGGTTGGCTGGCTTATCTCCGGTTTCAAAAGTTTAAAGAACTTTCGGCTTTAAGGTCAAAAATTTCCAACGATCTGCATGATGAGGTGGGGAGTGTACTTACACGTGTTGCCATGCAGGCTGAACTGATAGAAGATGATGTGGATGCCAAACACCGCGAGGTTCTTAAAAGTATTGTAAATACCTGCCGAATGGCTATGTCCAATATGCGCGATGTTATCTGGAGCACCGATTCCCGTTATAAGCTGGTAGGGAATTTGTTTGATAAAATAACAGAAATGGTTCAGCAAACCATGGAGTCTTCTGCTGTAAGATATAAGCTTACCTTTGATCCGGAATTGTACCAGATGGAACTGCCTCCCTCTCACAAGCAGGAAATATTTTTTATTATTAAAGAAGCAGTTCATAATATTGTTAAACATTCAACTGGCGATTTTGCCGAGTTGAAAGTATACAGAGATGGAGACAGGTTGGTTTTTTCGTTGTTTAACAATGGGGATGCCAACAGTCCTTACGGGCAAACAGGCAGCGGAATGTATAATATGGTAATGAGGGCCAAAAGAATGAAGGCGGAACTACTGGTTGATAAAAGAAATGGGTTTCATATTCAACTCATCATTTTCCTCAAAAGTGGTAATTTAAAATAATCAGGCTATGGAAACAAAAAAAATTGATCTGGCAATTGTAGAAGATGATAAGGCCATCAGGAGTATTCTGGTAAATTATTTTGAAAAAGATGGAGCCTATTTTAACAGCGTGATTTCATTTAACTGTGTGGAAGATATCCTCTCCTGCGAATCGGATCTGGAAAATCATATTATTCTGCTCGATATTAATTTGCCCGGCATGAGTGGTGTTGATGGGATTTTTCACATTAAAAACAAATGGCCCATGTCTGAAATTATTATGATTTCGGTACTTAGCGATAGCAATAATATTTTTAAATCCATTTGCGCAGGTGCTTCAGGATACCTTGATAAGGACACCCCACTCAGCAAAATTAAAGAAGCTGTTGTAGCATTAAGTGAAGGCGGATCGCCAATTACTCCGGCTATTGCCAGAAAGGTGTTCGATTATTTTCAGCCAAATAAAAACCTTGCCGAAGACCTTACCAAACGCGAACGTGATGTGGTGCAGGGTCTGGTGGAAGGCCTGAGTTATAAACTGATTGCCGTAAAGCTTGAGGTTTCTATCGATACCGTCAGGAAATATATCAGAAGAATTTACAGCAAATTACATGTAAACAGCAAAGGAGAGTTATTGGCCATTTATCGTCAGATTCCGGCAAAGCAATAGAAATATTTTATATCCGTATATTCGCCTGATGCAGATACATCTTCTTTCAAAAGAACATTCCCTTCTTCATCAGTTTGTTGCCGAGCTGCGCGATATTACCGTGCAGCAGGATAGAATGAGGTTCAGGAAAAATATTGAACGCATCGGGCAAATCATGGCTTACGAGGTGAGCAAAAAACTCCCCTGGCAAACAAAGGTTATTCAAACTCCGCTTGGTAAACACGAGTCAAAAGTATTGGCCGAGCAGCCCGTTTTAGCTACCATTTTAAGAGCCGGATTAAGCATGCACCACGGTATGCTCGATTATTTTGATCAGGCAGCCTGTGCATTTATTTCGGCCTACAGAAAACACCACGATGATCATAGCTTCGAAATTGTGGTAGAGTACCTTGCCTGTCCGGATATCAATAATAAAATATTGCTCATTATCGATCCCATGCTGGCTACCGGCCAGTCTATTGATCTTACCTATCAGGCCATATTAAAAAGGGGAACCCCTAAGGAATTACATATTGTGAGTTTAATTGCCTCAAAGGATGGGGTAAACTATTTAAGGGAAAAACTCCCGCATGCCACCCTCTGGATTGCCGATATGGATGATACCTTAAACGAAGATGGTTACATTGTTCCTGGCCTGGGCGATGCAGGCGATTTGAGTTTTGGAGAAAAAATATGAGTGCAGCTGCAGCCACATTCCTCTCTAAGGATCCCAGACTTAAAAAAATAATAAACACACATGGCGCAATAAAACTCAGGCCCCGAAAAAAGGTGTACCTGCGTTTGTGCAGTTCCATCATGTCGCAGCAACTTTCTGTAAAGGTGGCCGATGTTATTCTCAAACGTTTTTTGCTCTTATTCGGAGATCAGGAGCCTAGCCCTCAACAAATTCTAGATATTCCACTGGAGCGGTTAAGAGCAGTGGGTTTGTCTAATGCAAAAGCACAATACGTGCACCATGTATGCCGTTTTTTTATAGAGCAAAAACTAACAGATGCACGCCTCGCAAAAATGAGCAATGAAGAGGTAATAGCCTGTCTTACCCAAATAAAAGGGGTGGGGCGGTGGACTACTGAAATGATCCTCATGTTTACCCTCGCAAGAGAAGATGTATTTGCCGTTGATGATCTCGGTATTCAGATTGCCATGTCCAACCTGTACAATATAGACCGCACTGATCCTAAATCCATGAAAACCCACATGCTTAAACAGGCTCAAAAATGGGCACCTTACAGAACCTATGCCTGCATGTATCTCTGGAGGTTTAAAGATACCAAACCGGCCTGATCTTTATCTGTTTATTACCAATCGGTGGTATTCCGCATTTTCTCCTTCGCTAACTTTAATAAAGTATAATCCGTTTTTTAGCTCTTCTGGCAATACCCATCTCCATTCCTTTACCAATGATACCTGGGTGATTGTCTCTATCGTTTTTCCTGTTATATCAGAAAAAACCATATCATATACTTTGTTTTCGTCCAGAACAATGGCAATTTCAGATGAAGCCGGGTTAGGGAAAATCCGCTTTATATCACCCGATGCCGATTTAAATTCAGTTACTCCTGTAGAGAGGTCGATAAAATTTAATGCATCAACCGTTAGCACAGAGCCACTCGTATAGGGTGTTGTTTTACCTGCAACTATATTGATGCTGGCACTGTCGGGTACTACAGATTGGCTGTATTGTAGCGGCACCACCAATCTGGTAAAGGTGTTTTTTTTCTCCCCCGAAACCATTTTTCCTGTTCCGGTTTTTGTTCCGTTTTTATACAGGTTCACTTCTACCATAAAAGAGTCCAATCCCGGAGAGTCGTATTGGTAATACAATTCAAGGTTCATGTATTTAAATCCCAATGGAAACTTCAGGTTAAATCCGCCTCCTGCAAATTGTTCTGTTCTTACATAAGCAGGTGTGCCTGCATTGTTTGTTAATACCAGCGATCTGTTTCCTTCGTAAGCCGTTGTTGTGTAGGTGGCCGATTCGGGTTTGCTGCCAAATACATTGTCAAAGTTTTGGGTTCCCCATCCGGAGGGGTTATTTACAGTTAATGTGCCAATAGTGGCCGATCCCCAAAACTCAAATCCGGGGTTTGGAATCTGCGCAACCAACATACCCGTTTGTGCAATAAGTAATAAAGTGAGGGTAAAGTTTTTCATGCCGTTTTATAAGTTTAAATTCAGGACATGAAATAAAAAGATTCCGTTGTATCCCCTTAGGGCTATTATATAAGCGGTTACCGTTAATCTTTTTTATTGGTTTCCAGTTGCTTTTGCAGCGCAAAAAGTTCGTCCCTTAAACGCGCAGCTTCCATAAATTCCATTTCCCTTGCAGCCCGCATCATGCGTTTCTGGGTTTCCTCTATCGATTTTTTAAGCTGGTCTTTGCTCATATACTGCACCACCGGATCTGCAGCTGCACTCATTTCCTCAGGCTCCACATAATAATGTGTTTCCGCACCATGTTTGGCATCAGCCACGCTGGTTTGTTTCATAATATCCTCTTTGCTCTTCTTCACCGTAGTTGGCGTAATACCGTGCAGGGTATTGTAGGCCATCTGCTTTTCGCGCTTGCGTTGGTTGTCTTCCATGGTTTTTCTAATGCTGTCCGTAATATGGTCGGCATATAAAATCACCTTGCCTCTTTCGTTCCTGGCCGCACGTCCTATGGTTTGTATCAACGAGCTTTCGCTTCTCAAAAATCCTTCCTTATCCGCATCCATTATAGCCACAAACGATACTTCAGGCAAGTCAAGTCCCTCGCGCAGCAAATTCACCCCAATCAATACATCAAATTTACCCAGGCGCAGGTCACGCAAAATTTCTACCCGGTCAAGGGTTTTTACTTCACTATGTATGTATCGGCATTTTATATTCAGCTTGGTCAGGTATTTCGATAATTCTTCGGCCATACGTTTGGTAAGCGTGGTCACCAGCACCCGGTCGCCCATTTTTATGCGCTCATCAATTTCATCCATCAAATCATCTACCTGGTTTATGCAAGGCCTTATTTCAATTACCGGATCCAGCAAGCCCGTTGGCCTTATTATTTGTTCCACCACCACACCTTCCGATTCCCTTATTTCATATTCAGCCGGGGTGGCACTCACGTATATCGTCTGGCCTGTCATGGCCTCAAATTCATTAAAAGTCAGCGGGCGGTTATCCAAAGCAGATGGAAGCCTGAAACCATATTCCACCAGGTTTTCCTTGCGCGACCGGTCGCCCCCGTACATGCCCCTCACTTGTGGTATCGTCACGTGGCTTTCATCAATCACCAGCAAAAAATCTTTTGGAAAATAATCTATCAAACAAAACGGTCTTTCGCCCGGTTTGCGTTTATCCATATAGCGGCTGTAGTTCTCAATCCCACTGCAATAGCCCAGTTCACGCATCATTTCCAAATCAAAATTGGTTCTTTCCTCCAGCCTTTTGGCTTCCAGAAATTTTCCGGTCGATTTAAAGTATTCAATCTGACCCACCAAATCATCCTGTATTTCTCTTATGGAGCGCTGCAACTGTTCTTTTGGTGTCACATAAATATTGGCAGGAAATATGGCTATATCCGAGGCATTTTCCTGTTTCATGCCGCTTATCGGATCAATCACCTGCAGTTCTTCAATTTCATTTCCAAAGAAAATAATGCGGAAAGCAAAATCAGCATAAGCCGGATACACATCTACCGCATCGCCCTTTACCCTAAACGTACCCCTTTTAAAATCTGCTGTGGTACGCGAGTAGAGGGAATCCACAAGTGCATACAATACGCTGTTTCTGGCAATCTTTTGTCCCTTGTGCAGGCGTATAATGCTGCTCTCATAATCCTTTGGGTTACCCGCGCCATAAATACAACTAACCGATGCCACCACAATCACATCGCGCCTGCCGGAGAGTAGGGAAGAGGTGGTTTTTAACCTCATTTTTTCAATTTCCTCGTTTATATTCAGGTCTTTTTCTATATAGGTATTCGATTGCGGAATAAAAGCTTCTGGCTGATAATAATCGTAATAGGAAACAAAATACTCCACCGCATTCTCCGGAAAAAACTGTTTAAACTCCCCGTACAGCTGAGCTACCAGGGTTTTATTATGACTAATAATCAACGTAGGCCGCTGTATTTTTTCTATCACATTGGCAATGGTAAATGTTTTACCCGATCCCGTAACCCCCAGCAATACCTGAGCCTGCTCTTCATCCTGTATTCCTTTAATCAACGCTTTAATGGCTTCCGGCTGGTCACCGGTTGGTTGGTATTCAGAGGTAAGTTTAAAATCCATAAGCGCAAATTTACACAACGCAGGGTTAATTTAAGCTATCGGTTTATGCTTGTTTTATGGGTATTTTTTGGGGCTTTCCCTTCACCTTGTTTCGGGCCGGGCTTTACGCGCTGCACGGCAGCCTGCTTCAATCCCTAAGCCGGAGGAGGAGTGGGTAGGGTATTTCTGCTTAAACAGGTTAAAAGAGCAATTCCCTCCAAATATTCAGGCTTGTTGATGCTTTCTGGGAGAATGATTATTTTTACTGGAAAGAAGGTATGTTGTAGTAGTTGGTTGAAGTTTTATTGAAGAAACAAGAATATGAAAATAAACAAGATTAAATGGAAGGATCATCCAGTTTTAGGAGACCTTGAATTGGATTTTTCAAACCTAGATACTTCAACCCCCTATAATACTATTTTATTTGCTGGTGAAAATGGTACTGGAAAAACGACTATTCTAGAAACATTAAGTACATTTCTTAACAAAAGATCATTCGAATATTTTGAGTTTATTGAATATGTAATTGATAATAGACTTTACAAAGCCATACCTAGTAATACACGCGTCAAAGATTTTTATACATTGATTGATGACACCGGAAAGTCTACAGATATACATTCAAATCATAATACCAATGTTGAATTAATAGAGTCAAATACACTTGATATAAGGCATTACGGCTGTGTTTTTTCAAAGGCTAGAGCTGATTTCAAAACACAAAAAATTACTTCTACGACAACTAAATCTCTTGATACTGAAAAATACGACATTGACCAAGAAGACGACTTTACGTCTCTAAAGCAATTAATAGTTGATGTTCAAATTCAGGATACATCTGCTTATGCGGAATTGAATGAAGGTTTAGGTAATTCTCCAAAATCATGGGAAGACTTTTATATTACTTCGAAGATTTACAGATTTAAAAACGCATTTGACAATTTTTTTGGTAAACTTAAATATTCTAGGGTCTCCAATACAGACTCTGAAAAAGCAATTTTTTTTAAAAAAGACAATGGTGAAATATCAATAGATAATCTCAGTACAGGCGAAAAGCAGATTGTGTTCCGGGGGATATACCTTCTGAAAAATTATCAGAAATTAAATGGGGCAACTATTATGATTGATGAACCAGAGTTAAGCATGCATCCTAAATGGCAGAAAAAAATTTTAAAATATTATCAGGATTTATTTACAGAATCAGGCACGCAAAGGGTTCAACTATTTGTAGCAAGTCATTCTGAGCATGTCTTGACTAATGCCTTAAAAAATAGAACAAATAATTTGGTTATTGTTTTGACTGAAAATGGAGGTATAATTTCTACAAGAAAAGTGGTTACTCCTTCAGTTTTACCTTCCATAACTGATGCAGAAACTAACTATTTAGCATATGATATAGTTTCAAGTGATTATCACATCGCCCTCTACGGTTGGCTGCAAGAAAAGGAGTCTTTAACTACGATTAAATCCTGTGATGACTATATAGTAAACCACAAAATATTCAATTCTTCGAAACATCGAAAAATATCTCACTTTAATAAAACAACATATTCTTCAATTTGTACTTATGTTAGGAATGCTATTCATCATCCTTCATCTAGCAATACTTTCACAGAGCAAGAATTAAGAACGTCAATCGAATTGTTACAAGAATTATTAATGAAAAAGTCATCGTAATAAAATAAGGTTCAAGTATATTACTATCTGGAATTGAGTAATGTTGACAACTCTAAAAGGATTAAAACTTACACACTTAGAAATGATGGCCATAAAGGAAAAAAGTAAAACCCCGAAGAAAAAATCAGGAATTGACCTCATGCCAATTGCTATAGTTTTGGGAATAATTGGACTGGCCATCACAGGTTATATTGCACACAGGGCTTCAATTAGCCCGGTAAAACTGTTTTCGGTTAGTTTAATTGCATTATTCGCAGGACTTTTATTTGAGACTTTCCGTGTGGCCGGTAGCTGGAAAAAGGTGGTCCCGATATTTATCGGATCCTATTTTTTTAGCCTTATAAATTTTCTTCCTGGCAAAAATGAAGGTAAATACAATTTTGAAAATCATTTAGAAAGTTGGCCCTATATTTTTATTCTATTTTATTCATTTGCCTTTGTCTTCTTTTATAAAAACAAAGTAACTCCTAAACTAACAGAGGGAATCACACTCCTTCAGTCACTTTCCCTTGTTTATTGGATAATTGACTTCGGGTTTACGGGTTATGATAATGCGTTTGCACTAACCCTGCTTACCATTGTTTTTTTGCTTTCAGCATTCTCCGTTCTAAATGCTTTTACAAACCTGCACCTGTCAAAAACAGTGCGGCTCATATTAAGTGTATGGAGCACCATTATCATGTTTGCATTAGCAATAGATAATATTTTCAGTGTGTTTAATAGTCCCGATATGGAAAGTTCAAAATACTTATCTGATAGTTTGTACATAGGAGTTCAATTTTTCCTGTTGGGTGTTTCAGCAATTTATATCATTCAAAACTATATCCTTCTGGCAGCATTTCTTCCAAGCAAAAATGGCAATTACAAAAACGACCTAATGGAAAATAAGAAAGATCATATCAACAGGTACTCCGATGAACAGGTTGTTATAGAACATTCTTTACTTTGTGTGTTGTATGCTGTGATATTTTACGGACTCAATTACAGGTATCAGATTCTGCCACGTTATACCATGATCTGGTTGGTTGTTTTTACATTTCCCTTTATTTTACGGTTAGTTGATTATGTGAAGGCTTTAAGAAAACCATCCCCGATATAAAAATTTCAAAACAAAACCTGATTTGGTTTGTTTATGCTTGAACGGCTTTTAATTTTGAAGTTTATCCCATCATTTACAAAACAGAATATGGACAGGGTTTTCATAGGCTGTTGTGTAAGCAACTAATAAAACAGATGAAAAATACAATTTGGATCTTTATAGCAGCCCTGCTCTTTCTAAACGGGAAAGCCCATGCACAATATTGTACCAACAATGCCAGATACACCGAAGCAGCGTACTTTAACCAAACCCAATTAACAATAGGAGCAAATATCCAGTATGGTATAGCACAAGATTTTCAGGGAAACCCCGATACCTTGCTGATGGATCTTTATTACCCCAATCTGGTTGTTGATACTTCACCTAAACGTCCGTTTATCATGTTGTTTCATGGCGGTGGTTTTTCATCGGGCGATAAACAATCCGGTGATATCCGGGATTTATGCATCCACCTTGCCATGAGGGGTTATGTTTGTGCTTCGGTTGGTTACAGGCTCGGGCACGATTTCTCTGAATATGGTCAGTACAAAGCAAGATACCGGGCTATTCAGGATGGACACGCGGCTTTGCGGTACGTGGTAAACAATGCGAATGCTGTGCGGATAGATACAAGCTGGCTTTTTGTTGGAGGGCAAAGTGCAGGATCATTGCTTGCCCTGGGCATGGTATATGCCGACCAGTCTGAACTTGATAGTGTTTCGTTGTTATACAATACTACTTCAACAAGCGCAGAATTAGGTAACCTGTATACTTCGGGCAATAACCTTACCAACACCTATTCCATTAAAGGCGTTTTTAATAATTGGGGAGGTATAACTGCAAGCGAAGTGGATAAAGAGGAGATGCTGCCTACCGTTGCTTTTCACGGCTCACTGGATTCTACCGTTTTAATTGATGCGGATCAATCCTTTGCTCATTATACATTATATGGTTCGAGGGCTTTACATAGCAGCCTTACTGCGAATAATATTTGCAGCGAACTTACCGTGGATACTGCAGGCGAACATGGAATATTTAGAAATGCAAGCAGTGTATTCAGAGCACAAAGAGCAAGTTGTTTCTTTAAAAGCATATTCTGCAACAGATGTGTACCTTTTTATACCACAGACTCTATTCCTTCCACTTGCTCAATTCCTGTAGGTATTAATGAATTAACAGTTGGCACAGCCATTAAACTATATCCCAATCCTTTTACAGATTCATTCAAATTAGAGGGCATAGAAGGTGCTTCCGAATTAACCATTTACAACCATTTCGGACAAATGGTGTATAAGCACCAGGTAGTTAATGGAGAAGTCAAAATTGATTTAATCCCCGGCATTTATTTTCTTAGCATAAAACAGGTTGAATCAAACAAATCATTCACGGCTAAGTTGGTTAAAAACTAGTTGTATATAGGATCATATCTTTAAACTTTGCAGCAATCGCTTTCCTATGGGAAATAAGCGTTCAGATGCTTGTTTCTAACTTGTTTTAATTAAATATCGGCCAGTCTTGTATTTCCGGTATTTTATACAAACATTTACAAAACACTCCTTCCTGCTTGGCATGAGTGGTGGTGACTAAAGCGCTCTAACAATAAACCATAGAAAAAGATAAAACAGAACCATATGAGGAAAATTATATCATTTATGCACATATCACTTGATGGATTTGTGGCGGGACCCAACGGAGAGATGGACTGGATTAAAGTTGATCAGGAAGTTTTTGATTATGTAGGAAAACGCATAAGCCAGGGCGATACCTCTTTGTATGGACGGGTAACTTATCAGATGATGGAAAGTTACTGGCCTACCGCAGCTGATAAGCCAAACGCTACCCAACACGATATAGCGCATTCAAAATGGTATAGCAAAGTTCATAAAGTGGTGTTATCAAACACCATGGAAAATACCGGGTTGGCCAATACTACCATCATTAGCAACAACCTTACGGATAGGATAAATCAAATAAAACAACAGGCAGGGGCAGATATCCTGCTTTTTGGCAGCCCGACAGCAACCCATTCGCTTATTCAACAGAATTTGATTGACGGATATTGGCTGTTTGTTAATCCAGTTATTCTTGGCCATGGCATACCATTGTTTACAAACATCAAAGACAAAATAAAACTGAAACTGTTGCCTGCTACCCGACAATTTACCTGTGGAGTAACTGAACTGAATTACGAAGTGGATAAATAGTACCTAAGAAATGAGAACACCATAAATGAGCCGAAAACAGGGGTAGAGGCAAACCGAATGAACGGAAGTACCAATATGATGAACCAATAATTGAAAAAAGCGATTAATAACAAAAACAAGCTTTTCCCGTTAAGCTATTTTCAAGCACACTATGCCATAAAAATTATAATGTACAATTTTTCATATTTTAAAGAAAAAGACAAGCAAACCATATTGGATTTTATAGAGCAAAATCCATTCGCTTTTTTAACGGGAAGTTATTTATCCGGTGCACAGGTTGCCACTCAAGTTCCGGTTCTTTTTGAAGAAAGAAACGGGGAACTGTTTTTACAGGGGCATATCATGCGAAATACCGACCACTATAAAGCTTTTGTTGAAAATCCCAATGCCTTGCTGGTGTTTACAGGCCCCAATTCTTATGTAAGTGCTTCATGGTATAGCAATCCGCAAATAGGGTCAACCTGGAATTATATGAGTGTACATATGAGCGGGCAAATCAGGTTTATGTCTCCTGATAAATTGATTCAGTTCATGAGAAAATTAACACTTAAATTTGAAAAGGGGAATGCGGAGTCGTTAACCATATACGACAATTTACCAGATGCCTTTTTGGATAAAATGATGCCTGCCATTGCAGGGTTTGAGATCAAAGTGCAAAAAATGGACAATGTGTTTAAACTTAGTCAGAACAGGGATGAAAAGAGTTACCTGAATATTATAACCAAACTTGAAGAGCAAGGTGGCAATGGTGCCTTCATTGCATCGGAAATGAAGAAAAGAAAGGCTGAATTGTTCCCACCGGGAGTAGAATGGGATGGATCAAAATTTGATTCGTAAGGTAGTCCTTTTAAAGTTATTTGACAATACACACATAGCAGAGATAGGGGCAACAAAGCCGGTGACTATAATTAAATAACCAACACTACTTAAACGTTTCAAGCCAAAGCGGGGAATCATGATATTAACCAAACAACATTCTTTAGCATCTTATAAAACCACTTTAGGTAAAATGGCTGAGGTGTTTATTGTGCTTATACTTGGCTTTGGCTTGTTTATTTATTCTTCAACCACGGCAATTCTCGAAAATTCAGTTACATCAAATACAAAAACGTACAACAGCTACGATTTCATTTTTATAATTGTTTATGAGGTTATCATGCTAACCATAATAGCCTGCTTTTTAAAATACAGGCAATGGACGTATAAAGATTTTAACCTCGATTTTAGCATCAAAATGGTTGGGGTGGCCATATTGTTGGTTATTATAAGGGAAACCACAGGTGCTTTTATCACAAAGTCATTAATAGGTTTAAACATATTAAATCCGGAAACCCTGCATGATCCCTCAATTGCCCTTCAATCCAATATAGTGAGTATGGCGCTTATTGCTGTTGTTAATTCAATCTATGAAGAAATACTGCTGATAGGTTATTTGTTCAGGAGGTTCGAAAAATATCATCCTGCGGTTGTTATTGCCATCAGTTTTGTTGTCCGCGCATCTTATCACACCTACCAGGGCTGGATGAATATGCCAATGGTTTTTGTATTGGCGTTGGTATTTGGGATTTATTATATCAGGTATAAAAAATTGTGGCCACTTATCATCGCTCATGGAATAGGTAATGTTTTTCACTTCTTAAACGAATATTATCGCTGGTTGTAATCACCCATCTCAGGAAGTACATTCATGTTTACGTGCGATACAGGTAAATACCGGTTTCGTGCCCGGGTAGCAACAATGTTAGCGGTTCATTCATTCCGGCATGTTTCAAAAAAAGTGTATTACTCTTGTTTTTTTGCGGTTTTATGCCAACATTTACAAAGCCACCTGAGGCATTTGGCAGGAACCTTAATCATACCAGCTCACAACTATTAGGTTTCATCATGGTATGAATAAATGGCCGGCTATACTACAAAAAACATGACATCAGACTTAAAATATTGGTATTTACATGAGCATAAACTTTTCCGTAATCTCAGTTTTTCTGAAATAGATGCCTTATGTATTTTAAAGCGATTCAAAAAGTCTAAAAAGAACGAGTATGTAGATTTACCGTTTGATGAAAAGGAAAGAATTTACTTTATAAAACAGGGAACCATCAAACTCATTAAAATTAACAATGAGGGGGAGGAAGTACTCCTGGATATTCTGCAAAAAGGTGATTTATTTGGTGACTTAAACCTGGAAAAACCTGTTGCAAATGAGGAGTATTTTAAAGTGGTATCTGATGAAGCCATTATATGTACCTTTTATAGAGAAAACCTGGAAGCGGTAATGCATAAGAAGCCTGATTTTGCTTTAAACTACATCAAATTTATTGGGTTTAATTTCAGAAAAATGCAAAACAGTTATAAGAATATCCTGTTCAGGGATGCAAAAACACGGCTACTGCTGCTTTTAAACATGATTATAGAGAAAGAAAATGTGAAGAGCACCTCATTTGTCTTGCCCAATTACCTTACCCAAAAGGATATAGCCCAACTGATCTGTACCACGCGGCAAACCATTATTTCTTTATTTAAGGAACTCGAAAAGGACAATATTTTGCAATACACACAGAAGGAAATCAAAATACCGGATACTGAAATAATAAAGAACTTTGTGAAAAATGTAAAGTAGCTTACATTTTGCTGTTTTAACACCAGGTACTTTTGTTTCATAATTAATCAACATGAGACAAATCATTTTATCATTTCTGGTGGGGACGTTTTCCTTTCTTTTTGCACAGAACGCTCCTGAAAGAACAAAGCACTTTAATTTAGAAGAGGGGGTAGCCATTCAGGGTTACGATCCGGTATCCTATTTTACTAAAAGCAAGGCTGAAAAGGGCAATAGCAGCATTTTTACAAGTTATCATGGTGTAACCTATTATTTCAGTACACAAAACAACAAAGAACTGTTTTTAAAGAATCCAACAAAATACGAACCTCAGTATGGTGGATGGTGCGCGTTTGCTATGGGTGATTATGGTAAAAAGGTGGAAATAAATCCCGAGACTTTTAAAATAACCGATGGTAAACTTTTTCTGTTTTACAATGCCTATTTCAACAATACTTTAAATAGCTGGAATAAAGATGAAAAAGGCCTGAAGGCAAAAGCAGATGTCAACTGGACTAAAACATTAAAACTAAATTAATATGAACTTAAGAAACACCATTTCATGGATACTAAAGCTCACGGTAGCCATTATCCTTTTACAAACCCTGTATTTTAAATTTACTGCCCATCCTGATTCTGTTCATATATTTTCAGCTTTGGGTGCTGAGCCTTATGGCAGAATAGCTTTAGGTATTATTGAATTAATTACTGCTGCACTTATTCTGTTTCCAGGAACCCAAATAATAGGTATGATAAATAGTTTAGGTATTATTTGTGGCGCTGTATGTTCACATTTGCTGGTATTAGGCATTGATGTAAAAAATGACGGTGGCGGATTATTTACCTTAGCTATCATCGTGCTTGTAGCTTCGGTATTATTTCTTGTCATGCATAAGCATGAAGTGATGGTTCTATTTAAAAAAATCAGGTCATGAAAAAAATATCATCAGTTTTTATCTTATTGCTCATGCTTTCGCTGAATAGCTGCGCACAACAAACTCCCGATCAGCATCCAAAAGGTACGGGTTCGTCAAAAATGGAATTAACCGACTTACAATGGAAGTCAAAACTCTCCCCCGAGCAATATTATATTTTAAGGGAAAAAGGTACTGAAAGGCCTTATACAGGGGAGTTTCTGATGACAAAAGACAAAGGTACCTACAAATGTGGGGGATGTGGTGAAGCACTTTTTACAGATGAAATGAAATTTGACTCACACTGTGGCTGGCCTTCTTTTGACAGAGAAATAGCCGGTGGCAAAATTATTCAAACCGAAGACAATAGCCACGGCATGAGAAGAACAGAAATTACCTGCGCAAAATGTGGTGGCCATTTGGGTCATATTTTTGATGATGGGCCAACAGCTACCGGCAAACGGTATTGTGTAAACTCTGGGTCGCTCTCCTTTGAACCTAAAGCAGAAATGAATAAACCAACAGGCATTGATACGATAACCCTTGCCGGTGGATGCTTCTGGTGCATCGAAGCTATTTTTGAGGATCTGAAAGGGGTGGAAAGTGTAGAATCGGGTTATAGCGGAGGGAACACTCCAAACCCTACCTACAAAGAAGTATGTTCTGGCAATACCGGCCATGCAGAAGTGGTTCAGATCAGATACAATTCGGCTGTTATTTCATTGGAAGAATTGCTGGAAGTGTTTTTTACATTGCATAACCCTACCACCCTTAACCGTCAGGGTGCTGATATTGGAACCCAATACCGCTCAGCCATTTTTTACCATAATAAAAACCAGAAGAAAATAGCTGAGAAAGTAATAACCACGCTTAACGCGAATAAAGTTTTTGATAAGGAGATAGTAACCGAAGTTGCTATTTTTGATAAGTTTTACAAAGCCGAGAGTTATCACCAGGAATATTATGAGCTTAATAAGGAAGAACCTTATTGTAAGGCTGTGATACAACCTAAAATGGATAAACTGAAACAGGTATTTGCCGATAAACTAAAAACCAAATGAGAAATGATTCAATGACATGGGAAGCCAAAGCCGTATTGCTTCAATTGGTTGAGGCGATTACCCAACTTGGTTATGATGAGTACACACAGCCAATACCCATGCTGAGCAACAGCACCATCGGAGAACATACCCGACATATCATTGAATTATTTGAGCAGCTTAATAGTGGTTTTGAATCCGGAAATATCAACTACGACAACAGAAAGAGAAATATCCGAACCCAACAGGATATCGATTTTGCCGCAGAAAAAATAGCTCATATCATACAGGGTTTGGAAAAGGAGAATAAAACGTTGCACCTTGTAACCCTTTATAATAACAATGAAATGGCTGTTGAAACCAATTATCACCGTGAGCTTGTGTATAATATCGAGCACTGCATTCACCACCAGGCCCTGATCAAGGTTGGACTTTTGTACTTAGGGAAAATGGATATGACTGAAAATTTTGGGGTGGCAAAATCGACTATCATAAATAACAACCAATGTGCACAGTAACCTATTATAAGGATAAGAATAACACAATAATTACTTCAAACAGAGATGAAAACATCAACAGGCCTTACGCAACAAAGCCAAGGAAGTTAATTGATGGAAATAACTGGGTGTATTACCCGATTGATCCGCAAAGCAATGGTACCTGGTTTGGTGTAAAAAATGATAAAAGCGTTTTTGTGTTACTCAATGGTGCTGATATGAAACATATACCCAATCCCCCATATAGAAAGAGTCGCGGGTTAATCCTTTTAGACATCCTTCATTCCCCTGATTATTCTGAAGAATGGGAAAACATTGATCTGTCAGGAATAGAACCTTTTACGATTATTGCCTTTGTTAATATGTCTCTTACTCAACTTCGCTGGAATGGGAGTTACAAAACAATTCATCTGTTGGATCCCAATATAGAACATATCTGGTCTTCATCTACCCTTTATAACCAGGAGGTGATGCAGAAGAGAAAAGATTGGTTTGCTGAGTTTTTATATCAAAAAAGAAATATAAATGCTGATGACCTAATGGATTTTCACAGCAACACGCAAAAAGCTGATGCTGAAAATGGCTTAATAATCAATAGAATGGGGATCACTGTTACCAGGAATATCACCCAATATGTGCTGGAAAACGAAAATCTTTGTCTTACCCATTTGGATTTAATCACAAAAGAAAAAACAGTTATTACTGAAACCCTGTCATGAAACTTTGGTGGCATAAAGTAAAGAATTGGGAGTACTGGTCGGTTTATGTGGTTTATACGCCTGTGTTTTTTCTATGGCTTTGGAATATGCTCAAATTTCGTTCATTCTCATTCTTTACATATTCCAACCCGGGTATTAAAAACGGAGGATTTTATGGAGATAGCAAAGCTGAAATATATAAGCTGCTGCCTCAAGCTTACTATCCTAAAACCGTGCTTGTTGAAACGAATAAACCAACAAATTTTGTTAGATTGGTAATAGAGAACCAATTGAAGTTTCCGTTAATTGTCAAACCCGATATCGGGTGCCGCGGTGTTGGGGTACAAAAAGTGAATTCTGTTGAAGAAATCATTTTATACAGCCAGTCCATACAGGCAAGTTTTTTAATTCAGGAAACAGTTGCCTATCCAAATGAAATTGGTCTTTTTTATTGCAGATTACCAAACGAAAACAAAGGAAAAATTACCGGGATAACGCTTAAGCAATTTTTAACGGTAGAAGGCAATGGAAACGAAAGTATAAAACAACTGCTACAAAAAGTACCCCGTTTTGAGATGCAAATTCCCAAACTGAGGGAACAAATAAACTTAAATGAGGTACTGGCACTTGGCGAAAAACGGTGTTTGGTGCCATTTGGAAACCACAACAGGGGAACAGCGTTTTTGGATGGAAAAAAACATATAACGCAGAAATTGGAAAATACATTTAACGCGATTTTAGCAAACATACCGGGGTTTTATTACGGGAGATTAGATATCCGTTTTAATACTTTTGAAGAACTGGAGCAGGGGCGCAATTTTTCAGTCATAGAATTAAATGGTGCAAAAAGCGAACCCACACATATTTACGACCCCAACTATACCTTGTGGAAAGCACAGCTTGAAATATTCAGGCACCAAAACATATTTCAACGAATTGTAAAAATGAATACCAGTACTTCACAGTCATAAGAATAATTAAAACGGTGGGCTTACTGCTAATGCTTGCATTCGTAAGTACAGATAAAACCTTTATTGTATTTTTATGATGCAGGTACTGCTCTGCTATATCTGGGTAAGCCGGAAAAGCCTGAATGGCTGAAATGAGCCGGTTTTGTGGGACAAGTGAATGTTACAGTGCATATCAGAAAAGAAAGTAATGATAAAAATGCATTGAAATTTTACAGAAAATCCAATATTCGAATTTTACCTATTCCTTATGGATTCACAAATGCTGGAATGGCTAATAACAAGCTATAATATAAGGTTGCGAAAATATCATTAAATACGGATGAACTATTTTATCCGGCAACACACCATCTTTACTGGGATCACAAAGTGTGAATCTTGCAACTTTTCAACATAATTGTATAGCTTAAAAGTATTGGGCAGAACTAAATTTGTTCTGAATCCGGTAACAATCAATTTAAGCAAGCGGGTTTGTTTTGGCTGTTGTTTAGAACCGTATTTGCTAAAAGTGGTTTACTGATCAGCTCAACCAATAATAGCAACTATTCACGCTCTAAATGCATAATGGTTGTTCCCTTTCTATATGAAAATCCTAAAACAATAAAAACATGAAGCAGTTAGAAAACAAAGTGGCCATTATCACGGGAGGTGCCGGGAGCATTGGAAAAACTACGGCAAAGTTGTTTCTTGATGAGGGGGCCAGGGTTCTGCTCGTGGATATCAGTGAAGATGTATTGAAAGAAGTGGTAGCAGAGTTAGGGAGCAAAAACCTTGAATATTGTGTTGCTGATGTTTCAAAAGCTGCAGAAGTGGAACGTTATGTGAGCAAGGCTGTGAAGTTGTTTGGCAAAATTGATGTTTTTTTCAATAATGCAGGAATAGAGGGGGTAGTTAAACCAATAGTTGATTATCCGGATGATATTTTTGATAAGGTGATTTCCGTAAATGTAAAAGGAATATGGTTGGGCAATAAATATACATTGCCTTATATGAACGAAGGTGGAAGTATTATCATTTCCTCTTCAGTTGCCGGATTGCTTGGTTTTGCCAATTTGGGAGCCTATGTTACCAGTAAACACGCGGTGGTGGGTATCATGAGAACTACAGCTATTGAAGCCGCACCATTAAAAATCAGGGTTAATACAGTTCACCCTTCCCCCGTAAATAACAGAATGATGCGCTCTATAGAAGAAGGTGCATCAGCAGGCCATGGGGAAGAAGTAAAAAAACAGTTTGAAGCATCTATTCCATTGAAACGCTATGCAGAACCTGTTGAAATTGCTGAGTTGGTTTTATTTCTTGCAAGTGATCAAAGTAAATACATCACAGGAACCACGCAGGTAATTGATGGTGGAATGTGTGCCCAGTAGAGGCTTAACTTGCTCCCGGCCACCAAAGAGTGCTAATAGGTATCTGTACACAAAACTGCTTTGTGTTGTTTACATCTGTTAGCATTGAAGGGCATTTTCACCGCTTAGTCCAAGGTTTATACTAAAATAAATTTGAAGAAATTATTGTCTCATTGCTGGCTCCTGTGCCATTGCTCTGGTCATGGTTTCTCTTTGTGTAAACATATTCGCCTGATAATTACGAAAATTATCCTGAGGTAAAAGAAAACAACTCACCAGACTTTATTAATTAATATGCCAATAGAAATATAATGGGTAATCAGTCTGGTGCAGGATCTTGAAAAATGGTAGTTTTACCATTATTTACCTGTTAAAAGAAACATGGTATAAAAATGAGGAGCGGTATTAGTCAGAAGAGTTAAGGCTACTCGCTTGGATGGGGAATCTTTTTTATAAGATTCAAAGGGAAATAGTAGGCATTTAAAAGTGTCTCAGCTTTTTTTTCGGTTCCCGTTATGATCAAACATTTTACCCAAATAATTTTCTGTACGTACAATCACCACTATTAATGCAATGATTACAGGGGCAATCATATAGAGTTCTATTAGGGCGGTATCCACTGGCCAGCTATAAAGCAATATAGCAATCATAAAAAGAAGTGCAGTTAATCTTACCAGCCACATGGAGGCATACATATTGGCAAACTTCCATGTCTCTTTGTTTTTCATGCTTTTGGTGGTGCGGTATCCATACAGGCTGTTTATTTCCTTTGGTGGATAGAACTTCCAGATTAAAGCCACGATCAGTAAAAGAGTGGTAAGAATCATGATTTATAGTATATGTTTTTCTGCGTGGTAGGAGGAACGCACCAGCGGACCGGATTCCACATGAATAAAACCCATTTTTTTACCTTCCCTTTCATAAAAGGCAAACTCCTCAGGGGTAACAAAACGCTCCACGGCAAGGTGCATCCTGGTTGGCTGTAAATATTGTCCAAGGGTAAGCACATCGCATCCGTTTTCACTTAATTCTTTCATCAGTTCCAGCACTTCTTCCTGAGTTTCTCCAACACCCAGCATGGCTCCCGATTTTGTGCGGAGTCCTCTTTCTTTGGTTTTTCTGATCTGCTCCAGGCTTCTTTCATATTTTGCCTGAGGCCTTACCTTGCGGTACAATCTTTTTACTGTTTCCATATTATGCGAAACAACTTCAGGACGTTCGTCAATCACCTGATACAATAAATCCCACTTACTCATAAAATCCGGAATAAGGGTTTCCTGAGTGGTGCCCGGATTAAGTTCTTTTACCATCCGTATTGTTTCAGCCCAAACCCATGCACCTTTGTCAGGCAGTTCGTCACGGTTTACCGAAGTAAGCACGGCATGTTTAACACCCATCAACCTGATGGCTTCCGCTACACGTCTCGGTTCGTCCTTATCATATTCTTTGTTTCGGCCGGTTGCCACAGCACAAAAAGAGCAACTTCTGGTGCAGGTGTTTCCAAGTATCATAAAAGTTGCAGTACCCTCGCCCCAGCATTCACCCATATTGGGGCAGTTGCCACTTTCGCATATGGTATGTAGTTTATGGTTGTCTACAATTTTTCTAACGTTACGGTAATTTTCTCCGGTAGGAAGTTTTACTTTTAGCCAGTCTGGCTTCTTCACACGCACATCTGCGAGGGTTGGTAATTCAATCATATTTATTTATTCCATCCAAAACTATATCCCACAAAAAACAATAAAAAGTATCTTGTATCGGGTTCATACGCCATTAAAGGAAGTGCTTTAGGAAAAACGTCTAAGGTTACCCCGGCTTCCAGCGTATGAAACTCATCCGGATATGCTCCCCACTCCACAGAAAGGGAAGCCCGTGTATATCCGCCAAACATGGCTTTTGTATTGCCTATTCCTTCAAAAAAAGAAGAGTTGCCGTATATCAGGCTTTGGTCATTATGAATAGCCGGGTCATATCTTTCTGCTTTTACAAAACCACGGCTGTTTTCACCTGCATATGCCTTAAAAATATCCAGATAAATAGGTTTTAATAAGGCGGTGTTTAAACCAAATGCATAATTAAAATGAAGACCAACTGCATTTTTGTATGGTCTTTCTGCCAGCGCAATGGTTTGACCAAAGCCGGTTCTGACAAAAAAAGCCATATTCAAGCGTCCGTAAGTATATTCCTGAGGATTTTCAGAAGCTCCGTAAATTCTTGTTTCTTTAGGGTGCCTTACACGTGCAATTTCTGTATCTAAAATATTTTTGATACGCCCGGTTTTATGCCAGCCATATTTAAAGTTAATCCCACCCAGTCCGGAGGTATTCAGATTGAGGCCAAGCTGAATGCGTTTGCTGTAAAATAACTGAGGTTCGGTGATGGCCTGATTTTGTGCCAGCACATTTCCTGAAATAAAACAGGCAAGGATTAAAAGAATATTTGTAATTCGTTTCACTTAATTTCGTCAGTCAAAAATACAACTTTTATGAACACTTCCGAACTGGAATATTTGGGTGAATTAAGAAACCTGGCAAAACATGTTTATTCAGGAACAGTGATTCACACAGATGCGCCATTAGACAATAACGGATTGGCCCAAAGCTTTTCTCCTACAGACCTAATGGCAACCTCTTTGGCTGCATGTATGATGACGATAATGGGAATAGAAGCGCGAAAAATAAAGCTGGAGTTAAAGGGAACAACCATGGAAGTGGTAAAAATAATGGCATCAAACCCAAGAAGGGTGGCTGAAATTCAGATTACCTTTACCTTTAAAACACCTATCGAACAGGAATACAGGCAGTTATTGGAATATGCGGCCCATCATTGCCCTGTTGCCCAAAGCGTACACCCTGATATAAAACAACAGGTTGTTTTTAAATACCCTGATTAAAAGAGTTGGCTGATGAAAGGGATATTCAATTCAAATTTTGGGCAGGTGGCCTTACAGGAAGAAAGGGTTAAAAAGGCAAACGCCAATAAACATATAACCGCTAGTCGTTTCATAAAAAATTAATTTATACTGTTGCAAAGTTATACAAATATTTCTGAAGCTTTCCTAAACTTCGATCTTAAAAGTTTTATAAAAAAGTTTTCCGGGGAGGATCCGGCAAAACTCGCGCTCTCCTATAAGCCCCGCCACGACTTTGATACAGCCCTTTTATTCGATCAGATTCTGCTTCATAAAAAGGCGTTAAAAAAACTACCTGAATTTGCCAAACATTACTGTTTTTTTACCCGTAAATCACTTGAACAAGCTAGTTCAGAAGAACTTGCAAGGTATAAATCAGCTCTTTTTGATGGTAAATTGTTGCTGGATCTTTCAGGGGGTCTTGGAGTAGATGATTATGCTTTTGCAAAAACTTTTGATCAGGTAATCTCTGTTGACAAGGATGCAGGACTGAACAAGCTGGTGCGCAGGAATTTTGATTTAATGGGCATTACCAATATCACCCGAATTGACGGGACTGCAGAAACTTATGTAAACGAAACCACCATTTGCCCCGACCTTGTTTATTTGGATGCCGACAGACGAACAGCACAACATAAGGCGGTACATTTGTTTGACGGAGAACCTGATATTCCCAAAGTGCTGGAAATGGTGAAACCCCGCACCAGTCAGGTGCTTTTAAAACTATCACCACTTATAGACCTGGATCATATACAAAAACACCTCAGCCATATCCGGGAGATCCATGTGGTTAGTTTAAAAAATGAAGTGAAAGAAGTGCTGGTTTGGATAAACTGGCAATTTGATGGCCCGACAAAGGTGGTTGCATCAGACATTCCTGAAGATGGTAAAATCAATACCTATTCAACAGGTAAAACACTAACACCTGAATTTGGAAAAGAAGGATTGTTTTTTTTCGAACCTGCATTATGTCTGATAAAGGCTGATTTAACTGCTGCCTATGCGGCTGACAATAACCTGAAACAAATTGGGGAGTTGAGCCACTTTTGTGTAGCCGATCATTTACACGATAAGCTAATGGGGCGTAGGTTTCAAATCAGAAAACAACTGGAGTTTGGAAAGTCGGCTGTGAAAGAATACCTTAAGGATAAACAAATAACAAAGGCAAATATCAGCAAGCGCCATTTTCCATCTGATGTGAATGAGCTCTATGGTTTACTAAGGCTAAAAGAAGGAGGGGAGGATTATTTGTTTTTTACTACTGATGGCATGGGAACTAAACTCATGTACCATTGTGTTAAGCCCGGTTCACCTTAATTTTTAACTTTTGCCCCTGTGCAATTTTAGTACTGCGGAGTTTGTTCCATTTCTGAAGTTCCTTTACCGTAACATCATATTTATTAGCAATGGAGGCAAGTATATCGCCACGTTTCACCTTATAATAGATTGTTTTTGTACCCGAAGAGCCATCATCCATTTTTGATTTCGACTCCATTTGGCTGTTTAAGGCAATCAACGTGGCGTCCTGATGGAGTTTGAAAGTATCAGTGGAATTTAAAGCGGTAAAAGCCATTGACTTATTATATGGCAGAGTGAGTGTAATTTTATCTGTCGTAAACGGAATAATACCTCTCTTTAAAGAAGGATTATAAGCCTTTAACTCTTCAGGCGTCATTCCCAGAGAATAAGCCAGTTCGTTAAGGGAATACCTGTTATCAACATGCACTGTATCTGTATGGTAAGTAATCTGCACTTCCTCTGAAGGGTAAATATTATGCTCCGATGCATAACTCATCATATACGTAGCAGCAATAAAGGCTGGTACATATCCACGCGTTTCCTTTGGTAAATATTGTTGTATGGCCCAAAAGTTCTTTTTACCACCTGAGCGCCTGATGGCTTTATTTACATTTCCTGGTCCGCAGTTGTAGGAAGCAATTACAAGCAGCCAGTCGCCATAAATCCGGTAAGAGTTTCTCAGATATTTAATAGCCGCATCGGTTGACTTAATCAGGTCTCTTCTTTCATCGTATACATTGGTGGTTTTTAGGCCATATATGCGCCCCGTTGGAGCCATAAACTGCCACATACCTGCTGCTCCAACAGGTGAGGTTGCCTGAGGGTTTAGGGCTGACTCAATAACTGCCAGGTATTTAAGTTCCATAGGCATCTTTTCCCTGTCGAGCATTTCCTCAAAAATCGGGAAATAGTATTTAGACCAGGTAAGGATTTTGGATGATAGTTTCCTTCTGCGGATGGTGTACAAGTCAATATAAGGCCTTACGTATTGGTTGTATTCCAGCGGAATTTCTGATTCGAGGATAGATAAGCGGTAAGCATAAACCGAATCGGCATAAACCGGTATGTCATTCTCCTCAAATCCATAAATATTAAGGTCTCCTGCAGATACCTGGGGGTATAGTTTGTTCTTGATCCTTAGCGTATTGCTATCAACCAAAGCCAATGTTTCCATATCGGCCGTATACTTTGGGTGAAGCAATTGCCCGAAACCAGGCAATGCACTAACTAACAGAAGCAGGAGGAAAACATATTTAACTATTTTTTGCATGCAATGTTTTTACAGATGAGGTAATAAGCTAAGTTAAACAAAAATAGAAATATCTTTCATTTTAACAAATTTGAGCCAAACAATATTTTGCTACTCATTTTGTTATGTGGCCAGTAATTTGGTCAGAATGATAATTTTTATAAAAAATAACCTGAAAGGAGATGTGGTGGTTACTAATCCATTGGGGTACAAATCTCTACCAAAAAACCATCAGGATCTCTAACATACGCCACTACCTGTCCCCAGGGTTTTGTTTTAGGTGCCTCCTCCTGCACACCCCCTGCTTTTATGGCATTTTCGAGGGTGAGTTGTACATCCGGTGTGGTAAATCCAATTTCAAAACCGAATGGTTTATTGCCGGGCGTGCTTGCCTCAAACCCATTTTTAAGATTTGAACCGGCAAGTTGGTGTGATGCAAAAGAAAGGGTGGTTTCTCCGGTTAACAATTCGCCATAAGAAAGGTCAGGAGATATAAATTTACGTGTTAAACCAAATGCCTTCTCGTAAAAACCAAGGGTAAGTTCCACATCTTTTACATATAAAATGGTATAGCCAAATTTGATCATTTTAATGGGTTTATAAGTTGTTATTCAATAAAAAATTTACCGGATAGGGTATGGTCTTTTTCGCTTAATCTGTAAAAATAGGCTCCTGCTGCAAGGTGGTTTTTTTTCAATAAAAAGAAAGAACCGGAGAGGTTATCCTGTAGCGCAACTACCTCACCGAGTGTGTTAAAAATAGTTAATATGGCATTGGTAAAAACCTTGCTGGTTTGAAGCGTAGCCTCCTCTTTAAATGGATTAGGAAATATGGAACCGCTAAATCCTTCTTCTTTTTCAGGTGTTACTCCGGTGGTATTACAATAGGATAACCAGGTTTGCAGGGCCGGCCTGTCATTTCCACTAGAGTCCCTCAATGAAACACTTTTAAACATCAACACATCCGGGGTTGTTTGTGAATCCTTCATATAATTTAGAAAGAGCCAGTTTACCACTTCTGTGTTTTTATTGTTAAGAATGGAAAAGAGTTTGTTTATCCAGTTTACCTGTTCCTGTGCCGAGGCATACCACGAACCAAATAAGGAATCTCCCGGCCAACCTGTTTCTGTAATCACCAGCGGTTTTGAGCCTGTAAAGGCAATAAGTGTATCAAGATAATCTGCCGGAACAAGTTGGGCGTGAGGGTAACTAAAAAATGGGTATAATGTTAACCCTACCATATCCATTTTAGCCGTGTCCATATCTTTCAGGGCGTTCCAGTGAGGGGTATTCCATCCGGTATGCACCCCCTTGCCGGAGAGGTGCTCGTAGTTGAATATGGTTCCAACTTTTGTAATTGACTGATGCGCTTTGATAGAATCATAAGCCATATGGTAAAACGATACCCAGTTGGCATAGTCGGCTGAATCCTGTGTAAGATAAAAATTGACTTCATTGCCAATAAACAAATAAGCCGGGGCAAGCGAATCTACAGTGCGTAATAGGGTTTGAAGGAATAAGTCCCTTGTTTGGGTATTGCTCCAGTTGTTGGTGCTGTTTGATGGGTTGTTTAAATACAATATAGGGTAGGTAGCCCACGCAAAAACAAGCATATCCCCGTAAGCATAAGTACCGGGCTGAAGGCTTGATACCGTTCTCTGAAGAGTGGGTATAATCCCTTCACTGCCTGGCTGGTCTCTCCAGTTTCCGTTTGCCATTACTATACCTCCATTGCAGGTATGGGCAACTTCCTGCAAAAACAAACCGAATTTACTGTAGTCATGCGGATGCCCCTGAGGCGACACAGCATATCCCAGCTTACCTTTATAGGTTTGGGCCAAAAGTGTATTGCCCAGCAACAATATTGTCAGAATCAAGGTTTTTGATTTCATACTTTTTGTTACCTGATTGATGGATCTGATTCGAAATTGGGAATAAATAAGCCTAAGTCAAAACTTTTCTATCGTTTTTATATCCTATTCACCCAAAAGGTGTTAATGATAGCGGGCAAAAGGTGCTATTTCATTGGATGCAAAATGACCCTGCTGATAATGATAATATCCTGCTATGGCAATCATGGCCGCATTATCGGTACAATATTCAAATGCCGGAATATAAACCTGCCAGCCCTTTTTGGTAGCTAGTTCCTGCAAGGCTGCCCTCAATCCTTTATTGGCAGATACACCACCGGCAAGGGCTATATGCTTGATGCCTGTTTGTAGTGCAGCTTTTTCTACTTTTTTTAAGAGGTGTCTGATAATGGTATACTGAACAGAAGCACATATATCATCCAGGTGTTGGTTGATAAAATCACCATTCTCCTTTACCTGATCGCGCACAAAATACAATACCGAAGTTTTTAATCCGCTGAAACTAAAATCCAGATCGGGGATATTGGGTTGAGGAAACGCAAAGGCTTTGGGATTTCCTTCTGCTGCGTGTTTATCAACCAGCGGACCTCCGGGGTAAGGCAATCCTAATATTTTGGCAGTTTTATCAAATGCCTCACCTGCAGCATCATCTATTGTTTGACCTATTACCTCAGCTTCAAAGTAATCGGTCATCATCGTAATCATGGTATGCCCTCCGGATACTGTTAAACATAAAAACGGAAAAGGTGGGTGTGGCTGATCTATAAAATGTGCCAACACATGAGCCTGCATATGATTTACCGGAATAAGCGGTATGCCAAGTGCCTGAGCCATAGATTTGGCAAAGGCGCAACCTACCATGAGTGAGCCAATCAAACCCGGACCTTCTGTAAAGGCAATGGCAGAAAGTTGCTCCCTGGTAATTCCGGCCTGTTTCAATGCCATATCCACAACCGGAACAATATGTTGCTGATGTGCCCTGGAAGCCAGTTCGGGTACAACTCCTCCGTAAGACTCATGTATTTTTTGCCCGGCCACCATATTGCTCAGTATGATACCGTTTTTTAAAACAGCTGCGGCTGTATCATCACAGGATGATTCAATGGCAAGTATATAAATATCCTTATTCTTCAAATGGTACGATAGTTGTTTAATGCCTGTGAATTCACTATTTTTGAACGTTTGACCCGCTTAAAACAAATCGCAAAATACACGGCCATTGTGCTTTTTTCAATGCTCGGCATATTATTGCTTAGCATTTGGCTTTTGTTTAACAGCAATTATGTGCAGAACAAACTTTTAGTTAAAGTTACAGACTATTTAAGCGCGCAATTTAAAACAAAGATTTCGATAGGACATATTACTTATCACCCGCTTACCAATCTTACCCTCGATCAGGTATATTTTGGCGACCAGAAAAACGATACCCTTTTTTATGTAGAGCACCTTAAAGTAAATATAGGTGGTTTTAACTCCGACTCGCTTCAGCTTACATTAACCGATGTACTGGTTGATGGTGGTTTATGTAAAATAGTTACCTACCCCGACAGTACATTTAATATTGATGTGATCTTTAATATTGTTTCAGCAGATACAACCACCGATACCAGCAGCGTACCTTTTAAACTGCTCTTTAATCATGTAACCTGTGTCAATACCCAGTTTAAACTTATAGACTCCACCAGTGAATTAGGTGGGCCGGGTTTTAATGGCCTTGATGAACACTTTTATCAGGTGGCGCTTGAGGCTACCGATTTTTGGATTATAGAAGACTCTCTTAATCTACAGTTAAAAGATTTGAGCTGTAAGGAAAAAGGAGGAGCAGAGGTTAAAAAAATTAATTGCCATGCTATTCTGGCCTCTTCGGGAATGTATTTTAATGAGTTGGTGCTGGATGCAGCTTATAGCCATATTGCAGGTACTTTTTCAATGGAATACAGTGATTGGGATATGGGGGATTTTAATAACAGGGTAATGATGAAGGCCGACCTGAAAGAGAGTAAGGTAGATATGCGCGATGTGGCCAAATTTGCTCCTGCTTTATACGATTGGGATCAGGTAGCTTATATTTCAGGTAAAGTAAAAGGAACGGTTTCCAATCTCAGGGCAAAAAAAATAACCCTGCGCACAGGAGAACGCACCTTCTTTCAGGGCAATGTGAATTTAACCGGGTTACCTGAAATTGACGAAACTTTTATGGATGCGCAGGTGGAGAAGGTGGTTTCCAATAAAAAGGATATTGAATACATCAGCCGGCAATCTATGCCTGAACAATTAACTTCCTTTGGAGATATTCGTTTTAGTGGAGCTTATACAGGCTTTATAAAAGACTTTGTTGCCTATGGCCAATTTAGCACAGATGTTGGAAACATTTCATCCGATTTAAATATGAAAATTCTGGATCCATTGTCAGAATCATCTTATTCCGGCAAACTGGAATTGTTGCATCTTGATTTGGGCAAGATAACAGGAATGCCGGATGTGCTTGGGCGAACAAGTATTAAAACCACCATCAATGGAAAGGGCTTTGAGTTAAAAGATCTCGTAACTGCTATTGATATCAAAATTGATTACCTGGATGTTTACCAATACAGGTATGTAAATATAGAGAGTTCAGGAGAAATACGAAACGAATTGTATAAAGGCAGGATGGAATCTCTTGATCCCAATGCACAGTTTACTTTTAAGGGAGAGGTCGATCTTTCAAAAGATATTCCGCATTTTGCCATCAATAGTGATTTACAATACGTGAATCTGAGTGAACTGGGTTTTACAGATTCGGTTAACCTGATTCTAAGTGCAAATGTTGATATTGATTTTTCTTTTAAAGATATTGATCACAATAACGGGCATTTAAGCGTGTCAAATATTTCAATGTCAAAAAATGGAAGAGATATTGATCTTCAAACAGTAGAGGCTACTGCTTCCACCAATGGCAATAGAAGGAATATACACTTAAAAACAAACTTTGCGGATATTCTGGTGGATGGGGTTTTTGAATTCCGGCAATTGTCAAATGATTTAAGCAACTACCTCAATAAGCTTGCCCCTGCATACATAAGCATCCGACAAAAAACAGAAGCACGTCAGGATTTTAATTTCAAAGTGGATGTCAAAAAACTGAATGTGATCAGGGAATTGTTTGTGCCTGATTTGTATGCCACTAATTTTACTGCGGAAGGGCAAATTAACAATACATCCAATAGCGGGGAAATAATGGTATCCTCTGATTACTTTCGTTTTGGTACAATGAGCTTTAATCACCTGCTTTTAAAATCGTATATACATAAAGATGGTAAGGGCGGTGTAATAGGAAGTGTAGAACAATTGTTAAATAATGATACATTGGTTTTAAGCGGGCTGGCTTTAAAGGGCGATCTGGAGAATAATAAAGGGAGCATCCGTGTACTTGCACAGGATACACAAGGTATAGCAACGGGAGCAATTCTGGCAAATCTGGTGTTCAGCAAAGAAAAGGCAGAACTTATATTCGATTCTTCAACCATCACTTACAGGGGCATTAACTTCAATTTGTTAAATAACGGAGTTATCGCTTACCATCAGCAGATGATCGATATTTCCAATCTTCATTTCGAAGGTGCGAAGGAAGATATCTCCGTAAACGGATTTTACGAAGAAGGAGGCATCCATAATATTAAGGTAGAGTTTAAGCGTGTTGACCTGGGTTTAATTAATCTTTTTGATCAAAGTCAGAACATCAATTTTGGCGGAAATGCTAATGGTACCCTTATTCTTAAAGGGAAAGGCAAATCGGATAACCTGGATATTTATGCCAATATTGACGATCTGGTGCTTGATGCCGATACTATTGGCGACCTTACTTTAACAACCAATTATAATGAAAAGCTGAAGCGGCTGATGTTGTACTCCAAATCCCTATCAGGAAAGCTTAAAGATATGGAAGCAGGCGGATATATTGATATGAGTACACAGCCTTACGGGCTCAATATTAATGTGGCATTTGCAGAGTCGGACCTTAAATCGTTTCAGGCATTTTTAAAGGAGCAGGTTACCATATACACCGGTACGGCTGAAGCCAAATGCGTGATTGAGGGTACTGTAAAAAATATGGAGGTAAGAGGGAAAATAAAACTAAATCAGGTAATGGCCAGAATTGAATACCTGAAAACCGTTTACCGCTTTAGTTCTGAAATCCAGTTTGACAAGTCGGCCATCATTATTCCTGCATTCGATATGATGGATGTAAATAACAGAAAAGTTCAGGTTAGCGGAGCCATTCATCATCAGTCATTCTCCCTTTTTAACTACGATATTCATTTGAAAGATTTCAATAAGTTTCAATTACTCAACACAGGACCAAAAGACAATACCCTGTATTATGGTACTGCTTATGCCAGTGGAAATATTCATTTATCCGGCCCGCAATCTGCTTTGTTAATGGAGGGCAATTTGAAAACAGAAAAAGGCACCGTGTTTAATATTCCTTTAAGCAGTTCCGATGAGGAAGAAGGAAATCTGATTAACTATACCAACAAAGATTCAGCCAGGGTAGAGACAGAAATAATAAAACCGGTGAAACTTTATGGTTTTGTAATGAGTACCATAGTTGATATAACTCCTGATGCAGAAATTCAAATTGTTTTTGATGAGGATAAAGGGGATAAAATTTCCGGAACAGGTGAGGGCGTGCTAAAGATGGAAATGACCAAACAAGGCTTGTTTAATATGTTTGGTGAAGTGAAAATAAACAGCGGAGAGTACAAGTTTACGGCCCTCGATTTCTTTACTAAAAAGTTTATTCTGAAAAAGGGAAGTACCATTACCTGGTCGGGAGATCCTTTGCTTGCCCGTTTAAATATTACCGGAGCCTATAACGTAAGGCGAACTTCGGTAGCCAATATTCTTACCACCGTTTCTGATAAGCAGCGCGAAGAAGCCCGCCAGCAGCGTGTGCCGGCCGAGTGTTTAATGTATATTACCGGAAGCCTGCAGGAACCTCAGTATAAATTTGATCTGGCATTTACCGAAGTACAGGGTATTTTAAGTACCTCAACAGTTAGTGCATTGGAAAGCAGTTTGAACAGCCTGCGTGCCGAACCTCAGTTAATGGAGCAGCAGGTAATTAATCTTATTCTGTTTGGAAACTTTTTACCTTTAAGCGGCACACAACAGTTTGCCGGCAACAGCAGTTTATCATCAGGATTAAACAATACCTTGAGTGATATTGCATCTGCTCAGGCAAATAATTTCTTAAATCAGGTAATTCCAGGAGTTGACCTGAATATTGATTTAACAAGAAATGATCAGCAAAATATCCAGGCGATTATTTCGGCATCAAAAAAATGGCTTGATGACAGGCTCGAGATTCAGGGGAGTGTAAATACCGTAAATAACAACAACAATTTTATGACGCAATACAACCTTACTAAGGAAGGTAACCTGAAACTGAGGGGATATTCACGCAGTATTACCGATCCTATTTATAACCGCCCGATCAATACCCAGGGGTTTGGTTTGTATTACCGGAAAGAATTTGATAGTTTTATAAAAAAATCACAAAAAGAAAATCAACAAATACTTATTAAATAATATTCAATTATGGAACACAATGCAGGAATTCCGTCCGTGGATTTAAAAGTCTTTTTATCAGGTGATGCAGCTGCAAAAGCTGCTTTTGTTCAGCAACTTGGTAAAGCTTATGAAGATATCGGATTTGTTGCTGTAAAAGGCCACTTTCTTAGCGATCAGTTATCCTCACAACTATATGATCAGGTAAAACAGTTTTATGCTTTACCGGTTGAAACCAAAGAGCGGTATGAAGTACCTGAACTTGCCGGACAGCGCGGGTATACTTCTTTTGGTAAGGAACATGCCAAAGGGCGCACCGTTGGCGATTTAAAAGAGTTCTGGCAGTTTGGACAATGGGTGGAAGATGGTGATCCCGTTAAAGCAGAGTATCCGGATAATGTTGCGGTTAGGGAATTGCCTGACTTTAATGTATTGGGAAAAGAAGCTTACCAGCGTTTGGAAGAAACCGGTAAACACATGCTGAGGGCTATTGCACTCTATCTTGGGCTGGATGAGTTTTATTTTGATGATAAAATACACAATGGCAACAGTATTTTAAGGGCAATACATTATCCTCCTATAACCAATGAACCTCAAAGTGCAGTGCGCGCTGCAGAGCATGAAGATATTAACCTGATTACCCTGTTAATGGGTGCATCTGCAGAAGGACTGGAGGTATTGAATAAACAAAACCAATGGGTAGGTATTACCGCCTTGCCAGACCAACTGGTGGTAAACGTGGGTGATATGTTGCAACGTTTAACCAACAATAAATTAAAGTCAACCACGCACCGGGTTGTTAATCCTCCAAAAGAAAAGTGGGGAACTTCACGGTATAGTATTCCATTTTTCCTTCATCCAAAATCGGCCATGAAACTCGATTGTTTGCCTGAGTGTATCACCTCAGAAAATCCATTGCATTATGCGCCAATTACAGCAGGTGAGTATCTGGATGAACGTTTAAGGGAAATCGGATTGAAAAAATAACTAACAACGGCAGTGATTCACTGCCGTTTATGTTTTCTCTTGACGCAAGCTAAAAAGCATATCATTTATCTGCTGTTGTTGGGTATATTATCCTACTTCAGCCTGTTTCATCAGTTGGGCAGGTTAAGTTTGCGCTATTGGGATGAAGCCAGTTATGCCTTAAACGCATGGGAAATGCTGGAAACAGGCGAGGTAATAAACCTGTATCAGTTTGGTGAGCATGATTTTTATAATACCAAACCTCCTCTTGCCATTTGGTGCATGGCGGCCTCCATGAAAGTTTTTGGTATCAATGAATTTGGAGTGAGATTTCCATCGGCCTTGTTTGCACTGTTTTCCGTTTTGTGGTTATATTATTTTTGCTCCAAATGGCTAAAAATGCCCGAAGCTGGTTTTATTGCCGGCTGTATCCTGATATCGTCAGCGGGTTTTGTAACTGAGCATGCCGCACGCACAGGAGATACCGATGCCATACTTGCTTTTTTTATACTGTTCTACACCACCGTATTTTATGGCTATCTCACTACAGGAAAAAACAAATATATCTGGCTTAGCTTTTTAGGTTTAACCTGTGCCTGTTTAACCAAAGGAATTGCAGGCTTGCCCGGAGTACCCGTTTTGCTGGTGGCAACATGGTATTATAAAAAAACAATATCCTTTTTGCGTAACCCACAGGTATATCTGGCAGCGGGTTTATTTGTTTTTGTTATTGTTGGTTATTACCTCCTGCGTGAGTATAAGGCTCCCGGTTTTATTGCTTACATGAAAAAGTTTGAAATAGGCGGACGATTAAACCGGCAGGAATTTCTTAACCCGGAACCCCGTGGATTTATGTACTTTTTTAAGCAGTTTTTTGAAAAAGATAAATGGATGCCCTGGCTCGTTTTGGTACTTACCTGGCCGGTAGCTCTTTTTTATAAAACAGAAAAAGGAGAAAAAAAGGCATTTGTGTTTAGCCTCATTGTATTATTCAGCGTATACGGTTTGCTTGGCCTTTCTTCAACCAAAAACGATTGGTATGATGTGCCGCTGTATCCACTTTTGGCGCTGTGTTCTGCCATAGCATTGTACCTGATTGGAAGAAAAAAAGGTGTTATTTTGGTGCTAACCATGATGGGTGGTTTCTTTTTCTACAAAGCTTATGTACCTATTGTAAAAAGAAATATAAACCAGCCTGAGGATTTAAGGTATGAAAGTTTTTTGAGTGATTTAAGGGTAAAGCAGGGAATAAGAGATACCATCCGTATAGTGAATGCCGATTTTTACTTTCCCATTCACTTTTATGCAAAAGTTGACCGCATGAACGGATACCCCACTGTTGTAAACTGGCCGCAGGATAGTGTATACCAGAAAGGGAAACTGATTGTAACTTTTAAGGAGGCACGCGAGGTGGATATGAAAAGGATGTATGAAATTACTCCTTTGTATGTGCAGGAAGATGCGAAATTGTTCAGGGTAGAAGGGAATTTGAAATAAAATGGGTAAAGTTGTTTATACAAATATTGAAAAATATGATGAATAGGAACTGGTTAATTCTGGGAATGGCGCTGTTGTTTTTAAATTTAACAGATGCGGATGCGCAACAAAAGAAGTACAGGCTGCCGGCCTATCGCACAGAACAGGAAAAGGCATTTTTAAAAACCAATATTCCCCAAACTGACGGATTAGGTAAAGCAGGCTTTAATATGCCGCCCAACGTTCGTTTCCCGGGAGAGTTTGAAGAGTCGCAGGCCGTTGCCATTTCCTGGTCGTATGATTATGATAATGATGGCAATGTAATCGGGGTTGATACCTACTCTGTTTATGGGTATGTTTCTGCCCAGTGTGCAAAATATATTTCAGATGAATTACCGGTTTGGATCAGGATACCCAGAGGAGTGGATTCGCTGGTGATCAAAACCTTTATGAATAACCTGGGCTGGCCGCTTACCCGCAATTACCGTTTTTTTGTTACCACCGGAGACGACTGGTGGATGCGTGATTACGGGCCTAATGGCATTTATTACGGATCCAAGGATAGCGTAGGTTTTGTTGATTTAAAATACTACGAAGGAAGGAATGCAGATAATATTTTTCCCAGGTACCTGGCTTCTAAACTTGGATACGTGAATTTTGAATCGCGCTTAAATGCAGAAGGTGGAAACCTGGTGGCCGATGGTTTTGGAAAACTGTTTTACAGCTCTGTGGTAACTGAAGTAAATACACTTAGTACCATGCACTCTCCTCAATGGAATTTTAATCAAACAACCGACTCCATTAAAAACCTGTTTAATGCAACAGAACCTGTGAACCTGGCAACCCTGCTTTGTGATGGGGGAACCGGTCATATAGATCTTTATATGAAGCTGATTGATGAGCAAACCATGATTGTGGCAAAATATCCGGATACGGTAACAGCGGGCGACAGGCAAAAAATAGAGGACAGTTATCAGGTGATATCGGCTATGAAATCTACCTATAACAGGCCTTTCCGCATATACCGGATTCCTATGCCCACCAATGATGACGGAAGTTATGCCAGAAGCTGTACCCAACTAAACAATGATGCCAGAACCTATGTAAATGGTATCACAGCTAATAAAACATTTATTTACCCATCTTACTCTGATGATGTTGACGGAAATAAACAACAAACCAGAGAGGCAACGGCTCTGTTTAAAAAGCTAATGCCCGGTTACAAAGTAGTACCTATCGACTCCAGGGCGCTTACACCGGGAGGAGGTGCCATCCATTGTATTACCATGCAAATACCTGCCGAAAATCCGGTGTTGTTCTGGCATCCAAGTGTGGATGGTTTGCAGCCCATTCAAAACTCCTATCATATTGTAAGTAAAATCACCAACCACAGCGGTATTAAAAAAGCGGAGTGCAAATGGCGCAAAAGGAGCGATCCGGCATGGAGTACCATTACTTTAACGGATAGTGCAGGTTATTTTATAGGAGATATTCAACCCGGCACTTTAACTACCAGCGATTGGTTTGTGTATTATTTAACAGCAGAAACAAACAATGGTAAAACTGCAGTAAAACCCATTACAGCACCGGAAGGGTATTATCAGGTATATTTCAGAGCAGATACGGATAGCCTTTCTTTGCTTGCAGAAGAGTTGAGGATTGCAGAGAAAAATTATCTGTTTGGGGCTTACCCTAATCCAGCAGCAACTGATGTTACCATACCATTTAAGTTATTAAATGAAGCCGAAGTAACGTTGCATGTTACAGATATTACTGGCAGGGTTATTTATACCCATGAGTTACATGCCATCAAACCCGGAATGCATCAGGTGCATATGGACATCAGTAACTGGAAGCCCGGAATGTACTTTTATTCCATGTATTTTAACGGAGAAAAGCTGGATACACGCAGGCTGAGCATCAGCAGGTGATTCTGATTTCGAGCCGTTTATCAGACCTCGTTGCCTTTTATGCAACGCGGTTTGTTTTCTTAGCCGAATTTGCTCAAATTCACAGCATATTTAAAGAATATGTTCAGAATCATTGTTTCATTAGGCACTCTTGCATTTTTTTTACAAACCGCTTGTGCAGGCACTCCGGATAGTACAAGGTACAAAACAATCAGTCCTGAGGCCCAACACACCACTGTTTTTCAAACGGTAACCCAGTCCGTGGCATCATACCATTACAGCCGCCCTCAGATTAATGATCAGCTTTCATCCAAAGCATTTGATAATTATTTGCAGAATATTGATCCTACCAGGCAGTATTTTTTGGAAAGCGATATACAGCAATTTGAAAAATACAGAAACACATTGGACGATGCCGTTTTTTCTGGCAACCTTGAACCAGCGTACGAGATATTTAATGTGTACCGCCAACGCTTATACGACAGGATTGATTTTGCAGTAACCCTGCTGAAGAGTGATTTTGATTTTACTCAGGCAGATTCCTTTCAGATTGACAGGGAGAAGGCCCCCTGGTGTAAAGATTATGCTGAAATGGATTTGTTATGGAAAAGAAAACTCAAATATGAGTGTTTGTTGATACGTGTTACAGGAAAAGATTTTGCATCCTATAGCGAAACGGTGCGCAAGCGTTATGAAAACCTCAAAAAATTTGCCGACAAAACCAAAAGTGAAGATGTATTCGGCTTGTTTCTGAACTCCATGCTGGAAATAGCCGATCCGCATACCAATTATTTCTCTCCGCGTAATGCAGAAGATTTTACCACCAGCATGAGCCTTTCTCTGGAGGGTATTGGAGCCACTTTGCAAACAGAAAACGAGCATACCAAAATCAGGGAAATTGTAAAAGGTGGACCGGCAGATAAGAGCAAAAAAATATTTGCAGGCGATAAAATTATTGGCGTTGCTCAGGGTAAGGATAGTGAAATGGTAAACGTAATTGACTGGAGACTGGATGATGTGGTGGCGCTGATCCGCGGGAAGAAGGGCACATTGGTAAGGCTGGAAATTATCCCTGCTTCCGATCCCTCTAAAACCAAGGTTATAGAAATTATAAGAGACAAAATTGTGCTGGAAGACCAGTCGGCCAAAAGCAGTTTGAAAGAAGTGGTGCGTAATGGCAAAAAGATAAAAGTAGGTGTGGTAAGTATTCCTGCATTTTATATTGATTTTGCCGCTGCACAAAGGCAGGACCCCAATTACAAAAGCACCACCAGGGATGTAAAGAAACTGATTAAAGATTTGCAAAAGGAAAATATTAAAGGGTTAATTATTGATTTAAGGAATAATGGGGGAGGATCTTTACAGGAAGCCGTTGAGTTAACCGGACTGTTTATTAAATCGGGTGCGGTGGTGCAGGTAAAGGACGTAAGCGGAAACGTAAAAGCCGATAGTGACGATGACGGAGAATTGTTTTATGATGGTCCGCTTACGGTATTGGTCAATCGTTTCAGCGCATCAGCCAGTGAAATATTTGCAGGTGCTATTCAGGATTACGGTCGTGGAATCATTATTGGCGAACGCACATTTGGAAAAGGAACCGTTCAAAATATGGTTGATCTTGATAATTTTATCCGATTGGGTAATAAAAAAGCTGGTCAGGTAAAATTAACCATAGCCAAGTTTTACCGGATTACCGGAAGCAGCACGCAGCACAAAGGAGTAACTCCTGATATTGAGTTCCCGGGTACTTTTGCATCTTCAAAATATGGGGAAGATGCCAATCCGAATGCATTGCCATGGGATCAGATACAACCTACATTCTATACTCCGGTAAATACAGTGAGCACTTACAAACAGGATCTGATAGGTAAAAACAAGGAGCGTTTAAAAACAAATCCTGAATATAAATACCTGCTGGAGGATATTGCTTATGTGAACCGAGAAGATGAAAGGGTATATATAACCCTGAATGAAAAAGATTATAAGCAACATACCGATACACAGGATAAACTAAAGAAGCAACGCGAAGAAGAACGCAAAAAGGTTAGAAAAGACATCCAGACACCAGACCTGATACTGGAAGAGGCCGAGGAAACCATTGCTGATATGTTGCAGGCTATTAAATAATAAACAAGGTTCCTTCCAGCTGATTATACCTTTTTTGATCTCCAACTTATTTTAAAGGTTCATGATACTTTGAACCTAATTGCTGATATTCGTAACAATGAAAACAAAAGAAGAAATAGTGAAAGATTGGTTGCCCAGGTACACGGGCAGACCATTAAAGGAGTTTGGAGAATATATATTGCTTACCAATTTTATTCATTATGTAGAACTTTTTGCAGAACGTTTTGATGTTGAAATTGTGGGAAAGGATAAGCCCATGCAAACGGCCACTGCAAACAATATTACCATTATTAATTTCGGAATGGGAAGTGCTATGGCGGCCACCTGTATGGATTTGCTTAGTGCGGTAGAGCCTAAAGCAGCTTTGTTTTTAGGCAAATGTGGCGGGTTAAAAAAAGTGACCAAACTTGGCGATATGATTTTACCTATTGCAGCCATCAGAGGTGATGGAACCAGCAATGATTATATAATGCCTGAAATACCTGCTTTGCCATCTTTCCGTTTGCAAAAAGCGGTTTCGGCAGCTATTGTAAAACACAATATTGATTATTGGACCGGAACTGTTTATACAACCAACCGCAGGGTTTGGGAGCATGATGAAGAGTTTAAGGCATACCTGAAAAAAACCAGAGCCATGGGAATTGATATGGAAACAGCCACTATTTTTATAGTAGGTTTTGTTAATGAAATTCCAAAAGGCGCACTGCTTCTGGTAAGCGATAACCCTATGATTCCGGAAGGGGTAAAAACATCTAAAAGCGATAAATCAGTAACAGAGAAGTTTGTAAGGAAACACCTGGAAATAGGAATTGATTCTTTAATAGAGTTGAGAGATTCCGGAGAATCAGTAAAACATCTCAGGTTTGAATAAATAGCCTATAAAACGGCAGCAGGTAGCTCAATATAAACAGTTGTGCCCTTGTTCTCTTCACTCTCCAGCCATATTTTGCCGTGGTGCAATTCCACAATTCTTTTTACAATAGACATTCCAAGTCCCAATGACTTTTCTCCTTCTGTGCCTCTGCGGCTGGCCTTGGTAAATTTATCAAAAATCAACTCACGCAGTTTTTCCGGAATGCCCATACCAAAATCCTGAATGGTAATAAGTAGTTTATTGTTTTCTATATGGGTATTGATCAGTATTTTATTGCCACGGTAGCTAAACTTAATGGCATTCATCATCAGATTAGAAAATACCCTCGACATCCGGATGGCATCAGCCGGAATTTCTATTACTACCTCATTAGACTGGAACATCAGTTCAAGCTCTTTATCCTCAGCAAAAAGTTGCAGGGACTCAATAATTTCTCTGATCAGCTGATTGATATTGACCATCCTGGATTCGCCAAGGCCCCTGTCATTATCAAGGGAAGCAATATCGAGCAGGTCACTGATGATGCTGAGTGCATTATTTCCCGCCTTTTTTATCAGGTCAATTAGTTCAGCATAATCTGCTGGCTCCTGTTCAATTAAATTGGCAAGTCCTATTATTGATGATACCGGATTCCTGAGATCGTGTGCCACAATACCCAGGATATTATCTTTTGACTTGTTCAGTTCAATCAGGTGCTTTTCGAAAGCTTTTTGTTCGGTAATATTTCTGAAAACAACCAGGTTGTGCGTATGGAAATGCTCTTTATCAAATAAGGGTGTTGCAAAAAAAGCATAATCAATATCCTTAAAGGTAAAATTCAGTTCACTTGGGATTCCCTCTTTTAATAGTTTGTAGGCATCCATAATATGGGAACTGGTGCCAAATTCTTCTGAAATATCCTGAAGGGTGCGGCCAATAAAATGGTTATTGGTTAAGCCAAGAGATTGAATGGTTTCTCCTTCGGCAATAATCACTTTAAGTTCCAGATCGGCAAGCAATAAATCGGTGCGGGGGATATTGGAAACCAGCTGGCGGTATAAATCAGTGGTACGTTCCAGTTGTTTCTCATTAGCCTTTTCTCTGGTGATGTCTTTAACAATCTGAAGCCCGCCAATTACTTTTCCGGTTTTATCAAATACCGGCTTATACGTGTTTTGTAAAAAAAGTGTACCCCCGGCTCCTCCTGTATATTCAAACTCCTCACTCACAACCTCTCCGCTAAATACCCGCTTTATTTTAGGCTCCCAAAAAGCCTTTTGTTCGGCATTGATATAATCGAGGATGTTTTCGCCTATCCGCATTTCAGCTCCGTCAGCGTGTTTTACGGCATTGGCAAGGCTTTTATTAAAAGCTACACACCTGAAATCCAGATCAAATACGCCTATCAGATCATCAAAACACTCGATAATCTGGTGTAGATTCTCCAATTCATGTATTTCTGCTGAGTGAAATATATCCGTCATAATCTGCGGCATACCGCTTTTACGAATATATTTTATTTCGTAAAAATTCCAATTATTATTTAACCACAACAGGTTACATCTAAAAAGGGTCTACATCCGGATGTATGTAGGTGCCTTTAAAATGCTTTTCTGTTAGAACCTGGTGCATTTGCTGCTGCACAAATTCTTTAATCTGATGCAGTGATTTATTTTCCCGGTCAACCTTAAGCAACAGCTCCTTAATATGCAGGTTTTTGATTCTGGATACATAAGGACTTTCAGGTCCGATCAGTTTGTCTCCGAGCCTTTTATAGAGTAGTTCTCTTAGTGCAAACGCAGCATCATGCACCACCGCGTAATCCTTATGTTTAATAACAATTTTGATGAGGCGGTAATATGGGGGGTATTGAAACTGTTTGCGGTCGGCTATCTCGTTGGCAAAAAACTGCTCATAGTGCTGGTGAATAACTTCTTGTACCACATGGTGATCAGGTAATGATGTTTGGATAATGACCTTACCCTGTTTGTTTTTGCGCCCGGCCCTGCCACTTACCTGTGTAAGTAATTGATAAGCTCTTTCATGAGCCCGGAACTCAGGGAAAAAGAGGAGGGAGTCGGCATTAATAATTCCAACAACCGATACATGATCAAAATCAAGTCCCTTGCTTACCATTTGTGTTCCCACCAGAATATCAGCCTTTCGCTCTTCAAAATCTGTAATGATTTTTTCATGGCCGTGTTTGCTTTTGGCGGCATCCATATCCAGCCTTTGCACCCTTGCCTCTGGAAAATAAATACCAATTTCATCTTCAATTTTTTCAGTACCAAGGCCTTTAAAACTCAGTTGGTGAGATCCGCAGGCGCTACATGAGCGGGGCGGTTTAGCGGAATAACCGCAATAGTGGCATTTTAACACATCGTTGTATTTGTGATAGGTAAGGCTAATATCACAATTGATGCAACGCGGCACCCAATGGCAACTCTGGCACTCAAGCAAAGGGGCATATCCTCTTCGGTTCTGAAACAGAATAATTTGCTCATGATTGTTCAGTGCCTGTTCAATGGCATGCATCAGGGTACTGGTAAAATTGCCTTTAATGGTGCGCGTTCTTTTCTCTTCAGCCAGGTTAGCCGTTATCAGTTTAGGCATTTCTATTTCGCCAAATCGCTGTTTTAGTTTTACCAGTCCAAAACGTGCTTGCTGGGCATTATAATAACTTTCAAAAGACGGGGTAGCAGAGCCAAGCAGGGTTTTACATTGCCATATATGCCCCAGGTAAATGGCTGCATCTCTTGCATGGTAGCGGGGTGAGGGGTCCTGTTGTTTGTAGGATTGCTCATGCTCCTCATCCACTATCACCAAACCAAGGTGATTAAAAGGCATAAAAATAGCCGACCGGGCGCCTATTACTACCTGTGCTTCTCCGCTGCTTACTTTTTTCCAAATCTCCACACGCTCGTGCTGGTTGTAGCGGGAATGAAAGGCCACAGCTTTATTGCCAAAATACTTTTTAATGCGGCTAATTACCTGAGAGGTAAGGGCAATTTCAGGCAGCAGATAAAGTACCTGTTTGCCTTCTGCCACAGCATCTTCAATAAGCTTTACATACACATGCGTTTTGCCGCTGGAGGTTACACCGTGTAATAAGCACACGTCTTTTTCTTTAAATACCTCTTTAATCTGGTGCAAGCAGGTTTCCTGTATGGGGTTAAGTTCAAAAGACTCCTGAATGGTTTCTGTTTGTTGCAAACGGTCAATATGCAAAGGGTAGAGCTCAAATATTTCTTTTTTGATTAGTGTTTTTAACGAACTCTCGCTTACATCGGCACGTTTAATCAACTCACTTTTTTCAATATGTTGTTTATCGTGTTTAAGCTGAAGGTATGCCAGCAATACATTGAGTTGTTTTTCATTTTTCTCCAGTTCTTCAAACAATAGCTGCAGTTTCTCTTCCTCATCGTAAACACTGCTTAGTTTCACACAGTTTACAATTCTTGGCTTATAGGTTTCTGCAATTTCTTCAGTAAATAAAATAAGCCCTTTCAGGTGAAGGCTTTTTAATACCGGAAAAATGTTTTTGGTACTGCTTATCTCGCTTATCTGATCAATGGTAAGTTCCTTTTGTATGGTAAGCGCCTCCGTAATCAGGTATTCTTTATCACTTAATTCGGTAGCAAGATCAGCATCCGGATGAAGCATCACCTTGGTGGTACTTTCCAGCCGATAAGCAGCCGGAAGGGCGGCATTCATTACCTCGCCAGGTGTACACATATAATATAACGCCATCCAGTCCCAGAATTGCAAGGTATGGGCACTTACCACAGGCTCATCATCAAGCAGGCTTATAATGTATTTGGCTTCATAGCCGGCCGGTGGCTGGTGTTGTATATGGTGTATAATGGCTGCATACAGCTTGCGCTTGCCAAATTGTACCACCACTCTTTTTCCGGGTGCTACCTGATCTGCCATATCAAACGGAACGCGATAGGTATACAACTTTTGCAGTGGTACCGGTATAATTACATTAACAAATATGGCAAGGGCTTCGCTCAATATCGGATATGGTTGGCTTACGAATTAACAGTTTAAAAAACAGGGCAACAAGCCATGTGGAAAAACGGAACGTTTCTTAATCGTGCAGGCTTTTGGGATAATCAATCCATAGCGTGGTGCCTTTGCCTGAGGAGATTTGTTTCCAGGTGGCCACATCAAACTGTATGGCTGCTATACCGGAAGTAGGAAGATTTTCAATAAAGGTATTGGTAAGGTAGCCTATAAGTCCGGTAAAACCAGGGTTGTGGCCAAATATCAAAGCCATATCATATTTGTCGTCAATGCTTCTGATCACATGTACCAGGTCGGCAATGTCGGCTTCGTAAATATCCGATTGGAGGTCTATTTTTTTTTCATCATACCCGATTTGTTCGGCTACCAGTTTGGCCGTTTTCAGCGCACGTTTAGCCGGACTAGAGATGATAATATCCGGGATCATTAGTTTTTTCAACAAACGTTTGCCCATCTCCGGAGCATCGGTTTTTCCGCGTTCGTTTAAAGGGCGGTCAACATCAGCAACCCCAACCTCATAATGGCTCGATTTGGCGTGGCGCATCAGGAGAAGGGTTTTCATAGGTTAGTTGTTTATTGGTTAAAACTGCTCATCGGTGCTAGCTTCTTCTCCGCTGGCCTCACCTTGCTCATCATCAAACAGTCCAAATTCATCTGCTTCATCGTCAGAAATTTCTCCGGGGATCTCCTCGGTTTTATCCAGGTAGTTTTTGGTAATCTCGTCAAACTCATTGTCATCAACCAGACCAAAACGTTGTACTTTGTCGTACTGTTTTGGTGCAAGGCCAACGGTTTTGGTGCACAGCGGATATTTCTGACCGGCTTTTTCCTTCATATCAATTCCGGTAAGCTCAATAAAGAGGGTCCATATTTCTAAAAAATCATATACATAAATGATTTTCTGATGTGGGTCGTTAATATAATCAGCCAGTTTTGACTTGGCCATTACCGGAATTTTTTTGGCCGGATCATCATCTTCCGACATATCTTCAAGTGTAATTTCCTGACCTTTTTTCCAACTGTCTGTGCTCATGTAAAAGGAGGCAAGCTGCTTCTGATCAAAGCCAATGGAATCAAGTATAGCTTTGTGCAAATCAAGAAATGTTTGGGTAGATTTAATCTCAATCACCCGATGGATATCATCGTAATCCTCAAATGTTATTTTAAATTTATAAACGGCCATCAGAATATGTAGTGTTTTGGGCAAAATTATATTTTTCCCTGAAACATACACGCACTACTTTAAAGTAGTAAAATTTCCGTGCGTGCTGCGGCTCGATCCGTCCCAACCGGTATAGGTAATCAGATACACAAAAACATCGCCTGTACCTGGATCATTCAAAAACGAATCTTTATATGTTTCATGCTTATCATTGGTGCTGAAAATGAGTTTTCCCCAACGATCATATATTCTCAGGGTATAATCTTTAACAAATACCGGTCTTGGATTAAAATCATCATTTAGCCCGTCATTATTTGGGGTAAAGGCATTTGGCACATGAAGCAAAGGGCTTTGTACAAGCTCAATGGTATTGGAAGTGCTGGTATATCCTTTTCCGGCAGTTCCTTCATGCGCCTCCACGGTGTAATAATAAAGCCCGTTTTCTATATTGAGTTTATCATCAGTAAAACCGGTATTTTTATCGAATGTGCTTCCGGAAATTACAGGACTTAAGCCAGGCTCCTGTTTGATTATATCATATTGTTTTACCCCGGCATTCCAGTAAAAATAAGGATTCCAGCTTACATTGTGTTCAAAAGGTTTTGATATTCCCTTAAGGAGGATACTGCATGCTTCTTTACCGGTTTGCGACTCCAGGCCACATTCATTTACCTGTTTTACCTGATAGCAGTATGATTTTTTTTGCACCTCCACCTGATTATCGCGGAAAATGGTATCCTCAGAACTTGTCAGGGTTTTGATAGCTACAAAAGTGGCTCCGGTATCATTAAACCGTTTGTAGAGATTATACATGAGAAAAGTATTGTCGGGTGTTTTTTGCCAGTAAATGCCAATCAGCTTGTTCTCTTCAACAGTTACAGTATAAAAGCTCACTTCCCCCGGGTAGTCTTCTGGTTTTCTGATGGTACAGGCAAAATTGCTGGTATCACCTGATTGGCCACAAATATTTACCGGATAAATGGCATAGCAGTAGTTCTTGGTTAGGTTCTCCGGTGTATTTGCATCCGTGAAACGGAAAGCGGTATCATGGAAAATTTTAGCCAGTTCTTCAAAAGTGCCGTCAGGTTTTTGTTTAATCAGCACGTAATAGGCAAAGTACTTGTTTACGGTAGATTTAGACCACCTGACTTCTATGCTGCTGTTGCTCAGTTTTTTTAAGCAGGGCAGTGGAGGAGGCGACCCACCTGGAGGAACAATCACATTGATCCGGATGCGGCCTAATGCATTTCGGGGCTGCGGGCATTGGTTATCCTGAATATAAACATAAAGATCAAGTGTATCCACATTCACATCATCGCAAAGGGACCGGAATGAAAGCTTGATGCGGCTAAGTGCCAGAGAGTCGGTTTTGGTGATGGATAAGAGGCGCGGGTGAGTAAGCAGTTTACCTGAAAGTTGTGAAAACACGGAGTCTTTGTTGTCGCTGTCTTCAATTACATATTCAATAGAAACGGTATCTCCGGCCACCACATCAATTACGGTATCCTTTGAATAATAAAATCCGGGAACCAGGTTGGTGTCTTCTTTAAATACGGAACAAACCGTGCGTGATGTATCGGCATGTGTTTTACAAACGCCACTTGCGGTAATAAAATAACAATAATTGGTAATGAGGTGATTTTTGGCAAGCTGATCTATAAACCCGGGTTTAATTGCCCTGAAGGTATCAAGCTCCGCATAAGGGCCGCCTTCCGTATTTTTAAACAGAGAGAATTTTTTCAGGTATTTATTAATGATCTGATCTTTCCATAATACATCCAGTGTGCTGTCATTAACTGGTTTTAAACACTCGGGAAAAGGACTAACAGGGGCAGGGGGGGGTAATACCACAATTTTAATTACCGCATTGGTGGTTCTTGCATCCGGGCAACCATTGTCTTTGGCTTCAATGTCAATCCGTAAGGTATCAGGTAATATATCTGTGCATAATGATCGCCATTGCAGTTTTGCATTTACCACACTTACTGTGCGCGTATTGGTAATCTGGGCTGGGTTTACAGCTCTGGTAAGCAGGGGGCCGGTAAAGGTTACAATTACAGAGTCTCCGTCAGGATCGAGTATGGTAAAATTATATACAAGTGTATCTGTAGCCGTAACCCGCAGAAGTGTATCTTTTACCACCGGAGCATATTCCGAAACGTTAAGGTTCATTTTAAAGAGGGCATTGTTACAACCGCCTTGTGTTGGATCACTGGGGCGTTTACCTTTGTTAATGCGGCTCCAGGCTCCTGCTGTTGTTGGGAAATCTGAAAATCCGCCACAACCTGCGCAGGCAGATTGGTAAACAACGGAACGCCTGTCGAAGCGGCTTGTGCCTCCATCCACATGGTCGCCAAACCCTTGTACGCCTCCTAAAAAAGTGGCATAAGCCAGGCTTTGCAAATCCGGAGAGAGTACAATAAGGTAAAAATCGGCTCCATCTGTAGTTTTTTGAAAGGCATTGGTTGTAACAGGCATGCCGGTTGTTTGTCCGGTTGTGCCATTAAAGCTATTATTGGTTGTTCCTCCCCAACCCGAAACATACACACGGTTACATATATCAACCAAAAAGGCAGATGGCGAAATATTTGGTCCGGAAGAAGCAGAAGAACCAAAAGTGGTGGAAACTACAATGGAATCGAGGTTTCTGTTAAATACGGTAATAAATTGTTTTGCACCCGGCACCCGGTAAGTTGTTCCTTTTACCGGAAACGTAGAGCTGGCTGTTTGCCCTGTTGTATACACCTGTCCTTTGGTATCTACCTGCACAAAATAAGCCTGATCGTAAACACCGGTGCCTAAAAAAAGAAGTTTCATCAGGTTAGATCCTGCTGATGAGATCCGTGCGATAAAACCATCCACTCCGCCATGGTGAACATAAGCTCCCGATGCAGGGCCAATATTGGTGCTTGTTGATCCACCGCATACATATACGTTTTTAAAAACATCGAAGTTTAAACCATAACCTGCATCATGCCCGCTGCCACCGAGGTAAGTGCTGAAATCGAGCACACTTAAATTAGCGTTCATTTTAAATATACAGGCATCCTGCAATCCGCCATGGGTGGTTTGAAAACCATTCACTATCGGAAATCCATCGGCAACGGTAGAGTAGGTGGAGCTGGCCACATAAACACTTCCGGAGTTGGTATCAATCAGTATTTCGCCCCGGTGTTTATCGCCATAATTAAACTCCAGTGGTGCAGCGCTGAAACTGTAATCGTTATTATAAAATATAGTTCCGTTGATTCCATCAGACAATGATCCGCCAAAAAATGTAGAAGCCTGTAATACCTGTCCGTTGGAAGATAAACGGCTCACAAAAATATCTGTGTTTCCGTTATATGTTTTATCGTAGGCATTGGCTGATGTAGGAAAATTTGCTGAGCTGGTTGTGCCCAGAATAAATAGTTCTCCTGCCGGATTGCATATCAGGCTGTGTGGTTGTTCATTTCCGCTTCCTCCAAGGTATGTGCAATACAGGAGTGATTTTCCGTCACTGCTGAATTTAAGTATCCCCACGTCTCGTCCGGTCATACCAAACTCCGTAACACCGCCTGCATAATTAAACTGATAAGCTCCGGTTGTGGCAGGAAACCCGGTGCTGTATACAGTGCCCCCGGCAAAACCGTTGGCATCATTATCAAATGTGGCGGTAAAGCCAAAATTATCGGCAACAGATCCGGAGAATGTACCAAAAATAATATCCGGATCAATTACCAGCGGAAGGCTGTGGTTATACTGGCCAAGTTTGTATGAAATGGTATCGGTGTTTAGCACATACTCGCTTTGCAAAGGGTATTTTTCGCCATTCACATATTGAAAACTCACCGGCTCCTGCTCCTTTATTAATGCAACAGTGGTAAGTGCTTCAATGGCTTTATTGCGCAATTCCAGTTTATCTGTTCCCTCATATTTTACTTTAATCAGGTTGGGGTTGGCAAATGGTTTTACAATAAAACTTACTTTCAGGTAATCGCCCATGGCTTCCAGTTGCATATCAATACCATTGTAAATATTCTGGAGCACAATAGTTTGATAAGCTTTGCAGTTGGCGGCCCATCTGGCCTGATCCGATCCGATAAAAAAGTTATAAGATTCGGCCGAGGGCTGTTGTTTGATAATGCCGGGAATAGAGTTGGCACCTGTAAAAGTTGTTTTATACACATGCCCTTTGATGATGGTATTGCTGCTTTCACTGTGTGTATATGCATGTATGGCCTTTTCATCATATAGCGAATAAACAAGGCTGTTGCTGGTAATAAATAAATAACCGCCTGGTATGGCGGCCCTGAACAATACTTCCTTTTCCCACTGGCCTTTGTTCTCAATGATCTTAATGGTTTGGGCGTCTGAAGGAGGTGTAACAGGTTGTTTATGTGCATATAGCACATGAACAGGGAGGCAGCAAGCCACCAGCAATATGAATATAATTCTTAACAGACCAGACAAATTTAGTTTTCCTGCTCTTAAAACGATGTTAAAATTAGGTAAAACCCCCACGATATCAAAAAAATAACCCGCTAAACCAAGGATAAAGATTGTTGCTCTTTGGTTGCACCACTGTACTGCCTGAAAAGCCTATATTGTTGACATTGAACAGATGAAATATTGCTTTTATCAAAAAGGGCTTTGGATTATATTGCCATATGGGAAAAAAGAAATTGGTGGTATTAACCGGAGCAGGTATTAGCAGGGAGAGTGGCCTGCAAACTTTCAGAGACGGAGATGGGCTTTGGGAGGGACATAACGTATACGATGTGGCAACACCTGAAGCCTGGCAAAGAAACCCGGCCCTGGTGCAGGATTTTTACAATATGCGCAGAAAAGCAGTGCTGGAGGCAAAACCCAACAAGGCTCACCTGGATCTGGCTGCCTTAGAAGCGCATTTTGATGTGCAGGTAATTACCCAAAATATAGACAATTTGCACGAGCAGGCGGGCTCTTCTCAGGTATTGCACCTGCATGGCGAAATTACCAAATCGCAAAGCCTCCGCAACCCGGAGTTGGTGTATGATATAGAAGGATGGGAGTTGAAAATGGGCGACCTGTGTGAACTTGGATCCCAGCTCAGGCCCTTTATTGTGTGGTTTGGAGAAGCCGTTCCCAAAATTGAAGAGGCGGCTTATTTGGTTTCCACGGCCGATCTGTTTGCCGTAATAGGAACATCGCTGGTGGTATATCCGGCTGCAGGGCTGGTAAATTATACCAAAGCAGAAACCCCGCTGTTTGTGGTAGATCCGGGTACACCGGAAATACCCGTTTCAGTTGACCATGTTTTTTTAAAAGAACCTGCCACCACCGGTGTGGAGCGGCTCATAAAAGAATACCTGACGAAATATATGGGTTGAGTTTATTTTCATCTGTAGTATCAAATGGAAATAGAAGAGGCGTGTATTTATCTTGGAAATCCGTACGCTGAAACAAGTGTTACCATGCTTTGTAGCAATTTTTTAAAGGGCCGGAATAAACAGGTTTCTTTGCGTGCATGTTGCTCAATTGCCACACCTATTACAGCTTGCGGTATGGAACCATGTCGGTGGAAGAGTTGTTGCAGGAAATAAAAAGCAGGGGATACCAATCCTTTGTAATCAGCGATATCAACAATACCTCCGCCTTTATAGATACCATGAGGCTCGCTCCTTTGCAGGGATTAAAGCCGGTTCCCGGGATAGATTTTCGCAATGGGGTTGAGCAAAAATATGTTGGTATAGCCTGCAATAACGAAGGGTTTAAGGAACTGAATGAACACCTCAGCAAACACCTGCATGCGGATGAACCCTTTGGGGATAAAGCTCCTGCGTTTAACCATGCTTATATTGTTTATCCATTTGCATCATACGGTGGGTGGGTTTTGGCAGAAAATGAATTTATTGGAATAAGCATCAAAGATTTGCAACGTTTGCCTTTTCAGCACAAGGGATTAAATGAGAAAAAGCTGGTGGCACTCCATACCGTATCATTTACGGGCAAACGCAGTTTTAATTCGCACCGCCTGCTCAGGGCAATAGATGCCAATACATTACTCAGCAAGTTGTCGCCAACCCAGCAGGGGAGTGCCGATGCGTGTTTGCTGTCTAAGGAGGAACTCAACCTGGCCTACAGGGAATACCCTGTGCTCATCAGAAATACGGAACAACTGATTAACCGTTGCCATGTTCATATGGAGTTTGGCAAGTTTGCCAATAAAAACCTGAAGCATTATACGCACAGCACGCAGGGAGATATGGAATTGCTGCGAACCGAGGCCTTAAACGGATTGGCGTATAGGTACGGAAGCCCCTCAGATGAAGTAATGCAAAGGGTGGAAAAGGAGTTGCATATTATCGGTCAGATGGATTTTGCTTCCTATTTCCTTATCAATATGGATATTGTAAGGTATGCGCAGCGCAACAATTATTATTATGTAGGAAGGGGCAGCGGAGCAAACAGCATGATAGCCTATTTGCTGCGCATTACGGATGTTGATCCCATAGAACTTGATCTGTATTTTGAGCGGTTTATTAATCCTTTCCGCAGCACACCTCCTGATTTTGATATTGATTTTTCATGGACCGACCGTGATGATATTACCCGCTATATATTCGATCGTTTTGGTAAAGGAGGAAGGGCAGCATTGCTTGGTGCCTACAATACCTTTCAGTTTGATGCCGTGGTGAGGGAACTGGGTAAAGTGTTTGGCTTACCCCCGCATGAAATTGACCGGCTGCAGCAATTAAAAAATCCGGCCGATGCAGATGAGTTTGGCCGGCTGGTATTAAACTACAGCAAATGGATTCAGGGATTTCCAAGCCACCTGAGTATACATGCCAGCGGCATTCTTATTTCCGAAGAGCCTGTTACCAGCTACTCGGCTACGTTTATGCCCCCAAAAGGTTATCCCACCACACAGTTCAGTATGATAGAGGCGGAGGATATCGGCTTGTACAAGTTTGATATTTTGAGTCAGCGCGGGTTGGGTAAAATAAAAGACTCGCTTGAAATCATCAAACAAAACAGACAGGTAGATATTGATATTCATCAGGTGAAAAAATTTACGGAAGATGCGCAGGTAAAAGACCTGTTGCGCACCGGAAAATCTATCGGGTGTTTTTATGTGGAGAGCCCGGCTATGCGCATGTTGCTTAGTAAACTGCAGGCCGATGATTACCTGCGTTTGGTGGCGGCAAGTTCTATTATAAGACCGGGCGTGGCCAAAAGCGGGATGATGAATGCTTATATAGAACGTTATCGCAATGAGCATGCACGGGAAAAAGCCCGCAATGAAATTCCTGAAATGTATGAAATCCTGCAGGAAACTTATGGGGTAATGGTGTATCAGGAGGATGTGATTAAAGTAGCGCATAAGCTGGCCGATCTTACCCTGGCTGAATCGGATTATTTGCGCAGGGGCATGAGCTGGAAGTTTAAACAACGTAACGAGTTTTGGCGTGTGCGCGAAACGTTTTTTACCAATTGCCGCAACAAAGGGTATGAAGAAAAAACCATCAACAATATCTGGAATCAGATAGAGAGTTTTGCCAATTTCGCTTTCTCCAAGGCCCATTCAGCAAGTTATGCCATAGAGAGTTTTCAGGCACTGTTTCTTAAAGCCTATTATCCGCTGGAGTATATGGTAGCCACCCTCAACAACGGAGGTGGATTTTACCGCAAAGAACTGTATGTGCATGAAGCGCGCATGCAGGGTGCCGTTATTGAGGCTCCCTGTATCAACACCAGCGGTATATTAACCACCATTAAAGGAAACCGGATTTACCTGGGATTACACCTCATAGCAGAACTGGAAGAATCCGTAATGGAGCAGATTGTACATGAGCGCGCACGCAACGGGTTGTTTAAGGATGTATTTGATGTGATGAAACGTTTGCCCATTTCCCATGAGCAGTTGAGGTTGCTTATCCGGATAAATGCCTTGCGTTTTACCGGTGTAAGCCGCAAACACCTGTTGTGGGATATTTATTCTGTAACAGATATGCCAACACCCCAAACCATATCGGCACCGCTGTTTGATGAAGAGCACAAGGTATTTACATTGCCCTCGTTAACGGAAAATGAAATTGACCTGGTTTATGATGAAATAGAATTACTGGGATTTCCCGTGAGCCAAAGCCCGTTTGATTTGTTAAAGGAAAAACCTGAAGAATGGCTGCTGGCTTCTCAGTTAAAGCAGCTCATATCAAAAGAGGTAACCATTACAGGATACCGGGTTGCTACCAAAAACACCCGCACAGCCAAGGGTGAACAGATGTATTTCGGAACATTTGTGGATGTAAAAGGAGAGTGGATTGATACGGTTCATTTCCCGCAGTCGGCTGCCAGTTACCCGTTTCAGGGGCCGGGCTGTTACCGGATCAGGGGCATAGTAAAGGAGGAATACGATTTCCTGTATATAGAAGTTCACCTGATGGAGCGCCTGCATAATATAGACAGGGAGCAGGCACACCCGGTGAGCACAAGGTTAAAGGAGGTTCCGCTTTGATCAGGCTGCACCAACAATACGCAGGTGAGCTACATGCGCCTGTAAAGCACTTAATACAGTTGGGTACTCAATATATTTTACCTCATACTTGGCACACAGCTCCTTTACCAGCTTATTAATGGCCGGATAATGAATATGGCTGATTTTGGGAAACAGGTGGTGTTCTACCTGAAAGTTTAAGCCGCCTACAAACCATGATACCAGTTTACTTTTGGTGGCAAAATTTGCAGTGGTAGATAATTGGTGAATGAACCAGCTTTGCTCAATTTTGTTTGTTTTTTCATCAGGCATTGGGAAGTCTGAATCTTCTACCACATGCGCCAACTGGAATACAATACTTAATACCAGGCCACAAACTGCACATATAATCAGGTAACCGATTAATGCATGAGCCCAGCCAACTACGGCAATAGGAATAACTATAAATACCAATGCATAAACCACTTTGCTTATCCAGAAACCGAAATGCTCGCGGGTTTTCATCTTCGCAAATTTTCTGTCGCTTACCTTACCGCTGAAGTATTTGGTAAAATCCCTGATGGCAATCCATACAAAATAAGTGGTGGTATAGAGTATAAAAGAATAGATATGCTGATAACGGTGGTACCAGTGACGTGGCTGATGAATATTGGTTCTGATCAATGGCTTAATATCAATATCGTCATCATGTCCTTCAATATTGGTATAGGCGTGGTGCATCACATTGTGTTTTACTTTCCATAAAAATGAGCTGCCACCTAAAACGTTTAATGAATAACTCATCATCTCATTTACCCATTTTTTGCTGCTATAACTTCCATGTGCACCATCGTGCATCACATTAAAGCCAATAGCAGCAAAGTTAAATCCAAGCACGGCACAAAGCAGGATATTAACCCATACTGGCGCGGATGCAAAAATTAAGATCAGATAGATGGCTAATGCAAATGCACAAAGCAGAAGCGTTTTGTGATACAGGCGCCATGAACCGGTTGATTTGATTTGATTGTTTGAAAAGTAATCTTCTACTTTTTTCTTGAGCTCAGCAGTAAATTGGGTGTTATTGTTGCTGAATGAAATGTGTTTTCCCAATGTTGTTTGTTGTTTAAATTCACATCAAAGGTATAGTTATACCCGAGACTTACCAATTTAATAAAAAAGCAGGTGTTAATAACCTTGTAACTTGCTTGTTGTTAATTGGTTGAGTTGTTTTGATTGTTGTTTATACAGCTGTTTTTTAGCACCCTTGCAAGGTTGCGTGCTATCAGGTCTCTGCCTTTAAAAAAGTAGTGTTCACTGGTCCAGTTTTGGTCAATAAATTCGGCCCCCGGCACCAGTTCCAGGTTATCAACCACGGTGGCTCCCATGGCGGTATAACGCGCCACCAGCAAATCCCGGTTTTGTTTCATCAAAAAAGTAAGCGGATTACCCACAAGGCTGTCTGCGTATTGTATGTTTTCAGCCATCAGGTTTAACACCAGTTTAAGGTTCCTTTTTTTAGCCTCTGCCACAATCCCGTCAAAGTCTTTTATACGCGGGTTTTTAAGGGTATCAATCTGAAAAGCATAACCCTTTACATAATGGCAGGCCAGCGATACTTTGGGCATATTCCAACTGCTGTCATCGTTTTTGTAATACCCGTTTGCCATAAAATTGTCCCAGTCTCTTACGGTTACCTGTTGGTGTGCAAAAGGAAACCTCAACGTGTCGTGGCGCCACTGGTACTCGCAATCGGCCTCTCTTTCCTTTTTTGTTTTTTTCTCATACATCCCGAAATTCAGTTTCAGCTTCTTTATGAGCGGATGCCAGGGCTCATAATACAGATCAATCATATTCAGGTTGTTTTCCAGTTCCGAGTGGATCCAGGCCGCATCAAACGAACGCAGGTTCATGGTAACAACCAGTATTTTTGTATGACAATCCTCAGGCAGGTTTTTTATTAGGGCCAGGTAATTTCGGGCATGACCTGCCGGCTGGTCAATGGATTGGATGGTGCAACCGGGAAGATAATATTGGGTTAATTCGCTGATTTTTAGCTTAAGAGAATCGGTATCGGCATAGGTGATATTAGACGATTCAGCAAAATACAATACATCAGCAGTGTGAGATTTTTCCTGCACTTCCAGCAACAATGGTGCTTTTGCTTTCACTTCGTCTGTCCAGAAAAAATGTTCGTATACAAACCCGGTAATGCCCAGCAGTATTGCTGCCAGCACAAGCCTTAATGATATGTATGGGATAAGTTTTTTCAAAACTGAAAGTATATAAATGGTTGCTCTGTATTTCCGCAAAATACAATGGTACAAAAGAGGAGCAGGGCATAAATGAACCAACGCAGGGCAAAAGGAAAGGCGTCTATTTTTTCATTAAACCGCCTGCCCTTAAGCCATATATCAGAGGTAATAAATAGGGCAAGGGTAATAATCAGTGATGTTGGCACAGAGATATGTTGCTCTCCGCCTGTATCAAAAAGTTTGGTAAGCATGGTTTTGGCCTGCGTAAAATTGTCGGCCCTGAAAAATACCCAGGCTACACTTACCATTATAAACGTAAGCAGAATAGAAGGGAGTTTTAAGAGTAAATGGCTGTTTGCTGAAAAACGGGCCGGCAATAAACGGGCAATAAAATATAAACAGGCATGTATGAGCCCCCACACGATAAAGGTATAATTGGCTCCATGCCACAAACCACTTATGGCAAATACAATGAGGATATGAAGGCTCCACCTGAAGGTATTGCTTTTGTTGCCTCCAAGCGGAATATACAGGTAATCCCTGAACCAGGTGGAAAGGGAAATATGCCACCGGCTCCAAAATTCTCCAATGTTTTGCGACAGGTATGGTGCCCTGAAATTATCAATGAGGTTAATGCCTAACATACGTGCACTGCCTAAAGCTATGGTAGAGTATCCAAAAAAATCGGCATAAATCTGAAAAGAGAATAAAAACATGGTTTGCCATGCTGCTGTGGCAGATAGTTTGGCTGCCGACTGAAAGGAAACATCAACCAAAGGAGCTATCTGATCGGCTACAGCCATTTTGATAAAATAACCGAACAGCAGCAGTCTTAATCCGTTTTTTATATGGCTTATATCAAACGGGTGTTGTTGTTTAAGCTGATTGCCAAGCGTGGCAAAACGCTCAATAGGGCCGGCCACCATTTGAGGAAAAAATAGCACATACACGGAATAAATACCCAGGTGCTTTTCCGGTTCCTGATTGCCCTTGTAAACCTCTATGGTATATGCCATGCTTTGAAACGTATGGAATGACAGCCCTATTGGTAATATAATTTCCGGAAGCTTATTGGTAAAGGTTATACCGCCCAGAGACCCAAGCGTTTTTAGTACGTCATCAAAAAAATAGAGGTATTTAAAAAAAGCCAAAAGCCCGATATTGGCTGCCAGACTAATCCACAGGATATATTTTTTTCTTTGACCACTGGCTGCATAAATAAACCTGGCAGCCGCATAATCAATCAAAATCAGTAAAAAAAGAATGAGAATGTAGGAAGGAATAAAATACATGTAAAAAAAGCAACTTGCTCCAAATAGCAGTACCCAGCGGTTTTTGAAAGGGGTGAGGTAATAAAGCAGCACCACTACCGGAAGAAAAATAAGGTATGTATAGGAGTTAAAAAGCATGGCTTAATGTTGTAAGTTTAATACAAAGCCTGATAATCCGCTTTATAGGTTTAAGGCAACTTTTTAGTAATATTGAAAAACAATTCACTTTCAGAGAATTAAACTACCATGAAAAAAATACTTTACTTGTTTTTAATGGGTGCATTAACAACCAATGCCCAAATTACGGTGAACAATACGGATATGCCACAGTTGAACGATACCGTGAGATTTAGCGTGGGTACAGCAGTTGATGTAACAACCAGGTTAAGCCAAACAGGGGCAAACCAAACCTGGGATTTCAGTGATCTTACAGCAGCGTCACAGGATATTGCTTCCTTTAAATCGGCATCTTCCATTAACTTTGCATATGTACTATCCTTTGCCACTTCTACCTACGGCACCGAGGCACCAAATGCCAACTTTGGAACCGTTCAGGCAAATAATGTGTATCAGTTTTATAAAAATACCAGCAATTCGTTTGCCTGCGATGGCAGGGGATTTGAAATTTCAGGCTCCCCATTGCCCTTATCTCAAACCTTTACAGGTAAGGATATCGTTTATAAGTTCCCGCTTGCGTTTGGCAATACAGATAGCAACAGTTATGTTTCAAGCGAAGTAAATGCGGTAATAGGCACTATGTCGGGTGTGGGCAAACGTGTGAATGAGGTAGATGCCTGGGGCAGTATAACCACACCTCTTGGAACATTTAATTGTTTGCGGATAAAAAGTACAGTTACTACAACAGATACCATTAAGAGTACTTTAATTCCATTTCCAATTCCTTTCACCCAAACATTTACAGAATACAAATGGATAGCCAAAGGCCATAAAATTCCAATCCTTGAAATACGTGTAAATAGCGGTACTGGCGGGCAAACCACCATCAGGTACAAAGATCGCTACCGTGCAGAAGCTTATACCAATAAAGCAAGATTTACCATCAGAGGAAATAAAACCCTTTATGCTGTGAACTCAACAGATACCTGTGTGCTTACCAGTACCAGTTTAAATGGTCCAAAATCGGTTTTGTGGACTATAACTCCCGGCACTTTTACTTATACAGGTGGAACCAATAATACATCCAATGCCGTGAAACTGTTTTTTACCGATACCGGAAAATATACCGTAAAACTTACAGCTGTGTATGATGGAGGCTCTGATGATACCACCAGGGTAGACGTGATTTCCGTGGCAGAAGGACCTCATGCAAAATTTGTAAGTGATAAGCAACACACCAATACATCAACAAGTGTAAACTTTTACGATTCAAGCGAAGGCTCACCAACAGCCTGGTTGTGGACATTTACGCCCAATACAGTTACATTTACCGGAGGAACATCAGCCAGTAGCCAAAACCCTAAAGTGATATTTGATATGGCCGGTACTTATGATGTATCATTAAAGGTAACCAATGCCATTGGAACCAACACCCTTAACAAAAGCGCTTATATTGTAAACCTCAATACCGGGGTTAAAGATGTTGCCACTAAAACAGCGGGCTGGTTGCTATTGCCAAATCCGGTTGTTGATCAATTATTACTAAAGGCTACCGATACAAAGATCAAACATATCCTTATTCTGGACCTAACCGGAAAAAGCATCAATTTACCTTATACGGTGATGCAAAATGGCGATTACCAGGTTGATTGCACCTCCCTGCGTCCGGGTATTTATTTTATAAAAGTGACCAATGCTGATGGAGAGACTTCTTCCAAAAGATTCTCTGTTAAATAGAAAAGATTTGATTTTTAGAAAATGCCCGGTAAACCAGCCGGGCATTTTTTGTGCAGATATGCACAGGATTGTGTATTAAATCTGCCGTAATAGCCATATTTTCGCGCCCGAAATAACAATATAGTATAATGGATATTTTCGAAAAACTGAATAAAAAAGCTGGTCCTCTCGGACAACATGCTGATGATGCCTATGGCTATTATATGTTCCCCAGGTTAGAAGGGGAAATTGGCCCCCGCATGAAGTTTAAGGGACAAATGATGCTCAACTGGAGTTTAAATAACTACCTCGGTTTGGCCAATCATCCGGAAGTGCGCAAGGTGGATACAGAAGCTACTCAGGAATATGGTTTGGCTTATCCGATGGGTGCTCGTATGATGAGCGGGAACTCTGTTTTCCACGAGCAACTCGACCGGGAACTGGCAGCTTTTGTGGGTAAGGAAGATGCGGTATTGCTTAATTATGGATATCAGGGAATGGTAAGTGCCATTGATGCGCTGGTTGACAGGCACGATGTGATTGTATATGATGCCGAAAGCCATGCATGTATTGTTGACGGGGTGAGGCTGCATATGGGTAAACGTTTTGTATTTGCCCATAATGATATTGACAACCTGGAAGTGCAGTTGCAAAGAGCCACCAAATTGGTGGAAGGCACTCCGGGAGGTATTCTTGTGATTACTGAAGGAGTATTCGGGATGACCGGTGAGCAGGGAAGAATTAAGGATATCGCAGCACTCAAGGAAAAATACAATTTCCGTTTATTTGTGGATGATGCGCACGGATTTGGCACCATGGGAAGCACAGGCGGAGGAATAGGTTTTGAACAGGATTGTAATGACGGTATAGATATTTATTTTGGCACATTCGCCAAATCAATGGCATTAATTGGTGGTTTTATCGGAGCTAAAAAAGAGGTGATCAAATACCTCAGGTATAATTTACGTTCGCAGATTTATGCCAAATCATTGCCCATGCCAATTGTAAAGGGTGCTTTAAAACGCCTGGAACTCATCAGAAATCATCCGGAGTTTATCAGCAACTTATGGACAATTGTGAAAGCCCTGCAAAGTGGTCTCAGGGAACAAGGGTTTGATATTGGGAAAACAAATACCTGCGTTACTCCTGTAATGATGAAAGGAACCGTGGGAGAAGCTACAGCAGTGGTGCATGATTTAAGAGAGAATTATAAAATTTTCTGTTCGGTAGTGGTATATCCGGTTATTCCAAAAGGAATGATCTTGTTGCGCCTTATACCTACTGCGGTTCATTCTTTAGCTGATGTGAATGAAACCATTAAAGCTTTTGCTGAAGTAAGGGAGAAATTAGCTCAGGGTAAATACCAGATAGATAGCGGTATAGTAGCCATGGGAGAGAACCATTAAGGGTTTCCTTTATCCAATAATAAAAAATCCCCGTTTGAAAACAGACGGGGATTTTTTTTGCATAAAAAAAGGCATACCGTTACCGATATGCCTTGAATGAATTAGAAAAACGGTCTTAGCCTATTGTTTGAACGTTTATAGCGTTGATACCTTTTTTGCCTCTTTCTGTTTCAAATTTTACTTTGTCATTCTCGCGAATACGGTCGATTAAACCTGATGAATGTACGAAAATGTCTTCACGTCCTTCGTTAGGAGTGATAAATCCGAAGCCTTTCGTTTCGTTGAAAAACTTCACTGTTCCTTCTTGCATTGTATTGTGTTGTTATTAAATGAGGCTGCAAGATATGTGTAATTAATTGATAAACAATATTTTTTATTTTTATAGGCCAAAATTGTCCTGTTTTTAGGTGTTTTTTAGGTAATAAATAAGGGTAGATGTGTGTAAATCTGGTTTTTGTACTGGTTTTTTCACCCGTTTTCATTATAATTTTGAATGGTATGAAAAAACTACTACTACTGCTTTTATTGTGTAAACTCGATGCGTTTGCGCAAACCATTCCAAATGGTGCATTTGAAAACTGGACCTCTACACCTTTTGATGATCCTACCGGATGGCTAAACTCCAACCGTGAGTCGCTTAGAAAGTCAGGAGTTCTTACCACCACTAAAGTAACGGGTGCAACCGGATCTGCCATTAAACTGGAAACAAAACTGACCGGAACCGATACCATGGGTGGTTATTTTACCAATACCATGGGCGACCCTACCGCAGGTGAAGGAGGAATACCCTACTCACAAATGCCGGCAACCATTACAGGTAAATATACCTGCAGCATGGTTGGCAGCGATTCAGCTATTTTATTGGTAATTTTTAAAAAGAGCGGTGCCATTGTAAGCCAGAACGTTTTTAAAATTGGGGGAAGCGTTTCTACATTTACGGCTTTCTCCTTTAACCTCACACTGGCAGTTACTCCCGATTCTGTGATTATGGCCGCAGCTTCAAGCAATTTAATTGATAATTCAGGTGTGGCAATAGGAAGCACCATTACTTTTGATGACCTTGCTTTTGGTGGAACCGGTATTACACAGGTTATTCCTAACGGAAACTTTGATAGCTGGACCGCCATGAGCATAGATAAAGTGAATAACTGGGAAGGATTTGGAGAGGGTATTTCAAAATCTAGCGATGCTTATAAAGGTAGCTTTGCTGCAAAACTGGAAACCAAACCCTTTGATAATGGTGTAAGCCAATCGGGAATTACTGTTGGTAAAATAAACCAGTCAGGCCCTCCGTTTGGTGGTGTGCCATACACAGCAACGGCCGATACGCTGTTCGGATATTACAAATATTCAACCCCAGGTACAGATTCGGGCACGGTGGCTGTAATGTTATACAAAAGTGGTAGTATCATTTCCGGCAACAACAAAATGCTTCCACCTGCCTCCACCTATACCTATTTTGAAATTCCTATAAGTGCGCCAATAGCACCTGATACGTTAAATATTGTTATTATGTCATCACCGGATATGAATCGCGTAGCCGGCAGCATGCTTACTATTGATGAAGTTCAGCTTAAATCAAGCAGGTTAAATACGGGATTGTTTGGCCAGCCTAAAGTAAATATCGTTTCTTATCAGGCATATCCAAATCCTGCATCAGATCAATATTCGGTGCTGATTAAAAATACCAGGGCGCAAAAAGGCCAGATAAGTGTGTATGACCTAAACGGAAAAAAGGTAATTGATCAGCAAACACACCAAACCAATTTTATTGAACTGTCTGTTGGCCATCTGGCAAAGGGAAATTATTTCTGCCTTATCCAATTAGAATCAGGAGATATTATCAGAACAAAGTTTACCAAAGAGTAAATTTATTCTCTGCATTAAAAAGGCCGGTACGAAGTATCGGCCTTTTTTCGTGTAATTTTCAAGGTATAACAAATGCAGGAACGGAAGGAACAAATCAAAAAACACCAGCCTTAAATCTTGGTTTTTACATAGATAAAATCATTATTTGCCGCTTATTAATTAATCAACAGAGGCATTAGTCCCGTTAAAAACAATCATTATGAAGGTAAGTAATCACAAAGTAGTTTCTATTCATTATACACTAACCAATAACACCGGAACCGTTATTGATTCAAGTGCAGGGCATGAGCCTTTAAGTTATATTCAGGGGCTTGGACATTTAATCCCGGGGATGGAAGAAGGGTTGGAAGGAAAAGAAGCCGGAGAAAAATTTACGATTAAAGTGAGTCCTGAAAAAGGATATGGTGTTAGAAACGAAGAAATGGTTCAGCAGGTGCCATTAAGTGCATTTGGTGGTCAGGATATTAAGCCCGGTATGGAGTTTGAAGCCGGTTCGGATGAGCAACGTTTTATTGTAACCATTACAGAAATAGGTGCCGAAACGGTAACAGTGGATGGAAACCACCCGCTTGCAGGGGTTGAATTAAACTTTGATATTGAGGTAATGAATGTGCGTGAGGCCAGTGGGGAAGAGTTATCTCACGGACATGTGCATGGTCCGGGCGGACATCACCATTAATTCGCCTGACTTGAATAAAAAAGCTGTGTCGGTAAGTCTGACACAGCTTTTTTATTTAGTGTGTTTTCACAGGTTAATTTTTTCTCCATCTTCAGGCACGATACACCGGTTATTAAAAGATGCCGCTGCCAATGTTTTTCTCAGTTCAGCACGTTTCAGATAGCAATGATTTATTGCTTCCATATGCACACAGATAATTTTCTTTGCATCACTGTATTTGCATACCTCCATTACATCTTCAGCCGTCATAATAATAGGGTCACCCTTATCAAACCGTGCTCCACCTGTATTTAAAACAATATAATCAGGTTGATATTGTTCTATGGTTTTCTTCACACCGCTGTACCAGATGGTGTCACCGGCTATATATATCTTGCATTTCCCGTTATCAAGAACAAACCCTGATACAGGACTCATCAGCTCGGCTATTTCACCTGTTCCATGTTGCGCTGCAGTTCTTATGATGCTGAGTTCGCGCAGATGCAGTTCATCACTTATGCCTGTTACTTTTATAAATCCTTGTGACCGTATTTTCTGAACGTCCTCAGGCTGAGAATAAATCAATTTATTCTTAGGTATAAGTTCCTGAGCCTTTTTATCCCAATGGTCATTATGAGTATGCGTTATTAGTACGGCATCAACATCGGTAATCAGTTGATTAAGCTCCCTGGCAGATACCGGCAGGTTTACTATAGGGTTGCGTATTCCGTTGCTGGTCCAGCGTACCGGATCATATGTGTCTTTATCGGCAAGCATCGGATCAATTAAAATATGGTAGTCGCCTGTGTCAATAATACAGGTAGCGTTTCTGAGTAATGTAAGGTTCATATTCCGGTTAGTTGTAATCTGGTTAAACGTTGCAAAAGGAACCCCTGTGGCTGCAATCGATATCACCGAGGTTTGTTTAATAAAGTTTTTTCTGTTCATGGAAACGCAAAATTGATTGCTTTTTTTATGGCGTATTTATTATCTCCGGACAATTATTTGTTATTTTCGGACAGTTATGAAATACCGCAGAATAGAATGTGAAGTAATCACGTCCATTTCGGGTCAACGCGATTGTGCCCATCATCAGCAGTTAGGTTGGTCAAGAACGGAATGGCATCGGCACAACAGGGGACAACTTATTTATGCTGAAAATGGCATCATGCGGTTATATGTAGGGTTTGACGTTTTTTACATTCCATCGTTTCATGCTGCGTGGATACCTGAAGGAGTGGAGCATGCCGTTATAACTGAATCTGTGGATTTAACCTTCAGAACCCTTTACCTCAAACACAACGGATTAACTGATCCTTTTTATAACCGGGTGGCTGTTTTTCATACCCCCCAATTATTGTGTGATATGATTTCATTTACAGCGAGGTGGCCAATGAAGGAGAAGCCTGTAGCAGAAGAACAGGTTTTCCTGCATGCCATAAAAGTGATACTTCCCCAATTTGCTAAAAATGAAATCAGTATACAGATACCAGCAAGTGAAGATAAACGGTTAAATAATATTTTTGAGCAGATAGCAACTGAACTTGAGTCATTGCCACCCGCAGGTGCCATTGCCCGTTATCATGGTATGAGTGAAAGAACGATGAACCGTTTATTTGTTAAGGAAATTAAAATGCCTTTTAGCCAATATGTAAAACTTCTGAGAATTATTACGGCTGTTGAAATGCTCACCAAACCAGGTGCCGGAGTAAGCGAAACTGCTTTAGCTGTTGGGTACAGGAGTTTATCAAGTTTCAGCAACACCTTTTACGAAGTATTGGGTAAACGTCCACAGTATTTTTTATATAAAAAAAGTGGAGTGTTTTAACCTCATTCTATGGCAAATCTTTTTTAATAAATAAACCCAGGTTGTATTCCGTAATCCGGTCTTTTCCATAGGAATCAAAATTTGCTGCCAATCCTGCCTGAAAGTAAAACATGTCAATCCCTAACCTGATATTTTGATAACTGCGGTTATGTATACCCTGCGTATAATTGAACATCACCTGTACCCGGCTGTATGCTTTTATCCCAGGAGTAAGTTGAGGTTTTGCTTCAGCAAGCATCATCATATCGTATGACGGTTTATGATGAACATCGATACGTGGAATTGCAAGTAAGAAGTAATTTTTTCCGCCAACGGAGAACTGAATATTGACAGATGGCTTAAATCCCGGAACGCTGGCATAAAAGGTTCCTCCCCCTATTCTGATATGTTTTGAAATCGAATAGTTTAGGTATGACTGGCTCATCAACTCATCAGGATACAACTTATCATCATACGCATGAAGCGAGCTTACATTAAAAAAGCCCCATTTTGAGTTGTGTATGGATTTGCTGATGGTGTGTTGGTACCAGAAATTTCTGTTTCCAGCCATGGTTTCCAATTGCAAAGGTTGAGACAGGGAACAAAGTGAAGTTGCTGCAAGTAAAAGGAAAGCAAGGTATTTCATTATAAGGTCTGTTTATGGTTTGTAAATCACCTCCCCATCTAAAGCAAGTGTAAGGCAAAGTGGTATCTGATTATTTTCGGGTAAACAAATGGTCTGCTGAATATTTTCCGCTTCCGCTTATTATTAGTGCCATACAAATTCCAAGTAACAGCAGATGATATTCTATCCCTTCTCCCTGTTGGTTACCAAACCAGTTCATAAAAAAACCATGCTCCCAATGGCCGCTAAAAATCATCCCTGTTACTATAATAAACATGGAACATGCGGCAAATCGGGTAAGTAAACCGGCTAATAATAAAAGCGGCATAAAAAATTCAATGCCAATAACCATTAATGCAATTAAATAAGGCAAACCTGCTTTGAGTGTAAAATACTCCATAGTGGCGCTAAAGCCGTATCCGTTAAACCATCCCAGTAAAAGCTGGGCTCCGTGTGGCCACATCACAAGGGCAAGTGTTGTTCTCAGAAATAAAGCATTCCAGTTGATGGTGGTTGAGGTAGTAGATGTTGAAAATAATAAAGTGTGTAAGTTCATATTTATGATGATTAAATGTTATTGTTAATGCCTTCGGTAATAACTGCATTGCATAAAACACCCTCCAGCCTGAGTTTTTTGAGATCACTATACTCTGGTGAATCGTACCAGGCATTGGCCGTCTCATAATCAGGGAATTCAATAATTACCAGATAGGTGGGAGTCCATGCTCCTTCAATTATTCTCTGGCGTCCGCCAAGTACAAGGTATTGGCCATTGAATTTTTTTACGATCTCAGCTACCTGCTGTTTATAGCTGTTTAACTTGTTTATGTCAATCAGTTCAATATTGTCAAATATGCAATATGCGCTCATGTTGTTATTGGTTTACAGGGTTTAAGGTGGTTAAGGATGTTTTGTTCTTTAGTTGATCAGTGAGCGCAGCAATTCGCGCTCCGAATGCTTCAGCCGTATGCAGGTCGGAGGGGGCACTAAATCCATTGGCATCGTTTCCCGAAACGGTCATTAGTCCCATATATGATCCCAGCCCGTTAGGCTCACCTAACTGATGTCCGGATGCATCATGCTTTGGCATAATACCAAGTGGAATCCAGATCATACTATGTTGTGAGGCGAACAAGAAAATGCTCATCAACGTGTGTAGTTTATCTCCGCTTTGTGTTGATGAATTGGTGAAGCCAGCGGCAAATTTGTTTTGCCATTGTTGGTTGTACCAGATTCGCCCGGTTGATTCCATAAATTGTCTGAAACCTGCGGCTACATCTCCAAAATAAGTGGGTGAACCAAATACAATGGTGTCCGCTTCATCTAAAAGTTGCATCTGATCATGTACATCTGCTGTGCTAAGCAAATGAACCTGATGACCATGCTTCTTTATACCTTTTTTAATGTGTTCGGCCACCATGCGGGTATGGCCATATCCACTGTAGTAAAGAATTACTGTGTTCATAGTTTAAAATTGATGAGGCAAAGGTCAGGAGCGCCCGGATGCTGTAAAATGAAGCAGAACATGAAATTAACTTGAACCAGTTCAAGTTTCATTTTGAAATATTATGTTTGTCACTGATGATGCCAGCAGATCACCACCAGCTAAAAGACAGTATTCTAAAACATGTACCTTTAACGGATAAGGAGTTTGATTATATGTTGTCGAAATGCCGGATACGCAAGTATAAAAAAGGACAGTTTCTGGTGCATGAAGGAGCGAGTGTGCGCAAAACACATTTTATCAGACAAGGTGCTGCCTTAGCCTACTTTATTGATGCAGAAGGTGCTGAGCATGTGATACAGTTTGCTATTGAAGGGTGGTGGATAAGTGATATACAGAGTTATATTACCGGAAAACCTGCATTGCTTCATGTGCAGGCCATTGAAGATTGTGAATTGTATGAAATCAGTTGTGATGATATGCACGACATATACAAAGAGGTACCGGCTATAGAAACTTATTTCCTAAAGCTTACCCAGCGTGCATTTGCCACTTTTCAGGAGAGGGTATTGCATAATTTAAGTTTAAGTGCAGAAGAGAGATACGTCAATTTTATTCAAAAATATCCTCGTCTGGAGTTGAGATTTCCACAGAAAACAATTGCCTCCTACCTTGGAATGAGCGCTGAATTTTTAAGTAAAATCAAAAAGCGGTTAAATAGCTAAGAATATATTAATTTGAGTCATTAAATCAGAAATACCATGTTATACCCCTATCAGATTAAAACAGCCGAACAATACAAAGAAGTTTATCAAAAAAGTATAGAAAACCCCGAAGCTTTTTGGGGAGAGATTGCTTCGGCTTTTACCTGGAAAAGAAAATGGGACAAGGTACTGGAGTGGAATTTTAAAGAGCCCAAAGTAGAGTGGTTTAAAGGAGCACAATTAAATATTACAGAGAATTGTATCGACCGTCACCTGAAAGAGTTTGGTGAAAAACCCGCCATTATTTGGGAGCCCAATAACCCGGAAGAACGCACCAGGATTGTAACCTATAACCGTTTGCACAAAAGGGTTTGCCAGGTTGCACAAATGCTCAAAAACAATGGGGTGAAGAAAGGCGACCGTGTTTGTATATATATGGGTATGGTACCTGAACTTACCTATGCCGTATTGGGTTGTGCCAGAATAGGGGCCGTTCATAGCGTTATTTTCGGAGGTTTTTCTGCCCAAAGTATTGCCGATAGGCTGGAAGATGCAAAGGCAGAATATATCATCACCTGCGATGGGGCTTTTCGTGGCAATAAAGATATTCCGCTGAAAAGTGTAATTGATGATGCACTGATTGGAAACAAAACGGTGAAGAAGGTAATTGTGTATACCAGAACACGCACACCGGTATCTATGATTAAAGGCCGCGATCTCTGGTGGGAAGATGAAATGGAACATGCGGAGCACCAGATTGAACAGGATGGTAAAGTTTCTTTCCCGGCAGAAGTGATGGAAGCAGAAGATCCTTTGTTTATTCTTTATACGTCAGGTTCTACCGGCAAACCCAAGGGAGTGGTGCATACACAAGGTGGTTATATGGTATGGACCAATTATACCTTTATTAATGTATTTCAGTATCAGCCCGGGCAAGTTCATTTTTGCACAGCCGATATCGGGTGGATTACCGGACACAGTTATATTGTATATGGGCCATTAAGCGCAGGAGCTACCTCACTGATGTTCGAGGGAATTCCAACCTGGCCCGATGCCGGCCGTTTTTGGGATATTGTAGAGAAACATAAAGTAGATATTTTATATACTGCGCCAACTGCCATCAGAAGTTTAATGGCATTTGGTTTGGATTATATAAAAGACAAAGACCTGAGTTCACTCAAAGTACTAGGTTCGGTGGGCGAACCTATTAATGAAGAAGCATGGTTATGGTACTACAAAAACATTGGTAAAGAAAAATGCCCAGTTGTTGATACCTGGTGGCAAACAGAAACAGGGGGTGTTATGATATCTAACCTGGCAGGAGTTACCCCACATAAGCCTGCTTTTGCTACATTGCCTTTGCCCGGAATTTTGCCGGTTTTGGTAGATGAGAACGGGAAAGAGCTGGAAGGTAATGGGGTGAGTGGCAATTTATGTATTAAACTTCCATGGCCGGGAATGATCCGGACAACATACGGAGACCATGAAAGATGCCGCACCAACTATTTTGCTGCATACGAAAATATGTATTTTACCGGTGATGGTTGTTTACGCGATGAAGATGGAAACTACCGGATTACCGGTCGTGTTGACGATGTATTAAATGTGAGCGGTCACCGGATTGGAACAGCAGAAGTGGAGAATGCCATTAATATGCATAGCGGAGTGGTGGAAAGTGCAGTGGTAGGATATCCGCACGATTTAAAAGGCCAGGGTATTTATGCTTATGTGATATTTGATAGCAAACATGGAGATGATCAGCTCACCCGTCAGGATATTATTCAAACCGTTTCGCGCATTATTGGTCCTATTGCCAAACCCGATAAAATTCAGTTTGTATCCGGTTTGCCCAAAACCCGCAGCGGAAAAATTATGAGACGGATTTTACGAAAAATTGCCGAGGGAGAAACCGCCAACCTTGGCGACACAACTACTTTGCTCGATCCGGGTGTGGTTGAAGAAATAAAAAACGGAGCGCTGGTTTAAGTATTCGTTTTCTTATGACTACCAGCAACGATATACTTGCCCGCTTAAAACAAGCCGGTCTTAGCCTTCCGGAAGTAAGTACCCCGGGAGGTTCCTACGTATCGGTAAATGTAAGAGGTCAAATAGCTTATGTGGCTATTCAGTTTCCCATCTTAAACGGAAATTATTTATACACCGGTGAGCTTGGTACCGATCTCACTGCTGAAGATGGTTACAAAGCCTCGCAACTTTCTGCACTCAATGTACTTGCCCAGATACATGCCAAAGTGGGTTTTGATCGGGTAGAAGGACTTAATCATATGGATGCTTATTATCAGGCTGCCAAAACGTGGGATGAGGCTCCAAAAGTGGTTAACGGAGCATCTGATCTGTTTGTTCAGATTCTTGGAGAAAAGGGGATACACTCAAGAGCCATTTTTGGCGTTCAACAATTACCCCGTCATTTTTGTGTTGGGATTACCTGCACCTTTACCTTATTATAATTATTCTTTTCTTTGCAGCAATGTCAGCGCTGCATCAAACCATCCTTGAATACATTGGCCGCTATGTTTCTCTCACACCTGATGAGGAACAATTCTTTGTTTCTGTGCTTCGCCATAAGAAATTAAAGAAAAGGCAATACCTCGTTCAGGCAGGTGATGTGTGCCGGTTTGAAAATTTTGTAATAAAAGGATGTTTACGCGCTTATTACCTGCACCAGGATGAAGAACATATTGTTCAGTTTGCAGTAGAAAACTGGTGGACCAGCGACCTTTCCAGTTTTATTACCGGCAAAGAAGCCTCTTTGTATATTGATGCATTGGAGGATAGTGAGGTATGGCAAATTTCAAAGGAAGATATAGAGCAATTGTATCTCCGGGTTCCAAAATTTGAGCGGATGTTCAGAATATTGCTTCAAAACGCTTTTGTGGCTTTGCAGGAAAGAACCATTCAAAACCTGAGCATGACGGCTAAAGAACGTTACCTGCTTTTTGTTGGCAAGTACCCCTCGCTTGAACAGCGTATTGCCCAGGTACATATTGCATCCTTTCTTGGTATGACTCCTGAATTCTTAAGCAAGATCCGTAAACAACTGGCATCAGGAACTGAGGGATTTTAATCTTAATCCAGTTCAAGTTTATTTCTTATTCTGCCTTAAGGCAGGCTGCCGTGTCTTATCTGACCTTTGCTCCCGATAATAATCTTTGATATGGAGCAAATAATGAACAACGTTACAAACCTCAACCAAATGGTAATGCAAGGCAAAGCCATGGAGGCATTCGAAAAATTTTATGATGAGCATGTGGTGATGCAGGAAAATGAGCTACCACCCACTATTGGCAAAGAGGCCAACCGCAAACGGGAGGAAACTTTTTTTGCCAGTATCACCTCATTCAGGCAGGCTCAACCCTTGCACGTTGTTGATGGAAACGATATCAGTATGGTGCAGTGGCATTATGATTACACCCACCGGGAATGGGGGGTGCGTAACTATACGCAGGTTTCAGTGCAACACTGGAAAAACGGGAAAATAGTAAAGGAGCAATTTTTTTATGGCAGCTAATTAATACGATCCATCAATATGAAAAAAATAATTTTTACACTCGCATTAACAGGTTTGTTTCTGCAGTCGTTTACGCTTCAAACACCAAATACCGTATGGAAACTGGATAAGTCGCACAGCTCCATCAACTTTGCCATTGATCACCTGGTAATTACAGAAACAAAAGGTGAGTTTAATGATTACACCATTTCTGTTAAGGCTGATAAACCTGATTTTACAGATGCTCAATTTGACATGAACATCAAGGTAAACAGCATCAATACAAAGGATTCCGACAGGGATAAACACCTGAGAAGTGCTGATTTTTTCGACACAGAAAAGTATCCTGAAATAGTTTTTAAAGGCAAAAAGTTCATCAGAATAAAGGGTAATGAATATAAGGTAATGGGAGATCTTACCATGCACGGGGTAACCCAAAGCGTGATGCTCAATGCCAGATTTGGCGGAATCATAAAAGATCCCTGGGGTGGCATACGCGCGGGAGTAAATGTTTGGGGTGAGATAGATAGATACGATTTTGGATTGAAGTATAACTCCGTTCTGGAAGCCGGAGGTATGTCCATTGGTCAGACGGTTCGGATTAATTGCAGCATAGAGTTGATAAAGGGTTCCTGAAACAACAGGTGTTTAATGAAAAAGGCAAGCAATAGTTTGCCTTTTTCATTTTACTTTGCAGCAATGGATGGGTTAAACGAACAGGCATTGTTATCATTTTATAAGCACCTCTCTGAAAAAGCATCTATCACAGAGGAAGGGTGGACGGTTTTGAGCCCGAAACTGCAGGTGTCGGAAGTTAAAAGAAATGCGCTGGTACTTGAGGAGGGAAATACCTGTGCCTATATTGATTTTATTTATTCCGGGGCCTTCAGGTCGTTTTATAACAGTGACGGGGATGAGATTACCGTTGGTTTGTATTTACCTGGACAATGTTTTACCAATTTGAAAAGCCTAAATGTTGAACAACCTTCTCAAATAAATATTCAGTCATTGGGTGCCGGTGTAATTGTGAGGCTGAGAAAAGCAGATATGATGGGATTGTATGAAAGGGCTCCGGAACTGGAAACTGTGGGAAGGAAAATGCTGGAAAATATGTTGGTAGAAGAAAATGACTGGAAGGAGATGTATACATTATATAATCCCGAGAAGCGTTATGAGTTTATGCTTAAAAAGTCACCCGATATGATCAGGGTTCTGCCATTACAATATATAGCCTCCTTTCTCGGTATGCGCAGAGAAACCCTCAGCAGGATAAGGTCCAAGGTTAAGCTGTAGTTTTTGTGACTTAAATCAAAAATCAGGAAAATGATTATGTCCAGCTTTGCAAACGCATTCAGCCAACCAGGGCTGGTGCTAAGCAAAGTAAAATGGATAAAATAAAAATCGAACAAAACATCCGCAGCCTGGTAATGGCTGCCGATGCAAGAGATACCAATCAGGTATCCGCATTATTGGCAAATGATTTCAGGGTTGTACTGCATGATTTTCCTGAAGAGGGGAAAACAACTGTGCTTGACAAGAGTACCTATCTGCAAATGATGAGAGAGGGGAAAATAGGAGGAGAGAGCAGAAAAGTTACCATTGAGTCTATTCAGGAGTCAGGAAATATTGCTTCAGCAAAAGTTATTCTTGAAAGCGAAGAGAAGTATTTTCATAGCCATTATCAACTGGTGCGTTACGGGGATGTATGGATGTTTATGCATGATATGCCGAAGCTTATAAAAAAGTAGTACCGTGAAAAAAATATCAATTCATACAAAAAGGGTACACCCTGTTTATCACTATGTGCTTATTCCGGGTTCTCTAATTCTGATTCCGGTATCTGTATTGCAATTTGTTATTCAATCAGAATATTTAGCAGGTATCATGTTAATGGTTATTACCTCTCTTTTACATATCAGTGTTTTTTTAACAAGGGAGTATGCCAAAAAGAATCAAGACAGGATTATCAGGCTTGAAACACGACTCAGGTATTTTCAGCTTACGGGAAAATCCTTTGAGCAGTCTGAGAGTCGGTTAAGCACGGAGCAAATGGTGGCTTTGCGTTTTGCCAACAACGAGCAGTTTCCGGTACTTATTGAAGAGGCCATAGCGTTCAACCTATCACCAAAAGAAATTAAAAACAACATAATCAACGGAGTCCCCGATTACATGCGGGTGTAATAAAATGATACAAAAAGAAGAAATATTTGAACTGGCCAAAACAGCTTTTGGTACAGTTCCCGGAGTCATAAAAGAAATGGCAGAAAAAAGTCCTGCCGTTGCCAAATTATACACCGATGGCGCCATCACTATGGAACATGCCAGTTTAAGCCGGATGGAAATTAACGCCATTGAATTAAAAGTATCCTCATTAAATAATTGTGAGTCATGTGTAAAAGGCCATAGTTTTTTGGCTAAACAGGCCGGTATGGATGAGGCTGATATTAAAGCGATCATCTCTAATGAGCACACCTCAAATGAGCGCTTGAACAGGTTGCTTTTGGCAACAGAGTACATTTATTTTTCAGGAGGCGATGTATATCCTGAGCTTGTAATGGAGTTTTTCGAAATGGAGGACATTTCAACCACAGAAATCCTGGAAATTATCGGACTCATTTCCCTTAAAACCATTTCTAACTATTTAAATAATTATCTTAAGTCGGTTAAAATCAGAGTAAATTAAAATACAAAGGCCCGCGAGGGCTTTTTTTATGGGTATTTTAAGCAATTAAATTGTCTCCTATATGCAGCGAAAGTGAGCTGTAGATGTTCAATGTGGTAAATGATTAAAAAATGATGAAGAAAATTTTTACTTTAGGTTTATGTGTATGTGCGATTAACGGGTTTGCACAGTTAAATTCTTTCTGGAAAGAAACCCCTGCTGCTCCGGCAGTTTCAGGTATGATATCTATAGCGGTTGATACCGTAACTAATGATCTTTTTACAGGTACTATCAGGGATGGTATTTATACATCGGACAACAATGGAAGTACCTGGACAAAATTGTTGAATACAGATACAGCCATAGTAAAAATATTGGTAGCTACACAAGGCAAAATGTATGCTATTGGAGGCAATACGGTATTTAGCTCAGTTAATAATGGACTTACCTGGAAGAGGTCTGCAGTGCCTACCCAATACCCCTTAACCGATATTGAAATACTCAGCAATTCAGCATTAATTGTGTCAACTGCTGAAGTGGTGGAAGTTTCTAAGGATGTTTATGATTATAAAGGCGATGGGGTATTTATGTCCAATGATGGTGGGGTTACATGGGTGCAAAAAAGTTTAGGAATAAATTACAGAAAAGCCATTACACACCTGGCAGTAACATCTGATGATATGATTTATGCGGCAATGGCAAGTTATGATGGATTAGGTGGTGGCATTTATTATTCAGAGAATCTGGCTGCCTCATGGACCCGTGTACCTCCAATAAAATTTAATAATGAACAAACTTACGAAGTAGCAAGCATTTATGTAATTACCAGTTTGGAAACCGACAGGTATGATTCGGTGTATATGGCATACGATGGCTCAGGCGGGAATTATCAAATGTCGGGTGGGTTAAAAAGCACAACGGATAATATTGTTTTTGGCTCACCATGGATACCTGAAAGAATGAGCAGAAGTGGGTATAACTGGCAATACAGGCCATTTAACAGCATTCACTTTGCAAAAAACGGAAGGCATGTTTACAGCAGCTTCAATGCTATAATTACCTCTTCTCTTGGCGGGCCATATTTCAAGTCTTCGCGTGGAGGTAATTGGGGACAAATTCAGGGAGGTATAGAACCCGATTGTTATTTAACTACCTTTTTTGCAGAAACATCAGGCGGAAGAATTTATGCCATCCAAAACGGTGATAATAAAATGTATTATACCGATACATCGGCCATTATGCCAACAGCGACAGGGAAGGCAGAGCCCGGATCCACATTCAGTATGTATCCAAATCCGGCAGGCAGCAAGGTTGTTATCCTTGCAACTGATGGAGATAAAATAGAAAGTATTGCAATTTTAAATCTGAATGGCGAAGTTTGTATGCGAACCGGAAATGAAAGCAAGGCTGAGTTGGAAATTTCCCTGTTATCCTTGCGTTCCGGTTTATACATTATACAAGTAACAACCAATAGCGGGGTAGCAACCCGCAAACTAATCGTACACTAATGAACCTGAACTAATATTCTTTAAGCTTTTAAGATCGCCTGATATGGCAATTGTTTTACGTTTAAAAATATTGGTTTATGTATTTATTATCTATACAAGGTCTCACTTATGCTTTGCCCAATGGTGCGTTACTTTTAAATAACCTTCACCTTCATATCCATCATGATACTTATTGCCTGACCGGACGTAACGGATCTGGTAAATCTACCCTGTTTAATCTCATCAGCGGACAGATCAAACCCCTGTCGGGCAGCATTACATTAAACGGCAGTATATCAGTAATGCCCCAGTTGCACTCCCTAAACAGGCATCAATCGATAGCCTCTTTTCTTGGTGTAGAGGAAATTTTATCTGCATTAAAAAGGATGGAAACAGGAGATGTGCGTGAGGATGACCTGATATTGCTTGAGGGCAAATGGGATACGGAAATCAGGGTGTTACACTTTCTTCGGGAAGCAGGATTAAGCCATGTTCTTCCTGGTGATTCCTTAAATCGATTGAGTGGAGGAGAACTATCGAAGCTTGCATTTTTTCATTCCATATCCTCAAACCCTGATTTGCTTTTGCTCGATGAACCTACCAATCATCTCGACAGAAAATCCCGTTTGGTATTGTATGAACTGATCAGGAATTATAAAGGAAGCATCTTGTTCATTAGTCATGACAGGGAGTTACTGAATCTTTGCAACCAAACCCTGGTATTAAATGAAAAGGGATTGCATCATTATACCGGCACTTACAATTTTTACCTTGAACAACGAAAGGTGCATCAGCAGGCATTGTTTCAGCAAATCAGTCACGCCCGCAAAACAATAACAAAAGCCAGACTGGTAAAACAGGAAACCATCCTGAAACAGGAAAAAAGAAATGCAGATGGGTTGAGAAGGTCTGTAAATACAGGAGAGTCGAAGCTTGATATTGATATTAAACGAGGGTCAGGGGAAGCAACTTTGGCAAAACTAAAGGAGAGTCACCGGAACAAGGAAATAAGATTGCAGGAACGTCTGGAGGAAAAAGAAGCTGAACTAACAGATCATTCTCTTGTTGATGTGGTATTGGAAAGTCCCGTATCAGGCAAAGGGAAAATAATGGTTGAAGCAATTGATTTAAATATATTTCCTGATGGAAATCCTTTGTGGCGGGTTCCCTTAAATATAACTATTAAAGCAGGAGAGAAGTGGCATATAGAGGGAAGCAATGGAAGTGGTAAAACATCCTTCCTTCAACTGATAACAGGAGAGGAGAGAGTTTTTACAGGAAGTATAAAAAGGGGATATAAAAAGGTATTTGTTATCGATCAGCACCTCACATTTCTTAAAGACAAAAGCCCTCTTTTAGATAACCTTCGGAGTTATGCGCTGTCAGATACTTCAGAAGCACATATCAGAACCGTTTTAGATTATTTTCTTTTTAATAAGGAGGAGGTATATAAGCCTGTTGATACACTTAGTGGTGGTGAACGGTTGCGGGCAGCCCTGGCTTGTCTGGTGGTTGCAGGGCCGGTTGATTTGCTGATACTTGATGAGCCCACCAATCATTTAGATGCTGATGCTGCGGAACAATTACGTATGGCATTGAAATCCTTTAAAGGAACCATGGTTATTGCCTGTCACGATTTTCACTTTACTTCGGATATTGGCATTACTGATGTGTTGAATATGGATCTGTTGGTGAAAAGTGAGGGAGAATAGGTATTTTTGATTTGTGTGCGTAAACCACCATGAAATATTAGACCAGCAGCATTTTGAAGAGCAATACCAATTTGTTGCTCCCGCAGCCGCATTATCTGATATGGTGGAGTTTTACTGGCAACTCGATTTGCGCAAGGCTATGGTTCAGGGGAATCAGTTTGCCGAGCGTATTTTTGCTAATCTTAATGTTTCCATGGTGTTTAACCTGGGAAGTCCGTTTTTAATTAGCCATGGTGATCAACAGGAGCAGTTGGGTTCCAGTGTCATTATCGGGCATCATACCAAAAGCCTTACTTATACGCACCTGCAACATAATTTTTTGCTGGGGGTAAAATTTAAACCGGCAGGAATTAATCTGGCATTCGGGGTATCTGCTTCTGAGTTAAACAATGGGATGGCTGAGATCAGCAGTTTTTTAAAAGAGAAATTTGTGGAGGAGCAGTTGTACGAGGCTGATTCTTTTCACAAACAAACCGTATTGCTCAACCGTTTGCTCACCGGATATTTGCGCAGGCAGGAGGGGCAATCCTTTAAAATACAATTGGTAAAGGCAGCATTAAATAAGGATTTGGCAGGCAGTGGTTCTATAGAAAAAATGGCTGCACAATTACATATTACCAAACGATCGCTGCAACGGTATTTTATGCAGGAGTTGGGTTTAAGCCCCGGACAATGTCTTCAGGTGCTTCGATTCAGAAAAGCATTGCAGGTATACAGCAAACTGGGTTATGCAGCCGACTATGAAGAACTGGGTTATTGCGATTTTTCGCATTTTATGAAAGATTATAAGCGTTATACTGCCATATAATTTTGTCGTTTTTTTACACCAATTAACTGCAGGCACATGTGCAGTTTTGTACCATGAAAACGGTACCATTTACTCCCGACTTTTTTACAGGAAACAGAAACCGCCTTGCCGGTTTATTAAAAATCCAATCGCTTGCGGTGGTAAACAGCAATGATGTATTGCCCACCAATGCCGATGGCACTTTCCCTTTTAAACAACACAACGACCTGTATTATTTAACCGGTATCCGGCAGGAAGAAACGTTATTGGTTTTATTTCCTGATGCCAGACACGCATGGCAAAAAGAAGTACTTTTTATCCTGAGGCCTGATGAGGTAAGAACCAAATGGGAAGGGCATAAGCTAAGCCAACAGGAAGCTTCAGCCATATCTGGCATTAAAGAGGTAAGGTATATAGATGAGTTTTTATCTTTTTTTAAACAGGTGGTTTTTGATGCTGCAAACATTTACCTGAATGCAAATGAGCATAGCCGCGCAAAGGTGAGTATACAAACACGTGACGATCGTTTCAGAAACTGGTGCAGGGAAAATTATGGCTTGCATCAGTATGAACGCCTGGCTCCTTTGATGGCTTTGCTACGCATTAAAAAGCAGGATGAAGAAATAGCCGTGATGAAACATGCGGCATATATTACAGAGCAGGGATTTAAAAGGGTGCTAAAGTTTGTGAAACCGGGAGTTCATCAGAAACAGGCAGAAGCAGAGATGATTCATGAGTACCTGCAACACCATGCCACCTGGGCCGATTACCAGCCTATTGTAGCTTCGGGTGCCGATACCTGCATTCTTCATTATAACAGTAACCACAAACATATTGGTGCAGGTGAACTGGTGCTGATTGATGCCGCTGCTTCTTATATCGGGTACCAATCAGATCTTACCAGAACCATACCTGCAGATGGACGATATACCGGCAGGCAAAAACAATTGTATGAGGCCGTTTTGTATGTACACCGGGAAATGAAAAAGCTGGTGAAGCCCGGGGTGCTGATGGAAGTATTGCAGGAACAATGTAATGAGTTATTGCTCGAGCAACTGGTAGGTCTTTCTTTATGCACCGGCAATGATATACGCGGCAGCAATAAACAGGCCTTGCTGGATAAGTATTGTTACCACCGGTTTTCCCATTTAATAGGGCTCGATGTTCACGATGTAGGCGATTACAGCCAACCACTGGAAGCCGGTTGGGTATGCACCAACGAGCCTGGTATTTATATTCAGGAAGAGGCTATGGGTGTAAGAATTGAAAACAACCTGTTGCTTACTCCTGATGGCAATACTGATCTGATGGAAAGTATTCCGGTTGAAGTGAAGGAGATAGAGTACCTGATGAACCGCTGATGTAATTTAATCATTTTTAATCATGTTTATGTTTTGTTAGGATGCGCTGTTAAAAAGAGGGAAGTACCTTGTTCATAAAAATCAGCCGCTTATGAAAACGATCTTTACTACAGCATGTTTGGTATTATCTGCCTTGTTTCACCCTGCAATGGCTCAATGGAGTACTTCACCCATCAGTTTTCAGGGTGAAGAGCGGGATGGTGCCTTTACTTTTGTTATTAATGGTACTGCGTATGTGGGGGGAGGCATATTGCTTAATGATATGTGGAAGTTTAATGAGGGAACACAACAATTCAGTCAACTGAATACAGTAGCCAATGGTTTTAAAAGGGCTTTTGCAGCATCATTTGAGCATAATGGTTTTGGTTATGTAGCTGGCGGAGATTCTGCATTTGGATATGCACTTGCAGAAGTTTGGAAGTATAATCCGGCAAATGATACCTGGACCAGGTTAGCCGATTTTCCCGGAGGAAAACGGGTAGGCATGGCCACATGGAGCAATAACAACAGAATATTTGTGGCAGGTGGTGCAGATCAGTTTAATGGCAGCGGTTATGGAAATATTTACAAAGATTGTTATGAATATTTCCCCGCCACCGATACCTGGACCAAACTGGCCGACTTACCTATAGCGGTTGCTTTTCCTTCTTTCTTTTCGCATGGCAATAAAATATACTTTGTTCACGGGTCCACATCAAACAGCGCATATAACAACGATGTTTATGAAATGGATATTCAGCAACAAACATGGAGTAAGACAGTAACATTTCCCGGAGCGGCCAGAAATGCCGGTTTAGCATTTAGCCTGGGTGGTTTTATTTACACCGGACTTGGGCAAACTGATTTCGGGGTTTCTAATCAGGACTTTTATCTTTTTAATCCGGTAAACGGCAGTTGGATTAAACTCGGCAATTACCCGGGTGCTGAATGCGGATGGGGTGTTGGTTTTGTATTAAACAACAAAGCATATATTGGTACCGGACTCGATGTGGAAACATTTAATTTCTCTAAATCATTTTACACATATACTGCGTTTAATACAGGTTTAGAAGATCAACAAACAGAAAGCTTAAAACAGGAAATATTTCCCAACCCGGCTTCGGGTAACATATTCACCACGGGTGTAAAAGCCGAAACATTTTACCGTATTCTTGATGTTTTTGGCAGAACAATAAAAGAAGGTTTAATTCCTGCAGACGGAGGCATTGGAGTGAACAGCCTCTCTCCCGGAACATATATTTTGATTGCTGAAGGCAAAGCCACAAAGTTTGTGAAGGAATAAAGTTTAGTTTCTCACAAATAACCACTTAATACCTTTGTAAATACCAATAATGGGATATCCTAAAATACCCGGTTTGGTTTTCTCCTGAAAATACACAGTTACCGTTGAAAAAGAAGCGAGGTGATCAATACGGTTCATTTTGCCTTTTATCAGGTCAATATTTTCATTTAACCTTTCCAGTTCCTTTTCTATTTTCAGTATTTCATCTACTGTAGTTGCCTTGTTTAGTAATTCCAGATACCTGGCCCGGGTCTTTTCCGCATTGTCAAGTCTGATCTGGTAATCCGTATATGACTCAGTCACATCATCACCTTTTATGGTCTTCCATTTTATTTTTCCAAGTTTCGATAGGTCATGCATGGCTTCATTTAACCGGGTGTTTTTTATCCTGATGGTGGTGCTGCTTGTTTCGATGGACTGGGTATAACCTTCGTATTTTTTTGCAATTTCCTTGGCAGCAACCAGTGCAGAGTCAACATTTTTTACATCCAGGCGCATGGAGGCATCATAAACAATTTTCCGTTTAATATCGCTGGCAAAGTAATTTTCTTTGTCAGAATGGCTTGTTCGTTCCTTGTGAAGTGTTGCTGGTCCCTGGCATGCTGCCAGCAGTACTGTAGTAAGTAATAACCAATATATTGTTTTCATGGGGCATTGTTTTGCGGTTAAAACGTATTCGATATAATGAATCGTATTTTCTAAGGATACTTTTAGCAGGCTTAACCCCTATGCAGATAACTTGTATTCTGCCTTTTCGGGTTAGCTAACTGAATGAACAATTGTATAAACAACTATTAAATAAAAGTTGTTATTTCGTATAACCAATGTTTAAGGTTATGGAAGATAAATTGCATAGAAGAAGTTTTATTTCGCGCCTCTCTTTGGGCGTTACAGCACTACTCACCGCACCACTGGGTAGCGCAGCAAAAAGTATAAAAAAAGGATACGATACGGTAATGGAAAAAGACAATCCGGTAAAAGGAGTAAAGCCAATGGGATTTCAGTGGGAAACGGCTGATCCGTTTTTGTTTTGTGTGCATCATGAGGATTTTTTTCCTGCCGGAAATGATCAGATGGGACCTCCGGCCGCTAAATTAAAAGGCAGGCAAATGGGCGATGATTTTATCATTAAAGATGGGTTCCGTATGTATCATGGCAATGTGGTGCCTGGTTTTCCCGGTCACCCGCACCGTGGCTTCGAAACCATTACCGTAGTTAGGAAAGGCCTTGTAGATCATGCCGACTCTATGGGTGCGGCTGGTCGTTATGGCAATGGTGATGTACAATGGATGACGGCAGGCAAAGGGGTTCAACATTCCGAAATGTTTCCTTTATTAAAAAAAGACAAAGACAATCCGCTGGAGCTTTTTCAGATCTGGTTAAACCTGCCAGCCCGGCAAAAAATGGTAGAACCTCATTTTAAAATGTTGTGGGGAGAAGATATTCCCAAATACAAACATGCCGACAAAGCTGGTAAAAAAACCACTGTTGAAGTAATTGCAGGTATTTTAGGAAACAAAAAAGCCCCGGTACCACCACCTGATTCATGGGCTGCCAATGCTGAACACCATGTTGCTGTGTGGAATATAAAAATGGAAGCAGGTGCAATATGGACCCTTCCTAAAACTGCTGCGGGTATTAACAGGAATATGTATTTTTATCAGGGAGAACAATTGGAATTGGGTGGACAGGTGGTAAAATCCTATCAGGCTATTGAACTTGTTTCTGATAAGGATGTAGTTATCCATAACGGAAATACAGAGGCGGGAATCTTATTGCTCCAGGGCAAACCAATAGGAGAGCAGGTAATGCAGTACGGTCCATTTGTAATGAATACCAAGGAAGAGATTAACAAGGCTTTTGAAGATTACCATAAAACAAAATTCGGAGGCTGGCCATGGTCGCGTTATGATCAGGTACACCCAAGAGATAAGGGAAGGTTTGCCCGGCATGCCGATGGGAGAGAAGAGCTACGCGGTTAGGCTGTTTCTGTTGGGAATGCAGAGCAGATAAGCTACTCCCTTTTTTCATTAATCGGAACCTGTTTTATGCATGGTATATTCTTCTGCCTCTTCCTCTTCCTTCAGTTGGTCAAGCCCGTCAGTTTTTTTCACCACCGACCTGATAATATGATCAAGTTCTTTTAATGATTCACTGATAAAGGCTAACCCCGTAGTAATGGTTTCCGTGTCACGGGGAGGTGTATGGGTTAACATATCTACCAACCCCAGCATACGCGAAACCGGAGCCCTTACCAGATGAGATTGGGTCCAGGCAATATCCATCAGGCGCTGGTTCTGATCTTTTATTTTAAAAAGTTGTTGCCTGGAGGTCGTTACATCCAAAATGGAACCCACTACCCGAAGGGCATTGCCTGCCGCATCCCTTAAAATATATCCCCTGTCTTTTACGTATGCAAGTTCTCCATTGGCCCGGTAATAACGGTACTCTTTATAAAATACTTCTGAATGGCTGTTAAAAACCGCTTCATGCAAATCATAAAGTACTTCTTCCCGGTCATGAGGGTGTATATGGCTCGACCACGATTTGTTTTCGTCATTAATATCATATCCGAAAATATCATTAAACCCGCGTCCCCAAATAGATTTACCGGTGAGAATATCCCAGTCCCAGATGGCCTCGTTGGTAGCTTTTAATACCATTTCAAAACGATCGTTGCTTAATTGAATTTCCTGCTCCCGTTGTTTTTGTGAGGTAATATCCAATACAATTCCCTGCAATTTTTGAGGAATTCCCTTTGCCTCTGATACCAATGCTGTGCGCTGAAAAATATACTTTACGGATTGGTCAGGTAAAACAATGCGGTATTCAAAATCATCGCTGTTTTTGCCTTGTATGATCTTGTTTTGGTAGCTGTAAAACCGTTCCTGGTCTTCCGGGTGAATGGTGTTTAAATACTTTTTAAAATCCGGTTGAAAAGTATCTCTTTCAAGTCCCCATATCCGGTAAGTTTCATCCGACCAAAAAGAATAAGAATCGTCCAGCGCTGCTTCCCAGTAACCCAATTTGGCTATCTCTTCGGCATTTTTCAACTGTTTATTTATGGCCATTAATTGTGCTTCGTACGCCAGAGATTGGGTAACATCCAGAATGGCAACCAGTCTTGTTTGTCTGCCATGTAAAGTAATGGGGTTTATTTTCAAATCTACCTGTATACACTCCCCATTTTTTTTTCTGTGGATTAATCCTGCAGATTTAAATGTTCCACTGGATAAGGTTGTGCTATTCCAGATTTGTTTGAACCGTTCTACCTCATGCTGAGGCCTTATTTGTTCTGCTTTCATGGAAAGAAACTCATTTCTGCTGTATCCGTAAAGCTCCAGTGCCGCTTCGTTTACATCCACAAAACAGGTTGTTTCCTCATCTATCAGAAAAATAGGAAATGGACTCAGATCAAAAGTACTCTGGTATTTTTCAATGGATTCTTTAAGCAGCATGTCCGCCCTTCTTTTATCTGTAATATCCCTGGCTACTGCAAATGATTTTTGTAATTCATTGTCCCAGCGGATAGACCAGTCCATTAAAACATAATGCCCCTCTTTATGCCTGCACCGCACCTCAAAATTGATCAGGTCCCTGCCTTCTGCCCGCATTCGTTTTGATGTACTCATTACATGATCTGTATCGCCAGGATGTACAAATTCTATATACTTTTTGCCTATTACTTCTTCGGCAGCATAACCCAGGGTTGTTTCAAATGAACGACTCACGGTACTAAATCTTCTGTTGAGATCAAATACACAAATAATATCAATGCTCTGGTTCATCAGGTAAACCAGTTCTATATCTGAGTCTTTTGGTGTATTTTTGGAGTACATAGGTTATATCTGTTTGTGGCTCTTACAATGGAGAAAAATGTTAGAGCTGTTTTCTGTTAAGCTATAAGATGTTGGTAGGCCGAAAGTATAGGCAGGTGTAATGTGATAATATGACGGTTGTCAATATTTTCATTCAAGGAAAAGAAAACAAGATGTCGCCATCAGGGAAGGCTATAAAACAAAGGCTTTCGGGAGCTTTGCCAATTTAAGAGGGAATTGTCATATTTTAGTAATCCTAAGTTTTGTAATAAAATATTACAACATTATTTCGATGCTATGTTTTGTGTGGCTGGTGTTTTAAGCTTACAAAACAGAAAGAAAATCGATGCAGGTCAATAAGATTTAACCATGTTTTTTCCAGTAGGCTTCCCCATAACTGCAAAATATCTCTTCCCCCTGTTTTATTTTTCTCGAAGCTATGAGGCAAACTGTATTGTTTTCATCCAGGGTGATGGTTGCATTATTTCTGAATGAGGAGTTTCTTGCATCATTGGCATATTTGGCAAAACACGGGGTATTGGCAGAATCCATCATGGTTCCGTTGAGCATGGCTATAAAATACTGGTCCTTATTTTGGGTAACCCTTTCCTGCGCCTCAGTTGCCGTTAAGATTTCTCCTTTAAAACGCGCTATAATCTCGTCTTTAAAAATAGGAATGGCTGTATGCAGGCCTTTACCTGAATTGGGAATTCCGGAGGTTTCAACATATAAATAATCAGATTCCGGAGCCAATATGGCATCCTGTAGTTTTTTCATCGGTTTGAAGTCGAAGTATTCATGTTTTATGGAGAAACAGGAAGAACCGCAATAAACATAAAAATTCGGTAGGGAATGTGTTATCTTTTTTATTTAGTCCATTCTTTGGTGCCATTTGGAGGTATTCGCCCAATAATAAATATCAATGCTCTATGTAAGCGAATGTTTTTGTGAGAGGTATCTGTATTTCGAAACAAACCATTAAATTGCTGTTGCGCTATTCTTCACTTTGCTCCCTATATTTTGATAAATCAGACCCACCACAAAAAACAAAGAAAAAGAAATGATAACCCACGAACAAAAAATATTACCTAAATGGATACTGATTGTATCCGGCATATTTGCATTGCTTGAACTAATGGTAAGTTTTTCCTTATGCCTGTCTCCGGAATCGGTTTTGGAAATGGTGGACCTGAATGCAAGAGGCGTTAATTACTTAATTTATATGTGGGCAGCCCGGCAATTTGCCCTGGGTTTTATTTTTGCTGTTGCCACCATTAAAAAATCAGCTTCAATGCTTACCATCTCCTATATTTTCTTTTTGGTGATGTTTGCTGGCGACTTTGTTATTGGAATTTTACAAAAAGAGGCTTCACTTATCGCGGCTTCTATTGTGATGTGTTTGATTTCTGCAGCGTTGCTGTATGTTATCAATAAGAGAAAATAAGAGGAAATATTGTTTTTGTTGACAGCATTCAGAAACAAACCAACTTGGCTTTTACGGATATTAAACTATCCTTCGTCAACCAGAAGATGCAGTTGCGATAATAATATTTTGTAAGTTTGCAACTTGTTAAACGGAAAATAAGTTTGATGAAACTTTATATAAAGAATATGGTTTGTAACCGCTGTATAATGGTGGTGCAACAGGAGGCAGATAGGCTTGGCATAAAGACGAAAAATATCACCTTAGGTGAAGTTTTACTCGAAAGCGAGATCACGCAGGATCAAAAAGCGGTTTTTGAACTTACCCTACCACCATTGGGTTTTGAATTAATAGATGATAAAAAGAGCAGAACCATAGAAAAAATAAAAAATATCATTATTGAGTTGGTTCATCACCAAGACAATGATATCAAAACCAATCTTTCAGGTGTATTAAGCAGCAAATTAAATCACGATTATAATTATTTATCCAACTTGTTTTCGGAGGTTGAAGGAACCACGATTGAAAAATACTTTATTGCGCAAAAAATTGAAAAGGTAAAGGAACTTCTGGTATATGATGAATTAACGCTGAGTGAGATTGCTTATCGTCTTAATTATTCAAATGTGGCATACCTAAGCAATCAGTTTAAAAAAGTAACCGGCCTCACACCGAGTCATTTTAAACAAATCAAAGAAGAAAAGCGCAAGCCTTTGGATCGGGTGTAAATCTTATACATCATTCCCAAAATATCATAATAAACGTGCTTCTTTTTGTTGCCAACTTTGCACTTTAAAATAAGTCTTATGGCAACAAATCATCAGGATACCATTTATCTTCCATTGGAAGGTGTGGAAAGCGACCATTGTGCATTAATCGTAGATAAGGGATTGGCGCAGGTTAAGGGCATCATTTCTCACAAAGTAGAATTAAACAACCGCAGGGCAGTAATTACAACAGCTAATCATGAGGTGGTTACTGAAGCAGTAAAAAAAATCAAGTCACTTGGTTATGGGGTAGCCTCCGTAAAGGCTACCTATCCGGTGTTGGGTATGACTTGTGCCTCCTGTGCAGGTAGTGCTCAAAGTATAGTAAAATATCAGCAGGGGGTTATTGATGCTGCTGTGAACTTTGCTACAGGTAACCTCACCGTGGAATACCTGTCTGATCTTATTAATGAGCAAAAGCTTAGACAGGCTGTGCAATCCATCGGTTATGATTTATTGATTGAAGATAAAAACAGCCGGCATGATACATTGGAAACGATTCAGGCCAACCGGTTAAGCAAGCTTAAAACCAACACCATGCTGTCCATTTTTTTATCGCTTCCCGTGGTGATAATTGGGATGTTCTTTATGGATATGCCTTATGCAAACCTGTTTATGTGGCTATTTTCAACCCCGGTAGTGTGGTGGCTTGGCAAGGATTTTTACATCAATGCATGGAAACAGGCCAAACACCGTTCGGCCAATATGGATACCCTTGTGGCATTAAGCACAGGTATAGCCTATCTGTTTAGTGTGTTTAATATGTTGTTTGCCGATTTTTGGCATCAGAGGGGATTACATGCCCATGTATATTTTGAGGCGGCAGCAGTGATTGTGGCCTTTATCCTGCTCGGAAAATTGCTGGAGGAAAAAGCTAAAGGCAATACTTCCTCGGCCATAAAAAAACTGATGGGCCTGCAACCCAAAACCGTAACGGTGATAAAGCCTGATGGATTGGAAAAGCAGATAATGGTAGAAGACGTAATACCAGGTGATATCATTTTAGTAAAGCCGGGCGAAAAAATTGCTGTTGATGGCATAGTAACTTCCGGCCGTTCTTATGTGGATGAAAGCATGCTGAGCGGGGAGTCTGTTCCTGTGCAGAAAAAAGAAAATGAAAAAGTATTTGCAGGCACCATCAATCAAAAGGGCAGTTTTCAGTTCAGCGCATTAAAAGTAGGTAAGGATACCATGCTGGCTCAGATTATAGCTATGGTGCAGGATGCGCAAGGCTCCAGGGCACCAGTACAAAAACTGGTAGATAAAATAGCCGGAATATTTGTGCCCGTGGTTATGGGTATCGCTGCACTTACATTTTTACTTTGGCTCTTATGGGGTGGAGATAATGGTATTGTTCAGGGCCTCCTCGCAGCGGTTACCGTTCTGGTAATTGCCTGCCCCTGTGCATTGGGACTGGCTACCCCTACCGCCATAATGGTGGGTGTTGGCAAGGGTGCAGAACAGGGTATACTCATAAAAGATGCGGAAAGTCTTGAAACAGCCAGAAATGTAACAGCAATAGTGCTGGATAAAACAGGAACCATTACCGAGGGCCGGCCTCAGGTTACCGGTATTTTATGGATTCATCGCAATCACCCGGCAAAAGGCATTCTACTGGGTATGGAAAAACAATCAGAGCATCCATTGGCCGAAGCTGTAGTGAAATACCTCGACCAAACCGAAGCAGCACAGGTAAATAATTTTTCCAGCATTACCGGTATGGGTGGTAGTGCTGTTTACCAAAATGAAACCTATCTGGTGGGCAATACCAAACTGTTGGCCGAACGTAAAATTAATATTCCGGATGTGTTGCAAAAACAAGCCGATGAATGGCGCAAACAGGCCCAAACCCTGATCTGGTTTGCCGACAGTAAACAAGCCCTCTCAGTAATGGCTATTTCTGACAGGGTGAAAGCAACCTCAGCAGAAGCTATTAAACATCTGCAGGATATGGGCATTGAGGTTTATATGCTAACAGGTGATCACGAAGCTACTGCAAAAGCCATTGCACAGCAAACCGGAATCAGACATTATCAGGCAGAAGTATTACCCGGACAAAAAGCAGAATTTGTTAAGCAATTGCAGCAACAAGGCAATATAGTTGCCATGGCAGGTGATGGTATTAACGACAGTACCGCTCTGGCTACTGCTGATGTAAGCATCGCTATGGGTAAAGGAAGTGATATTGCTATGGATGTAGCTAAAATTACCATCATTTCATCAGACCTGATGAAAATTCCTCAGGCCATAAAGCTATCTGCGCAAACGGTGGCTACCATTAAGCAAAACCTGTTCTGGGCATTTATTTATAACCTGATTGGTATTCCGGTGGCAGCAGGAATTCTATACCCCATTAATGGTTTTCTCTTAAATCCGATGATTGCCGGAGCAGCAATGGCATTGAGCAGTGTAAGTGTTGTGAGCAACAGCTTGCGTTTAAAATGGAAAAAGTAAATCAGTAAATCTCATAAATCAAACACAAAATTACACAAAGGTTGGTAAGTGCTGTTGCCTCAACTTTGTATCGTAAAAAAAAACAACAATGGAACAGATAACAATTCAGATACCCGGTATGCAAAGCACACACTGCCAAACACGGGTAAGCAATGCAGTAAAAACAATTGATGGGGTTCAGGTTCAACACCTGCAACCTGGGAAGCTCACCGTTTCGGCCATATCAGCAGACATGAGAACGGAAATAGAGCGTGCAATAACCCATGCAGGTTATGACATTTCTTCAGAAGAAAAACCTGAGGGTTCAACATGTAACACCTCATGTTGCAGTAAATAATTGTGGTATCGTTAATTCAAAAAAATGGAAGACAAGGAATTTCAGTTCAAAACAAATATTAATTGCAGTGGCTGTGTTGCCTCTGTGAAAACACATTTAGATCAGGCCGAAGGTATTTGCAGGTGGGATGTGAATACGGAAAATAAAGACAAGATACTTACCGTAAAAACCGAAGGAATGACGGAACAGCAGGTTGTTGATCTGATTCATAAAACAGGATTTAAAGCAGAACCTTTTACCAATAATCAAAATAAATAATTAAACCATGAGAAATATAATCATCGCAATAGGCATCATCCTCTCAGGATTCACCCTTTTTGCACAGCATGCAGATAACCTGCTAACCAATTATGTCAATATCAAGAATGCACTTGTAAATGGTGAAAGTAAACAGGTAACGCAACATTCGCAAACGCTGCTGCAGCTGATCAGGAGTGAAGACCATTTTCCGCAGCAGGCAAAACTTGTAAAGGCAACTGAAAAACTTGCTAAAGCAGAGAGCCTCGAAAAGCAAAGAGCCCTGTTTAACGAAGTTTCTGTGCTGATCTGGGAAGTGGTTAAAAAATCCGGCCAGCTATCTCAGCCGGTTTATTACCAGTATTGCCCTATGAAAAAGGCTTATTGGTTGAGCCATGAAAAAGATATTAAAAATCCTTATTATGGCTCCTCCATGTTAACATGCGGAAGAGTGGTTGAAACCAAAAAGTAGGAGAGAGAGAGATGAGAAAAGTATTTGCTCCGGTTACACTTTTGGCAGCTTACTTGTGTGTATCCGGTTTTATATACGAACAGCACATTGTAAGCCGGCATCTAACGGCATTGCCTTGAAACATTCGTTCACACGTGTTAGTGGCGATCCGATTTATAAAAAAGGAGACGTTGTTCCAAATCATCTGGTATGCATGGTAAACAATATCTACATGGGAAAGAAGCAACTCGAGGTTAGTCTCAACGGACGATTATATTATGGTTGTTGCGAAATGTGCAGGAAACGAATTCCGAAAGAAGAAAGTGTTCGCATGTCAGTTGATCCGGTATCAAAAAAGCGGGTTGATAAAGCTAAGGCGGTAATAGCCATAACAGGTGATCAGGGTGAGGTACTCTATTTTGAAAATATGGAAAATTACAGGGCATTTTTCTCAAAGCGAAAATAATTTATGAAAACAGGAAACAGATTTGTGTTGATGATGTTCGGGGTGCTTTTATTCCTTACAGATATATTGGCACAACAAGTGGTGCACTATGATTTATATGTAAGAGATACCATGGTGAATATAGCCGGTATGGAGAAAAGAGCCATTGCGGTAAACGGGCAAATACCCATGCCTACACTTGTATTTACAGATGGTGATACCGCTGAAATTGTAGTTCACAACCAGTTGAAAGAAAGTACATCCCTGCATTGGCACGGCTTATTTCTTCCCAACAAAGAAGATGGGGTACCTTTTTTAACACAGATGCCAATTGCCCCGGGTACCATATATACCTACCGTTTTCCTATTATGCAGCATGGCACGCATTGGTACCATTCGCACTCAGGTTTGCAGGAGCAAATAGGTATGTATGGAAGTTTTATAATGCATAAAAAAACAGGTGATCATACCTTCAGAAAAGGAATTGATGATTTGCCTGCCGTTCCATTGATGCTTAGTGAATGGACCAACCTGAAGCCGGAGAATGTACACCGAATGTTGCACAATGCCAGCGACTGGTTTGCCATTAAAAAGGGAGCCACCCAAAGTTATACAGAAGCCATTTTAAAAGGACATTTCAAAACCAAACTTACCAATGAGTGGAAACGCATGCTGGCTATGGATGTGAGCGATGTGTATTATGATAAAGTACTGATAAACGGAAATCATACAACAGAACTGAAGCAGGTGGGTGGTAAGCCACTCAAAGGTGGTGATAAGGTGCGATTGCGGATTTCAAATGGTGGTGCATCATCCTATTTCTGGCTCAGGTATGCTGGCGGAAAAATGAGGGTAGTGGCCAGTGATGGAAATGATGTGGAACCCGTTGATGTAGACAGGTTGATTATTGCCGTATCTGAAACGTACGATATTGTGATAACGATTCCTGAAAACGGAAAAGCATATGAGTTTATGGCTACCACGGAAGACCGCACCCAATCAACCAGCTATTTTATTGGTGAAGGTGTAGCTCAGTATGTGGGTGAAATGCCCCGGCTTAAATATTTTGAAGGAATGAAGATGATGAACGATATGATGAAGATGAACGGAGATCTGGACGATATGGGTATGAATATGAGCCTGAATCAAATGGATATGAATGTGGTGATGTATCCTGAAATTACCGGAGAGGAAGAGGGTTCAGGAAAAAAATCTGACACCAGCATGCATAAGGCAAATATGGAGGATGATCCAAACCGTTATAATGCCAATGCGCTGAGTGATATTGTTACCTTAAATTATGCTATGCTGAAGTCACCTTACCCAACAGCGCTTCCTGCACATGCACCCGTGAAGGAACTAACCTTTACGCTTACCGGCAATATGAACCGTTATGTATGGAGCATGGATAACCGGGTGCTTTCAGAAAGTGATCAGATTCCGGTGAAAAAAGGTGAAATTTTAAGGGTAGTGATTTACAACAATTCCATGATGCGTCATCCGATACACCTGCATGGGTTCGACTTTCGTATATTAAACCAATATGGCATATATGCACCGCTTAAGAATATTATGGACATTATGCCTATGGAAACGGATACCATTGAGTTTCATGCAAACGTAGAAGGCGACTGGTTTTTTCATTGCCATATCCTGTACCATATGATGGCTGGTATGAACAGGGTTTTTGCGGTTGATAACTATCAGAATCCCAAATTAGGGAATAAAGCTAAGGTATACCGGATGCTGCAAAGGGAAAGCAATATGCCGCATTTGATGGCGCAAAACGATTTTGCCACCAACGGCAATGATGGGGAACTGATGCTGATGAATGCGCGGTATAGTTTAGGAACGGAATGGCGTTTGGGATATAGTGATATGCACGGTTACGAAATAGAAACACATCTTGGAAGATATATTGGCAAAATGCAATGGTTGATGCCGTTTATCGGTTTCGACTGGAGGTACAGAAAAATGGGAATCGATGAGCATGAAGAAAACCTGTTTAAACAGGTAAATAAAAAAGACAACCGGGCTGCTTTGAGTGCAGGGTTGATGTACACCTTGCCCATGTTAATAAATATTCAGGCAGAAGTTTATTCTCAGGGAACATTTCGGATGACACTCATGCGTGAAGATATTCCTGTTTCAAAAAAACTAAGAACAGGCTTTATGATAAACACCGATTTGGAGTATATGGCCGATCTTCGCTATATCCTTACCCGGCATTCGGGAATAAGGGTGCATTATGATAGTGATATGGGTTTTGGCGCAGGACTATCCCTTAATTATTAAACCTGTGCTATTAAAGGATAAAAATAATGATAACTTAAGCCTCTTAGGTAATGCTGCTTACCTCTGGTATGCCTTGTGAAGAAATCGGTTTTTGTTCTTGACTTTCATTCAAATAAAGAGGAGGTTTGAATAGCCTGGCACAAAGGAATAAAAACAGTTGTACAAGGTGAGGTGAAATGCCAACCATAAATAATTGGCAAAAACTGCTCTAATGGTTTTATATGAACATACAGGAACAAATGAACGAATACATCAGCAGCCAGCCTGAACCAAAACGCAGGGATATGCTGGAATTACATCAGCTTTGCATTCGGGTATTACCCAAGGGTAAGAGGTGGTTTGAAGATGGTAAAAACAGGGAAGGTAAAATTGTTTCTAATCCAAATATTGGTTATGGTTCTTATACCATAAGCTATGCCGATGGAAGCAGCAAGGAATTTTATCAGATAGGATTTAGTGCCAACCAAAGTGGCATTTCTGTATACATCATGGGTATGAAGGATAAAACGTATCTGGCCAAAACCTTTGGAGAAAAGATAGGCAAGGCCAAGGTTACCGGTTATTGTATCAAGTTTAAAACGATGGCAGATATAGATTTGAATATACTCGAAGCAGCCATGCGATATGGGGTTGAGGTGAACAGAGAAAATTGATGTGAAGATGTGTTGAAGATATTTTAGTTTTAAATATTAAATTTTAAGTGTTTTTGCAGCCACATGCATAAAAAGACTTGTCCGGTTTGTGTGATAAACGATGAGTTGGTATTTATTCTAAGTATATATTACCTGCTAATTGCAATTTCATATTTAAAACAGGTAATTGCAGTGCGTTCATGTTAATCAAACGAATATGCTGTCAAGATTGCTTTTTTATCTGCTATTAACAGTATCCCAATCTGTTTATAGTCAAAAAATATTGGTTCCTTATCGAGTAGGGAATATGTTTGGACTTGCAGATACGGCAGGAAATATGGTGCTGGTGCCAGGCTATGATCATATCACCGTGAAAAAGCGTACTCCAAATGGTTATTTTATTGCAGACAAAGCCGGAAAGACTACCTTATTATATGAAAACAAAGAAATAATAGCCAATAGCGACTATAGCGAATTTGAAGTATTTAGAAATAAATTTATATCAGCCTTTAGAACGGGTTTGAGTTATGATTTTGAACCTACACTTAAAAACTCTGCAGCAGACCAGCAAGAGCGCAGTTATCAATCTCTTTTTAGTATTAATGGGGTAAATATTTATCCTGCCAACTTTAAGAACTTTAATATTATAGATACACTTGAATGGAGCCTAAAAAATAGAAAACAATCTCGCTACGCCATTTTTGTAGCTAAAAATATGGAAAACAAATGCAGCTTATTTACTTTTGATTGTGATGAACAACAGATAAGCCAATGGATATGCACAGATTATTATCGCATAGGACTAACAGGCAGAATAAATGGCAGAAGAGTACTGATGGTTCAACAAAATAAATGGGATGATGAGAAGGAATTTACACTGGCATTTGTAAAAGGTAAATTTATACTGGAACCCGCGCTGAAGAAAAGTAAGGGAAGTTCCGGATCACCAAATAATGATGGAGTGGATATGCCTTATGGCAAAAGAATGTCGGGATTAACCGTTCCGAGCAATTCCGGAGATCAAATACAGGCAAAATTTAAATGGGTAAACAATGAAATTCAATTTATAAGAACTCCTGATATGGAGAATGAAAATCAGTTTGCAAAAATAGTATTGCCTGTAATCCCTGATACCATGGAAATAATAAACTATTATAATGTGGTTACTAACAGGGCACATAAACAAATAGTATTATTAAATTTTGTGAGGTATAAAATGGGAAATAAATACGGACTTGTATTTACAGATAGTATATCTACAAAACCTTTATATGACAGTGTTTTGCATTTAAGTTACAGCAGAGGGGAGGAAGAAGAACATTGTTTTTTGGTAGGGATTAAAGACAATGAAACAGGAAGGCTAAAATTTGGAACTATTGATGCTTATGGAAAGGAAGTTATTCCTGTTATGTATGAGTCCATTGATTTTGGAAGCTTTGATAAAAATAGTTTATCGCAAACGATTTACTACAAAAAATGGATCATAAAGAAGGATGGTTTATACGGTTTCATTTCCTCGAAAGGACAACTGCTACTTGAAAATAAGTATGATACTATATATGAAAACAAATTGCGCTTTCAGCATTTTTCTGATAGATTTTTAGTGATAAAAAAGGGAGATAAGTATGGCGCTTTAATTAACTGGTACAGTGATAAACCAACTATATGTGAAGCGTTTTCAATAAAAAAAATAGGCTATTACATAGAAGATTATCAAGGTATCAATGGCCTTTTATTGCTTGGTTTACTGAATAATGATAACAGTAGCTTTTGTTTTGCCAAAACCAATGGATTCCTGTTTTATAAAGAATAGTAAAAATTAGTTTATTGCTCCTCGTTCTCGCGCATCCCGTAAACGGGACAGGTCTTGCAATGCGTGAGCAGAATTGTTATACCTGCCACAAGTTTTTTTGCATAAAAAATAACAGGCATCACCCTCTCCCTAAACAGGTTTCCCCACCTTATATTTCCCTTTGCTCTTACGGATATTTACCGCCACCACTTTGTATTCGGGGCATAATGCCTCGCTGTCGGCAACACTGCTGGTAATATCATTCATTTTAATTTCAGGGAAGTGGAAGGTAGAGGAGAGCACTCCCGATTTTACTTCATCGGTAATTCTGGCCTTTACATCAATTTTTCCGCGGGCACTTTCAATACATACCATATCGCCTTCGGAAATAAAGTGTTTGGCGGCATCTTCCGGGTTTATCAGCAATACATCTTCGGTTAAAATCTGCTCATTGCGTGTTCTGCGGGTCATGGTACCGGCATTGTAATGCTCCAGCTCGCGGTTGGTGGTAAGTATATATGGAAACTCTTTGCCATTTTTAACCAGTTCCTGAGACTCCCTCCAATCGGCACTCATAAATTTACCGAGGCCCCGTTTAAACGTTTCGGTATGCAATATTTCGGTATCGGTTCCGTCAGGTGCTACCGGCCATTGTTTGCCATTATCGCCAAGCTCAGCCCATTTTACACCGGCAAAAAACGGAACAATCTTAGAAATTTCCTCCAGCATCAGGGCCGGATCGTAATCAGGTGTTTTTACACCCATGCGGTTCAGCAAATCAATTACAATTTGTCCGTCAGGTTTGGTGCCTTCAATGGGCTCCACCACAGCCTGAACTTTTTGTATCCTTCGCTCGCCATTGGTAAAGGTTCCGCTTTTTTCCAGGAAGGAAGAAGCTGGCAATACCACGTGAGCCATTTTACAGGTTTCGGTCATAAATATTTCCTGTACCACCAGCAGATCGAGTTTACCCAAAGCTGCTTTTACATGGTTGGTATTCGGGTCGGTTTGTACCAGGTCCTCGCCCATCAGCCATAGGGCTTTGAGTTTATCATTTAAAGAAGCCTCATACATCTGCGGAATTTTATACCCGATATGTAAAGGCAATTTGGCACCGTAAAATTCTTCATACTTTTTATGGTATTCCGGATTGGTTACATCATAATAACCGGCACCCTGATGTGGCTGGCAACCCATATCGGCCGCACCCTGTACATTGTTTTGACCGCGGAGGGGATTCACACCTACACCACGCCTTCCAATATTTCCGGTAATCATGGCCAGATCCGCAATTTGCATCACAGTAAAGGTTCCCAAAGAATGCTCGGTAACACCCAACCCGTGGAAACTCATGGCATTTTTGGCACTGGCATAAATCATAGCGGCCTTGCGAACCTCCTCACGATCCACCCCGGTTACCCGTTCTGTTTCGTCTAAATCAAGTTTTAAAATATGCTCGCGGAATTCATCATACCCTTCGGTTCTGGTGGCAATAAACTGTTTGTCTTCCAGCCCTTCTTTAATGATATAATACAACATCATATTGAGCAGGGCCACATTGGTGCCGGGACGAAGCTGCAGGTGAACGGTAGCATATTTGGCCATTTCTGTTCTGCGCGGATCTATTACAATGCTCGGCTTATCCTTCATGGCAAACTGTTTCAGCTTGGCACCGGTTACCGGATGTCCATCAGTTGGGTTGGCACCAATCACCATTATACAATCGGTATACTTGAGATCGATAATGGAATTGGTGGCAGCACCTGTACCAAACGTGCGCTGCATACCTAAGGCTGTGGGCGAGTGGCAAACGCGGGCACAACTGTCAATATTATTGGTTCCTATAGCTACACGCATAAACTTTTGCATGAGGTAATTTTCTTCGTTGGTGCAACGTGCCGAAGAAATACCGGCTATATAATCGGGACCAAAATCGTTTTTAATGCGTTTTAATTCGTTGGCAATATAATCGTAAGCTTCATCCCAGGTTGCAGGAACGAGTTCTCCGTTTTTGCGAACAAGCGGTGTACGCAAACGATCGGGGTGGTTATAAAAGGAGAATGCATAACGACCTTTAAGGCAGGTATGGCCTTTATTTACCTCTGCATCGTAAGGTGCCTGAATAGATTTTACCTTACCACCCTGGGTAGCTACTTCGAGGTTACAGCCTACACCACAATAGGTACAAATGGTTCTGGTTTTCTCCACATTGGCAATGGATTTAGACTCGAACACATCGCTGATGGCTGAGGTAGGACAAGCCTGTGCGCATGCACCACAACTTACACAATCGCTTTCTTTAAAACTTACTTCGGAGCTTTTAATAATATGGCTGTCAAAACCGCGTCCGGCCATGCTTAATACAAATTGTCCCTGCACCTCATCGCAGGCCCTCACGCAACGGAAACAGTTAATACATTTACTGAAGTCGGTGGTCATGTATGGGTGACTCAAATCCTTTGTTCTGTCGAGGTGGTTTTTACCTTCCGGGTAGCGCACATCGCGAATACCCACACGTGCGGCTACATGTTGCAGTTCGCAATTGTTATTTACTTCGCAGGTTAAACAATCAAGCGGATGATCAGTTAACACGAGTTCAATAATATTTTTTCTCAGTTTTTGAACACGGTCACTGGAAGGATAGATATAAGAATTGGCCATTACCGGAGTATGGCAGCTTGCCTGTGTTTTTACCGGGCCGTTTTCCATCAGGGCCACGTCTACACTGCATACCCTGCACGATCCGAAAGGTTCCAGGTTTGGTGCATCGCATAGGGTAGGCACCAGGTCTTTTCCAAGGTTTCTTCTTACAAAGCTGAGGATGGTTTCACCGTCTTTTACCTCATATGCTTTGTTATCAATATAAGCCACTTTAACCTCAGTAGATCCATTTTTATGTGCACCATTATGTCCGTTGGAACTGGTGCCATTGGTATGTATCTGTATTTTTTGATCCTTTTCTGTAATCCCGGTCATAATTGGATATTTTATTGTTTAAAATACGGTTTCAATTCTGATTCAAAGTATGTTAATGCATTGCGCATAGGCAACGGAACACCACCGCCAAGTGCACAAAGAGAGCCGATTTCCATGGTTTCAATTAAATCGGTGAGCAGGGTTTTATCAATTTTATAATCGCTGGTACGGGCTTTTTGCAGCATTTCTTTTCCACGGGTAGAGCCCAGCCGGCAGGGGAAACATTTGCCGCAGCTTTCGTGTGCCGTAAATTCAAAAAGGTGTTCCAGGTAATCAATCATGGGATAATTGGAAGGAAGGCAAACAACAGAGGCATGCCCCAATAAAAATCCGTTCTGGTTAAAACTTTCAAAGTCAATGGAGAGGTCATTTATTTTACTCAGCGGTACCAGTCCACCCAGTGGGCCACCAATATGCAACGCTTTGATATCAGTTCTGAAACCTTGTCCCAGTTCGTTTACCACCAGCGAAAGGGGAGTACCCATATCGGCTTCATAAATACCCGGGCGGTTAAAAAATCCATCAAGTGAAATCAGTTTGGTACCGGTAGATTTGCCTCTGCCAATGGTGGCAAACTTTTCACCGCCTTCTCTCATAATCCACGGAACGCAGGCAAGTGTTTCCACATTATTTACCACCGTAGGTTTGTTAAATAAACCTTGCTGTGCAGGGTATGGAGGGCGCACCCGAACTTCAGGTCTTTGGCCTTCTATAGAAGAAAGCAGGGCGGTTTCTTCACCACAGATATAAGCACCCTGGGCTTTTATTACCTTAAAATCAAAGGAGAATCCGCTGTTTTGAATATTCTCTCCAAGGAGTTTTTTAGCATGCAGGTTGTTTATTTCTTCCTGCACTATTTCTACGCTTTCAGGATATTCGCCACGGATATAGAGCACGCCTGTTTGAGCGCCAATGATATAACCGGTAATGATCATACCCAGCAAAACGCTGTGTGGGCGGTGTTCCAGCAAGTACCGGTCGCTGTATGCACCGGGATCACCCTCATCGGCATTACACACCACAAATTTGGTATTGCCCGGAGTGTTTTTGCAGCTCTCTAATTTAAACGACATGGGAAAACCCGCACCACCACGACCGCGAACACCGGATACTTTTAATTCTGCAAGCAATTGTTCAGGTGTTTTGCTGAGGCAATCGGTGAGTATCTGATAAAATACATCAATACCCGGAAATTCTTCTGTTAATACAGGAGTTCCAAAGGAGGCAACATGGTAATGATCGGTTGGTTTGTTTTTACCTGAAGTAATATCAGTGATGGAATCAATGGCATTACCAGAATAGTTTTTGCCCTCATAGTGAAAAGAACTGTTCTCGTGGCAACGGCCAAGGCAACACATCTGGCCTATTTCTTCTGCTTTAAAATGTTTGGATAATTTGGCTGAAACGGTATCCTGAGTGCCGGCAGTAAGGCATGAACTTCCGTTGCATACGTATACTTTTTTGCCCCGGTTTTCCGCATGGGTAAAATCATAAAAGGAAGCACTGCCATACACATTGGCTTTACCAATTAAAAAATCCTCGGCCAGTTTTTCCATATCCTCCACAGCAGGAGTGCCGGTTTCTTTGGCAAGGCGGCCTATTTGTTCGAAGAGACTTTTTTCCAGGCCTTTTTTGCCTGAGAGTTCGCTGATATTTTTAGACATAGGGAATTAAGTTGATGATGGCTATCACATCACTATGCAAGTTACATTTTTTGATAAAGAATAACAGCCGTTTACCAACAATTTATGAGTGGATGAAGTGAATTGTACCAAAAGGCCGGACAACATATTTGTTTGATCTGGTAAAATACAACCAATACTTATGGAAGATTTCTATATGATGATGATATTGATACATCAAAACAAACTAAAAGGAACCCTAAATAAAGCTGGCTCATACTGAAAAAGGACGATTATTTACACTGCCTTCATCCATTTATTTGCCCGGTTATTGTTTTCAGAATTTTTTAAGAAAATTTTAGAAGAGAACAATATCTAAAACCGGAAATTGGGGGATGTTTTAAACACTAAAAATAAGTTATATGATAAACAATTACTATTTGGCATTCATTAAAAAAATGTGCGTTGTGTTATTGGGTATGATCATTAATACCGCGCTTTTTGGACAATCAACAACTATTGGAACTACCACTACATTTCTCAATAATAATGGTACAGGAACCAATACGTTTAATTTTCAGAATACCAATCCTTATCCTGTAATTATAACAGGAATTGATGGAGTGGTGAGCAATGCTGTTGCAAATACGTGTCAGGTATGGTACAAAACCACGCCTTTAACAACACTTCCGGGAGCTATTTCCAATGCAAACGGATGGTTTCTGGCAATGTCGGGTGTATTTACTGGAGTTGCCAATAGCACTACTACGGTTACGCAACCATTTATTACCAACGGTAATTTTGTAATTCCCGGTAATACCACTTATGCACTTGCTATAACGGCATTTTCCAATGCGTCAACACCGGCTACTGCTCAACGTTATTATTCTATACCGGCATCAACCCCGGCCACCGTTTATGGTTCAGGTGGAGGATGTAATATGATTTTCAGTTCGGCATACAGTTACGGAGGTGGTATTCCTCCTGCGGCTCCGGGCAACGGGAGTCGCGGCTGGATAGGCAGGATTACTTTTGTTCCGGCTCTTTCCGGATATAATAATGCAGGTGTTTCAAACCTTATTGCTCCTCAAAAGTTTTGCAACCTTACCCAGGCATTAAGTGTGAGGGTAAAAAACAAAGGAAAAAATGTAATTGACAGCGTTTCGGTGGAGTGGGATATAGACAATACCCCTCAGGCACCCTTTATGCTCAGAATAGCTCTTGATACAGCAGGAGGTACAGGATCAAATGATACTGTTGTTTCACTGGGCAATATCACCTTTGCTCCAAACACAGCAAAACAAATCAGGGTTTGGACATCCATGCCTAATTCAGTTCAGGATACCATAAACAGTGATGATACCCTCTATGTTACACTGAGGCCTGGCCTGAATGGCACTTATACCATTAGTCCTTCAGCGGCTGATTATCCATCAGTAGAAGCAGCAATAACAGATTTAAACAGGTTTGGTATTTGCGGTGCGGTAACGTTTAATGTAGATGCGGGAACAACTTATACCTCTAATCCGGCCATACTCTCTCAAACAGGAACAGCAACCAATCCGATAGTTTTTCAAAAAAGCGGTGTTGGTGCAAATCCTATTATTTATGGAAAAAACGGAGTAGGAACCCAGGATGCGGTAATTGCTTTAAATGGGGTGAGTTATGTAACATTTGATGGCATTGACGCCATGGATAGTATAAGTAACGCTTCTGTCTCCACACAAATGGAGTATGGGTATGGAATAGTTAACTCATCTCCAACAACCGGATCTACAAACAATATTATTAGAAACAGCAGAATCGTGCTCAGGCGTACTAATACAACTAGCATAGGTTTGGTACAATCAACACTTGTTCCGGCCACTGCTTTATCAGGTGCAAATCACAATAACAGGTATGAGAATATCCGGGTTGAAAATTCTTATAGCGGTATAGCTCTTTTCGGAACCGCAGCTTTCCCCGATTCATCTAATATTATTACCTCAACCGGAACCGACACCACGATTGTTGGAGCGCTGACAGCAGGAGATATAGGTGGAGGAACTGCTGTTGTAACAGGTATAAATCTTACAGAACAAAGGAATCTCACCGTATCGAAATGTGTAGTAAGAAATCTGCTTTACACCAGCACAAGTGTTAGTCAGGGTATCTGGTTAAGCAATTCCAATGCAGCTTCAAATTATGGCACAGCCCTTATCTTTAATAATCAGGTGTATGGCATAAACAGAAGCAGTACCAGTGCAACAGGTACCATTATGGGAATGAGGATTGATGTGGCTGCTCTGGCTTCAGTGCGGGTATACAATAATATCATTCACAGCATCATCAGCGGAAATACGGCTGCTGCCGCTGCCACTACGCAAACCATCAGGGGAATTTCACACGGCCACACTACAGGAACCGGAAGTGGGGAATACTACTACAACAGTATTTATTTAAATAATACCAACGTGAATCCATCAGTGGTAAGTTTCTGGAAAGGCGGAACATCTGCAGTTACAGCAAAAAATAATATTTTTAATACCACCTGCGTAGCACAAACAGGTAACCCAAAACACTTTGCCGTTTATCTGAATGGAGGAAGTATCAACGGATCAAATAATATTTTGTTTTCATCACCAACAACAAATGGTTTTACAGGATATGCAGGAGCAACGGATCGGTTAACATTGCCATTGTTTGCAGCAGCAACATCTGCAACAGCACCTGCAGATGGTAATGAGCAGGGAAGTACATGGGCAAATCCAAATTTTGCAGCCACAGATAACCTGAGTTTTACATCAGCCACTCCTGCCAGTAGCAGCGGTGTTCCAATTACCTCACCTGCTATTAATACAGATATTACAGGAGCCCTGCGCCATTCCACCAATCCAACGATAGGCGCCATAGAAACAAGCCAAACCCTTCAGGATAGCACTGCGCCTGTGATCAGAAATATTATAGCAAACAGTGGCTCCTTACCTGTAATATATGCTACCATTATTGATAATAATACTACCCAGCCCGCAGCCGGAAGCGTTCAGTTGTGGTATAGAGCCGGTACCAGCGGAATATTTACAGCACTTAACCCGGATAGTATTCCGGCTTCCAATATGAACGGTACCTATAAATGGGGAGCCTCCTTATCAGCACTTGCCACAGGGTCGTACCAGTTTTATATCGCAGCACGGGATATGGTTGGAAGCGGATTAAATATTGCGGTTAATCCAATACAGAGTCTTTCCTTCACCGGTTTTTCAGCTACGGATCCGGTGAATTATGCAAACAATCCGGATGCCGGAGCAAACGTAAGAACCTTTGCTAAAAATGCAACATTGGCAGGAGGGGTATATACTGTTGGTCCTACAGGGAATTACCTAACCCTTACCGCAGCAGCAGCAGCGCTTAATGTGGCAGATCTTACCGGAAACATTGTATTTGAATTGCAGCCTGCATATACATCAGCATCTGAAACATTTCCTATTACCTTTAATCGGTTTACCACAAGCGGAGGCAACTGGACAGCAACCATTGTGCCGGCTGCCGGAGCAACGGGGCTTACCATTACCGGTGCACATGCAACCGCTACCATTGATTTAAACGGAGTAAGGAATTTGTATATAAACGGACGCGCAGGTTATACCGGAGCTCAGGTGCTTAGCATAAGCAATACATCTGCTACCGGAGCTGCCATCAGGCTAATAAATAACGCACAAAACAACAGGCTTTCCAATTTGGTTTTAACCGGAGCCAATACATCAGCAACAGGAGGGGTGGTAGTTTTTGGTAATACATCAGGAACAACTGCCTCGGATGGTAACAGTGATAATGTGATTGACAGTTGCAGCATCAACGGGGGCAATACATCAGTTAATTGCCTGTACTCAGCCGGAAGTGCCGCACCTGCTGATAATAAAAACAATACCATTACCAACAGCAGGATATTTGATTTCTTTTCCAATGTAGCAAGCGGATCATCATCAGGTATTTTCCTTGATGCCGGAAACACCGGATGGACCATAGGTACTGCCGGTAACGGAAATTCCTTCTATCATACCTCAGCCAAATCAAACACCAGCACTCCTGTACTTTCTAATGCGGTTAATTTTAAAGCCATACAGATTAACAATACCGGTAACGGTTTTAATATTACCGGAAACCGCATTGGTGGCAATATTGCAGGTATCCCGGGATCCGTTTTTTCTTTTGGCGATAATTCAAGTGTAGGAATAACCCTCAGGTGTATTGATATCGTAGCCGTTGGTACAACCACACCAACTTCCGTGCAGGGAAATACGGTTTCAGATATTTCTGTTTATTCTACGGTATCTAATTTCTTTGCCGGGGTATATGCGGGAACCGGTGCAATTAATACAGGAAATATTACCGGAAATATCATCGGATCAGCTACGGGTAATGGCTCCATTTCAACCTATAGTTTAGGCACCACTTCGCTTGCAAATGTTTATGGAATCAGGTATTCATCTACAACAGGTGTGATACAAAATAATGTGGTGGGATCATTCACTGCTGAACAAAAAAATGCATCGGGTAATATTCAGGTACTGTGTATTTATGTTTCCGGAAGTCCAACCAGTCCGCTTGTTATTTCCAATAATGTAGTGGGTAGTTTGGTAACCCCTCACAGTGTTCAGAATGTAAGTACCTCTATAGGTGGTGCAAATGTGATGGGGTTGGTAGCAAGTGCGGCAACTGCCTCACAAATTATTTTTACCAATAATACCGTTAGCAACGTATCTAACCTGAGTACTTTTTCAGGCACCAACAATGGGGTAAAAGGAATTTATATCACGGGAGCTTCTTCTGTTGGAACCACCATTTCAAACAATACCATTTCGAAACTTTACTCCATGTCAACCAATCTGAGCGTTGATCAGAGCTCATCAGTTGTGGGAATCAATACAACCAGTTCCGGTGCGGGCTCACAAACCATCAGCGGAAATACCATTCATTCCCTTGTTTCGGGTGTTACCTCATTAAATACATTAAACGTGGTGGGCATCTATTATGGATCTACCACCACCGGTACTACCAATATTATAGAACGAAATACCATTAACAGGTTGAGTGCTGCAGCAGCAAACAGCAATGCCCTGATCTCCGGAATTACACAAGGTGTGGGTACAACAAGATTAAGCATTGTAAATAATATGATCAGTTTGGGTTATGATTCATCAGGTGCTGTTTCTACAGGTGCTCATCTTATTACAGGAATACAGAAAACAGCCGGAAGTTTTAATACCACTGCTTATAATACAGTTGCAATAGGAGGAAGTGGTGTGGCATCAGGAACGGCAAATTCTTTTGCTTACCGCAGTGCTGCTATTGGGGTTGATACTCTCGTCAACAATATATTTGTGAATACCAGATCAAACTCAGCCTCAGGAGGAAATCATTATGCCATCAGCCTGAATGGCAATACCACACTTACCATTAACAGAAATCTGTATTTTAGTGCGGGAATATTTGGTTCGTACAATGCAACGGATCGTTTTTCTCTTACTGATTGGAGAATATCTACCGGCCAGGATTTACAATCGGTAAATACCAATGTTACCTTTGTTTCATTAACAGATTTACATCTTTCTGGAGCAAGCCTGGGTGATTTTACCCTTGCCGGTATGCCATTGCCAGCCTATACAATGGATTTTGACCAACAAACAAGGCATGCCGTTTTCCCTTATATGGGAGCCGATGAAAACACCCCATCACTTCCGGTGGTGTTAAACGCTATTTCTGCCAATCAAATAAATGCTGAAGATATACAGTTGAACTGGACAACGGCACAGGAAATAAACAGCCAGGTATTTGAGATTGAAAAATCTGCAGATGGAGTGGAGTTTATATTTGCCGATAGGGTAAAAGCAGCCGGTAATTCAAATACACTACTTGGTTATTTCTTTATTGATAAACAGGCCGCCACCCAAAACATTGGCGTGGTATACTACAGGTTAAAAATGATTGATATGGACGGCAGCTTTAGTTATTCCACTACTGTGAGTGTAAACCTCAACAAAGGAATAACATTTGGTTTAGCAGCTGTTTCTCCTAATCCGTTTACCCATTCGCTTTCACTACATATTACAGCACCTGCATCCACTCAAGTAACCTGGATTCTTACAGATATACATGGTAAAATGGTATTGGAAAACAGCAAGGAAATAAAAGCCGGCAATCACCAGATTGATATTCAGGTTCCGTCAACCGTGCAACCTGGTATTTATTTTATGAGGGTATCAGATACCACCGGAAACAGCCGGGTAATTAAACTGACCAGATAAAAAGATCTTTGATATTGAAAAAAAAGAGGGCATGTAGAAAGTGCCCTCTTTTTTTATTTATGAAACTCTGCAAGTGGATTATCGTACATATCGCTCTGGTCTTCGTGTGTATTGTCAAGGCATTTAAAGTCTTTTTCCAATAGCAGAAACAGGGTTTGGCCATTGCCAATATCCATATTGTTTTCGTATCCAACTCTTTCTGTGCTGGTCCAGTTGCCGGCATCAGCGGCCGACATATACAAGGTAATGGTATTTCCGTTAAGCGATGCCGAAAGGCCTTCCGATCCTTCTTTTTTCTTTAACGCGTAAACAAAGGTATTGCTCCCAAAAGAAGTACTTTCTTCAAGTTCACCTGTATTTCCAAAATGATCTACTTCTGATTTGGAGAGGCGGTATCGGATGCTGTTTCCTTTAATACGGATTTTCATAGGTAAAATATTTGTTCAAATGTAAGGGTTAGCCTCTTTATTTGCTATGGGTGTTAAACTACCCTTTGCGCGCCACTATAAATATTAAAACGGTTATCTCTTAAAAACCCGATGAGGGTAATATAAAATTCTTTTGCTGTTTCAGCGGCAAGGCTGCTGGGAGCACCTACCGCACATACCATATTGATGCCTGCCATGGCTGCCTTTTGTAACAATTCAAAACTGGCTCTTCCGCTAAGCAACAGGATATGCTGATGAAGCGGAACAGATAATTCATCCACACCATTTAGTGCAGCACCAATCAATTTATCAAGTGCATTATGGCGGCCCACATCTTCTCTGAGCAAAAGCAGGTTGCCCTTTGTATCAAACAAAGCTGCGGCATGCAAACCACCGGTGTATTCAAATACATTTTGTTTGGCCCTTAGTTTTTCCGGCAGGGAGAGGATAAGCTGTTTGGGTATTTGTATTTGATCCGGGCTTTTTTGAAGCCTGCATACTGTTTTTACCGCTTCTATGCTTTCCTTGCCGCAAACCCCGCAACTGCTGGTGGTGTAGAAGTTCCGCTGTAGTTTGTCAAAGTTTATTGTTACATGCTCCTGAAGCTCCACCCGCACAATGTTCTCTTTGTTTTCAATGGTATTTGCCTCGGTGCAGTATTGAATTTTATAAATCTGATCGGGTGAATCAATGATTCCTTCGGTAAATAAAAAACCTGAGGCCAACTCAAAATCATTACCCGGGGTGCGCATGGTTACAGAAATGCTTTTTTGTTCCCTGTTGGTAGCCGGGCCAAAACCAATGCGTATTTCCATAGGTTCTTCGGATGCCAGCAAATCTACCGTATGCGATATGCCGTCTCCGGTAACTTTTGCAATGGCAATATGTGAAACGCTTGGTTTGGTCATATAAGCAAATTAGCAATAATTAAAATAGAATCATAACAACACTTAAACCTGAGGGGAATCTATACTGGTGATGCGCTCAACGGATTGCGGAAAAATGGTTTTGGTGTTTACTGTTTGTAAAAAAAACCTGAGCGAACTGTTCCCTTGTTTATAATATTCCCTGAGCAAAGGCCCGCATTGTTTTTCGTAAATAGCCAATAAAGGCTCTTCAAAAAGAGAATCCGGATGTTTAAAACAAACCACATCTGTTTGATGATCTCTTGCATCAAGTAAGGCTTGTAAATCTGCCCTCTCCATATATGGGTAATCGCATCCCACCACCAGTAAAGCGTGGTCTGATAATACTTCAAAGGCACTAAGCAGTCCCGTCATTGGTCCGGCATCTTTAAACACGGTTCGATCAGTAATGAGGGGAGAGCCTTGAGGGAAATGGATCGATTGATCCTTGTTGCATGAGATATAAACAGGATGACATATTGGAGCCATGAGCTCAGTAAGGTGAGCGTATTGCGGCAATTGGTGGTAGGTAATAAAGGCTTTGTCTTTTCCCATGCGGGTGCTTTGGCCTCCACATAAAATCAATCCGGTTGGTTGAGGTAGGTTCTGTTTACCGGGTGTAAAAAAGTCCCTGTCTAATACGGTGGCATGTTCAAGGCCGTAATGGTTGATGGCATCGTTTAACAGATAATCCCTTATTACCAGCAGCAGTTTTGTTTGAGAAGGCTGCGTTTTAAAGTGGTTAATAATGTTTGTTACTGCCGGTTCAAGCCCTTCTTTTCTGTCCATTTCAAGCCTTCCTATTTCGTCAATCACTATCCAGTTATAGTGCTGGTGTATCGCATCTGCCATTACCTGGCGGGCTTTGTCAAAAACTGTTTCGTCAAATACAAACCGCCCGATCTGAATGCCTTGATCTGTTTCGTGTAGTTGCAAATCATGGTAGGTTTGGGAACTGATTTCATAAAGTTTCCGTTTCCCGTTTATATCGGGTGTTAGAAATCCGCCAATATCCTCTTGTTGTTTAACCCATTGAAAGAGTAAAGAAGTTTTGCCTGTTTGGATGGGCTGGCTGAGTATAAATATATTGTTTGCCGGCATTAATGGTTGCGGTGATAAAGCGAGAAAACAATCAGGTTTAATACAAAAGCACGGTACACCGGTAAACCGCTGTGCTGTTGACGTGCCAGTTGCATGGCCGGTTGAACATGGTTTTTTAATTCAGGTATGGTATCCATAAGGGTGCTTACCTGGTTTTTGTTTTTTGCTTCTTCTTTGGAAAGCCATTTTTGCATGAGCCATTTCACCAGGGGATTGATAAAATAAAACAGCAGCAATAAAGCAGCCACGGTTCGGGCAATGGCGTAAAAGGCTTTACCACCGGAGCCTTGCAGTAAAAAGGTGGTGGCTATAAATAAAAGCATAAACAAGGTTGCCATCATTTTTCGGTTCCTTTTTTTTCTGTTTGTTTGTTGGGCAGAAACCGTTTCAGGAACCAGGTTTTTGTAGTTGGCAAGGATTTGTTCTGATTGGTTGCTGATACGTGCAGGCAAAGCTGTAGCCCACCAGCCCAGCAGGATTCCCCAGAGTGTGTATCCTAATGTATAGGTGGCGATTAACCAGAAGCTGAAAGAAAAATCAGAAGAGATGGACAGATCTTTTAAAATTCCGAGGAAAAAAGAATCGAGGGCTTCCCATACCGATTTGCCAAAAATGAGGGTCATTACCAGAAATTTCTGAATGGCAGATTCAAATAAGGCAATCATCCCAAACAATATGCCGGCTAACCTGAAGAAAGGTACGGTTGAATAAAATACAGCTCCTGCAATTCCCTGAAAGGCCACAGCAATATATGCCATAGGAGGGGAGTGTGGACTTGCCGCTGCTTTAATCAACACCACCAGCAAGGTGGCCTGCATAATGGATTTCCATTTACGGGTGCTGTGATGGGCAATAAGGGTAATGATAACAATGGCAAATCCACCGAGAAAAAAACCGGTGAAAGGAATTTTAAATGCATGCATCAATCCGCCAAGTCCGCTTTCGCTTAATGCCCACAAAGCGGTAAGTCGCATGATGATAGGTGAAGGTTGCTGGTTCATTTGTTTTGGTAAAAATACAAATCTTCATGTAAACAACAGGCAAATCTGTATCTTGCAGGAAATTGAATACCATTGACATTTTCAGATTTAGCACTACACGATAGTTTATTGGATGGCCTTGATGCTATGGGGTTTGACACTCCAACACCTATTCAGGAACAAGCCATTCCCATTATTTTACAAGGAAAAGATTTAATAGGATGCGCCCAGACAGGTACCGGAAAAACCGCTGCATTTGTGCTGCCTGTAATCGACCGGATACTGGACCTGGAACACCGCAACCTGAGTACCTTAATTATTGTACCAACCCGCGAACTTGCCCAGCAAATAGATCAACAGGTAGAAGGACTGGCTTATTATACCGGAATAAGCTCCATAGCTGTTTATGGCGGGGGAGACGGAATGAGCTGGGAGCAGCAACAAAAAGCATTGCGCACCGGAGCTGATATTGTAATAGCAACCCCGGGCCGTTTGCTGGCTATGCTTACTTCATCAGGTTCGTTTGATACCAAATACATTAAACACCTGGTGCTTGATGAGGCCGACCGTATGCTGGACATGGGATTTTATGATGATATCCTGCGGATTATTTCTTTTATACCAAAAGAAAGACAAACCCTGCTGTTTTCAGCAACCATGCCTCCACGGATTAAAACACTGGCCCAAAAAATATTAAATCAGCCGGAGGAAGTAACCCTCTCCATCAGCAAGCCGGCCGAAGGGATTAAACAACTGATGTGTTTTATCAGCGATCAGTATAAAACCGCATTTCTTACCCGTTTTCTGGCATCAAGGGATGATGAAAGGGTGATTATTTTTGCATCAACCAAAGAGAAAGTAAAAGACCTGTACCGCGAATTGCTTAAATTAAAGGTAAGTGTAAAAGCCTTTCATAGTGATCTGGAGCAGGCCGAGCGGGAAGACCTGATGAGGGATTTTAAAAACAATGAAGTAAAAATGCTTATCGGAACAGATATTCTTTCACGTGGTATTGATGTAGATGGAATAAGCCTGGTGGTAAACTATGATGCACCACCCGATCCGGAAGATTATGTGCACCGGATAGGCCGCACCGCCCGCGCTGATAGTACCGGAACAGCCATGACGTTTGTAAATGGCCGAGATATGGGTAAGTATAAACGCATTGTGGAACTCACCGGCAGCCATATAGAACAACTTCCATTACCGGAGGGTATGAAAGCCGATGAAGGCAGACCCAAGTTTGATGGTAAAAACCGGTTTCAGAAAAACAGAAAACCAGGTGGGTTTAAGAAAAAATAAGTATGGTTACTACTATTTCTTAGGGAATATTTAGATACTAAGGCAATTTTACAGTTTCTGAAAAACCAAACTTTATCTGAGAGGAGAGCTACAAATTATAGCTGGATGTGGAATATATGTTTCATATATTTGATATAATATGTGTGCGCATTCAACTTTAGAAACTAAGGATTTTATTGCTCCATTGGCGGCATTATTTGGGACTGTTCTTGTTGCAGCAATGACTTATTATGGCATTTTCATCAAACTGAATAAGGATAGAAGGATGAAATGGTTAGATGAATTCAGAAAAGAAGTTGCCAATGTTATTTTTATTCTTCGAGCTATTGATCATTTAATTGCATCCAATTCAAAAGCAACGAATAGTTCTGAAATGAAGAAGCTGGTATCTGATCTCCAATTAAGTTTAATTATTATTGATTTGTATCTTACTAAGGAGAATAAAACACATGGGCAATTAAGAGCTAAGATTAATGAAGCGATGCTAACTATAAAAAATGAGAATAGTGATTTTAAGAAAATAGACGAAATAGTTATGCAAGTTACTAGCTTGGCTCGCGAAGTAATTTACAATGAAACAACTCAAGTAGAATCAATATCAACACCCTTTGGCCAGATTTGATAAAGATTACGAGGGTTATTTATGTGCCTCGTATTGCTGCACCTCTTCATGAAAGAACTCAAGTGTTACCCCTGCATCTTTCAGCATGGTTTCACTCTCGCCACCTGAGTGGTATTTGCGCTCGCATACCACCCGTTTAATTCCACAGTTAATAATGAGCATGGCACAAACACGGCAGGGAGTCATGCGGCAGTAAAGGGTTGCCCCATCAAGTGCTACACCATTTTTGGCTGCCTGGCAAATGGCATTTTGTTCGGCATGTACCGTGCGCACACAATGTTCAGTAATGCTATCGTCTTCATGTATCACCTTTTTCATTTGGTGTCCCACTTCGTCACAATGTGGCAATCCAACCGGTGAGCCAACATAACCTGTAACCAGCAACTGGTTTTCTTTGGCAATCACACATCCGCTCCGGCCTCTTCCGCAGGTGGCCCTTTTGCTTATGGCATCCATTACTTCCATAAAGTATTGGTCCCAGGTTGGTCGTTTGTATTGTTCTTCCTTTGTCATGTGCTTATTTGTTAAGAGGTTTGCTTGCCTGTAAGTTTACCTAATACGGCATCAACCTGTTTATACAACTCATCAAAAGTACCATTATTGGTTACATGATGGTGGGCCATTTGCATGCAGGCTCCCACGTTTTGTTTGTTAGGGTCGGTGGCGGTCATTTCCCGGTCTTCGTTCTCGGCAAAAGTGTCGTAAGAAACCATATCAGTTTCCGAACCACGTTTTACAATACGCTCGTAACGTAATTTCCGCTCTGCATCTACTGAAAATAAAATAAATCCACCTTTGCTTTTTAGTGCAGTAACCTCTCCCGGTGTACGTATGCTTTCAATAATACAATCCTGCCCGCCTTGAAGGGCTTCTTTATACAACTCTTCCACAATAAAACTGGGTTGGTTATTGGCACGCAATTCATTGGCCACAATTACCATGGAGTTGCGGTCTACAGGCATACCACGTGCCTCAATAATTTTTATCAGGTAACCGCGTACCGAATAATGTTTAAATCCATGATTTTCGGTGAGGTAATCAACAATGGTTCCTTTACCTGCGCCTATGGTTCCGGTAATGCCTATAATTTTCATATTCAATTGTAACAAAATAATTATACAACTGCAATATGAGGCAGAGAATGTGGATTAAACGTGGTTAACATTAAACCTAAGCAGAACCACAGGGTAATTCCGTAAAGCTGCTTTTAAACGGGTTTAATAGAATAAGGGAGTGGAAGGCGTGAACTTCTAAACTATCTCCAGGCACCGAGAATAAAGCCAATCAAAGTAAAATATACGGTCATGTATCCGCCATTGATGAGGATATATTTCCATGAGCGTTGTTCAAACAAGGCCACAATGGAAAAGATGAGCGCAGAAAAACCAAAGCCTGCAAGAAAACCCGCAGTAGCACCCCATGCCATATCGGTTTTGCTGTCGCCAAGGAAAAAGGCCAGGTTATAACTGATAAGAAGCGCAAACACAAAAGTGAGGCTGTATGTTTTTGCAGGATTAAAGGTGGCTTTTACTTGCTCCTCGGTTAAATTGTTTTCTTTCATCCATGCCTTATAAAAAAGCAAAGGAGAATACCATAATGCACCTAAGGCTAAATTGGCAACGGCACAGGTAAGTACCGCCCAGTGATTGATTGTAAATTGTTCCATCGTATTTTTCTTATTTCTTACGAAGGAACCTTTAAAAGTTACTGAAGTATAGGAAAAAATTTACCTAACCCACCGCGATATAATTGGTAAAATCGCCCTGCAGATGGATAAACTTGCCGGGAGTAAAGCCGGAGAATAATTTAAAATCGCTGATAAAATGCGCCTGGTCATAATACCCGCTTTCGGCTGCAATATGGGTCCAGTTTATTTGTTTGGCCTGCTCAATTTCGGTAATGGCTTTTTGAAAGCGAATAATTTTTAAGAAACCCTTTGGGGTTAATCCTACCTGCTCCCTGAACAGTTGAATCAGGTGTTTTTGCGAGTAGCCCACCTTGGCTGAGAGGTTGGCAATGGTAGTTTGGTGAGGTGCCTGAAGGATTTGATGAACCGCATAATCAATACAGGGGTTGGTGTGCAGCTTATGGCCAAATGTTTTTAGCAGGTATCGTTCTGCATAAATAAACTTTTGTTGAGGAGTGGGAGTATTTATAAGTTGCTCCCGCAGAAAAAGAATCTGCTTCGACATGGCCAGTTCTCCATCCACCACCTGATCGGTAAACTCATGCAGGGGCATCTGAACAAATGGAGCCACCTTGCCTTTGTGAAAATTGATGATAAACATTTCACTGTTTTTTCCTGAAGGAATGGTAATAAAGGTATTTCTGATGCCCGAAAACCACACATTTTTGCAAGCCTGAATTTCTTTCAGGGTATAGTTATCGTATATAAATTTGGGATAATCGGTTAGATCAAACACCAGGTTAATATTGCCATCGGGCAAAAACCGGTCAACAGAATGAACAGGGTTATAATCTTTGTAATACACAAAACTCTCAATAAAATTACTGAGTGGCCAGGAGGGTGTATGTATCTCAAAAATCATAAGTGGTAAACCAAATGTATATAAATGGAAGTGGAGATGGTATTCTTTTTTTTTCCTGCCCCAAATATGGGTTATTCTCAGGGGCAACTTCAGATTTTAATCACCATCATACTTAGCATACCGGCAAGCATAATAAGCTTGGAAAGGCTGCTCAGGCGGGTAAAGTCTTTTTTGGTATCAGCTATACGGAGCAGATATATCATTAGCAGCAGGGGAACAATTACAAACAGCAGGATATAAAAAATATAAGCAGCGGCTGCATATCCGTGCCTGAATGGGATCAAGGCCTGCCCGGCCAGCACATGAAGAAACAGAAGGGCTGCAAATAAGCCGGTAAGGGTTATCAGTATACTTTTGGTTTTGCGCACACCCAGCACAATAGGCAATGTTTTACAATCAAACTTGCTGTCTCCGCGCAGGTCTTCGGCATCTTTAATAATTTCACGGATAAGGGTAATGGCAAAGGCAAAAAAGGCATAAGCCCAGATAAGGTAACCGGATACACCATTGTCGAATAATTTAAGAATAAGTAAAACGTAGGCGCTTAAAAAGGCTATCAATAAGTTTCCGGTAAGGAACAAACGCTTAAATACCACGGAATAAAACCACAGGAAAACAGAACATAAAACAATAGAAAAGGCCAGTTTCCAGTTTATAATAAGCCCAAGGTAAAAGGCCACCACATTAAACAGCAGGTGCAGCAGCATAGCCATTCTGCGGGATATCTGATGACCAACCACTACTTTATCGGGCTTATTGGTGATATCAATTTTTACATCAATATAATCGTTGATAATATAGCCTGAGGCAGCAGTTAAAAAGGTGGCAATAAGCAAGAGGGCAAAACGGCCACGCAATAAATCTTCGGCAATGAGGTAATCGGTAAGAAAAAAGTAGGTAAGCACCTGCGTGCCTGTCATCATCAGCAGGTTGTTTATTCTGATCAGCCTGAAAAAAGCAATCAGCGTTCCAATCATGAATGTTCAATATCGGTTACACCACCTGAAACAATAAACTTCATTACTTCTGTAGGGTTTCCATCAAACGGTTTGATTTTATCCTTGTTTACAAAAAACAGGTTGCCGGAAAAAGCGTAGGAGTGCGGAAAATATACTGCAGCCATACCGGGCAGGTTGAGGCGCGATAAATCATTTTGGGTAATAAACCCTGGCTTAAACAGGCCGTTGGTCATTTCTACAATAACGGGTTCGTTAAATTTCCGCTTATCGCCCACAAAGGCTTCCATAAAATCTTTTACCGATGTATAGATAATTTTTACAAAAGGAATGCGCGACAAAAAATCGTCCATTAAGGAAAAGAGCGGTTTGGTAATGATGCTGGTACCAATATAACCAAGCAGGGTAATGCTCACAATTACAATACCAAAACCAACAGCCGGTATACCCACATCCACAAACTGATCGAGCCAGATAACAATTGATTTGATTACACTAAACGTGATGGCAAAAGGCAATACAATTAATAATCCTTTCAGGAAGAAATTTATGAGCCGGGCAATACGGTCTTTAATACCCAGTTTAATTTGTTTTTTTGCATCATCAATTTTCATACGCTTCGTTTATTGCAACTCCAAACCTAATGCATTTCTAAGGTCATTAAGCAAAGGATTTTTTTCAGCCATTGCTTTAAATTTATCTTCAGCGGTAAAACGGTGTTGCATCACTACCTGATTTACCTTAATCTGAAAGTCCATTTTATAATTGTTGAGGGCTTTTCTTAAAAAAGGCATGATATTGATGCGATCCATGTCAAACATTTCTTTTTCATGCCCGCTACCGAGGGTAAGTTCTACCTCATTTTCGTTCACAATTTTCCAGGCGGCATTTTTATAAATTACCCCAAGGCTGCTTTTACCCTGCGTTGCCAGGCTGCTGATGTATTGCTCCCAGCATTTGGTAAACAAGGGTTGTTGGATGGGGTCGGCATTATCGTTTACGGGGATCTCTTCCTTTTTTACTTCTGCAACGGGTTCATCGTTTTTTTGCTCGTTTACTTTTTGCCTGAGTTTATCAAGCTTGCTTGCAGCACTGCCATTGCCTGCAGGTTTTAAGGATGCAGGGATCACAGGTTTTACTGCTTCGGGCAGCGGTTTAGGTTGTTCTGTTGGTTGTGGTACTGCCGGCCTATCTTCCGCAGGGGGTGTTATTGTTGCCTTTGTTTCTGCCCCGTTGCGGGTTTCCACAACAGGTGGGGCAATCAGGTCAGGGATTTTTTTTTTAATGTCGGCAATATCAATTACCGACTGCAGGTGGCTCAGTTTCATGAGCATCAGTTCCACATGCAACCTCGGATTTTTACTCGATTTATATTCCAGTTCGCACTGGTTAATAAGGTTGAGTGCATTAAGCAATAAAGAGGCACCTGAGCTACCGGCCTGTTGCATAAAACGTTGGGCTATGGCGGGTGCCACCTCCATCAGTTTTACGGTATTGGGGTATTTGCACATCAGCAGGTTGCGGATATGTTCGCTAAAACCACTTAAAAAATGCTGGGCATCAAAACCATTTACCAATACTTCATTAAATAGCAGCAGCATACCTGGCAGGTCTTTGGCAAGTATATGGTCTACTCCTTTAAAGTAATATTCGTAATCTAAAATATTGAGGTTGGTAATTACATCTTTATAAGTGATGTTTTTACCTGAGAAACTTACAATTCTGTCGAAAATAGATAAGGCATCACGCATGGCACCATCTGCCTTCTGGGCAATAATATGCAATGCTTCATCCTCAGCGGTAATACCTTCGCTGGTACATATTTTACGGAGCTGGGAAACTCCATGTTCAATGCGGATGCGGTGGAAATCAAATACCTGACAACGGGAAAGGATGGTAGGGAGTATTTTGTGCCTCTCTGTTGTGGCCAGAATAAATTTTGCATAAGGAGGTGGCTCTTCCAGCGTTTTCAGAAACGCATTAAAAGCAGCGGCACTTAACATGTGCACCTCATCGATGATATATATTTTAAACTTGGCGCCTTGTGGAGCATAACGCACCTGCTCTACCAAACCACGGATATCGTCTACCGAGTTATTGGATGCGGCATCCAGTTCATAAATATTAAACGAGGCATGATCATTAAAAGAACGGCAGGAGTCACACTCATTGCAGGCTTCTGTATCGGCAGTAATATTCTGGCAGTTAATGGTTTTTGCCAAAATACGTGCACAGGTTGTTTTTCCCACACCACGTGGTCCGCAAAACAAAAAGGCATGTGCCAGGTGATTGTTCCGGATAGCATTTTTCAGCGTCTGCGTCACATGTTCCTGACCAATAACGCTGTCGAACGTTGCCGGTCTGTACTTTCGCGCTGAAACCACAAAATTTTCCATGGGGCTAAAGTATTAAAAATTACATTATTTGCCTGCAATGTGAATATGTTTTCTTACAAATCCCTGATGCCCTTTAATATGCATAAACAGCCTGAATCAAAGGGTTATGAGGTAAACAGGTGATCTTTAACCGGTATGGAGGAGAAAGAACTGCTAAATCAGGAGAATCGCCATTATCCTTTAAAGATCTTCATCAATTGCTGCTCGCGGTAGGTAAAAATGGCCTCTACCTTTTTCTTTACAAACAAGGCAGTAATCATGGGTTCCAGAATCCAGCCCGGTGCCAGGTATTCTACCTTATCTGTCATTTCGGTATGTCCGTTGGGGAGTTCTTTAAAACTATGGGTATGGTGCCATTTCACATAAGGACCTTTCAGTTGTCGGTCGGCAAAACGATAAGGGGGCAGCCATTCCCATATTTCCGTTTTCCAGGTAAAAGGAATCCCATGCAGCTTGATGCGGTAGTCAATCAGCGTTCCTTTTTTCATTACTATTGGCGATGGGGTAAGGATATTAAAATGTAGTTCAGGTGGTGTGAGTTTGTTCAGGTTTTCGGCTTTACTGAAAAAATCAAACACCTCGTTAATGGGTTTGGGAATAATGGTAACGGTTTCGAGGATATGCGGATTCATACCATTCTATACAATTTAGAAGCAAAAGAGTTTCGTAAAAGTGGATTTGATGGTATTTAAGAAAATATCCTATTTTTAGCTCCTGATGAAAAAGCTTGTTGTATACCTGGCCCTGCTTGTTTCTGCCATTTATGTTTTTGGTTATTTTAGTGAGTACCGGCCTATACTTCCCGGATACCATGCATTTTTTTATACAGAAGAAAATTATAATCAGGTAAAAAAATCGGTGCAGCAAAAAAAACAACGGCTCAAATCAGCACAGTTGAATGAGGCACGTCAATTGTTTACCTCCATACTTACTACCGATTTGTTTCCTTACTGGTATGGCACACGATGGGCATTTTATGGCGATACCGAAGTGCCGGGAGATGGAAGCATTGCCTGCGGTTATTTTGTAACCACCGTTTTAAGAGATGCAGGGGTAAAACTAAACCGTGTGGCTTTGGCGCAATGTGCAAGCGAACAAATGATCCGAACCCTGGTGCATAAACCATATATTCATCATTACACCAACCAACATTTTTCACAGTTTATTTCTTCTCTCAAACAACAGGGCAAGGGTTTCTATATTATCGGATTAGATAATCATACCGGTTTTATTCAGGTAATACCAAACGGAATCCGGTTTATACATTCAAGCGGCCGCTGGCCTTTTGCGGTGGTAAATGAAAATGCAGAAACTTCGGTGGTATTAAAACATTCGGCTTATAAAGTTACCGGTTTACTTACCAATAAAGAATTTTTACAATACTGGTTGAAAAGGGAATAAGGTGATGGGTTTTCATCGCTATAAAAAATGATGCTGAATAAGGGGTATCGTTATCAATTGTGTTAAAGAAAAAAGCCGGCAATATCATAAACGATATTGCCGGCTTTGTATGAGGGGTTATCCTGTTACGGATAACAGGATAACTGTTTTTATAACCCTCTGATTAGTTTTTGCGTTTGGCTGATTCCGTTTTGTGTGGTACGGATCAGGTACAATCCTGCTTTCATATCCTTCAGGTTATTGAGGATAATTTCTCCGTTATGGCCTGTAAATGTTTGATTAAATACCTGCACGCCAGTAAGAGTAAATATGGCTACATCCATATCAGCCTTATCTGTGGTGTTAATGGTAATCTGGTTTTCAAACGGATTAGGGAAAACAACTGTTTTTATACCGGCTTCTTTGTTTTGAACGTATTGTGTATTGCTCCATTCTGATTTTCCATCCATATCAACCATTTTCAGCTTATAGAATAAACCCGGAGTACTTGCTCCAAACGCATTGCTGTGGTTGAATTGATAACGTTGTGCGATATCAGTATTTCCGGCAGCTTTGGTTTGGTTCAGTTTTTCAAAAGTAAATCCATCAGCAGAAACAAATATTTCATAATGGCTCACATTTTTCTCGCTTGCACTTGTCCAGGTTAATACCACATCCTCACTAACTTTTTGAGCGTTGAAGGATAATAATTTAACAGGCACAGTAGCGGTAGCAGTAACAAAAACGGTATCGTAGAAAGTTCCGCATACGTTAGTGTAAGAGGCTACATAAGTGTAAACACCTGGAGTATTCCATGGACCAACCGTTTTTCTTGGAAGGGTATCAATAGGAGAGCCAAGGTGATTCCAGTTAAATCCGGTGAGGTTGGCAGAGGTACCAAGTGGAACGTTAGGGTTCAGGATATTTGGATCCTGACGGGATGATGCATTTTCCAATATCCAGGAAGATGGGGTATTATTATCTGCAGCAATAAGTCTTATACCAGCACTTGATGCGCCAGGATTGCTTCCTGTCCAATTTGATGCGGATACATTTGCTGCAACAGGGAATGAATAAGCACCATAAACTGTAGCATCAACTATTGATGTGCCTCCTGGAGCTCTGATGATATACCCTCTTTGATCGCCCGAGTTGTGTGTTACAGTATTGCCGTTGTGGTAATAAAAATTGGCCGGACTTGGAGCACTGGCACCCAACTGACCTGTTGCTATAATCATGGTTCCGTTAGGGCTGAAAAAGGTGTTCGATGGGAATGTATAAGTATGCTCCAGCGCAGTTCCTATCCATTCTTCTAAAATATACCCACCGATATCTGTATTTGGCACACCGGTAATTTCGATATAATCATCGGCTATCATATATGCCGGCCAGCCAAGTGCAGGGGTTGCACCTGTAGCACCCTTCCAATGGCAAATTTCACTTATAAATAATGAACCTCCGGGGAAGATTGGGGAAAGTGCATTTAAAACAACCGTATCTGTTGAGCTTGTAACGGTGAAATTACGCTGAGAAACAGAAAGTATGGGTTGTACAGTAAGTGTAGATGGGGTGGCCAGGGTATCATTAAATAAGCTGTTGTTTACTGCATTTGGTCTGATATAAGAACGAATGCTGTAAGTGCCGGGTAATGAAAGGTTGGCGGTATTGGCAAAGAAGGTAGCTGAACTTCCAAGTGCGAGGGTGCCTGTATTAACAATTAAAGAGTCAACAGAGTTAATAGGTCCGGTAATATTCCAGATAATGGTTAGAGGGTCAATGGAAAAATCAACTGTTGAGCCAATTAAATTGGTTACTGTAACTTTTACTGTATCAATGGTGCTGTAACAAACGCCTGATCTTTTTAATATGGTACTAGTAACTCCAAGATCGCCTGCAACGCCTGTAAACTCATACGCACCCACATCTGGTGTGGTGGTAGAGCGGGTTTGTCCCAGTATATCCGTTGTTACCCCAACATTGGTACCCAGATTGTCAACGTTTATTGAGAGTGGGGTATAATCACCTGAAGCGGCATTTGCAAATACCGGATTAGATGCAGAGGAGTTGAGATCCAACCCTGTTGCCGTTCTCCAATCTGCTATGGTTGTTAAATCAGAGGTAAGGTAACCTGTTGAGTTTGTTCCTCCTGTAGCGCCCATATAGAGTACATTTCTGTCAGAAAGTGTATTGGTTCCTGTAGCACTTACATAAACCACATGTTTTGCTCCGGTTCCTGATCCTCTTATGCTGGTAATATTATTTTTAAAATCATGATTGGTTGCCGCAGTACTAATAAAAATACCCCTGATTGTTCCGGTACTTCCTGAAAGGTTTAAATCAAGTGTATTGTGATAAAACTTCATGTTATCCCTTGTGCCAAGCAGATAGTATCCGTATATGGTACCGGTTGTATTAATATTATAAATCATATTATTAATAAATTCGGTTGGAAATGCAGGTGAGTTAACAGAAGTGGTAGCGTATACCGGATATGCGGTAAAAGTTCCTGTAGCAGCTGCGGGATCATGAATCCTGTTGTTTTTTATTTTAGCATTTCTTGCCCCGTTCAGATAAATGCCATAAAAGGTAGTAACTGTGCTTCTTCCCATTCGGTGTATATTGTTGTTTTCGAAAGTGGTGGTGTCGGCATTGGCCATATACATTCCATAAGCATAAAAATCACGAATGGTATTGTTGGCAATATAGTGTCCATGGTTGTTCAGGTAGGAAGCTACACCCATTAATGTGAAACCGTAATAACCACCAATCAGGGTATTGTTGGTAATAGTAAGGTATTGGGCATTATTACCTGCAGTGGTTGCCGCACCGATAGAGCCACTAACAGCCAGGGCACAATTGGTAGCTGCTGTTGCGGTAATACCGGCATCAATGGTGTTTTTTCTCAATGTGAGGTGATGGCTTTGGTTGGTAACCAGTACTGCAATACCTACATATCCGTTTGCGGCCACCACATTAAAACTATCGAAAACAATATAGCTTGCATTGCTAAAGGTAACCAGCGGAGAAACAGAACCGCTGATGGTATTTCCGTTGCCATTAAAGGTAACGGTATTGGTGGCACTTGCACCCGGTATATTTCCAAACGTAAACCCTGAATTGTAAGGACCGCTGCCTGCACCCACATTAAACACTACAGGACCTGTTACACCAACACATCCAATCTCATCCATGAGAGATCCAAAGTCGGTATAGTTTGTTGAAGAAGCAGGGAGGTTTTTATTAATGGTATAGGTTCCGTTAAATGGAGTAGAAGTGGTTCTTACCATTACCACATCTGATGTATCGGCATTGCCTGAGCAACTTACGATACATTTGTACCATGTGGTAACTGGTTGCATTTTATAAACATTTTTGAGGGTGTCGTTTGTTAAAACGGAGTATGTGCCATTTGCACCGCCAGTTGAAGCAAGCCACTGGTATCTCAGTCCAAGTGCCACCGTATCATTTGAAAGGCTAAGGGCAACACTGTCAGTTGCGCATACATACGCTTTATTCGCTGTGGCAATTCCGGCACCCGGAGTACCGCTGCATAAAACGGCAGTTGTAAATTCGTATGCACCCATATCAGGTGAACTAGCGGAGCGTGTAAGGTTTAAAATATCAGTTGTTATTCCAACAGGCGCGCCCATATTATCAATAGGTACAGATAATGGTTTGAAATTACCTGCACCAATATTGCTATATTGAGGGTCAACATCAGTAGATAATAAATCCTGACCTGAAGCTGTTTGCCAATTAGCCAATGTGGCCTGTGCTGCTGTCCAATAACCAACATTGTTGCTGGCGGAAGTAGTTACGCGAATAAGATTATTGTTGGATACCAAGCTGGCAGAAGTGGTAGTAACATAAATACCGGTTTTCACTCCCGATCCTCCACCTGTAAAGTGAATAATATTGTTTTTTACATTTACATTGGTAATGGCAACATTTAAAAATATACCCCTTATAGCACCTGTACTGGCGGAAGGAACATCATAATAAATGCTATTGTGGTAAATGTTTACGTTGGTAATGGCTGTAGTTAAGCTGTATATAGCATACATGGCAGCGGTTGTACCAATATTGTAAATTAAATTATTGGATATTTCTGTAGGATATCCTGCACTGTTTACACAATTGGTAATGTGCATGGGGTATGCAGAATATGATGCAGAGCCAAAATCATGAAGCCTGTTTTTTTGAATTTTAATAAATCGGCTGGCATTCAGGTATATGCCATACAGGGTGGTAACCGATGCCCTGGTTGCACGGTTTATATCATTGTTTACAATTATACTGGAATCAGCATTGAGGAAATAAACGCCATAAGCATAAAAATCCCGGAAAGTATTATTCGCAACGTAATGCCCGTAATTATCAGCAAAACTGGTACCTGCCAGGGAGAAATTGTAATAACCTCCTATAACCGTATTATTGGTAAAAGTAATATATTGTGCATTGTTGCCTGTTGTGGTGGCAGCGGTATTTGACCCCGAAGCTGCAAAACCGATATTGGCTGTAGCGGTTGAAGTAGTTCCTACATCAATTACGTTTCGGGTAAAAGTAAGGTGATGGCATTGATTGGCCAGATGAACTCCCATACCTGCATATCCTGATGCTCCAATAATATTAAAGCTATCCATGGTGATATAACTGGAGCCTGAAAATGCAACAAGTGGGTTGTTGGCACTGGTAATAGTTGCTCCATTTCCATTGAAAGTTATTGTATTTGTTGCTGATGAGCCACTGATGTTTCCAATTGCAAGATTGCTGTTATATGGTCCGGAACCAGGTGCCACATTAAAAACAACCGGACCACAGATTCCATTAGTATTTAAATCGGCAACAGCAGCGGCTATGGTAGCATAATTTGGGCTTGTTCCACCTATCGTAAATGTGCCGCTAAGGGCTGCTCTAAGGCTAACATTCACCGTATCATCAGCGTTAAGTGTATCTGCTACCGAATTTGGATATTCCGTCCATGCTTTTACTGTTCTAGGGGTGGTTCCAAAAAGTGCATTTCCTAAGGTAAGAACGGTATCATTCACATAAGTTGTACCCCCGGAGGTGTCAAGAGGTGAGGTAAGTAATAATGGGGTTTGGGTAATACCATCTAATTGCCATTGAACGGTAACGCTGTTAATTACATTTCTTCCGTTATTTTTTACCCTTACCTTTATGTCATGGTTACCGGAGCAAAAATTTACCGGAGAAGTAAGTGCGGAAACACTAGCATTATTAGATGCTCCTGATGAATAAGTTATTTTAAGTTGAGGCCTTACGGTTCTGGCATTTGCAAGAGATGTACTTGCAGCATTGCCCACATAAGAAATGGTTCTTCCGGTAATAGGGTCTTTGGTCCAGGAGAGCCCCAGCGTAGACCAAGGGTTGCTGCCTGCTGAATGGTCGTAAGCAACAGATATCTCAAGAGCACCACCTGTATATATAAAGGGGGCATTAAAGTTAAAATCAACATATCCCGTTGCAGCAGTTAAGGTAGTAGGGGAGTTATAAACCTGCGTAGAACCTGTGATAAGTGTTGCCCATGTTTGAGTTGGGGTTTGAACTGTGGTTAAACTTGAATTTTTTATCCATATTTCAAAGCTTGCCGCGCTGTTAAATGCTGCCGCGTTATCTTTATTCCAGGAAAGCCTGTTAATATATGTACCTGGTTGTATACCTGCGGCCGACAATTCAGCCTGAGTGTATAAATAATGATGACGGGAATAAATAAAGTTACTTGCACCGGTAGAACGGTACATTGGACCAGGATCTCCTGTTGCACCATTTGATGAAGTACCACTTTGAGCACCTGCACCAATAATTACGGATTGCTGAGCGCTTGTTGATGAGAGAAAACACAGATAAATGAACAGGAAAGCAAAAAGGCTGATTACCCGGTGATTTTTTGCATAATATCCCGCAGAAGAGACTTTAAAGTGTTGGTTTTTTTCTTTTTGGAGTAAAAGGTATTTCATATGCTTTTTGTTTGTTGATGATTTGCAAGTAAAGTGGCTATATAATGGTTTTTCAAAGGTACCCGTTAAGGTTTAACTCTTAAACCAAATACGCCTTAAAATAAGCTGAATTAAAGTCACATATCGGTCTCTTTTATCTTAAAAATTTCTAAATGCAAAGTTGTGAATAGCGTTTTAATCAAGGGATTTTCTGTTGGTTTGATTTATCGTTTGTTAGTTTAAAAATATGGCTATTAAAATAATCGTAAAGCCGTTTTTAGATATTTAGTGGTTTTTTAAATATCAAATTGATTTACCTGAATGTTGATTTTGAAGGTAGCTAATACCGTATTTTTTTCAAAAGGGCTATTTCATAAGAAGTGGCAGGTTTAACTCTTATACTGCTTTTGTGGTTGCCAGCATTAAGTATATTTTCGCAATATGCATACAGCCTACCTTAAACGTGTAATTGGCAGTTTACCAGAAAGTCCCGGGGTATATAAATATTATGACGGGGAGGGTAATCTTATTTACATTGGTAAGGCAAAAAACCTTAAAAAAAGGGTTTCGTCCTATTTTACCAAGAACCACTATGAGAACCGCAAAACTGCTGTTCTCGTTAGCAGGATCACTGATATCCAGTTTACCCTTGTTGATTCTGAAATAGATGCGCTCCTGCTTGAAAATTCGCTTATCAAGAAATTTCAACCAAAGTTTAATATTAACCTGAAGGATGATAAAACCTACCCTTTTATCTGTGTAAAAAAGGAGCGTTTCCCCAGAATTTTCCCGACCAGAAACCCTGTGAAGGATGGTTCTGATTATTTTGGACCATATGCATCAGGCACTATGATGCGCACGATTCTGGATTTGATCAAATCTCTTTACCCAACGCGTAACTGTAACCTTCAGCTAACCGAACATAATATAAGGGCCCTTAAGTTTAAAGCATGCCTTGAATACCAGATTGGTAATTGCAAAGCCCCATGTATTGCCGAACAAACAGAAGAGGATTATATGGCCACCATTAAGGAAGTGAAAAATATCCTGAAGGGGAATATTGGTGAGGCCATACAACACCTTAAATCGGGAATGATTGAGGCTGCCGCAGCGTTGCATTTTGAAAAGGCTGAAGGGTATAAGAAGAAACTTGCCATTCTGGAAAATTACCAAAGCAAGTCTACTATTGTTAATCAGTCTATTCATGATGTAGATGTTTTCAGCATGGTAAGTGATGACAAATTTGCCTTTGTAAATTACCTCAAGGTGGCCAATGGAATGATTATTCAAACCCAAACGTTTGAGCTAAAGAAAAAACTGGAAGAAACCAATGAAGAGCTGCTGGAGTTTGCTATCGGAGAGGTAAGGGAGCAATATAAAAGTACTTCTAAAGAGATTATTATCCCGTTTGAACTGGATATTGTTGACGAAAACATTGTGTTTACGGTACCCAAAGCGGGTGATAAAAAGAAGTTGCTGGATCTCTCGTTAAAGAATGCGATTTATTATAAATCTGAGAAACTTACCCAGTATGAAAAGTTAAATCCGGAGTTGAAAACGGAACGTATCCTTACCCAAATGAAAAGCGATTTGCGCTTAACCACTTTGCCTAAACATATGGAGTGTTTTGATAACTCAAATATTCAGGGAACAAATCCGGTTTCAGCATGTGTGGTGTTTAAGGATGCCAGGCCAAGCAAAAAAGATTACAGGCATTTTAATGTAAAAACGGTGGTAGGGCCGGATGATTTTGCTACCATGCGTGAGGTGGTTTTCAGGCGGTATAAACGGGTGCTGGAAGAAAACCAGCCCTTGCCCGACCTGATTATTATTGATGGGGGAAAAGGCCAACTCAGTTCTGCTGTTGAAAGTATGAAGGAGCTGGGTATTTATGGTAAAGTGCCGGTAATAGGCATTGCCAAACGCCTGGAGGAGTTATATTATCCGGAGGATGAATTGCCTTTGTATATTGATAAAAAATCGGAGACACTTCGTATCATACAACAAATCCGTGATGAGGCGCATCGTTTTGGCATTACGCATCACCGCGCCAGAAGAAATAAAAACACCCTGCAATCTGAATTGCTGGATATAAAAGGTGTAGGGGAGGAGACCCTGAAATTATTGCTCACCCAGTTTAAATCGGTAAAAAAAATAAAAACAGCCAGCTTTGAAGAACTTGCAGAACTGATAGGAGATAAGCGTGCAGGATTGGTTAGGGGGTATTTTGGGGATTCTGTTTAAACAAGAAATGATGTGTTAATCTATATTTAAAAATAACCAAAGGCATTTATAACAGATATATAAATGCCTTTGGTTAATAGGTTTAATTTTTGATAAACTTGCCTGTTTTTACATTGCCTGAAGTATCTGAGAGTTTAATCAGATATATTCCGCTTTTAAGCACCTCAATATTAATATCACCATCATTGGTGATACCTTTAGCCATTAACTTTCCATCGTAACTGTAAATTTCATAATGGCCTTTTTGGTTAAATGATATTTTTTGATGTGCTGGATTAGGGGTAATTAATATTTTTGAATTTGAAGTTTGACCGTTTGCAATTCCAAGAGTGATGCCCTCAGCCGCTATACAATCGAATTCTAATAATATATTGGTTTCATTAGTTATTGAATAATTCAACCAATCGTTAATGTTAAGTATTTCAGGATGTATGTATTCCGGGTATCCTGGTCTTCTTAATATGAAACCAAATAAATGTGTGGAGTCAAGTTGTATAATGCTGTCAGGTTCAATTGAGAACCCATAATTGGCTTCATAATTTATTACATCGAGATCACTGGAAGTCGAGTAGTCTCTCAAGTATAATTTCCATTCCTCATTTTCCAGGCAACCATTTAATTGAACATTCCCCCAAATGCCAGAACCATAGTTAGCAACCGGCTCCATATAGTCAAATCCGGTTTCTTTAAACAATATGGCCATTGCCATATATTTAGCAGGGCCTGCAGTTTGTAAAGACAAATTTGCAATGATGCTTAAGTTGCTTAGTTCAGTCGTATTCAAAGGCCTTTCTTCGGGAAATTGTTGGGTAAGCAGGATAAAGCAAACGTCAATAATCTGTTGTTCAAATGAATTTCTGGCGATGATATTCACCAAAGTGGCTTCTGCTGTCTCGTATTCTTTATTTGCGAGGTGTTGTTGAGCTACAATAAGATGGTATAGGGTACTATCAATTAATGGCAGAGAGTCATAAATATTGGCTGCCTCATTTAAATATTGTTCTTCCCAAATTGCATAATTCGAAAGAGGTAAATTACTTGGGGGATCTGGATTTCCGCCAAATGGAGGTAAAAAAGGACTAGTAAAAACCGCACGTTCAAGGCAAACGGGAGCTCCGTTTCCGGCAAAAAGAGGCAAAAAACTTGGAGAAACAGGGACCCGGGGACTATACTTAACCACTTGTGGCAAATTACCAGGTGTAAATACCCATTTGTTCACTGCCACATAATCATTTATTCCATTCCTTAGGGCTGGAGGTGCTGATGGTCCTTCGTTTTCAAAAAGGTAAATATCCGCGCCAATAGTTTGGGTTAGGTAATATCTGTTGTGCCGAGATTCTCCGGTGATATTCGGATTATATGGTGGAATCCAACTGGGCATGGTTGGGTCTTTAATTCCATGTGTTTGATTAATAGATCTTAAAATATGATCCTGCAAATATATTCCGTAGATATTTTGATTAAACTGATTACACAGATAATTGGAACCAGTCATATTCCCTTTTCCTAAATATCCGATGCCACTTTTAATAATATTACCTTTTACTAGGTTTTTTTGCCCGCTTTCAAGTACAATACCGTTAGTAAGGGTGTGTGTGATGGTGTTTGAGGTAATGGTGTTTTCTAAAAAGGTAAATGAAGAAGTGTTTATACCTTTGATGGCATAATTTGCAAGCGGAGCATAAAAATTTGTGTTGATGGTATTGAACTCAATATTACTCACCGCGGATGACGAAGCTGAAGAAGGTATGATGCTGTTGGTTTGATAGCCTGTCAACTGTTGAAGAAAAATTCCATTATTAATATTACTTAGCAAATTAGCTTTTATACGTAGTTTTTTATAAGTACTAAGAGCAGCCTTGGCTGTTTCACCGATATAAATTCCTCTTCCATTGGGCTGGTTGATGATTGAATTGTAACCTATGATAATTTCAGATTGATTAGCAGAGCCTGAAATACCTGCGTTATTCGCACAATAGATAGCATCAGAACCGAATGTTTGAATGGTATTTCCAAATAGGGGGGAGTTTTCGTTACCAATAATAAGTTTACAATTTTTGTTTTCACTCCACTCTATGGCACGAGTTGAACTGGAACTCATATAGTTATTTTCCAACTGTGCGTTGATGCCTTTTGTTAACCTGATGTGTTGAATATTTTGATCGAAATTACAATTTCTTATTTCAATAGTTTTTATGTTGCCGGTAGTGTTTGGCCCTGTGGCAATTACTGCGCAGTTACCAATTCCGGTTATGTTATTGCTTTGCAACTTAATACTTGAGTTGCTGCCAAAAACGGCATATTGACCCTTGAGAAATTCACAATTGTTAATTTCAATGGTATTGTTATTGGTAGCAGGATTCGTAATTTTAATACTTGTTGTTCCATAGTTCTGACCATTAATAGTTGTACCATATTGATTTTCTTTTAAAGGGGTTGTGTGCCAGAATTTTGCACCGGAAATTTTAATATTGTTAGTTGTTGAAGGATTGCTTGCAGGACCATTATTGATCTCCAGATGCGTCTGGTTTTTTGAAAAGGTGGTAAAATCTTCAATTCGCACTTTGGCATTAAGGCCGTTTGATTTAACACCTGTAATGGCATCAGCCAGTTTGCTGTTTAGTGACTGACTTATAGGGTTACCACCGGCTTTCATAATTAGTGTTCCTCCATCTTCAACAGAAATACCTGACCACATGCCTCTGCAATCTATGCCCTTAAAATAAGTATTTTGTAATGTTAATGAACCACCAGACTTAATTTCAACAGAGGCAATTTCGGCAAACTCAAAAATGAGATCCTGTATGGTGATGTTTGCACCGGCTGGTATGATAAGCTTATTACCTATCATTGCCTTTCCGGCAAATATAGGTAATGGAATTGTGCCTTGGGTCCAAATGGCCGTGCCTGATGAAGCAGTATAATTTGTTAACCATGGTGCGGGGTCAGAAATGGTTTGTCCATCAAGTTGGTCAGGGAGTGTTCTTATACTACAATAGTTTACCTGATTATAACTTGTATTAAAGTTATATGGTATAGACAAGCCTGTAATTTCAGCATTAATGGTGTTTTGAGCGATATCTATGCTATAAAGTCCGGTTGATGAAGTGGTATATAATTTCCCATCTCTGCCAAGTTCGATTTGAGATCTGGCATACGCAGATGAATTAGAAATAAAGCTGACATTACCTGAACTTAAAGTAAGAATGCCTATTTGATCATTGGAAGAACTAGCTTGCCCAATTTCCATAGTAGAAAAAACCAAAGATTGATTATCGGAGGAGAATTCAAGACCTCCTATGGTTTTCTCTGGTCCATTGGAGGCTTTATATGTGTAAGATCTAAACAGTCCACTTATATCTCCGGTACTTGTCAGACTATAAATAAATATCCGTTGGTTATCTGCAAAGGCAAGGTACTGTCCGTTTGGTGAAATTTCAAGTTCACATGTGTATTCATAAAATTGTGTATTGACTCCATTAACAATACCAATATATTCTTCGTCTGTGGTAGTTGCTGTATGAGTTGACTCATTGTATTCTATTTTACAAAGCTTGCGATTTCCACCGCCCCCAAGGAGACTGGCCTCAAGGCCATAATAACACAATGATGAGCCATATTTGCGTACGCCAAATGAGGAAGAATATATGTTTACATGACCAGAGCTGATTCTGATCTGATTTCCACTGTTTGCATGGGTGAATACATTCTTGTAAGCATCATACTCAACCATTTTATTCCCAGTTGTAATCAAGTACCTTCCACAACTTAATGGGCTTATGTTGATTTCCGAAGATGGTTTCCAATCAATTGGGTCACCTAGAGGAGCCAATTCATTGGAAAGAAGTTGGCTAGTTTTGTCAAATACCAATACCTCATTTTCTGTGTTGATTACAGTTAATGCAACCGCCCCGGTATTATCCAATATCACATTTGAAGCATAATGAAGACCTATAGTTTGATTACCGGGCTGCTTTAACTGTTGTGTGAAATTGGTTGAAAGTGCTGGTATATTTGTACCAGTAAAACTGATATTGTAGCAGCTTTGGTTTGGTTGGAATAAATGCCAGTTGCTTAGTTGGGTTTGGCAAAAGGCTTGTGAAGCCAAGGATATGGCAATCAGACTAAGACTCAATTTGGTTTTCATATATTATTCATAAATCGCCTACTCTCTCAAAGGCTTTTCGGCATCCGCCCTTTATTTAAACCGAAGTTCGGGCTCATTTCTCCAATAAAAAACCTGCAAACAACAGGTGTTTGCAGGTTTGAGGTAAGTGTGGTAAAAGAGTGTATAAGTGTAAATAAATCTGAAATTACTCTTTCACAAATTTCAATTGTTGTGTATCTCCGTTTGCCTTTTCAAACTGAATAAAATAAATACCACTGTTTAATGCAGAAACATCTATACGCGACCGAACAAGGTTTCCCTGCAATGTGATTTTTCCGCATATATCAAAAATGGTAAAAGCACCTTTATCTGAACCGGAAATATTTAAATCGCCCGAAACCGGATTGGGGAATAGGGTTACCATATTATTCCATTTCGTTTGCCTGATTTCGTCAGCCAACTCACTGGTAGTTCCTGGCTCCTTAGAATGATCGGCTTTGGTGATGAGTCCTCCTGCTCTGTTCTTTTGAAAAAAGAAAACATCTATAGGAGTGCATGATTCGGTTGTAACAACACCTCCACTTTTCGTAGCAAGGTCGTAGTACCATGCCGGGTCACCGGAGTTCACCATTTGCAAACTATAAGGGTTTTTCAATAAATCATCAAAACGCCAGTATGCATGCAGCCATCCTAAGCCATAAACCAGTTTGCGGTTAAAGTTGTCATATATACTTTGCGCTGATTTGTCAGTACGCCATATCCTTACCTCATCAATCATCCCTTTAAAAGGATTGGTAATTTGTAATGGGAACCCAAGTGTGGGGGTATTATTTTCAGCCCCGATGTAAAGGTTGTTTGCTGAGGTATAAAAGTCAATATCCAAAATGGAAACAGCAGGTGTTGCAATTGTGGTTGGTGAACCATTAATGTACGAAGCAATATTTGTAGAGGTTCCATTACTTTCAAGGGTTATGGCAAAGTGTGTGCAAACTCCGCCTGGAGGAGAAGGAGTGGTATACAGAATACTAGCTGATGGGATTTCCAGATTGATGGACTGACTTGGAACATCGTAATATATCCTGAATCCAGGTTGTGTAGTTCCGAAATTTGGGTTGAGATTAGACAAAAGCGTTTGCTGATTCACCAAATTGGTAAGGTCTTTATTAAACCAGAATTCAATTGTTGTTTTTAATTGTTGAGTGCCTGATACTGCAAGATTTTGCCCAACCGGTGCAATCAGGTGATCGTCTATCCCATCAAAATGAAGTGCAATATTATCGTTTGTAATAAAGCACTGTTGTCCATTTATTCCACCGGTGGGATCGGCTAGGTCTGTTCCCAGGGTATTTCCAACCATACCATTGTAACGACCTTCTCCGGTTTCATCAAGCAGGGTTTGAGTATGGGCAGGTTCATTAAATTTCCAGTTAGCCAAAAGACGGTTAGGGTTAAACAGTATCGGATCATTTTCAATATCCGGATTAAGCGAAGCTGATTTGTTAAATTTAAGTTCATCAGGAGTTCGTTCAACAGTCCATATCCGGAACTCATCCATTTCTCCTGAGAAGTGATTGGCTGAGATAGGATCTCCGCCAAACCAAATCACGCTGTTGCTGCCGGGAGGTATAGGAGTAACCACAACGTTTGTTAGAGGATAAGGTTGACCGTTTATATAAGCAATTAATGTCTGACTTATATTATTATATGTTACGGCCAGATGATGGCATATGTTTGAACCTGAAGGTACGGTAAATGGTATATACCAACGTAGAACCGGTTTAGGTATTGATACTGATGTAGGATCTGTATACTCCACATAGTACTCGTTTTGCAAATAATTATAGCCGATGTTAAAAATTTCAGCACCTCCATTGCTTTGCATTCCTAACACTACGGTATTGGTAAACCCAACAGCAGGTCCAACTTTTAACCAACCTTCAATAGTGAATGCCGGGCTTGATTGCAAATCAACAAGTAAATTGTTAGCAGAACATATAGATATATAATCATCGGTACCATCAAATGACTTTAATAGATTGGCTTCTTCCCACCTTTCTGCAAAACAACTGCCGGCAGTTACCAGAGAAGTGTATTTAAATACGGCAGGATATTCAAACAGAATATTGTTGGTTAAAGGTGGGTTTGGAACTGTTGATGTATAATTACTATTTATATAATCCAGATAGTCGTGGTTGCTGTTTTTATTGTAATCATTTAGGAAAGTTGTGTGGGCGTTATCAAATTGTCCGCCATCTCGCAGCCAGCTTCCTGATTGGCTGCAATTGGATCCGAAAATGAGCGATACTTTTGCCTGACTTAATCCGGGAGTATTGGCATAGTAAGAAAATTCCCAAAGAAAATCCCTCACATAATCATAAGTTATATGGTAAGGTAAAGGATTTCCTGTTCCATCAAACTCCTGCTTGGTTGGGTCTGTGATGTAAGCATTGGGTTTGTATGCCTCTATCAGCAACTGGTCGTTATATTTAAGCATTGTTTTAAATGCATATTCTTTTGTAACCGGTTGACTGGAGGTTGAAGAGGTGCAGGACGCATTCCATGAACCTATTCGGCTCAATACATTTTTGCTCAGGTAAGATTGCAGTTGTTTTGTATGATTGGTATGATATGCGGTGTTGGTTTTAACAGTGCGTAATAAACTTTCGTAACTATTCCATTCAGCGCATCCGTTGTTCCAAAATTCGATCTCTGTTGTAAACCCATCAAAGTAGCTTAATGAATGAGAAGGGAAATAATGGTTTTCAAAGGGCATCAAATAACTGTCTATCTGATTTAGGGATCCCACTGCTGCAAAAACCTGTAATTGTTTTCCGGAAGATGGAGCTGCTGTATGAGCCTTGGTCAGAAAGTCGCGTAAAATATCAGGACGCTTAGTATATTGCCTGTAGGTGCAAGTCACCGGAGGATAAGTTGGATATGGGTGACCACTTTGTACAGGGTCAAGAACCCTGTGCAGGTCGTAGAGTATCAGGTACGAATATCCGTTTGCGTGTGCATAGGCAATAAGTTCATCTTCAGCCGCAGGGTCACCCAGAATCATGTTGAATTTATCTACATATAATCCTTTGTTATCAGGAGCAGCAGCAGGGGGTGAATTAAATAACTCCACCAATCCGTACCTGTCATTATTAGAAGGATTGCCTGGCGTTAAATCAAAATGTGAAGAGGTAATAACAAGTTCCAGTATGCCGTCACCATTAAAGTCACCGGTTGCAATACCAGAACCGGCAGTACCCTGTGCCCCTGTATTGGAAGTGTAAGTCCAGTCGGCCGTGCGGTTAGAAGTACCAAGACCGGTTTGATCGCTGTACCATACAAATACTTTTCCATCTCCCTGATTTTCTTCACCAGCCATACTGATTAAGTCATCAAAACCATCCATATTCAGGTCTTCCAGCAGGTAGCGGTAACCAAAATGGGGAAGGTCTGCCGGATTCGATAAGGTATGATGATAATACCAATCAGGTGATGTGGTGCTATTCCAAATGGTGGGATTATTGCCAATGCCGCTATGACCGTACCATACATATATAGCACCTTTTTCCTGGTCGTATTTTAAATCCTGAAGCACAATATCATTATATCCGTCACCATTAACATCGCCATCTGTATTTGTATGCCAGTTATGGGCAAAATTTCTCGGAATTGCTCCTATCTCTGTTTGTACCTTCCAGTCAGGAGTTGTTGTTGTAAAAGAAAGATTGATACCGGAAAATGCGGTGCCATTTCCAAGCCACATAAATGCAGCACCATAAGATCCGGCAGCATTTGGATAAGCATCAGCAGAAACAATAAAATCGGTTATTCCATCTCCGTTCACATCACCAGGATTTATAAAACCTGAACCAAATCGGCCTCCTAATTGGTCACCCTCCACACTCCAGCTGGCATCCTGTTCAATATCAATCCATGGTTTGCTGTTAAGGGGTGATGTAGTTAAGTGATGACCATAAAATAAATAGATTTTACCATAATTATCATTTACGTTTAATGTATTTTCCCAATGCGGTGCTCCGGCCAGTAAATCATCCTTACCATCACTATTAAAATCACCTATGGTAAAACCTGCTCCGAATTTAGCACCTGCCTGATCAGATTTAATTTTTATATCCGCATCGTTAACAGTAGTTGTTGCTGAGCCATTACTTAAGCCGTTAGGCCCTCCGTACCAAACAAATAAAGAACCTGAATGATTGGAACCTGAAGAACATAATGATTGATTCCAATCATGAAAACGGTTTCCTGCTACAAGTTCGTTATACCCATCTCCGTTAATATCTCCGGTAGCAGCAATGGCCATTATAGAACCAATTCCTGATCCTGTCTGGGTGCCGTAAACTGTCCAGTTTGGGGCTGTGCTCATTGAACCATTTTTTACCCCATACCACACATGCATTGCACCTGCATCATTAAGGAGTATGCTGCTGTTGCTTATGCATGAAAAGTCCATCAGTTCTTCAACAATCACCAGATCGTCCTGCCCGTCTCCATTTAAATCTCCTGCAGCAGCAGTTACTCCAAAGTATGATTCATGCTGGTTTCCTGAATTGGTCCAATGGGGGGTGGTGGCTATCGGATCCACCGTCAGCGGATATTCCGCATGTCGGTCATCAACCACAAGTACAATACTGTTACGATTTACCTCCATATGAGATGCCAGTATTTGGTTATTTCTGTCCCATACCTTCAAATCACTATAGGATATTGCAGTTTCTTTATTTTGGTTTTGAAACAATATCGATTGCCCGTTTTCGCATACCAGGTTGTAAGAACTGTTGTTCTCTAAATGCAACTCCAGGGGTTCCTCTCCCGCAGGTTTTTCTTTTACAATAAAGTTTTGTCTGAGTCCTTTTTCTGTGTTCTGATAATGCAAAGCAATTTGGTCGAGGGTAATAAGAAGCTCATTTTTACTGCACTTTTCATCAGTTGATTGTTCTGAAACCATTAATTGCCTTTCAACCCTTCCGATACTTTTTAAGCTTAAACTGATTAAGCTTGCATCTTTTGCTAGAGGCTGAATAAGCAAGTCATTATGTTTGCAGTTAAATACCAGACCTGACTCTTTATTCCGCCCTGCATACACTTCTTTTACTTTTTGTATATGCAGGTTCTGTTGGCTTAGTTTTTTCATCGCATCAGCATACCATTTGTCGCTTACTCCTGCTTTTACCAGCTCCGGAAGAAGCGACCGCTGCATGACTTTTGGTGGGGTGGCCTTTTTTACTAAAAAGGCTAAGTTTTGTGGAACAACCGATTTTTTTAAAACCAGTACACAACAAAACATAATAAGTGCTGCTATAAGCACATCAAATAATAGTATTCTTTTCATAGTTAGCAGATTTTGCCTTAAAGGTATCTGCTAATTGATGGACTAAATGTGCAACCAAGTAACTGTATTAAAAAGAAAGGTAACCGTTTCCTTTTTACCCGTAACTGTCACTTCTCAATCAATGCCATCAGCGCTTCTTTCTTACGTACGGATACCTCTAGCTCCTTGCCGTCTTTCATCACTACGGTCATGTGTTTTCCCTTTATCAGTTTGGAAATATGGTTGAGGTTTACCATAGAGGAATGATGTATACGCACAAAAGGATGGTGTCCGCATAACATATCTTCATATTTTCCCAGGTTGTTGGAAGAAATAACCTGACGCTTATCTGCCAGATAAAGGATGGAATAACTGTCGGAAGCCATGAGCCACAAAATATCATTGATATCAATAAACTCAAATCCGGAAAGGGTAGGAATGGCTATTTTATGAAAGCCATTGGTTTTATGGTGTTGTTTAATCAGTTCGTATTGGTGCTTTTGTTCTGTACTGTTCAATATGTTGTTTTGCAGTTTTTCGACCGAAGCACGCACCTGTTCTATGCTCAGGGGCTTTAACAAATAGTCGAAGGCGGCATACTTAATTGCCCTGATGGCATAATGATCAAAAGCAGTAATAAATATGGTTTTGAATTTGATATCGGGAATCTGGTTGAGAAAATAAAACCCATCTCCGCCCGACATTTCCACGTCAAGAAAAACAAGGTCGGGATTAAATTCCTTCACCAGTTTTACGCCATCATCGGCCCGGTGTGCAATTCCTGCTATTTCTATGTCCGTGCAATAGTTGTAAAGAATTTTTTTTAGCACTTCGCAACTTTTTACTTCATCATCAATAATGATACATTTAATCATATGAATAATTTAATATGGGTAAATACAAACTTACTCTGGTTCCAGCAGGTGATCCATCTGGCTTGAACAAATCTTCAATGGTTATGCCTCCTTTGGTTTTGCTGCCAAGAAGTTCAATCCGCTCCATGATATTTTTAAGGCCGACAGACTGATGACCACCATGGTTTTTAATCAGGTTTTTTGCCGCCATTCCGCGTCCGTTGTCTTCCACTTCAAATGTCAACAACCCTTCCTTCTCGCTTACCCTGATAGCAATCACTGCATTATTATTTTGCTGACTTAATCCATGTTTAATCGCATTTTCAATTACCGGCTGAATCATCATTGGAGAAATGCGCACACTTTCAGGATCCGGTATTTCATTTGTTATAGTAAACTGAACTCCGGATGCGAACCGTAATTTTTCCAGTTCTATGTATAAACGTAAAAAATCCAGCTCCTGTTGCAACGAAATACTTTCTTTAGAAGAGTAGTCAATAATAGTGCGCATAAGGGTGGCAAATCTGGCCAGATAATAATTGGCTTCTTCCGGCTTATGGTCCAATATGAAATCCTGTATGGAGTTTAATGAGTTAAAAATGAAATGAGGATTCATTTGCGCCTGTAATGCTTTCATGTCGGCCTCCAATATTCGTTTTTGTTGCCCGGCTTTTTTTCTTTCCTGCCTTACCTTGGCAACAAATCCAAGTGTAACCAAAGCAAGAATAAGTATTACCGAAATAATGGTAAATGATGTGGTTTGCCAGAAGGCCGGAATAATATTAAACTTAATGGTGGCAGGGGTACTGCTCCAGATTCCATCAGCATTACACACATTTGCAATAAACTGATAATTACCCGGAGGTAGATACGAAAACCGCACAAAAGGCTGATCAGTTATCTGCCACTCTTTTTCAAGCGGGCTAAGTTTGTATTTATAAATTAATTGATGATCTGAACGGAAACTGATTCCCCTGAACCTGATTTCTATATCATTTACATGATGATCGAAATAGTTTATTCTTTTAATGGAGGTGTCTTTTCCGTTGGCTCCTATATGTGTAATGTAAATTTTAGGAGGGGGGATAGGTTTCAAAATCAGATCCTCCCTGCTGGTTACCAATCCCATTTTTGTACCCAGATAGACGGTCTTGCCCTCTTTTAATATAGATGTAACATTATTATCGGGCAGGGTATTGGTGGTATTGTAACAGGTAATGCCGGTAATGGTATTCTCTTTAGATAATACTATCCTGTTTGCTCCTTCCGGTGTGGCAGTCCATATGATTTCATCCTCATCAATGTATAATTGATTGAGCACATTACTGGATAAACCTTGTTCAACAGAGTAGTGAAAAAGACGGGATTTACTTAATAAATAAAATCCGTTGCTTTTAGTGGCAAATATCAACCCATCTCTAAATGGATGTATCGATATGATATGCTGATTTAAGGCGGGATATTTATGCTTTATGGTAGTGAGTGCTTTGGTGCGATGATTATAAGAATATGGCCCGTTAACCGTACTGATCCAAAAATTATCAAATGGATCGATAAAGTGAAAACTTCTGGTGTAATGAAGTCTTTCCGTGCCAAGTTTGTCTGTTCTTTTTCCGTTTACAAAAAGATGAAGGGAATCGCGTGTAATTTGAATTTTGTTGTTTTGGTTGTCATAATAGGTGTAAGGGAGTTCTGGATTTATTTTTTCAACCCCTTTGTCTGTTACCCGAAAAACATCCTTAAGCCATTCCAGCTCTGTATAGTTTTTATACGTATAAATAATTCGTGGGAGTGCATACCCGAATTTGATATTAAAGCGATGTATGGGTACAAATTTATTATTCCTTAATACTCCGGAGTTGCCATCTTCAAGCAAAATAAGGGGCGGTGTATTGGATCGTTTGATAATGGTAGCAACGGAATTAAAAGGTAGCCCTGATTTGGTGGTGTAGGTGGTATTGTTTGCTGAGCGAAAGTAAAGCGCCCCCTGATTGCTGCAAACCCAATACCCGCCTTCAAAATCTGTTGTGGCATACACCGGATTAAACATGCCTGTTAATACCTGAATGGCGTTAAATTTTACAGGATCGCAGATTTGAAGTTTTCCTTTTCTTGATAACCAGATATAACCTCCCGGATCTTCCATGAGGAATAATATGTCATGATCGAATGCCGGAGAACTGCTGGTAATTAACTGATGCAGGGTGCCTTTTTTTTCATACTTAAAAATGCCTGATGAAGTTTTTATCAGTATTGCCCCTGATCGCAATTTTAACACACTGGTGTAATGACTCAGTTCAACATTATGTCTTAGTTTAGGAACGTCTCTTATATGACCGGTATTTGTATTTAATATCCAGGTAAAGAAATAGGTATAATACATCAGCAGGGAGTCGTTTAACCTGTGTAAATGAACTATTGGGCTAAGGTAATGTCTTCCGGCCGTGTAACTTTGTACCACTTTGTTTTTACGAAGCCTTAATACGTATAAATTTCGTGTGCCCAAAAGCAAACCATCACCATCTCTGGTAATCCAGGTAACCTGGTATTTATGCAAACCGATGGAGCTGTCGGGTAAATGGATTCTCCCATCCTGATAATAACAGATTTTTCCGTTAAAAGGCACAAACCATATCTTCCCGTCAGGACCTTCTTCGATATGGTAAGCTCCATAATCAGGGAAACCGTCTTTCTCCTTAAAATAGGTAAACTCAAACCCGTCATACCTGCAAATGCCGTTTTCTGTTGCAAACCAGATATATCCTTTACTATCTGAAAAAACACGGTAAACCCGATTGCCGGGTAATCCGTTTTCAGAAGTGTAATGCTTAAAATAATGTTGCTGGCCCTTAGCCGGGAAAATGAAGAATAGTGCCGGAAGCAAAATCAAAAGCCATAAAACACGCATTGGCTAAATATACACTTTCCTTAAATAATTAGGAAATAGCCGTGCCGTTTTTAGGATAATTTAACCTGATCAGGGGAAGGGATTATGGCCTGCTGATAACCATACTTCTGGTTACCTGCTGACTTCCCTGCTGTAACTGATAATAATAATGTCCGTTGCTCAGGTGTGATGTATTAATCCGTATTTCCGCACGACCTTTAGGATAGGTAGCCTCACTGATGGTTTCAATAAGCTTCCCTGTTTGATCAAACAAACGAATGCGCAATAACCCACCCGTTGTGGTAAATACCAGATTGGTGTATGCCGTGCACGGGTTCGGATAATTACTCACGCTGCTTTCGTCCAGTGATTTGATATCGTTCAACCCTGTATTGGCTGAGGTTACAAAATCGAGTACCGGGAAAGTTTTAAGCATGGTATTGTTCAGTTCAGTATCACTTACCCCAAACCAGTTTTTAAGTATAGTGGCGTAAATAGAACGGAAATCGTACTGCATAGGAAGGTTATCATTTACACCAGGGTTGTTTGGAATAACCGGGCTTGTACCAATAATACCTCCACTTACTTTTGAACCGAATACAAAAAGTGGTGCAGCAGCTCCGTGGTCAGTTCCGTTGCTTGCATTGGAAACAATGCGTCTTCCAAATTCCGAGAATGTCATACCCAATACACGGTCGGCTATTCCCAGTTTCTTCAGGTCGTCCTGGAAAGCATTTACAGCTATAGATATTTTAGAAAGCAAGGTGGCATGGTTTCCGGTGTCCGTTGCTCCGGCTACTACCTGCGATGCATGCGTATCAAACCCGCCAAGGCTTACCATGTATACTTTTGTTTTTAGCCCACCTGCAATTAATTGTGCCACTACTTTTAACTGATCAGATAACGTGTTTTGCCCGGCTGCAGGGTATAAGGTGGATAGATTTGTGGCTGCCTGAGCGGCTGCTTTAATGGTGGAAGAGTATTGTTGCGTTTGTTGTGCTACCAATCTTACAAAAGTTAACTCATGTCCGGCCGGGGTGGAAGGTGCAGGATCTACGGTTCCGCTGATAAATTGATAAAAGGCGTTTGGATCTGTTATGCTCATGGCCAGTGATGCGGCATTGCCCTGAAATGAAGGAGAAATCATAGGTCCAATCTGAATAGCTGGCGGATCAGGATAGTTGGCATTTGGATATCCGTTAGGGTAATCGGCATATTTCTGATCCAGGTAACGCCCCATCCATCCGGTATCCAGAAACTGATTGGAATCGGATGCCGTTAACCATATATCTGTAGCCCTGAAATGGGAATAATCCGGATTGGGATAACCTACGCTTTGTATCACGGATACCAGCCCTTCATTAAACATATTTCTAAGTTCCGACATGCCTGGATGTAATCCTGTGGCCTGTGTGCCCGTTAGGCTCAATACTTTATTTTCAGGTATAATAATATTTGACCGTACCACAGATAATTTGCTGTACTGATCTAATGGAATCACCGTATTTAATCCGTCATTTCCTCCGGTTAACTGCACCAAAACCAACACCCGGTCTTCATTTCCGGATTTACCCAAAAACTGCAACAACGGATTTTCTGCAAAAGCTTTCACCGAAAAACCATTGATAATAACAGGAGCAAGGCTACCTGCTAATCCTTTGCGTAAAAAGTCTCTTCTTTTCATGGTCTTACAATTAACTTAACTGGAATTCGGCCAAACCAAAAATGTACTTCATCATTGCCTGCAGGCGTGTGGTAACCGTAGCTTTTGCCGTGGTGTCTGAAGGATTGTTTTTATAGGTATTCCATGCATCGGTCCAGTAGTGGTTTGACGATTGGCCCGAGAGGAGGAAGGATACCTTAATGCTATCTTTAGATGTTTGCGACAAGGAAACCGGATGGCAAAGTGCAAGGATATCATTCAACAACAGATCAGGATCTGACGGGGTGCCGAATTGGTCGGCAAAGGCTATTACATCATAAATCAGTTTAAAACCAAAGCGGTTATAACCGGTATACAACATAGCATCGTTCAGCAGGTTTCTTTTTGGAAGTGAATCGGAGTTTATCCATAATTCATAATACTGCGGATCTTCATAATATGCCGGCCATCCGGCTACATTTGGCGGATCACCCAAATCCTGACCTATTACTGCGGTGTATTGCTGGGTGTATAACCAATGGCTATATTGCTGTTGCACATTGGAAGGGCCGGGGTATTGCAGGTTCATTAACCTGGCACAACCGGCAACAAAATCTACAGGTTGTTTAATAACGCAACCCATATTGAGCGCATCATAAAAATGCTCACTCTTCAATAACTTAGCCATTACGGCTTTTATGTCATAATTAGTTGTTCTGAAATGAGCAGCCAGCGGTTCAATTACCTGAAGTTCGATTGACTCATCAATGATATAATAGATAAAGTACCTGTATATTTTTCGGCATATATATTTCGATACTTCTTCCTGGGCAAAAATCATATTCATCAGGTCGTTCAGTTCATCCATACCTGCATTGGTTCCGCTGCGGCCTGTTATGGTGGTGTTGTTATAAAAGGAAGAGAACTGTTTATTGGTGGTATCGTGTCTGGTGGAATCAAAGTAGGAGTTTATTCCTGTCCGGTTATTTCTCCATCCTGTAAGCACACGTGCAGCAGCCTTCACATCATCCTCTGTATAATGTTGGGCAAGGTCTTTTCCTACTGTAAATAATTCCTGCAATTCCCGGCCATAGTTTTCATCAGGAGCCGTTTTGGTATTGTCTTCTCCGTTCAGGTACACCAGCATGGCAGGATCAATGGTGATCTGTTTTACCAGGTCTTTAAAATTACCCAGGCAGTTTGCCCTCAGCAGGGCATGGTGTTTATAGAGGTATCGGGAATCCTGCACAATATTGCTTTCAGTAGCAAAGTGATTGTGCCAGAACAAGGTCATTTTTTCCCTCAAGTTTCTTTCCTGATTTACACATAATCCCAGCCACCACGCTTTTAATGATTGGCGTCTTGCCCCTTCGAGATTGCCGTTGGCAGCAGCATTGATCCATGTTTGTCCCACAGGAACCTCTGGATCGTTTACCACACTTCCATAATGATTAAGCGGTGGAGATGGAGGGGTGGCAGGAATAGTTAGCAGATAATCTACTGCCTCACTCATGGTTTTGGCTTTAAAAAAAGCGATATCATCTTTTGTTACACCAAACAAACACCTTCTTACCAGGTGCATCACCTGCGTTTCTGTCCACGCACCTGCATATTCGTTTAGTCCGGTAGAGGTAAGTGTAAGGTCATCAGGAAGCGTTTTGTTTGACGGGTCTTTATATTCCGTTTCAGGCAACTGGCCTTTATCATTGAGCAATGCAGATGCGGCATCACTCAGGAAACTTCTGCGTGAGAACTTTTCCATAAGCTGTAGGTTTGGTAATGCTCAGACTAAGGTATATAAAAAAGGTTTAAATGTTATGTCATAATATTTAAACACAGGCAGGAAAGAGACTTCCCATCGGTGCAGTTAAAGTCTGGTTAATGAGGTAATAAGCATGAGTCGGTTTTCTAAAAACAACAAACAGTAATTGGACAGTTATTTTTATACCTTCGCGGCATGGAAAAAATCCTCAATTATATCAATGGTCAACTGGTGGAGCCTGTTTCCGGTCAGTTTATGGATAATTATGATCCCTCCACCGGACAGGTTTATTCCCTTTGCCCGGATAGTGATGCGGCCGATGTGGAACTTGCCGTAAAAGCAGCGCAGGAAGCTTTTGAAGGCTGGAGCAATACGCCTAATGAAAAACGTTCACGTATCATGCTGCGCATATCAGAGTTGATTGAAAAAAATATAGACGCCTTTGCAAAGGCGGAAACCATAGATCAGGGGAAACCGCTTTGGTTATCCAAAAATGGGGAAATCCCTCGTGCTGTAAGTAATCTCCGTTTTTTCGGAACAGCCATAGAACATTATGCCAGTGAGGCGCATCCCATGGGAAATCATGCCATTAATTATACGCTGCGTACACCAATTGGAGTGGTTGGTTGTATTTCTCCCTGGAATTTGCCCCTTTATTTATTCACCTGGAAAATTGCACCTGCCATTGCTTCCGGCAATTGTGTGGTAGCCAAACCATCAGAGGTTACCCCAATGACCGCTTACCTGCTCAGCAAAATTTGTATAGAAGCGGGTTTGCCCAAAGGGGTATTAAATATTATTCATGGGTTGGGTCCAAAGGTGGGTAGTTCTATCACATCACATCCGGAGATTAAGGCCATATCTTTTACCGGTGGTACAAAAACGGGTGCTGAAATTGCCCGTGTGGCTGCCCCCATGTTTAAGAAACTTTCCCTCGAATTGGGCGGCAAAAACCCCAATATCATCTTTGCTGATTGTGATTTTGAAAAGATGTTGAATGAAACCGTTCGTTCTTCCTTTCTTAACCAGGGCGAAATCTGTTTATGCGGTTCCCGTTTATTTATTGAGCGACCTCTTTACGAAAAGTTTAAGGCTGCTTTTATAGAAAAGGTAAAGAAGGAACTGGTGGTTGGCGATCCGCTTGATGAAAAAACAAAAACAGGTGCCATTGTTTCCCAAATGCATTTTGAAAAAGTATTGAGCTATATTGAGCTAGCCAAACAGGAGGGAGGCACCATTCTTTGTGGCGGCAAAACAGTAAAACCGGAAGGGCGCTGCAGCAACGGATGGTTTATTGAACCAACCATTATAGAAGGTTTACCGTATGATTGCCGCACCAACCAGGAGGAAATTTTTGGTCCCGTTGTTACTCTTACTCCCTTTGATACGGAAGAAGAAGTATTGATGATGGCAAACTCTACACAATATGGTCTTGCCTCTACTGTATGGACGGAAAACCTCACCCGTGCCCATCGGGTAGCCGCACAAATAAAGGCAGGTATTGTATGGATAAACTGCTGGCTGCTGCGCGATTTGCGTACGCCTTTTGGTGGGGTAAAAAGCAGTGGTGTGGGCAGAGAAGGTGGATGGGAAGCCCTCCGCTTTTTTACAGAACCTAAAAATGTGTGTGTAAAAATAAGTTGAGTTAAATGCCTAACGAGAGACGTAGCTTATTCATCAGGCTATGCTCAGGTTTTTGATAATTACCCGACCCATCTGTTTTTTGCCAAATGGAAAAGTATTCAAGGCCATTGGTATCACCCGTGTTTTCCATTACCAGCTGGGCATCTATATGCAAACGTATAAAACACTCGGCTACAAATTCCTTAAATGATTTGGAGTTCCACACATGTGCATGCTCCCTGCGCTGTTTTACGCTTTTGAGTACTTCTTTAATTTCATCTTCGCTTCTAACCAACACCTCCGGATGAACCCCCTTAATAAAATCCATATAGTGGTCATCAGTGATATCTTTTACTCCGGCTTTGTATTCATCCCATAAATGCTGAAAGGAGGTTAGGTCTCTTTTTTTGTCGAAAGTAAAGTTCTTATCAGGTGCAGCCAGTAATACCAATCCACCCTTTTTGCAAACTCGGAACAGTTCTTTTACCACATGAATGGGGTTGGCCACATGCTCTATTACGTGGCTCAATATCACAAAATCGTAACTCTCATCGGCAAAGGGAGCAAGCCCTTGCTCATCGAGGTTAATAATATGTTTTACATCCACCAGTTTGGAATGGTCTATTTCAGGAAAAAGTTTTTTAGCTTCCTCTTTGCTGATGGCATCTGCGTATTCTACCACACATCGGGAGGGCAGAATGGTATGTTCATGCAAGGCTCCTATTTCGAGTCCTTTTCCACTCATTAATTGCCATCCGATTTTTCTGTGAGATAATTTCATAGTGTTTGTGATATTAGGAATTAAATCTGTTTTTATAAAATGCCAGCAGGCGTTGTTCTTCATCCTGCCAGTTATACTTTTTTTTGCCGGCAATAATACCGTTGACTGCAAATGTATTTAATCTTTCAGGATCATGCAGCAGCTGTTCAACCGCATCTGCAATGGCAGCGGCAGAAGCGTCCTGCACGCAAATGCCTATCCCGTTTTCCTCAACCACTTTGCGGTAAAGCGGGTGGCCCGAGCTGATCACAGGCAATCCAACCTGCATGTATTCATAAAGCTTTCGCGGAATAGATTCTTTCACATTTTTATTGTTGGAAACAAAACTAAAACCCATCATACATTCCATGGAAATACGGTAACCGTCTTTAATATCCAGATAACCCCTGAACGATACCTGATCTTTAATTTCATTCCAAAAGGGCCAGCCATGTATCTCCTCCTCAAGTTTGGGATTGAGCCACCCAACCAGGATTAATGTGGTTTGGAATCCCCTCTTTTTTAATTCCCAAATAGATTCTATCATTGGCCTGATGCAGTATAGGTGATCAATGCTGCCCATATAAAAAATGTGAGGCGAAAGATTGCTGCGGGTGGTTGTGGCATAGGTTTCCATCATATCAGGGGAGGCAAAATTCCTGATCACTTCAACTGTTTTATCAGGATACCTGTTTTTATAAACCTGCACATACGATTCTTCAGCCAGAATCATCTCCATATGTTTAGCCGCCCAGTTGTCGAATAACAGGTAAACGGAAATAAACAACCATTTCAACGGAAGCCAGTCTTTGGCCTTCATGCTTTCTGTTACGTTCTCATGAATATCATATACCACCTTTTTGCCCTGCCGTTTAAGCAAAATGGCATAAGGGATCAATTCCGGATCATGAAAATGGTAAATATCGGTATCTGTTTGTTTGGCCAGTTGGTATACTTTGCGGGTAAAAAATAAAATCCTGGATATGCGTCCTTTGGGTTTGGGCAATCCAATTACATTTACCCCATTCATCCGCCCCGACTTATTCCCAATAGCAATAAGTGTTACCTCATGCTGTTTAGCCAAACTCACACATTCCCTGTAAAACACACGTGTATCAATAGTGGTATGTACACTGGAAAAATGGCAAATGCGGAGTTTTTTGGTTAGAGTCAAATGCTATAATTATTTAGCCAGTTGCAGCAAATGGTTGCATACATAAGGCCAGGTAAATTTTTGCTTTTCGGTTTCCATATTCCGGCTAAAAACGGGTTCTTTATTTTCCTGATAATACCGGAGTATGGCATCGGCAATGGCGGTTTTGTCAACAGGGGTTACAAAACCTACCTGATCATCAGGAACCAGTTCGGCCAATCCGCCAACATTGGTTACCATCATGGGTTTATTATAAAAATAAGCAATTTGGGTAACCCCGCTTTGTGTGGCACTCAGGTATGTCTGAATCACCCCATCGGCTGCGCAAAAGTATTTGGATACTTCAGTGTTGGGAATAAAATCGTTACTCAGAATTACTCTGTTTTCCAGACCAAGTTGTTTAATCTGCTCCAGATAGGGTTTATCGTCTTCATAAAACTCCCCGGCCACAATCAACTTCAGGTTAAGGGATACCAGCCGCTTATCTGCAAAAGCATCAAGCAGCAAATGCAAACCTTTGTATTTTCTGATAAAACCGAAGAACAATAAATAGTTTGTTTCAGCCTCCAATCCCAATTGTTTTTTTGCTTCCGCTTTCGATATCATGGGACCAAACATATCGTACATCGGATGTGGGGAATAAATAACCGGTTTGTTTACAGGCCATTGTTCCAATTGAGATTTAACAGATTGTGACATGGTGAGAAAACCATCACAGGTGGATATAAAATACCTGGTAAACGGTTTGTCGAAAAACTTTTTCTCATGCGGAATCAGGTTATCACAAATGGCCAGTATGCGGGTATGTTTGTTTTTTTTAATCGATCTGGCTATGGTACCAAATGCAGGAGCCATAAAACTCATCCAATAACGGAAAATAACAATATCGTAATTTTTTTTGCGAAACCGCTTACCAACCTTCAGCCAGTTAAATGGCGAAATGGAATTGATCTCAGGGTAAATGGTGATCCCTTCAGGTGAAGGATCAGTGGAGTATTGGGTTTTGCCAGGAAACAGGAGGGAAGGGTATTGCAGCGAAAAACTGAGGATATCACACTGATGCCCCATTGATATAAACTCGTTTGCAAGCCTTTCATTGTATGTGGCTAAACCACCTCTTAGCGGAAAGGCCGGGCCAACTATCAGGATCTTACTCACCTAAACCCACTTTTTGTTTAATGCCGTAAATATTGCGTTCAGTAGCATTGCGTGAAATCATTTCGCCAATAAAACCGGCAAGAAATAACTGCACCCCAATGATGGCCACAGTAAGTGCAATATAAAACAAGGGCTGTTCGGTAACACCCCTGTGTTCAATGTTTTTGGCTACATTATAAATTTTCTCGGCAACAATATAGCAGGTTACTAAAAAACCGCTTAAAAAAGAGAGGGTGCCCAATACCCCAAAAAAGTGCATGGGTTTTTTCCCAAATTTAGATACAAAGAAAATGGTAAGCAGGTCGAGAAAACCATTTACAAAACGCTCCAGCCCGAATTTGGTGGTGCCATATTTACGGGCGCGGTGCTGAACCACTTTTTCTCCTATTTTTTTAAATCCGGCCCACTTGGCTATCACGGGGATATACCGGTGCATCTCATTGTAAACCTCTATGTTTTTAACCACATCCACATGGTAAGATTTTAAACCACAGTTAAAATCGTGTAGTTTTAATCCGCTCATTTTTTGGGTGGCCCAGTTAAACAATTTGGTAGGAATGGTTTTGGTAATCGGATCGTAGCGTTTTTGTTTCCAGCCGGAAACCAGGTCATAACCCTCTTCGGTAATCATCCTGTATAGTTCCGGAATTTCATCGGGGCTATCCTGCATATCGGCATCCATGGTAATTACCACACGGCCGGCACACTCCTGAAAACCGATATTTAATGCGGCTGATTTGCCATAGTTTCTTCTGAACCGGATACCTTTTAAACAAGGATTTTTACGGCTCAGCTCTTCTATCACTGCCCATGATCTGTCGGTGCTTCCGTCATCAATCATAATCACTTCATAAGAGAAGTTATTGGCCTTCATTACCCGCTCAATCCATTCACTCAACTCCGGCAGAGATTCGTCTTCGTTAAACAGGGGAACAATTACAGAAATATCAAATTTACTCATTCTAATCCTTCAGTCTTTGGTGATTTTTTAAATATAGCGCCTAAGATTAACGCAAAGAAGGCCGAAAATAATATGCTCCAGAAGTACTGCGTACCAAGCGATTTGGCATTTGGTTTAAAATCCTGTTGTTCCAAAGGTTCAATGGCTTTGGCCACATCATCCTGGCTGCTGCCAAATTTTTCCATCATACTTACCGTATTCTCAATGGCTTTTTGCTTCACATATTCAGGTAGTCCCGGGTCAATAATGGCATAAAGAATATATTGGAAAACAGTTCCAATTAACCCACTTCCGGCAAAAATGATAAACGCCATGATAAATGCATCCTTAAAACTAATAAGACCGCCTTGTTGTTTTTTGAGCTGACGGATTGGGTAAATAACCAAAATAATATTCACAATCAGAATCACAAAATTCATCATCAGGGATACCAGCCACTCTTTATTGATCATATAAAACAGCAGCTGAATAATTACATTAAACATCCCCATAATGAGGCCAAATTTTAATGCCTGTTGCATCACCGGATTTTTATTTTCGTCCATAACTGAAGTGTTTTACCTAACAAATAAAAGAATTTTCAGGCAGTATTGCGAAAGGGGGCTTAATTTTGATGCGTATGACAGGAATATACACGGATCAAATGGGACGTAAAGTGCTGTGCAAGTCGCCTCCTCAGCGAATTGTGTCGCTGGTGCCCTCACAAACCGAATTTTTATACCACCTGGGCCTCTCCAACGAGGTAGTGGCGCAAACCCTGTTTTGTCTTCACCCTGCTGATATGCATGTACTTAAGCCCCGGATTGGAGGTACTAAAAAATTGCATATATCACAGATAACTGCGCTTAAACCCGACCTGATTATTGGGAATAAAGAAGAAAACGAACGTGCTCAGATTGAAGCTCTTGAAAAAGAATACCCGGTGTGGATGAGTGATATTAAAAACCTGGACGATGCCCTTGAAATGATGCTGGCTTTAGGTGCAATAGTGGATAAAAAAAGCAAAGCTGAAGCTATTGTGAAGGAGATAAAGAGTGGTTTTGAGCAGCTAAAGGCAAAAGGCGGGGAGAAAACAGTGCTTTACCTTATTTGGAGAAAGCCCTGGATGTGTGCGGGAAATGATACCTTTATTACTGATATGTTACAACGTTGTGGCTGGAAAAATGCCGTTGAAAAGGAGCGTTATCCTGAACTCAGCAATGAAACCATCCAACAGCTAAATCCACAATATATTTTTTTGTCATCAGAACCTTATCCGTTTAAAGAGGAACATATTCAGGAACTTTCTGCTTTATGTCCGGATGCCACCATTACCCTTGTTGATGGCGAATTGTTCAGTTGGTACGGAAGCCGCCTGCTTAAAAGTGCCGCCTATTTTAATCATTTGCTGGAAACATTGTAGCAAAAAACACCCAATAGGTTTAGCTATCGTCTGTTTATTCTGTGGTTATACATTGCTAAACAAACTAAGCTGTTTTCTTTTCCTTCGCTTCTTCTATTTCCTGATTGATATCATGCTTTTATCATGACCAGTATCATAATTGCCAGACCTTGTTAGTACTACATTTGTTTGCCTGTAAATCAACCAGATTATTTACAGAAATAGCGCAAATAACCTAACCAACATGCATCAACGGCATGATAAAACAGTTGAACAAATCATGAAAAAACTACTACTACTTATTCCAATGATGTTTATCGGGGCTTTAATGTATGCCCAGCAATCCGTACCAAACGGAAATTTTGAAACCTGGAATACCACTCCAATTGAAAACCCAAGGTATTTTGTGGGCACTTCCAACCGGGAAACTTTAAGAGCCGGATTGCCCTTTAATGTAGAAAAGGTAACTGATGCCTACCATGGCACTTACGCACTTAAACTAACCACTGTAGCCAATTCAAAAGACACCATGTTTGCCTTTGCGTTAAACAGCAGTCCCGATGGTGATCCAACACAATGGCATGGCGGTGTTCCTTATAATGAAAAACCTACCGGACTAAGGGGTTATTATAAAAGCAATATCATGGCTGGTGATACAGGCTATATTATTGTTACCTTCTCTAAGAATGGCGTTAATATCGGGGCTTACTTTTTTCCTGTTTACGGACAACAAACGGCATATACCCTTTTAAACATGAACTTTTCTCCGGCTCTTGCTCAAACTCCTGATTCTGTTATATTCGGAGCCGTATCAAGTAACGCCCTTGTTGAGGAAGGTAAACCGGGCAGCATGTTGCAGTTAGACAGTGTTTCATTCACAGGTGTAGCAAGCCAACCTGCTCAGTTAAACGGAGATTTTGAATTATGGGACATCGTTTCGGCAGAAACACCTGCCAGCTGGTATACTCAGGATGGAAGAGATTTAACCAATATTAAAACAACAGATGTTTATAAAGGTGCATATGCGGTAAAACTGATATCCAAATTAAATGATGGTGACGGGCAGATGAGGGCACGTGGTGATTTTGTGAGTACAGGTTATTATCCGAGAGATTGCAATCCTTGTGAGCAGATTGGTGGTTACCCGTTCACCAGCCAGAATGATACATTGGTGTTCTGGTATAAGTACACAGCTGTTGCCGGAACCAAAGGTGAGGCTTCGGTAAAACTAAAAAAGAATGGTACCATCATTGGCGGAAATAATATGGAGCTGGATGCTGCTGCTGCCTACCAAAAAGTGGAGATGCCGCTTCTTTCCGGCCAGGCTCCTGATACACTGATTGTAGAATTTCAATCATCAAGATGGCAGGATTCTCTGGTTTCGCAGGTTGGTGCTACGTTATTTGTTGACGAAGTACAACTAAAATCCAACCCATTAAATACCGGTATTAGCAAATGGACTAAAGATTTGTCGGGTATGAAGGTTTACCCAAACCCTGCCTTAACATGGGTAAATGTATCGGTTCCTTCATTAGCCACCTCGGGAACATATTCTCTGTTTAATATGATGGGACAGCAGGTTTTAACTTCCGCACTAGTTACCACACAAACAACCATAGATATTCAACGATTACCTAAGGGTATATATACATACCTGATTATGGTTGATACATCTGCTGTTCAAACCGGACGGCTGATTATTGAATAAACCAAATATTATCAAAGAGAAACTCCCGGAAATGTTACCGGGAGTTTTTCCATTTTAATCCATACTTCAATGAAAATAGTTAACCTTATTGCAATTGTTTTTTTTGCAACGTTTTTGCAAGGTACAGCTCAAACCGTTGTAACGGGTGGGGTGGTAAGCGGGCACTGGACCAAAGCGTCATCTCCCTACATCATTCGCGGATCATTACAAATTCCAAACGATTCAACACTGATTCTGGATCCCGGAGTGGTGCTCGATTTCAGGGGTAAGTACAAAATAAATGTATTGGGTAGATTGGTAGCCGTGGGTTCTGTTACCGATTCTATTCGTTTTATCACTACAGTTCCGCAGTTTGTTATTCCCCCTCCAATTCCTCCTGCTGATGACAGCACACACTGGACCGGTATAGAATTAAACAATGTAGCAATAACAAATGACTCCACTTTGTTCAGGTTTTGTGTTTTCGAATATGCAAGAGGTGATATGTTTAACAGCGGTTTGTATGCCATCAATATTGATAATTATTCAAAAGTAAGCATCCGCAATTCCAGGTTTTCCAATTGTGGAAGCCAGTACGGGGGTGGTGGTATTTATGCGTACAACGGAGCAAGTCCTCCCGTAACCAACAATGTTTTTTCCAATAATTTCAGCATTGGAATTTATGCCGATTATGGCTGCAACTCCCTCATTTTATCCAATATCATTTGCAATAATAAACGAGGTGGTATTATTTTAAATAACAGTCGTGCCATGGTGATAAATAATATCATTGCCAACAATACTATGTTTGGAGGAACACACAGTGCCGGACTTTCCGTATTAAATTATGGCCAGCCGGTAATTGTAAATAATACCATAGTTAATAATCACTCGGTAAATAAAGGTGGTGGTTTGTATTTTGATAATACCAGTGCCGGTCAGAATCCATCCATTATTAATTGTATAGTATGGGGCAATACGGCTGCCAGTGGGGGCAATCAGGTATACATGGATGATGAAGAAAATGATCCGAATTTTTATCATTGTTTGATTCAGGGTGGTGTTGCAGCATTTGATGTAAACGGAAAAATTTATACCGGCACTTACCTGAATAATATGGATAGCAATCCACGTTTTGTAAAACCAACTTTGGGTTCAGGTGTCGATTATCAGGCTATTCACGATACCATCAGTTGGGCACTGCAGGCCAATTCTCCTTGTATCGATAAGGGTTTGCCTGATTATAATTATCCTGAGGAAGATTATACGGGAAATCCGCGTGTAAATGTATGCCGTATTGATATCGGAGCTTACGAATATCAGTTGGGAATACCTATGCGTATTTCCTTTCAGGTAAACAATACCATTGTATGCAATGGTGATTCAACCGGAGCTCTTACAGCAACAGTTACCGGTGGCACGCCACCTTTCCGATATAGTTGGAGCAATGGCGATACCCTCGCATCAGTGCAACATTTGCCCGCAGATACATTTTTATTAACCGTACAAAGTCCTGCAAATGGGTGCAGTATTTCTAAAAGCATTATACTCTCCCAACCGGAAAAATTAACAGTTAATGCAGGCCGTGATACCATGCTTACCTGCCGGAGTGTTTATCACCACGATTCTGTTAAAACCAATTTTCATTCCCCTCAGCAACTAAAATACCTCTGGACTCCGGCTACAGGATTAAGCAGTGATACTGTTCCTGACCCGATAGTAACCACCAATCAGCTTATACTTTATCTGATTAAAATAACCACACCTCAAGGTTGTGTAGCTTTTGATACACAAATGGTAACTGTTAAACCCATGCTGCCTTTGCCAATATGTGTGGTGGGTGTTGATGCCAATAATAAAAATCAGTTGGCATGGAACAAACCACTAAGCACTGCCATTGATTCTTTTTATATCATGAAGGAAACAAATGTTACAGGGCAGTATCAGAGAATTGGTGCAAACAGTTATGGGGTTTTAAGCATTTTTATTGACCAGAATGCAGATCCGGCTACCCAGTCCAATAAATATAAAATGTCTGTTCTGGATAAATGTGGTTTAGAGAGCTCTTCTTCCGAGCCTCACAAAACCATGCACCTTACCATCAATAAAGGAACCGGAACCTCATGGAACCTGATATGGGAGTCGTATGTGGGTTTCACCGCTTCTACCTACAATATATACAGGGGCACAACATCATCAAACCTTTCATTAATCGGATCTTCTTCGGCCAGCAATACGCAATACACCGATGTAAATCCAGGTGCAGGCAATTTTTACTATCAGGTGGAAATCATCAGTCCGAATGTGTGTTCCCCTTCTAAAAATTACAATGGTTCACGTTCCAATATTGCATCTACATTGGCAAACGGAGTAGGTAGTGTTGCTTATAATGAAAATGATGTATTGGTTTACCCAAACCCTGCAACCGATATCATAAATATTGTTTCTGTAAACGGTTCAAATCACCAAGGTGCCATATTCCGATTGGTAAACCTGATGGGACAAACCATATTTACATATTCTGTTAATGATGCCGGCACACAAGTATCAACCGGTGATTTATCAAAAGGAATATATCATTATGTTATCAAAACCAAAGAAGAGCTTATTAAAACAGGAACGCTGGTCATTCAATAAACCAATTCTCTAAACAGCACTCTTGTAAAGTTTAATCGGGTATAACGCACCAAAGGGCAACATCATCTGTTGCCCTTTGTTTGTTTCTGGTAAGTATGTTTTACCGGCTAAAGCGTAATATCAAAATAAAATTGATCGTGCATTACCATATTATTCTTTTTAAGTTTAATATGGATGCGCCATAAACCATTCATAGTAAGATTAACTTTTCCGGAATAATGGCCCTTTGCGGTATGCACCGGGTTTACATTGTCAGGAGAACCGTGTCCCATGCTTGGCATTTCTGGTGTAATTTCTACCGTGTAGTCGGTTACCGCAGGGAACGACATCATGGATTCTTTTTTGTTAATGAGTATTTCAAAATCATTTAACCCTTCTTTGGTTGTTGTTGGCTTAACAAGTGATACCAGTAAAATGGTAGAATCGGATGCAGATAAAGTAGCTATTCTGGCAACTGTCGGAGTGCCTACGGTAAGGGCAAGTTCACCTTCGCCTTCCAGATCGTTTTTGTGGTTATGGTAATGGATAAACAATTTCCAGCTTCCCATGCTGCCGGATGCCATCTGGAAAACGGCTGCTCCTTTGTATAAACCTTTATCGGGCTTTGGGGATTCCGGACTTTCAACAGGTGAAGCATGGTTCATAGTAGACATTGTCATTTCTGTTTCCAACCCGCAATGGCCATCTGTAAGCAGGGTATTCGACACGGAGTCGTAAAACATTACATAAATGGCATTGTACCCTGTTTGCAGATCTTTATCTGCATATACAATGGCTTTTGCAGCAGCACCGGCAATATAGGTTTCTCCCAATTTTTTGAGGTTTGCAGCAGGGTTTTCCGGAGTTATCGGAGTTGGGTTGTTTGCAGGTGGATCGGATTCATCCTTTTTGCATGAATAATTAAAAACGAGCATGGCAGCTAAGAGCGCCATATAAATGGTTCTGAACATGATTTGTCTGATTAATAAAATGTGAAGGAAGTAGAAAGGTAAGGCCAGGTAAATCTTAAAAGATTCAATATGTAGTCAGACAGCAACCGATGGTGGATGAAAAATCTCTTTAAGGTACGAAGAGGTATCAACTAAAATAAAAGGATGAAACAGGAGGGGAGATGAATAAATGATTGTTTCGGGTTCACCGGAAACGACAACAAACAGGGGCCATTCTTTTTCTGTTTTTTGCTGAGGGATAGATTTTTCACCCGCTTGTTCAGCCTCATCAACCTGTTTGAGTTTGGTGTTTAAAACACAACAGCCCCGGCAATCAAGTTCTTTATTCTCTTTGTTAATACATAATGTTTCCGAAATAAGCTGTTGGTTGGCCTTAAACCATATTATAACGCCTGTTTTGGTAATACCAGGAAATAATAAAAGGATACAGGATAATATATAAAGTAACCGTTTCAAACTTACTACAAAGTAAGCTACAATTTTTGGTTATCAAAAATCCTTTGTCTTAAATTTTACTGAAGAAAATAAACGGTAGCAATCATGGTATTGTTACAATTTATCCGTGTCAGAAAGTAATTAAAGGTACTCTTATTGTTTTATCACAAATGAGTTTGTCTCGATACTTGTTTGTTGCAGCGTATCGTAAAAATTTAACAGTTCTTGTTCATAAACCTGAAGAGGCTCAAGTTCAAGATAGTACTTTATCCCTGATAGTAAATTGCTTTTAAATGCATGAAGGTATTTCATCTGTTTTTCACTCTTAATATGATTGTTCTCTGTAAGTTTAGTTTGGAGGTAATTAATATACATTTTTAGTTCATTTAAAAACATGTGAGGGCGATTGATTTTATTAAGAAGGTTAATTTTGCCATAAATATGCTCAATCATTTCCTGCAGAGAGAATACGCCTGAAAAGTAAGCAAGGTTGGGCCCCGGGCAAATACTTACAGCTTCCATTTGATGTGGTGCTGGTTGCTTGTTTACGAGATATGCAGCAGCCGATAACCCTTCGCAGAGACAATCTTTCTCCGTAATTTCTGATACCCTTTGCTTGAGAATATCATCTGGCAGTTGCATCTCATTCAACTCTCTCAACTTATGATGCTGGTATTTGCGGGATGCAGTGCAAATGGGCTTATTGGTAAACTCGGTATTAAAACTCAGGTGTTTTCTAAAGCAAGGACTTCCCGGTTTCCCTTGCCCTATACGTGTTTTACGTTGAATTTCTGATGAACTTTTTCTGAAATTATTAAAGGGCACTCCAAGTGGTGAAGCTCCGCTCAAATAGTAATCTTCCTGACGCGCCTCTGCAAGATTATTAAGGGTCAAATCATCCACATTGGTGGCTTCAGGAACTAATAAAAATGGACTTCCCCAACCTGTAGCATCTATACCATAATGGTTTCTCAAAAAGGCATCTTCAGCTCCCGTTCCTATTCCTCCCTGAACGGATACCCTTATTTGTTCCTTTTCATTTAAAGGGTGTCTGTTTTTTTGACTTAAGGATTCATTCACTGTAGTTTTTAATTCTGATTCCAGTTCAACTCTCTTTTGCTTAAACTCTTCAAGTACGGGTCCCAAAAGATATCCTTCTGTTGGAAATGCGTGGCCACCGCAATTTAAACCTGATTCTATTCTGAACTCCGACACCCATATGCCTTTTTTAGCAAGAAACCTGCCTTGTATTAATGCTGAACGGTAGTCACTTACCTTAATGATAACCCGTTTTTGTATTTCCTGATTTACATCCGGAAAAAAGTCCGGAAATGTTTCAAGGTATGAGTAAAGTTTTGGGTTTAAACCTGCTGAAAATATAATGGAAGAATGTAGCTCACTCATAGCATATCCTCGTAATGCTGACATAGCATCTGAGAAAAGTGTGGAGTCCATACCGTTTGTGTCAAGCTTGTAATCATTGTGATCCAGCTTGGTCATTATATTCACATCAATCCTCCCTGCTTCCATTTTGTTGCGTAAATCAATTTGCAATTCAGCTTGTTCGACACCTTCAGAGTTTATCATCCTAAGGTATAGCTTTTTCAACTTGCTGGTATCAGGGAGCAGGGTAAAGTATTTGGTAATTTCTGTTCCTGGCTGAAATGGTTCCTGTTTTAATTTTGTCATTTGCTGGTTAATTACCTCCATTAGCATATTCAGATAGGCTGTAACCCTGTTGGCACGGTAATCAAATGAGGTGTTTAAGATGGGCTGATAAGGGAAATTGTTTTTTATACTGTGAAGCTTTCTCATCTGTTCCAATAGTTCGTCCTGAACAATAGATACTACAGAGGAAATACCAAATCGGGCTACCTTTACTGGTGTGTCAATAGAATAAGCGAGTCCGAGAACAGGAATATGAAAGGTATGGGGCATCATTTTGAAAAGAATAAATGGTTTTGAATATAAACTGCAAATGAAACAGAATAAAGTACACTCAAAATTGACCACGGTCAATGTTTTGTATACAAATTGAAAAAGTAGACCCGAAAAAAGCTGAGTTTAATCATTTTTTTGCACCATTATTATTTCTTCATATTTGCTTTTTGAAATGAGACGTTCCCCCGTTAAAATTAATTGTACTACCTGTCAGCACAGAGCTGCATCCGTATTCTGCAACCTGAAACCAGATGAATTGGAATTACTTAATGAATATAAAGAAACCTTTATTGCCAAGAAGAAACAGTTACTATTCTACGAAAATGATCATGTGAAAGGTTTATTTTGTGTACATGAAGGGAAGGTAAAACTTTTCAAAACACTTAATGACGGGAGTATTCAGATTTTACGGATATCGAAAAGTGCTGATTTAATTGGTTATCGGGGCTTGCTGGGTGATGGCAGGTATATCGCCTCTGCAGAAACAATGGAAGATAGTGTGATTTGTTTCATCCCCAAAGAAAAGATATTCCATTTTATAGCAAACAATGTAAGTTTTACACTCGGTCTGATGTCACGGATTGCTGCTGATATTAGCGAAGCCGAAACAAAGACAATTAATTTCATGCAGAAATCAAGTAAGGAACGTTTGGCAGAAACGCTGTTGCTGCTTGATAGATCTTTTGGAGTCACTCCGGATGGTTATATCAACATAAGTCTTACCCGTGAAGAAATTGCCAGCATCACTGGAATGGCAATAGAAACAACAATTCGTATTCTTCATCAATGGGAAGCCGAAGGTTATATTGAACTTCATAAGAAGCATATTAGAATTGCCAACAGGAAAAGGATATTGGATATTTCTGCTGTTGCGGAGTAAGAAAATCCAACAACCTTATCGTTTCGGTTTTACAGCAAATTTTGTTTGATAAATTGATTTCTATCATATATCTTATTGACTTACGTCAATTTTCGCCATAAATAATTCCCCTTATTTCGGACAAAAATATCCGATATGGCATTGCCTCAGGTTGATGTTGTTATTCTTAACTATAATGGTCGCAGATTTTTGTCTGAATGTATAGGTTCTGTGTTGCAAGGTACTTATCCAAATCAACAGGTATATCTGTTGGATAATGCTTCTACAGAAAACGATATTTTTTATGTTGAAACCAAGTTCCCTCGGGTGAAGATTATCCGTAATATGCTGAATAATGGATATTGTGCAGCATATAACCTGGCTTTTTCCGTTTGCACAGGAAAATATATTATTTGTTTAAATAATGATGTAACCGTCACTCCGGACTGGATTGAACATCTGGTAACACTTGCAGAGTCAGATGCGGAGATCGCGGCACTTCAGCCTAAAATTGTATCATATTTTAACCACCGGCAATTTGAGTATGCCGGTGCATCCGGTGGGTTAATGGACAAATACGGTTATCCTTTTCTGAGGGGGCGGCTGTTTGATACCATTGAAGATGATAATGGTCAATATAATGATGTCACAGAGGTGTTCTGGACAAGTGGGGCAGCCATGTTTATAAGAAGAGAGTATTTGTTTAATAGTGGCACCTTAGATGAAACCATTGTGCACCACATGGATGAAATTGATTTGTGCTGGAGGCTACGTATGGCTGGATATAAACTTAAAATACAACCTGCATCGGTTATCCATCACATAGGAGGAGCTACCATTCAGCAGCATAGTTATAAAAAGGTCTACTGGAATCACCGTAACTCATTGTATATGATGTTTAAGAACTATGGAACCCGCAATGTTTTTTTGTTGGTTCCGGTTCATATTGCACTTGATTGGGTTGCCATGGTCCAGGCATTACTCACATCCAATTTTACAACTGTGCGGGGAATATTGGCTGCTCATCTTTGGCTTATATTAAATATATTTCTTATTGGCAAAAAAAGAAAAGAAGTGCAACTTAACAGGAGGGTAAGTGATAAAGAGATAACGCCATATCTGTATCCCGGAAGTATTGTATGGGAATATTTTATTAATCACCGCAAAACATGTCAATCATTAAAACACTACACATAATATGAAAATAAAATTGCTGACAGAGAAGCTCAACGGCTTAATGGTATTGCAACCAGAATTGTATGAAGATGAAAGGGGATTCTTTGCCGAGGTGTACCGTAAGGATCAGATGGCAGAATTTAACATAAATGAAGAATTTGTGCAGGATAATCACTCGCGTTCTGTTTATGGTGTGATACGAGGTTTACATTTTCAATGGGAACCACCAATGGCAAAACTAATGAGGGTCACATCAGGAGAAGCATTTCTGGTGGCAGTAGATATCAGGAAACATTCTCCTACACTTGGTCAATGGTATGGTGAATTGGTTTCGGAAAAGAACAAAAAAATGATTTGGGCACCTGCTGGTTTCGCCCGCGGATTTTGTGTAACCAGTCCGTTTGCCGAAATACAATATAAATGCACCGGAATCTACAATAATCTGGCTGAATCGGGAATTCTTTGGAATGATCCTGAAATCGGTATTGAATGGCCTTTTATTGCTGAACCGGTAATTTCTGAAAAAGATAAACATGCCCATACATTGACTGAATGGTTACAAAGCCCCGATTCAGACCTTGTTAAATAATTGAAAAATGAAACCGAAAAAAATATTGATACTGGGTGGATGTGGCTACATTGGCTCAGTACTTGGCCCTTACCTGCAGCGTAATAATTGTGATGTAACGGTGATTGATGCATGGTGGTTTGGAAACTATCTGCCGCCAGATTTGAACGTAATAAAAAAGGATATTTTTGACCTTAAGGTAGATGACCTTGCAGGTTTTGATTCCGTAATTTTTCTTGCCGGACTTTCCAACGACCCGATGGCTGAGTTTTCTCCAAAAGAAAATTTTATTTACAATACCGCATTGCCATCCTATATCGGTTTTTTGTCAAAGGAAGCCGGGGTTAAGCGCGTCATATTTGCCAGTTCCTGTTCCGTTTATGGGTACACGTATAACAGAACTTTCACAGAGGAGGATGTTGCTATCAGTAATTATCCTTATGGTGTTTCAAAATTACAAGGCGAATGCGCATTGTTGAGTTTGGCAGATGAGAATTTTTCTGTTTTGTGTTTCCGTCAGGGAACTGTTAGTGGTTATAGCCCGCGTATGCGACTTGACCTCGCTATCAATACCATGTTCAAAAACGCTTTATCAAAAAATGAAATTATATTAACAAATAGCAAAATCTGGCGACCAATTCTTGGATTGCAGGATTTGTGTGAGGCCTACCAATTGGGTATTCACTGGCGGGGAACGCACGGACATATTTTTAATATCTCTTCTTTTAATGCCACCATTGGCGAGCTGGCAGAAGCCGTTGCATCCTTCATTAAACAAAAATATCATTTGGATATACAAATTGCCGATAAAAGTACCCAGGATTACAGAAATTATAAGGTAAGTACCAATAAAGCCACTCAATTATTAAACTACAAACCACAACAGCATGATTTTGATATTCTCCTTGATTTACATCAGCACCTGGATAGTTTCAGCCATTTTGAAGATGAAAGATTTTACAATATCGAAGTATTCCGGAAAATGATGTCAACTAAAACTGTTTTAGCATAATATGACTAAAGTTCTTATCACAGGGGCAAATGGGCAATTAGGCTCCGATATTGTTTTAGCTATGCAGCAGGCTGGTTATGATACAATAGGATTAACGCATCAGGATATCGATGTTGGAAATTTAATGCAAGTAAAGAAGGCATTGATGTATTACAATCCACATATTGTGATTAATACTGCAGCCTTTCATCATGTTGACCAATGTGAGACCGATCATAAACAGGCTACATTAATTAATGCCACTTCACCTGCTTTTATGGCTCGTATGTGTAGGTATTTCAATATGCAACTTATACATTTTAGTACCGATTATGTTTTTGGAGGTGATAAAAGCAGTCCATACCTTGAAACAGATGTCACAGTTCCGCTTAACGTATATGGCAAATCTAAACGGGAGGGGGAGTTAAAAATACAGGCCGTAGGAGCTCAACATTTAATACTCAGGGTTTCTGCATTGTATGGCAAAAAACCTTGTCGTGCAAAGAGTGGACTCAACTTTATTCAACTGATGCTTAAACTGGCCAGGGAAAAAGGAGAAGTAAAGGTTGTAGATGACGAGTTTGTTTCGCCTACATCAACCGGGAATGTTGCCGCTATTTTACCAACACTTATTCAACGTGAATTGCAAGGTATCGTCCATTTAACATCTGAAGGCCACTGCAGTTGGCATGATTTTGCGCATGAAATATTTTCTTATTGTCAAACTGATGTGAAGCTAAACAGAGCTACAAGTGCTGATTTTATTTCGAAAACACCAAGGCCGAAATACTCTGTATTAGAAAATGCCATATTGCACCATAACGGAATAAGAGACATGAAACATTGGAAAGATGCCTTGCACGAATACTTAAACCAATTAACCGACAAGATTATTTAGATATGACTAAGAAAAAATCGTGGGCCGAACCCTACAAAATTAAAATGGTGGAATTATTAAAAATGACCACCAGGCAGCAACGTATCAACGCTATAAAGAAAGCGGGTTACAATACCTTTTTATTACAATCAAAAGATGTGTACATTGATTTACTAACTGATAGTGGTACCAGTGCCATGAGCGACAGGCAATGGGCGGGGATGATGTTAGGGGATGAGGCATATGCCGGAAGTGCTAACTTTTATAAACTGGAAGAAACCATTCAACGATGTTATGGTTATAAATACGTGATTCCCACACACCAGGGACGGGGTGCTGAAAATATTCTTTCAAAGATACTTATAAGGAAAGGAGATATTGTTCCTGGTAATATGTATTTTACGACTACACGTCTTCATCAGGAACTGGCTGGCGGTCAGTTTCGGGATATTATTATTGATGAAGCACATGACCCGTTAAATGAACACCCGTTTAAGGGTAATGTTGATCTGAACAAGCTTGATTCACTTGTGAAAAAGTATGGGGCAAAAAAAATCCCATACATAAGCATTGCTACCAATGTAAATATGGCTGGTGGTCAGCCAATCAGTATGAAAAATCTAAGGGAATTGAGGGATTATACTCAGAAACATGGTTTACGGATTATACACGATATGACACGTGTTGCTGAAAACGCCTATTTCATTCAGCAGCGTGAAAAAGGGTATCACAAAAAAACTATAGCACAAATTGTTAGGGAGTTATGTTCGTATACAGATGGAGCAACAATGAGCGCCAAAAAGGACGCATTAGTAAACATTGGAGGCTTTATGGCAACTAATGAATGGGATGTATTTGAGGAAGCAAGAAATATGGTGGTGGTTTATGAAGGGTTACATACCTATGGCGGATTGGCAGGACGTGATATGGAAGCTATGGCAATTGGTATTGAAGAAAGTTTAGATGATTTTCACCAGCACGCAAGAGTGGGACAGGTTGAATACCTTGGACAAAAAATGGAGTCATATGGCATCCCCATAGTTAAACCCATTGGTGGTCATGGAATATTTGTTGATGCAAAAACATTTCTTCCACACCTGTCTCAGGATGAGTTTCCTTCACAAACGCTGGCTGGCGAAATGTATATTGATTCGGGTGTGCGTACCATGGAGAGGGGAATAGTTTCGGCAGGGCGTAAACCCAATGGCGAAAACTATTATCCTAAACTGGAACTGGTGCGATATACCATTCCTCGCAGGGTATACACCCAGGCACATATGGATGTGATTGCAGAATCTACGGCACAGGTATATGAGCGAAGGAAGAAAATTAAGGGTTTGAAAATGGTGTATGAACCTAAATACCTCAGGTTTTTTCAGGCAAGATTTGAAAAATTATGATTAGCAGGCAACTCATATCACCCAAAAGTATTGCAGTAATTGGTGCTTCAGAAGATACCTCAAAACCCGGAGGTAAGGTGTTGTTGAATCTGATTGCTGGTGGTTTTGATGGGAATATTTACGCTGTTAACCCTAAGCTCATTAGAGTAAATGGTGCCATACCAATGGCCTCTACAGATGTATTACCTTTGGTTGATTTAGCATTTGTATCGATTCCTGCTCAAGCATGTGTTGATGCAGTTGCTACACTTACGGCAAAAGGAGTTAAAGCCTTTATTATTTTCTCTGCAGGGTTTAGTGAGGCCGGAGAGGAGGGCAAGCGTCTGGAAAAGTTGCTGCTAAATTTGATAAATAGTGCAGGCGCAACTTTAGTAGGTACCAACTGTATAGGTATAATTAACCAGCATTATAAAGGGGTTTTCACCTCACCTGTTCCGAAGTATGATCCAGCCGGATGCGAGCTTGTTTCCAGTTCAGGTGCAACAGCAGTGTTTATCATGGAAGCTGCAGCTTCCACAGGATTAAGATTTTCAAACATTTACTCAATAGGAAATTCCTCTCAAACAGGAGCAGAGGAGTTGCTTGAATATATGGATCACAACCATAACAGCCAAAGTCCAAAGGTCAAACTCTTATATCTGGAGAATATAGAGAATCCGTTTAAGTTCTTAAAACATGCCTCGTCACTTATTCGCAAAGGTTGTAGTATAGCTGCAATCAAATCTGGGTTTTCCGAAGCAGGTAGTCGTGCTGCCTCATCACATACCGGAGCATTGGCAACTTCTGATAGTGTGGTAAGGGCATTGTTTAAAAAGGCTGGTATTGTTTATTGCAGCAGCCGTGAAGAACTGATAACTGCCGGTTGTATCTTTCAAAGCAAACAACTAACCGGGGAACGCATAGCAATTATTACTCATGCTGGTGGATCAGCGGTTATGCTTACTGATGCACTTGCTTCAAATGGGTTAATTGTTCCGCATATTGAAGAAAATAGTACTGCTGGATTGCTTTCCAGGTTACATCCAGGTTCTTCGGTTTCAAACCCTATTGACTTTCTTGCTACAGGTACTGCTGCCCAATTGAGCGAAATTATCGAATTTTGTGACGATTATGAAGGTGTAGATGCTATGATTGTTGTTTTTGGAAGCCCTGGTTTGTTTAACAATGTGCATGATGTGTATCGGGTAATTCATGAAAAAATGCAAAGCTGCCGCAAACCAATTTATCCGGTTCTTCCCTCACTTATTAACGCAAAAAAGGAGATAGAGGAATTTTTGTCATACGGACATGTTAACTTTCCTGATGAGGTAGTTTTAGGGAAGGCATTGCCACACGTATTCTTTAGCCGTAAACCTACATTTGGCATGACACATCTGGCTCCAATGGAAACAGCAACTATCAGGAGTATTATTTCACAATCAGAAAACGGATATCTTTCACCAGATGCTACAAAGGATTTGTTATCTGCAGCTGGCCTGAATATGCCAAAATCAGTTATTTGTTACACCCCTGAGTGTTTACAGAAACAGGCGGGAAATTTCAGATTCCCGGTTGTATTAAAGGTGGTTGGGCCATTGCATAAAACTGATGTTGGTGGGGTTTCGTTAAATCTTTTAAACCAAGATGTGGTGGAAACAGAGTTTAAGCGGCTGATGCAAATTCCCGGGGCAAAGGCAGTATTAATGCAAGAAATGATACAAGGTGAAGAATTATTTGTAGGTGCCGTTAGACAAGGAAAATTCGGCCACCTGGTGCTGTGTGGTTTAGGAGGAGTATTGCTTGAAGTGCTAAATGATGTGGCAAATGGTTTGGCTCCGTTAACTCAGGATGAAGCCTTAGATATGATTAGGTCATTGAAAGGGTATCGCATTATAAAAGGATATCGGGGTAGGGAGGGTGTAAGCGAAAATTTGCTGGCAGATGCTGTGGTGCGTATTGCCTCCCTTGTACATCTGGCACCTGAAATAGCTGAACTGGACATTAATCCGTTTAAGGGAAGTATGCATGAACTTATTGCCATTGATTCAAGAATAAGAATTGAAAAATGATTAAACCTGCTTTTGTTTTTAGCCTGATGGTGTCTTTGTTTCTGGTTTATAGTTTTAGTATTTATACCAGAGGAAACGAAAAGGATCAGTCAGCGCATGAAATTAACGATACAGTTGCAAAAGGACGTTTAGTCTGGCAGAAGTATAACTGTCAGTCGTGCCATCAACTATACGGATTAGGTGGTTTTCTGGGGCCAGATTTAACAAACCTAATGGCCACTCCCACTAAGAATAAGATATTTCTGAATGCCATGCTGCTATCTGGCATAAAACAAATGCCTGTTTTCACACTTAGCAATGAAGAACTGAATGACCTATTTGATTTTTTAACGGACGTGAATAAAACGGGGAAAGCAAGTCCATCCTCATTTGAAGTATTACCAAACGGAATGATTAAATACCATGAATAGTAAAACGGGTTATATAGGGAAATTATTTTTGCTTTCAGCACTGGTTATGCTTGTAATTGGCCTGTTCCTTGGTGTAATGGCTGCGCATAGTTACATCATACCTCAATTCTGGAAGGATATTGTTCCGTTCAATATTTTACGGCCAATGCATGTGTCGTCTGTTATATTCTGGATATTGATGGGAGCAACAGGATGTGTATATAGCGGCCTTTATCAGATAGGGATGGTTAAACCGAAATTTTTTCTTGAGGTAATTCAATTTGTTTTATGGCTTGTTGCTATTACGGGTGTATTTTACTCATATTATTGTGGTGATCTTGGTGGTCGTGAATACTGGGAATTTAATCCGGTTTATGCCTTGCCTATTGCATTGGCCTGGCTCTTGTTTCTGATCAATTTTATCAGAGTTGTCCGAAGTATTTCGGTTTGGCCTGTCTACGTATGGATGTGGATGACCGGTATCGTATTTTTTCTTTTCTCATTTACTGAAAATTACTTGTGGATATTCTCGTATTTCAGAGATTCATTTATTCAGGATACCACCATTCAATGGAAAGCGAATGGCTCTTTAGTAGGCGCATGGAACCAGATTATTTATGGAACGGCATTTTATTTAATGGAGAGAATATCCCGGAATAAACAAATGGCGTTCAGCAGAATTTCTTTTGCCATGTATTTTCTGGGTTTGTTTAATTTAATGTTTAACTGGGGACACCATATTTATACACTCCCAACCGATTCATATGTACGCTATATTGGTTATGGTGTTAGTATGACCGAATGGATATTTTTTGCTCGGATTTTGTATAACTGGAAGAATCAGGTGGATGATATCACCAGGTATTACCATCATTTTTCCTATCGCTTTATTATGGCATCAGAAATCTGGGTGTTTATCAATATGGGGCAGGCTATACTCATGTCAATACCTGCATTAAATCTTTTTACTCATGGCACGCATGTTACAGTCGCTCATGCAATGGGAACAACCATTGGCATCAATACAATGATTCTTCTTGCAGCTTGTTTTGAGTTTTTGGATATAAGGTGTGTTGATTATACAAGAAGCCGGGTGCTTAACTATGCTTTTTGGGTAACACAGGGAGCACTTTTTCTCTTTTGGCTTTCATTAAATATTGCCGGAATTGAAAAAGGCATCTGGCAGGTATATCATCCCTCGGAAGCTTTCGGTAGTATGATGGATGGTTTGAGTATCTGGTTTTATGTTTTTGTATATTCAGGCAGTGTAATGCTCATTTCAATCAGCACTATTGCATTAATTTTAATCTGGCAATATGCAGCCTGCTTTATAAGGAGGCGTAATAAGGTATCAGATGGTTCAAATTTTTTTGACAAGCAAGTTAAATTTAAAACTACATGAATATCAGGGTAAATTTTGCCGATCTGCGCACAGCCTTTTATTATAAGGATAACCAAAACCTTAAATTCACCTGGCTGGTTTTTAAATTATTTCAATATCCGTTGCTGGTAAAGTTACTTGGTGGTATAGCAACACTTATTCTTAAATACCGTTTACCTTTCCGTTCTGTGATCAAAAATACGGTTTTCAGGATTTTTTGTTCAGGAGAAAATGAGGCTGAAGCTTTTGGTACTATTCATATGCTGCACCAATACAATGTGAAATCGGTACTTGATTATGTATCAGAAGGAGAGTCAAATGATGCTGCATATAACTACAATACAGAAAAGATTATTCGCAATATTCGCACAATAATGAATGGGGAGAAAACGGATTTAATCAGCGTTAAACTTAGCGGACTCGAAAACCCGGAGTTCCTCACACAAATCAACACAAGGTTTCCCCAATTAGAAGGTAATGAGCTGTTGAGGTGGGAAAGGTTCAGGCAAAGGGTAGATAGAATATGCGAAGCCGGGGTATTAAATAATGTAATGGTATACATTGATGCAGAAGAATCCTGGTTTCAGGATGTTATTGATGCAGTTGCTGAAGAAATGATGCGCAAATACAATGAAAAAAAAGTGTATGTATTTAATACCTTGCAGATGTACCGCACAGACCGGATTACCTATCTAACGAATTTATTGCAACGCGCCTTGAAATGTAGGTATTTGCCTGGTATTAAACTTGTTCGTGGTGCGTATATTGAAAAGGAGGCCCGTGAGGCATTAAAAAAAGGAATTCCTAATCCTGTATTTGCCAACAAAGAAGATACAGACCTCTCGTTTAACGAGGCTGTTAGAGTATGTCTTAATAATCATCATTTTGTTTCAACTTGTATAGCTACTCATAATGAGGAGAGCATCCAATGCGCACTTGATTTTATTGCAGAATTCCAGGTCTCAAATCACCAGCAGAAGGTTCAATTCTCACAACTTTATGGAATGAGCGATAACCTTACTTTTAACCTCGCTTCTGAAGGGTTTCATGCATCTAAATACCTACCATATGGCGAAGTAGAGAAGGCTATCCCTTATCTGATCAGAAGGGCTGAGGAAAATTCAGGCGTCAGTGGACAAATGAGCCGTGAATTTGAATTATTGGAGAGGGAGTTGAAGCGAAGAGAAAATTATTATGCTTAGTGTTACAAAAATATTCAGGTTCGAAGCAGCTCATGCTATTTCCGGTTATCACGGTTCGTGCAGGGAAATTCATGGACATAGCTACGAAATGCATATTACCGTAACAGGATCATGTCTTAATGAAAATGATATGTTAATTGATTTCAAAGAACTGAAGAAGGCTGTGGAGTCTGTGGTTATTAAAGATCTGGATCATGCTCTTATCCTAAAACACAATCAGATTAATGTTTCTGCAACTCAGAATATGGTAAGTAAAATATGCTGGCTGGATGGAGAACCAACGGCAGAGTTTCTGCTCGATTTTATTCTCAGGCGATTGCAAACGGCATTGCCTGATTCAATTGAAATCAGACGTATCAGGCTGTATGAAACGAATACCTGTTATGCGGAGTGGGAAATGGATTAACCCAGGTATATTGTTACACAGACACTTCATCTTCTACCCGGTTGATTGTCGTGAGAATATCGTCTTCCAAAGAATTTTCGAGATAATGACAACCTTTACTCTCTTTTCTTAGGATTGCTTGTTCGGCTATTAATCGGGCTGTTGTAAACCGGTTTTTTGTTTGCTGTTCAATTCCTTCATGAAGTTGGGTATTTATTTTCTTTTCAAGCTGGTTTAATCGTTTAAGACCTTCCACCATTAAGGTTTTGCTGCGTAGTATTCCAAAGTGCTCCCACATGATTCTCTGAATGCCATAAGTGATATATGAAATATCCCCCATTGGTTTAATTTCCGGGAGTTTTTTAAAATGGTGTTTTTTGTCGATTTTGGTTTCTTGCTTGTTTAATTGATTTGCAATTCGCCTGCTCATCACGAGTAATTCTATTAATGAATTGCTTGCCAGTCTGTTTGCACCATGAAGACCTGTGTAAGCTACCTCTCCGGCTGCATATAAGTTGACCAGGGTTGTTTGTCCGTTCGTGTCTGTTACAACGCCTCCGCATTGATAATGTGCTGCAGGTGTTACTGGGATTTTTTTTGAGTTCATCACTCCAATCAGCTCACATGTGTCATACAAAGCGGGAAATGTTTTTTGAAATGACACTTTGTTCACATTGCTGAAATTAAGATGAAGGTGAGGAACCTGCTGCTGGATCATGGTTTTAAACATGGTCCGGCTCACTATATCCCTGGGTGCTAAGCTTTCCATGGGATGTATACCTTGCATTATCTCATGGTTATTGGAATCTGTTATTACTGCTCCTGCACCTCTAAATGCTTCTGTAATCAGGTAGTGTAAATTGTTCATTGGGTCAAACAATTTAGTTGGATGAAACTGCATGAACTCCATATTCAATAAATGGGCACCTGCGTCAGAGGCTATTGCGTATCCTTCACCATTAGCCGTTAAGGCGTTGGTGTGATGCTGATATAAATTTCCACAACCACCAGAACATATCACCACAGCATCAGCAGTTATTTGTTCAAGGGTGTTGGTGAGCTGGTTCCAGGTGCTTACCCCAATACATACCCCTTTATTAACAGATAAACTTAATACAACAGATGCCGGCATATGTCTGATCTGATGTTTACATAAAACACGTTGATGTATTGCCTGCAAAAGGAACCGACCTGTTTCATCACCTATATGTCTTATTCTGGATTTGCTATGACCTCCTTCCAAAGTACATTCCTGAGAAAATGCTATCCCTATGTGTTGCAAGTCTGCAAATAAGTTGGGTGCTTCGCTGATAATGTCTTCCACAGCTTCTTTTTCACATAAGCCATCACCAGCCTTTAAGGTATCTGAAATATGGTTTTGAATGTCTTGCTCATTATATGGAACTGCAATACCACCTTTAGCTAAATGACTGTTCGTTTGACTAATTCCACCATTGCTCAGCATCCAGATGTCGATATTACTGGTAAGGTGAAGAGCAAGGTGCCAGGCAGCCAATCCGCTTCCTATACAGATGATTCGCTTACGGTGCATTGGCAGATCTTTTTCGATTTTTATAAAGTTTATATAAGCCCAGTAATATAGAAATAGCAAGTAATATCCATATGCCATTATCAACTGGTAAATCAGGATCTCCCCAATCATCGGGAGGTGGGGGGCCACTGCTTTGAAGTAAAATAAAAATATAGGTGAACATGTTTATTGGTATTGTAACATTTTTAAAACGGGGATGCGTGCTTTGGCAATAATTGAAGGTTCAAGCATAATTTGATGCTCTTGTTCAGCTTCAGTTCCCATTAACTCAAGTGACTCAAGTATATTGTACAAGGTGTTTTTTTTCATGTGTGGGCATCGGATACATGGAGTTATAAACTCCTTCTCAGCGTTTTGTTGTTTTAAGGCCACGCCCAGATCGCATTCAGAAGCAAGAAAGAAACGTGTGGCGGTACTTTTTTTAACATAGTTTAGAATATCACCGGTACTCCCAACAATCCCCTTTTTCTCTGCCAACTGTCTTTTAACTGTGCTTTGTGGAACCTCCCAATGCATTAATACTTCCATATCATCTTCTTTATCCGGAATATTATTCATAAACTGTTCATGCACTTCGCATGTTCCATTCCAAAGAATAATTTTTTTATTGCTGATTTTGGATAATGATTCACTCAGGTTTTGTCCCATGTACTGATCTGGAACAAATAAAATGGTTTCTGCATCCAAAGACTCAATAATGCTTAAGGCATTTCTAGATGTGCAGCAAATATCCAGCTCTGTTTTGGTTTCGGCATAGGTATTTATATAACCCAAAACAGGTAAGCCCGGATACGTATTTTTCAATTTTCTTATATCGGATGCGTTAATACTTGAAGCAAGTGAGCACCCCGCAGATCTATCCGGCATAAATACTTTTTTATCCGGATTAATAATAAGGGCAGTTTCAGCCATAAACCGAACACCACAAAATAAGATTGAATCAGTATGTGTTCTTTGAGCTTCAAGACTTAATCCAAGTGAGTCGCCAATAAAATCAGCGATCCCACCATCTTTTTCCAATACCTGCAATTCAGGAGCCATATAATAGTGAGCAAGAATGGTAACCCCTTTCTCTTTTTTTAACCTGCGGATTTTATTGTAGAGTTCACACCTTTCAACTTCATTCATATGGCAAACAACGGTATTTCGGATTGCGCAAACCTTGATACAGGTCAATGATTTAGTTGACCAAAGTCAATGTTTATCTGGTAACATATGATGAAATTTGTTAATCAATGTTATACAGCACAACATATAAATCATATATAAGCAACATGATTTTGCTAATGGCTCTGGTTTTGCTTCTACCGGCTTGTATCGGGGAGAAGGACGAAGCACAAATTCCTGTGCCAGCTCCGGCTACTGGTTCATTAAAACTGGAGTTAATGCACGAGGTTGACGATAAACCGTTGGCCTATGATACTTTGCTTTACATCAATGCCGCAGGAAATAAATATAGTGTCACACGTTTGTTTTATTATCTGTCTGCATTCAGTTTTGTGCCTGTTTCAGGTGTAACGGTTTATACAAGAGATGTTTTTTATGTAGATGCAGCCAAGAAGCAGGATATTTTGTTGATGGGAATTCCGGCTGGATTTTATAAGGGTTTTCAGCCGGTAATAGGAATTGAGGCAGCACTTAATGTTCACGGGAAATTAACAAATTCAATAGAAAATATCAATATGTTGTGGCCTGATGAAATGGGAGGAGGGTATCATTTTCTTAAATTGGAAGGCAGATATGATAATGCTCAGCAACAAATAAAGGGATTTAGTGTTCACCTGGGTACCAACGAAGCCCTGGTGAACCATCAGTTTATTCCATTAACATTTGAGGTAAAGGAGGATAAAATAACTACCATCAGGTTGTTTATGAACCTCAATGAATGGTTTGCCAACGATTACCAGTTTGATTTTAATAAAGATGGCAATTACACTATGGGTATTGCAGGGTTGATGACGCTTGTGGCTAATAATGGGAAAGATGTACTTAAGGTTAAATAATTTAATACGGCTTTGGCTGCTGCTGCTGCCCTTTTCATGCAGCAATAAAGATCATGATGTTCAGCTGCCAATTCCTGTTTTACCAAATCAGCCTGAGCCATATTCCCTTCATATACCTATGGGTTTTCCGGCACCATTTATTTCCCGTCAAAATCCATTAACAAAGGAGGGCGTTGCTCTTGGTGAAAGACTTTACAGTGATCCAATCTTATCATCTAATGGCAGAAGTTGCTCTTCATGCCACAATAAATCGCTTTCTTATTCTGTTCCTTTGTTTGTAAAATCAAATGGTTTTAGGGTTAGTGTTCCTCCTCATGTGAACCTTGCGTTTAAATCCTATTATAACTGGACCGGTTCAGAAACGAACCTTGATACCTTGTGTATTGGTGATTTTGAGCCGGAATTTTTCAATACGAATCCTGTTGAATTATTCCATCGTTTAAGTCTACATCCGGACTACCCAAATATGTTCGAGAAGGCATTTGGTATTAAAGATTTAACAGCACTGAGTTACCAGGAACTGAAAGTTAAAATTGCCTATTCCGTTTCTCAATATATGCGCACCTTAATAAGTGCCAACTCCAGATACGACCGATACAGGATGGGGATTACTAAATTAACACCGGATGAACATGCAGGGATGTATATTTTTTTTACAGAAAAGGGAGATTGTTTCCATTGTCACGCACCTTCTTTATTCACCGATAATGATTTTCACAACAATGGACTCAATTCCACATTCTCCGGTTTTAACAAAGGTCGGGCATTAGTAACAAACATGCCAAAGGATGAGGGTCGATTTTTAACACCTACATTGCGCAATGTAGCCTTAACCGCACCTTATATGCATGATGGCCGTTTTCAGACACTGGAGGAGGTAGTCGAATTTTACAACTCTGGTGTACAAAATTCAAACACCATTGATCCGATTATGAATAAAAGAAAGAATCTACATAGTTTAGAACTATCACTTTTAGAAAAAAAACAACTTGTAGATTTTCTTAATACCTTAACAGATGATGAGTTTGTGAAATAGTTAAAGTATCAGAATACCAAGGTTAATTAACCAGTTTCTGCCTGTTCTGGGAATACTCCCCCAATCCATGTGCTCCCGGTAGTTTTTATCCCACACATTCTCACAGGCCAAACCAATTTGTATGATGTGTTTTTTTATAGTAATATTTTTTGATGTACGTATATTCATTAATTGAAAGGCCGGTGTACTTTCCTCTCCTGATTGATGATTTATTCTCTTCTGCGCTAGTGCTATATCATATTCTGTTTGAACCAGAAGCAATCTGTGTTTGTACCTGATTGCCTGCTGTGTTTTATATGGCATTACCTGTGCCAGTGGGGTAGCTGAATGGGTACTTGCATAAGCAAATTTCCCATTGACGATGTAAACCCATTGTTCTGAAATTTCCCATTGGCCTCCAAACTCAAAACCCTGTACAGTGGCATAATTGATATTGGTATACGACTTTGTTCCTCTGGCACCAATGGTCATTGGACTATAGTTCTCTAACTGGTACGGGTAAATGTAATTATTGATATAATGGTAGTAGTATTGCAGAAACCACGAATGATCCCTGCGGTTTATTTTTAACTGAACTTCTGCTTGTATTGCTTGCTCAGGTACCAGCTCCGGATCACCAATATAGTCAAAACCATCAAGGCGATTAAAAAGATAGAATCCATAACGTTCATTTGATGAAGGCAGGCGCTCACCATACGAAACGGTTTGTTGTAAATTTATCCATTTGTTTAGCTTGCGGTTATGCGCCACTGAAATGTTTTTTAGCATATCTTGCTGTGGTACTGTAATGTCATGATCCATCACCTCCCATTGCAGAGCACCAATGGTGTATTCAGCCCATTGCCGGTAATAATCCACTCTAATGGCACCGCTGATAAAATATAGACTGTCTTTCGAATAAATATAATTTACGTGTAGTCCGCAATTGTTTATATTGTTTGTTGGAAGTGTTTGCATAAACATAGGTTTTTCCGTAGGAACATACATCGTCATATCAGCACGTGTGTAAGCCCGGTGACCGTCAAGTCTGAGGTTCATAATATGCCTGTTTTTCTTTACTTTAAGTTGGTGCCAGAACCCAATAGTTTCACTCCAACCTGGCATATCCATATGGATAATTACATTTGGCCTGTGTGTATCATCCATGGAGTGGTACACAGTATTAAAGTAAACCTTGGTTTCTGCTGATTGAATAATGCCATTCAAAGGTTGAAAAAAGTGTGTTGCAGATGCAATATGCGCTACTGCTTTACCTACATCCATAGTAAGTGATGGAAAGCCAATTTGTTTCCCAAGATCATACAGATAATCAATTCTTAGGGTATTTTTCTTATTTGGTTTATATGCTATGCCTGTATTAACACCATATTTATTGTATCCGCTATATGGTATTTCAGTTGCGTCTGAAGCCTTGTAATTGTTCGCTTTGCGATACACCCCGCTGAGCCTTAGGGCAAGTTTATTTCTTGATGTTTCAATGGAAAAATTACCGCAAAATCCTTTGTTTGCACTGCTGTATGATTGTGCAGCCTGTAACCTCAAAGTGCGATGACAATTAAAATCGGGTTGTTTAAGCTGAAGGTTTAATGAGCCACCAATTGTACTTCCGGTTTCTGTACCTGATGCTCCGTGGTATACCTGTATGGCATCTATACTGTTAGGCTCAACATAGATGGAAACCGGATCCATTTTGTCAGTGCAGGCCCCATACATTTTCATTCCGTCAATTGTAAGGTTAATTTGGTTAGAGCTGTAAACACGGAGCACAGGCTCAAGCCCAAACGCTCCGCGTTTAATCAGATTTACTCCGGGTAACTTTGATAATATATCTTCTGTTGTGCTTAATTTGTTACCTCTGTAAAAGGTAAATCCTTCAACCTGCTGTTCAGCTCTAATTTCAACATGGCTTAATATATGTACTCTCGTAGCTGTATCCGTTTGTTGCCCCGATACATACAATGTCATGATAATCATTACCAGAAAAAAAGTTGTTTTCATCAGAAACTCACATCAAAATATGCCGATTCCGATAAGGTGCTGCCATTCTTTTTAAGTTTGATATTAATCCTCCACAAACCTGTCATTGTGAAATTAACTTTACCATGATAACGTCCTTTGGCATGATGTACGGGATTTACATTGTTTGGAGATCCATGACCCATGCTTGGCATTTCTGGATTTATTTCTATTTCATAATCGGTAATTGCAGGAAATAACATCATGGTCTCTTTTTTATTAAGCAAGAGTTCGAAATTGTTTATACCAACTTTAGCATCGGTGGGTTTAACCAAAGAAATCATAACTGTTGTTGAATCGCTTGTAACAATAGTTTTTATGGTGGTATTTGAGGTTGATTGAACTGTTATGGGAAGTTCTCCCGTTCCTTCTTTGTCAATTTTATGATTGTGGTAACTTATTGCAAGTTTCCATGTACCCATCATCCCGCTTGCCATCTGAAAGGCAGCAGCACCTTTGTATAAACCCTTTTCAGGAGTAGCATTATCAGGATCTTCCACTGGAGATGCATGTTTCATGCTTCCCATATCCATAAGGGTTGATAAACGGCAGTGTCCGTCTGATAGGAGAGTATTGTCAACAGAGTCGTAAAACATTACATAAATGTTGTTATAACCTACCACAAAGTCTTTATCTGCATAGATAATGGCTTTAGCTGCGGCAGCATATACATAGGTCTCACCAATCTTTTTAAGGTTTGCAACAGGGTTTTCCGGAGTTACTGACTGGTTGTTATCTTTTGGAAGATCGGAGTTGTCTTTTTTACAGGAAATACCCAATACAATAGCCACAGCTACTGCTGCTATATATATAATTCTTAACATGATAATCTGATTAAATAATGATAAATATAAGTTAGAAAGAGGCAGGAATTGAGCATGAACAACATTCATGCTTATACCTTTTTGTCAATCAGAGTGGTGAAGGAGGATGGAAAATCTTTTTAAGACATTGTGCAGAAAAGCACCACTTGGAGATGCCAAAATAATGTTGCATTCCGGTTTGCGGATTCTGTTTGAATTCATAAACAAGTGCAAGCCAGTTCCATTCCTTCTCTGATTGAATAAAAGGTGGGGAGGTTTCGTTTTTTTCTTCGGTGTGTTCTGTTTGTTTTAATTTAGTATTTAATATACAACAACCTTCACACCTCAATTCCATTTTGCTTTTATTTATACACAAAACGTCTGATATATAATTCTGATTAACCTTGTACCATACAAATAAGCCTGTTTTGATAATGAAAGGAAACAGGATGATGGAACAACATAGTATGCAAAAACACTTTTTCAATGGATATGCGAGGTTATTTTCATCAGGATTAAAAATCTTTTTTCTTGAATTTTGCAGAAGCGAATATCAGAGGGAGTAATACCCAAATACCAAGACTGAAATAAATTACCACCTTTCCTGTTAGGGTTCCAAGATACTGCTGTAATACCGCACCGGTTAATCCCATCAGGGCGGAAATATCCATACTGAACATCATGAGGATTCTGCACATATCCACCGGATTAAGCAGGGCCAGAATCATGCTGTAGTTTTCAACCGGATAATCACTCATGGCTTTAATGGCCAGCAACATTACCCCGTCATAAATAACCACAAAATACAACCAAACCAGCATCAGGGCTCCTATACCTTTTATTTTATCTGCTATCATCAGGCTGATAAAAAAGGCTAAGGAGGAGAAAATAACCGTTAACATCATTCCCGTTAGCATGATGATCAGCATCATCTCTCCATTGCAATAAATCATTACAGGAATACCCGCTCCAATGATAAACGCATAAAGCAAGGCCAGGGTAATCCCTGTGAACTGGCTGAAAAATATAGTACTCCTTCCAATGGGTTGAGTAAGCAGCAGGCGTATAAAATCCGTTGAGTTGTAAATACTTATTCCGGTAAAAACAAGGCTGATTAAAGGTACTACCAGCAATATGATATTCCCTACACCTAAAATTCCTTTTGAGGTATCATCAGTAAAACTGAAAAGGCCAAAGGAGAGAAGCAGCAAAAACAACAGGTAACCGTTAATGAATTTACTCTTCAGCACATCCAGCAATATGTATTTCACAACCTTAAGCACCACGTTGCCCTCCTGTTTTTTCATCGTGCATCACGGTGGCAATAATTTTCCCCAGCCTCAGGTCACCGTAATTTTTTCTTAAACCCTCTACACTATTAAAAAAGCACACCTTACTCTCATTTAAAAACAGGATATGTGTAGCCAGCTCATCCATATCATTTAATATATGGGAGGTAATCAAAGTCAGCTTATCGTGTTTGTTTTGCCTTATTTTATCTTTTAAAATTTCAGCCGCCAATGGATCCAGTCCGGCTGTGGGTTCATCCAATATCAGTACCTCCGGCTTAAACAGGTAGGCTATAGCTGCACTTACTTTTTGAATGGTACCTCCCGAAAGACTGCCAAGGGTTTTATCCATCATCGTATCCAGTTCAAATGCCTTTATCAGGTATTCATCTGTATCCTGTACCTGTTCTTTTCTGATATCCTTAAGCATATTAAACAGGTGAGCAATGGTCATATTATCCGGATAACGCCCTATTTGTGGCATATAGCCAAAGGCGGCACGGTAGTTTGGGTTCGACTGAACAGGAATATGGTTGTACAGGATATTTCCCTTATCCGGTTTTGTTAATCCAAGCAGGCATTTAATAAAAGTGGTTTTACCGGAACCATTTGGTCCAATAATGCCCACCACCATTCCCTTATGAAGGTCGGTATTGATATCCTGCAATACATTTAGATTGCCGTAACTTTTATACAGGTGTTCGGTTTTAAGCAAGGGAATATGGTTTGATCAAAGGTTCATTGTCTTTCAGATTTTCTGGTGTTAATGCCGGAATGAGTTTTTCCAATGTATCCAGCAGGTCGGCCAAAAAACTTTTCAGAAAGATAACAGTTACCGGTGAATTTTCTGTTATGGCAGAAAACATGCTCATGGGGCGGTAAGGCTGATCGCCCACACCATCTCGGTGCAGATCATATCCGGTATAGCGGTCCCAGTAGTTGTATACAATTTCATTGAGTACCGTAAACCCGGTTGTTACCACATCAAAGGTATTCAAGGTAAAGTTATTGAAGCTGATGCGGTTGTCATCGCAATTGGATTGCAGTTTAATGGCATATCCGTTTTTGCTGAAGGTATTGGCATAAATAACAGAGCGGCTGCATCCTTCCGCATGTATTCCAATGGTGTTTTCATCAAACGTATTATGCATCACATAACTGTCGCGAATGTCTTTAAGCAATAATCCGTATGCAGCACCTCCCCAGTTATGAATGAAGCGGTTGTTAAGCATATTTACCTGTTTGCTGTACATTACGGCCACACCTGCACCATTATTGATAAAGGCATTGTTATAATAATTGTCACTATCACTAAACATAAAATGCAGGCCATACCTCAGGTTGCCTTCCGAGTGGTTATTGGCAATTACTGTATTGCTTACAAATTCGAAATAAATGCCATCACGATGTTTGCTGATGGTATTGTTAAGCACCTTATTGTAACTGCTTTTCCAGAAGTGAATGCCATTGCCTACGTTATGTTGCTCACGGGTGGGGCCGGTAAGAATATTGTGACTTACCGTGCACCAGGTAGCGTTGGTAAAATATATCCCGAAAAAGGCATCATTAATCACATTATTGGTTATTACCACATGATGTACCCCATACATCCGGATAGCAGCCATATCTTCCATGCTGGAGTATCCGGTATTCTTAATCACCAATCCGCTGATGGTTACATAACTGCTTTTTACGGAGAAGGACTCATATTTGAGTTCCCCGTTTATAACCGGATTGTTAATGCCGAATAATACTATCGGTTTGCTGATAATAATATTGCCTTCCCTGTATTCTCCCTCATGTATGTAAATGGTATCGTAAGCAGCAGCAGAAGCAAGTGTTTGCTCTATCGTTTTTTGAGGGTTGGTATGCCAGCTTTTTCCCCCGGCAAGGTTTGGAAACAGCAACAGCAATAAATATAGATACCTTTTATGCATGTATGTTGTTATTCAACTAAATCGATGTAAGAAGCGCATGTGGCAACTTCAGCAGTGGCAAACGCCTCGCATGCTTCTTTGGTACTGAAGGCTGCTGTTCCACTTCCCATAGGGCTTTTAATGGATTCGCTTTGTTTGTAGGTAGCCTTTGTACCATCCATTAAGGTGCCTGGTTTATCAAAAACCACAACAAACCATTCTTTGATGATGGGTTTGTTTTCATCAATAAAACGCTCCCGGCAATTCAGGTCATCAAACTGATAAGTGCGGCCTTTATCGGTAACAATTGCCACGCCAAAACGGTTGTCCATAATGGTCATTTTACAGAAATCGCAGTTAGCTGAACCGAAGTTTATCTGTGGTGTTCCTTTTGTGCAGGAGGGTAACAAGGATATCAGAACGATGGCCATGGAAAAAACTCCTGCCTGTTTTTGTTTGCGCTGTTTCATCAGTTCAACAAACAATGATACAAATGCCAGCACGCCCGTACCCACTATTATCCATCCTCCTGAATCAGGCATGGAAAGGGCGGTAAAATTAAGCAGTACCTTATAGCCGATAACCGGTGGCTGGTAAGCCATTCCCGGAACCTGTATGGGTGCATGCGGATCAAGGTTGTGGCCATAATCATAACCCCAGCGGTAAAAATCGCCAAGTGCCACCATACCGCTGATGCTAATTACCACACAATAGATTTTCAGCCATTTCATATTGCCTTTCCATGCTGTAAATAAGGTATACAGAATAAATCCGGCAATAATGTGTTTAAGTATGGCAAATTCCGGAAACATCTCCGGCTTCAGCAGTTTCATTCCGATATAATGGTTAAGACCGTTAATTACATCCACATCTCCCTTCAGGTCATTATGCCAGATCTGAATGGCTAACCCTTCCGGATATTGTGGTGCCCACAGTTTTATTTGCCACAGGGGAAGGAAATAACATGCAGCCACCGCTAAACCTCCTAATGCAAGCAGCACTCTTGAGGTTGTATTTATCTTGTTCATGGAGTTTTAATTAAGTAACAAACCCCGGGGTATGCATCTGTATGATTGCGGTACTAATAAGCAAATCGGTATACACTGTCCCCGGGGAAATAAGTTTATCCAAATTATGGAGCAGGTGTGGCAGCGGCTGTAACTCCTGTAGAGAACTTCAATGGAACATTGCTGTTGGCAGGTGATACCCGCACATAACCCTGCATCTCCTGATGTAAAGCCGAACAAAAATCGGTACAGTAAATAGGGAATACCCCCACACGGTCCGGTACCCATTTTAAGGTTTGAGTTTCACCAGGCATAATCAGCAATTCGGCATTGTCGGCTCCTTTTACGGCAAATCCATGAGGCACATCCCAATCCTGCTCCAGGTTGGTGACATGGAAATAAACCACATCGCCCATTTTTACACCTTCAATATTATCAGGAGTAAAATGCGAGCGGATAGAAGTCATGTATACATGCACGTCTTTTCCTTTACGCTCCACTTTTGCTTTGCCTTCTCCAATAGCTGCATACGGATGTTTGTTTTCTTCCAACTTGTATATTTTGGTTGAGTTTTTCATCAGCATCTCTGCCGGAATAGCCTCTGCATAATGCGGCTCGCCAATGGTAGGAAAATCCAGCAATAGTTTCATTTTATCTCCGTCAATGCTATACAACTGGGCCGATTGTGTTAACTCAGGTCCGGTTGGCAGATAACGATCTTTGGTAATTTTATTATAGGCAATTACGTATTTGCCATGCGGTTTAGCTGTTGGTCCGCCTGGTATGCATAAGTGACCAACAGAGTAATAAGTAGGTACCCTGTCCAACACTTCCAGTTTCTCAATATTCCATTTTACTATTTCAGATGATACAAAGAAAGAAGTATAGGCATTTCCCTTTCCGTCAAACTCTGTATGCAAAGGGCCAAGTCCGGGTTTTTTCACTTCACCGTGCAATACGGCATCATATTTCAATACAGGTAGTCCCTCAAAAGTTCCTTCGTATGTTTTAGATTCAATGGCTTTTAATATTTTATCAAACGAAAACACGGGAATAATAGCAGCCAGCTTACCTGAACCTACAATATAAGAACCGGTAGGATCCACATCACATCCGTGTGGTGATTTAGGACATGGCATAAAATAAACCAGCCCTTCAAATTGTTTAGGATCCAGTACATTTACCTCTGTCAATATTTCACTTTTTGCGGTATGTTCTTTCTCATCATACCAGTTGTGGGCATAACGTACTTTTTGTTTGGTGGCTTTGCCTGCTTTTACCAGCTCTTCACATTTTTTCCAGTTTACAGCCATAATAAAGTCTTTATCTTTTTGCGAGGCATTTACCTCCAGCAGGGTATTGGCCTGTTCTGTATTATAGCAGGAAAAGAAAAACCAGTCGTGCGATTTGCCTTTACCACCACGTGCCAGATCGAAGTTAAAACCTGGCAGCAATAACTGAAATCCGATAGCCATTTTACCATCTTCCTTACCAATAGATACAAAACTTACGGTGCCTTTAAAGTTTTGTTTGTATGTATCAATGGATACGTCCGGATTGCTGCCTTCATTATCCATTGGGTAACTAAAGCGGGTACCGGCAATGGCATACTCCGTATTTTCTGTAATAAAAGGAGAGGAGTGATTACCCGCGCTGTTCGGTATTTCAAGTATCTCTGCGGTGCGGAATGTTTTTAAATCCACCCGGCCAATACGTGGTGTATTGTTGGCATTGCCAAAGGCCCAGCGTCCGTCATGTTCTCCTTTGGTGGTTGAGAGGGCAATATGGTGCAAATCGTCCCATGGCACAAATCCATGTGAGGTATTTAACATCGGCTTGGTTTCTTCACTATAGCCATACCCGTTTTCAGGATTTACCGAAAAAACAGGAATTACCTTAAACACGCGCCCCGATGGAAGCCCCACCACCGACATTTGTCCGTTAAACCCTCCGGAAATAAAATTATAAAATTCATCGTGTTTACCAGGTGCTACATACACTTTTGAAGCAGCGTCCGATGAACTTACTGATGTTCCTGGTTTGCCACCGTTACATCCGGCAAAAAAAATACCACCCATTACTGAGGTTGCAATTGCTGAAGCTACCACCAGTTTAATTGTTGACTTATTCATAGTGATTAATTGAGTTAATTGGTTAAAAGGAGTAAATAGAATGTTTATAGCTTATTTTTCACCGTCATTATTACGCATAAATTCCAGTACGTTGCGTGCATCCTGTTCAGTCAGGTTTTGGTTTGGCATTCTTACCAAACATTCTTCCAGCATAGCCATTGCCTCCGCATCTTTGTTCAGCATCTCATCCACATTTGTAATGAAATTCATCACCCACTCAGGTTTACGTCTTTTGGTTACATCTTTCCAGCCTGGTCCAACAACTTTGGTTCCATCCAGCTTGTGGCATGAGGAGCATTTCATCTCGTACACCTCTTTGCCTGCTTTTACCATGGGTTGATCGAGTGGATTGGTTAATGCCACTTCTTTAATGGAACCGATGCCTTTTGCCTCATGGGCAGGGTCTGGTGTTTCTGCCGGAGCTGCTTCTGTGCTTTGCGTGTTTGTCTGGGCAGTTTGTTGTTGTCCGCCTCCGCCACCACAACTGTATATAACAGCGGCAGCACCTAATACCAGAGTGATAACAAATACTTTTTTCATATCAATTGGGGTTTAAAATTCGGATACAAATATCCTAATTATATGCAAGCTGTTTGTATGACGGATATCAGGTAACTGTATGATTTTCCTCAGGTTTTCGGATGTGGTTATCTTAAATAAAAAACGGGAGAATATTCGTTCTCCCGTTTTTTGTTTACTTATTTAGTCTTAGATATTGCCCCAGTCGGCAAGCTCTGTTTCGCTCCAGAGCGCGGGGAAGAAAATCCTGCGCTGGAATTTAGGGTGAAGGTATTTTTCCCAGTGGCTTCCTCCGGTGGCGGCTTTGGTTTCCCCTTTTTGGGAAAGGTAGGTATGGGCTGTTTCCAAATGCACCAATGGCCAGGTTACATTAAATTTATGATCAAGGTCTCTGAAGGCTTTTTTCAACTCCTCCGATGTTTGCCCTTTTTCATCAAGCCTCATGTATTGCCTGTAAAGGTTATGGTCTTTCATTTTACCGGAAAGCCCAATAAATGTTTCCAGGTATTTGTTTTCAAAATCACTCAGGGTAAGCGATTTTTTGCCCGTTTGTCTGTCGGTGCCGGCCTCCTGCCAGTATATATAGTCAAACTTTTTCTCCATGGTGCATGGTTCCGGCATCAGGGCTTTGCTGCGTTCGTTAATCAGGTTGTCTATATCGGTGCACATCAGCTCAATCATCCTAAACTGGGCCGACTGGAAACCACTGGCGGGTGCAAGACTTAAACGAAACTGATTATACTGATCGTAATCCATCCCCTTGTTCATAATGCCAAAGGAATTAATCAGCAGATCGGTATAACGGTCTATACGACCGGTTTTTTCAATAAAGGCTTCCGCAGGTAATAATTCTCTGCCGGTAAGCTGTTCCAGTTCATGCCTGATAAGGCGCAATACCAGTTCGGTTACCTGGTGGTATACAATAAAAATAAATTCATCATCAAAACCGGTTCGGGGTTTCTGCAGGGAAAGCAGGGTTTCTACCTCTACATAATCCCAGTAGTTCATTGGTTTGCTATGCAGCAGGCCTTTTTTATAAGTATCAGGATCCTGGTTCAGGGCCTTGTATTTTTCGTTAATCAGATCGTTTATATTGTCCATTAGTGTATGTTTAATGAAGGGTTGGTAGTAAAAAGTTTGTGCATAAAAATTTCTGCAATGGAGGAGGCTCTTTCTTTGGCCAGTTCTGCGTTGGGTCCTGAAAATTGGCTATTGATGGTTTTATTAAATAAACTGATCCAGCGAGCAAAATGTTCGGGCTTTACCGGCAGATCTGCATGTTTATCAAACGGGCGGCCGTTGTAAACCGGGGTGTGAAACAACAACTGCTCCCAAAAGCGGTACATCTTTTCCAGGTGTGGCCCCCAGTTGTTGCCAATAACCTGATGAAAAATCCCGCCCAGCAAATCATCCTTTTTTACTTCATCGTAAAACAGGTTCACCATTGTTTTGATGTCGTCAATTGTGGATATGTCGGGCATAAGGTTATACTTTTTTTAATGACGCCATACCGCTTAGCAGTTTCGTGCTCAGTTTTTCTATGGTGGTACTTTCCAGCATTTTTTTCAGGTTGTTTCGGATGCTCTTAAATTCGTTGTGCATGGGACATGGATTCTTTTCCGAACAGATTTTAATTCCCAATCCGCAACCTGTGAATATTTTTTCTCCATCAATAGCCCTTACTATTTCTATCAGGGTAATTTTACCATGCTGTTCTTCTATGAAAAAACCTCCTGTTGGCCCTTTCATCGAACCGATAATATGCTGCCGGCTCAAGTCCTGTAAAATCTTAGAAGTATAGTAAGCAGGTGCATCAATGGCCTTTGCTATCTCCTGTATTTTCAATACTTTTTGGGTTTTTCTTTTTGAACAAATAAAGATAATGGCTCTGATGGCGTATTCACACGATTTGGAAAACATAGCTAAGAGAATATTAATTGCTGTTCTAAAGATATTGCTTTAGGAAACAAAATACTGTTCTCTATATAAATGTGCATGTGCAAATCTTTCTCAAATTCGTTTAACTTTTCATAAACAAACTGCCAGGTGCCACATGCATACTCAGGTGGCGTATAGTTATTGGTAAGCTGTGCTATTTTTTCCAGTCTGGCACCTTCTTCCTGATGTTCTGCTTCCATCATGGTAATGGGGTTAGCCGCCCGCATAAACGGTGGTGTTTCAGGCACAGTGCCGTCTATGGCCGCCTTTACCATTTTATTAATATAAGGGAAAAGTACCAGCTCCTCCTTTTTCATATGTGTGGAAAGGTTTGTCGAAAGTTGCTTAAAAAGGCCGTTGAGTTCAAACAGGAAAGGATGATTCTCCCCATGCCTTTCCACCAGCCGGTCGAGTTTTTGGTTGATCAGTATCAGGTTTTCTTCCACATACCTGTGGTGTTTTTTCTCAATATAATTCACAATTAAATCGGCCGGCCAGTTGCTCACATCTATCTGCGGATCATGAGGTACAAAGTTTTTGATTTGTTGAGCTACGGTTTCCGAATCGAGTCCTTTTTTTGTGCAGGCCTGTTCCAGCGTTTGTTTGCCACCGCAGCAATAATCAATTCTGTAGCGTTCCATAATATGGCGGCTGCCCGGGTATAAACGCACCATTTCATTTAAAGGTAAGTTTTTCATAATAATAAAATTATGATGCAAATTAAATAAGATGCTAATGTCTTAAAATATGACCTAAATCATAGTTGTGGTAGAAATCGTGTTTTAATTTTGACCCGTCATTCACAAATTAAACTATGAAAAAACTAATCTATTTTGTAAGTGCAGGTGCTTTGGTACTTTCACTTTATGCCTGCTCCGGATCGGCCAACCAGCAACAAACTCAGGCAAGTGCTGAACCCGAACAGGCTTCTGCAGGCCAATCGGCAGTACAGGATAATGAATCACAAAAGGACGTGGTAAAAGTAGCCGTTGGTTCACCCGACCATACCACGTTGGTGACAGCAGTACAAACAGCAGAGCTGGTAGATGCCTTGAGTAATGCAGGACCTTTTACGGTATTTGCTCCGGTAAATGCCGCTTTTGATGCATTACCTGCAGGCACCGTTGAATCCTTATTGAAACCTGAAAACAAAAGCAAGTTACAGGATATACTGCAACACCATGTATATGTAGGAGCCTTAAAAGCTGAACAGCTCAATGATGGACAGGTGCTGGGAATGGTTGATGGAAATAATGTAACCATTCATAAAAAAGATAATAAATTGTTTATTGATGATGCAGAAATTGTGGGAACCGTAGCAGCCAGCAATGGCATTGTACATGTGGTAAACAAAGTGGTATTGCCAAAATAAAACCGGTTAGTTAATTGATAAAACACAGCCGCTGGATTTAGGATTCAGCGGTTTTTTTGTGATAAATCATGCCACCAATGCGGTCATACAACTCACCCCGACATGAATTAGCATGAAGATGCGATAAGCTAACCAAATGTAAGGCAGCAGGTATGCAATAGGGTAGAAGTGAAAATTTCTGATCGTAAGTGCAGCTTTCAACCAGTGATAAAAGTATAGATGTGAATATTACTTTTTTTTATTTAAAAAAATGATGGTAAAGGTATTCGTTGTTTTAAATCTTGGCATTTACCAAGATTTGTAAGACCCCCATTTCAAATATTTGCCGGAAAAACCTAAAAACATGAACTGGCTTAACAAATCTGAGTATCCCTTTACCTCTCACTACTTTCCAATCAACGGACAAAAACTACATTATATTGATGAAGGTAAAGGGGATACCATTTTATTTGTGCACGGAACACCTTCCTGGAGTTTCGATTTTCGCAATATCATTAAAAAACTTAAGGGAAATTTCAGGTGTATAGCTATTGATCATATTGGTTTTGGGCTTTCTGATAAGCCGGAGTACTACAATTATTCTACCCAAAATCACAGTACAACCTTAGAGAAATTTGTGTTGGAGAAAAAATTGCAAAACATCACATTTGTTGTGCAGGATTTTGGCGGTCCCATTGGGTTGAACGTTGCTATTAAGCACCCTCATTTGATAACACGACTGATTATATTAAACTCCTGGTTATGGAGCAGTGCAAATGATCCTCACTTTATTAAATTCAGTAAAATAATCAGGAGCCCTTTGTTGCCATTTTTATACAGGTACCTGAATTTTTCGCCACGATTTGTTTTGCCATCTGCCTATGGGGACAAAAAGCCTGATAAATCTGTTTTAAAACATTATACCAAGCCTTTTGCCGCTATTTCACAGCGAAATGGTCCGCTGGCTTTTGCTAAATCCTTATTAAACGATCAGGATTGGTTTGAACAGCTTTGGAACCAACGGCTGGCTATTTCAAATAAGCCAACATTGTTCATATGGGGCATGAAAGACCCCGTGATTATTCCATCTTACCTCGAAAAATTCGAAACTGGTTTTCCTAACTCCATTGCGGTAAAGCTTGAAAGTTGTGGACATTTTCCTCAGGAAGAGCAACCTGAAGAAGTAATAGAAGCTATTTTGAAATTTTTAAAAGAGACGACATGAAGGGCTTAATGGTGGGGAGATGTGCTGAGGCTTATGCTTATCTAGGGCCGGAACGCACCTTTTCTAACAGGTATTTTAGTAAAGAGAAATTTATCAGGTAGGTTTTAACTGAACCTGTATTGTATCAAGTAATCAAAAAAATTGATTCCTTAGGCATAAAAAGGTTATAATAATCAAATCGATCATTATAATAATTTTAAAACGGTTTACAATAAATAAAGAATGTGTTCATTGAAAATAGTTTCTTGATCGATTATGTTTACATGATGAAAAAAGTGATCATTTTAACATGGTTTATGTGTTTACGCTGGCTGTTACTGGCATAGCAGCCTTTGGCTTTACCAGTACATCAGGATTTACGAGCCGGAAAGTTCCCTATAGGGACGTTGCTTAAAATCGGATAGTTTACAAAAAAGTATAAACCCTGTTGATTTAAGTGGGTTTAATAAGGGCCTTTATTATATAAAACTCTATTCTGAAAAGTCAGTTATTATTGATAGAATTTTGTTAAAATAAAAACTAATGTTTAATATTTATGATAAAAAAAACGCTTGTATTACGTTTAGTGTTGTTCCTATTTTGGGCATCTGTTACAAAAGCAAACAATGTGCAACTGAATAATATTTCGCTCATCGGTCAGAATACTACCAATAAGACATCATTGGTTCGTTTTGATTTGTCGTGGGAAAATAGTTGGCGTACGGCCACCCTGGAAAACAACTGGGACGCAGTGTGGATTTTTGTAAAATACCGGGTAAAAGGACAGAATATTTGGAAACATGCAACCCTCGATACCATAGGTCATCAGGCACCGGCATCTTGCAAAATAGATAGCACAACCGATGGCAAAGGGGTATTTATACATGCATCTGGTCTTATGCCTTTACAAAACGTAAATTATCAAAATCTGAGGTTACGCTGGTGTTATGGTCTGGACGGATTGTCTGATAATGATAGTGTAGATATTTGCGTGTTTGGAGTGGAGATGGTGTATATACCAGCAGGGAGTTTTTATGTAGGTGATGGCAATACCTCTAATCCGTCTGGAAATTTGAAAGATGCGGGCAGTCTATCTGGGTTACCGCTACAGATTACATCTGAAGCACAACTTACCTTGGGGGGCGGTGCATCAGGTAGCATAGGGTTAATTAACAATGCATTTTACGCAGATGATTTTTATTCAAATACTCAGATACTCCCATCTGCTTTCCCCAAAGGTTATGCAGGTTTTTATTGTATGAAATTCGAAATATCTCAGGGACAATATGCTGATTTTCTAAATAAACTAAACAGCATACAGGCATCCCAACGTTATCCCAATCAAAATGGAAATAACAGACATACCATTAGTGGATCCTGGCCATCTTACTCAGCGGCTACTCCGCACCGTCCATGTAATTTTATTAGTTATTCGGATGGTGTGGCTTATGCCGATTGGGCTGGTTTAAGGCCAATGACTGAATTAGAATTTGAAAAAATATGCCGAGGTACTGCTTACCCGGTTACAAGTGAATATGCCTGGGGAAGCACCAATATCTATCAGGTAACTACATTTATTAATGACGGTACCGCATCAGAAAATGGATCAAACCTGGGAGCCAATGCAGTTTATGGATTGATCGCCTCATTCGGCCCTATCAGATGCGGATGGGCTACCGGAACTTCTCCAGGAACCAGAGAATCTACGGGATCAACATACTATGGAGTGCGTGACATGTCAGGTAATTTGTTTGAAGCCATGATTTCTATTGGTTCACCAAATGGCAGAATTATGACCAAAACAAATGGAGACGGTAACCTGGATCCTTTGGGTTCAAGCAATGTTGCACAATGGCCTTCTGCTGGTCAAGGTATCAGAGGAGGATCATTTTCAAGTGTTCAAGGCCTTCTTAGCATTTCAAATAGGTATTTAATCAATTCAGGTAGCAGCCGAAGTTCCAATGTTGGATTTAGATGTGTAAGATCGTTTTAATCAAACACCTTTATGCGTTGGCCTTTCTTATTATTTATTTATCTCGGCTTCATACCGTATTCGCTTGCTCAGAATAATTCCATTTTTGGATTTGGATTGTCTACTGGCTATATAAGCGTTATGTATTTACAAAACACACCAGCGGTGTCAAATATCTTTGGATATGGTGATTATGCTGGTGACGCACATTCACTTTATTCTCAGGTAAACCCAAGTGGTAGTATATTCGGATTCGGACAACAGGATGGAAGTAATATCGGATGTTACCAGTCTGCTGGTAATACCCCCATCTGGGGTTGGGGCGATGGAAGTGGCGCTATTTCAGTTTCTTTTTCTCAGGCCGGAGAAAGCCAAATATTTGGATATGGCGTTGGATCCGGCTATACTACAGATTGCATGCTTAGTCCGGTTGTGCTTCCGGTATTTGATGTGGATTTTGAGGTGATAAAAGAATCTCAACGCAATGAAGTATGGGCAGTATGGTTGGTTACCCATAATCCCGATATTTTTTCTTTTGTGCTTGAACGCAGCGCTAATCAACAGGAGTGGTCTCAAGTGGCCTCATACCTCTATTTGGGCAACAATACCATGCACTACAGGCATCAGGATGTGTTTCCACAAACCGAGTCACCGTTTATCTATTATAGGCTAAGAGTATTGTCTGTTAATGGAGAACTTCTTGGTAGCTATATTAAATCTGTAAAACTCACAGACCAGCCAATTCATATCAGCTATAATAATCCGGTAAGTAATAAATTGCATATTTACGGGGATATAGACAAGAATGACCAAATAACCATTTATGATATGTTTGGCAGAAACACAGAATTAATAGGTATTTATACACCAGATGGGTGGTTTTACGATACAGGTAGCTTAAGAGAGGGGTATTATGTGGTGGAGGTGGTTTCCGAACTATTATCGGGGTATCATGTATTTAAGTTGTTGAAACAATAAATGCTATGTATAAAATGAATTTACCAAATGGTATGAAAAATTTGCCAAGTATGATTGTGTATGATCTCAAACAAACTAATGGCATTAAAGCTATTGTGGTTGGCGGCTCTCATACAACAGGCTTGGCAACAACAAGTTCAGATCTGGATATAGGGATTTATTATTCAGAAAGTAACCCTTTTGAAATTAACACCATTAAAAATATTGTAAGTTAATATTCCGTAAATGAACATTTAGTAGTTACTGATTTTTATGAGTGGGGATCTTGGGTAAATGGTGGTGCTTGGCTAGAAACAGATTATGGTGAAGTTGATGTACTTTATAAGAATATAGAGCAGGTATCAGTAACTATTGAGAAGGCGAAATCCGGAGTATGGGAATATGATTACGAACAACAACCTCCTTACGGTTATTCATCTATTACTTTTCTGGCAGAATCGAAATATTGTATTCCTATATACGACCCTGAATTTATTGTTGATAATTTAAAAAAGAAGGTGCAAGAGTACCCCACTAAGCTAAGGAATACAGTTATTCAACAGTGCTTATGGTCAGCTGAATTTACCATATGGCAAGGTGCAATTTATGCAAAAAAATCTGATGTTTATAACACTCTTGGTTGTTTAACAAGAGCTATTAATCGTTTAGTTACTACGCTTTTTGCTATTAATGAAATTTATCAGATGGGGGATAAAAATGCGTTAAATATATTGGCGCACATGAGCAAAGTACCTGTACATCTTCAAGACAAGATTAATGCCATTCTTTGTTGTGAAATTGATACGCTATCGGATCAGGTAAATGCATTAAGGAAAATTTTTGAAGAGACAGTCCATCTTGCAGATGGTTTGTACAAACCCTACTATGAATTGAGTTAATTCCGGGTATACTTTAAATAAATACATACTGAAATATGAAAAGAATAGCTATAATAGGGTCAACAGGAATGTTAGGTCAGCCGGTAACAAAGGAATTAATAAAAGCCGGTTTTTATGTTACGTTATTTGTGCGGAATATTAAAAAGGCTAAACAGATTTTTGGATCCTCTGTACAAATAATTGAAGGTACGCTTTATGAAACTGATAAAATCAAACAACTCTTAGACGGGCAAGATGGACTATACTTGAATTTATCAGTTGAGCAGAAAAGTAGTATTAATGATTTTCAACCTGAACGAGAAGGGCTAGATCAAATCTTAAGCATGGCAAAACATACTAATATTGAAAGGATTGCCTACTTATCTTCATTGGTTCACTTTTATCAAGGTCAAAATGGCTTTAGATGGTGGGTGTTTGACATAAAGCAGAAAGCGGTTGAGAAAATTAAAAATAGTGGCTTGCCCTATTCAATTTTTTACCCTTCAACTTTTATGGAAAGTTTCGACAAAGGAGCATACCGGAAAGGTAGCTCTATTACCTTGGCAGGTAACTCAAAGCACAGAATGTATTTGATTTGCGGAAGTGACTATGGTAAGCAGGTTGTAAATTCCTTTATGCATGATTGTGGTAATAAAAGTTATATTGTTCAGGGACAAGAAGGATTTACCGCAGACGAAGCCGCTAATTTTTATATTGATAACTACTCAAAACAGAAGGTGAAAATTGTAAAGATACCTGTAGGTATGCTTAAATTTTTGGGATTGTTTTCAAATCAGTTTAACTACGGAGCAAATATTGTAGAGGCACTTAATAATTATCCTGAAAGATTTGAATCCGAAAACACTTGGCTTTCACTTGGTGAGCCTCGAACAACTTTCTTGGATTATATATTGCAATCACAAGAGTGAATTTTAGTTGATGTAGATCTGTAATGCTAAAACTGTATACTTAGTTTTTTCTTTACTTGGTTTAAATAAATTTTAGTCTGGTGGTCGCCCATATCCAGGGAAGCATACACATCGCTTGGCGTGCAGGCCAGCAGGCGTCCGCTAACTACCTTATCCCACTGCAGATCCAGAATGGTGAAATCTGCCAATGCATACCCTTCAGGTTGGGTCCAGTTGGCTCCTCCGTCTCGTGTGCGCCAAATACCACCACCGGGAGTTCCGGCTATCAGCACGTTAGAATCGTCAGGACTTGCCACCAGCGCACTCAGGCGACCACCGTCAATTGGGGTGCGATCATGCCAGGTACCTTCTGTGCAACCTGATATCAGGGAAAGTAAAATGGCGGTGCAGGCCAGCAGTGATACGGCCCTGTTGTATTGAGTTTTCATAGGTGGTTGGTTTGTGGTTACGTGAAATTACCATTTTTTTAATAAGAACAACCTGATATTTCCTTTCTTATGCAACATTGGCTAAACACTTTTAACATACAGAAAACATAAATATACAGCACGATAAAGACATATTTAATGTATGCTAAATCTTTTACCTAACATATCCCTTCAACACTCTATACCTGCTTTTCAAAACCAATATTCGCTTATGTAACATTTGTAACCAACCGATAAAATGATTGGTAGTAATATTGAATCATATTAGAAACGATACCATGAAAAAGAATTTTTTAACCTTTGCAGTGATTGTGATATTTAGTTTATCTGCATATGCACAAACATCCCCTTTTCAAATTGTACTTGAACCTTTAAATATTACCGGCTTGGGAGGGCTTCAGGCGTTTGCTTTTGGACAGCATAATGGAAAATGGCTGATTGCGGGAGGAAGGCTTGATGGTTTACACCGCAGGCAACCCTTTGCAGCTTTTGATGTGGCAGGTAATAACAACCAGCTTATTGTTATCGATCCTGTTACCCAACAAAAATGGACTGCACCAATTACATCTCTTTCTGTAGCATTGCAGGAACAACTGAGTTCTACCAATATGCAGTTTCATCAGGATGGAAATATGCTTTACCTTATTGGTGGTTATGGATACCATACAGCAACAACATCAAGAAAAACCTTCGATAATCTTACAGCCATTGATGTTCCTGCAGTAATCAATGCTGTTGTGGCCGGTACAGCAATCAACGCTTATTTCAGACAAATTAGTGATACGCTATTTGCAGTAACAGGTGGCCATCTGAAAAAAATAAATGATACCTACTACCTTGTTGGTGGCAATCGGTTTGACGGGAATTATAATCCAATGGGTAATCCAACCTATACCCAGGTATATACCAATGCCATCCGTAAATTTAATTTAACTGATAACGGAACTACCATAACCATTACTCATTTACCGGAAATAATTGATGCGGTGAATCTGCACCGGAGAGATTATAATGTGGTACCCCAGATTATGCCTGATGGGGCGGAGGGTATTACCGCATTTTCAGGGGTGTTTCAACCCACGGTTGATTTACCCTTTTTAAATTGTGTGAATATTGACAGTACAGGTTATGTCGTAAATAATGCATTTCAGCAGTATTACAACCATTATCATTGTGCGGTATTACCACTTTACTCAGCCTCAAACAATCAAATGCACAATGTGTTTTTTGGTGGCATTGCACAATATTATGACAGCGCTGGTATCCTGGTTCAGGATAATAATGTACCATTTGTAAAAACAATTGCCCGCGTAACAAGAAACTCCAACGGTGTGATGGCGGAGTACAAACTTCCTGTTGAAATGCCTTCATTATTGGGTGCCGGAGCAGAATTTATTCCTCTGGTTACCGTGCCTCACTTTAGTAATGAAGTGATAAAACTTGACAGCTTAACAGCAGACAGTAATTTGGTTGGTTATATTTATGGTGGTATAAGCAGTACTGCTCCAAATATTTTCTTTACCAATACAGGTACACAGAGCAGTGCCAGCAGCCAGATATTTAAAGTCTATATTGTTAAAAATGAAAATGTTGGTATAGATGACTTAAATGAACAAAGCACCGGCACATTAAAAATGCAGGCGTATCCAAATCCAAATGAGGGTGATTTTTCCGTAAGGTTTAATTTGGGTAAAGTGACAGAAGTTAAAATATCACTTTATAGCATAGATGGAAAAAAAATAGAGGAACGCTTACTATATGGATTAAACAAAGGGGAAAATATATACCATACTAAAATGAAGAACCTGAATGCAGGTGGTACCTACTTTTTAACCATTGAAACCCCATATGAAAAGGCCACTCAGAAGATTGTGATTGAACCTTAAGGTACAGGAATGTAAGAGACTTACCTAAGAAAGGCAATAAGTGTTCTCTTTTTGTTGCAGGATTTTTTTTAAGCATTTATTTTAGTGCTGGGTTTTGTAGCTGTTGTTTCTGTTGTTTAGGTCATTGTTTTGTATTTTTTTTTCATATCTTGAAGAATAAAAAAAACACTAACCTAAACCAACCACATCATGACACAAGAAATTCCCCAATTTAAAAACGAGCCCGTATTGGTATTGATACTGGGTTTTATTACCTGCGGTTTATACCTTATTTACTGGAATATTAAAGCTGCTGCCGTAATGAATGCCGCAGCAGGTAAAGAAATAATCTCGCAGCCGGTTGCCATTTTTTCCGGCTGCTGCCTGCCGGTAAACCTTTATTTTTATTATCTGGCAGGTAAAGATGGCCTTACAAAAATTTATGAGAAAAATGGAGAACCAAGCAAGGATCAATCGACCATGCTGATTGTACTGGGTTTATTTTTTCCTATGGTAGCCGCAATGATTGTGCAGGGTGAAATTAATAAACTATACAAATAATCCTTACCTCACACGCAAGTTATTGGGAATAGCCGGTGCAATCATTACACTGGCTTTCCCTCTTTTTGTAATGTTGTTTCATTCGGGGCATATTGAAACGGAACAGTCTTTATGTCCTTTTAAAATGCTAACGGGTTTTCCATGCCCGGGTTGCGGTATCACCAAATCACTTATTTTCCTTTACCAGGGCGATTGGTTTAAAAGCTTGTATTATCATGCCTTTGGCCCATTTACAGTTCTGGGATGCGTAGCAGCAATTGGCATATTAACTGCTGAGTTGCTTACCGGAAAAGAGTACCTTGGAAAATGGTTGTTTAATAAAAACCTGGCCTATATGCTGGGTGCCACCCTGGGCTTGTATCACTTCATCAGGCTGGTCTTATTTGTATCTACCCATAATATAAGTGATATTTTGAGAGAATCGGTTTGGATGTAAAGAAACCTCTACAGGTGTTTCTCTAGGCTAAGATATATTGCCGCAGTCGGTTGTATACAACTCATGATATAACCTTGGAGATAAATTATATTTTACCGCCTTCGAAAAATAAATCCTAAAATATTTTGCGAAACCAAATGGTTGCATATATTTGCAACCGATTAGTTTCGTAATTAACCAAATGAGAAGAGACGTTTTTCAGGCCATTGCCGATCCAACAAGAAGAGCCATCATTGCTTTAATAGCCATGCATGCCATGACTCCCAATGCCATTGCCGAACACTTTGATAGCTCGCGTCAGGCGGTATCCAAGCACCTGCGTATTTTAACAGAGTGCGAGTTGGTAAGTCAGGAGCAATCGGGCAGGGAAATTTACTATCAGTTAAATGCAGATAAGATGAAGGAAATAGATAAATGGCTGGAGCAGTTCCGTAAGATTTGGGAAACCCGCTTTAATCAACTCGACAACGTATTGGAAACACTTAAAAAAAATAAAAAATGAACAGCAATTTATTATTCGACTTTTCCGTGAATAAGGAAAAGAAAACAATTACCGTAAAGCGGGAATTCGCAGCCAACCTTGAAATGGTATGGGATGCATGGACCAAACCGGAACTGCTTGATTTGTGGTGGGCACCTAAGCCTTATGTAACCAAAACCAAAACAATGGATTTAAGGGAAGGAGGCTTTTGGTTGTATGCGATGGTAGCACCAAACGGAGAAGCTCACTGGTGCCGTGCCGATTATAAAAAGATTGATACCCACAAAAGTTATTCAGCCCTTGATGCTTTTTGTGATGAGAGCGGAGACAAGATCAATACTGATTTTCCGCGTTCGCTTTGGACAAACAGTTTTAGTGAAAACGCATCCACCACTACAGTAAATATTGTAATTGAATACAAGGAACTAACCGACCTGGAAAAGATTATTGAGCTCGGCTTTAAAGAAGGATTTACCATGGCCATGGGCAACCTTGATCAGTATATTGAGGAGCAGTTTAAACTTCGTGCTTCAATGCGAACCGATCATAAAGCCCGAGTATGCACCTATCTCAACTTTCCGGGAAATACAGAAGAAGCATTTCTGTTTTACAAATCAGTATTTAAAACAACGTTTAACGGACCCGGTATTCAACGTTTTGGCGATTTGCCGGCCGATGCCAACCAACCACCTATTGCTGATCATGTGAAGAACATGGTACTACATGTGGAATTGCCAACTATTGCAAACCATATTTTAATGGGAACAGATGCCCCAAAAGAAATGGGATTTACGGTTACACAAGGAAACAATATGCATATATCCCTCGAGCCTGAAACAAGAACCGAAGCCAAAAGAATTTTTGACGAACTCTCATCAGGAGGAACCATTTCCATGCCATTACAGGACATGTTCTGGGGCGCCTATTTCGGAAGCTTTACAGATAAATTCGGAATAAACTGGATGGTAAACTGCCTCGCATCTGCATAACTAGTGCCCGATGATTAGTGCTTGGTGCTTAGTGCTTAGTGCACAGTGCGCAGTGCTTAGTGCATGGTCATCTAGGTTAACGTGCACAGGTAATATGGAGCGGCTAACCACAACTATCAACTTCAAACTTCTAGTCTTCGAATCTATTAACTAAAAAACTAAATTCCCTACCGAGCACTGCGCACCAAGCACTGCGCACCAATTACAAATAAACCATCTATGAAAACAACAAAAATAATCTACTGGACAACAACGGTGTTGTTTGCCGGTTTTATGATCATGTCGGGTATTCCTAATATATTGATGGAACCCGAAACGGTGAAGTTTTTAACCAACCTTGGTTACCCGGAGTATATTATTCCATTTCTGGGCGTGGCTAAGGTAGCCGGCAGTATTGCCATTCTAATTCCTTCCCTTTATAAAATAAAAGAGTGGGCATATGCCGGATTGTTTTTTGATTTAATAGGAGCGGCCTATTCCGTCATCGCCAAAGAAGGTTTTGATCCATCCATGATGGTGATGGTACTTATTTTTGCGGTTTCTATTACTTCGTACATTTATAATGGCAAACTTCACGGAAGTCTGAAGGATTAATGACTAGTGCTCAGTGCGGGGTGCTTGGTGCGAGGTGATGAATCTGGTTCTCTGTTTGAAATTTTTGGTATGTTGAATGCCAATTTTTAATTTTAAATGTTGAATTTTTAGTGTTAAGTTAATTTTGAAGTTCATCTGCACATCAAGGGTTTTATGCTTTTGGCTTGACAGGCTTGGCGCTCTTCCCGCAAGACTTCTCAAAAATGTCTTCGAGTAAATTTCATGCCTTCGGCTTGACAGGTGTGGCTGTCTGCTTAAGTCTTCTAAAAATCAATCTGTGCAATCTCATGCCTTTGGCTTGACAGGTGTGGCAATCCTATCGCAAGACTTCTCAGAAAATAGTTCGTGTAAATTTCACGCCTTCGGCTTGACAGGAGTGGCTAACCCCAAGCCTCTTTATATGCCACAAAATCCTTAATTAATCCCATTGAAATTGCCTTTCTTCGCGGCACATGAATTTCAGGTCTGAAAAGTTTTCGGCATGGCTGGCATTTGCAGCGGTTGCTTTTTTTTGGGGAACCACGTTTATGGCCATACGGGTGGGGGTGGAGTCTTTTCCTCCTTTTTTAATGGCGGGTTTCAGGCATAGTATCGGGGGAATCCTCATCTGTTCCTATTTTTTATTGCGGGGTTATAAGATACCGGATGCCAAAGCGCTCAAGGTATTTGCCATTAACGGCACCTTAATGCTGGTGCTGGGAAATGGTTTGGTAACCTGGGCGGAAATTTATGTAAGCAGTGGCCTTGCTGCATTAATATGCTCTCTTACTCCTATATGGATTGTGCTCATTAATTCCATGTCGGGCAAGCGCGAAAAGGTGAACTTTCTGGTATGGTTAGGGTTTGCCATTTGCCTTTCGGGGCAGTTTTTAATATTTAACGATAACCTGAAAGACTTTGCCAATCCAAATTATACCCTGGGGATTATCTTTATACTGATTGCCAATTTTGCCTGGGCGGTGGGTACCATCTATTCCAAAAACCATAAAACCGATACCCATCCGTTGTTTGGTGCCGGTATTCAAATGATCTGTGGTGGCGCCATTCTTGATGTTTTCGGAACATTCAGAGGTGAGTGGGGAGAAATGCATCCTACAAATGAAGCCATTGGAATGCTGGCATACCTGGTGGTATTTGGTTCTATAATAGCTTATGGTGCCTATATGTATGTGCTAAAAAAATTGCCAGCTACTATTGTTTCTACTTATGCCTATATCAACACCATTGTGGCGGTAATTTTGGGCTGGCTCTGGCTCGATGAAAAATTGAATACGATTGTTGTCTTATCAGTAATCCTTACCATTGGCGGATTGTGGCTTATCAATTACTCTTTTAACCGGACGGCATCAGAAAACAAAACCTAAACCTGCTTTCAGTTGTAATAAATGAATGCGTTGATTTATCGTGGTGTTACCCAAAGTTTGATGGGTTCTTTTATCAGATAGAGGCATGGTTGCTGAAAAGGAACTGCCCAAATAATCTGCTTCCAGATTCCATGTAATATTGCCCGTTCTTGCTATAAAACTGCACCCTGCAGCATAAGATAATTGGGTATCATGTAATTCACCAGTTTTTTGCGAAAGTACCACGTGTTTAAAACTTACGGTATCCAGGTATTGCGCTGTGGCTGATATGTTTGGTGTTGTTACAGAGGTAAATCCAATCAGGGCTTTAGGCTGTATATACCAAATTCCCTTGCTATCCAAGGGAATCAGGCTGCCTATGCCTATCATAGCACTGTGCATCATCCAGTCTCCAATAACGGCAACTGTGCCCGGTAGTTCATTTCCATACGGATCGGTAAAGTGAGTAGATAGTGATGAGTGAATGATAGAATTGCTGTTATAGCGGTATTGGCCAATAAAAAATATTCCGGAGTCAATCTGACGGGTGTATTCTATACCAAAGCTAAAGCCGTTATCTGTTTGCCCAAAATTGTTATTGTAGGTGTTCTTAAAACCAAATCCGGGAAACGACATTCCGGCCATTAGGCCAAAATGGTTTTTGGGTAAAGAATTTGTAGTTTTTTGGGCTAAGGTGAAGTTAAAAGTGAGTAGAGTTTGTAGGGCTATTAGAAAAAACCTCACTCCTGGCATCAGAATAACCCGTTTATTTCAGCTTCTATTTTATTGATGATTAAGCCAAGATCTTCCGGTTTTTCAGCAAAATTGAGGTTGTCAACGTCAATTACAAGCAGCTTGTGCTTATAGGTAGAAATCCATGCCTCATAACGCTCGTTTAGCCTTCTCAGGTAATCCAAACGGATTGAATCTTCATACTCACGTCCGCGTTTCTGGATATTATTTACCAGGCTTGGAATGGTAGCTCTCAGGTATATCAGTAAATCCGGAGCTTTAACGGTTTGACTGATGGAATCGAACAATTTCTGGTAGGTTTCAAAATCGCGGGTGCTCATTAAACCCATGCTGTGCAGGTTTGGAGCAAAGATGTAGGCATCTTCGTAAATGGTGCGATCCTGAATAATTTTCTTTTTGCCTTTTTGAATTTGAAGCAGGGTATTGTAGCGGCTGTGCAAAAAATAAATCTGGAGGTTAAAAGCCCAGCGTTGCATGTCTTCATAAAAATCGCTGATATACGGATTGTCCTCCACGTCTTCATAATGTGGTTCAAATTTGTAATGACGTGCCAACAAGGTGGTTAATGTTGTTTTCCCTGACCCGATGTTTCCTGCGATAGCTAAATGCATACTCTCCTGATTTTAATAACAATACGGGCGCTTAATTAAACGCCCGTATCAAGTTCAATAATAAACCGAATTTGTAAAAAAATAAAGCCTGTGGATATGTTTTTATCAGGGCTTGACTATCAGCTTGTTTTAATCAATGCTTGTAGTCTTTTTTGCAACAGGGGTTCAGATTGGCGTAGGCTTTAGGATCAGCAGGCATTTCATCTGCGTCATATCCGCACATAGTGATTGCCTTTTTTATTTTCTCAGCACTTGTTTTTCGGGTATCAAATTTCACAGTAAGCATTTTCGAGTCCACATCAAGGTTGGAGTCTTTAACGCCTTTCTCATAGGCCATTGCTTTTTCCAGTGTTTCCTTGCACATGTCACATACCGCTGAAGTTTTAATCTGTATGGTTATCACCACATCTTTTTTCGCAGTACTATCCTGCGTTTGGGCCTTTGTTCCGTAAGCCATTACCACCAGTCCCACCAGTGATAATAAAGTGATCAGTCTTTTTTTCATATTTTTTTAATTAGTTCGAAGTTTTAAGTTGGGAAGTTCGAAGTTGGGAAGTTTGAAGTTGTTAGCAGGTATTTTGCACATGAACACTTCAACACTTTTCGCAAGAACCTATAGCTCCTTTGTTACCATTATTTTCAATTATTTAATAGTTAATCTAATTCCTGTATAAAGCACCCTTCCCATTACCGGCCCCCAAATTAATGAGGCATCAAAATAAGGTCCGAAGGGGTTTGCGCCATCAATAATCTGGTTTTGTTGGGTGTAATCAAACAGGTTTTCACCACCAATATACACTTCAAATTTTTTAAAAGCACGGGTTATCTGGGCATTTACCGTATAATAATTCTCAGAGTAGTTATTAAACCTAAGTCCATCAGGGTTTGTGGCCGTTTCTGGTATCCTGTTCCGCCCAAACCATTTTCCGGTCAGGTCAAATTTCCACTTGTCAAAACGGGTGGCATAAGCCAGGTTCACCAGCACACGGTGGCGTGCTATCAATGGTTTTTCAAGCAGTCGGCCATGGTAGGTGGTTTTCACGTCCTGCCATTTATAAGCCAGTCGTAACTCAAAACGTTTTAAAGGCTCGTAAATAAATTCCGTTTGAAAACTGTTGGAGTAGGATTGCCCCTTGAGGTTATAAAAACGCAGTTCCTGTGGGTGCTGATCAAAATCCGCCACCACCTGGTTTTCAAAATCCGTACGGAAATAGTCGGCTACCAAGGTGGCATTTCGTTTAAACCATTTAAACTTATGGGTTAATGATACGCCATAATTCCATGATACCTCAGGGTTAAATTTTTCTTCGATAATTACTTTACGCGCGCTGGCCATGGCGGCAGGATTTTCTATAAATACATTAGCTACCCGCATCCCTCTTCCTCCGGAAAAACGAAGAGCCGATGCCTTGCTGAAATTGAACTTTATATGGGCTCTTGGATTAACCATAGTGCCAAACAGGTTGTGGTAATCTACCCTCAATCCAACCAATGCATCCATCTTATTCAGGTTGGTATAATGGTACTCCCCAAAAACACCGGGAACAAATTCATTCCTGTTAAACAGGGAGTCTTTAAATCTTTCCTGATAATTATCCGTCATGAGGGATAGCCCTGTTTTAAACTGGTGGTCGCTGGTGCTGATAATGGATTGATAAATGAGGTTGGCATAAACGGTTTGCTCTTTACCGTTATAGGTTTTGAATCCATAAAATGCATCATGCTCATAAAGGCGGGCACTGGCTACCAGGCCAAGGCTTTTATAAGGTTGGCCCGAAAACCCAAGCGCGGTTTTACTAAAACCTTCGAGGTGTTTTGTTTTTATTCCAAGACCAAACACCTTACCTGCATCATTTTCTGATCGGTTGTTATATGCTGTTTGACCTCCGGTGCGGCTATCTATATTGGCATATACACCAAAACCAGCCATTAGTTTACCGGGGTTTTCATACTTCCAGCGGTTTAATGCACTAAACTGGTAACCTGTGGCAACATCAATAAATCCATCATTGTTAAAGTCGTTTTTATTGGCAACGGTACTGGCATGTGTGAGTAATAGGGTACTCCATTTTTTATTAAAATGATGCCCGGCATGTATATTGGCTTCGTATCTTCCAAAATCGCCTGCATACAGGTTCAGGTGAAAACGTTCGGCTTTCTCGGCCTTAAGCAAATCAATATTTATTTGCCCTGCCATAGATTCATATCCATTAACAACTGAACCTATTCCTTTGGTAATTTCAATGCCCTGAACCCAGGTTCCTGGTATATGCGAAAGCCCGAAATTGGTGGAAAGACCGCGTATGCCAGGTTGCAGTTCAATCATGGTTTGCGTATAAGAACCATCCAGCCCGAGCATTTTTATTTGTTTGGTTCCGGTTAGGGCATCACTAAAAGTTACGTCAACAGTTGCATTGGTTTCAAAACTTTCGCTCAGGTTGCAACAGGCCGCTTTTTTTAGCTCTTTAGTTCCCAGAGTTTGCCTGTTCATGGGATCAATGGTGGAGAAACTGGTGGCCTCTCTGGTTTCAGTAATCTCTACTTCTTTAAGTATAGATGGCTTTAGTTTAATATGAAGTTCTGTTTGGTTCTTAAAGGGAATGGTATCGCTTATATATCCTACATAACCAACCACAAGTGATGCAGGGAGTTTGGCAGGGTAAGGGATTTCAAATACCCCGTTTACATCAGTAATGGTGCCTTTAGCGGTGTTGAGCCAGTGCACACTTGCTCCTGGTAAAGCCTGCCTGGTGGTAGCATCCATTACGGTTCCTTTTATTGTTTGTGCGGTGGTTGATAAGTGAAGCAACCACAGCATCATTAATATTAATATGGGTCTCATTTATTTATCCTTAATTGAAATGTATGGCGAAAAATGACCTGAAAAAATGGTCTGATAGCATGCATCAGCAGCTGGTTGCTGATCAATAAGGAATAACTGATTAAATACGGAAAACCTGAATAAGGCTTTGAATGGATAAACCTGTTTTAGAATCAGGTGGTGGCAGATTTTGGTTTATACCTGTTAATTCTTTTTGATTAAGAAGGATAGAAGAGGTGGGCGAAAATAAAAGTATAGAATAATGGGCCTGGTATCCGGCTTCGTTTTTTACCTGTTGTACCAGTGTATTGGTATAGATTTTAAAAAAAGAATGATCGAAGTCGCAGCAACCTCCGGCATCTTTTTTTTGTTGAGGTTTACAACAACTTTTTATGGGTGTTGTTTCATGATGGCAGGCCGAATCTCCTTCGCTCAATGCCACTTCAATATGTCCATCCTCCCTGCATATCATTTTGGAAAGAGGAATACCGGTGTAACCTGCCAGAATAGCAACTGCCAGAATAAAGGTAAGGGTATGGCGCAGTAAAAGTTTCAATTCAGCACAAAGGTAGGCCCTTTTGCCGATATTGGTCTTAATATTTTACTAAAATGAATTCCTTTAAAATTCTGTTGTCAGAATTTCGGACACCTGATTTTTACCATGTCTGAGAGTTTGTAGCCTACAGTGACGCCAAACATAGCGTAAAAGTCATTAATGCTCATATCTACCATGAGCCTGTCGTTCATTCTTCCTCGTGTTTTTTTGTGCCCCGGGCCCACATCATCAATGTAGGATGTAGTGGTATACCTTATCCCAATTTCAGCACCCGCATAAAAATTGCGGTTAAAATAATGTTTATACCCGGCCCCCACGGGAAAACAAACAGCGGTTAAGCTATAGGAACTGCCATTGTTTTTAAGCGGAGCAAGTTCAATTTCTGTTTGCGAGCCTGTTGCATAGGTCTTGGGATTAAAAGCAAAAACACCGATTCCGGCAAAGAAATACATATGGTCTTTTTTGGGTTTTCGCCTGTTTCTGAATTTGTTGATTATTATATTGTATTCCAGCTGAACAGAGGCCTCAAAAATATTGGAGAAAAAACTAAGATTCCGGTGTTTTTGGTAGGAACTGGAAAGAGGTAAACTGTCAGCTCCTCCAATCCTGCAATATCCAAGAAATAATTTGGTGGATATATGTTTATTATGGTAATACCTGAAATACATTCCAAGTGCTTCTTTAACAGTTGAAGGTTCTGGTTCACTAACAATATCGCCCCAATAAAAGGAGCCTCCGGCCAGAAAACCAAGTTCCGACTTTTGGGCATAAGTGATAATAGTGACCATATTTATTAAAAAGAAAATAATGAGCTTTTTCATGATAGTCTGTTTTTAATATATAAATGATAAATACTGCTTGCAAAAAAGGCGAGGGCTAATAATGGATAAAAAAACATCATGGAAAGTTCCGGTGGTTCAGGAGGGTCTATATTGTCAACAGGAAGATTTTCATCCGCACCTGCCGGATCACCTGTTGATGTTGTACCATGTTGTTCAATAGTTAAAACCTGATCTTCTCCGGGAATCATTAAATCATATCCGCTAACCGGAGCAGATGGCGAGGCATTATCCATGTGATACCTGCGCCTGCCGGTCAAATTTCTTTTTGTGATGATGGCTTCTTCTGTAAAATCCTCTTCCCGGATTTCATGCCCACGGCTTGCCTGTTCTTCAAGCGAAACATCATATTCATCTGTTTGAGCAAATAAGGTTCCGGCTGATAGTAAGTATATCAGCATAAATAAAATCTTTGCCATATTACTCTACTATAAGTTTGCGGTTAATACCTGATATGGAATTGTTGGAGAACAAAACGGATACCATATACACACCGGCAGGTAATATGGAGGTTTGAAGCAAAGGCGATGATGAACGAAGTACAATGGTTCCGCGCAAATCATAAACCAACACCTCGTGGATAGCCGAAGCCACATCAGTCTGTACTTGCACATTTGCTTTGCAGGGGTTAGGAACAAGAGTAAGATTGGCTGCCTGATCTGAATCAATAAATGAAGAAGATAACATAATCATATTTGAAAGTTGTATGCTACCATCTGTATCCACTGATTTGATGCGGTAGTAATATTTGTTTACTCCTTGTGTTAAAGTGTAATCAATAAATTCGTAATGATTTGTAGATAAACTATTGCGGGCATATGTGATACCTATCTCTGAAAAAGAGATCCCGTCTGTAGATTTTTCTACAACATAATGGCTTACATTAACAGATGATCCGGTTAACCAGATTAATTTGTTGGAATGGCTTTCAGGTTCATACTTTCCGTTGAAAGAAATGAACTGCACCGGTAAATTGCTGCTATTTGAGATGATGAGTAAAAAGCGGTTACCAGCCGATAGTGGATTTGAACCAACGGAAAAAGGGAATGTATTACTTCCGGAAAGGTAATGAACAGAGCCGGTAAAGAGGTCTTTAATATGGGCTGTTTTACCTGACCCTAAAATCTGAAGATTGCCAAGGCCAAGGGTGTAATTTCCAGCAGTACCATTTACCTGTATTACAAAAGTATCATGTTGGTTTACAGGAAAAGGAGCAGCACTAATCTGCACAGGAATGCTGTCACCACTGGTAAGCAGGCTAATATTTAAACCTGACAGGTTAGATAATTTTAGTGCATCTTCCTGTTGGTTATAGGCAGCTGTGTAATTTCCAAAACGTAAAAATGCGATATCGGAACTGATGCTGTCTTTAACAATTTTAATGCTTATGCCGGGTGTGGCTGATTTAAAATAAGATAGTGGTGCACTGGCCGATTTGCAGCTTTCTGTAAAGGTAACGGAAGGGGAAGCACCGGTTGCTTTAACAAAAAATGCCTGACCTGATGCAATTAAATTACTTCCATCATTGGCTACGTATGAATTTGTTGATGGGTTCCATAAATAAATAAATGGGCCAAGGTTTGTTTTACTCACCAATGTCCAGTCTATCTGAGAAGGGTAAGGATTACCAATCAGGTTCCAGCCATCGTTAATGATATTACCTGTATTGGTATAGGTAACCGCAGGCGAAATATTGCCTTTATTGATAGGCCCGGTAAAATCCAGCGTAACTTCATTTTGTGCCAGATTCAGGTTTGAATACCAGTCGGGTGCCGGCAGATTTCTGTCTCCTCTGATAAAAACAATAGAACCTTTTGCGGTAGGGAGGGAATTATTGATATGTGATATTCCTTTCCATCCGCGGGCAGACCCTGCTGTATCTTCCTTGTATGTATAAATGGTTGTTCCTGCGTTGGAGAGGTTAATTCCGTTTGGCAAGCTGTCAAAACCGTTGGTTTGATTTCCGGGGCCTGTAATAAACATATTATCAATAAGCTGGTTAAATGCAAACGAGCTCACTGGTGCAGAAAATGTTCTCCATCTTCTGGCAATGGCAGAAACATATCGTTCTGCTGTAATATCCCCTGTAATGTCTGCACCGGATGGCAGGGCTGCAATCCGCGCAGTTCCACTTGCATCAGAAGTTAGAATAAGGGCATTAGATGTATGAAGGATTCCGCTTTGTACATTTACCGTTCCTGAAATACGGATTTGCTGATCACCGGAAAGTGTTAAAGAACCTCCGGGTCTGTTAAGGGTAAGGTTTGCCAATGGGCGTGCGCCACCTTCATTAATTGCAAAATAAAGAGTACCTGCAGCATCAGCGGTATTTCCTCCAACTGCAATGGTTGAGCCTGCAACGGTATATAACCGATCAAACATGGTGTGCTGAAAATGGAAGTAGCCATTAACGGTAAGTATATTATTTCCAATGTCCAGTATACTTGTATCTGACACAATGAGGGAGTCACTAATGGTGATATTCCCGGTTATTCTTTTTGTACTGAATGCGGCTCCTCTGGCTATATGAAGTCTTGTATAAGTGCCGGCAATAATTCTTTGACTACCCGGATAGTTATATTGAACCTTGGGCAACCAGATTAAATCAGAAGGTAAAGGGGTAGCAGTTACATTGGACGTTTTGATAATCCCTGTTCCACTCGTTTTTAATGTTCCTCCATTGGCAATTGCATATGAGCCCATATCAAGAGTAGAAGATACGATAAGGGAATCGCTGATACTTAAGTCGGCTTGTGCGTGCTTGCTACCGGTTCCTGAGAGAAATAATCTGCTGTATACCCCTTGAGGTACGAGCTGATCATTATTGCCATCGAGCACCAAGCCTGATGTCCATAATTTATGTGCCGGAATTCCTGTTCCCAAGGCATCTGCAGTTGTCAGGTATCCGTAGCCAGTATTGGAACTAACACCGGAAAGCTGGTAATTATTCAGTTTAAGTAAAGAGGAGATATGTAAATTATTACCAACATAAATATTACCGGTAGCTGTTTTTATTCCTGTTCCGGTTATTTTAAGATTGTTATAGGAAAATGCTGAGATTGGTTGGTTTTTGCTCCCATTATAGTCAATGGTAGAACCGGTGGTAGTAATTAGACCAGTTCCGAATATGATAGAATCACTTATAGCGATATCTCCGGTAGAAGATAATATTCTGCTACCTCCTGTCATGTTCAGTACAGAATAATTGCCATAAACAATTTGTTGTATTGAGGTGGAATTGTATTCAATGGTAGGTTCCCATGATTTGCCGGCTGGTAATGGCGATGCTGATGTGTTGGAGGTGCGAATGGTTCCGGAGCCCAAAATGTTAATAGGAGCAACAGAAAATGCATATGTACCAAGGTCTAATACAGAAGACGCATGAACTGTTAATGTGTTGGAAACGGATAGATTTTGTGATATTTGTTTTACCCCGGCATTTAAAATTTGAAGATTATAATACGGGATACCTAAAATGGATTGGGACGTATTTTTTGCATATACAATTGTTGAGCCTGAGGTTGTATAACTGCCTGTCCCTGGGGTAAAAATATCATTAAGTATTAAGGTGTCACCTGAGGGAACTGTTCTGTTACCACCTGAACAATAAAGCCTAAGGTAACTACCTCCTTTTATAAATTGATTACTGGTGCTTTCGTAGTAAACTGAAATAGGCCAGTTTGCCTTTGATGGTAATGGATTATTATCAGTATTTCTGGTTCTCACAGTGCCGGAACTTAATGGTGATACTGTGAAGCCATCATTTCCTGCAAGTTTGAAGGTGCTCATCTGTAAGGTAGCGATAATGAGCAAAGTATCATTTACCTGAATATTTCCGGATAAGGTTTTTGTGCCAGTACCTGCTATTTCAAGGTTTGAGAATGTAAATGAAGGGATTGTTTGGCTTGAGCCAACAAATGATATGGTAGATTTTGAAACAGAATATGTATTAAGTCCAGGTAAAAAGGTTTTATATATCGCAATTTTTTTACCTGTAGTATCAAGTGCTCTTTCTCCATTTCCTTCAGAGCACAGGGTATAATAATTAATACCTTGAATAATCTGTTTGTTATTTGACGCGTAAACAACAACTGAAGTACCTTGGGTATAAGTACCTGTACCGGCAATAAATGTCTCCAGTATTATGGTTGTGTCATTTTGAAATGTCCTGTCGCCTCCACCAGCAATTAAATTGGTGTAAATTCCTGAAATAATAGTTTGAGAATTAGAACTCATATAATTTACTCTGGGAATCCATGTTTTCCCTTTTGGTAGCACGGTTGTCGAAGTGTTTGTTATCCGAATTTCACCGCTGCCTGTTGTAACAAAATTTAAGCTATCAAACAACCTTCCTGTTACCTCCAGAAGTAATGCAGATTCCATGTTAAGGTACTTGCGGATTGAACACCTTTGTTGTATAGTCTTTGTTCCCGTTCCTGAAATAGTTAATGAATCGAAAATTAAAGCTTGTCTAGGACTTGTTTTGAGCAGCATATCTCCTCCCTCGAAGATGAAATGACTACCAGTGGCGGTATGCCTGAAGTTAGTTGTATCTGTTTCGTAATTGAAATCATTTCTGATAATGATTCTGCCAACAAATATCCTTCCCGAATTTGTATTATCAGGCCCGCTTGCATCCAGAATACCGTAGTTTCCTGGACGTACATATTGCTTTTGAGTGAAATCACTGCAACGGTAATAAACGGATGGAAACCAATACTTGTTATCGGGTAATGGATACTGAGAAAGTGATGAAGTTATAATCTGTCCGTTTCCATAAACGATATTGGATGTCAATACCGGCATAGTTAATACACCGAAATTTAGAATCCCATCAACTGTAAGATTATTCCAGATTGTTGTAATCGGTAAATCAACAATACAACTTATACCAGTAGGTACAATAATATCATCGCCATTGTTTGGGGTACCAGCGGGAGACCAATTTATTGAATTTGAGTAAATACCCCCAAGAAATGTTTTGGTGGCCGATTTAGCTTGAAATGGTAATCCAAACATGAGCATAGAAATCATCACTTGTAACGAAAGTTGTATGCTGAGAGTAGAAACAAGTTGATGATTAATGGTGTGTATGGGTGTTTTCATGATATGAGTAGTTTGTAAAACAAATATTCATAATTGAAATCTTACAACATGTTAATAGGTTGCCAATAGAAGAATAAAAGAATGTTAATTTTTTTTTAAAGGGAGTACAGGTTATAAATCAACGGGGTCGCAATGCAGCGTTACGCTCATCTAATTATTCATTAATAGACTTTGATACTCAATTTTGAGAACTTGATATAATTAAAATGAATACATTTATGGTTTACTTATTATTGCTAAATGAAACTTCTTACCCTAGTCTCATTACTCCTAACAAGTGCAGGATGCTTATATGCAAGAATAGAGCAGGGATATGGTGTAACCAGTAATGAATTGAGAGAACGCGTTTCATCAACCGTTATTGAAAAAAAGTGGATTGAAGATGGATGTAATCCCTTAACATGGTCTGACCATACATATAACAAAGAAAAATGTTCTCGAATTTATCAATCTAATACCTGGCTTTGGTTGATGTGGCGAAATATCAGCGTACAAGAGGGGGATTTGATTACCACTAATTTTTACATGATAAGTATAATTGGTTTTTATGTTAGCTCGTTAAGCATCAAAACTGCGCTTTGGTATGGACCTATTATCTCAATCTCCTATGAAAAAGGGTGGTTGTTTTGTTTTGTTGTTTTTCTTTTTGGGGTAGTCTTATATTGGATATATATAAAGGCAGTAGCAAGATTAAATATTCAAAAGAAGCAATTAGATATGTCCAAACGATTGCTTGCACTTGAGATGAAGGCTTTAAAGACACAAATGAATCCTCATTTTATCTTTAATATACTAAACTCTATTCAACATGCGATAACTTCACAACGTTATGATTCAGCACAGATTTATTTGCAAAAATTTTCTAAGTTATTTAGAATATTACTGTTAAATCGTAACCATTTATACAGCACATTAGATAAGGAAGTTGAGTTAACCAGATTATATCTTGATCTTGAAAAATTACGATTAGAGAACAAACTGGACTACGAAATATCGGTAGATGAGGATGTTTTATTAAATAAAATATTTGTGCCTACCATTTTATTGCAGCCTTATTTGGAGAGTTCTATTTGGAATGGTTTAAAGGACACGGAGGGGTGCAGAAAAATCTGGATTGAGTTTTCTTTGGAGGCAGAAGTTTTAGTTATATTAATTAAGGATAACACAACAGGTGATAGGAGGGTAAAAGGAAATCAATATGAAGATAAATACATTGACTGGCTTCAATTGAATGAAGAAAGGTTGAAAGTGATGAATGATTCCGAAATGAGCAGTGCAAGTATAACTATCAGCAATTTGTATGATGGAAGAGGGGAGTTGGAAGGAGCACTGGCTACGATCCGGATTCCTGTGAACTACTCAATAAATGAGAATGTATGACAGATTATCCGTTTTGTTTATTTGGGTTATATGAGTTACTTAGTACTTTTAAGTAAAAAGTTAATTGTTGTTAATGAGTTGTTATATTCTAGTTCATTATAGGTTGAAAAACTTGAGATTATTTATTTTTATATTGATTCTGGTATGTTGTTGCAATTACAAAGCATTAACGCAAGAGTATTCATTTGTTAAGTATTCTGTGAAGGAGGGGTTACCGTCAGGAACTGTTCTTGTTTCTTTTCAGGATTCCCATGGCTTTATTTGGGTTGGATCTGAAGCCGGATTAAGTCGTTTTGATGGAAGGGTATTCAAAAATTTCAGTACATCGAGTGGCTTACTTAACAACAGCGTAAGGTGTCTTGCAGAGGATAAAGATGGTAATATATGGGCTGGAACTGCGATGGGAATTTCCGTCTTGTTTCCCGATGGACATATTAAAAATTACACATCATCAACACATGGTTTCGAGGGGGATATAGTAAACAATATTTTTATTGACAGAAACAATACGAAGTGGTTTTCCACAAAAAAGGGCCTTTACCGCTTTTCGAAAAATACTAAACCAGAGGAAGTAGAATTTAGCACCAGAGGAAGTAAAGAAAGAATTACGACAATTACAGAAGATAAAAACGGACTTTTATTATTAGGAACTACAAGATGCATTTATAGACAGCATGAAGGAGAATTTTTTCCTTGCTGGAATACTGACACCGTATCCTATTATGTCCGGTCTATTTTGTGCTTAAAAAATGGCGATTTGGTTTTTACTGCTTTGCACAACTCGATTTATAAAGTTTCAGGAAACTCGGTTTTTAAATACCCGATAGAGCTTTCAAGTCCTGCGGTATTGATGTCAACCGATACGACCAGAGATGAGTTCTGGGTAGTTACATTTCATGATCTGATAGAATATAAAAATGGAAAATTTTCATATTTATGTATAGCCCCGTTAAAATTACCAAATGAATATGGATTCGTGTCATCTATGTTTGACAGGGAAAAAAGTATTTGGCTGGCATCAAATATCCTAGGGCTAATTAAATTACGACCCAGTAACGTTGAAAATTTTTTATGTGATTCCATATTTTCTAAACTTAAATCTCCATTTGCCATTAGCGGTAAAGGTAATAGGGTCTTAATAGCTTCCGCATCTTCTATTTATGCTTTGGATAGTACCAATAAACTAACCAAAATAATGGATTCGGATCTAGATTTTATTTCCAACTATGTACTCGAGTGTAGTAATGGAAGTATTTGGTCTGGTTATGGATTTAATTCGCTTGTTAAGATCAATCCTGATGGTACTAAGCAGTATTACCAATTCGGTGATATGATGAGAGAGACTGAAATTACCAATGTAATGTATGAAGATTCAAAATTTAATTTATGGATTGGAAGTACTTCCGGTATTTATTTTTTCAGTAAAAAAACAAATAAAATAATGCCTTTGCAGCTGTCTGGTGAAGTTGTTGGTGCAATTAGACAAATATATGAACATGCAGGTAAAGGGCTTTTTATTTCATCAAAGAAAGGGTTGTTTCATCTATATAAGAACAAATTGATCAAGGTGGATAATAATACAATTGATTGTTTTGTTTTTAAAGATAGTCTTTCCTTTTGGGCAGGAACAGCAGGAAATGGAGTACTGGAATATTCGTTTACAAAACACACCTTGTTGCCTCAGGCTAAACCGGTATTGGATGAAAAAAGTGGTTTGAAGAGTAATTTTGTAAAGGCCATGGTGAGAGATAAAGATAAAAATTTATGGATATGCACCAATACGGGAATAAGCTATTTTAGTACTTTAAACAAAAGATTGACATTAATTAAAAATTTGGGGCCTGAAGATGGTGTACTCACAAACTATTGGAGGTTTGTTTACCTTGCCCTGGATAAAAATAATTCACTTTGGTGTGCAACGGGTACTGAGTTGATGAAACTTAGATCAATTAAACCTCAATTAAGAACGATACCAATAAATGTTTGTTTACTAAGTTATAGCATTGAAGAAAGGGAAAATCAGGTAGTTAATAAATATGAGGTAAATCAATACGATAGCACTGATCATCGGTTCTTACCTAATACAAGAGCTATTACTTTTGATTTTGTTGCCCTCTCTTATATTAATCCGAGTGAAATTCAATATGCTGTTTTATTAGATGGGTATGATAATAACTGGAGAGTTTTGAATACAATTAGTCAGGTTTCTTATATGAACCTGCCCTCTGGAAAATATGCCTTCAGAATTCGTGCTTCAAAAGGGGATGGTAAATGGTACGAGTCGAGAAGTTCGTTTAAGTTTGAAATGCTCAAACCTTTTTGGGAAGAATGGTGGTTTTTACTTTTAATCTGGTTAATCGTAATAGTTATTGCGGTTCTTATATTCAGAAGGTGGCTTATTTCAATAAATAGAAAAGCACATCTTAATACGGAAATGACGGAGTTGAAGTTAAGGGCTTTGAGGGCTCAGCTAAATCCACATTTTATTTTCAATTCATTATCTTCAATTCAGCACATTATTAACTCAGGTGATATTGAATTAGCTACTGTATATTTAACTAAGTTTTCCAAACTCCTCCGGCTTATCTTAAATGTTTCTGAGAAAAGCTTTATTCCGCTGACCTTGGAATTAGATATGCTTGGATTTTATCTTGATTTAGAAATGTTAAGGCTTAATAACAGGGTTCGTTATGAGATAGAAGCCGATAGAGATGAGATTGAAGATTTGAGTGTACCTACACTCCTTATTCAGCCGTATGTGGAAAATGCTATTTGGCATGGATTACACTCCTCTTTAACTCCTGGTTTGCTTAAGGTGTCTGTTAAAGTTAATGAGGACTTATGCATTATTGTTATTGAAGATAATGGGATCGGAAGGAAACGGTCGGCTGAACTGAAAAGGAAGAACACACAGCCAAACGAAGGGAAAAGTATGAAGATTAATTCTTCACGCGTAAATATTATCGATTCTGCCGCACGAAAAGGGGCTAATATTATGATTATTGATATTTACAATGAAAAATTTGAACCAGCCGGTACAAAAGTAAAAATAGAGTTACCTCTTTCTGAACTAATGAAAAATGCAAATGTATAATGCAAAAATAGTTATTGTAGATGATGAGTTAAGCAGCAGAGAAAATCTGTTAAGTTACCTAAAACCTCTTGTAGGAAGCCAGAATATAATGGGTACTGCTTCAAATGTTGATGAAGCATATGAACTAATATTAAAAACAAATCCTCAAATTGTTTTTTTGGACATTAACCTCACCCATGAAAGTGGATTTGACTTACTCAATAAATTTAATAACCCGGAGTTTGAGGTAGTTTTTATTACTGCATACAATGAATTTGCCGTAAAGGCATTTAAGTACAATGCCATCGATTATTTACTAAAACCTATAGATAAAGAAGAGCTAACAGAGGCGATTAGAAAGGCTTTGACAAAATGGGAACTTGTAAATAAACCTCCCAATCGGTATACTAATCTTTTTCCTCATGACCGTGAACTTAAGAAACCATTTTCAAGGTTATGCATTTCTACCAAGGAATCTCTTTTGTTTATTGATTTCGAGGATTTGGTAAGATGTGAGTCAGATATAAACTATACATGGTTTATACTTGCATCTGGAGAAAAAGTTTTGTCCAGTAAGACATTAAAGGAGTATGATGAAATTTTATCTGAGCAAAATTTCGTACGCGTGCATAAGTCTCATCTGGTTAATCTCAAGTATATAAAAAGCCTTAGTAAGGCAGATGGGGGCTCTGTTGTTTTAAAAGATAATTCTTCTATTCCTGTTTCAAAATCCCATAAAATGCTTCTGCTGCACGTTCTTAAGGGAAGATAGACTACGATTAATCAATACTTGCTGGCTCAAAATAAGTAATAAGGTAGTTATAATAATTAACCAAACAGGCAGGATATAACTGTTTGATATTGCAGCCATAATATGTTTGGTTATGCACTTACTGTTAGTTTTCGTTTTATTATATGCATGGTATGTGCGAACCTCTGATAATTTTAATTAAACATTAAATGAGAAGAGTAAGTATTTTATTGTGCCTTTTTTTGTGGTTCGGTGCAAAATTATTTGGGCAGGTTATTGATAATAATCAGGTTGTAACAATCCCTGTTGTGTTTCATGTATTATACACAAATTCTGATCCTAAATATAAAATCACGGAAAAGCAGATTTTGAGCCAGTTAGCTGCTTTAAATAAAGATTTTTCTGCAACTAATTCAGATTTTACAAAACTGACTCAATTTCAGAATTTGTGGAAGCCATCTTACCCTTTATTAAACTTTTATGATGTAGCTGCCAAACCCGGAAGTCCTGGTTATGGAATGGGAATTCAGTTTGCATTGGCAAAGAGGGATCCTAACAACGCTGCTACATCTGGAATTGACTATATAATGAGACCTAATGATGCGCCATTAGCTTATCTTACATGGGAAGGCGGATGGCAGATAGATCCGAAATTTATATGGGACAAAACACGGTACCTGAATGTTTTTATTGCCCCGGATATAACTGTAGATGGGGTTTCTAATCGTGGAGCTGCTGATCTGGATCTGGTAGGTATAAGGTATAATACCATTGGTACACTGGACAGAAAGCCTGATGGGACTTTAATTGATTACAGTAACCCTAATAATGTGCTCATAGCAACAGATGTACCGGTTGACTTTGTTTTAGATGGCCAATACAGGGAGGGAGGGATACTTACTCACGAGGTTGGACATTTTCTGAATTTAAAGCATACTTTTCCTGCTGATTACGTTGATGACACTCCACTCATTCTTGTTAAAAATGAAGGGTGTTTGGGTGATGGTTTGACTCCATATTTTCAAACGGTAAATGGGATTTCTACAATGGCTATGTCCATGAATTTTATGGATTACCCTGACGACCCATGTATATATATGTTTACAATGGGGCAGAGAAGCAGGGCAAGATATTGTTTGTTTAATGATAAAAACCTGTTAATCGATCCGGTCAAGAATGCTGCACTCACACCAATTACCTGTGCCCCAACAACCATTCTAGGCAAGGAATATTTATATACGCCAGGGAAGCCAACAATTAAGTTTCTGCTTAGTAATAACCCCAATGATGTTTTTTTGATCACTAATCTTGAAGATCAAAGCCCTATATATGTGAGCGGAAACCAGTTTGAAAAAGTTGTAATGTATGATCTTACTTATTATCCTAAAATCTTCAAGTGGTGTCCTGAATCTAATGGTTTTAGCTTGCCTATTAACGATCAATTTAAGATACCTTATGTGCCTTGTCCAAAGCCGACAAATCTTTCTTATTCGTACAATTACAAAGACAAAACGATAACAATTACATGGGAAGGTGATTCTTCTAATTATCTTATCTCAGTAAATAATTCGCCTTACAGTAGTATAGCCGGTCATCAATATACTTTTTCTGCGAATTACGCAAGTGGATATGATGTAAAGATAAAAACAGCCTGTTCACACGAAACTACTTCCTGGGAAAGTATTTTTGCCACTTTCCCAGCATATGAGGCATGTCCTCAGATTTACAATCTCAGTAAGATACTCACTAAAGAAAATGAGATTAAGTTTACCTGGAGTTCCACCAATTCCACTTATTATGAATCGGATCAATTAATTATTAGAAGAAAAGATGATAATGTTGTTGTATCTAATATGATCATTCCAGCTTACACAGGAATAAAATTGGTATCTAACCTTAGCTATGGCACAACATATATATATGAGTTAAAGTCTAACTGCGTGCATGAGTCTGGTCAGGTTTTAACAGGAGAGTTTAAAACATGCGAACAGGATGTAACTGAACCTAACAACGCATATAACAATGCAGTTGCTTACTCTTCCCTTATTACCTCAGCAGCACTTATTTCAGGTGTAGATACTGCATTTTCTATTTGCGATTGTCAGCCGCAGGATGAAGACTGGTTTAGTTTTCTTACTTATGGTACAGGTTATGCTAATATAGAAGTTAAGATTAAGAATGAATCGGTTGTCAACGGATATGCCTCATTTTGGGATATGGATATTTATAAACAAAGCTGTGCAACCCAAATAAATGGCCGTGTCTCATGTTCAGGGCCACTACAATTAGTTCAATCAAAAACAGGGAACCAGATTAATTCTGTTTTATACAGACCTTGTTACGGACAAAAATTTAAATACTATGTAAGAATAAAAAAGCAAAGTTGGTTGCCACCAGATGCCTCTAAGTCTTCATTACTCAATGTTAAGTTGTTTTCAGATTTTTCACCCATTTGTAGTCTCAGTAAGTCACGGGAAGAGACTTTTTTGCAGAATGATGAGAAGATTGTTGACATTACGGAAACAACGATCTATCCGAATCCGAATAATACCAATTACCTGCAAATTAAATCTCCTTCAGGTTTTTACTCGATAAAAGTTCTAAATATCCTGGGCGAAACTGTGAGTGCTGCTATATTTCATGAAAGTACATTTAATATAGTGTTAGACATACAACATCTTGAAAAGGGGGTTTACATTATACTATTAGAGGATGCCAATACCAAGAAATTGATTCTTTCTAAATTAATTCGAGATTAAAGGAATTTAGCATTGAACAGGATAAAGGTTATTCTCTTTTGGTTGGTAGTATTACTTCTAATTAATTTAATTTGTGGCATATTTAGCTGTTCTCAGAAAAAAATGAAAAAAAATATCGTTCAATGCGTGTTGCTCAGATTGTGAAACTAATAGTCAAGATTTAGAATAGATATTGAAAGATGATCACCTTAAACAATTTAGGTATGGTCTCAAGGTGTAAAACCTTATAACATTAATTATACAAGGTCTGGTTACTAAAAATTAAATTAATGAACGTTTGTTTTTAGCATACAACTGGTCTCAAGAACTTTCTACCGAGTAAGGCTGGTAATTATTGCCAAATCAGAAGCTATTCTATCTTTATCTCCATATACTTAATTCTCTTTTGCCTCTTTAGTCTTGTTTTGAGGTCTATTCTTAAGAAGTCTTACTTCATTTATAAGGATATCCAATCCTCACGTTTCAGCACCAAATAAATGTGAGCTGGCCATATGTTAAATAATAACTAAATGATAAGGATAAATAAATAAGGGATGCAGTCTAATCATTAGCAGAAAATCAATAAAGTGTTGTTCAATAGTTTTACGGACAAGGATTAAGTATTCAAAGATTTAACCAATATCCAATATGAGAGCTAAAGAATGGTTGCTAATGTTACTGTTTTATTTCCCGGTTTTTTCGTGGGCACAAGATACAGTTCCTCCTGTCATCTATTTCTCAGCAATTCAGAATTCTTCCAATCTAAGTGCCAAAAGTATAACCGGAGTTGAGATTAACGATATAAACGGGATTAATATAAGCCCCGGTTCTCGTCCCCGTTTGTATTATAAACGTTCAACGGATGTTAATACATATAATGACAACTCCTCAAATACCACGGGTTGGAAATATACCGAAACAAATGAAGTAACAAATCCATTCGGATTTTTAATTGATTATTCCATATTGCACGGGGGGACAATTAATACAGGTGATATCATCCAATATTTTGTAGTTGCCGAAGACAACTCATCAAATCATAATCTTGGTGTTAATTCAGCGGTGGGTTTTGCTGTTACCCCATCATCGGTTAATATTGGGGCCTCAGCATTTCCGCTCAATGGAACAATAAATCAATACAGCATTGTTCAAGGTATTTCCGGTACATTTTATATCGGAGCATCTCAGGTGGCACCTAATTATACTAATCTCACAAATGCCCTAGCTGACTTGGCTACTAAAGAACTCACCGGTAATGTAGTCTTAAATATGCGAACAGATTACAATTCAAATGCTGAACCTGGCTTCCCAATCGTAATAAATCCACTGGCAGGTTCAGGTCCAACATCAAGATTAATAATAAAACCTGATCATGGAAATACTTATGGTTGGATGAGTACCTCATCTGCAGCTTTGGCATTGCTTAAAATTAATGGTGCTGATTATATTACTATAGATGGTTCAAACAATGGGACAAATTCTCAGGATTTTACGTTCCAAACCAATTATAATGTTTCCTCAAATAATTCCCTGATATGGGTATCCAGCAATGGGTCTTCTGATGGGGCATCAAATATAGTCATAAAAAACTGTCGCTTTGTTGGGTATTCCTCTGGAACTTCCGGATATGGTATATTTTCAGGAAACCACACAAGTACCTCTTTAAGCTCTTATGCTGATGCCGCAAACAGCGATAATTCGTATATTAACAACAGGTTTTCATATTTTAAGTATGGGATATGTCTTTTAGGTAACTCACCTTCATTAACAGATAAGAATAACATTGTTCAGGGAAACTTACTGGGCACAACTTCCGCGGATTTATCAGTTGATGCTTTACACGCAGAAAATGCCGAAAACCTAACGGTAATTGAAAACAATATTCAGAATTTAAAAGGTTATGGTTCTAATGACCGCTGTGGTGTGAAACTTAAGAATGCAAAAGGTTGTATTGTAAGTAGAAATTTGATTCACAATTTCAGTTATCAGGGGGGGGGATCTGCCAGAATGTTCGGGATATTTATACATAATCCAGTTTTTCATAGCCCATCAGCAACCTCTGCAAACATTATAGATAATAATATTATTTACGATCTGTATAACAGCAGCAGTCATCCTACATTTAATATGGCCGGAATAAATATAAGTGGTGGGTATTCTGACAAAGTATTTTATAACTCCGTTTATGTATACGGACTGTATAGTACAGGAGTTGGAATATGTGCTGCTTTTGCTAATGGAAACACCATTGAAACAGAGGTGTCTACAGGTTTGGAGATGAAAAATAATATTTTTTATCTGAAGGCAACTGCTGGGGGGGGGTCGGTGGCCAGAATGTTCGGACATTATGTGCAGGGAGTAAACGCGTATTCGTCAGGGAGCCAACTATCCAATAATTTAATACGAGGTGATAAGCTTTCTGGAGGCTCCGCTTCTGTGTCGGTTTATACAGGTTATTATAATTCAGCAAATCTTCTAACACTTGCAAATTGGCAAAGTGCTACCGGAGTTGACAGTACAAGCTCAGGAAGCGATCCGGGATTTAATTCAACTATCAATCTCATACCCTTACCCAATTCCCCTGCCGTTGGTAACGCAGTAAACATTTCCGGATTTAGCATCGATTACATTGGCATATCCCGAAATCCGGCAAACCCTACAGTGGGTGCTTATGAAAATGCTGGTGATTTCCTGCCACCTGTTATTACTTTCGGTATCTTAAATAATGGATATTCATCTTCTCAAAGAAATATTCAGGATTGGGCATCGATAAGTGATGCAGCTTCTGGAATTAATCATTCAGGATTTAAACCAAGGTTGTATTATAAAAAATCGGTGAACAATAATACATATTTAGGAAATACCTCATCTGACAATGGATGGAAATTCGTAGAAGCTTCTGATACTATAGAACCCTACAGTTTTATTATAGATTATACCCTCCTCACGGGTGGAGGTGTTACAACAGGTGATATTATACAATATTTTATTGTAGCTCAGGATAAAGCAACCATACCTAATATCGCTATAAGTTCTTCACTTACATTTAATCAAAATCCTGCAAATGTTGGGCTCTTAGCTTCTCATTTCCCGATTGGTGGTGCTATTCCAACTTTTAATATAGTTGCCTCTTTGCCAACAATTATTTATGTAGGATATGGGCAAACATACACCTCGCTAACAGGCACATCGGGACTGTTTTCCGCAATTAACAATGGTGCACTTACAGGAAATACTACGGTTTATATTACATCTGACTTATTAGAGTCAGGTGTTAATGAACTGTTAAGTAATGGATTATCTGGTTTTACCTTATCTATTCTTCCACTTGGGAATGTTGTAACCAAAGTTTCCAATTCCGGAAACCTGAGTAATGCCATGATTCGCTTTAATTCCGTTTCCAATATCACTATTGATGGACAGTTAAGTGCACTTCGTTTTGTGAATACGCATACTGTTCAGACATCGGCTTTTCCTGTAATTAGTATAGATGGAGGGTGTTCCAATATAACTATTAAAAATTCACTATTCGAGTCCAATATGGCTAAGCAAACTTCCGGGATCGTGCATATTGGTTCATCAGGTCATAACACCGGAATCAAAATTTTCGGAAACGAATTCAATAAAGCAGAAGTATCAGCAGGTGTTTTTCAAGGTTACCACGTTGGTGTTTATTCAAGCGGTGTATTAAACTCAAATTTGCTCATTGGAGGAAATCTGACCGGTGACAAAAACACCTTCTATGATGCCGAGTATTCTGCTGTCAGGATAATCTCTCAGGCATCAAAATTTGATATCATTAATAATCATTTTTACTACACTACCAGAAAAATAAATGCAATTATTTCAGTAAATGTAAGTGGAGGGGATTCCATAAACATTCTTAACAATCACTTTTATGCTACAGATACATTTATGCAGGATTATACGGCTATTTATTTGGCCAATAGTGCATCTTCTGGTCATAATGTTAGTGGTAATAAAATAGGGGGAACAAGCCCAAATTGTCAGGGAGGAAGCTTTGTTTGCAATAGCGGATTTACAGGTATAAGAGTTTCCGGATCATCAGCTTTGCAGAATCTGATTGCTCAGAATACGATCAATCAGGTCGTGTTGCTTGCCAGCACACCGATTCGGGATATGACAGGTATTTATGCCTCTTCTTTTGCAGGTACCATATCGGGTAATACGTTTGGTGTTATTAATGGTTTTAATGCTTCAGGTATCATCAGATTAGGAAATGGACCTATAAATTGTATTTATATCACTTCCGGTTCAAATGTTAAAATTCTGGGCAATTATATTGCCGGCATTGGTGGTGCTGCATCGGTATTTACTGGAGTAAATTTTAATTCAGCAACAAAAGCTATCATACAGGATAATTTCATTTCTAATTCGGGTTCTTCATTCGCTACCGCAAGTGTAAAGGGAATTGCAATAAATACCACCTCTGTTGATTCATCTGAAGTTACCGGTAATAGAATTAATGGCCTATCGTTAACAAATAATGCAGCCAGTGATATGGTTACAGGCATTCAAGTTTCATCTTCAGACTTTTCTGGAATTATTCATAATAATAAAATATCAGAATTAACGAATACCGGAGCGTCAGATTATGCCCGTGTAAATGGGATCTATTTCACAAACGCATCAGCAGTGAAACCTGTTTATGTGGTTAATAACCAAATTAGCCTAAATAATTCATTTGATGGGGTTCCTATTTCAGGCAGCAACGCACAGCTAAACGGTATTAAATGTTATCTCTCCAATTCAACGGGGCGTCAATTTTTTGTCTGTTATAATTCAGTTTATATTGGTGGTGTTTGTGGTGCCAGTTCTTCTGCATCATCCTTTTGTTTTAGTAAACAATCTCCCACGTTGTGTTATGTAAATAATAACATATTTTATAATGAAAGAATAGGTGGGACTGCAGCATATAATCAAGGTAATTTTGGAATAGGAATAGGGTACGGTGCAACCGCAGGTTTTAACTCTAGCAATAATCTTTTAGTAAATGCTGATACTAGCAACCTTTGCAACTGGAACGATACGAAAGCCTCTTATACAAATTTCAATCTGCTTTCTTCATCGGTAAATAACAAGGCTACTTTAATAACAAAATTATTAAGAGATAATTTATTTGCTAATGTAAATAGCAATAATCTGTTCACCAAGCATTGTATAGCAGCTTATATGGGAGTGCCAATTGCCGCGATACCATTCGATGCCAGCGGAAAATCAAGAGATATATTAAGACCGTGCGTTGGGGCTGTGGAGTTTGAGCCTCACTGTGTTGGTTTTTGGGAAGGATTCAGTGGTGCTAATACCAACAGCACATCTAACTGGACAGGGGGAATACTTCCCTCTTTAACAGATACTGTTTATATACCGGTTTATGCCAAAAATTATCCGGAACTATCCACCGATATGTTCGTACATATGCTAACGGTGGAAGAGGGGGCAAAAATTTCTCTAAATGGATATGGTTTAAAAGTAACAAGGGGGATAAATGGCAATGGAGTAATTCTTGGACATGCAAATTCAATACTTGAAATAGGTGGTACAGGAAGTATTGCTCATATTAAACTAGATCAGTCTATACCTGGTGTTACAAACAGGCTTGGTTCCTTGAAAATTAATACAGATGTGGCGTATTATTCAGATTCTGTTACAGTGGACTCAACAATGCTTATAACTGGTGATTTGACGATCGTGAAAGGGAAGTTGATTACAAATAATAAAATCACGCTGGTTTCAGATCAATATACAACTGCTCAATTAACAGAAATAGATACAAATACAGCTGTTGTCAGTGGTATTTTAAACATAGAAAGATATGTGCCTTCTGTAACAAGAAGATACCGGATGGTATCTCCTAACGTTTCAAATTTCACTTTCAACCAGTTAAAGGACGATATTTTTATTACGGGGGCGGGTGGTGTAACCAATGGTTTTGATGCTTCAACTCAAAACTCTGCTACCATTTATACATACAGAGAAGATACGGCTGGTGGCCGTGGCTGGAAACCTATAACAAACATTGCTAATTCGCTCAATCCAGGAAATGGTGCATTTGTATTTGTCCGGGGCGACAGAAATTTACCTTCCCCGCAATGGTATACAGCACCTTTTGTAAATCAGAATGCTGTTACTTTGGATTTTACGAATCCCCCATTTGTTGGTGCTGTATCACCTGCTATAACATACACCAATACGGGTAGTATCAGTGAGGATGGATATAATTTGGTCGGTAATCCTTATGCCTCAACAATTGACTGGAATAAGATTTCTAAAAACAATCTATCACCGTTTTATTATATATATGATCCTGTATCCGGAAGTTATATTTCCGATAATGGTTCCTCTCTTATTGCTTCAGGTCAGTCTTTTTTTGTAAAAGCTACGGCTGCTAATCCTACTATTAATTTTACAGAAACTTGCAAGGCATCAGGTGTATCAATAAGTTATTTTAAAAACAGATATCCCCAAATTAAAGTTGCCATGATAAAGGATAGTCTTAATTCGGATGTAGCATTTATACATTTTAAAGGAGGATTCAGTAAGGGATTTGTTTCAAGTGAAGATGGACTTAAGCTTGTGAATGCTACTTTGAATGTATCTGTTCTTGCTAATGGAGATTCTATTGCTCTGCAGCATTCATACGGCCCTTTTATAAGTGATTATCTTGGTGATACAATAGGGTTAAATATTACTGGTACAAATGGAAATTATCAACTTCAATTTTCTGAACTAAGCAGTATTCCCTCTACGTACAGTGTTTTTCTGTCTGATCAATATCTGAATACGCTTACAAACATTGGAGGGAGTTCCCCTTATTCGTTTACTATTAATTCTAACCCTGCTTCAAAAGGTAAAAACAGATTCAGGCTATTGATTCTCAATAGTGTGAGTTTGCCATTCCATTCTGGCAGTCTTCAAGCTTATCATATTTCTGGAACAGATAAAGTTATGCTGGAATGGATGACAAACCAATCATATAATGTGAGCAGCTATATTATCGAGCGTACAAATAGTTTGGATAAAATGTTTATTAAAGTTGGAGAAGTTTTACATGATCGTGCGGATAATGGGATACTTGGTTTTGCATTCGTAGATGAGCCTGTTATCTCAAAGGATAATGAGTCGGATGGTTTCTATTACAGAGTAATGGAGAAGTACCTTGATGGGTCTTTTCAGCATTCAGAAATGGTATATGTTAAATTTGAAGGACGGTTTTGGCTGAAGGCTAAATTAGGTTTATACCCTAATCCGGTATCAAATGGCACTTTTTATATTTGTCTGGAAGAAGATGCATTTGCAACAGAGATTGCACTGGTTGAGAAAACAGGCCGGATACGTATACTTAATTATAACCAGTCCGGGAAGTTGATCAAGGTTAATTTTCCTGAACAAATGACAGGTGATTATTATGTCAGGGTGAGTACAAGTAAAGGAAAATATTTTTCTAAACTGATCATAAATGAGTAAAATAATAACGATAATTTTTTACGTGCTGATATTATTCTTTGATATTGGCTATAATCAAATGGTCTGTGTGCAAAATACATTTAAGACGAAAAACAATTTAGCCGAGGAAGCCTTTGGAAATTCTATAGAGGCAAAAAATATTAAACAAAATAATGAAGTAACAAATGAAAAATATTCTGCAACCTCTTTTAAAGATTTTAAACAGTATAAAAAGAAAAGGGCAACAACGGTTTGAGGTTTGAGAAATCTGTTGCTTTCAATGATGAAGGGGTGTTCGAAGGGAGTAAACTGTTATTCAAGGAGAATGAGTTACTTCCGCCCCCTGATTCTACTTTTTTGTCAATTAATGGGGATGTCAAATTAATAATGAAACCAATTTCCCTTGAATATTTCTTCAAAAACTATAATTAATCCGATAAACTTAAAATGAATGTTAACTCTTTTTCTACTTCTGTCTCGATGTTAGCATCGTGTTTCCTAATTATGTTAACTAAACAGCTTATAACGTCAAATCATTCAACAGAATTCACAAACACTTTACAAATTGTTTTGGCGGCCAGCATGATTTATGTACTTATGATAACAATATTATTAAAAGAGTAAACTACTGATACCCTCCTCAAACAAGCTGGTTGGGAGAAGGAACTCCTATTTCGATCTGTTATTTATATTGTCTAATTCCTCATATTTTTACAAATTTTATTTATATGCTTACTAAACAAACACTAAAATTAATCGTAATTCTAATTTTCATTAATCTTACATCTAATGCTCAGGTAAACTTGAGGAATGGTCTTGTTGCTTATTATCCATTTGATGGTGATGCTCTCGATCACAGTGGTAATAACAAGCACTTGAATATTTCGGGTGCTATTTTAAGTACTGATACATTTAATTCTCCTTTAAGTGCGTACGCTTTTAATGGTTCAAGTAGTTCAATGATTTCATCTGGTCCTGTGAACTTTGGAACCAACTCGTTTACAATTTCAGCTTGGTTAAAGACGAGTCAGGTTGGTACGGCCTATTTTCTAACCGGAGGAACCACTTTTCGTTCCTGGATGAGTGATGGCGCAACAGGCGGGATAACAATGATTTCCGGTGCCACTCAAACAGCCTCAGGAAATGGGGCAACCCCTAACGCCTGGACACATTATTTAGCTACCTTTAATGGAACCACATTGAACATATATTTAAATGGTGTTTTAAAGGGAACAGCAGGGTATAATTTAGCTAATCTTGGATCTATGACTTTGCAACTGGGTAAGCTCGGGTCTAATTATTATAATGGTAAGCTTGACGAAATGGCTTTTTACAACAGGGTTGTTAATGCATCTGAAATTAATGCACTATATAACCGCAATATCATTATGCCTGTGGATATTAAGACTGATTTAATAGCTTATTACCCATTTAATGCTAATGCCTACGATTATAGCGGAAATGGAAATCATCTGAGCCAGATGTCTTGTTCACCTGTCGCTGATGTTAATGGTACACCTCATAGTGCTTATTCATTAAATGGAAGTACATCAAAAATATTTGGTAATAGTTTGTCTGTTAATAGCAATAAGGTTAGTATTTCCTGTTGGATTAAAAGTAAACAGTTAGGACAAGTATGGTTCTTAGCTGGTGGAAATTTTAACTTATATACCAAGGATTCAAGTTTGGCAGGGATGAGTGTTAGCACTCCCTCAACCAATTCTGCTGCAACTGCGGCTAATCTAACAGGATGGACTCATCTTGTGGGCGTTTATGATAGTTTAAATATTAAGATCTATATAAATGGCGTTCTACGGAATTCGGTGTATCATCCGGGGGCTGGTTTCGGTGCATTTCCTTTGGTTATTGGAGAGTTTAATAATATCTATTGGGCCGGAGCAATCGATGATCTTGCTATTTACAAGAGAGCCCTGTCATCAAAAGACATTGAAAAACTGTATGAAAAAATTGCCCCCGTTAAGACTATTGTCACGGATTTTAATGCAAGTGATACATTGATCTGCACGGGGGATTTTGTAGATTTTTATAATACCTCATCTGGTATATATTTATCATCTGAGTGGTCATTTCCGGGATCTAATATTCAACCTGTTTTTTCTGACACAGCTAAAGGGATTGTTTTTAACACTCCAGGCACCTATGCCGTTAAATTAAAGGCAAGTAATGAATTACATTCCGACAGTACAATAAAGATAAACTATATTCATGTTGTTGGACATCCTTCGCCCAAAATAGTAAGTACCACGGGTAAGTTTAATTTCTGCAAAGGAGATTCACTTATATTGTCAGCGGATTCAAAATATAGTCTGTATCAGTGGCGGGTCAATAACACTTATATTAATGGATCTGTGTCTATGGCTATCACGACCAAAGATTCTGGAAATTATGAATTAGAAGTTTCTGATTCTAATGGATGTAAAAATATTTCACCTTCGCAATTTGTGGAAATGAATGTTGTTGAGACTCCAATTATAACTACTAATCCGGCCAATAAGACAATGATGTGTCCTAATGATAGTGTGGAAATGAAATCATCTCTTAGTAAAGGCAACAGATGGTTTAAAAATGGCAGTTCAATCGTTGGAGATTCCCTTGAAATTCTTATCGTATCTGATTCAGGTTCTTATCAAGTTCAAGTTTCAGATAGTGGTTGTTTCAGTGATTTTTCAGCACCGGTTGACATCGGATTGTTCGCGAAACCGGAAACAGGAAAAATTAAAGGAGACACTCTTGTGTTAAATGGTAGTTTAATTAGTTATTATATAAATAAATCAGTTCCGACAAAATCCTTTTGGTCAGTTTTGGGTGGTACTATTTTATCATCAACTGCGGATTCTGTTTTTATTACCTGGAATAAAATAGGAAAGGGATTTATTTCTTTTGTTGAAGAATCGCAGAACGGATGTGTTAGCGATACAGCATTTTTAAATATTGAAATAGCGACCTCACTGAATACAAGAGATATTGGAAATGAAATACAGCAAAGAACTGTGGTTTACCCTAACCCATCTGATGGGAAATTTACGATTCAAGCTGAAACTCCTGTATCCGGATTTGAGGTTTGGGATGTAACAGGAGCCATGTTACATTATTCGGAAGTACAACATTCTAAAAGTATCGATATTGATTTGTCTCACTTAAATCAAGGTGTTTATTATATTAGATTATACTTAAACAACAATATTGTGATTTCTAAATTGATAATTAAATAGAACCACATGTTGTTAAAGTATTTATTATTCTTCAGAAATATGAATCGAATCAATTTCCCCAAAATGGTGGTTATAGTAATATTTTTAACGTGTTTAAGCAGGACCAATTTAGTGGCTACAAACTTGTCTTTTGTACCTTTTGACTCTACAGTTGTCCATGGGTGTTCTAACTTGCCTAGAATCATTTATTTTCATTTTGATGGTTGTGGGTTATGCAAACGTATGGAGAATGAAGTTTTTACTGATTCAATCATTAGTTCTGTATTAAAAGGAGGATTTTGTGCAATAGAGGTTAATTTAAGAACAGGGAAAGGGGATAGCTTATCAAAGCATTACGGAGTAAATCTTTTTCCTGCTTTCGTTTTTGTCAATGACTCAGGTGATATAATCAATATATTTTCTGGATTTTACAACAAAAAAGAGTTTTTAAACTTGCTTAAATATGGAGGGGAGTATAAAAACAGCCTTAACTATTATACCCAGGAATACAAAAGAGGAAACAGAAAGAGTGAATTTCTCCTAGAATATTCTTATAAACTTGCGGATGCCAATAGACCAGACTCTGTTGTGATTAATCAGTATCTTCACGATTTATCAGACGTGCAGTTAAGAGATACTACAAATATTCATTTTATATACAAATTTAGTGTAATATCAGGGAAGGAGATGTTTAATTATAATGGAAGAATTTATAATTTTATTAAAAAAAACGTGCAATTATTTAATGAAAGATTTGATTCAGTGCAAGTAAACACCAGGTTAATGTTTCTGGTCTTGCATGAAGTTTATAGGTCAATCCAATATAAGGACAGTGTTCGTTTTTTTTCAACCCTTGTAGCTCTAAAACAATTCGATGGTCAATTATACTTCCTAAAGGAGCTAGACGGACGTGAAATTGTTTGGACGGAAAGTAGGTTCTTAGTTGATGATGCATTGGCTAATTATTATCAAAATACAGGTGAAATGAAGAGCTATTATTCAATAGTTGAAAAAAAAATAAAGGCCATTTGGAACAACCATGAAGAGCTAAATTCTCTTGCTTGGAAGTTTTTTGAGACTCCAGAACACGATAGCAGAAGGATTGAATTAGCTTTAAAAATGGCTAAGAGATCTATAAGTATAAATAATAATTATTACAATAATGATACCTATGCTCATTTGCTGAAACTTAAAGGAAACCGTAAAAAAGCTCTGGATTACGCACACAAGGCATTAGCTCTAGCTAAACTTGGGAATATTGATACAACTGCAACACAGATATTAATTAACGAAATTGGTCGTTCCAGATATTAAGATGAAAAATTACGTGCAATGATGTGTGTATTTATAGAATGCACCTGAATAATGCAGGTATAAATTTAGGATATATTATTGTTTTACTAATTATTAGTGAGACTTTCAATACGAAAACCATCGCCATAAATATTCACAATTGTTATTTTGTGTTTTTTTAATAATTTTCTTAGCTTGGCTATATATACATCCATACTTCTTGATGTGTAAAAATCAATATTCCCCCATAATTTATTGAGGGCATAATCTCTTTTTAAATAAGTTTCCCTGAAATTGTAGAGCAACTCCAAAAGTAATGCTTCTTTTTTAGTTAGCCTTATTAAGGTATTACCTTGCATATCTTTTATTATCCTTAACTCAAAGTTGAAATATATTTCATTCATTTTAACTTGTAGTTCATCTGAAACTTCTTTTTTGGTATAGTTAACCGGATTGTCAGAATAAGGAAAATTGTCAAATTTCCGATTTCCCTGTTGGCTTCTTTTTGTACTGAATTTCGTAATTGCATTTTTTAGGTCATCAATATCAATAGGCTTTAAAATATAGTCGTCAGCAGCATGTTTTATTGCTTTAATAGCATAATGATCGTGAGCCGTAACAAATATCACAGAAAAGGGAATTGTACTTAGCCTTTTTAGTACATCAAAACCACTTCCATTAGGCATCTCAATATCTAAAAACACAATTTCAGGTTTTAAGTCCGGTATGATTTTTATGGCAGATTCAACTGAATGAGCCACACCAACAGCATCAATTTCGGGAAAGTGTTTTCTGAAAAGCTGTTTTAACATATCACGTCCACTGGTTTCATCATCTACTATTATTACTTTTATCATGGTTTTTTATCTTAAAACTGAGATGTCAAAATAAGGTGTGCTAAAACTTATTTACTAAATGGCAAATGTAAAGACTTCAAGTTAACCAATAAAATCAGAAAATAAAAATTTGGCATGAGCTAAGGAGCATTTAAAAAAGAGCCCGGTAGATATTTGTGGACTTAAAATGAATATGTTAGTTGTGTTTGTTTTATAACTGTTTTAACATTTCGTTAACTACATTAATAAGTGCGTATTCCTAATTTGGTTCATATTTTCTTAGCTATGGAATTACCTAGAATCAAACTGTTAAAAATGCTTATTATTATATGCATGGCGGATAATATTATCCTGTCTGCCATATCGTACATGAAGGGGCTTGACGGATTTCTTATTTATTTTATCCTTTCAACCATTGCCTATGTACCTGCATATATACTGGCTGTAAAGAAGCCTTTTGCTTCATTCCTTATTGCTGCATTAGTGGTTAATTCACTGATGTTTATTTTTGACGGAGGAATCTGGGGTGCCGGAAAAGAGTTTGTTTATTATATCCCTATTATCATATCGTATTATATATTTATTCCTTCAAGAAATAAAGTCATACGGGCGATGTTTGTGTTTCTTTCTCTTGGGATTTTGATGCTTAGTTCATTTACCTCCTTTTGCCCGAATCTTAAAATAGAATTATACAGCCAGATTCAACCCCAGTTAAATCTTGTAGCTATGCTTAACCTACTGTTTGCTGTTCTTGCAACTATCGTTATGCTTGATTATTTTATTAAAACCAATGAAAATTATCAGTCAGAACTGCTGGAGGTGAATGAGAAACTCTCAGGTGCTGAGTTCCGTTGGAATTTTGCATTAACCGTATCAAATGACGGGGTGTGGGACTGGAATATTCTTAGTAATGAGGTTTTTTATTCCGATAAGTGGAAACAACAGCTTGGGTATGGTTCCGATGAAATTAGTCATCATTTTACGGAGTGGCTAAAGATTGTACACCCTGATGATATGGTTAATTCCATCAATACATTGTATGGGTATATCAAAGGTGAAACAACAAGCTATGAGTGTGTTTTCCGGCTTCGTTGTAAAGATGGATCCTACCGATGGATAAAGGATATGGGTAAAATTGCTGAATATGATATGACAGGAAAACCGGTTAGAATGATCGGCACCCATACTGATATAACAGAGGTTATTGAGTCTCAGAATGAATTGAGAAAACAACAAAAAATTATTGAATCAATTAATCAAAATATCACAGAAGGAATCTATCGCAGTTCCCCTCATGATGGAGTGGTTTTTGTAAACGAGGCCTTTGTAAAAATGTTTGGCTATTCATCAAAGGAAGAATTGCAATCGTTAGGGTCAGAAGCTTTGTACAAAGATCCTCTTGCCCGCATACGAATGGTGCACCTCATTGAACAGTTTGGTTATTTTACCAATCAGGAGGCGGAACTCAAACGGAAAGATGGAACCTGCTTTTGGGGACTTCTGAGCAGTATTAAAACAGTCGACAGTGATGGCTCCGTTTATTATGATGGGGCTTTGCGTGATATTACACCTATTAAACAAATTGAAAGAGAACTGATTGAGGCAAGAAATAAAGCTGAAGCATTATTGCAGGTTAAAAATGATTTCATATCCATGGTTAGCCACGAGTTGCGAAAACCGTTAAATGCGATTCAGGGATTTACCGAATTTTTACTGATGCAGTCACCAAGGCAGGATCAGATGGATTCTTTGGGAATGCTTAAATTTTCCTGCGATAATCTAACCTCACTAATAACCAATATTCTTGAGTTCGGTAGACTTGATTCCAATCTCTTTGAACTGAATTATTCCTCCTTTAGCCTTCCTGAACTGGTAAAAAAAACCATTCACATTCATCAGAAAAAAGCTCAACTAAAGAACATAGAACTTATTGCAAAATTTGATTCCAATATTCAGTATAATATTATTTCAGATCCGCTAAGGCTGGGACAGGTATTGAATAACCTGATTGGAAATGCGATAAAATTTACAGAACAGGGACACGTAATGGTGATGTTTGAAACCCTTGAAGTTGATGGTTTAACTGCCCTGATAAAATTTACGGTAAAGGATACAGGGATAGGTATCGCACCAGAGCATATTCCACATATTTTCGAGAGTTTTAAACAGATACATGGTTCGATTGACAGAGGTTATGAGGGTGTGGGATTAGGATTATCTATTACACAAAAAATAGTTGAATCCTTTAACAGTGAGATCGCAGTAACAAGTGCGCCAAATATTGGAACAGAGTTTTCGTTTTCCATCAGGTGTGAAATAGACAGAACCAAGCCGGTATTAAAAGTGTTAAATTCAGGCTCCAAACCACCGCATACTATTACCAAACAAAAGAAACCAGGTATTCATATACTTGTTGTTGATGATAACAATATCAACCTTTTTGTTTTGACAAAGTATCTCAAATTAAATGATATTGCATACGACACTGCAGGTGGTGGGGAAGAGGCTGTAGAAAAGGCACTTTCAGACGCTCCTGATCTGGTTATTATGGATATTCATATGCCTGAAGTGGATGGCATTGAAGCAACAAAGCGTATCCTGTCTGTAAATCCTGATATTCCTATTATTGGACTTACAGCCGATGTTAATTCATATATATCGGAAGCTGGTTTTTTCGCAGGAATGAGAGATGTGTTATTTAAACCGATGAATGCTAATGAACTGATCAGGCACATTAATGAATATTGTTCGTTTGGCGGATCAGTTGGAACTTTATCAAAAGCGTATTGAATGAAGATATCAAACTTGCTGGCTGTTTTCATAGTGTTGGTTTCTGGCAAATGTTAGGTTAGAATAGGGTGCCCTGGTTGGGTGCCCTTTCTTTTTATCAGGAAGAAGTTAGTAACTTTTTTTTGAACTTATTATAGACTAGTTGGGAAAAAATAACAGATATCCGGGCCTGATTTTGCTCCTGTTGCAGTGAAACTATATTACCCTAAACATTTACTTACCCATGAAAAAAACAGACATCTTGCTTACCATGGCCATTTTGTTCGGCTTGATTGCAATTATTATTTACTGTTGTACCATATGCTATGGTTATTAGGGAAGTACCTAAACAAGTTTCGGGTATTAATAAAACTTCTTAAACCCAATTGCCTCTCTTACCTCGGCTAATGTTGCCGCAGCACTGGCCTTTGCCTTTTCAGCTCCGGTTTTGGCTACTCTTGCAAGCAGGGCATCATCATTTTTGATGGCTTCAATCTTTTCGCTTATCGGAGAAATAAAAGCCACCATATCTTCCGCCAGTTGCTTTTTTAAATCACCATACCTGATGCTGCAATTGGCATAGGCTGTGGTAAAATGGGCAAGGGTATCTGCTGTTGATACCGTTTTCATCAGATCAAATAAATTTTGTACAGGTTGTGTAGGTACTGAGTTTGGTTCTGTTGGCCCCGTATCGGTTACCGCACGGCTTATTTTTTTTCTGATTACCTCGGCTGTGTCAGAAAGGTTAATCACATTGCTATCTCCATCGCTTTTGCTCATTTTACCTCCTCCCTGTAAACCGGGAATTTTCACCAATTCGGTGCCATAATTAAAGGCGCGTGGCTCAGGAAAAATATCGCATCCGTAAATGCGGTTAAAGCGGTTTCCAAAAGTGCGTGCCATTTCCAGGTGTTGCTCTTGATCTTTACCTACCGGTACTTTTAAAGCTTTATGAACAATAATATCAGCAGCCATCAGCACAGGGTAGGTTAGCAGCCCTGCATTGATATTGTCTGGTTGTGTTCTTGCCTTTTCTTTAAATGATGCCACCCGCTCCAGTTCGCCTTTATAGGCATGCATATTCAGCATCATATATAACTCGGGAATTTCGCTCAGGTCGCTTTGGATATACAAGGCACAAACCTCCGGATCGAGCCCGCATGCCAGGTATTCTGCCAGCACCGTTTTTACATTTTGATGCAGGTCTTTTGGATTTGGATGTGTGGTTAAGGAGTGAAAATCGGCAATAAAAAAGTAGCATTGATACTCATGCTGCATTTTAATGAAGTTTTTTACCGCACCCATATAATTACCCAGGTGCAGGTTGCCTGTTGGGCGTATGCCACTTACCACAATTTCTTTACTGGAATTCATGTGTCGAAAATAATAAACTTTATGGTAACCAATATACTTTCAGTTCCCAATGATTCACTTTTATGATACGCACAGAGTCTGCAACGGATGCAAGGTCAATTCCATGAGAGGAGTAGGCTTGTTCAGAATCTGCTTCATCGGTTTCGGAAACAATAACCCTTGGATGATGAACAACAAGTATGGCCGAATCATTGAAGTAATGGTTCCATACAGGGTAGGTCAACGCCTTTGTATCCCATGTAAGGGAAGGTGCCCAGGCCCCGAGAACAGGCCTGTTTCCGTATTCATAAGAAGAAAGGTATTGGTTGATCTCTTTTATGGCAAACGTGCGTGTATGGAAAGAGCGGTAGTATTGGTAGGCATTGATTCCTGTATTTACCACCACCAGAGCCAGAACAGCGCGTTTCAGGATATTGCCGGCATTACCTGTTACCAGAGTTTGCACCAGTTCGTGTCCGGTTATAAAAATCAACATACCCATAGCAAAAAGCAAACTGATCAGGTAACGGCCGGGCAGGTATATCATCGGTAGTTTATGCAATTCAACCCCAATCCAGATGCATAAAAGAACAAACCATAAAGAGTATTGGAACCGTTTTCTCTGCAGTATTAAAAATATGCCTGTAAGAAATGAAGTATAAAAAAGGAGGCTGAAACCTATAAGCAGGGGAGAGTGAAAGAACATTTCGAAATTGAAACGACTTCTTGCCAGCATGTCAGCAGGTATGGCAAAACGGTCGGCTGTTTGGTTTTGCATCACATAATCAAAAAAGTGGTTGTTGGGGTAATACCAGGCAACATAAAACAGCAGAAACCAAAACAGGGTTGTTCCGGAAGCATAAGCAAGTAGCATTAACCCTCTTTTGAAAGCTACCTTTTTAAAAAGCATAAATACAACAAGCGCAAGGGGAATAATAGCTACCACATATACAAATTGTATTTTGGTTAGCCAGGCAAATGAAATGGCAGTAGCCGCCAATACCATGTTTTTTACACCCTTTTCTTTTTGCAAACAGCGTATAAACAAACTCAAGCCTGCAACAATCCAGCCTGTACTTACCATCTCGGCCAGGCTATAATGGGAATAATGGAATAAATAAAATCCGGTGATGATGCTTAGAAAAATAAAGCCTGACGCTGGTTGTATATTTTTTTTAGCCAGCAGGAAATAAAATACCACAGATACAAACAGCAATACGGTGAGGCGTGCCACCAGCAGGCTTGTTCCAAATAATTTAAATGGCAACAGCAGCAACAAACTAAAAAAAGGTGTTTTAATCAGGTTATCCGATTTATCAAGTGTTAAAACACCCTGGTGCACAAAGTTTCTTATCTGGCAGGTGTTTAAACCTTCATCCGTATTGGCCCCACGGCCATCGGTAAACAATATATCGGGATCGCTTTGAAGAAAGGGAACCTGAATAGCAATAAAAAACAATACGAGAATAAGCGGCCACCATTTACCGGTTAATTGATTTGGCAATGGAAATGGATTCCCCATTTTTTATAGAATTTACCCTTGCTGACCAGCCAGCAGGTACATCACAGCCATACGTGTAGCTACACCATTTTCTACCTGATCAAGTATAATGCTGTGTTTGCTGTCGGCTACATCACTGGTAATTTCTACTCCACGGTTAATGGGTCCTGGGTGCATAATCACGATTTCCTTGTTCAGTTTTTCAAGTCGCTCTTTATCCAGCCCAAACAACATGGAATATTCTCTAAGGGAAGGAAAATATTTGATTTCCTGTCGCTCCAGCTGTATCCGCAGCATATTGGCCACATCACACCAGTTCAGGGCTTTCATCAGGTTATGTTCCACTTTTACTCCCAGAGATTGGATATGCTTGGGAATTAGTGTGGTGGGCCCGCAAACCATTACTTCAGCTCCCAGCTTTTGCAGGCAAAATATATTTGATAAGGCCACACGGGAGTGGGTAATATCTCCAACAATCACCACTTTTTTACCTTTTACACTTCCAAGTTTTTCCCTGATAGAGTAGGCATCAAGTAATGCCTGGGTTGGGTGTTCGTGGGTTCCGTCTCCGGCATTTATAATCTGCGCGTTGATGTGTTTAGAAAGAAAAACGCAGGCCCCGGGGGCGGGGTGGCGCATCACCACCATATCCACTTTCATGGAGAGGATATTCTTTACCGTATCAACCAGCGTTTCGCCTTTTGAAACGGAGGAGGAGGAGGCTGAAAAGTTAATGGTATCTGCACTCAGGCGTTTTTGAGCCAGTTCAAATGAAATACGTGTACGGGTGGAGTTTTCAAAAAAGATATTGGCAATGGTTACATCCCTTAGTGAAGGCACTTTTTTGATTGGCCTGTTGATAATGGCTTTAAAGTTATCTGCTGTTTCAAAAACCAGCTCAATGTCTTCGCGTGTAAGATCTTTAATTCCGAGCAGGTGTTTTTGTGAAAACTTTTTCATTCAGTGTATTTCAGTTTTGTGTGATGATATGCACTACATCTTGTTTGGTATGTTCTTTCCATTCTACCTTTACCTTATCATTGGCTCTGGTATCTACCGCAATGCCTGTATAGTCGGGCTGTATAGGTAAATGGCGGCTGTAACGCCTGTCTACCAGCACCAGCAACTCTACCTTACGCGGACGGCCAAAGTCGGTTAAGGCATCCAGTGCCGAGCGTATGGTGCGGCCGGTATACAATACGTCATCTATCAGGATAATGTTTTTGTCTTCTACAGTAAAGTTAATCTTCATCGCACTGGGTACGATCTGCTCATTACCTCTCCTGTAATCATCACGGTAAAAAGCAATATCAAGCTCTCCATAAAGAATATTGGTTTTCTTTAGGAGCTGTGTTAAACGATCGTATATGCGTCTGGATAAAGAAGTGCCACGGGGCTGCAGACCAATAATGGCTGTTTCTGCAAAATCTCCGTGTTTCTCAATTAATTCAATACACAACCTGTCTATGGTTATGTCAAATTGCTTCTTTTCAAGAATAACCTTTGAACTCATTTATGGTGGGGCGATTCGTTTAAATGAACCCTTTCAATTGTACTATTTTTTTTTGTAGGAACCACATCAATTGCCATTTTTACTTTTTGACTCATGCCCGATAAGATCGGATTGATCAGGTATTCAGTGGTTTTAGGGTCTGGCATTTGCTTTTTAATTCCGGTAATTATGGTTTAAACAGCTTCTAATGTATTCCTTATGATCTTTCCGGATAAGGTAGTAACTTCCGGATCAGGCACAAATCTACAAAATGATTCAATAGGTTGTTTACTTAGATTGTTTATTGCCCATTTTCTATGAGTGAGCACCCTGGCCAGCTTGGTAATGGGTTGTTTACTTAGATTGTTTATTGCCCATTTTCTATCCAACTCCACATAACGTAATTTCCTACTCCTTATTTGGTTTCTGCAAAACTCAGAATCAGATCAAATTCTGCCTGCTTAACAGCACCAACACTTAAGCGGCTAAGCCTTACCAAATCCATATTGGCCAGGCGTTTATCTGCTTTTATTTGTTCCAGTGTTACTGGCTTTTTCAGCTTCTTAAAAGGCTTAAGTTCCACCACACTCCAGTCTCCATCCGTTGCGGTAGGGTCGGGGTAAAACTCTTTTACCACCTGTGCCATGCCTACAATTTCTTTTCCCTCATTGCTATGGTACCAAAATACCAGATCGCCTTTTTTCATGGCACGCAGGTTGTTTCTGGCTGCAAAGTTGCGCACACCATCCCAAACTGTTTTTTTGTCTTTTTCAAACTGTTCCCAACTGTATTTGAAGGGCTCTGATTTAACTAACCAATAGTTCATACATAGAGAATTATTCTTGTCAAACTTAACCAATTTATTCAAAAAAAAACCCGGCCATGTGCCGGGTTTTTTTTAGGTACTAATAGAAATTAGTCTTTCTTTTCCAGTTGGGCTTTTAATGCGGCCAATCCTTCTACATCTGCAAATGTTGATTTTTCATTTGAGTCGTTCAGTTTCTTAGCTGCTTTAGAAGCTTTCTCTCTTTCACCTTCTTTTTTCTTATCGTCAGTGGCTTTTTTCTCTTCCACATCGCCTCTCCAAACAGAAGTATGAGATACTACAATACGTTTGTTCTCTTTGTTGAACTCAGTAACTTTAAATTGTAATACTTCGTCTTCTTTTGCAGTTTTCTTGTCTTCCTTCTGCAATTGTTTGATAGGAGCATAACCTTCTACACCGTAAGGAAGTGCAATTGTCGCACTCTTCTCTTCCACTTTAAGAACGGTACCTTCGTGGGTTGAACCAACAGTGAAGATGGTTTCAAAAGTATCCCAAGGATTTTCGTCCAGTTGTTTATGTCCTAAGCTTAATCTGCGGTTTTCAAGATCAACTTCCAGCACGATTACATCAAGTTCCTGATCTTTTTTCACAAACTCAGCAGGGTGCTTAATCTTTTTGGTCCAGCTCAGGTCACTTACGTGTACCAATCCGTCAACTCCTTCTTCCAGCTCAACAAACAAGCCGTAGTTGGTCATATTGCGAACAACTCCTTTATGTTTAGAACCAACAGGATATTTCTCATTGATCAATACCCAAGGATCTGGCTGTAATTGTTTAATGCCCAGTGACATTTTACGCTCGTCTTTATCCAAAGTAAGCACAACTGCTTCTACTTCGTCACCAAGTTTCATAAAGTCCTGTGGATTGCGCAGGTGCTGGCTCCAGCTCATTTCTGATACGTGGATTAAACCTTCTACACCAGGAGCTATTTCCAGGAATGCACCGTAATCTGCAATATTTACAATTTTGCCTTTTACTTTGGCCCCAACCTGAAGGGTTTCAGCCATGCTGTCCCAAGGATGTGAGCTCAACTGTTTCAGGCCAAGGCTGATACGTTTTTTCTCATCATCAAAATCCAATACCACCACATTGATCTTCTGATCCATTTTTAATACTTCTTCAGGGTGGTTAATACGTCCCCATGAAATATCAGTAATGTGCAGCAATCCGTCAACACCACCCAAATCGATGAACACACCGAATGAAGTCATGTTTTTAACGGTTCCTTCCAATACCTGACCTTTTTCAAGTTTAGAAAGGATATCAGATTTTTGTGCTTCGATATCTTCTTCGATAAGCACTTTATGTGAAATAACCACATTTTTAAATGCATGGTTAACCTTTACCACCTTAAATGGCATGGTTTGTCCAACGTAAATGTCGTAATCTTTAATAGGTTTGGTATCAATTTGTGAACCCGGAAGGAAGGTATCAATACCCATTACATCAACCACTAAACCACCTTTGGTGCGGGTTTTAACGTAACCATTAACAATCTCATCACTTTCATGAGCTTTAAGAATGTTTTCCCAGGCCCGCTCGCTGATCGCTTTTTTGCGCGAAAGAACAAGTTGTCCGTTCAGATCTTCTTTGTTTTCAAGAAGCACTTCAACAACATCTCCTGCTTTTAAATCAGGCATGTCGCGAAATTCTGTTCTGGCAATTAATCCGTCAGATTTAAATCCAATGTTTAATACCACTTCTTTCTCGGTGAAACCAACTACGGTTCCTTTTACGATTTCTTTTTCTGCAATAGTGCTTAAGGTGTTTTCGTAAAGGCTTTCAAGACCGGCCTTTTCTTCAGCTGAATAACGGCTGAAACCTTCTTTGTCCATGCTCCAGTCAAAGCTGGAATCCGGTGCGTTTTGGGTTAAGTTTGTGTTTTCTTGTGTCAAGTTTTAAATTCTCCTTTCGCTTAAAAAAGCCCGCAATTATAAGCAATAATTACTTACCACAAGTATTTTTTTTGAAGTTTTTTTAAGGGTAAATCCTTATTGCACAGTATCTTTTAGTGCAGGGGTATAATAAAAACTGCTGTCTTTCCAGTCAATCTGTCCCTCAGTTAACCATGGTAAAACTTCCATTTTGCGCAGGTAATCTGGCTCATAATCAGCCGGCATGGTATAAGTTCGGCTGTATATTCTGAATGATGTCTGGTCGGGATTTAAGTTTTCCCTTCTCATCCAGAACGAAGTAAACTTTTTAAGAGACTCGACATTAATGCCTGCTGGGGTAAGAAAATAGTGGTGGGCAAAAAGGGTCCAGTTAAAATCCCTGATCAGGTACTGGCAATACCCCTTATCGTTATACAGCGGGAGCATTTTTTCCTGTCCCTGATTTAGTTCGGCAATCCGTATTACCTTTAGTTTACCTGTTGAACTGGCATCCAGAAACAGGCCCCGTTTATTAATACCAAACAGGTTTCGCACCATATTGATCGGGTGAAACGAAAGATCATAGCGTCTTGAATCAAGGGTGAGGAAGTTAATTTTGGCAGGTTGAGAAGCTGTCTTTAACATCGAATAAACCCCATAAACCTGTATAACGATCTGGATACTGATCAGCATCACACAAAAGGATACAAACAGTTTTTGCCGGCCTGGGTTTGGTAAAACATTTCCACCTTCTGCCCGAGGGATAAAATCAGTTATTAAGGTATGATAGCTGTTGCTTACCCTGTGTCTGATAGCGGTTATTTTTCGTATAAATAAGGCAATCCGGAGCAGCAGGTATTGTTTTAATAATAATTGCAGGGCAGGCTCTCCACTTAATCCCGACAGGGGAATTTCAAACCCGGCAACTCCGGGGGTGAAAGTAAATTTTTTTCTGTAATCAAATGCCTTCAGAAAATTCATCCAGCGCACAGCAGAAGCCGACTGTGGATGATAATGAATATCAAAAGTGGCATCTCGTGTGAAGTACTTGCATAGACGGTTCCAGAAACTATCTGGTATAAACAGAATATAGCAGATTAACGGTCCCAGGCAATAAAGCGGGAACGGAAATAACATGGCTATAAAAACATGAAGTAGTATACCAGTAATGGCAAAAAATAACCTGAACCCTTTTTTAAAGAAGATAAAAACAAAAATAAGCTCCCAGGCCAGTACGGCATAATTCAGGAATTTCATTATCGTCAGGTTATTCATCAACATGGAAATGTCGAGCCACCTTTTCGAAGGAATTACATAGGGTTTCCATAAACCCAGGCCTTCCTGCCATAATGGAGAAAAAAGTTTGGTAACTGCAGAACCCGTATAAATTACACCCAATGATATAATAAGCACAAGCTGGTAGTTTATTTTATAAGTGATTTCAGGCCTTGCCTTGCCTGCCATTTTTGCCATCAGGGCATCTAAAGAGAAAGAGGATGATACCGGCAACAGAATCATCATTAATCCCATTATTCTTAATATATCATCATTAAAACTACCAATATGGATAATGGAAAACAGGGAAGTGGCAATAACAATAAGCACATAATTAATAATGCTGAATACCCTGGTGAGTAAGCCGGCAGCGAGCATAAATGCACTTACTGCCCAGGTGGCAAGAAATAATTTTACAGGGAATCGGTATTCGTTTATTCCGGGTAGCTGATCGAAATAGATATCCCTGAAAGGGTAAAGTTTAAAAATGATGAAAAGGATATACAGGCCAAATGCTATTCTGAATGCACCAAATGAGCGGGTTGAGGCCTGATCGGTATTGGGGGTGGGTTGATTCATGAATTGATTTGCCGGTTCCTTATTTTTATAGCAGCAATCAAAAATAAGGTAAAAACCGGAGAGTGAAAGTAGCGGTTTATTTTAGGAATCAGGTGAATATCCAATGCTGGCTTGCTTAAGAATACGGATAAATAAAGCAACAAACCAAGAATGGTAAGGATTACCAATACCCATTTGGCTATTGCAGGTTCCTCTTTTAACCACAGGATAAATACCGGAATAATGATAAAAATCATGGTATACAGCAAGGCTGTCAGCCAGAAACCGGGGTGGCTTATGATGGTTGAAATTCTGGAGATATGCAGGTTTTGAGGGGCAAGAAACGAAGCAGAAGGAGAATTAAGATAATCTGGTGTAAACAGATCCTTCATGAAGCTAAATCCAATTAGCAGCACCAAAGAAACGTATATCCATATTTTTCTACTGTTATTGCTCATTTGGCTTCACCCTGATTTTACTTAAGCGGTTTACCCATAACATCCAGAAACCGAAAATAATAAGGTAAACAAAAATCACAAAAACATACCGGTGAAAAAGGTCGTAATGCTCGCTTTTATGGTAAGCCATAATGGTAAGTATGTAATTTCTTAAGATGTTTATACCATGTATTACCAATAAACCTGCTGGTATATAAGCAAGCTTTAGGCTGGTTTTGCCGGGATAGGCAGCAATAAATACCGCAAACAGAACAAGGGGTTCCAATCCATTACACGAAGCGCCAACTTTAACTACCGGAAGTAAAAAGGGTTCAATAAAAATATAGGTTTCACCCAGTTTTTCTGCAATGGTATAATGGCTTACAAATCCGGAGTGATTGAGCATAAAAATCATGCTCTGGGTAATATACTCAGTAATAATATGGTCGAAAGATCCGTTAGGCTTAATCCAAAGTTCGTAGAGCAAATACCAGATTCCGTACAGAATCCCGATTTTTAGAAGGAAATATAAAAGAGGCTTGTCTTTATCAGCTATGTAAGGTCTCAAAAGAACCTTGAGAGATTATTTAAAACGGTTTCTGAGTTTTTTGTAACCGTAAGCAGCACCGGCAATGAGTGTAAAAGCAACTCCCTGATCAATCGGAAGGGTATCAATAACGGGGTCAAATGATGAAGGAGGCAACTGAGCCAAAGCGTCTCCAACAGTTATTAAGCACCCAAATAGTAGTAGTAAAAAGCTTTTAAACATTATATCTCAATTTTCTGATGGAACAAAAGTAATTAGTTCATAACGCATTACCAAATATATATTTTAACAGTGTGTATTGCCAAATATACGGTACTATTTCTTATTCAGATTTCTATAACCGTTTAAAAATTCCTGAATTGTCATTCTTTTTTTGCCCTCCATTTGCAACTCATTGATATTCAGAATTCCGTCAATGCAATAAAAACCAAAAAAAGACCTGAAATCAGTCTTTATTTCTCCTGGTTTTCCATCATGTTTACCTGGCTCAAAAAAGGCATCGTAAATTTTAAGCAGCTTGCCATCTACAGCGGTAAAGGCTCCGGGATATGGCGATAGTCCCCTGATGAGGTTATAAATTTCTACACCGGGTTTACTCCAGTTAATCTCCCCATGATGGGTAAAAAGTTTGGGCGCAGTTTTGGAGCTTTGTTTTCCCTGTGGTTTGGTTGTGTATAATCCGGAGGTAATTTGCTTCAGTGTGTCAACAATTAGCTCACTTCCCGCAATCATCAGTTTATCATGCAACTCCCCGGCATTCATTTTATCATGGATATTTACCTTTTTGCAATCTATCAGGTCTCCGGTATCAATCTCGTGTTTCAGAAAAAAGGTGCAAACTCCTGTTTCTTTCTCCCCGTTGATAATGGCCCAGTTAATGGGTGCTGCTCCTCTGTAATCAGGTAGGAGAGAGGCGTGCAGGTTAATGGTGCCAAGTGGTGGCATATTCCATATTATCTCCGGCAACATTCTAAAAGCAATAACTATCTGAATATCGGCCTTAAAGGACCTTAGTTCTTCCACAAAAACCGGATCTTTCAGTTTTATCGGTTGCAACACAGGTATTCCATGTGCTACAGCAAATTGTTTTACAGGCGATTGATGCAGGTGTAACCCGCGCCCTGCCGGCTTATCAGGTGCCGTAACTACAGCTACTACATTAAATCCGGCCTTCCTTATGGCTTCCAGCGGAGCTACGGCAAATGCGGGTGTACCTAAAAAAATAATTCTCAATGGAAGTTGTATTTTATGTCCTGCAAAATAATTACTCTTTCCACAAAAACGGGAAGAGAATATATGCCAGGGCAACGATGATAAAATTAATAAACAGCAATACCAGCAGGTCAGGGTAAATCAGCGTAAAATCTATACCATCCATGGCCTTTTTGCTTGCCTTAATCAATACCAGCAACAGGGGTAAAATTACCGGGAACGATAGAACAGGCATCAGCAGGTTGCTGTTTCCGGCCTTGGCCGCTATAGATGAAATAAAGGTAAATGTGCCCGCAAAACCAATACACCCAGCAACCATGCATAAGCCATAAAATAACAGGTTTTGTACTGCATTTCCCATTACAGTAATGTACACACCAAGGCATATAAGGGCTATAAGCACCATCAGCATGCTGTTGTAAATTACCCTCGAGATAATAATTTGTCTGGCACTGGCAATACCATAATAATAAAGGCTTCTTCCTTTTTGTTCGGCAATAAAACTTTTTGCCACTGCACTTACTGAGGTAAACAGGAGAATAAGCCAGAACAAAGCGTTCCAGGTTGGCGGGTTAAGCATTTTTATAGAAAGAAATACAACAAATACAGATGAAATGGTATGCAACAAAATACCATTAATGGCATATCGTTGTCTCCACTCAATGGTAAGGTCTTTTTTTATAAGGGCTATAACCGGACTCATGGGGTAAACATACTAAATTCCTTGTACAGCAAATACTTCATTCTTGTTTTTAAAAACAGTTGAATGCCGGGTTTCCAGCTATCCCTTATTTGTTGCTCTGATGCGCCTTCTGTTATTTGTTTCTGCAACTGATCAGTGCCTGCCAGCAATGGAAAAAAATCATTAAAAAAGTTAGCCTTACCCGTATCCTGTGCGTACATATCCAACAACCACCCGATATTTAGTTGTGGTTTTTTCGGGAAAATGGTTTGGACATAATCTGTTAACAAATACCCCTTGCATTTTTTATTGGCATGTGGAGGGTTTTCTGCCACTCCGGCAATACTTTTAGGAGTAAACTCATAATTGCCATGTGTAAGACCTGGTTTGCCTAAACATTCAAAAGGTTTATCTGTTCCCCGGCCAAGGCTATAGTTGGTACCTTCAAAAAGGCATAGCCCGGGGTAAAGATAAATAGAATTCATATTTGGCAGGTTAGGAGAGGGTTTTACCGGCAGGGTATATTTGGAATTGTGGTCGTATCCTTTCATTGCGATCACCCGCAGGTTACATGATACAGAATCCTTCAGCCACTTTTCCCCGTTTATCATCATGGCATACTCACCAATGGTCATTCCGTGCACTATCGGTACAGGATGCATACCCACAAAAGAACTGTGTTTCATATCCAAAACCGGGCCATCTACATAAAAACCATTTGGGTTTGGCCTGTCGAGCACAATCAGCGTTTTTTTTGCTTCAGCGCATGCTTCCATCACATAATGCAGGGTAGAAATATATGTGTAAAACCGGGCTCCCACATCCTGAATATCGAACACCATCACATCTACTTTAGCCAAATCGGCCTGAGCGGGTTTTTTGTTTTTTCCGTATAAAGAAATTACGGTAAATCCTGATTTGGTATCCTTACCACTTTTTATCTCAACCCCGGCACTATGGTTTCCTCTGAAACCGTGTTCCGGTGCAAAAATGAGGCGGATATCTACTTTGAGTTTTTTTAGCGAATCTACCAGGTGTTTTTTGCCAACCATGGAAGTTTGGTTTACCACAAGGCCAACCCGTTTACCTTTTAGCAGGGGCAGGTAAGATTTAGTTTGCTGAGCGCCTGTGATTATCTGTGCATTTAATGCAAGGTTCAGGAAGCAAAAGAGAAAAAGTGAAAACAGCTTTCTATATTCGGACATTATTTATTGAATTGAATTTTTCATACTTCATAGCTAGGCGTCTTTCCAAAGACAGGAGTTCCGGATCATCGGCACTTATTATCAGGGTTGCCATTGCCTCGGTGGCAATTAGCATTGCAGTAATGATATGTGCTTTGGCAATTGTTAAAGGTTACCAGCTTGAAATACGGGACAAAATTACCGGCTTTGGAAGCCATATACAAATAAGCAGGTTAGATTTAAACAATTCTTATGAAACAAATCCACTTTATGTTGATACCACGGTAGAAAAACTGATTCTTAAAAATGCTGAAGTAACCGCCCTGCAAAGGATTTCCATTAAAGCAGGGATTATAAAAACAGCTGATGATTTTCAAGGTATTGTTTTAAAAGGAGTAGATAAAACGTATAACTGGGACTTTATTAAGCAATACCTGCAGGAAGGTGCTTTGCCTGTTTTTCAGGATGCTGTAGCTTCCAATGAAATACTGCTCTCACAGCATACCGCTAATAAGTTAAGGTTAAAAGTGGGCGACCCGGTAATGGTGTATTTTGTGCAGGACCCGCCAAGAGCCAGGCGTTTTGTGTTAAAGGGAATCTATAAAACAGGCTATGGGGAAATGGATGAAATTTATGCCTTCTCTGATATGAGGCAAATAACCAAACTTAATAACTGGGACCAAAATGCCATCAGCGGATACGAAATTAAATTAAAAGATTTTACCAAACTTGATGAGGTGGCAGATGGGTTATTGCCTTACCTGCCTTATCATATGGAAGTAAATACCATCCGTCAATTGCAGCCTCAGATATTCGACTGGCTGGGTTTTCTTGATATCAATGCCCTAATTATTATTATTCTGATGGTGGTGGTAGCTTGTATCAATATGACCACAGCCTTGCTTATTCTTATTGTTGAAAGAAGCAATATGGTGGGGTTGTTAAAGGCTTTTGGTGCACAAAACAAACAGATTGCAGGTTCTTTTCTATATATGGCTTCTTTCCTTGTGCTTGCTGGTATGTTTATCGGAAATGTGGTTGGCCTTGGTCTTTGTTATTCTCAGGTGAAATGGGGCTGGATTAAACTTTCGCAGGAGTCTTATTACCTCAGTGAGGTGCCGGTAAAATTGCTGCTTTCCGATGTATTGCTCATTAATGCCGGAAGTTTTGTTGTTTGTTACGTTATTCTGCTAATCCCCTCAGCTTTTGTAGCCAAAATTACCCCGGTAAAAGCCATCCGGTTTGAATAAAAAAAGCCCCGTTTTACCTGAGCTTTTTTTATCAAGTAAGCATAAAATAAATTAGTCATCACGCCTTGCACCCGTTAGCATCATTATCCAATAAAGCAATGAAGCAATGGCAGAGAGTGCAGCTACTATATAAGTCATGGCAGCCCATTTAAGTGCGTCTTTGGCCATATCTTTTTCATTATCCATTACAATTCCTTTGTTGGTAAGCCAGGCAAGTGCCCTGTTGCTTGCATCAAATTCCACCGGAAGAGTAACCACGGAAAACAGGGTAATTACAGCCTGACAGGAAATAATCGTTAACAAAACAATTTCGAAAGGAAATGTTTTGAACAGGAACATACCGCCAAACATCATCACCATGATAATGATATTCAATATTCTGGCACTTGCATTTTGAACCGGAACCATAGCCGACCGGAATTGGAGCATGGAATAAGCAGTGGCATGTTGCACCGCATGTCCGCATTCGTGGGCGGCAATAGCTGCTGCTGTAACGGTACGACCGTGATAAACATCGCGGCTCAGGTTTACCGTTTTGCTGGCAGGGTTGTAATGATCCGTTAACTGTCCTTCGGTGCTTATTACCTTTACGTCATAAATTTGATTGTCACGTAACATGGCTTCTGCAATTTCGGCACCGCTCATGTCATGCCGTAATGACACTTTTGAATACTTGTTAACTTTAGATTTGAAGCGCCAGCCTACTGCCAGACTAAGCAAAGCGAATACAATAAATAATAATAACATAAGGTTGTGTTGTTAATGTGAAATAAGCTGGTCAATATCTATTCCAATATCAAAAAGCAAATTTGATAATCATGATAATGATGGCAATCAAAAACATCAGAATAGAGATTTTATTTATCCCATGCATCATCTTCAGGTTAAAAGAGTGAGGGGCATCGGGATTTGCCTTGCGCCAGAAAACAATATATGACAGGAATTTTTTGATAATCATAACAGAAGCAAAAGTAAGCAAGTGTGGCGGATTTTTATAGCGCAATATTTAGGTTGATTTCAAAATTATTTTTAGATTAGCCTAAAAATGATATATTTGCTCCATGTATTCTTATACGGAAGAAAATTACCTCAAGGCTATTTATAAGCTTTCCGAACCGGGAGACTCCACTGTAAGCACCAATTCTATTGCGGAAGTGTTAAAAACAAAAGCCGCTTCGGTAACCGATATGATCAGGAAACTGGCTGAAAAAAAATTGCTGAAGTACGAAAAATATAAGGGGGTGATTTTAACAGAAAAGGGGAGGCGTGTGGCCATAGAAACGGTAAGAAAACACCGCCTCTGGGAAATGTTTTTGTACGATAAGTTAAAATTTGGCTGGCATGAAGTGCACGAGGTGGCGGAACAGTTGGAACATATCAACTCACCACATCTTATTGATAAGCTGGAAGAGTTCCTTGGATTTCCGGCCCACGATCCGCATGGTGATCCCATTCCAACCAAAAAAGGAGAAATCATAAAAACCAATTTTGTGCTTCTTAATACACTTGGGGCAGGTCAGGCTGCTGTGATGTCGGGCGTGGCTGATCACAGTGTGTTGTTTCTTCAGCACCTTGATAAAATTGGACTCACACTTGGGCGTCAATTTCAGGTATTGGAAACAAATGAGTATGACGGGTCTTTTAAAATAGGCATGGATAAAAAAACGGAATTGCATATCAGTAGAGATGTTGCCAAGCATATTTGGGTTAGAATGATATAAAAGGAGAGAAAACGAATGATAAAAAAGAGTGATAAATCCTTAAGTGAAGTACACGAGAGTGTGGTGGTACCTGAAAAAAGAAATTTCTGGAAAACCCTGCTGGCCTTTATTGGTCCGGCATATATGGTTAGTGTTGGCTATATGGATCCGGGAAACTGGGCAACAGATATTGCCGGTGGAAGCCAGTTCGGGTATCAGTTGGTTTGGGTATTGCTCATGAGTAACCTGATGGCATTGTTGCTGCAGAGTCTGGCTGCACGACTGGGTATAGTTAAAGGCTGGGACCTTGCGCAGGCATCCCGTCAGCAATTTCCTCATTGGACAAATATTTCTCTTTACGTATTTGCTGAAATTGCCATTGCTGCCTGCGATCTGGCTGAAATTATAGGTATGGCCATTGGCCTCCAGTTATTATTTGATTTGCCTTTATTGTATGGAGTAATCATTACAGTGCTTGATACCTTTTTGCTCTTGTTTTTATTAAATAAAGGCATACGCAAAATGGAAGCGTTTATCTTGGTGCTGGTAGCCATAATCGGAGTATCATTTGTAATGGAAATGCTTATTGTAAAACCGGCTACCACTGAAGTGTTTAAAGGTTTTATTCCTTCTGCCTTATCACATCAGGCATTATATATCGCCATTGGAATTATTGGTGCTACAGTGATGCCACACAACCTATACCTGCATTCAGCCCTGGTGCAAACGCGCAAGTTTGCTAAAGATGATGCCGGGTTAAAAAAGGCCATCAAGTTTAATTTTATTGATTCAGCAGTGGCACTTAACCTTGCTTTTTTTGTTAATGCGGCCATTCTTATTCTTGCTGGTTCGGCTTTTCATCAATTGGGTTATAGCCAGGTATCGGATATTAAAGATGCTCACCTGTTGCTTCAGCATATTTTTGGATCGCTGGCACCAACACTTTTCGCCATAGCCTTAATAGCCGCTGGGCAAAGCTCAACCATCACCGGCACACTGGCAGGGCAAATTGTAATGGAGGGTTATCTTAATCTGCGGTTTAGTCCCTGGATCAGGCGGCTGGTAACACGCATTATTGCTATTTTGCCGGCCTTATTTACCATTCTTTTTCTGGGCGAATCTAAACTTGGCGATTTGTTGGTTTTAAGTCAGGTGATATTAAGCATGCAACTGGGTTTTGCTGTTATTCCGCTCATCCATTTTACCTCCAGTAAAAAACTGATGGGAAGTTTTGCCATTGGTAAGGGTATAAAGTTTTTGGCCTGGTTGGCGGCCTTCATTATTATTGGCCTTAACGTAAAGCTGGTTTATGAGGAAATTACGGGGTTTTATGCCTACCTCGGCAATGATTATATTTGGTTAAAGGCATTGGTTTTACTTACTGCACTTTTTGCCGCTTTTCTTTTATTGTATATTACTTTTAATCCGCTTGTAGTAAAATTAAAACAGGAAAAACAGGCGGTTCCACATGGAAGTGCATTGCAATTAAACCCGTTGGTAAAGCCCATCTACCATCATATTGCCCTTACCGTTGATTTTAGCAAAAATGATGAGTCAACCATTCATCACGCTATATCGATGGGTGGGGCAAAGGCAAATTATTTATTGATACATGTGGTGGAGTCGGCCGGAGCATTGCGCATGGGGAACGAGATTCTCGATACAGAAACACAATATGATTACGAAAACCTGAAATTATACCAGAAACGCCTAATTGATATGGGATATCAGGTTGATATAGAACTTGGGTTTGGAAAATCGGCTAAGGCCATCAGTGCTATCATTAATAAAAGGGAAATAGACCTGGTGGTAATGGCGGCCCATGGTCATAAAGGCTTTAAGGATTTTATCTTTGGCTCAACCGTTGATCATGTAAGGCATGCGGTTAAACCTCCTGTATTTATTGTTAAAAGTTAATATTGCACTGTAAAATAAACCCATTGGTAAACCTGAACGATATAAAAGCCAAAGCCGAGAAACTGAAACCGGAGAACAAGCGTTTTTTGGATAAACTGAAAAAGAAATTACCCAAAGACCTTGATCAGCAATTTCAACGCCTGCATGAGGAGGCTTTTGAAACCATTGATTGCCTTACCTGCGCCAATTGCTGCAAAACAACCGGACCACTTTTTACCCAAAAAGATATTGAACGTTTATCAGCTTTGTTTAAGCTCAGGCCTGCTGAGTTCATTACCAAATACCTTCATGTTGATGAGGATGGTGATTATGTACTGAATGTACTTCCCTGCCCGTTTCTTGGGGCCGATAACTACTGTGGTGTGTATGAACACAGACCCAATGCATGCCGCCAATACCCGCATACCGATCAGCGAAAAATGCATACTGTTTTTAAGGAAACACTTCATAATATTTCCGTTTGCCCGGCTGTATTTGATATAGTGGAAAAACTGAAAAAAATATATTAGGTATTGCCTTTCAATTTTGGATGGCCATGCCGTTTTCTTTGATGTAAAGTTTGTCCGGCTATTTCTTCTGATAAAATGCTGATGTTTCCATCTTTTTCCAAAATGGCCAGTTTCACATGTTTGATATCATCAACCCCATGCTCTCTTACAACGGCCTCCAGTTCTGAGTAGGTTATTTTCTCCCTCTTCATATTGTTTGTAAGCACCTCGCCCTTGTAAATTAACATGGTTGATTCGCCCTCAACCCATCTGGAGAATACGCTTGACTTAAAAAGGAAAAATTTAAAGATATAGTTTATCAGAAACAGGGTAAGAGCAGCAACAATACCGCCAAGCAGGGAGGTGTCGGGTCCTACCATGGCATTTTGTACCGCATTGCTGATTAATAAAATAAGAACAAGGTCGGTAACCGAAAGTTGAGAGAGTTCTCTTTTACCAAATAGCCTGATGGCAAGCACAATGAACAGATAGATAATACCCGATCTGAGTATAATTTGGAGCAAATTTTCCATAGATAAAATAAAGCAAATTTAGTTAAAGTTCCTTCAGGAAATGAAAAGGATTCTTTCTTCAGGTGAAGGTATTCTGCACGATTCGTATTTGCCAAACCACTTGTACCTGTTGCGTGCTATAAAGTTATATACACCGTTTCTAATAAATGGAGGAACAAGCAAAAATATAAGTACAAGAGGCCAAAGCCCGCCAAGTTTTGCCATGGCTTTAAGTGCTGCCGTTGAGCGGTAAAATACCTTGCCCTTTTCATAAAGGATAAAAGAGTCGTAGGTTATTTTATTGCCAAGTTTATTCCTTGCAAAGTCAGATTGTAAGGTGGCATAGCGGAAGGTTCGCTTTTTATTGTGTTTGATAAAAAACTGCACGCTGCGGTCGCAAAGGCCACAGTAGCCATCAAAAAAAATCACCGGGTATGTTATGGTTTCGTCCGACACTTAATTGTATGATGCAAATTCTTATCTTCGCGGCCTCAAAGTTAGTATTATTATGTTTGAAAGCTTAAGTAGTAAACTGGAAAAAGCCTTTAAAACCTTAAAGGGACAAGGCAAAATCTCAGAAATAAATGTTGCGGAAACCGTAAAGGAAATCCGTAAAGCATTGATTGATGCGGATGTAAACTATAAAATAGCCAAACAATTTACCGATACGGTAAGGGAAAAGGCCCTGGGCCAAAATGTATTAACCTCTGTTTCTCCAGGCCAGTTGCTGGTAAAAATAGTAAATGATGAACTGGCTTTATTACTTGGGGGCCAAACATCTGATATTAACCTGAATGGAAACCCGGCCATTATCCTGATGGCAGGTTTGCAGGGATCAGGTAAAACCACACATACCGCGAAGCTTGCCAGTTTTATTAAGAAAAAGGGGAAAAGTGTAATGATGGCGGCTGCTGACGTTTACCGTCCGGCTGCTATTGAGCAGTTAAAAGTATTGGGACAACAGATTGAAGTTCCTGTTTATTTTGAAGACGACAATAAAAATCCGGTAACTATAGCCCAAAATGCCCTTAAAAAGGCCAAAGAAGATGGGGTAAAAGTGCTGATTGTGGATACAGCCGGCCGTTTAAGTATTGATGAGGAAATGATGGCAGAGATTGGCAATATTAAAAAGGCCATTTCTCCACAGGAAATATTGTTCGTGGTAGATTCAATGACCGGTCAGGATGCTGTTAATACCGCCAAGGCATTTAATGATGTACTCGATTTTACGGGAGTGATATTAACCAAATTGGATGGCGATACCCGCGGTGGAGCAGCGCTTTCCATTAAGTCCATTGTAAATAAGCCCATCAAATTTGTGGGTATGGGCGAAAAAATGGAAGCCCTTGATGTATTCCATCCCGATCGTATGGCCCAGCGTATTTTGGGTATGGGTGATATTGTGAGTTTGGTAGAACGGGCACAGGAGGTTTTTGATGATGAAGAAGCGCAACGGATACAGAAAAAATTATTAAAAGATCAGTTCACCTTCGAAGATTTTTATACCCAGATTCAGCAGATTAAAAAAATGGGTAATTTAAAAGACCTGATGGGCATGATTCCGGGTGTTGGTAAGGCCGTAAAGGATATGGACATCAGCGATGATGCCTTTAAACATATTGAAGCCATTATTAATTCCATGACGCCCGCAGAGCGTAAAACGCCTGATATTATTAACGGGACACGCAGAAAACGCATAGCAGGAGGGAGTGGAACAGATATTCAGCAGGTAAATCAGTTGCTGAAACAGTTTGAAGACATGCGCAAAATGATGAAAACCATTGGTAAATTTCAGGGCTCAGGCCGCATGATGCCTAAGATGCCTTTTATGAAATAAAGGGTTATTGTAAAATTACTTTTTTGGTAATTAGTCCTTCATTTGTTTCTATATGCAGCAGATATAAGGATTTAGGCATTCCACTCAAATCAATTTCCGAAAGAGAAGATGTTTCCCGCACCTTCATACCTGAGCTGTTATATACGGTAACCTTTAAAATAGTGTGGTTACCCTCAATAAATATTTTGCCATTCGTGGGGTTAGGGTACACAACGGGATTCCTTAATGAATTCGGATCGCAGGTGCTTACCTTAATAACAGGACTCAGTATTTCTTTACCGTCTTGTGTCACGGTTTTAACCTGGTAATATTCGTCACCGTTTTTTTGATCGCTATACCTGTACTCATTCAAGTTGCCCTGCTGAGGACGAAAAACTGCCTTAAGATGTAGTGCTTCCTCAGACATTCCATTCAGTAACTCAAACCTGTTTATATTTTTTTCAGCAGTTGTGGTAAATTGAATTTGCCTTTCACCATTTAAGCACCAACCTTTGAAACCAGTATATTTCACGGAGAGGGGGATATTTTGAAGATTGAAACCTGCATAATAGTATTGAGAAAAGCCATCAATATTATTGAAGAGTCCACCGATCCATATTCGGTTCTGATAAACCGGTGTAGCGGTTATATTATAATCGTTTGTAGGGACACTAATCTGAGATACCCATCTTACTTTCGTTTGAGCAAGTGTATCAATAATTACCATCGACCTGTTATGCTGCCCATTTACATAAGTGAAATTACCGGTAACAAGGATTAAATTTTGATAAAACTGCAAGGATTTAGGAAGGCCTGAAAAAGTAATATTATTTAAGTTGAATGGTTGAAGGGCACCTGTTGTAGCATGAACGGCTGCAAATCCATTTCGTAGTTGTCCGGAAATACTGAAAGGTTGTCCCGTAAAATATAGCAGATTATTTTGCAGCATAGGTTTATTGGGTATTGAACCCGAAGATAAATTGGCATTAAAGGATGTAATAACTGCTCCGGCACTTGTATCTAACATTACCATACCTTCCCTGCTTTGCCCGCCAATATTACTAAAGGATCCGGTGATAAGCACGTTGCTTCCTACCTGCAAAAAACCTGTAACAGATGAAACGCTTGAGCCCCCTGGGTTCCATGAAGTGAGACTGCCTGTTTGAAGGTCTAACGCAGCCAAACGGAATCTTGAGGTAGAGTTAACAGACGAGAATACACCGTACACAAACAACTTGTTTCCAATTGCTCCAATAGTGTTAACATCACCACTAAATACAGGATTCCAAGTAGGATCAAGTATGCCGGTGGTGGCATCTATGCAAGCCAAGTAAGGACGGGTAACACCGTTGATTGCCATATTAGATGAGCCGGCAACAAAAATGCGGTTATTCTTTAAGGTAATTTTATTTACATCACCGGCAGTCACAAGAGGGCGCCAGTTAGTAAAAGTCATGGTGTTTAAGTCAAGGCAGGCAAGACCTCCCAAATTGCTGTTTCCAATTGTGGTTGAGGCTCCGCCAATCAGGACACGTTGGTTGCTCATGTCGGTAGCAACTGCCCTTAGCTCATTTGAAGAAGAGGGGATATGCCATGGAAGTAATTGTGTTCCCGCAAGGCTTACCATGGCTGTTCGGTTTCTTGTTTGGGCATTAATGGTGGTAAAATTACCAACTACACAGAGGTTATTACTCACCTTACACAAACCATACACTACATTATTTACATTATGGTTAAACCATAGTTTAGCCGAGCCGGTGTTGGTATCCAGGCATGCAAAATTTGTTCTGCTCTGACCGCCCATAGAAGTAAAAGAACCTCCAACATACAAAACAGAATCATGCAACAGCATACTATATACATAACCTAAAGCCGGGCAATTGGCGTTAAATGAAGCAGTCATAGTGCCCGTTGATTTATTTAATTTAGCAAGATTATATCTGAATTGCCCGTTGAAAGTGGAAAAAAATCCACCAAGGAAAACAGATCCCCGTGATGTAACAATATCCCTCACAGCTTCTCCACCGGCAAGTACCGGATTAAAAGACTGAAGTAAACCGTTTGTATCAACTGAAGCTACATTTGTTCGTGCTGAACCGTTTACTGTAGTAAACTTACCGCCAATGAAAATTGCCTCACTGTCCGGGTATATCTTGTATACCATACCACCAATTGCCGGTTTCCATGAAGATGTATCACCATTCAATGTGTTGATTGCGGCAACATTTAACCGGTTGGCAAAGCCGGCTGCTTTAAATGTACCACCGATTGCAATTTTAGAATTAGAAATGGCCAGTGCATAAACAGGATCTTCTATTGCAACACCAATGTCCATTTTGGCAGCGGTTGAGGTATCATAAGCAGTAAGGGTTCCGTTTGTTGAAATATTGTCTTGAGAAAGGGAATTGTAATTGTCCGAGGCAATAAGCGCATTTCCACATAACTTAATACGTGTAACAGCCTCTTTTGCATCAGGGATCCAGTTGTTCAGGTTTGTACTTACTGGGTTTAAGGAGGCAAGGTAATTACGGGTGAAACCGTTTATTGAAGTAAAATATCCACCAATATAAAGCCCCCTATCAGAAAGTTCAAGATTATTAACAATACCATTTATATTATAAGATGCCGGAGTAAGGGTCATGGTTTTGGTATTAAATACCCCGACTGCAAGTCTGCTAGGTGCTCCAATCTGACCAAATGCACCTCCCAATGCAAGAAGAGTGTCCCGAAGAGAAAGAGACAAAACTTCTCCTGTAGTGTTGGCAACAAACGGGTAGGCTGTTCCGGATGTGGCATTTAAAAGGGCAAAATTATCTCTAAATGCTCCGCCAATATTAGAGAAATTGCCACCCACGAATACCGTATCATTTCTTGCAGCAATGGCGTTTACCCTCCCGAGGGTAGAGGGGTTCCAGGACTGTGTACTTCCATCATAAATACTAACTGCGGCAATGTTTGATCGTGAAACTCCATTGACTGCTGTGAACGAACCTGCAATAAGCAGTTTGTCGGCAAGGATTGACATGGTTTTTACGTCACCCAGTACAGAAGGTTTCCATGCGGTTACCTGCCCTGTATGATCAATATAAGCAATATTTGTTCGTGTACTGTCGGCTACCTTGGAAAAGTAACCCCCAATATAAAAGCCTCCACTGCTATCAGCTAAAATACAAAAGACATCTCCGTTCACTCTTGGAAAAGAAAAGTCTGGTTTCATGGTTGACCTGTTAACCATTACAAATTTAGATATCATGGTTTCTCTTCGCTGAATGGAGGAAAAGCTACCTCCCAGAAATAGTCTGTTACCCATTCTTGCAATAGTTCTAACCTCACCATTGGTTTCCCAGAAATTTGTGTTTACAGTGTGGTTTGGCAAAACATGAGCGATGTTTTTGCTTAGGGTATTACCTATTTGTGTAAAAGCCCCACCTAAATACCATCCACCATTACCATCAGAAACTACGGTATTTACCAAGCCATTGGTAACAGGAAAAGAGGAGAAAAGTGTGCCTGAAGTGTCTGTGAGTGCGGCAAATTGGCCAAAGTCACCACCATGTGACAAAGTACCTGCCAAATACAATTTGTTATTTGGCGTATCAAGCGCCATATCGTAAACATATCCATTGATCCTGGGTATATTAGGAATCAGGGTTTGACCAAATGCTCCTGTAAGGAGGGTGCATGTCAATACCACGGTTAAAATTCTGTTCAACATCATATTATAAAGTAAATCCTAAAATAATCTATTTTCCCGGGTTTCGAATTGTTTTTTAAGAAATATTAAGTATTGTATTGAGAAATTGAGAACTCCTGATACGAAAATTGGAACGCAGGAAATGTTTACCAGAAGGGACTGGAAAAGCTATTCAGCAGGAGAATCAGTTACTGCTGCAGTTTGAAGACATGCGCAAAATGATGAAAACCATTGGTAAATTCCAGGGATCAGGCCGCATGATGCCTAAGATGCCTTTTATGAAATAAACCCTGTAACGATATTTAGTAGTCTATTTTTAAGGTTGAATGGATTTATTTCTTTGCTCCCCACCACCATTCATCTACATCTTCATAAACATATCGGCCCCCAATTCCAATACCAATAAAGATGCTTCGCGGGTTATGATCGTAGCCAACATTTATCAGAAACCGGCCAAGAGGAATCATCATTCCGGCAGTGTAATTCAATTCAAAACCTGTGCGATTTTTATTGATATTCCATAAAGTGGTGCTGTCAAACGGAGTAAAGTATTCAAAAAAGGTACGGTAACGGGTTCCGCCCGCTCCAAAATAAAGTGGAATTCTTTTGGTAATGGGAATGGTGAGTCCACCACTAATCATAAAGGTTACCGCTCTTTGTTCATTGCCTGTAAATCCCCATTTAGAACTGGTTTGGCTGTTTTTTAATACGTTTTCGTAGGTTACAGGTCCGGCTTCTCCGTTTTCAGGCAATAGCCAGTTTCTCACCCCAACCTTATATGCCAGAAAGGTCCCAAACTTTTTATACACAAGGCTGGTTCCTCCAATTACCAGATCGTTTTTATCCAACTGGTAGCAATATCCTATGGTATTATAAAATACGGGTTTGGTTCTGTGCCTTTCGTTTACCCGGGTTGGTTGGTATGGCGTATTAACCATGCTATATTGCGCCAGGGTATTTAGTTTAAACGCAAGCAGCGTAAGGGTAATTAACCATTTTGTCATACGGTGGTGTTTTATACAAAGAAAGAAATTAAGGCATAAACTTGTACCTGTTTTGAATTTTAAAAGAAAATATTCATCTTTGCCGCCCTGCCGGAATGGAGACCCGGTGGATTAATTTAAAAAATTATGTCAGTAAAAATCAGATTACAGCGTCATGGACGCAAACAAGCACCTTATTACCACATAGTGGTGGCGGATTCACGTGCTCCGAGGGATGGTAAGTTCATTGAGAACATTGGTTATTACAAACCACAAACTGTCCCCGCAACAATTGAACTGGATGTAAACAAGGCAGTAGCCTGGCTCGAAAAAGGAGCACAGCCTACCGATACTTGTCGTGCCATCCTTTCATACAAAGGAGCCCTGATGAAACACCACCTGAATGTGGGTATCAGAAAAGGAGCCTTAACAGCAGAGCAGGCTGAAGCCAAATTCACCAAATTTATGGATGATAAGCAGGCTAAAGTAAGTGCACATGTTGAAAAACAACAAAAGTCAGTTTCTGAAAAACGTGCGGCTATCCTTGCTGCTGAAACCAAAGCTAAAGAAGCTAAAGCTCAGAAAATTGCCGCTAAATTAGCAGCAGAAACCTTAGCAGAAGCACCGGCTGAAGAAACAGCAACAGAAGAAGCACCTGCTGAAACTGCAACTGAAACTCCTGCAGAATAATTATCCTTCCATTTGATGAAGTCGGTAAACAGAAAAGATTTCATCGATATCGGATCTGTGGTTAAATCCCATGGTACCAAAGGAGAATTAAGGGTTTCTTTAACAGAAAACGTAACATTAAAACAATGGGCTTTCCTTGAATTTCAGGGGAAGCCCGTTCCTTTTTATATCGAATCAATAAGCGGTGATAAAGAGGAGCCGGTAATTAAACTGGAGGGCATACATTCTCCTATTGATGCACAACGGTTGGTGGCCCGCACCTTACTCTTTCCTGCTAATAAAGTGAAACGCACAAAGGCATCGCAGGTAGCCGATGTAATCGGTTTTAAACTGATAGACGAAAAGTTTGGTTTTATTGGCCACCTCGAGTCTATAGAGGAATTGCCACAGCAAACGCTGCTTGTTACCACATACAAAGGAAAAGAACTGATGATACCGGCAGTGGAGGCTTTTATTGTAGATATAAACCCCGAAAAAGAAGAGGTATTGCTTGAATTGCCCACCGGATTACTGGATATTTGAAATCGGATGCATATAGACATTTTAACCTTATTCCCTGAGTACTTTAAAGGCCCCTTCAGTGAGTCGATACTAAAGCGTGCCCTGCAAAAAGAACTGGTGGAAATAAACCTGGAAAATATCAGGGATTATTCTACCAGCAAACACAAGGCTGTTGATGATTACCCGTTTGGTGGTGGTGCAGGAATGGTGATGCAAATTGAACCTATTGACCGCTGCCTGGAAAAGTTGAAAGAGCAGCGAACTTATGATGAGGTGATATACCTGAGTCCTGATGGAGAATTGTTTAACCAGCAAATAGCCAATCAACTCTCTACTAAAAAGAATCTGATATTTTTGTGCGGCCACTATAAAGGTGTTGATGAACGGATCAGGGAAAACCTGGTTACCTGTGAAATTTCAATTGGCAATTATGTATTAACAGGAGGGGAGCTGGCCGCAGCAGTTATTGTGGATGCGGTAGTGAGGCTTATTCCGGGTGTGCTGAGCGATGAAACCTCAGCCTTGAGCGATTCCTTTCAGGATAACCTGATAAGCCCGCCTGTGTATACCAGACCAGCCGAATATAAAGGATGGAAGGTACCTGAGGTTTTGCTAAGCGGGCATCAGGCCCGGATAGATGAGTGGAGGCATGAACAAAGTTTGCTGCGAACCCAAAACAGAAGACCAGAATTATTGGGAGGTGAGTAGTTTGTGATACACACGTGAGGCAAGATGTGAATAAACGAATTTTAAAGAAATTTTTGGTTTTAAGCGGAAAATCCTATTTTCGCACTCCATTTTAAAGAATAAAGCGTCATGAAAGCTGCAGAAGCCATTAAGTTAGTTGAGTCGGAATTTACAAACGGAAAATCTTTCCCTGAGTTTAATTCAGGTGATACAGTTAACGTATATTATAAAATTAAAGAGGGCACAAAAGAGCGTATCCAGCAATATCAGGGCGTTGTTTTGCAAAAGCGCAATGCTGGTCTTAGCACCACATTTACTGTACGTAAAATATCAAACGGTGTAGGTGTTGAGCGTATATTCCCTTTATACAGCCAGAATATTGATAAAATTGAAGTGGTCGGCCGCGGTAAAGTGCGCAGGGCCCGTCTCTTTTATTTACGTGATGCTAAAGGTAAAAAAGCTAAGGTTAAAGAAAAAAGAGGATAATCCGATAAAGATATCAAACAAGCCCTGTTCGCAACCCGGACAGGGTTTTTTGTTGGTATTGTTTTTCATAAAACATCGTTTCATTTATTAATTTCGTCACCATTCAATATATGACCAAAGAAATTTCAAAAACATACGCTCCACAGGAAATTGAGAGCAAATGGTACAGTTACTGGTTAAGTAACAAGTATTTTAGCAGCAAACCTGATAACAGGGAACCTTTTACCATTGTAATACCCCCGCCTAATGTAACAGGAGTATTGCATATGGGCCATATGCTTAACAATACCATTCAGGATATCCTGATACGCAAAGCCCGCATGCAGGGCAAAAATGCCTGCTGGGTGCCAGGTACCGACCATGCCAGTATCGCCACAGAGGCCAAGGTGGTACAAATGCTGCGTGAAAGAGGCATTAAAAAATCAGATCTGTCGCGAGAGGATTTTTTAACCTACGCTTGGGAATGGAAAGAGAAATACGGTGGTATTATTCTGGAGCAGTTAAAAAAGTTGGGTGCCAGTTGCGACTGGGATCGTACCAGGTTTACCATGGAACCGAAACTAAGCGAGGCTGTTTTGGATGTGTTTATAGACCTGTATAAAAAAGGAATGCTTTACCGCGGATTGCGAATGGTAAACTGGGATCCGCAGGGTAAAACGGCTTTAAGTGATGAGGAAGTAATTTATAAAGAGGTAAACTCTAAACTGTATTATATCAGGTATCACCTGGCTGATGGAAGCGGACATGTAATTATTGCTACCACACGGCCGGAAACCATTCTGGCAGATGCTGCCATTTGTGTTAATCCCAATGATGAGCGATACAAACACCTGATTGGCAAAAAAGCCCTTGTTCCTTTTATAAACAGGGAAATTCCGGTAATAGCTGATGAGTATGTAGCTGTTGATTTTGGAACGGGCTGCTTAAAGGTTACCCCGGCTCATGATATGAACGACTATGAACTGGGAAAAAAACACGGCCTGGAGGTAATTGATATCTTAACTGACGATGGTTTTTTAAATGAGCGTGCAGTTGATAGCCGGTATATTGGAAAAGATCGTTTTGCTGTTAGAAAACAAATAGCCATTGATCTGGAAGAGACTGGCCATATAGAGAAAATTGAAGAGTACAAAAATCAGGTAGGAACAAGTGAACGCACAGGTGCTGTAATTGAGCCTAAACTATCCATGCAATGGTTTGTGGATATGAAAAAGTTTGTGGCTAAAAATCCCCAGGTGCTTGATGCGGTAATGAGCGATGAGATCAGGTTTCATCCGGCAAAAATGAAAAATACCTACCGCCATTGGATAGATAATATTAAAGACTGGTGTATTTCCCGTCAGCTTTGGTGGGGGCAGCAGATACCTGCCTGGTATGCACCTGATGGAAGTTATGCGGTAGCAAAAACGGAGGATGAAGCCATTCAATTGTTTGCCAAACAAAACCAGACATTTGAAAAAGGCGAGCTTAAACAGGATGATGATGTGGTAGATACCTGGTTCAGCTCCTGGCTCTGGCCTATCAGTGTATTTGATGGGTTTGAAAATAAAGATAATGAGGATATCAGGTATTATTATCCCACCAACGATCTGGTAACAGCTCCCGAGATTATGTTTTTCTGGGTAGCCCGCATGATTATGGCCGGATACGAGTGGAGAGGAGAGAAGCCATTTAAAAATGTGTATTATACCGGAATTGTTAGGGATAAGCAACGCAGAAAAATGAGCAAGTCCCTTGGCAACTCACCCGATCCGCTGGATCTGATTGCACAGTTTGGTGCAGATGCGGTGCGCATGGGTATGTTATTGTGCTCACCTGCGGGTAATGATATTTTGTACGATGAATCACTGGTAGAGCAGGGCCGGAATTTCTCTAACAAAATATGGAATGCATTTAGACTGGTAAAAAGCTGGGAGGTAAAGCCGGATGCGGAATTTGATAAGGAGCTATTGAGCAGCAATATGATTTCTGCCGAATGGTTTAGCGGCAGGTTTAATGAAGTATTAACCGATGTGGAAGGTAAATATTCAGAATACAGGCTTAGCGAGGTATTAATGGGTATTTATAAGCTCATATGGGACGATTTCTGTTCATGGTACCTAGAGATGATAAAACCGGAATATGGAAAACCCATTAACCAAAGCACTTACCAGGCCACCATCGGATTTTTTGAACAACTGATGGCGCTGCTGCATCCTTATATGCCTTTTGTTACAGAAGAGGTTTGGCAAAATATAGGAGATCGTAAAGATGGTGAAAGCATTTGTATAGCTACTTATCCTGGTATAAGCAATGCCGGAAAGCGTGATTTAAACAGGGCTATGGAATGTATTACCCAAATCCGTAACCTTAGAAACAGCAAAGGAATAAGTCCGAAGGAGACTTTTGATATTGCCATTAAAGCAAATGATGAGACGCATTACAGGCCATTTGAATTTTTAATTAAAAAACTGGCTAATGTAAGCCGTATAGACTTTGTTCAGGAGAAACAGGAAAAAGCCCAGTTGCTCCCGGTAAATACGGATGAGGTTTATGTTCACCTTCAGATAGAGGTAAATGCAGAAGAAGAGAAGGAAAAAATTTCAAAAGAAATTGAATACCTGCAAGGCTTTTTAAAATCTGTTGATGCCAAATTGAACAATGAAAAATTTGTTGCCAATGCCAAACCAGAACTGGTAGAAAAAGAGAGGCAGAAAAAAGCTGATGCTGTGGCTAAAATAGAAGTGCTCAAAAACAGCCTGAGCTCACTATAAACAATTACACAGCCGCCCGATAAGGCGGCTGTTTTTTTTTACTTACTATCCCGATTATTACTTTCATCCTTAGGTTTTGGGTACTCATACACTTTATGGGCTGCTTTGTTTTGGTCTGTTTTTACTTTGTATCACAAACCAACACAGCATAAATACATCAACAGGTTGATGAGGTTGGTTTGATTGCAACAACAATCAGACATGACAAGAGTAAGAATGTATTCGGCACCACATAAAGGATTAAGACTTGCCCTGAGCAATTTTTCTACCCTGGCGGGTAAACTCGAGTTTTCTGATCCGGAATCACTGAAGCAATTAAAAAATACAGGCAGAGAACTTTTTGATATGCTTTCCGGTCATACCATTACTGAAAATGAATATGTATTAAAAGCACTGGCAACTAAAGTGCCTGAAGCCGCTGCCTTTGATATTCATGAGCATGAGGAACTGGAGGAAAAGCAGGCAAAACTGGAAGAGCGGATGAATGCTTTAACAGGCCTTGAAAGCAGTGATGAGCAACATGAGTTTTATTTATTGGTAAGTGATTTTCACAGCACATACCTGTCACATATCCTTCATGAGGAACAGGTGTCTGAGAGATTAATACAACACCATTTTACAGATGAAGAATTATTGGCTATACGGGCTGGTTTTATAAAGGCAATGGATTTTAATAAGCTGCTCTTGTTTATGAAACACATCGTACCAGCCCAAACCCTTACTGAAAATGTGCATCAGTTAAACGGAATGAAGGCCAACATGCCACCGGAGGCATTTGAGGCTGTTTGTGCCACATTAAAACAAGTATTACCCACGCAGGAGTTTAATACTTTAATGATCAGAACAGGGTTGTTTAGTCAGTCTAATGCATCGTTCATCCAATGAAAAAGTGCTTTCATACAGTTTCATCACTTTAAAACAGAAAAGAGAAAGAAGTTTGTAACCGAATTAGCAATGAAACAACTGATTTTTTTATATGCATTTGCGGTACTGGTATTTGCTTCCTGCAAAAAGGAAGAAGCCGGTGATCTGATGCCTTCCGGTGCCAATGAAACAGGATCGGATGAATCAGCTTCAGGTAAAGGTAGTTTGTTGTTTGAACAAAAAAATATCCAGTTTAAACATAAAGGAGCCGTAAAAGAGCTTGGTAAAAACAAAAGGTATTTTGTGATAACAGCCATGGAGAGGGGATATCAGATTTCTATAGTTTTCAGCGACTCCGTTTGTCCCGGCAAAACCTCTTCGTATACCTTGGTTGATTCTCTGAGCAAGTTTAATGAAGGAAACAAAGTGGCTGTTTCTATCAGAGATAATAATGGAAATAATTATGTATCTGTTCACGGAACCATGAAAATGGATATTGCCAATTCTTATGCTACCCTTTATTTTAAAGACATGGTAATGTACTGCATGAACACCGGAAAAGCATCTCAGGCATTTTTATCCGTATTATACAGTAAGAAAAAGAAAGATAGTTTCCCCATTTTTCCGTTCAACACATCTGTTACGGATTAAATAAAGATATCATGGAGTAGTTAGTTAAGCTTCTTTCATGTTAGGTTAGGTTAAGGATTGGCGAAAGCCAGTCCTTTTCTGTTATATGACATTCAATAAGGTAATCAGTTCGTCTTTCTGGTTTTTAGAAACCGGAATCTGGGAGCCATCTTTCATTAATACAAACCCGCCATCACTTCGCTGGTATTCGCTTATATGGTTAATGGCAATAATATGCGATTTATGCACCCTGAAAAAGGGGTATGGTTTAATGGCTTCCTCAATTTCCTTCAGGGTTCGGCATACCAGCTCTTTGCGGTTACCTTCCAGTATCACATGGGTATAGTTTCCGGCAGCTTCAAAGCGGATAATGCGGTTTACATCAATTAATAAAACACCGGTAATGGTTGGAAGTCCTATTTGTTTGTTTAATCCGGTTTTTAAGTGGCTAAGCAATTCGGCAAGATTGGTTTGTGGCAGTTTTTTCTCCAGCCTGCTGATGGTTTTGTTTAAAGCTGCTTCAAGCTCATCGCGGTCAATGGGTTTTAAAAGGTAATCAAGTGCATTGTACTTTATTGCTTTTATGGCATACTGGTTAAACGCGGTGGTAAAAATAACTTCAAACTGGTAAGGTCCTGCATGTTCAAGAATATCAAATCCTGATTTAAAAGGCATTTCAATATCAAGCAGCAATAAGTTTGGCTTAAAGCTTTTAATTTCTGCCAAAGCAGATTCATAAGAGTCGCTAACCCTGAGGCCGGTTATTTTATCAGCAAAGTACTTTTCAAGCACCTGCTTCAGGTATTCGCGTCCTTTAAACTCATCATCTACAATCAGAATGTTTAACATGTTTTATTAATTAAGTTCAAAAATTACAAGCACCTCAGTTCCGGCAGAATTACCCTGCTGATCATATAAATCCTTTACCGTTACATAAGAATGGGTGCCATCGGCCTGGTTTATTAATTCAATTCTTTGTGCGGTTTTGCTCATCCCGGCAGATTGGTGGTAATTGATGCGCTCTGCCTTCATTAACGCGGATGCCTTGCGTCCTATACCATTATCTTTTATCGTGCATGAGATAATTTTACCGGTTTTGTTCAGCTCAATCTCCAGCGTTTTTTTCTCTTTTTTGTGGTTTAACCCATGCCACAGGGCATTTTCTACATAAGGCTGCAAAATCATTGGCGGAATAAGAATGCTGTTGAGTTCGTTCTCTGTAAATCCTTTATGTTTTATGGAACACTCAAAACCATCTGCAAACCGCAACTGTTCTATTTCAATATACAATTCCAGTTGCTTTAATTCCTGAGAAACGGAAATACCTTTTTGATCGCTGGTTTCAAAAACACTACGTATCAGTTTTGAAAATTTGGTGAGGTAGTTTACCGCTTCCTCATTAAGGTTATTAAAAATAAGGTATTGAATAGAGTTGAGGGAGTTAAAGATGAAATGAGGATTTATTTGAGAGCGCAATGCCCATATCTTTAGTTCAGAAATCTTTTTAATAAATTCATATTGCTCTATCTCTCTTTGTTTTTCGGCCAGCTTCACAATATTTGTTACATCGCTTAGCAGTACCAGCATGCAAGGCTCCCCCAGATAACTGATTTCTGTTTGGGTTACATAGTAGGTATTGATTTCTTCATTTTCATTTTCTATCCGAAGCGTACCCGGTTCCTCTTTTTCGCTGCTGATTACCGCCTGTATTTGCTCCGGTATTTTTTTGTACAGCAGGTTTTCCGGAGTTTTCCCGGTCATCCGGCATAGGGCTGGATTCACTTCAACAATCAGGTGTTCTTTGTTGTAAATAGCAATCCCGTCTTTTAGCAGATTAAATATATTTCCATAAGCTGCTTTTTCCCTTGTAAGGATATGAAGATTTTGTTTGATCTGCTTATTACGTTGAATGGTTATATAAATAATAACAGAAAGCAGAAGCAATACAATCAATAAAAAAACAAGGATGGTGTTTTGCTGGTCGAAACGAAGCTCATTCAGTTCATTGTTTTTTTGTGCAATATCCAGTTCCTGTTGTTTAACATAGGTGCTTACATTGGCGTTGAGGCGGGCCAGTTTTGTTCTTGTCTCCAGAGATACCAGAGACTCTCTTATTTTATCCGACTTCTCAAAGTATTCAACACTTTTTTCAAACTGTTTAATGCTTTTAAAGTGCTTTGCATAAGTGATGCTGATATACCATTCCAGATCATAAATCTCATTTTCTCTCATCAGGCTGTCGGCCTTTTGAAGTAACGGAAGATTAAGGTGTGTTTTGTGGTATTCTATATTGAGCTGTACCTCCAGCAGCAACCGTTTAATATGCAGTTCAATATCCTGATATCCGGTAAACTGCTGAATGGAATCTGCCTGTGCCAGCAAAAAGGATGCTTTCTCCAGGTTATTCTCATAAAATGCAAGTGTGGCCAGTGCCTGTTTGGAGCGATACACGCCATACATGTCTTCTTTTTGCGTATAATAGTTCAATGCCTTCTGGTAATAAAATGTTGCACTGTCGTTTGCACTGATATCCATAAATGTATTGCCAATGGATTCATAAGATTGAGCAATGCGGAAGGAATCAGCCAGGGCAATAAAGATATCCATTGCCTTTAAGTAATAAATTTTAGCAGAATGTGGATCCAGTGACGAATAAAACAGGTTTCCTATATGGCCATAACTACGTGCGAGCTGAAGAGAATCCTTTGTAAGAACAGAGAGCTCAGCAGCCTGGTTCAGATAATAATAGGCAGAATCAATATTTCCGGAGTTGAGTTCAATGGAGCCTGCATGTATTAAACCGGTAATCTTAAGCACGTCATAACCAGCATTGGTGCAAAATTGGAGTGCACTATCGGTATATTGTTTGGCAAGAATCAGGTTGCTTCTTTTATACCATTTAACAGAGTCGAAAAGGCGGGTGATGTATACACTATCCTCCTGAGAGGGAACAGGAGGTGCTTTTTTACCTGACTGATTGCATGATACCGCAATTATAGTGAGTAAAAGCAGGGAGCAGATTGGCATAAATAACTTCATGGGGTTAGGTTAAAGCAAGTATAAGAATTATCAGCCAATTCCAGGGGGCGGGTGTATGAAGTTGCTGTTTTGGGTGATGAAAGTTGTCTTCTGGTGTATAAAAAACAAAAGCCCCCGGATAAACCGGAGGCTTTATACTCAAAACAAACCTTATTTATTTTGTAGAATCAAACTGCTTTACTAACCTGCTGGTAACAATCTTATTATTGCCTCTTATTACCATTACATAATAAACACCCGGAGCCAGACCGGAAACATCCAGTTGAGACTGGTTAAAACCACCATTCAGCTTTTGCTGGGTTTTATAGATTTCAACCCCATTGGCATTTACGATGATGATGGTGGCGGTTTCTTCAGTTGCAGCCTCCACGCCAAAGTTAACCATGTCTTTTGCAGGGTTAGGGGAGAGGCTTATTTTTCCTGAAACAGCCACACTTCCGCTGCCACCTAAAGTTGAGGCATTACCTGATGTATTTCCGTTTGCACCTGCATCAACTGAACCAGATTTTCCGGTTTCAGGATCAACTGCAGTATAGTTGCCGGCTTTAAGTCCGCCAAAATTGAAGTTACCATTGGCATCAGCTGTGATGCTTGCCACAAGCTGGTTATTCTGATCAAAAAGCAAGATGGTTTTGCGGTTTTGCTCCAGCAAATTGGATGGCTGTTCTATTTTAGCAAGAGGGTTATACAACAGGTCAATATTATACCCGATTAAATCCTGATCTCCGTCAAAGGCAACAATTTCACCGGCCTCATCACTGCTGGCCGTATTGCCCCAGAATGTAGGCATATATCCGTCACCATTTAAAACAGGATAGGCCTTTAGCAGGTATTTCCCTTCTTTAATTCCGGCAAATTCAAACATACCAGACTGATTGGCCTTAATGGTAGACAGTATTTCATAGCCATTTTTTGTTCTGTCAAATTGCATCAGTTCAACAATAGCCTCCTTAGTTCCGGTGCCACCTGATTTTACCATTCCTTTTAAGCGAAGCAATTGTTTTTCTACAGGCAATCCGATGGTAACACGTTTGCTTATGCTATGTTCACAGCCTGATTTGGTATTTTTTACAATAAGGGTAACATCATAGCTACCGCCTTTTTCATAAAAGTGAACAGGCTCTTTGGATCTGGATGTTTCCCCATCACCAAATGACCATTTAATTTCTGTATGTGTGCTTAATTCGCTAAAGTTATTAAAGTTTACCTCACCATTATAAGAAACATAATAGTCGAAAGCGGCATTACAAGAAGTTGTTTCTTCTGTTTTATTATCCTTTTTGTTTTCGCTGCTCTCGTTATTGGAAGGCGATCCTTTATCAGAAGATTTTGTATCAATATCCTGCATACGCTCTGCAGGTTGGTCACCTTTTTTAGCAGGCGAAGAAGTTTTGGCTTTTGCCGGTGTTGCAGAAACTCCATTTGCAGCATTGTTAACTGAATTGGTTTCTTTATCAGCTCCCGATGTTACTGAAGGTGTGCTGTTACTTCCTGAGTATACAGAATGGTTATGGCCGCCTGAAAGGGTGTTGTGTTGATTGGCTGATGAATTGCCAGTGTATGGAAGGTTGTTTTTATCCTGAGCCTGGATTGACATGCTTTCAGCATCCCGGATTTGCTGATCAGCGTGTGTTGCTGCCGGAGTGGCGGTATTTGCCTGTTGTTGTGACGAAATGAGTTTACCCGCTTCAATGCTTCCCCATAAACCAAGGCCTATGGCAGAAGCAAGAACAAGTATTCTGTAAAGTCCATACCATTTCAGTATCCGGTTCTTTTTGGTATGGATATTATCCAGCATGGGCATATCGGGCGGTTCCGAGTAATCCGCCAGCTTGTGCCGCATCAGTTCATCAAATTGTTGTTCCTGCCGATTCATATGATGTATTATTTCTCTTTTTTATTATTCCAATCAGAAAGTTTCGGGCCCTGGAGAGCTGCGATTTGGATGTGCCTTCCGATATACCCAGCATACCACTAATTTCATTATGCTGATACCCCTCTATCGCATAAAGATTAAAGATGGTACGGTAACCGTCTGGCAGCAGTTGCACATAACCAATTAACTCTGCAGCAGCAATGCGGCTGATAATCTGGTTATCGAAACTGATATCGTAAGCAGCTTCTATATCCGATTCGTCTCTGAATCTTAAATTTTTTCTGTAATGTTTTAAAGCCGTGTTAATCATGATGCGCTTAATCCAACCCTCAAAGGACCCCTCGCCCTTAAATGATTTCAGATTTAGAAAAACCTTTACAAATGCATCCTGCAGAATATCAGCAGCATCTTCACGATTTTTGGCATAACGCATGCATACACCCATCATCTTACCGGAAAACTTCCGGTATAACTCGTTTTGGGCTAATGTATCGTTAACCATACACAGCCTTATGAGCTCATTTTCAGGTAATTCCCTAAAAGGCTTCAATATAATTGAGGGGTTATTTACCTCATTAGACCCTTATTATAGCAGAAGGGTTGCTTGTGGTAATAAAATTTTACTGTGGCAGGCTATTCTTAAAATCAGTGTAGCGCTGATCAAAAGTTTGTCCGGTTTTTCCGCCTAATGCTTTCCATTCGGCTTCAATGTTTTCTACCCGGTTTTCAGGACTTGGATGGGTACTCAGGAATTCGGGCGGCCCGCCTGAACCCTGCTTTAACAGTTTTTCAAAAAAGTATTTTGCGCCTCGTCCGTCATACTCGGTTGCATATAAATAAACAACGGAATATTTATCGGCCTCTGTTTCATTATCCCGGCTAAATTTAAGGCTTACAATGGTGGTGGCCAGTTCGGCAAGCAAACCCGGATTATTACCCAATACCACACTTAGCAGGGTAGATATTCCGTAAATTTTTGTTAACTGATCTGTACTGTGCCTGCGGTCGGCATGGGCTATCTCGTGTCCCATTACACCGGCCAGTTGCGTTTCATTATCAAGGTATTTAATTAAGCCGGTATAAACATAAATGTATCCTCCGGGTGTGCAAAAGGCATTTAACACATCATCTTTATGAATGATTTTGGTTTTCCACTCAAAATCGCCTTTGTAGTAAACTTTGCCTCCGTCAAGAAGGGTTTGTGTGATCCGCCTTAAATGACCATAGGCAACAGGGTATTGCGCTTCGCTCAGAATAGGATATTCTGTCGGATTTTTCTCAATTTCAGCAACGGTTTGTTTGCCAAGCTGAATATCGTCATCAATGCCAAAAATGTTAAATGAGTCATCATCCGGATTTTTTTTACTGCAGGATGTGAGTATTAATCCGGTTGCTAATATTCCGGTAATAAACAGATTTTTAAAGCCCATGTTCACCTTCATGTTTCAAATGTAATAATTAGGTTTTAATAACGGGAGTGAGCCCCATTTTTTTGCCAAGCTCAATCATCAGTTTTCTGGCATCGGCTTCATTATTGGCTACTTTCCCTTCCAGTATACTTTCTCTTATCTCAGCTTTTATCAATCCTATTTCCTTGGAGGGACCAATGCCAAATGTTTGCATAATATCTTCACCACTTACAGGAGGTTGCCAGTTGCGCAGCGCATCCCGTTCAGAAACATTGGCCACCAGTTGCTGCACTTCCTTCAGGTTGTTGCGGTATAATTCAATTTTTTTAGGGTTACGGGAGGTCATATCCGCCCGGCAAAACGTAAACAGGTCGTCAATATCTTCACCCGCATCTACAATCAGTCTTCTGATGGCTGAGTCCGTAACGCCATCTTCGGCCAATGCTTTTGGTCTGTGGTGCAGCGATACGATTTTCTCCACATATTTCATTTTTTCATTGAGCGGAAGCTTAAGCCTTCTGAAAATTTTGGAAACCATGCGGCCTCCTTTATCCTCATGCCCGTGAAATGTCCATCCGCTGCCGGCATCAAATCTTTTGGTTATTGGTTTGGCAATATCATGCAATATAGCCGCCCACCGCAACCACAGGTTATCACTTTCCAAACTCAGGTTATCCAATACCTGCAGGGTATGTAAAAAATTGTCTTTGTGTGCCTTGCCATCTATGATATCTACTCCGGCCATGGCAAACAGTTCAGGAAAAACCAGTTCCAGTAATCCGCAATCAAACAAGAGCTTAAAACCGGTAGAAGGAACAGGGGAAAGCATCATTTTATTCATTTCCTCACTTATTCTTTCATAGGAAATAATGGTTATCCGTTCCCTGTTCTTTTTTATCGATTCAAATGTTTCTGCCTCAATCTCAAATCCTAACTGAGCTGCAAACCTAATGGCTCTCAGCATTCTTAAAGGGTCGTCACTAAAAGTAATATCCGGATTGAGGGGTGTTTTAATGGTTTTGCTTTGCAGGTGCTCCAGTCCGCCAAAGGGATCGGAAAGTAAACCAAAGTCATCTTCATTCAGGCTAATGGCAAGGGCATTAATGGTAAAGTCGCGCCTGTTCTGGTCATCATGCAATGTGCCTGGTTGTACGGCTGGTTTTCTCGATTCTCTGCTGTATGATTCTTTACGTGCCCCTACAAATTCTACTTCCCACTCATGGGTTTTAACCATTGCGGTGCCAAAATTTTTAAAGAAGGAAAAGGAAGCATCGGGTCCACATTTACCGGCAAATCGTTGAGCAATATCAATACCATCGCCCAAAACTACAATATCTACATCTTTGGACGGCCGCTTTAGTAACAGATCTCTCACAAACCCTCCAACCACCCAAGCCCTGGTATTCATTTCCAAAGCGGCAGCAGAAATTTCTTTAAATACGGGATCTTTTAATGCGATTATCACCGGTTGCAAAAATAGGAATGTTTGGTTATCACTTGCGTTTAAATCTTAAACCCTCCAGATGAAGAGAAACCGTAACAAACATACGCAAACCCATATCTGCCCCAAGCGGGTGGTATATTTCGCGTTTATTCAATACATTTCTTATGGTAAAATTCAGGTATAAATGATCTTTAAAGAGTTGTTTCCCAATGCCTGCATCAATCAGAAACAGCTCTGGTAATGCACTGTCTTCGGCTTTTACACTAAAACTGTCTACAGCATTTGAGGCTTTCCAGTTGGTGGCCGATTGCCAATAAACCCGACCCCATACCTGAATTTTTTTGGGTAGTTGGTATTCAGCAGTAAAAGTTATTTTGTTCTTAGGGATGGAAGAGGATAGGGACTCATTGCCACTAATATTTCCGGTGCGCATATAATGTATATGGAAAATCATATTGTTGAGTACATTGTAGTAAAGATAAAACCGGTTTATCAGGTCAGTTCTTTTCATGCCGGTTTGGTATCCATAATTGGAGATATGGTAATACAGGGAAGAGGTATCGAGCAAAAAGGCCGATTGGTTCCAGAGGGTTCTAAAACCCAGGTTGTATATAAATTTAAAGTTGTTTCCTATGGTTAAGCCATAATAAAAATCGGAAGTAAACTGGCTGTTATTGGAAAGCCTGCTAAGTGATATGGCGTTTGGCAACTGAAGTTTTTCTGAACGATCCGCCATTACATAAACCATATTATTGTCTTCTTCGGCCAGGCGGTTGGAGTATGAAACCAAAAAATTCCAGTTGGTAATAATATCAGCTCTTTTATAAATACCGGCAGTGGTTTTAAACCCGATATCCGACTGATTGGTGGTAAACATTACGTCAGTAAAGAAGGTGCTTTTGCGGCTGGCAGGTAAGGATAAAACGGCATAAGGTTTTATCAATAAAAAAGAGCTTTTATTTGTTGAGCTATAGAACTGGTAGGTGTTATGATCGAATGCGACACCCGATTGAACAATGGCGTTTTTTTTCTGTTTTAGAAAATAATGGGTATAGGAAATATTACCTGTTGCCGCCTGCTGGTTTTTAACCGGGGGGACAAAAAAGGATGCACTGGAGCGGCTAAAATCTGTATTATCGAAAGCAAAATTAAACCGAAACTGATTGGAAGGGGTGAGTTTAAACAGGGTATGGTAACCAGCCGAAAAGTGCTGCTGGTAGTTGCGTATTTCTGTTGAATAGGGGTAGATAAAAGTAAAATCGTTGGTTTGGCTGATGGTACCCTGCAACTGGTGGCTCCATCTTCCGGATTGAAAAGCAAGCCGCGTAAATGATGATTTAATTTCGTTGTTTGGCGAAACAGCCGGGTTATTAAATCGGGTATACCTTAAACGCACGCTTTCGCTTCGGGCATAATACTCCTGGCTGTTAAAGGTGCTTTGAATGGAGAAGTTCCCTTTTACGTATCCAAGTGAAACCGCATAGTTTTGCCCGATACGGTTTATATTGGTGGTATTGGCACCCGTATAACGGTATGGTCCCGGATCTCCGGTTTCATTTCCGTTGTTATACATGGCTTTTACCGTAATGCCCTGCGCATACGTTTTGGTTACAATATGAATAATACCCTTGTCAGCATATTCGTTCAGGTATATGGTAGGGGTATTCACTATTTCTATGCGTTCAATATCATTTACCTGAATACCCAACAAATTGATATGAACCGCATCTAACCGGTTGAGGTTTATTTTTTGTCCATTGAGCAATAAAACCCAGTTTTGGTTTTGGTAATGAGAAGTGCCATTCGATTGAAGGTACCATTTGTCTCCGTTCACAGAAGCAAAGGTCCACCCGTCAATCAATTGAAAAAGGTCGCTTACCCGGCTATACCCGCTCAGTCTTATTTGCGAAGCAGTAATCATTTGCCTTTGTGAACTGGCAGGGTGGTTAAGGCTGCTGATATTATCATGTTTAAAAGGATCAATAGCCAGGCTGTCGGTTGTTTGAGAAAACAATAAACCTGCAGGAAACCCCATCAGCAAAAAAGAAAAAACAACTATTCTAACCACGGCATCATTCGTTTAGGAGTGTTAAAGTAATACCTTATCTGAAATCCTGCAAATTGCATATCCATGCGTGGTTGCGTGTACACCCTGTTCCACTGGTAACCGGCTGCAACTCCTAAGCGGTTGCGCCATTTCCAAAGTAATTGGGGGTTAAGAATCACCACCAGTTCTGATTCTGATTGAAGGTTTTCCGGAACCTGGTTATCATCAAATAGCATCCATGCATTACCTGCAGATAAGGCGCAGGTGAAATAGATATTTCTAAACAGTTGTTTGTGAAAGTCATATCCGGCAGTAAAATAAAGCAACCTGAAATCCGGATAAGTGTTAGCCTTGCTATCTGCCATGGCTCCCTCCGCACTGAGAATAATATTGCCTTTTAAGTAGTTTATTCCCACCTGAAGCTGAAGCATTCTATTGATGTCCCAGTTGGGGTGAAAAGAAGAGCCAACCCGGTAGTTTTCTCCCGCTAAGATATAGATACGGTTAAAAAGGGTATCTTTTTGCTGCCCGTGGCCAAGCAGGTGAAACAGCATAAACAATTGAACCAAACGGAGCCTGAGCAATGAAGCCGGGATTATTTCTTACCAAAAACTTTTTTCAGCAAATCGGTAACCTGTTCAAGCGGGTTGCTTCTGATGTCTTTTTCTTTTTCAGCCACTTTTAAAAAGAGTCCGTCAAGGCCTTTGCGGGTTACATGCTCGCTTAAGCTGTTGGTGGTAATCTGATCAAATAAAATTCCGCCAAGCGAAGCCGTATTATATGCACTGATGAGATTAGAGTAAGATGATTCTGCAGATACACCAAGTACAATAGGTTTTGAAAGGGAGTTGCTGATTTTGGGTTGAAAGGCTTCTTTCAAAGGATCATACGTTTTGCCTTTCAGGTAGGAGGTAGCTGCCGTATCTGCACCTTGTAAAATGCTTAATCCATCACCAATGGTCATAGAGGTAATGGCATTTACAAAAATAGGTTTGGCTTCGGTAGCGGCATCTTCTGCTGCCCGGTTAATGGCCAGTATGGTATTATCCAGCAGGGTTTGTCCGCCCGGTACTTTTGAAATATTGTTATAAACAGCATTGGCTTCAGTTGGCAACAGGATTTTAACCGCAAGGTCTTTAAAATAGCCATCCTGTTTGGAGAGCATGGTGGAGGAGGAGTCTGTTCCTACTGTAAGCGCTTCCTTCAGGCCTGAAACAATTTCTTCGTTGCTTAATTGGCCGTCATCCAGCACAGAATCTATTTCTTCTTTGGTACAGGCAATGGTTAGTGCAGAAAGAATAATTCCTGCAAAAAGTAATTTTTTCATAATTGTTTGTTTGAACCTCACTTTCCAAAAATAATACCAATATCTAAATAAATAAACCTGCATTTGTGAGGATGCAGGTTTATTTGATAAATTATTGAGCAATTTGGTTTATTTATTTAAGCCAGTTATCAAGCCACTCAAAGTACACCCTTTGCCACAACACGGAGTTTTGAGGCTTGGTAACCCAATGGTTTTCGTCAGGGAAATAAAGGAAACGGCTTTGCAATCCCTTTAATTGTGCAGCTGTAAAAGCCTCCATACCTTGTGAAACCGGAACACGGTAGTCTTTTTCATTATGGATTACCAAAATAGGAGAGTCCCAGTTTTGAACAAACTTATGTGGCGACTGATCAAAGTTTTTTGGACGCGGAGTGCTCCAGTATGAACCTTTGTTATCATTGTTGGCAAACCACATTTCCTCCGTGCTGCCATACCAGCTCTCGGTATTAAACATGCCGCAATGGGCCACAAAAGTTTTAAAACGTTTTTGGTGGTTTCCGGCAAGCCAGTATACAGAGTATCCGCCAAAGCTTGCTCCAACTGCGGCACGTTTGTCCTTAGCCACATAGTTATCTTTCGACACTTCATCAATGGCGCTCAGGTAGTCCCTCATACACTGTCCACCGTAATCTCCTATAATCTGGTCGGTCCATTCCTGCCCGAAACCGGTAACACCGCGCCTGTTTGGAGCAACAATAATATAGCCGTTGTTGGCCATCAACTGAAAATTCCAGCGGTAACTGAAAAACTGGCTAACCATGCTTTGTGGTCCGCCCTGGCAGTATAGCAGGGTAGGGTAACGTTTCTGAGGATTAAAGTTAGGAGGGAAAATAACCCAGGTAAGCATTTGTTTTCCATCGGTAGTGGTAATCATTCTTTTCTCCACTTTACCCCAGCTGATATTATCGGTTAATGCTTTATTGGTAAAGGTAATTTGGGTTTCAGCACCTTTAGCGGTTATATTAAACAACTCGGTAGGCATACTCATATGTTGTTTGGCACCTACCATGGCAAAAGTTTTTTTATCCGGAGCCTTAGCTGTTATCGAAACATAATCATGGTCTCCGGTAGTTACAGGTTCAACTGCTGAATAAACTGCTCCTGTTTTTTTTACCTTTTCCTCGCTCATAAAAATATTTCTGGTTCCCTGATATTGGGCAATAAAATAGAGTTTATTACCTGACGCTATATTTCCGGTCCACTCAAATTGTTCAACCGGATAATCAAATTTCTCTGTTACCTCAGTGGTGGTTCTGAAATCAAACTGGTAAATCATCAGCCTGTTTTTGTCAGCCTCGTTGCTGATCCTTTTCATGCTTAACCATGCCAGTTTTTTTCCATCAGGCGAAAATGCCGGTTCTGTATCGTAACCTGAGTTTGCTTCTGTAATATTGGTGGTGTTTTTCGAATCGATAAAATACACATAAATATCGCTGTTGGTACTTAGTGCTTCCTGTGTACCATTCAATTTTCTGCTGGTATAAGCCAAACGTTTGCCATCAGGACTCCAGTTGTATTGCTCTTCTCCACCAAATGGTTGTAGCGGGGCATCATACTTTTCATCTTTCATAATATCGGTTGACTCACCTGTAACCGCGCCATTGCTGTAGCCAATAATAAACATATGGCTGTAGGCGTAATCGTGCCAGCTATCCCAATGGCGGTAAAATAATCCGTCAATAATTCGGGCTTTGGTTTCCGGCAAATCACCATACATTTCTGCAGCGGTACGATCCAGTTTTACATCGGCAGTGTAGGCTATATGCATCAGCGTAGGGGAATATTTGTAACTGCTTATTCCGCCTTCAATATTGGTAACCTGAGTTTTGCCGCTTCCATCAGGGTTTATCTCATAAAGCTGCACGCTTCCTGAGGCTGATGAGAGGAAGGTTATTTTTTTACCATCGGGTCTCCAGCGTGTACTAAAGGCATTGGTGGCATCATCGGTTACCTGAACAGGATTGCCTCCTGCAGGGGATGTGAGAAACACATTATTTGTTCCTTTATTGGCGCCCAGGTCGTATTTTTTTACCTCAAATAACAGGCTTTTGGCATCGGGCGATAATTGCGGATTGGCTACCCTTCCAAATTTCCATAACATTTCGGGGGTAAGGCGTTCCTGAGCGGTAACTCCGGCACTCAAAAGGAGGAATAAATAAAGTATTCTTTTCATGTTGGTATGAATTATTTAGAGCAATATATATAAATTTTATGAGGCACAAAAAAACGGGCCGGAGCCCGTATTTTTATAATTGAATATCAACTTCGTTTTTTATCAGGTCATCAAAGTTTTCCCTTTGCCTGATGAGGTGCGCCTTGCCTTTGTAAATTAATACCTCGGCAGGCCTGAAACGTGCATTGTAGTTGGAACTCATGGTAAAACCATAAGCACCTGCATTTTTAAAACAGATGATATCTCCCTCGTGCACCTCACTCATTTTACGGTCCCATCCAAAAGTATCTGTTTCGCAGATATAGCCCACCACAGTGTAGATGCGCTGTTTCCCTTCAGGGTTGGAGATATTTACAATTTCGTGGTACGAATCATATAACATGGGTCTGATGAGGTGATTTAAACCGGAGTTTACCCCAACAAATACGGTTGCAGTGGTTTGTTTAATCACATTACAGGCTGTTAAAAAATATCCGGCCTCGCTCACCATAAATTTGCCTGGTTCAAACCACAATTCAAGGTCGCGACCGTATTCTTTACAGAACTCCATAAAACGCTGTGAAATAGCATTGCCCAGCTCATCAATATCGGTAGTTACATCGCCATCTTTGTAAGCAACTTTAAATCCGCTTCCAAAATCAACAAACTCCAGATCAGGAAAATCTTTGGCGGCATCAAACAAAATTTCAGCGCCCTGAAGAAAAACACCGGCATCCAGGATATCACTTCCGGTATGCATATGAAGCCCGTTAATTTTAATATTATAGGTTTTTACCACCCTCAATACATGCCTCAACTGGTAAATGCTGATACCAAATTTGGAATCAATATGGCCGGTTGAAATTTTTGAATTACCACCTGCCAGAATATGTGGATTTAAACGGATACAACATGGCACCGTATTTCCATATTCAGCCCCAAAATGTTCGAGAATAGAGATATTGTCAATATTGATATGAACCCCTTTGGCAACCGCTTCTTTTATCTCTGCAAAACTTACACAGTTAGGCGTAAAAATAATTTCCTCCGGAGCAAACCCGGCCCGTAAACCAAGCATCAACTCATTAATAGAAACAGTATCCAATCCTGCTCCTTCACTTTTTAACAACTTAAGAATAGCTGAATTGTTTAATGCCTTGCATGCATACTTTACCTTTATGTTCAGAGGTTTAAACGCGTTCTTCAAACGTTTATACTGTGATACTATTTTCTCACCATCATACACATAAACGGGTGCGCCAAATTCGTTTGCAATGTCGGTCAAACGTACACCACCGGCTTCGTAAGCATTGTTTACAAGTTCCATTATTCCATTATAATTTTTAAAATGAGGGTGCAAGATACGCATTATTTGGTCACTTGTCATTGGGCATTTGTCATTAGTGCTCAGTGCATAGTGCTCAGTGCACGGTGGGCTGTGGTTGGTTGGGTGGTTAAGAAGTTCGAAGTTTTTTTGTTCGAAGTTCATCTACACATCTGCACATTTTCACATCTACACATCATCCCTTGCGCCTTAGCGTCTTTGCGGTAGTTTAAGTTCACAGTTTGAAGTTAAGAAGTTCGAAGTTCATCTGCACATTTTCACATCTGCACATCCTCCCTTGCGCCTTAGCGTCTTTGCGGTAGTTTAAGTTCACAGTTTGAGGTTAAGAAGTTCGAAGTTCATCTGCACATCTACACATTTCTGTTGGAGTGGCAGAGGCTTATTTCAGATGAGATACAATAAAATTTAAGGTTATAAGTTAATACATCGTTATCGTGTACTTTACTCTGTTGCGGTATCGGTTCTTGTTATTTGATATCTATTTTGTTTCAGAAGTTTTACCCTTTAATATTGAACCTATGAAAACTACTCTTGTTTGCTTATTAAGCGGATTTCTATTTACTCAGTTACATGCTCAGCAAGTTTATAAACCATTAAAAAAAGGTTGGGCGAAATACCTCGACAAAAACATGGTTACTATCACCCCAGATACCCTTCTGTGCGGGAAATATGAGGTGATGAATGTGGAGTACAGGCAATTTTTAAACGAACTTAAATCCAAAGGTGATCTGCAAAATTACAAACGGTTTGAAGTGGATAGCACCGGCTGGCGTATGCAGGAATCTTATAATGAACCCCTGGTAAATGTATACCACTGGCATCCGGCTTATGCAGAACATCCTGTTGTAAATATCTCCTATGATGCTGCTGTGGCGTTTTGTAAATGGCTTACAGAAAAGTACAACAACGATCCTGCCCGTAAATACAAAAAAGTACTTGTAAAGCTTCCATCAGAGCAACAATGGAAAAGAATGTTTACGAGCAACGGAAAATTTAGGTTATATCCATGGGAGGGTATCCAAACCTTCGATCTGCGCAAGGGTTACAAAGCCAATTATGGTGTTGTATACGACTTTACAATAAAAAGAGATAACAATGGAAATCTGGCCTTTATTGAGTCTGGTAAATATGGCACATCACCTGTTTCCGTAATGGCATTTTCCGCTTTTTATCTGATGGGTGCAGGTGAATCAATAGCTCCAAATTCTTTAGGCTGTTATCATGTTGCAGGAAACGTTTCTGAAATGTTGGATGAACGTGGCAGAAGAAAAGGGGGTAATTTTTTAAGCCCTGGTTACTACCTAACCCTTGACGCAACCGAAGAGTTTCCTGAACGTGAACTTGGCCCAATGATTGGATTCCGATACTTTATAGAAGTACTGGAGAAATAGGCGTTGGGAATTTGAAAATAGTGCCTGGTGCTTAGTGCTCAGTGATTGGTTGGATAGTCGAAATTTTGAAAATGCTGAAGGTGGAGTTTTAAATGTTGAATTATTAGTTAAGAAGTTCGAAGTTGTTAGTTCGAAGTTTTTTGGCCCGTGAGGTTCGAAGTTCTTTAGTTTTAAATGTTACCTGCCTGGAGGACATCTGCACATCATCCCCTTGCGCCTTAGCGTCTTTGCGGTAGTTTAAGTTCACAGTTTGAGGTTAAGAAGTTCGAAGTTCATCTGCACATCTACACATTTTCGCATCTGCACATCATCCCCTTGCGCCTTAGCGTCTTTGCGGTAGTTTAAGTTCACAGTTTGAAGTTAAGAAGTTCGAAGTTATTAGTTCGAAGTTCATCTGCACATCTACACATTTTCGCATCTGCACATCCTCCCTTGCGCCTTAGCGTCTTTGCGGTAGTTTAAGTTCACAGTTTGAGGTTAAGAAGTTCGAAGTTATTAGTTCGAAGTTCATCTGCACATCTACACATTTTCGCATCTGCACATCATCCCCTTGCGCCTTAGCTTCTTTGCGGTAGTTTAAGTTCACAGTTTGAAGTTAAGAAGTTCGAAGTTATTAGTTCGAAGTTCATCTGCAGATCTGCACATTTTCACATCTGTACATCAGCCTTAGCGCCTTTGCGGTAAATAAAAAATGTTGGGTGATTAGTTATGAAGTTCGAAGTTATTAGTTCGAAGTTGGATGTACACATCAACACCTCCGCACATTAACACATCAACACATTTTCACATCATTCCTCATGCGCTTCTTTCATCATCCGTTGTGCCAGTTCTTTTCCCAGATAGGAATCAATCACCTGGTGGATGAGATATAGTGCAGGCGTTAGTGATACGGCTACTATAAATTTGTAAATGTAATTCACTAAACCAACCGCAAGCACCATTTTAAGTGGCCAGTTTCCTCCAATGTAAAAGGCTATAATCAATACCACAAAACTATCAATTAACTGAGAGATGAGTGTTGAACCTGTGGCCCGCAACCAAAGGGCTTTTTCTCCTGTGCGTTTTTTGATGTGATGGAATGCCCTAACATCAATAAGCTGCCCAACCAGAAATGCAACCAGTGATCCGATGATAATCCAAAGACCTTGCCCGAAAACGGAGCTGAAGGCTTGTTGCATGTTCACCGGTCCCTCTGCTGTTTCTTTTATCAGCCAGAATGCTGCGGGAGCGGTTTGTATAGAAGCATACACCACAAAAAAAGCATAGCTTATTAAGGCGGCTGCTATGTAGGAAAACAACCTAACCCCATTGCGTCCGAAATATTCATTAATAATATCGGTCATCACAAATACTACCGGCCAAAGCAATACTCCGGCTGTCATATTAAAGGAGTAGGTATCGCCAAATAATTGAATGGCAAAAGGGGTAATTCCCAATGTACCTTCTACAGAGAAAATTTTAACACCAACAAATTCAGCAATAATGGCATTGGCAATAAAAAAGGAACCCAATACAAGGAACAAAATATTTCGTTTCGATTCTTTCATTTAAATAGTAAATAGTTCTCCATGTGCCGGAATATCAATATGGTTATAACCCCGTTCTATAAATTTTTCTTTAAACGCTTGTTGTGTTTCATATTCTCCGTGAACCAGAAATACCTGCTTTATTTTTTTCTTATCCTGGCATTCCAGCAGGCGAAACATCTCTCCGTAATCGCCATGTGCACTATAATATTCAAGAGATTCTACACCGGCTTTCACCTCAAAGTCTTCTCCAAATATGCGCACAACCTTATTGCCTGCTTTTAACCGCCCGCCAAGGCTTTCGGGTGTGCAATAACCTACCAGCAAAATGGTGTTTTGGGCATTGCCAATATTGTTTTTAATATGGTGTTTTACACGTCCGGCTTCTGCCATACCTGATGATGAAATAATCACACAGGGTTCCTTGATATCATTCAGCGCCTTCGAATCTTCAACCAGGCTGATGTATTTGAGGTTTTTAAAACCAAAGGGATTTGGATCATGTGAGATGTATTCAATAAACTCTTCATCAAAACACTCTTCATGTTTTCTGATGGTTGCTGTGGCTTTAACAGATAAGGGGCTATCAACAAATACTTTAATATTGGGTAATGTTCCGGCATTCGCCATTCTATCCAGGGAGTAAATAATTTCCTGGGTACGGTCAACACTAAAGGCAGGGATAATTAATTTACCGAGGTTTTCCACACAAGTCCGTTTTACTATTTCCAGCAAATGTTCCTCTTCATTCTTACGATCCGGATGCAGGCGGTCACCGTAGGTCGATTCACATATTAAAATATCACATTGGCGAAACGGTTCCGGGTCGCGCAGGATTTTGCGTCCGTAACAACCTATATCACCACTAAACGTTATTCTCTTTTTTAAATGAGGTCCTGTTTTAATATCCAGGTGCACGCATGCGCTGCCCAGCAGGTGGCCGGCATCGGTAAACAAAAGTGTTGTTTCATGGTCAATTTGAAGTTCTTCATCATACTCAACCAGGGTTACCAGATCCAGTGCTTTTTCCACATCTTCCGCATCATATAAAGGGTCAAGCATTTCTTCATTGCGTTTTTTGCGTCTTTCATTCACATATTTCAAATCCGACTCCTGAATATGTGCTGAATCCATTAACATAATTTCACAAAGCGAAAGTGTTGCCGGAGTGCAAAATATAATTCCTCTGAAACCCTCACGCACCAATCGTGGAATCAGGCCTGAATGATCAATATGGGCATGGGATAAAACCAGGTAATCTATTTCGTGTGGTGTAAAACCAAAATGGCGGTTCAAATCGCGCGTGTTTTGAGCTTTGCCCTGAAAAAGACCGCAATCAAGAAGGATTTTTTTGCCTGATGGAGTGGTAACTAAATGTTTGCTGCCGGTAACCTGCCGTGCAGCACCAAAAAACTGAATCTGTAAGGTGCTCATTAAAATCAAAAGTATTTTAAATGAGCATGAATAACAATGGGATTTATTTATTTTAGCAACCCTGATGGTATGGAAATTTTCTAAACAAACTGTTTTATATGGCTTTGCCATGGCTATTCTCCTGTTTTTATTAAAATGGCTGGAGCTGCGTTTTGTGATTTATAATCATGCTTTCGAGATTTATGCAGGTGCCATAGCGATCATATTTACCGGAATTGGAATCTGGCTGGCCTTAAAACTAACCAAACCCAAAGTGGAGACCATTGTGGTTGAAAAGGAGATAAGAATTCCTGAGAAAACCTTTGCATTTAACCAAAAAGAATTTGATGCCACCGGCTTAAGTAAACGTGAGTTGGAGGTATTGCAATTAATGGCAAAGGGATTGAGTAACCAGGAAATAGCTGATGCCTTGTTTGTATCGCTCAACACCATCAAAACGCATTCTTCAAGGGTTTTCGAAAAACTGGATGTCGGGAGCCGCATGCAGGCAGTAAAAACCGCGAGAGAAAAAGGATTAATCAGCTAATCCTCAGTTTTTCAGGAACGTTTAGCCTGCTTTTTAATTTGTGTATTTCACCGAACATTGTTGCTCTGTGATCTAATTACCTCCTTAATTATTTCTTAAGCCATATCTGTTTATTTTATAGAGCGTTTCAAATAGTATAAATTTATTGATCTAAACCAGAGAAAAAATTTTCTGTAAATGCAGTTCATTCATTTTATTTTTTGCGTTTAAAAACTAAACAAAAGTTAACGAACAGTTAAAATTTTCACACTTATCTGCCCCTTTTGGTCATTGGTCGGACGTAAATAATTTTTGTAGAAAAAATAAAACATTGATTTCCAAGACCGGATTTGATGGTTAAACGAATAAAACCCAAAAGGCGGGTTTTCCCTACCACCATGCTAAGTTTCTTCATAATATATTCGCGCCCTTGAAAACGTCATTTCTGAAATGTTCAGTATTGACATCATTCCTGATGATGATAACAGCTATGAACCAAACAACACAGGCCCAAACGCGTTACCGTTTTTTTGCACCCGATTCGGTGATGCAAAAAAGTGGCCGGTTGT